>DASWVB010000001.1:0-109035 GCA_036401375.1 Acidisarcina sp.
GGAGCGGGCGCGGTCGATGAGGTCGGCGATGCCGGCGAGCAGCTCGTCCATGCCGGCGAGGCGCGGGTTGAGGCTGCTGACGGGAACATCTTCCAGGCTGAGGTAGACGCGCTCGCGTCGCTTGCGGCGGTCGGCGACAAATTCGATGAAGGCGGGCAGAGCGGCGACCGATCCGACGACAGTGGCGAAGACGAGCAGCTCCTCGGTGAGCAGCAGTGCTGAATCGCGAGAGGCAGCCGAGTCGAACATCCCCGCAGCATACCACCTGGGGAGGGGAGGGCCGGTGGGCGGCGAGGGCTATGCTACGGCCTCACCAGATTCCTGAACTGCAATGTTATGAAATACCTGCAGCCCGCGGCAAACAGTATCAAGTGATTGCCACAGGGAATCCCGTCTAAATACGCCTGCTGAGGCGAACCGGCTCGGCGCCCTCACTTCAGGTTCGCTGCAAGGCTGCGAGGTAATCATCGCCCTGCCTGCTCTTACCCACGTCGCTGCTTTAGATACGCGTCTGACGTCGATAAGACCTAACTAGTCCAACCGGATCCCAGATTGAGTCGAGCCGCCGAGTCGGAGCAATGAATAATGCAGTTTACGCATCAGGGATTATGGGTTTGTTCTTCCGGTCCGGCTCTTTAAAAGGGCTTTATCGATCGCATCTGCTGAACTCGAAAGCAGTCGCTTGACTTGTTTGCGCGCATCACTAACGGTCAGCTCTTCTAGCGGGATCGGAGCTCGTGCAATTTGATTCACTCGATCATTAGAGGCAGGAACAAACTGATCAGAGAGCAAGCCGGAAAGAGCGGCCTTAAACTCTCTTCTCCGCCTCAAATGATCAGCTAACCTTTGCGCTGAGATGTTGCTGCCCAGGTTTGGCTTGTATGGGTTAGTTTCATAGTGAATATAGACGTTTAGCTTTTTAGTTCGCAGGTGAAACTGGCATTCTAAATGAATATCGAAGTGCTTTGATGGATCGAAGTTCCTCCACTCATCTTGCAGTAATGCCAGAGGGTGCCAGGTAGATTTGGAAAATTTAACTAAGTAGAATGGACGACCTTGCGGACTACTCCGATCTGACTTATACGAATCGCAGATCGCAGGCTTGATCGATGCAGCAAAGGCATTGAAGGCTAGAAAGCCCGCTCCTGGTACATTAGAAGAAAGCTTGGTAGTTAATGCATCTTCATTATGAAGCGATCCCGCAGCGTAAAACTCGTCGAGGCATTCAGTCCAGTCGCTCAGTAACTGAGAGCCTAGTCGGTCGTCGCTGACCGGCGTTTTTTGCAGCGCACGTAGTATTGGGCGGAAGGAGGTCGCACGAAAACGGTGACTGTTTGGTTTTTGGTCCGGAAAAAGAGTTAGAAAAATGAGGTGGAACTCAGTGTTTGGCGGAAAGTCTAACTGAGCCAAAATAGCGCTCTGGCACTCGCTTTGAGCATAGCGATCGGTTTGATCGAGTCCCTCAATCGCGTGAAGTTTAAGCTCGATCAAGGCAACCCTCGGCGTGTCTGTTCTCCTTCCGGAAATTATCATATCTGGAGTCCCGTAGCCTGGAACGTTCTTTCGAACGTGAACGCCGTCGAATTGTGTCGTCGCTGGCCACTTTAATATGGAATTGAAGAAGAGCGAAGAAAACTGTCTCGAAGTGTTGAAGCAGTATTCCAGAAGATTCGTCAGGACATCTTCCTTAGTAGACACGCCCAAAACTTTGAAGATATTTGTTTCTTCCATGTCGGTGTGTCATCCCCTCTTGCCTAACAAACGTTTTGCAACGTTGATGATACTTTTCCTGAGTTCTCTGGCTCCAGGACTGTGGCGTCGGCGCCCCAGCCTGTTAGTCAGCTTTTACTTCCCATAGGTTGGCTACTTGGAGATACATGATCACACTTCCATCACTCTGTAAATGAAATTCCTGGGACCTGTGCCAGTGTCTCTCCATGACACGGGGCGCCTGCTGCGCGGAGGAGCGAATCTTTACCACTTCAGGCTCGCCGCCATGCACCGGAAATGCGGTCCGATTAAAGCTTTGGAGTCAAAGTCGGCGCGCAGCACGAAGAGCTGGTTGCTGCCGGCAATCTTCGAGATGCTTTCTACCGCAGAGGTGCGGACTGCGTGCCTGGCTTGGTCGTAGGCTACAAGGTACGGTCCGCCGCCCGCCTACCAGAGCCGGTAAGGGTCGATGAGGCGTGCCCTCTGCCCAGGGGGCATTCAACGGCTGGTGAGAGATGCGGACCGTCAGCCGGTAGCGAATGGCCCGGTTGAGCGCCTGTGATGGTCGCCGTTGACTGGCTGTAGTCCACCAGCCGGTCACCGACACCGAGGTCTGCTCCTTAGCGCGGCGCAGAAGCTCGTGACCGGAGGGCGGCAGCGTGGCGCCGATTGTCTGCACTGCACTGTTGAGGGATTGGAGCTTCGCTGCAGTTCCCTTAAGGCGTCGCGGCTGAAGTAGAGCGCCGTCAGTTCTGCGAGAGTGAAGGATTGGCAGGGTGATGATGAACTATCTGCCGTGGTGGCTTGCCCAGTGTGTCTGCTTCGTCGTGTCAACGAATGCTTCAGGTATGACGCGAGGAAGCGGCCCCTCTTTTGGCAGATCATTTGCGCTTTTACTTTGTCATCTGAGCCGATCCGGTTTAGACTCGTCTCGCATTTGCACCTGAAAGAAACTTTTCGAAACGTAACCTCGGCGCCCTGATGAACAGTCAGCCAGACACCATCGGGACGCTCAACACCTTTCCTGATTTTTCGTCTTGCACGTGAGCTGATCTCGTGTTTAACGCTATTGTTCATCTGGTAGACCCTATCTTCTGCCACCATGCATCACTCCGTTCTTCTTGTCTGCCTGGGGGTTCTCGTGCATAGCCAAGGGTTTCGTAGTCTCAAGTCCCGCAATGCTAGTGTGCTGCTTGCGGCTTTCGTAACGAGCGTCTTCAGCCTCAGCTGCGCACAGGGTGCTCCGGTGGCCGTGAAAGGGCCTTCGTCCGGGGCGATCGCCGTCAGTTACGGCAAGCTCCCTCTCAGCTTCGAGCCAAACGAGGGGCAGGCTGACCCGCAGGTCAAGTTCATCGCTCGCGGGGCGGGATACTCCATCTTCCTCAGCCCGAGTGAAGCGACCATCAAGCTCCAAACCGTAGAGGCCGCACCGCGTAGCACGACCATCGCAGCGGGTGCGCAGACAGATGATGCGCCTTATCGTTCCTCAGCGATCCGTATGGAGCTGCTTGGTGCGAACCCAAACAGCGCCTTGCAGCCGGAACGACAGTTGAAGGGCATCACGAGCTACATGTTCGGGGCCGATCGCAGCAAATGGATAATAGGACTGCCGACCTATGCCCGGACTCGGGCGGCGAATGTTTATCCCGGCATTGACCTGGTCTACTACGGCAATCAGGGGGTACTTGAGTACGACTTCGCGCTCGCTCCGGGCGCCGATCTGTCGAGCATTCGTCTCAGATTCAAGGGTTCAGCGCCCATCGTCGACTCCGCCGGCGATCTTGTCCTTCCTATCGCGGAGGGTAACAAGTCTGTCGTTTCCTTCAAGAAACCTGTTCTCTACCAGGTCTCGCGGCAATCCGGTCGACAGGAGCCGGTGGAAGGAGGGTTTGCAGTCGCGGCGAATGGAGAGGTGAGTTTTCGAGTGGGTGCGTATGACCACGCCCGCACTCTTACCATCGATCCTGTGCTGGCCTTTTCGAGTTACCTCGGCGGCTCAACCGGGAGTTCGACGATCAGCGCCATGGCACTGAATGGATCTAACGAGATGTATGTCACAGGCAGAACGGCTGCGACTGATTTCCCGATCACGCCGGGCGCGGTTGAAACCAGTTGTCCCGATCAGCTGGATACATGCGCTTACCGGGGTGCTTTTGGAGGATACGCATTTGTCAGCAAGATAGCAGCCGACGGCCAGTCTCTGATCTATTCCACCTATCTAGTTGGCGATAGTTCTCATAACCTTCAGGAGACCTCCAGTAGCGGGACGGGCATTGCTGTCGATGGGAACGATGAGGCCTGGGCGACCGGCACTACGACGTCGAGCGGCTTTCCGATAACTCCAGATGCCTACCAGCCCTACTGCAGCCCCTACATCACTGGACAGGATCCGAGCACGGGACAGAACCTTGAGGAGTCGTTATGCAATGGAAGACTCGCCGAGCAGACGAACTACATCGTCAAACTCAACCCGACCGGTACCCAGCTGCTTTATGGCACTTACCTTGGCGGCTCGGGGTATGACGCCGCTACCGCAATCGCGCTCGACCCTGCGGGAAACGTGTACGTGACGGGCACAACCAATTCCTACTACGCTGGCCCCGGTGTCGGCTACGTCAACTACCCTGTGACCGCGTCTGCCTACCAAAGCGTGGGTCAGCCTTTCTCCGCAGGAGTTCTCGATGTGCCTTTCCTCAGTGAACTCAGCGCCGACGGCCATACCCTTGTCTACTCCACTTTGATAGCAGGTACTTGCGGCAGCGTCCCGTGCTTCAGCCGCGCCGCTGCTCTTGCCGTCAGCGGTGGGAGGGCTTTCATTGCCGGCCACACCAATTCTGCGAATTTTCCGACTACCGCGGGTGCGCTCAGAGCCACATGCAATGTGGATATGACTGCGAATTGCGCGGGCGATAGCGGCTACGTTGCAGCATTCGATACCACAAAGTCGGGCACCGATTCCCTGGTGTTCTCGACTTATCTGACTGGCTCAACCCCCCAGGGAGCCACGTTGACAGATATCGCTGCACTAGCCGCGGATCCGGCGGGAAATCTGTACGTGGGCGGCTACACCCAGTTCAGTGACTTTCCTACGACAAGCGGTGTGCTGCAGCCAAGCTGCAATCAGGACCCCACAAGCCACCAATGCTCGACCGGCTTTGTGACAAAGTTTGGACCGACGGGGTCACTGCTGTGGTCCACCTTCTACGGATCGCCAACGGTCAGCAGCCCCAGCGTCTCTGCGCTCACACTTGATGGCAGGCAGGACGTCTATCTTGCTACGTTCGGCAATGGCGGAGCGGGTGACATCCCGGTCAGAAATGGATTCCAGGGCTACACAAACAGCAGCGCAGTAGTAGCCGAGCTGAGTCCGGATGGCTCGCAGGTACTCTTCGGCTCTTTCTTCGGAGGTACTTATACCAGTCCCTTTGGTATAGCCGTCGATGCGAGCCAGAACATATATCTGGCAGGCACCGGTGCTGGTAACATCCCGGTTGTAAACGCATATCAGAGTACGTTTGACGGTGAGGCAGGGTTCTTCGCCAAGATCATCACCCACACCGGCAGTTCTACTGCTCTATTGCTCCCGCTTATCTCCGCCGATTTAGGAGTACCCGTTACCCTGACAGCAACTGTCACCGGAGAGAGCGGGCTTTCGGCACCCACTGGCACAATCAGTTTCGATAGCGGTAACACTCACATCGGGACGGCTACGCTGAACGGCAGCGGAGTTGCTACCATCTCCACGTCGACGCTAGCCGCCGGCAGTTACAACGTAGTCGCCACTTACTCCGGAGATAGTCTTTACAACTCCAGCGTCTCCAGCGCCACCCCCCTAACGATCGTCGATCTTTATGCAACCACCAGCGCGTTGGCGATCAGCACGGCCGGGCCCTACACCTACGGTGAAGCGGTGACGCTCACCGCCACGATCTCGGCGAGCGGCAGTACCATTCCCGCCGGATCGGTCACCTTCGCGGAGGGAAGCCTTACTCTCGGAACCGCCACTCTGAACGCCAGCGGTGTAGCCACCCTAGTCACCACGGCCCTTCCCGCTGGAATGGGGAGCATAATGGCAAGCTACTCGGGAAGCTCTACGTCGACTGCGAGCAGCAGTGCCAACGTCCCGATCTCCGTCGCCCCGGCCCCTTTAAGCGTAGCGGCGGCGAGCGCTTCGCGCTTTGTGAACACAGCCAATCCAACCTTTACGGGTTCGGTGAGCGGGGCTGTGAACTCCGACGTCTTCACGACAACTTACGCGACGACAGCCGTTCCCAGTTCTCCAGCCGGGAGTTATCCGATCGTACCCACGATCAGCGGAGCAGATATTGCAGACTACACGGTCACTCTCACGAATGGAACGCTGACCGTGCTGCCGCAGACCGTGACAACTACAACTCTCTCGGCCTCGGCCTTGAGCGTGTTGACGGGAACCAGTGTGACTTTCACAGCGACGGTCGCCGGAGTTACCGGCGCTCCGCCTGCTACCGGGGTCGTAACCTTTACCGACGGCTCCAGCGTCCTTGGTACCGCAAGCCTGAGCTCCAGCGGGGTCGCGATGTACTCGAGCACCGCGCTCACCATCGGGACGCATGCGATCACTGCTAGTTATAGCGGCGATGTGCCAAATCTGGGCTCCATTTCCCCAGTGGTGAATGTCACCATAACCGCACCGCCGCCTGACTTCACGCTCAACTTCAACCCCGCTTCAGCGACCATAGCCAGCGGCAACTCTGCGACTACTACGATCACCCTTACTCCTACTAACGGCTTCAACACGGCTACGACTTTTTCCTGCACCGGGCTGCCCCTGAATGCGACATGCACCTTCAGCCCGGCTAGCTTGACTCCAAATGGAGCAGCAGTCACATCGACCCTTACCATTGCTACGGGCGTGAAGGTCACAGCTGCTATCAGTAATCCCTCAGAGCTGCCTCGTACGGGAGCCGGCACAATCCTTGCAGACCTGCGGCTTGGCCGGGCCATAGCCGGGTCGGGAATGCTGTTAGCGATCCTGCTGTGGCCTGGGCTGACCGGCCGCCGCAGCGGTGGCAAGTGGCTTTCGTTTGCAGCTCTGGCGGTGGTGGCCGCAGGATCGATGCTGAGCGTGACCGGTTGCGGCGGGGGCAGCGACAGCAGCAAAACGCCGGCGGGGGTCTCGACCATATCAGTCATGGCACAGGCAGGCAGCGCAACCCACACCGGTACGTTCACCCTGACGGTACGGTAAGCCGCTCCGAGGGCTGTAATCCGATCCGGGTGCTGCGGCGGCAGATCCGGGGTGGCTGTCGGCTCTTCCGCCAGAGGGCACAACGGGCCACGGCTCAAACTTGTCTGGCGTGGTGGCTTGCCAAGTGTGTTACTCTTAAGTTGCGCTGAGTGATTTGGATGTGAGCCGGTCTTTTTCCTGTCGCGAAAGTTTTCAGGGTTTGAGATCGCCTACCAGTTACTATCCCCCAAGCCCCTATAGCGTAATCGCCCGCCATGTCAGCGGCGCGGATCGTGGGACGATGCGTTTCACGACATAGGAAGCGTACGGCAGGGCCGAGGTCGAGAACTTGCACTTCGATTCGATCGGTTGATACCCATCAACTCCGGTGCTCCCAACGCCTATTTGCACTCTCTTGCGACGGACGAAGCCGTCTTGAGACATAGCACGACCGTCTCGGCTCCCGCCGGAAGTCCTCGGGCGCGCCTAGGCCTATAAGGAAAAATGACCCAGTTCTCTGATTTTGCAATCTCTGCATCTTTGTTAAAGCGCTTAACTGCCGCCAACTTCACCACCCCGACCCCGGTCCAGTCCGGCGCAATTCCGCCCGCACTGGAGGGTCGCGACGTACTTGCGACGGCCCAGACGGGCACGGGCAAGACCCTGAGCTTCCTGATCCCGATCATCGACGCCATGCAAAAGACGCCGAGCAAGACGGCGACGGCGCTGATCCTGCTGCCGACCCGCGAGCTCGCGATGCAGGTCGAGAAGACCTTTCGCGACCTGGTTCACGGGACGATGCTGACCTCAGCGATCGTAGTCGGCGGGATGTCGGAGGGTTCGCAGCTGCAGGCGATCCGCCGCGGCGCCCGACTGATCGTGGCCACACCGGGCCGGCTCGAAGACTACCTGAAGCGCCGCCTGGTCAAGGTCGATCAGATCAACATCCTGGTGCTTGACGAGGTCGACCGCATGCTGGATATGGGGTTCAAACCAGCCATCAAGCGCATCGCGGCGGCCCTGCCGGCGCAGCGTCAGACGCTCTGCTACTCCGCTACGCTTGACCCGCAGATCAAGGAAGTGGTCCGCGAATATCTCAAGGACCCGGTGCGCGTCGAGCTTGGCTCGGTCCTCAAGCCGGCGGCCAATGTTCGCCTGCAGACCTTTGAGGTGACGACCGACAAGAAGCTGGAGCTGCTGCAGCACTTGCTGAAGTCCGAGAAGGGCAGCTTCCTGGTGTTTGTGCGCACCAAGCATGCGGCCGATCGGGTCTCAGAGAAGCTGATCCGTGCGGGCGTGAATGCGACGTGCATTCACGGGGACCGCTCGCAGGGGCAACGTAATGCTGCTCTGAAGAGCTTTTCGCAGGGTCACCACCGCGTGCTGGTCGCCACCGACGTTGCCGCTCGCGGGATCGACGTTGCCGATGTCGCGCATGTGGTCAACTACGACATGCCCAAGGTCGCGGAAGACTTTGTGCACCGGGTAGGCCGCACGGGCCGCGCCTCGGCGCACGGGGTAGCGTCGACGTTTGCGGCTCCTGAGGAGCGCGGCGATCTTCGCAAGATCGAGCGCACGCTCAAGATCACGATGGAGCGTTTCCGGGTCAAGCCGGCCTTTATGGGCCAGCCGCTGACGATGCCGAAGACGGCGATGGCGGTCTAGGACGTTAGAACTGCAGGAAAGGGCAGGCCAGCTGGCCTGCCCTTCTCTTTTCCCACAACATCACCGGCGGACGAGATGACTTTCCCGACCTAGAGCGCATCACAGTCGTGCTTTGACATCATTTATCGAGAAGGGCATCATTTAGATATGAGAACCACTCTCTCCATCGATGATGACGCCTTGAAGATAGCAAAGCAGTACGCCGCCGCAAACGGCAGCGGACTGGGCAAAGCAGTCTCTGAGCTGGTGAAGCGGGCAGTAGCGCCGCCTCTGAAGATGCGACCCCTCAAGAGCGGATTCTTTGTCTATGATCTTCGGTACGGGAAGCCCGTCACCTCCCAGATGGTGAAGGACCTTCAAGACGAAACGGAATGACCGAGCCGGTGTATCTGCTGGACGTGAATGTGCTAGTGGCCATGGTTTGGCCCCAACATGCGTTTCACGCTCGGACCAACGAATGGTTTGAAACGCTGAGCAGACCGCGCTGGGCAACCTGCTGTTTCACTGAGGCCGCATTCGTCCGGCTTCTGTCGAACTCGTCCTTTGCATCCCCGACCCTAACTACTCTCAGTGCGTCTGACTTGCTTGTTGCAAATCTGCAGAGAGCCGGTCACCAGTTCTGGCCGGTGGATATCAGCTTCGCGGAGGCCATCGCACCGTTTTCATCAAAAATCGCCGGTTATCGCCAGGTGACCGATGCCTACCTGCTCGGGCTTGCAATCCACAGGAGAGGCAAGCTCGCGACGATGGATCGAGCTATATCAACCCTGCTTCCCAGGGACGAGGCGCACAGTTACATCACCCAGATTTGAGCCTTGTTGTGCCTACGCTGACAGCAGACGGTGACGCGCCCAAACATGAGGCGAGCCAAGTTTCGTTTTATTCAGTTTAAGTTTACGGAATTTGCCGCAGCTTCCCTCTCGATGTGATCTAACGCTTCCCGGCGCACGACCAGCACGGTGATGTCGTCGTCCTGGCCGAAGTTGCAGGCGGAGTCGGTGATGGCGGCGGCGGTGGCGCCGTTGGAGAGCAGCGACTCGAGCCGGGAAAAGCCGTAGAGCTCGCCGCGGAGGTTGCGGGCTTCGATGACTCCATCGGTATAGAAGACGAGGCGGTCAGCGTCGCCCAACTCGACCGCCTGGGCCGGGTAAACGGTGGCCGCGTCGATGCCGAGCGGCAGGGAGCCGGAGTGCGGCAGTTCTCTGCCGTTGAGATAAGGCGCGGGGTGGCCGGCATTGGCCAGCACGCATTCGCCGGAGGGCGAGAGCCGCGCCGCGATTGCGGTGGCGAAGCCATCCTGCACCCGCCCGATGAGGCGGCGGTTGAGGCCGGCCAGTATTTTCGAGGGGTCGCCGGTCTGTTCGGCCAGGGTGCGCAGGGTGCCGACGATCAGCGAGACGGTCATGGCGGCGCGCAGCCCCTTGCCGCTCACGTCGCCAATCACGAGCAGCGTATCGCCCCCGGCGAGGGGGATGACCTGGAAGAAATCTCCGCCCACCTCGGCGGCCGGCTTGTAGACGCTGTCGATGGCGAGGCCGGGTGTGGTTTCGAAGATCGCAGGAATCAGTATCTGCTGGACCTCCTGCGCGGATTTGAATTCTGCTTCGACCGCGGCACGGCGCTGGCGCTGCTGGGTTGAATACTTCCAGCTCGCGTAGACCAATGCTGCCAGCAGCAGGACCTGCAGCAGATCGGCGACGTAGACATTCATACCCAGGGGCGAAACGATCGGTTGGGTAATCTTTTCGTTGAGCGTCCAGTGCGTGTAGCGCACACCCTGCTGGCTGGCGACGCGGACCACAAAAAACATCTGCTCGAGGAAGGCCGCTACCCCCACCAGAATGGTGGGAGTCTGCTGACGCCTCCGCAGACCTGCGAACAGCAGCACGAAGGCATACAATTCCACCGCGGTGATGACCACGGTGAGAACGGCATCCCACAGCTGACCGGTCTGCCCGAGTGGAACCCAGAAGAACAGGACAAGGCTGTCCAGAGTGCCTGCAGCCAGGGAGATGATGGAGATGGTCCAGGTCACACCCAGCCAACGGCGATTCCGGTTGAGCCCAAACAGCCATAGCAGGATGAACCACAAGCTCACGTCGGCCAGACTGATGAAGGGTTGCAGGATTCCATATCCCCAGACAGAAGAGATGGGCAGCTGCATGTCGGCGAGGACGAGCCCAAGGAGTTTGTCAAAGTAGGAGAGAGATATCCAGAAGAAGAGCCACTGGCGGCGGTCGCGCAGCCACGCCACGAGGCACGCCAGCATCATCAGCGAGTCTAGCAGCGTAATCACCCACGAGATCAGGCGTTCGTGCAGGCGGCGGTACCATTCGGCTGTGAGCATATCGCCGACACTGGCGCTGTCCCCGATGCGTGGGGTTGCGCTGAGTCCCCCCATCGTCTCCGGGTCGAAGGAACCCGGCATCGCCTTCCAGACCCGGAACGCCAGCACGCCGGAGAGTGGGCCTTGCGCGTTCGCTGGCAGGGGAATCAGGACCGGCCTTGGAACCGCGTACGCGTACAAGTGCGGCGGAGGGCTGCCGACATTGCCGATCTCGCTCCCGTTCCAATAGACCTGGACCACGTCGTCGACTGGCGGCAGGAAGAGAGCGATGCCGTGTCCGGCGCCGGGGTTCGCAGTGAGCACGATGTGGCGGCGGTACCAGGCAAATCCCGTGTAGCCGGGATGGGTCTGCGCACCCCAGGTGGTGTAGGCGCCGATCTGCTCCCAGCCGGAGTCGTCGAACTGCGGCTGCGCCCAGGCGGGGTCGTCGCCGGTTTTGAACTGCCACTTGCCGTCGATGGGAACGGCTCCGACGCCGATGTTCTGGTTGACGAAAGGTTCGGCCAGCGCGGCGTGGACGGCAGCGAGCGGCAGAATGGGCGCAACCATGGGCGCAACCAGGCACAGGAGAGCACCCAGCAATGCTCGGCGAGGCATGGGCGGACTATAGCAGATGAGACATAAAGAGCGATCAGACTGTTTCGACTCGGCTCGCGCGGAGCCCATGTCTCAGAGGCGAGACATGGGGCACCCATCATTCCACGCGGTGTCGGCGCGGGGGCGCTCGCCTTAGCGGGCGTCGATGAGGGATTGGTAGAGGTCGATGGTTTGGGTGGCTATGGCGGACCAGGCGAATTTTTCTTCGACGCGCTTGCGGCCTGCTGCTCCGAACTGACGGCACTTTGCCGGGTCGGCCAGGAGGGCGGAGAGCCGGGCGGCGAGGTCGCGCGCGAACTGTGCGGGGTTCGATGGGAGGGTGGTGACCGGGTCCTGCTCGAAGGGGACGAGGTAGCCGGTCTGGTTGTCGGCGACTACCTCGAGGATGCCGCCGGTGGCGCTCGCGACGACGGCCGCATGGCAGGCCATGGCCTCGAGGTTGATGATGCCGAAGGGTTCATAGACGGAGGGGCAGCAGAAGACCTGGCAGTTGCTGTAGAGCTGGATGGCCTCGGGCTTGGTGACCATCTTTTCAATCCAGACGATGTGGGGGTTGTGGGCGCGGGCTTCGTCGACTTTCTGGCGCATCTCGGCGGCGATCTCGGGGGTGTCGGGTGCTCCGGCGCAGAGCACGACCTGCGTGTCGGGCGGCAGGTACTGGATGGCCTCGACGAGGTGGGTTACGCCCTTCTGGCGGGTGATGCGGCCGACGAAGAGGACGTATGGCTTCGCGGGATCGACGCCGTATTTTGTGAGTGCTGCGGTGTCGGGAGTCTTTTGATATTCGTCGAGGTCGATGCCGTTGTAGATGACGTGGATGCGGGCGGGATCGACTTCAGGGTAGGCGCGGAGGATGTCGGCCTTGGTGCCGTTCGAGACGGCGATGATGGCGTCGGCGTCGAGGATTGCGGTGCGCTCCATCCAGGAGCTCAGGGCGTATCCGCTGCCGAGCTGTTCGGCCTTCCAGGCGCGCAGCGGCTCCAGGCTGTGGGTGGTGAGGACGAAGGGGATGTTGAAGAGTTTTTTGGCGAGGAAGCCGGCCATCGAGACGTACCAGGTGTGGGTGTGGACGACGTCGATGCGGCTGAGGTCCTTCATCTGTGCGAGGTTGAGGGAGAGGGCCTCGATGGCGGTCTGAAACTTCTGTGGCGGGCTGGAGGAGAGCTCTGCCCATGGCTGGCCTCCGCGGACGTGGAGGTTGCCGGAGTCGGAATGCTGGTTGCCCCAGCAGTGGACCTCGACCTCGATTTTTCTGGCGAGCTCGCGGCTGAGGTATTCGACGTGTACGCCGGCTCCGCCGTAGACGTTGGGCGGGTATTCGCGGGTTAGCAGGCCTGCTCGCATCTTCTTCTCCTTGTAGCGAAGTGGATTGTAGTCGTTCGCGGGGTTGCGAGGGTGGGATGCCGGGTGCGGGCGGGTTGGGTTTTCCTGATTGATCGAGCGGCGTAGAGATCGAGCTCTCGATTCGCCTTGGTGCTGGTGGGCGGCGTCGTCGAGGCGGGACCCGGAGATGAGGCGGTTAACGTCTTGGTCCTCTAAGTTGAGTTCCTTGGCTTGAGCTGCTCCGTAGCGAAGCAGGCGCTGCCAGCCGCGTGTGTCGTTGCAGGCTGGCCGGGCGGCGGTGACCAAGTCATCGGGCGTCTTGCGCTCGGAGGCAGCGACGGCTTCAATCTCAGCCAACAACCGGGGCGATAGCGCAGCAAGCTGGTTCTCCATCGTCTCGTGGACAGATAATTCTCTGGTTATATCTTGATCTAAAGCTGCGTTTTGGTGGCGGGCGCAGGGCTCAGCAGAACGCCCGCGTTCATCTATCTGAAGAGCATCTTGAGTCAAGTGGTACCCATCTTCTATAGAAGAGAGATGTCACGCGGTGTCAGGCCGGCACTGTTGAGGGAGGGTGTGATGGTGGGGCGGACCTGGTTTATTACCGGAGCTTCGACGGGTTTTGGGCGGCTGCTGGCGGAGGAGCTCCTGCGGCGCGGGGAGCGCGTGATCGCGACGGCTCGCGATGTGGCGAAGATCGACGATCTTGCGGAGCGGTATCCGGAGACGGCCCGGGCCCTGGCGCTTGATGTCACCCAGCCGGCGGAGATCGCGGCTGTGGCGGAGCAGGCGATCGCCGCGTTCGGGCAGGTGGATGTGGTCGTGAACAATGCCGGCTACGGGGTGAATGGCGCGGTGGAAGAGGTGTCCGTCGAGGAGTTCGAGCCGATGTTTCAGACGAACATCTATGGAACGATCCACACTACGCGGGCGTTTCTGCGTCACCTGCGGGAGCGGGGCAGCGGGCACATCTTCAATATCTCTTCGGTAGGCGGGCTGATCGGGAGCGCCGGCTGGGGCTACTACAACGCGACGAAGTTTGCGGTGGAGGGTTTCAGCGAGGCGCTGGCGGGGGAGATGAAGCCGCTGGGCGTTCGGGTGACGGTGGTCGAGCCGGGGCCGTTCCGGACCGACTTCCTGGGGCGTTCGGGCAAGCTGGCGGCGCTGGAGCTGCCGGACTATGAGCAGACCGCAGGCAAGGCACGCGAGTATCTGCGGAGCCAGGCGGGCAAGCAGCCGGGCGATCCGCAGAGGGCGGTCGAGGCGATCATCGCGGCGGCGGACGCGCCGGAGCCGCCACTCCATCTCATCCTGGGGAAGATTGCGCTGGCGCGCTTCCGGGACAAGCTCGGGCGGTGGGAGAAGGAGATTGCGGCCTGGGAGAGTGTCAGTGCGGGGGCGGATTTTCCGGAAGCTTAGCCGGCATCGTGCCCTCGAGGTTTCGACGGGGCGGCGTGGTGGAGGAGCCGGGCCGGCCGGCGGCGCGGAGAGCTGGCGCGGAGAGCTGGGGCGGAGACCTGGCGCGGAGAGCTGGAGGCCGGAGACCAGCGGAGCGGAGACCAGATAGATCGGGGCGGCGGGCAGATTCGAGGGCTGCGTTTGAGGTGTTTGCTGTCTGCCGCACGGTGGAGCTTACTTTTTGCGGTGTAGCTCGCGACGGGCTGAAAAAGCGCGGTGTGCGACGGTATACTTGAGGCTCGCGCGAGGAAACGTAATGACCATTCAGCCCACAGCCAGCATCTGGCATAACGGAAAACTCATCCCCTGGGACAAGGCTCAGCTTCACATCATGAGCCACGTGATCCACTACGGCTCGGCGGTATTTGAGGGCATACGCTCCTACACGCAGCCTGGCGGCTCTTCGATCTTCCGGCTGACGGAGCATGTGCAGCGGCTGCTTGACTCGGCGAAGATCTACCGCATGCCGGTTGCCTATTCGCTTGAGGAGCTGTGCGCGGCCACGATCGACCTGGTGGAATCGAACAACGTTACGCCCTGCTACATCCGTCCTATCATCCTGCGCGGGTATGGGGAGATGGGTGTGAACCCGAAGAACGCGCCGGTCGAGGTTTATATCGGGAACTTTCCGTGGGGCAAGTACTTCAGCGGGGAGCATGGCGGGGCGAACGTCTGCATTTCGTCGTGGAACCGGCTGGCGCCGAACACGATGCCTACGCTGGCGAAGGCGTCGGCGAATTACATGAACTCGCAGCTGATCCGCATGGAGGCCGACGTCAACGGCTACGACGAGGGCATCGGGCTCGATGTGAACGGCTACCTGTCGGAGGGTTCGGGCGAGAACCTGTTCCTGGTGCGCAACGGGGTGATCTATACCTCGCCGCTGGCGAACTCGGTGCTGGCGGGGATCACGCGCGACTCCATACTGACGATTGCCCGTGACCTGGGCATCCCGGTGGTCGAGCAGCCGCTGCCGCGGGAGATGATCTACGTGGCCGATGAGGTCTTCTTCACGGGCACGGCGGCGGAGGTGACGCCGATCCTCTCGGTGGACCGCGTACCGGTGGCGGATGGCAAGGCGGGCGCGATCACGGGGCATATTGCGGATGAGTTCTTCGGGATCGTGAACGGGACGCGTCCTGACCGGTTCAAGTGGCTTACCCCGGTGAAGGTGACGGCGGGGGAAGAGGTCGCGGTCTAGGCTTTTCGTTGAGGGTCGCCGCGGGCTGCGGGCTGTGGGAAGGTTGGGTAGTAGGACAGGAGCGGGGACGAATGTAGTCAGGCGCAAGTCCCGCCGCGTTGGTTTTCGGCGATCGATCTATCTCGATCTGTCTGGGAGTCGGGCGCGCTGGGAGCCGGGCGCGGCGCGGGATAAAGGGCATCTGCTTTGGGGTTGATGAGGCTTGCAATGGGATCCAGATTTCTCAGGACTGTTTCAGCGATTGCACTGCTCGGTGCAGGGATCGGCGCGGCCGCGCAGACGGCCAATGGGCCGGTGATCAACCGGCCGGACTCCATCCAGGCCGATGGCCCGATCGGCTACTGGTCGCACATGGATGGGCAGGGGCGCGCGGGCGGATTCCTGCTGGGCAAGGTGGTGGTGGCGGACGATCCTGTTCCGTGGGACCCGATCCTGGTGGTGGTGCTGTGTGAGGCGAAGCCGGTCTTTGCGACCTACACGGACGTGCAGGGTGCGTTCGCGATCACGGCGGTGAATATTGCCGGATCGCTGAGCCTGCAGGAGGATGCGAAGCGGCAGATGGAGACGCATCTGGAGGGCTGCCAGGTGACGGCTCCTCTGGCCGGCTTTCATGCCAGGGCGATCGTGATTTCGCATCGCAACCTGCGCGACGATCCCGATCTTGGAGTGATCAACCTGGAGCGCGATGAGAATACGCCGGGGACGGCGATCAGCAGCACCACGGCAGCTGCTCCGGGGAAGGCGCTGAAGGCTTACGCAAGGGCGCGCGCGGATGTGATCGAGAACAACCTCGAGGCGGCCAAGCGAGACCTCGAGGATGCGGTTGCGGCCGATGCCAAATTTGCGGACGCGTGGTACCAGCTGGGCCGGCTGCAGCAGGGGTCGGACGCGGCAGCGGCGCGCGGCTCGTATGCGAAGGCTCTGGCGGCCGATCCGCAGTTCCTGCTGCCCTATGAGCAGCTGGCGGCGCTCGCGGTGCGCGACAAGAACTGGCAGGGGGTGCTCGACAACACCGGCCATGCGCTGCAGCTTGACCCGGCGGGGACTGCGCAGACGTGGTACTACGATGCGCTGGCGAACTTTGAGCTGGGCAATATAGACGCGTCGCAGGCGAGCTCGATGAAGTCGATGGAGCTGGATCCGCAGCACTCCATCCCGGCGAGTGAACAGCTGCTGGCGGCGATCCTGGCGCGTAAGCGGGATTACGCGAGTGCGATCGAGCATCTGCAGAATTGTCTGAAGTATTCGGCGAGTCAGAAGAATATCGAGTCGCTGAAGCGTTCAATTGCGAAGCTTGAGGAGCTGCAGGCGGCGCCGGCTAAGTAGTTTTTTCTTGGGTTTTGGTTTTTGGTTTGGTTTTGTTCGTTCCCACTCATGCGCGGTGGAGCTGCGCATGAATGGGGCACCCGCTTCTTTTCGTCCGCTGCTTTCTGGTTTGCTGCTTTCTGGCTTGCTGCTTTTCGCCGGATTTGTTTTATAGCGCTTCCATCTCAGCGCGCCCTTCTTGCCCCGGTCTTGAATTCGCTCTGACTCCCGCTGCTTTGTCTTGCGCTGCTTTGTTCCTTTGGCTTCTGCTGCGCTGGTAGACTGGGCTTTGCGTCGGACGGTGCAGGCTTGCGGCCTGAGCTTGAATTCCCGACGCACCTCAGACCTGGATCATGACTACTTCTGCTATCCCTTCTACCGCGGGCCTTAGAGTTGCGGAAGACATTACCGAGCTGATGGGTCACACGCCCATGCTGCACCTGCGCCGGGTGGCTGGGGCGGGGACGGCCGATGTCTTCGCGAAGCTTGAGTTCCTGAATCCCGGTGGGAGCGTGAAGGACCGTGCGGCGCTGGGGATGATCCTCGATGCGGAGCGTCGCGGACTGCTGGGGCCGGGTGCGACGATCCTCGAGGCGACTGCGGGCAACACCGGTGTGGGACTGGCGCTGGTGGGAGTGAATCGCGGCTACAAGGTGATGCTGTTCGTGCCGGAGGGCTTTGCGGAGGAGAAATGCATCCTGATGCGGGCTTTTGGAGCGGTGGTGGTGCGCACGCCCGAGGCGGAGGGGATGAGAGGCGCTATCGAGCGGGCACTGGTCGCGGCGAGCGAGGTCCCGGGGGCGTTCACGGCGCTGCAGTTTCAGAACCAGGCGAACCCTCAATATCATCACGACACCACGGCGGCGGAGATATGGGAGCAGATGGAGGGCCGTGTCGATGCCTTCGTCGCCGGTGTCGGTACGGGCGGGACCTTCTCGGGCGTGGCGCGGTTTTTGAAGGAGCAGGATGCGAAGATCCTCACGGTAGCGGTCGAGACGGACGGCTCGGTGCTGCAGGGCGGGCGGCCGGGGCACCACAAGGTCGAGGGCATCGGGGTCTCGTTCGTGCCGCAGACGTTTCACTCCGAAGTGGCGGACGAGATCGTCAAGGTGTCGGACGAGGACGCGTTCACGATGGTGAAGCGGCTGGCGGCGGAGGAGGGAGTGCTGGCTGGATCCAGTGCCGGAGCGACGATCCATGCGGCGGTCGAGGTGGCGCGGCGGCTCGGTGCGGGCAGGCGGGTCGCGACGATCGTGCCGGACTCGGCGGAGCGGTATCTCTCGAAGAAGATCTTTGAAGGCGGGGTATGAAGGATCAGCAGCACGGTTTTGCGACGCGGGCGATTCACGATGGACAGCCTGCGGATGCGGTGTATGGCGCGGTGAACCTGCCCCTCTATCTCTCTTCGACGTATGCGCAGACGGAGATCGGGGGGCACAAGGGCTACGACTATTCGCGCGCCGGGAACCCGACGCGGTCGGCGCTGGAGGAGACGCTGGCGTCGCTCGAGGGCGGTACGAGCGCGCATGTCTTCGGCAGCGGAATGGCTGCGATCATGGCGCTGGTCACGCTGTTGAAGAGCGGGGACCACGTGATCTGCGGGGCGAATGTGTATGGAGGGGTGCCGCGGCTCTTCAACCAGATCGTGGCGAACTACGGGATCGATTTCACCTATGTGGACACGTCGGACGCGGAGAATGTGCGGCGTGCGATCGGGCCGAAGACGCGGCTGGTGCATATCGAGAGTCCGACCAATCCGCTGATGACGCTGACGGACATACGGGCGGTGGCGGAGGTGTGCCATGAGCGGGGGATCGATCTGAGCGTCGATAACACCTTCCTGTCGCCATATTTTCAGAGGCCGATCGAGCTTGGCGCGGACATCGTGATGCACTCCACAACGAAGTTTTTGAACGGGCACAGCGACGGTATCGGCGGAGTGCTGGTGGTGACGAAGCCGGAGCACAAGGAGCAGT
The DNA here is from genome assembly GCA_036401375.1 of Acidisarcina sp. Taxonomy (GTDB): domain Bacteria; phylum Acidobacteriota; class Terriglobia; order Terriglobales; family Acidobacteriaceae; genus DASWUZ01. The sequence goes on from DASWVB010000001.1 coordinate 18,789, forward strand.
TCGACTTTGTGGAGAAGGCCACGGGTGCGATCCTTTCGCCGTTCGAGTGCTGGATGATCCAGCGCGGGGTGAAGACGCTGGCGGTGCGGATGCGGCAGCACGATGCGAACGGCCGGGCGGCAGCGGCATTTCTCGAAGGTAACCGGCGAGTGGAGCGAGTCTTTTACCCCGGGCTGGCGAGCCATCCGCAGCATGAGCTGGCCGAGCGCCAGCAGACGGGTTACGGATCGATGATCAGCATCGAGCTTGGGACGTTTGCGAGGGCGAACGCGTTTGTGAGGGCGCTGAAGGTCTGCACGCTGGGGGAGTCGCTGGGCGGAGTGGAGACGCTGATCTCGCATCCGGCGACCATGACCCATGCGGCGATCGGGGCTGAAGCGCGGGCGGCGCTGGGGATCACGGACGGGATGATCCGGCTGTCTATTGGAATAGAAGACGTAGAAGACCTGCTGGCGGACCTTGAGCAGGCTTTGAGCGGCATGCCTGCGGCTTGATGGTTGCCGGGCGGGCGTGCCGGGTCGAGGATCGAGGCGCGGCGGAGTTCACGATTGCGGGGCGGACGAAGCCCCGGCGGGGTGAGGCTTCGTCCTGCGGGGTGCTCGCGCGTTTATTTAGAAGTGGTAGGCGATGCCGATGACGGGGTTGGAGATGTTGTAGTAGCGGCTGACGGAGAGCGCGTCGAGTCCGGTGAGGTTTGGAGTTTTGACGATGATGCCACGATATTCGGCGCGGATGTCGAAGCTGGGGCTCAGCTCGTAGGCGATGCCGCCGCCGTAGAAGGCTCCGATATCGGTGACGCTCTTGGAGGTCTGGGTATTGGTGCCAAAGTCCTTGATTGCCCCGAAGAAGTAACCGCCGCCGCCGCCCTCGAGGAAGGGATTGAAGTTGTGGAAGTTGAAGTTGTAGACGTAGCCCGCGGAATACTCCTGCATGCGGTTGTGGATTGTGTAGGTGTTGAAGCTTGAGACGTAGGTGTCAGACTTCTGCACGAACTGGTAGTTGGCCTCGAGGGCGCTGTGCGGCGTCAGCATGAAGCGGTAGCTGGCGAGCCCGCCATAGCCTTTGGTCGCGGTCTGAGTGATGCCCTTCGCGGTCTTGTCGGGGCTAATCAGGGCGGTACCGCTCAGACTTACATCCTGCCGGCTCTCCTGGGCGAAGGCGGCTGCTGCGAGCAACGGCAGCACGAACAACGACAGCACAATCTTTTTCATTCTTTCGTGGACCCCTCGCCTGCAGTATTGCGCAGGCTCATGCCTTCCAAGGCTCGTCGATTTCTGCAACTTGCGGGTCGTGGCGCGCCCACCTCGCAATTGTACCTGCGGGCAGCTTGAGGCGCGAAGAGTTCGCCTGCTGCTTGCGGCAGCCCCGCCCAGCTTCGGTTGGACGGGGCTGCGCTGGATTGGTGATCGGCGCGGATCAGGCCATGAGGCGATCCGGGGTGATGGGAGTGTTGCGGTAGCGTCTGCCGGTGGCGTGGTAGATGGCGTTGGCGACGGCGGCGCCGGTGCCGGTGATGCCGATCTCGCCGATGCCGCGGGCGCCGAGCGGGTTGAACTTCGTATCGGGGATGTTGAGTGCGGCGACGTCGATCTCTCCGATGTCGAGGTTGACGGGTACGTGGTATTCGGCGAGGTTGTTGTTTACCGGCCGGCCATTGCGGGGGTCGAACTCGGTGTGCTCGTGGAGCGCGAGGCTGACGCCCCAGACGATGCCGCCGATGAGCTGGTTCTTACCGGTCTTGGAGTTGAGCAGGGTGCCGATGTCGTAGACGCCGACGACGCGGCGGACGCGGGGCATGCCGATGGCCTCATCGACGGCGACCTCGGCGAAGACTGCGCCCCAGGAGTGGGTGGAGTACTGTTCACTCTCCTGCTCGCGCTCTGCGGAGGCGGTGGCCTCGAAGGGCTTGCCGCCGCTGCGGGCGATCATGGCGGTGAAGTCTTCGCCGGCGTTGGGAGCGGATTTGCGGAAGACCTTGCCGGCGGCGAAGTCGAGATCTCCCGGCTGGGCTCCGTGAAAGGGCGACTGAGGATCGGAGGCCGCGGCGGCTGTGAGTTTGAGGATCCCCTGCTTGCAGGCGGCCTGCACGGCGGGTGTGACGCTGGCGGCGCTCTGCGATCCGCCGGAGACCGGAGCCTTTGGATAGAGCGAGTCGCCGAGCTTTGCGTCGATCATGTGGACCGGCATCTTGAGGGTGTCGGCTGCGACCTGGGCCATGATGGTGTACATGCCGGTACCGAGGTCCTGGGTGCCGGAGGCGACGGTCACGCGGCCATCGGGTTCGAAACTGACGGAGCAGCTGGCGGAGGAGCGATTCGCCGAGTAGGTGGCGGTGGCCATGCCCCAGCCGACGAGCAAGCGGCCATCCTTGGTGGAGCGCGGCTCGGGGTTACGCTTTGCCCATCCGAAGCGTTCGGCAGCCTGCGCGTAGCACTCCCTGAGGTGCTTGCTCGAGAAGGGCTTGTCGCTGGTCGGATCTTTTTCGGCGTAGTTTTTGAGGCGCAGCTCGATGGGGTCCATCTTCAGTTCATAAGCGAGCTCGTCGAGGGCGCTTTCGAGGGCGAAGGTGCCGGTTGACTCCCCGGGGGCGCGCATGAAGGTCGGGGTACCGGTGGTGAGGGGCACGAGGCGCTGGCTGGTGGAGATGTTGGGCGAGGCGTAGAGCATGCGGGTCTGGACGGAGGATGGTTCGGTGAAGTCCTCGATCATCGAGGTGTGGGTGTAAGCGTCGTGGCGGATGCCGACCAGGGCGCCGTCGCGTTTTGCACCGAGGACCACGTGCTGATGGGTGCGGGGACGGGCACCGACGGGGCCGAACATCTGGGGACGGTCGAGCACCAGCTTGACCGGGCGGCCTACTACCTTTGAGGCCATGGCGGCGAGGATGACGTGCGACCAGGTGGAGCCCTTGGAGCCGAAGCCGCCGCCGGTGAACGGGCAGATGACGCGGACGTTGTCGTCGGGCAGGCCGAAGGCTTTGGCGAGGCTCTGGCGGTCTCCGCTGATGTACTGGGTGGCGTTGTGGACGGTGAGCTTTTCGCCGTCCCACTGCGCGATGGTGGCGTGCGGCTCCAGCGGATTGTGGTTCTGGATGGGGGTGGTGTAGACCTGGTCGACGCGGACCTCCGCTGCGGCGAGCGCATCCTCGATGCTGCCCTTGCCGACGTCGGCCGGGTCGCGGCCGTGACCTGCGGGGTGGGCAGTGGGGAAGCCGGCCTCGAAGTCGAGAACGGCGGGCGCGGCCTGGTAGCGGGTCCTGATGAGCGAGGCGGCGTAGATGGCCTGGTTCAGCGACTCGGCCACAACGACGGCGATGGGCTGATTGTTGTAGTGGACCTGATCGTCCTGCAGCAGCTGCAGCACGCGGCCGGCGGGAGGATGCCCGACGTGTTCGCCCGAGGGCAGCATCGGGGCGTTCATGGGGGTGAGAATTCTTATGACGCCGGGAGCTTTTTCGGCGGCGACCGTCTCCATGCGGAGGATGCGCCCCTGCGGGATCGTGCTCGTGAGCATGAAGGCGTAGGTGATGCCGGGTATGTCGAATTCTGCTGCGTACTTTGCCTTGCCGGTGACTTTGAGTGGTCCGTCTACCCTTGTCAGCGGCTCCCCAATGGCGCTCATGCCAGACCTCCTGCTACGGTGAGTGCGCGCACGACGGCGTGCTTTGCCATCTCGACTTTGAATGCGTTGTGTTCGTAGGTCTTTGCGCCGGCAACGAGTTCGGTGGCGGCTGCCTCGAAGTTCGCCGCGGACAGCGGCATGCCGGCCAGCATCTGCTCGGCGCGTTCGCTGCGCCAGGGCTTGTGGGCCACTCCACCGAGTGCGAGGCGGGCGGACCGGACGGTGGATCCATCGAGGTCGAGGGCTGCGGCGACGGAGACCAGCGCGAAGGCGTAGCTGGCGCGGTCGCGGACCTTGAGGTAGTGGGAGTGAGTGGAGTAGGCGGATTGGGGCAGATCGATCGAGAGGATCAGCTCGTCCGGCTTGAGGTTGGTGTCGAGCTGCGGGGTCTTGCCGGGCAGACGGTGAAACTCGTGGAAGGGGATCATGCGTTCCCCCTTACTGCCACGCACCCGCACGGAGGCCTCGAGGGCGGCGAGCGCGACGCACATGTCGGAGGGGTGAGTGGCGATGCAGTCTTCGCTGGCGCCGAGGATGGCGTGGATGCGGTTGTAGCCGCCGATGGCGTCGCATCCGCTGCCCGGGTTGCGCTTGTTGCAGTGTGCGTAGGCAGGGTCGTAGAAGTAGTAGCAGCGGGTGCGCTGCAGCAGGTTGCCTCCGTTGGTGGCGCGGTTGCGGAGCTGAACGGTTGCGCCGGAGAGGATGGCCTGGGAGAGCAGCGGGTAGCGCTCGCGCACCAGCGGATGGTTGGCAGTGTCGGTGTTGCGGGCGAGCGCGCCGAGGCGCAGGCCGCCGTCAGACAGAGGCTCGATCGCGGAGAGCTGCAGGCGGTTGATGTCGACGATCTGATCGGGCTGCTCGACCTCCATCTTCATGAGGTCGAGGAGGTTGGTGCCGCCTCCGAGCAGCTTCGCCTGGCGGTGCTGGCCGATAGCGACGACTGCGTCTTCGGGATCGCGGGCGCGCTGGTAGGTAAATGGCTTCACGACAGCTCCTTCACGGCGGGCAGGGAATGGTTGGCGTTTAGCTGGCTGGCGTTGAGCCGGCTGGCGTTGAGCTGGGCCATGGCCCGGCCTCCCGCGGTCTGCCGGACGGCGGCGACGATGCCGGGGTAGGCGCCGCAGCGGCAGATGTTGCCGCTCATGCGCTCCTTGATCTCTTCGACGGTGAGGTCGACCGGGCCGGAGCGGTTGACGGGCATCGAGACCTGGCTGAGCTCGCCTCGCTTTGCCTCGTCGAGCAGCGCGACGGCGGAGCAAATCTGCCCGGGGGTACAGTATCCGCATTGATATCCGTCGTGATCGAGGAAGGCCTGCTGGACGGGGTGAAGCTGATCACCGGTCGCGAGGCCCTCGATGGTGACGACCTTGTCGCCCTCGACGGTGAGCGCGAGGGTCAGGCAGCTGTTGATGCGGCGGCCGTTGAGCAGGACGGTGCAGGCGCCGCACTGTCCGTGGTCGCAGCCCTTTTTGGATCCGGTGAGCTTGAGGTCTTCGCGGAGCGCGTCGAGCAGGGAGGTGCGGGGATCGAGGGAGAGCTGGTGCTCCTGGCCGTTCACGTTGAGGGTCACGGGGACTGTCGCCTCGGCGGAGTGCTGCTGCGCGGAGGCGAGGGCGGGAGCTCCGATGGCTGCAGCGCTGCCGAGCAGTCCTGCGGATTTAAGGAAGTCGCGGCGGGAGACGTCCCAGCGGGAGCGCTCCTCGAGCAGGAGCTGCTGCTCGGCAAGCTCCTCTTCAGGGCTCCTGGATCGTGTGGATGCAGAGGGCGGATAGAGTTCAGTGGATTTCAAGAGGGACTCCTGAGCTGGTTCTATGCGGGGTGGACGCGCATCTTAAGTTTGCGGTCGGCGTTGAAGTGCGATCGGCGGCCTGTCGTTGAGGGGTTCGGCCAGTCGTTGTGGAGTGTCTGTTGTATTCGGCAGCGGGCAATGAGGTTTTGGATGCTGCATGTGTGACGAGGAAGCAGGGTTAATCGTTGCACGTCAGTGAGCGGCCGTCGAGCGCGGAGCGATGCCGCTGCTTGAGGCCATGGAAAAGCGACGGGGTGATTGAAACTTATGTGGATGGAGAGGCGCAAGCTGATCGAGCTCTGGAGGTCGGCGTTGCTGGCCGGGGAAGAGTTCGCTACGGCGACGGTGGTGCGGGTGGAGGGCTCGTCCTACCGCAGGCCGGGTGCGACGCTGCTGCTGACCCGCGGCGGACGGCGGGCGGGGATGGTGAGCGGCGGCTGCCTGGAGGGAGAGGTGAGCAGGCGGATCTGGTGGCTCACCGAGGCGGGGTCTGCGGTCGAGGCGTATACGACTTCGTTCGATGATGACGGCGAGGCGGGGTACGGAATGGGCTGCGGGGGAAAGATCTTCCTGCTGCTGGAGCGCGGTGCGGCTGCGGGGCAGAGGCTGGAGGCGATGCGCCGCAGCGTGGAGGAGCGATCGGCTGCGGCGGTGGTAACGGTGATCGAGGCGGGTTCGGTGCGGCCGGGTGCACAGGGGATCGGAGTCCGCATTGGGGACCGGATGGTGGTTCATGGTGCAGGGGAGAGGGGACTGGCGGCTGGTTCAGGAGATGGCGTAGCGGCCGCAGGTGGAGTGCCGGACCAGGGCGAGATGGGGCTGGGTCGGAGGTCTTCTCCGCTGGAACGACGGATGGTTGAGGCCGGGGCGTCGGCTTCCAGGGAGCGGTCGCCGGCGATGCTTCACCTCGAGGCTGAGGACCAGGCGGTGACGGTGCTGGCCGAGTACCTGGCGCCTCCGCCGCGGCTGTTTGTGTTTGGTGCGGGGGACGATGCGCAGCCGGTCGCCGAGCTGGCTGCGGGGCTGGGCTGGGAGGTGGTGGTGGCGGACGGGCGTTCGAACCTGGCGACGCGGGAGCGCTTTCCGTCCGCACACCGGCTGGTGGTTCTGCACGGTCACCGGCCGCATGGGAGTGGAGTCAGAGGTTCGCAGGCAGCGGGTCAGGAGACTGGAAGTTTGGAGACTGGAAGTTCGGAGACTGGAAGTTCGGGCGGGAGCTTGGGGTCGTTGGCGGATTTGCGTGTCGACGGTGTCGCCGTGGGGCTGGGGATCGGGGCGGGAGACTGCGCTGCGATCCTGACGCACAGCTTTGAGCAGGACCGCGCGATACTGTCTGCCATCCTGCCGCTGGGGCTGCGGTACGTGGGGGTTCTAGGACCGCGGCGGCGGACGGTGCAGCTGGTGGCGGAGGTTACGGGCGCGCCGGGGGGCGTTGCCGCTGACGCGGCGGCTGACCGGGGGCGGTGGGCGGACGCTCTGCAGGGGTTACATTCCCCGGCTGGTCTGGACCTTGGGGCGGACGGCCCGGAGACGATTGCTCTCTCGATCATCGCGGAGGTGCAGGCTACGCTTGAGGGTCGCTCGGCTGTGCCGCTCGGAATGCTTTGCTCTGCGAGCCTGCCGGATGAGGGGAACTTCGGCGGCTCTTCGAGTGTTCAGGGGTATTTGAGGGAGAGGGAAGGCTCGGTCTGGCGCGGCGAGACTGCTACAGATGAGATTGCTGTTCTTCAGGTTGTAGGCGCAGAGGCTGCAGGCGGGGGGATTGCAGGGGAACAGACTTCGGACGTAGAGACCTCAACTGCGGAGACTTCAACTGTAGAGACTTCGAGTGTAGAGGTGGGGATCGAGAGGGGCCGATGACTTCGCCGGCCGGGCTGGTGCTGGCGGCAGGAGGCTCGCGGCGGCTGGGTCAGCCGAAGCAGCTGCTTGAGCTGGACGGGGAAGCGCTGCTGCGCCGCACGGTGCGGATCGCTGTCGAGGCAGGCTGTGGGCGGGTGGTGGTGGTGCTCGGGGCTGGGGCGGAGGCCTTGCGGCTGCAGGTGGCGGGACTGCCGGCAGAGGTGGTCGTCAATGCCGAGTGGGAGCAGGGGATGGGCGGTTCGATCCGCGCCGGGCTGGAGGCGCTTGGGCTGGATGCCGGCAGGGTCGATGGGGGTAGGGCCGATGGGGGCAGGGCCGATGCTGGCGGGGTCGGTGGCGTCAGGGTGGACGCTGGCGGATTTTACGCTGGCCGGTTCGATGCGTTTGGGCGAGACGTCCCGTCATCGGTATTGATCCTTGTATGTGATCAACCTCGGCTCACCGTCGGTATGGTGCGGGCTCTGATCCTGGACTTCGGCGAGGCTGAGGGCGATATTACCGCGTCCAGCTACAAGGGGGTACGCGGCGTGCCGGCCATCTTCGGTCGCAACGTGTTTGGTGCACTCCTGGGGCTGACAGGGGACGAGGGCGCGAGGAAGATCCTCTCCGATGTGCGGTGGAAGGTATCGGCGGTGGAGTTTGCCGGCGGGGAGGTCGATATCGATCTGCCGTCCGATCTTGGCTTGCTTCAGAAGGAAGTCTGAGCGCGGGGCGGGACTGCACTTCGCCTGGAGCTGAGCGCCCACGTACATGAGACCTGTCTCGAAACGCCCACACTCGCAAGGAATGCTTGACAGGCAGTTTCCAAGGACACCGGCATTTGGTCGCGATGCGCTGATCGCAGCGTTACGAACCGATCAGGCCGGCGGAAGCACCTTTCCAGGATTTCGCCTACTTCGGCTGCAATGGCGAGGAATACATCGAAGTATATGCGTCGGTCGATATCAGTTAGTGCGAATTCCGGCGCCTTTCGTTTCCGCCTGGCGACTCAGTCTATCCTTTTCCTAATTTGGCGGCATTCTCCCTACATGAGCTATATCCAAGGTGAGGGACGACGTCAGGGAACATTGTTTCCGGTGGGTCGCGGGGAGCTACTGGAACATGCCGGCCTTGACTGCGCCTCCTGCAGAGGAGGGTGCGACCAGCAGCATCTTGAGAGCGCCGCTGCCGGCGATGGCCACCTTGTCGGCGATGACCTGTCCGAGCGCCAGACCGCCGCTGACCCCCGCGTTGTTGATGTTGAAGAGGGTTTGGTAGCTGGTGGAGTGGTAGTAGAGCGAGCCGGCGAAGGTGAGCGCGGCGCCTCCATCGATGTTGCCCTGGGACGGGGTGAAGATGTTGGCCGGATCCTGAAAGACGATCAGGCCGCGGGTGCCGGGCGAGGCCGGGGTTCCGGGGGTGTCGGTGGTGTCGCCGTTGGTGTCCCAGTAGGTGCCGTTGGCGGTGCAGGGGCCGACGAGGATGTTGCCGTTGAGCTTGGCCGGGATGGCGAGGTGAGAGGGATCGGGGTCGGTGCCGTCGCAGGTGAGGGCGGTGCTGGGCAGAGGAGTAACCCGGGCGCCGAGGTTGCCGGAGCCGTTGGTGATGTGCAGGGTTCCACTCTTGAAGTAGAACATCACTCCATCGGTCTGCTTCCAGGCGGGCGGCTTGCCGAGGCGAATCTCGCTGTCGACCTCGACGCTTCCGTTCATGTAATAGATACCGGGCACAAAGATCATGGTCTGCCAGTAGAGGTAGGGGCCGATGCCGGCGGCATAGACTCCCGGCTTGAACTCGGCGCAGCCGGAGGTATCGGCGCAGCCATCCACGCCGAAGGCGACGATCAGGGCGGCAGCGCTGGTGGGCGAGGTTCCGAGCGGCACGGGCTTGGGGCCGGAGACGGCGGCGAAGGGGTTGGCGGCGCGGGGCGAGTTGGGGATCCACTGGCCGGTGCCGCGGATGAAGTTGCTGGTGCCGGGATCGGGATCGCTGCCGAAGACGCCTACGTTTGAGCCTTTGCCCTGGAAGTTCGCTCCCGGTCCCCCGAGGTGGGTGTCGATGTGATCGCTCGAGCTGGCGAAGAGCACGGCGCGGGGATCGCTCGAGTTGACCTCGACGCCGAGGCTCGGTCCACCCTGGATGATGACCGAGCCAGCGTTGTTGATGTTCAGAGTGCCGGCGCCCTGGGGGCTGAGGACGACCAGTGGCGGAGGAGGACTGGAGCCGGAGACGCCGCAGGTGCAGGAGGCGGCCACGACCTGGAACTTCATCCCCACCAGGCCCATGAACCAGGTGGCTACGTTCTCTTCGACGGTTACCTTGAGGAGGGGAAAGGCGAGGCTGCCGGCGCCGGTCACGCCCGCGACCGAGGTTGCGCCGGGGAAGCTGAAGAGCACGTCGCTCGAGGCCGCGGAGGCGCTCATTCCACCGCTGGTGGCGGGGTAGCCGTTGAAGCCGGCGTAGGAGCAGATCGCTCCGCCGGCGCCGGCGCTGCACTTGCCGGCGGTGCCCGGAGTGAAGCCCATCTTGGGCAGGGCGACGGCTCGCGACTTGTAGAGCATGTCCATCGCGCCGGCCTCGCAGGCAGCGTCGGCGGCGGTCTGCGCTGCCTGGCGGTGAAACCAGAGGTCCCCCATGTCGACGGCGAAGGAGATGGAGGCGAGCATGAAGGTTCCAAGGATGCTGAGCAGGAGGACGGAGGCCTGTCCGGCCTGGCTGCCGGGCCTGGGGTGGAGTGGGGCAGGGCGCGTCGAGGCGCGGCGGGTGGCGGCGGCGGGCATGAGGGCGGCAAGAGCCAGGGCGCCGCGCCGGGCGCGGCCCGGGTTGCGGCGTGGGCTGGTGCTATGGCGCGTCAGTGAGCGCGTCAGCAGGCGGGTCACTGGGCGGCTCAATAGGTAATCCTGCCCAGGGTGGTGAAGGTCATGGGAGTTTGCAGACCGGGGAAGTTGATGTAGGGGACGTAGGTGTAAGCGACGACCACGGCGACGCGGCTGCCGGGTTTGGCGTTGGCGTCGGGGTAGGTGACGGTGACGGTCATGGCGCTGGTGTCGTGCAGGGAGTAGCCGGTGATTCCTCTGACGGTGGCCTGCACGTTGTTGTAGGGGGCGTGATCGCTGCAGGCCGGGTCGGGGCCGCTGCAGAGGGTGCTGTCGGTGCCGTGAAGGGTGGCGTAGCGCACTCCCTCATGGGCAGCGTCGTTGAGCACGATGCAGGTGTAGCTCATCATCGAGAGCTCGAAGAGCCAGAAGGCGAGGGTGATGGTGACCACCAGCGAGAGGGCGGTCTCGACCATGGCCTGGGCGTCTGCTCGGCGCTCGCCGCGGAGAAAGTCGCGCAGGAGGCCGTGCAGCCGGGCTTGAAGGGGATGGGCCGGCAGGGGGGCTGGACTCACTGCATCGCTCTCATCTCGACGGTACGGTGGAAGACCATGGTCGGCATGGCTGCGGTCGGCATGGGAACGGGCGGGGTGACGGTGTAGACCACGTCCACACGGTTGAGCTGGAAGGTGGGCGACTCGGGGTCGACGTGGGGGGTGTAGGAGAGCCCGGCGTTGGCGCCCCAGGTCTTGCATTTGGCGATGTTGTTGGCGGCCGGTGAGCCGGCCACTCCGTTGGAGCAGACCTGGACGGTGGTGAGGGTGGTGCCGCCGGGCAGCCCGAGGGCGGCCTCGGCGAGGTTGACGACGGTGCCGGTCGTGCCTCCCGGGCCGGCGGTGGGTACTGCCGCCTGGGCGGCGGACTGGGGACCCTCGACGGCGTACTGGGCGGCGTCGCGGGCGGCGGAGGTGATGGTGGTGGCGGCGAGGAAGAAGTATCCGAAGTCGACCGCGTAGCAGACCAGGATGGTGAAGATGGGGAGAAAGAGGGCGACCTCGATGAGGCTCTGCCCCTGTTCGGCGCGCCGGAGCGGCTGGCGTGCGGGCGGGCTGCCGGGTCTGGGCGGGCTGGTGCGGCTCGGGCGGTGAGCGGTCGAGGGCAGGTCGGGGGTGTGCACACATCCTCGCGGGTGAGGGAGGTGACTCTCCTGCTCACACCGAAGTTATCGGCCTGAGGAGGGGCAACGATGAGGGCCGGCGGGGATAAAGCTGCCGGCTGGTGTTGAGGGATGGACGGGCGGCGGGTGAAGGGTGCGGGGGCCGGGGGTGCGGGGGCCGGGCCGATCGTCATTCGTAGCATCGAACCGGCGGAGCGGGGGGAGAAGTTGGCCGGGGCGGGTAGTGGAGTAGGGGGTTGGGGCTCGAGTGTCCCGGATTCGCCTTACGGTGACTCAAGTTTCCCTCCACCCCGCCGATGATGCTGGTAATCGTGACTTTTCACCAAAGTAACGGACGGACTCAAAGCAACTCCGGCAGCGCCAGCAGTCTTGTACTTTCTGCAATCCGGCAATCGAGTAATCCAGAAATCCAAGGAGGAAACACCATGAATATGAAACAGCGGCTTATTGACCTGGTGCACGACGATTCCGGCCAGGACCTGATCGAGTACGCCCTTGTGTCGGCGCTGATCGCGCTTGGCGCGGTGGCTTCGATGAAGACCTTGGCGACCACGATCGGCTCGGCCTTCACCAGCGTGGGCACCAAACTCAGCAGCGCCGTCTAGAGGGGGCGGTTGCTCCCTCCGGGGCGCGCGGCGGCTGCGCGAGTCATGATGCTCCTGTCGAGCGCAGCCTGTCTTCTCCTGCGCCCGGGCGGGGGCGTGTCTCAGGAGCCGGGCGTCGCGAGCCGCTGCCCCGGGCAAGCCGGCGGCGGGAGATGTTCGCACGCAGTCATCGGCAGCAGCGAGCCGGTCGAGCCACCCTGCTGACCTCGGCGCATGCTCGCTTTGAGCGGGAACCCGATCCATCGAAGACCCGATCCATCGAAGACCCGATTCACCGATCCACCGATTCACCGATTCGCTGAAGACCGGATGACCGCACAATGATCCTGAATCCCGAGTTCGCTTATGCAGCGGCGTCGTTGACCTGCGCCCTGACGGGCGCCTTCTTTGACGTGAAGAGCCGGAGGGTGCCGAACCGGCTGACCGGCCCGGCGCTGCTGCTGGGGCTGCTGCTGCACCTGTTCTGCGGCGGGTGGCGGGGACTGGGCTCGGCGGCCGCAGCCGGGCTGATCGCGGGCGCGGTCTTCCTGGTGTTCTACCTGGCCGGGGGCATGGGCGCGGGGGACGTCAAGCTGATGGCCGCGGTGGCTGCGCTGGCCGGACTGCCGCATGTCACTCCCCTGCTGCTGCTGACGGCGATAGCGGGCGGGGTCCTGGCGGTCGGACTGGCGCTCTTGCACGGGCGTCTGCAGGCGACGGTGCTCAATGTGGGCGCGCTGCTGGTCCACCACGGGACGCGCGGTCTTCGTCCCCACCCTGATCTGAACCTGTTGAACTCGGCGACCCTTCGTCTGCCCTATGCGGTGGCGATCGCGAGCGGCAGCGCGCTCTGCTTCGGCCTGCTGGTGGTCGCGCCATGACCGCACGCCGGCTCACGGCGGCGCTGATCGCGGCGCTGATCATCTCGGGCATTTTTACCTTCTGGCTCTCCCGCAAGCTGGGCGGCAAGACCGCCGCCCCCCCTGCCCGGCAACATTATGTCGCCGCGGCCCGCGCCCTCGATGCCGGGGAGGCGCTCAGCGCGGCCAGCGTGGTGATGACGGAGTGGCCGGTCTCGATTCCGATCTCCGGGGCCTTTGCCAGGCCCGAAGACCTGCTAGGAAGGGTGCTGCTCTATCCCCTCGCCGGGGGTGAGCCGATCCTCGACCGCCAGCTCGCTCCCCCCGGCTCCGGAGTAGGGCTCACAGGGCGGATCCCGGCCGGGATGCGCGCCGTTTCGCTGCGCTCGGACGAGGTCGTCGGGGTGGCCGGCTTCCTCTTTCCCGGAACCCATGTCGATGTGCTGGTCACCTACCGCAGCGAGAAGTCGCCGGAGCCGGCGACCGCGACCGTGCTCCAGGACGTGGTCGTGCTCGCGGCCGGGCACCAGATCAACCCCGATCCGGACGTCAAGGAGGCGAGCGTGGATGTGGTCACCCTCATGCTGAAGCCGGAGGACGCGGACCGGGCGGTGCTTGCCAGCACCCAGGGCACGATCCACTTTGTGCTGCGGAACGGGGGCGATCGCGGGCGCACCGACTCCGAGCCGATCGGGCTCTCGCAGCTGGTCAGCACCGTTCCGGCGGCCCAGCCGCTGGTCCGCCCGGCGCACGCCGCTGCAGGGCCGAGGGCGAGGGCCTACTCCGTCGAGACGGTGATGGGCGGGAAGGAATCGGTGACGACATTCTGATGAGACCACTCCACTGCCATCGGCCGCGTCCGGCTCTGTTCAGGTTCCGTCAACTCGAGTTCTGGGTGTCGCTGGCGGTGCTCTTCGCTCTCTGCGGAGGCGGTGTGCTCAGGGCCGACGCGGCTCTCTCCGGTGGGGCGAGCGCGCCGGGCGAGACTCGCTCGGCGCCGGGCGTGGCCGGGCCGGACGCCGCGATCCCTGCGGTCGCGCTGAGCCGCGCCGAGAGTGCCGGCGAACTGCTGCCCCTGGTAGTCGGCCGCTCCGCCTTCCTCAATACCACGGCGCGGCTCAAACGCGTCTACGTGAGCAACCCGCTGGTGCTCGACTCCTACACCGCGAACCCGACCCAGATCGTGATCACCGCCAAGGCCTCTGGAACCAGCAGCCTGGTGCTGTGGGACGAGGCGGGGCGGTCGCAGGCGTACCTGATCGTCTCCTCGCTCGATATGGCCGGCCTGCGCGCAGGTCTGCGCAACGCCTTTCCCGGGGACCAGATCGCGGTCGAGGCGGAGGAGGATGACGTCTCCCTGTCGGGGCGCGTGCGCAGCCAGGCGGAGATGGATGCGGCGCTCAAGATGGCGGCGACCTACTCAAAGAACGTGGTCAACGGCATGCTGCTGGCGCCCTCGCACGGCAGCCAGGTGCGTCTGAAGGTGCGGATCGTCGAGATCGACCGGTCGCGCCTGGAGCAGTTCGGTCTGAACTTCTTCGGAGGCCCGAAGAACCCGAGCGGGGTGACTACGGGGCAGTTTCCCGTCTCCACTTCAACGACCGGCAGCAGCGGGACCCCGGGCACCCTGGGGGAGACGACGCTCAGCGTCTCCGACCCCCTGAACCTGTTCCTCTTCAACAACAACCTGAGCGTCGGGGTGACGATCAAGGACCTCGAGAGCAAGCGCATCCTGCAGATCCTGGCCGAGCCGACGATTACCACCATGAGCGGGGAGAAGGCGTCGTTTCTGTCGGGCGGCGAGTTCCCCTTCCCCATCATCGAGGGTGGGGCGGGCGCTCTGGCGTCGGTCACGATCCAGTTCCGGCCCTACGGGGTCAAGCTCGACTTCACCCCGCTGGTCAACGAGGACGGAACGATCCTGCTGAAGGTGGCGCCGGAGGTCTCGGCGCTCGACTACACCAACGCGGTAACCATCTCCGGCTACACCATCCCGGCGCTCTCGACCCGGCGCGCGGAGACCGAGGTCGAGCTGCGCGACGGGCAAAGCTTCGCCATCTCGGGGCTGCTCGACCACCGGACGACGGACGTGCTGAGCCGGGTTCCGGTAGCGGGGAGCCTGCCGGTCCTGGGCGCGCTCTTCCGGTCGAAGGACATCAACCACTCGGTGGTCGAGCTGGTGGTGATCGTTACTCCCAGCATCATCGATCCGCTCAACGACCACTCCAACCAGCTCGACCCCGCGGAGCCGAAGTTCGTCATGCCGCTGATCGACGATAAGAAGTTCGACCAGAGGCTGCGCGGGGCCGTGCCGCCGTTCCCGGCCGAGGCTCCGCCGCGGTAGAGCGCCGTCTTCGAACGCGGGCGCAGCAGCAAGAGGGTGCAGCAGCAAGAGGTAGAGGAAGGCGATGCGATGGATCTGAAGGTCAATCCCGACGCAGTAACGCTGGCCGTGCTGGCGGTTGGCCTGGACCGGGAGACGATCGAGCTGGTGCTCGAGGTGGCAGCGACCCTGCCGCGCGAGATCGTCGACTTCGACTGCGGCGGATACCTCTCCCCGGCGCGGTACCAGTTCTTCCCCCAGCCGGTGAAGAGTGCTCCTTTCTGTATCGCGCTGGTGGACTGGGACGGGGATCCGGCGGCGGCGGTCGAGACGGCTGCGGCCCTTCACCAGAGCTTTTACGGCAAGATCGCGATCCTCGCGATCTCGGCCTCGACCGACGGCGCGACGTTGCGGGACGCGATGCGCTGCGGGTTCACGGAGGTGCTGGCGGCTCCGCTCGATACCGGGGAGCTGGCCGACGCCTTTCTGCGCATCGAGCAGCGCTGGCCGGCCGATGCCGGGGTGGCGAGGAACACGGCGAGGATCCTGGCCTTCTTCGGCGCCAAGGGCGGGGTCGGCACGACCACCCTTCTAATCCACCTTGGGGTGTACCTGTCGAAGTTCCACAACAAGAAGGTGCTGATCATCGACCATCACCTGGAGCTGGGCCACGTGTGCCTCTACCTGGGGCTGACGGGGACGCAATACGACTTCTACGAGCTTTTGACCAACGTGGGGCGGCTGGACAAGGAGCTTCTGGCCGGCTTCACCGCGAGCCATGGCTCGGGGGTGGATGTGCTGGCCTCCCCGAACGTGCATGGCGCCGCGCCCCTGGTCGATCCCCGGTCGGTCGAGCTGGTGCTCGACTTCCTGTCGGACCACTACGACTACATCCTGATCGACTGCGAGACCTCCTTTGAGCCGAGCAACGAGACCATCATGGAGCGCGCGGACCAGGTCTACCTGGTAGCGACGCCGGATATCGGCGCGATCCGCGACCTGTCCGCCTTTGTGGACCAGCTGGTGAAGACCTCGCAGGTGAAGGCGACCATGCACGTGGTGATGAACCGCTACGGCTCGCGGGAGGCGGTGAGCATCGAGCAGATCGAGAAGGCGATCCGCCTGCCTATCTCGATCCGCGTCCCGAACAGCTTTGCCGAGCTGATCAACGCGATCAACATCGGGGAGCTGGTGATGCCGGGCAAGAAGTCCCTCTTCGCCGAGCAGATGACGAAGTGGAGCGACGCGGTGGTGGGGGTCGACCAGGCTTCGGCGGGGGAGCCGGTGGGCGCCGGCGCCAAGAAGAAGAGCTTCTGGAGCAAGGGCCGCTAGCGGCTGGCTGAGCCGCCCAGGGCTGACCGGCTGAGCCGCCGGCGGGCAGGGCGGGTGACGGAACAAGAGGGGATTCGATCATGGCAGAGCTGGTTCTCGATCAGAACAATGCGGCGCGGCGGCCGGCGGCGCCGGTGCGGACCTTTCGTCCGATCGCCGATAAGCAGCAGCAGGAGATCAAGTCCGCCGTCCACCACGAGCTGATCAAGCGTCTTGACCTGGACAAGCTGGACCAGATCCAGGGCACGCGGGCCTCGCAGCAGCAGCTCTTCGGCCTGATCCAGCAGCTGATCGGGGAGCAGGGCATCCCGCTGTCGGCGGCCGAGCGCGACCGTCTGGCGCAGGAGGTGGTCGATGAGGTCTTCGGCTACGGGCCGCTCGAGCCGCTGCTGAAGGACCCGACCATCTCCGACATCCTGGTGAACACCTGGAACACGGTGTATGTCGAGCGGCGCGGGATCCTCGAGAAGACCACCATCGTCTTCAAGGACAACAAGCACCTGATGCATGTGATCGACAAGATCGTCTCGGCGGTGGGGCGGCGGGTGGATGAATCTTCGCCGATGGTCGATGCGCGTCTCAAGGACGGCTCGCGCGTGAATGTAATCATTCCGCCGCTCGCGATCGACGGACCGATCCTCTCGATCCGGCGCTTCGGCGCGATCCCCCTGGTGGCCGAGGACCTGGTGCGCAACAAGATGCTGACCCAGCCGATGCTCGAGCTGTTGAAGGGGGCGGTGCAGGCGCGGCTGAACATCGTGATCTCGGGGGGCACGGGTTCGGGCAAGACGACGCTCTTGAATGTGCTCTCGGGGTTCATCTCGGAGCGGGAGCGGATCGTGACCATCGAGGACTCGGCCGAGCTGCAGATGAAGCAGGAGCACGTGGTGCGCCTCGAGACCCGTCCCCCGAACATCGAGGGCAAGGGAGCTGTGCGGCAGCGGGAGCTGGTGATCAACGCGCTGCGCATGCGCCCGGACCGTGTGATCCTCGGCGAGGTGCGCGGCGCCGAGACCCTGGACATGCTGCAGGCGATGAATACCGGCCATGACGGATCGATGACCACGGTGCACGCCAACACGCCGCGCGACGCGCTGGCGCGTATGGAGACGATGTCGATGATGAGCGACGTGCACGTGCCGGAGAAGGGGGTGCGGAGCCAGATCGCCTCGGCGGTCAACATCATCGTGCAGGCCTCGCGGATGGCCGACGGCAGCCGGAGGGTGACCTTCATCTCGGAGCTGACCGGCTCCTTCACGGATGTGATCAGCATGCAGGACATCTTCCTCTTCGAGAAGAGGGGCCTGGGGCCGAACGGCAAGGTGGCGGGCCGCTTCCTCGCGACCGGAATCATGCCGAAATGTGCCGATAAGTTCAAGAGTGCGGGCATTCCGATCCCGGCCGGGCTGCTGGACCATTCTGTCGAGGTCTAGGTTGTCCAGGTCGAGGTCCAGGCCGTCCAGTTCGAAGTCTAGGCCGTCCGAGTCGAGGTCCAGGCCGGGCCAGGCGGCAGTGGGGCGCGGCAGGTGGAATTGAGCGAACAGCGATGCTGATAGTGGTCTTTCTCGGGATCCTGCTTGTGACCTTCGCCCTGGTGGCGATCGCGACCCGTGCGACCGAGGAGGAGCGGACGCTCGATCAGCGTCTGTCGGGGATCAAGACGCTGCCCTCGGCGCTGAATGCTAGCGGCAGCGATATTGCGCAGCTGTGGAAGAAGCAGGGCAAGGAGGGTGGAGACCTTGTGGAGCGCAGCCTGGTGCGTCTGCCGGCGTTCCGGCGGGCGCAGATCTCTCTTCGCCAGGCGCAGAGCTCGATGTCGCTGGGCGGGCTGCTGCTGATCAGCCTCGGCCTGGCGGCGTGCGGCTACTTCGCCGCACTGCTGTTTGTGCCGGTGCTGCCGGTCGAGCTGCTGGCGGCGGCGGTGGCGGCGTATCTTCCCTTCGCCTACTTCACCATCAAGCGGGTGCGGCGGGTGAACGCCTTTAACGCGGCCCTGCCGGAGGCGATCGACATGATGGCGCGGGCGCTGCGGGCGGGACATTCGATGGTCTCCTCGATCGAGATGATGGCCGCGCAGGCGGTCGAGCCGGCGCGTTCGGAGTTCGCGGAGGTCTTCAAGCAGCAGAACTTCGGCCTGCCGATCCGCGAGGCCCTGATGCAGCTGATGGAGCGGGTCCCCTCGCAGGACCTGCGGGTGCTGGTGACGGCGATCCTGGTGCAGAAGGACACGGGCGGCAACCTGGCCGAGATCCTGGACCGGACGGTGTTCGTGATCCGGGAGCGGCTGAGGATCCAGGGCGAGATCCAGGTGCAGACGGCGCAGGGGCGGCTGACGGGGTGGATCCTGACGGCGCTGCCGGTGGTGATGATGGTAGTGATCAACCTGGTCGATCCGGGCTATTCGCATGTCCTCTTCGTCACCCCGATGGGTCACAAGCTGATGTATATCGGGGTGGGCCTGATGGTGACCGGGTCGGTCGTGATCCGCCGGATCGTGAATGGAATCGAGATATGACGGGCATCCTGGTGGCGGCGATCGGGCTGTCGGTCTTCCTGATGATTGCGCTGCTGGCGGCGCCACTGCTGATGCGTCCCTCGGTGGCGGAGCGCCGCATGCTGAGCCTGGTGAAGGGTACGCGCGCCTATAAGCACAAGGCGGGGCCGCGGGAGGCTCTGCGGGACGCGATCCTGGCGGCGGCGCAGAGCTTCCGCACCCGGGTCGGGCTGAGCGAGAACGAGGAGATTGCGAAGCGGCTGGTGGCGGCCGGCATCCGCGGGCCGCGGGCGAGCGAGTTCTACTTCATCGCGCGCTTCCTCTGTCCCCTGGCGGGGGTAGCGGGGGGCAGCTTCTTCCTGCATGTGAGCTTCTTCTGGGTGCTGGCTCCGGGTGCGGTCGGGTATCTGCTGCCCGACTTCTGGCTGCGCCGCAGGATGAAGCGGCGGGCGGAGAAGATCCGGCGCAGTATCCCGGACGCGCTCGACCTGATGGTGATCTGCGTCGATGCGGGGCTGGGTCTTGACCAGGCCTTGCAACGGGTGGGTCTTGAGCTGAGCCTCTCCCATCCGGAGATCAACGAGGAGTTTGCGCAGATCAACTTCGAGCAGCGCGCCGGCAAGGGACGCATCGATGCGTGGAAGAGCATGGCGGAGCGGACCCAGATCGAGGAGTTCACCTCGTTTGTGACCATGTTGATCCAGACCGACCGCTTTGGCACCCCGATCATTCGTGCTTTGAGCCGCTTTGCCGAAGATATGCGTATGAAGCGGCGCCAGCATGCCGAGGAGGCCGCGGCGAAGACCAAGGTAAAGATCCTGTTCCCCCTGGTGCTGTTCATCTTCCCGTGCATCTTCATCGTGCTGCTGGCCCCGGCAGTGCTCTCGATCGGCTCGCTGTTGTCTACCCTCGGCAAGTGAGAGGGGCGGGGGCGCGCGCCGGCCCGGGCGCGGGCCTGGGTCGGGGGCTTCCGCCGGTCGCAGGAGGGAGGGACCTGATGGCGTACCTGATGGTGGCGATGGTGGTTGGTCCAGTCCTGATCGCGCTCTCGCTCGCCGATCTGTGGCCGAGAAGCTGAATGGGGCTGGTGGGGGCTGAATGAGGCCTGAAAATGGGAGCTGGTGACGGGCTCTGCCCGGGCTGCTGCTCAACGGTCCGCATTCTCCGCGCGGGGACTGGCCGATTGGCGTTTTGCTGGTTCGGCCGTGCCTGGTTCGGCCGAGCCTGGTTGCGCTTGCCTGGTTGCGCTTGGCTGGCTGCGCTTGGCTGGCTGCGTTTGGGCTTGTCGTCTTACGCGAGCTGCGGTGAGCGTGGGCGAAGCGGGCTGCTGCCGGGGGTGTGCGGCACCCGATCCGGGACTTCCTTCCGCAACGCGGAATCTTCGCTTTGCGCCTCGATTATCCTCTACTTCTCTTCAAGCCTTCCGGCCCCTTCGCCGATAAGGTATCCGGCTACCAAGCCGCTCTCCGGAGTCCTCCAGCACTGCCGGCTCTAAAAAATCTGCAACAGGAGAAATATCACCATGGATACATCGAGTCTGATTCGCATTGCCGCCGCCCTTCTCGCCGTAATCGTCGTCGGTGTTCTGATCTACCGCAGGAAGGCCAAGACTGCCTGAGGCCGGGCCGCCTGCTGCCGGGGCCGCGCTTGGACGTTCTAGCGCAGTAAGACGCACGGGGAGCTTGAGGACCATGCGGCGGATCGCCATCACGAACCTGACTCGAAGCGTGCCGGTCGGCTCGGGGATCGGGGTGGCGGAGACCTCCTGGTCGCGGGTGATCGGTCTGCTTGGCCGGCCGGCGCTGGCCTGCGGTGACGGGATCCTGATCCGTCCTTCGTCGGGGGTGCATACCTTTGGTATGCGCTTTGCGATCGACGTGGTGGGTCTGGATGGCGATCTTCGCGTGGTGAAGCTCTGGCCTGGTCTTGTGCCGTGGCGTGTGACGGCGATCTCTTTCCGGGTGCGTTCGGTGCTGGAGCTTGCATTGGGCGAGATAGCGGCGAGGGATCTTCATCTCGGGGACCGGCTTGCGGTCTCGGCGGTGGATTGAGCTGGCTGCTGGTGGGCGGGCGGCGTTCGACTGGACTGCTCCTGTGTTGGCAATTTTTGGATGGGGGCGGGGCCGCGGGGGCTGGCGTGGAGGGGATGGGGGACGTGATGTTGACCGTTGCTCCGATTCCGCAGCCGTCGGCGGCGCTGCTTGAGGCGTGTCCTCCGCCTGAGCCGGCGCGCTGCCACATCAGGACGATTTTGACCCTGGCTGCGATTGGGCGGCTGCTGGTGTTGCGTTTTATCCTGGTGCATTACCCTCGCGGCTGGCTCTTCAGCAAGGGTGAGGAGCTGGGCTTCCTGGGGCGTGTCCTGGCGCTTGGGCAGGGCTTTCACTCGCCCTTTGGCGGGGTGACTGGGCCGACGGCGTTCCTGGCGCCGGGGTATCCGTTTGTTATCTCCCTCTTCTTCCGGATCTTTGGTATTTACAGTGACCGGTCGGCGGCTGCGATCCTGCTGCTGCACGTCATCTTCAGCTTGATCACGGTCGCGCTGGTGGTGGATGTTGCGCGATGGGTTGGTGGGACGCGGGTGGCGAACCTTGCCGGCTTCTACTGGGCGCTGTCGCCGACGCTGGTGTGGATGCCGGTCATCTTCTGGGACACGTGTGCGTCGACGATGCTGCTGACGGGTGCGGTGGCGGTGGCGCTGCGGCTGGGGCGGCGGCCGAGCCTGGCGCTCTGGATGGCAGCCGGTCTCTGCAGCGGCCTGACTCTGCTGATCAATCCATCGCTTTTCGTGGCGCTGCTGGCGATCGGCGGGTGGGCGGTGTTTGCGAACGGCTGGCCGGGGGTGGGTGCGTCGGCTTCGAGATCGGCGTCCGGTCCGGTGTCGGGGCGGGCGCGGCGAGGGTCTCCGTGGCTGGCGCCTGCGGCCGGGTTGCTGGTGCTGGCGGGGGTCTTCGCTCCGTGGCCGATCCGCAATGCGGTGGTGCTGCATGCGTTTATTCCCTTTCGCAGCAACCTTGGCTATGAGCTTTGGAACGGCAACCAGCATGGCGGGAACGGCTGCTTCGTGCCGGCGCTGCACCCGGTGCTGAGCCGGCAGCAGTACCGGGAGTATGCCAGCCTGGGCGAGGTGAGGTACATGGAGGAGAAGTCGGCGCTGGGCAAGGCGCTGATCCGGGCCTATCCTCTGGAGTTCGTGCGAGTGACGGCGTGGCGGGCGCCGGCGTTCTGGCTGGGTCTATCGCAGGGAGAGGATGGCAGGTCGGGGCTGGTGGTGCTGCATGCGGCGATGACCTCCTGCCTGGGAACGGCCGGG
Source organism: Acidisarcina sp. (assembly GCA_036401375.1). Taxonomy (GTDB): domain Bacteria; phylum Acidobacteriota; class Terriglobia; order Terriglobales; family Acidobacteriaceae; genus DASWUZ01. The sequence goes on from DASWVB010000001.1 coordinate 40,937, forward strand.
CTGGTGCTGTTGTTCCGGCGCAAGCGAAGGCTGGGCTGGCTGTTCCTGCTGCCGCTGCTGGTCTTTCCTCTGCCGTACTACATCACGCATCCGGACTTCCGCTTCCGTCTGCTGCTCGATCCGCTGGTGACGATTCTGGCGGCTTATGCGTTGACGTGCGGCTGGCGTGCCTACCGGAGGCGCTATCCTGCGGCTGCTTCGCAGGGCTGGCATTAGGCGGGCTGGCGGCGGACGCCGGAGACTATGGTCTCTTGTCCAAAGGCCTTGCGGACTGTGGGTTGCGAGCTGCTGGTCAAGATAGCTCTTTCATGCGCTTTTCATCTCTGGTAATTCTCCTTTGCGGCAAATGCTGTGGTTCAGGCTCGCCTCCGGCGGGCTGGTCGTCGTGTGCCTCGTGCCGGTTTACAGCTCTGGCGCCTGCCCGGTTTTTGGGGTTAGCTGCTTTGAACATGCACAGGGCGCAGTGTGCAGCCAGGGCTCCTGCTGCCGGCGCATCTAAAGCCCAGGTGAATCGGCTGATGGCCATAAGAAATGGCCTACGGGCCCGGCTAAGCTCCGGCCTGCCTCCTTCGATGGTGAGGATGGTGGGCAGGATGGAGTGGTTTCGCGGGCTGCGGGCGGCCACGGCGATCACGGCGCCGATGCTGCTGGCGGGGCTGCTGCATCGCCCGGCGCTGGCGTGGGCCGCTCTGGGCGGCTTTGAGGCAATCCTCTCGGACACCGGTGGACCGTACCGGCAGCGCATCCAGGCGCTGGGGCTGCTGGCCCTGGGCGGCTGTGCGGGGGCGTTTCTGGGGACCCTGGCGGGAAGCCACATGGGTTATGCGCTTCCGGTGACGATGCTCTGGTGCTTCGCGTGGTCGTACCTGCTGGTGCTGGGTTCGCCCTTCTCTTCGACGGGAGTGCTGATCGAGGTCATCTACCTTTGCGGGCTGGGAGCGGGCTCGGCGAGCGGCGCGGCCGTGCTGCACGCTTCGCTGGGGAGAACGCTCCGGGCGACGCTGCCACTGGCTACGTCGAATGCGGAGTTCCTCTTTGGCGGGGCGTTGTGGGCGACGCTGCTCTCGCTGCTGCTGTGGCCTCTCGACCCTTACCGGCCGGCGCGGCAGGCGGTGGCGGCGTGTTATCGCGAGCTGGCCTCGTTTCTAAGCGCGATCGTCGAGCTGGACCGGATGGAGGGAGGCGGGGCGGAGGGCTGGCAGAGCCTGGCGCGCGAGCACCAGGGGCGCATGCGGCGCGGCCTGGAGCTGGCGGCGGAGGCGGTCACGGGTATTCGCGCCCAAGGAGTGTCGGAGTCGGTGCGGGTGAATCATCTGACGGTGCTGCTGGAGTCGGCGGACATGTTGCTGGCGCGGACGATCGCGGTCGCGGAGTACTTCGAGTCATCGCAGCGGGAGCGGCCGGCGTCCCTGGCGGCTCCGGGCGTGGAGCAGGCGCCTGCGGGAGGCGGTGGGCAGGCGGCGGATGGTGCGGGTTCGCGCTACGCGGGTGAGTCGGCTTGCGTGGCGAGGGGGAAGTCGTCGCTCGAGAGCCTGCGGGACGCGGAGCTATGGATTGCGGAGCTGCTGCGTCGTCGTCCGCAACGTTTTGAGGAGGCGACACACGCCCGGCGGCGGCGGCTGGCATGCATTCCGGGGGAAATATCTGTGTGCCTGGAGGGTGATGACGCGGAGGGACGGTACCTGCTGCACCAGATCACCGAGATCACCCAGAACCTCGACACTGGACTGGAGAGTGCGGTCGCGGTGCTTACCGCGCGGGAGGGCGCGAGTGCTGCGGTGGGTGTGCGTGGGGCAGGGATGGAGCCGGGGGCCGGGGGCGCTGTCGGGCATGGCGAGGGACGGGGCGAGGCTGCCCCGGGGTCGGCGCCGGGGATGAGGCCGTGCGGCTTCGAGGAGGCTGGAACACTGACGGCGTGGGGCGAGCGGCTGTGGGCGAACTGGAAGGTGAGTTCGCTGAGCCTGCGCCATGCGCTGCGGGTGGCGGTGGTATGCGGGCTGGGGGTGGCGATCCTCTACCGCTTTCACATCAGTCATGGCTACTGGCTGCCGATTACGTCGCTGATCGTGCTGCAGCCGCATGCTTCGGGGACGTTCCGGCGTTCGCTGCAGCGGGTTGCGGGAACCGTGGCGGGCGGAGTGCTGGCCGCGCTGCTGGCGGTCTATCTTCACTCGACGTGGGCGCTTGCGGCGGCGCTGTTTCCTCTGGCGGTGCTGTCGCTGGCCGTGCTTCCGCTGAACTACATGGTGTACTGCTTCTTTCTGACACCGACGTTCATACTGGTCTCGCTGCCTTACTTTGGGGATTGGAGGATAGCGGGCATTCGCATGGTGAATACGGGAGTGGGAGCGCTGCTGGCGCTGGGGGCTATGGCATTTTTGTGGCCTGCGTGGGAGCGGGACCGCTTTGCGCAGCAGCTCAGGTGCAGCATCGAGGCCGATCGCCGCTACCTCGAGGCGCTGATGGCAGCGTGGCAGAAGGGGGCGTCGACGGGGCAGCTTACAGCGGCGCGACGCGCTGCGGGGCTGGCGCATAACGACTCGGAAGATTCCCTGGACCGTGTGATCCTCGAGCCGAGCAGCTTCCTCGGACAGAGCGGCGGGGGTGAGGGCGGAGGGCCGGTTCGGGGTAACGGACTGGCGCGGGCGGTGGCCAGGGTCTTCTTTACGCCGGCGGCTGCCCCGCCGGTGATGCAGGCGGCCATCTCGGTTGTGGCTTACCTGCGGCGTTTTGCGCAGAGCATCACTTCGCTGGTCTCCGCGCCGCCCGATGCCGGATGGCAGCGATCCGTTGAGGTGACGAGTCGGCTTGAAGCCATGAGGGGACGGCTCGACGAGCTTGGCGGACTGATTGGAGGAGAGGTTGGGGCGAGGTCTTCAGTGCGGTCTGCGGTGAGCGCGGCGTCTCATGAATGGCGCATGGAGCTGCGGGGTGAGAGGGAGCCGGGCGAGGCGCCTGATCCTGCTGGCGAGCCGGCTCAAGAGGCGGCGCCGGTCGAAGCTGACGAGGCGGGCTCTGCCGAAGGCGACGAGGCGGCTGGCTACGCTGTGGGTGTACGGGCTGCGGGCGAGTCTGAGGTCGAGCATGCGGGTGAGCGGCTGTTGAGCCGCATGGAGCGGCAGCTCCTGGTGCTCAGGAGGAATCTGCTCCTGCTGGAGGAGGCGGGACTGCTGGGGAGCGACGGCACTGGCGAGCGGGGCGGAGGCGGGGCCCGCAGGTCCGAAGGTAATGAAGCTCATTCGAGGTTACAATCGTCTCAATAGATAAGCAGGTAGAAATCCGCTGCAGCAGCAACGCTCGATGCCCGCGACGCTCGATTTCCGCGATGACGTAGAGAAGGTCCACCACTCCAAGACCAGGCCCGGGAACCGCATACCTATGAGTCACAGAGCAGAACTGATCTTTTCGAGGCCCATCGGCCTCATCCTGCTGGCATCACTGCCTACCATCGTTGCTGCCCAGAGGGTAACGCCGCCGGCTGCGCCCCAGGCGAAGAGCCCCGGCGCGGCTGCTACCCCCGAGACGGCCGATCGTGCGCGAGCGTACTACCACTACGCCCTGGCGCACGACTACGAGGAGATGGCGACCACCTACGAGCGCCCGGAGTATGCGACGCGGGCGATCGAGGAGTACAAGCTGGCGCTCGATGCCGATCCGAAGTCGCAGTACCTGAACAACGGGCTGGCGGAGCTCTACTTCAAGACGGGGCGCACGAAGGACGCGGTTGCAGCAGCCGAGGAGCTGCTGAAGAAGAACCAGAACAACCTGGATGCGCACAAGCTGCTGGGACGAATCTACCTGCGTGCGCTGGGCGACGCCCAGAACGGGGCAGTTCCGGAGCCGGTGCTGAAGCAGGCGATTGCCGAGTATGTGCAGATCGTAGCGCTTGAGCCGGACAGCACGGAGAACCGGCTGCTGCTGGGACGTCTTTACACGGTGGCCAAGGACACCGCGCACGCGGAGGAGCAGTTCAAGGCAGCGCAGGAGATCGATCCCGACTCGGAGGAGGTGGCGCTGAGCCTGGCGCAGCACTACACGGAGAACAATGAGCTGCAGCGGGCGATCGATCTGTTGAAGTCTCTTCCCGACGACGATCAGACCAGCAAGACGGAGTATGTGCTCGGCTTGAGCTACGAGCAGCTGAAGGACACGCAGAGCGCGATCGCGGCTTACCGGAAGTCGGTGGATCTGGAGCCCGAGAATCTGGATGCCCAGCGCGCGCTGGCGCAGGCTCTGATCTCCGATAACCAGCTGCCGGAGGCGTTGAAGGTTTACAAAGATGTGGCTGCGGCGAACCCTGACGACGCTACGGCGTACCTGCGGATCGCGGAGATCGAGCGCATTGACGGGCAGTATGACCTCGCACTGTCGACGTTGAAGAAGGCGAAGGCGCTGGTGCCTGAATCCGCCGATATCAGCCTAAACGAGGCGCTGATCGACGACGCGCTGGCGCACTATGACGAGGCTCAGACTCTGCTGGAGGGGCTGGTGGCCGGCTCGGAGCACACCAGCGGTCAGTACTCCGATGCGGAGAAGGGGGACCGTGCGCGCTTCCTGGATCGGCTGGCGAATGTCTACCGCGAGCAGAACAAGGTGCAGCAGGCGGTGGATACCTATCGCAAGATGGTGCTGCTGGGTGGAGAGTACGCGGACGGTGGATACCAGGAGATCGTGAATACGTACCGCGACGCGAAGGACTATGCGAAGGCGACGGCGACGGCGCGGGAGGCTGTGTCGAAGAGCCCGGACGACAGCAGTCTGAAGATGCTGCTGGCGAACCAGCTGGCGGATACGGGGAAGCCGGAAGAGGGGATTGCGCTGGACAAGTCCCTGCTGAAAGGCAAGCCCGAGGACCGGGAGATACACCTGACCCTGGCCCAGACCTATACCCGTCTGCACCGCTGGAAGGAAGCGAGCGAGGAGCTGGAGCAGGCAGAGAAGCTTACGGGCAAGCCGGACGAGAAGATCGCGCTGCACTTCGTGCGGGGAGCGCTCTACGAGCGGCAGAAAGAGTATGACCTGGCCGAGGCGGAGTTCCGGCAGGTGTTGACGCTCGATCCTAATAACAGCATCACGCTGAATTACCTGGGGTACATGTTCGCGGACCGCGATATGAAGCTGCCCGAGGCGCTGAGCCTGATCCAGAAGGCGGTGAAGCTGGACCCGCAGAACTACGCGTATCTTGACTCGCTGGGCTGGGCCTATTTCCGGCTGGGCGAGTATGACAAGGCGGAGGAGAGCCTGCGCAGCGCGACGATCCGAAACTCGACCGAGCCGACGGTGCATGACCATCTCGGCGAGCTGTATGAGAAGACGGGAAGGCTGAAGCAGGCGGCGGCACAGTGGGAGCTGTCTTTGCATGAGTATGCGCGGAGTGTTCCGGCGGATGCGGAGCCGAGCGATATCAGCAAGGTGCAGAGGAAGCTCGAGACGGCGCGGGTGAAGCTGGCGAAGCAGGAGCCCGGGACCGCAGCCAACAAGCAGCAGCAATGATCGTGAGCGAACGAGGCAGGCGGATGAGCGGTTCGCTCGCCCTGCCTGAGTCGTTTGCCGTTCCGGGCGATGCGGCAGGACGGCTGGCCGCGCGCGAACATGTCGAAGCTCCCCACCCTTATCGCTCTCCGTACCAGCGGGACCGTGCGCGGATCATCCATTCGCGGGCGTTTCGCCGGCTGGCAGGGAAGACGCAGGTCTTCACGGACCGCTACTCCGACCATTTTAGAAGCCGGTTGACCCACACCATGGAGGTGGCGCAGATCGCGCGCACGGTCTCCGGTTCGCTCGGGCTGAACGAGGACCTGGCGGAGGCCCTGGCGCTGGTCCATGACATCGGGCATCCGCCGTTTGGCCACTCCGGCGAATACGCGCTGAACGATGCGCTGGCGGAGCACGGAATGCAGTTCGATCACAACCTGCACGCGCTGCGCATCGTCGAGTACTTCGAGCAGCGGTACGTGGGGTTCCGCGGGCTGAACCTGACGCTGGCGGTGCGTGAGGGGATTGTGAAGCATTCGCGCGACTACCGGGCGGCGGAGCATCCGGAGCTTCGCGCCTATTCGCTCGATAAGCGGCCGCCGCTCGAGGCGCAGCTGATCGATGTGGCTGACGAGATCGCCTATACGACTGCGGACTTCGATGACGGGTTGGAGTCGGGGATCTTGCGGCTGGAGGATATTCGCGAACATGTGCCGCTGCTGGAGCGATTCTATGGGCCAATGGAGCGGGCGCATCCTGCCGCGGCTGCGAAGCTGGTGTTCAACGAGGCGTTGAAGCTGATGCTGAATGCGATGGTGAGCGACCTGCTGGCTGAGACTCATCGTCGGGTGGCGGACGCCGGGATCATCGATCTAGAGGGAGTGCGGGACGCGGCGGTCAGGGTAGCGGGGTTCTCGGCGGCGATGGAGGCGGAACGTGTCGCGGCGAAGCGCTACCTGCACGCGCGGCTGTATAACAGCGACGACCTGGCGCATGACCGGCAGCAGGCTACGCTTGTGATCACTGATTTGTTTGCTGCGTACCTGGGGGATCCCGGGTTGTTGCCGGCTGGACACGAGGCTCGGGTCGAGGCTGAGGGGCTGGCGCGGGTGGTGGCTGATTACATTGCGGGGATGACGGATAACTATATTCTTGCCCAGCATCGGCGGCTGTGCGGCTCTTGATGGTGTTGGGTCGTCTGGAGGGGAAGGTGCCTGGGATCTGGAGCCCATGTCTCAGAGGCGAGACATGGGGCACCCGGTTTATTTCGTGATGCTATGGATGGACTGGGTGCTTGCTGCAGCCCATGTCTCAGAGGCGAGACATGGGGCACCCGCTGTTTTGCAGCTTTCGTGCTGTGATGGGTCTCGGAGTTGAAGCGGGTGAGCTACTGCACGGTGCCCTGAGGGCGGAGGCGGCGTAGTTCGAGTGCGCAGGCGAGGGCGTTCTCGGCGGCGATCTTGAGGTTGTCCATCGAGGCCCATATCCAGAATCGTCTGGACTGTGGCGCGTCTTCGGCGCGGAGCCTGACGAGGATCTCGTCCTGACCGGCTGAGCTGAGGTTGCTGGGGGCATCGGCGTCGCCGAGCATGACGTCGACGTGATCGCCGCTGAGGGCGGCCTCAAGGTGCTCGAGGGTGGCGGCCTGCTCCAGCTCGACGCCGAGCGAGATGCCGTAGCCGTGGAATACGGGGACATGGATGAGCTGAATGCCGACCTCGGGGAGCCGTCCAGCGGAGACCAGGGCGTAGTGGCGGCGGATACGATCGGCGGTCGCGGTCAGATTGATCTTCGCGGCCTCGCCGAGCACGGGCAGCAGGTTGAAGGCGACCTGGGCATCGTAGATGTCGCGGGGAAGGGTCTGGAAGGAGAGCAGGGTCACGGTCTGCTGGTGGAGCTCATCCATGGCGCCGCGGCCGTGTTCCGAGGCGGGCTCGAGGATGGTGGCCCATGCGCTGCGAACGGCGGCGGCATCCTTGACGCGGGCGAGCAGCAGGCCGAGGGCGACGGCTGCCGGATGCGCGGGCACGACTCCGGGAGTACGCAGGTCGGGCGTGCGCGCGTCGGGCGCCTCTGCTGGTGAGGCGGCGTTGATCTCCTCGCTGATCCATGGTGCGCGCACCAGGACCTTGGGTTCGGACTCGATGGCGCCGGTAAGGTCGACGACGCTGGCGCCGGCCTGGAGTGCGGCGGCCCAGTGCCGGCGGGTGGTCTCTTCATTGGAGGTGAAGAAGACGAAGTCCATCCTTTCGAAGGACGTGGCCTCGACTTTCTGGATGAAGGCGATCTCTTCGCCGGAGGTATCGAGCTGGCCGGTGGCGGACTCGTCGTCCATCAGCACGATCTCTGAGGCTGCGAAGGGCGACTCGCCGAGTGCGTCGTTCAATTCCTTGCCGCGGAGCGAAGTAGCTCCGACGATGGCGATCCTATAGCTGTCTGGCATCAGTTCTCATTCTGCGCGTGGGTTGCGGGCTCGAAGGGGTCAGGTGCGGGCAGGCCGGGGTTGCGCCTGCGGGAGGCGGAGTAGGCGGCGCGGGCGAAGATGCCGGAGAACATGTAGGAGATCGCCATGAGGAACAAGAGGACCTGCGAGAAGGCCACCAGGGCATAGAGTACGAGGGCAAAGGCGACGATCCAGCGGATGGGGTGGCGGTTGGAGAGGTTGATCTCCTTGCCGCTCCAGAAGCGCCAGGTGCTGATCATCAGGAAGCCGACGAGGCAGACGAGCGCCATCCAGAGGATTGCCATCCACCAGGAGAGCACGGGGCGGCCGCGGAAGAGGTGGACGACGGAGGCGACCACTCCGGCGGCGGCGGGTATGGGCATGCCGACGAAGTATTTGCGGTCGGGGCGGCCGGGGTTTTTGGGCAGCGGATTGTGGCTGATGTTGAAGCGGGCGAGCCGGCCGGCTCCGCAGATGAGGAAGAGGAAGCAGACGAAGGCCCCTAGATCGACGATCTGCTGACGCAGGACGGGCGCCATGGCGACGGTGAGCATCCTGAAGCCCCACGCGAAGGCGAGGATGCTGGGCGCGACGCCAAAGGTGATGACGTCGGCGAGGGAATCGAGCTCCTTGCCGAAGGCGCTGGTGGTGTTGGTCATGCGGGCGATGCGGCCGTCGAGGGCGTCGAAGGGGATGGCGAATCCTATGGCGAGCGCGGCGTAGTCGAAGTGATGCGGGTTGCTGACGGAGCCCTCGAGGCTCTGGGTGATGGCGAAGTAGCCGGCGGCGATGTTGCCGGAGGTGAAGACGGAGGGCAGGATGTACATTCCGCGGCGGCGGCGCTGTTCGTTGGCCGGGGGCACGCCGCGCCGCTCCCCGTTCAAACCAGCGCCTCGGTGGTCTCTCTTGCAGGGTTGGAAGTGGTGGCGAGCGTGGGTATCTCGGCGAGGATAGTGGCTCCGCCGCGCACCCGTGTACCGTTGCTGACGCGGAGGGCGACGGTCGCGGGCAGCAGGACGTCTACGCGAGAGCCGAACTTGATGAGCCCGACACGCTGGCCGCGCTCGACGCTTTCACCGGCCTTGTGGTTGAAGACGATGCGCCTGGCGAGCAGCCCGGCTATCTGTTTGAAGGTGACCTGGAAGGTGTGACCCGCCTCGCTGCCCTCGACGACGACGATGTTCTGCTCATTGTGTTCGGCGGAGTCGGGGTTCATCGCGTTGAGGTATTTGCCGCGCTGATAGCGGACGTCGCGGAGGACTCCGGTGATGGGCGAGCGATTGACGTGCACGTCGAAGACGTTGAGGAAGATGCTGATGCGCAGCTTGTCGCCGTCGGGAGTCTGGATGCGGTCGGTGCTGGTGACGACACCGTCGGCAGGCGAGACGACCAGCCCGGCTGCTGTGGGGATGCGTCGCTCCGGATCGCGGAAGAACCACAGGAAGAAGAGCGCCAGCAGGATGGGGATGGCGGGCCAGAGCCAGCTGCCGGTGAGGAGATAGACGAGCAGGGCGACCGCCAGCAGAGCACCACCGTAGAAGTATCCGTCACGAACCATAGGCTAGAGACCGATTATAGAATCTTCCATCGTGCTCTGCTGTGGCGGAGTGTTGTTGGGTGGGGCGGCCGCCGTTTGACGCCGAATTTCTGAGGCGGGCTCGAGCCTGGGGGGTGTGCGAGGTTCAGCCGGGCAGGTCGATGGCCATCAGGATGGCGTCCTCTTCGGGTGCGGAGTAGTACCGCGGCCGGCGGCCCTGCTGATGTAGGCCGGAGCTGCTGTAGAGCTGGAGGGCTGCGGCGTTCGAGGCTCTTACTTCGAGCTCGAGGCGAGCACTTCTGCTCTGGCGGGCGAGCTCGATGGCTGCTTTCATAAGCGCTTTGCCGATGCCGCGGCGTCGAGATGAGGCGCCTACTAGGATCGATTCCAGCTCGGTTGTCGATTCCTGGTTGTCGATGACTTTGGAGCTGTTGAAGGGATCCAGGTTGCCGAGGGATTGGAGCTCGAGCGCCGAGGCGGGCTGGTCCGGGGTGCTTGCCGGTGGCAGATCGAGGTGGCGCAGCACGGCGAAGCCTTGCAGGGTGTGTTCGATCTCTGCCACGAGGCCGATTCTGCTTAGAGCTTCTGCCCTGGTTTGAGGCTTTGGCGTGCTGGTGGAGGCGGGGTGCTCCGGCGGAGCGATGAGGGCGTCGTAGTTGCTGCGCGTCCAGTTGGGCGCTCCGGGAGTGGATGTCTCGAGGGCGATGACGGCCTCGATGTCGGCGGCGCGCATCGTTCGGATGGTGAGGTTGCGGTCTGCTGCTGGGCCGCGGTCTGCCGCTGCGCCGTCTTCTGCTGCTGGGCCGTGGTTGCCTGAGTCGATCATGAGGTCGAGGCGGGTTGCGGCTCGGGGAGGGAGTTTTCCGCATCTGGACGGCGAAGGTAATTGCCGTCGAGGGTGGCGACGTCTGCGAAGGTGCTGGTGTGGAGGCGTTCGATTGCGAGAGAGAGGGCGTCGACGGCGGTGGGTGTAGCGACGCGCAGAGCGCCCGGGATTGCGGCGGCCGGGGCATCTTCGCAGACCAGCAGAGGGAGGTTGAATTTGCTTACGGCGGTGCGCACCTCGTCGGGAGTATAGAGGGTCTCGACCAGCCGCACACCGCCGCGGTAGACGCCGAAGTAGAGATCGCCGCGCCCGGCATCGAGGGCTGCACAGGCGTCGGCGGAGTGCTGGCGGGCGAGCAGTTCGAGGCTGGAGACGGCGATGACTGCAGGCCCGCTGCGAGCGATGCCCGGTGCTGCGGGACGCGCCGCTGCGAGGCCTTCAGCTAAACCCTTGGCAGTGGCTACGCCGATGCGCACGCCGGTGAAGCTGCCGGGCCCGTTCGCTACGATGAGCGCGTCCACCTGGCTGAGCGTAAGCTGCGCGGTGTGCAGGATGTCTTCAATCGAGGAGATGAGGAGCGCCGAGAATGTCTTGCCCTTGAGCTCTGCGGTTGCGAGCACGCGTATGGGGCCGGGGCCTGGCAGGCCGGGGACCTGAAGGCCGGACGCGGGGGCGCCGGTGAGGGAGAGGCTGCCGAGGGCGACGCTGCCTGCGGCTCCGCACGTGTCGATCGCGAGCAGGATGAGTTCGTCAGCAAGCATTAGACGCTCGCGATCTCGTCGTGACAGATCTCGATCAGCACTCCACCCGCACTCTCTGGATGGATGAAGAAGTAGAGATGGCCTCCAGCGCCGGTCTGGATTTCGTCGGAGGCGAGGCGTACGCCCTTGCTCTTCAGGTCTTCAAAGGTGGAAGAGATGTCGTCGACCTGGAGGGCGATGTGGTGCAGGCCCTCGCCGCGCTTTTCGAGGAAGCGGCCGACGGGCGAATCGGGGGTGAGCGGCTCGAGCAGCTCGATGCGGCTCTCGCCGGTGGGGATCATGGCCGTGCGGACCTGCTCCTGGTCGACAGACTCCTCGCGCAGCACGGTGAGGCCGAGCGCCTCGTAGACGGAGCGGGAGGCGGCGATGCTCTTCACCGCAATTCCGAGATGATCAATCTTTGCCATGTTGTCTATTTTCGCAGAGCGGGCGCGAAGGGTTTCAGGCACGGGCGAGGGTCTTGAGCCTGGCCACATTCGAGGCCTCGTCTCCATCGTCGTCGACCGGAGTCTCGGCGATGAAGGCGCAGTGCGCGAAGCATGGCTGCTGCAGCAGGCGGCGAAAGGTCTCTGCGCCGATGGTCCCCTGGCCGACGTGCTGATGGCGATCGAGTTTTGAGCCGCGCTCGGCCTTGGCGTCGTTCATGTGCCAGACGCGGACCGTCTCTGCGCCGAGCAGGGCCTCGATCTGGGCGACGGTGGCGGAGTAGCCCTCCGGAGTAACGATGTCGTAGCCGGCTACATGGGTGTGACAGGTGTCGATGCACGCGCCGACGGGCATGACAGGGCGCAGGCGCTCGATGAGCTCGGCGACCTGTTCGAAGGAGCCTCCGAGCGAGAACTCCGATCCTGCGGTGTTCTCGATGAGCACGCGGAAATCGCACTCCTGGAAGGCGAGGCCGTCGACTGCGATGGCGATCGATTCGGAGGCGAGGTCGAGGCCCTGCTCGCGGGTGAGCCCTCTCCATGAGCCGGGGTGCAGGACGAGGTACTGCGCACCGAGGCTGAGGGCGCGCTCGACCTCGCCGCGGAAGGCGCGGATGGAGTTGGCACGCACCTCCGGCGACTGGCTGCACAGGTTGAGCAGATAGCTGGCATGGATGACCAGGGGCGCGCAGTCGTACTGCTCGCGGAGCTGGCGCATGCGTTCGCAGTGCTCGTAGCTGAGGATTGCGGGGCGCCACATGCGCGGGCTTGAAGAGAAGATCTGGAAGGTGTTCGCACCGGCGGCGTGGGCGCGTTCGGCGGCCGTGAACACTCCGCCGGAGGTAGAGAGATGCACTCCGATGCGCGGGAGGATCTTCTTTGCGGTAGCGACAGGGGTGCTGGAGGGTCTTCGGCGGGTACCAGCCATACGAATTGAGTCTAGATGGTAGACTGAGGCCGCGCCAGCGGCTGCGGTCCGCTATGCGGGTCCCATTTAGTGTAACAGCGGCTGTTACGACAAGCGGCCGGGCTTGTTGGAGGGAGGCAGACCAATGCGCACGGTGTTGGTAGCCGACCACATTTTGACTCCCGAACCTGCTGCCGATGGTCTTGCGCTGGTGATCGAAAACGGCGTGATCAGCGGGTTTGCTGAGCGCGGCGATCTTGCTCTCGGATCTCGAGACCAACTGCTTCAGTTCGACGGTTGTACGGCATTGCCGGCATTTCTGGACGTGCATGTTCACGGTGCTGCGGGCTTTGATGTGATGGAGGCGAGCCCGACTGCGCTCGATGCGGTGAGCCGGTTTCTGGCCTCGCGCGGGGTAGGGGCATTCCTGGCTACGACGGTCACTGCGCCCGTAGACGTGACGCTGGCGAGCCTCAGTCGCCTGGCTTCGCGGATCAGGAAAACGGGGGAGACGGAGGGCGCGGGCGCACGCCCTGTGGGCATTCATCTGGAGGGACCGTTTCTCTCGCACAGCAAGCGCGGCGTGCATCCGCCGAATGATCTGCAGCCGGCGTCGGTCGATCTGTTTGAACGGATGTGGCAGGCGGCGGAGGGCCAGATCCGGCTGATGACGATCGCGCCTGAGCTGGCGAATGCGTGTGAGTTGATCGCGCATGTTACGGCGCTGGATGTTCGCGTGAGCCTGGGGCATAGTGATGCGACGGCGGCCGAGGCGCGCTGCGGCATTGCTGCGGGAGCGACGAGCGCGACCCACACGTTCAACGCGATGCGCGCTCTGCATCATCGCGAGCCGGGCATTGCGGGGGTGGTGCTGGACAAGGGCAGCCTTTACGCGGAGCTGATCTGCGACGGACTGCATGTCGCGCCGGAGCTGGTGCGTCTCTTCTGGAAGGCGAAGGGCGCGGGGCGCGCGATCCTCGTCACCGATGCGATGAGTGCGACGGGCATGCGGGACGGCGTTTACAAGCTGGGCGGCCTGGATGTCGAGGTGTCGGGCGGGGTCTGCATGCTGGATGGGGCCCTGGCGGGAAGTACGCTGACGATGGATGGTGCGGTGCGCAACTTCGCTGCCTATACGGGTGCGCCGCTTAGCGAGGCTGGCGGGCTGGCGAGCCGCAATCCGGCACGCATGATCGGCGTGGCGGATCGTATCGGCACGCTTGCGCCGGGTCGCAGCGCGGATATCGTCATCCTCTCGGCAGCCGGTGAGGTGGTGGCGACGTTGCTGCGCGGAGGCGTCGTCTTCAGAGCGTGAGCGCGCGGCGCGCCCGCCAGACCGCGCCGTCAACCGGGTCTACGGGGTCCTTCACGATGTGAACGGTTGGCAGAAAGCCGCGCAGCGCGTCAATCATGCTGCGGCGTACGAGCAGCGCGTGGCGCAGGATGCTGCCGGTAAAAGCGATGCAGGGGCGCGGCACATCGAGCAGCGGATCGAGGACCTCGGCATCTTCCTCGGCGGCCTGGGCCTTACGATAGGCGATCAGCGCCGACTCCGCGAGCAGGTGCCCAGCCTCGGTGAGGACGCGGGTCGCGACCCGGTCGCCCTGTGCTGCGGCCTCGACGACCATGGGCGCGAGCAGTGAGAAATCCGGCGCAGGCGTGCCGTTGGCGATAGCGACAAGGCCGTTGATATCTTCAACGGACCACTGGTGAATGATGCGGTCGAGCAGCTGGGTTGGTGAGCCGCGGTCGTAGGCGTTGCAGGCAGCATTGAGCGCGCGCCTGCCTATCCAGTATCCGGAGCCCTCATCGCCGATGCAGGAGCCCCATCCGCCGACGTTGAACATCTGCCCGCTGCGGCTGCGGCCGATGGCGTTCGAGCCGGTACCTGCAACGACCAGCACGCCCGCTCCGCCGGGAAAAGCCGCATCGAGGGCGATCTCTTCGTCGCCGCAGACGCTCACTTTGCCGCTCACCAGGCGGCCGAGGAGCTCTTCAATCCAGGGGCGGGTTGCGGGCAGACGCAGCCCGGCGATGCCGATGCAGGTAGAGGCAATCTGATCGAGCGGGACGCTGGCCTCCGCGGAGACGCGCTCGAGGAGGCCGGCGAGCCGGGCTGCCGCATCCGCAGGATTAACGCGGCCGGCCTTGATGCTGCCTCCGGAGGCGCGGGTCACGATGCCCGCTTCGTCGGCCAGTGCGCATTGAGTACTGGTGCCGCCGGCGTCGAGGCCGAGGTAAAAACTCATTTTGTCATCATACTTCTGTCTCGATGCGGCTGGCGTGTGAATGGGTCTCGTTCGATTCCCGTGATTTCGTTGCGTGGCGGCATGCATCCCATGTCTCTCCGCAAAGGCGCGGACAGACATGGGGCACCTTGGCACTCGATGCTGTGGAAAGAGGCAGGAAGCAGGGATTGGGTTCAGGCTTGGGGAGGGTCTCTGGGTCAGTGCTGGGGCGACTGGATGAAGACGTCGACCTGCTGGCCGACGTAGACGGGGAAGGATGGCGGCGTGAAGCGGAACTCCAGCTGCAGGACGCGGACGTCGACGCGCTCGGAGTTTTGTCCGGTGAGGTTTTCCTTGGGGACCATATAGGGGACGATACGCACGAATTGAAGCGGGAAGTTGCGGGAGGGGTCGCCCTTGAGGGTGGCAGTGGCTTCGCTGTTGGGCAGCACGTGCGAGGCGTTGATCTCGTCCACATCGACGCGGACCATGAGGGAGTCGATATCGCCAAAGAGTACGGGCGTAGTCCCGGCGGTGCTTGAGAGGTATTCGCCGGCGCGGTTGTTTACCTGCAGGATCCTGCCGTCCGCGGGAGCGCGGACGGTGAGCTGGTCGAGCATGGCGCCCTCCTGGTCGCGGGTGGCGACGGTGGATTGCAGGTTGGCCTGCTGCTCCCCGACCTGGGAGCGCGCGTTGTCGAGCTGCGCCTGGGCCTGGCGCTGCTGGGCGATGGCCTGCTGGTAGCGGGCCATGTCGGCGTCGCGGGTCTTGATGCTGCTGATGTACTGCTCCTCCGAGATGATGCCTTCCTTATGCAGGCCCTCGTCGCGGTCGGCAATCTGCTTCGCGTCGTCATAGGTAGCGCGGGCGGTGTCGATGGCGGCGGCGGCGCTGTTGAGGTTGGCCTGCTGCATCTCGACGGACGATCTGGCGGTCTGGATCTGGGCTCTTGCCCTGGAGACGTTGGCGGCGGCGGTCTGGAGCGCGGCGCGTTGGGGGCGGGCATCGATCGAGTAGAGTTTGTCTCCGCGATGGACGCTGTCGCCTTCCTTGACGTAGATCGCGGTCAGCTCGCCCGAGACGGGTGGAGCGAGGTTGTAGTTGCGGTTCGAGGCCTCGACGATCCCGGTGGCTGCGATGGCGTGTTCATACGGGGAGACGGGCGGGCTGGCCAGCGCGGCGACATGCTGCACCTTGCGGGCGGAGACGGTGACCCATACCACCACGATGAGAAGTCCGAGGATAGGAACGAGGATGCTGAGTCGTCTGGTCATGGCTTTGGAGCCTCATGGTCGTGGTGCGGAGCTGGGGACTGGCCGTGTGCGGGTGCGTATTCGTTTTCGTGGATCGAGAGTATGTGCCCGTCGAGCATCTCGGCAATGCGATCGCCGAAGGGGAAGATGCGGTTGTCGTGGGTGACGACGACGATGGAGCGGTCGTTGGTGAGGGCGGTTGTGCGGAAGATCCTGAGGATCATCTGACCGGTCTCGCCGTCGAGTGCGGCGGTGGGCTCATCGCAGACGATCAGGCGCGGCTCGGTGACCAGCGCACGGGCGATGGCGACGCGCTGCTGCTGTCCTCCGGAGAGCGTCGAGGGCAGGAAGCCGGCGCGATCGCTGAGGCCGACCTTTTCGAGGTAGATGCGCGCCCGTTCGATGGCCTCGTGGTACGGCTGCTGATGGATGAGCAGCGGGACAGCGACGTTTTCTGCAGCGGTGAGGGTGGGGAGCAGGTTGTACTGCTGAAAGATGAAGCCAATGTTTTCGCGGCGAAAGGCGGTCTTGCCAGCCTGGTCGAGCTTGTCTACGCGCACTCCGAAGGCCTCGATCTCGCCGTCGCTGGCGTCGAGGATACCGGCGAGCACGCTGAGCAGCGTGGTCTTTCCGCAGCCCGATGGGCCGACGAGCAGCAGCAGCTCCCCTTTGCGCACTTCGAAGTTGACGTGGTCGAGGGCGCGCACCTCGGTCGTGCCCACGCCGAAGCGTTTGGTGACGCCGCGCAGGCAGGCGACGACGTTGCTGCCGGGGTCTCCGCAGCCCGACGCCGGATTGAGGAGTTCAGCCACGGAAGACCACCGCGGGCTCGAGCCTGACTACCTTTTGAATGCTGATGAAGGCGGAGAGCAGACAGATCGTCATGATCAGCAGGAAGCTGATCACGAGCAGCGGCCAGGGTGTCGCGAAGGCGATCTTGCTGTCCTGTCCGCCGGCGATGAGGCCGAAGATGCCGCCCAGTCCTGCGCCGGAGCCGAAGCCCACGAGGCCGACGATCATGGCCTGCAGCAGGATCATCCTGGTGAGGGTGAGGGAGCTGGTGCCCATGGCCTTGAGTGCGCCGAAGTAGCGCTCGTTCTGCAGGGCGAACTGGTAGAAGGTCTGCCCGACGATCGACATGCCGACCATGAAGACCATGGCGAGCGAGATGCCGATGCTGATGGGAATGCCGGTGTTCCTGAAGTAGTAGCCGATGGTAAGCCAGCGGAACTGCTGCTCGGTGTAGGCGGCGAGGCCGGTGACCTGGCGGATGTTGCGCGTGACCTGGTCGATGGGGAGGCTCTCGACCGGTGCGGCGAGTACGTAGTTCATCTGCTTGCGCTGCTGCGGCGCATACTGGAGGGCCCGATTGTAGGCGGCGTAGACGAAGGGGTAGGAGAAGAAGTCGCGGGGCACGTCGGCGATGCCGACTACGCGGGCCTCGGTGTCGTTCATCTCCAGAATGTCGCCCAGGCGCGGGTTGTTGAGCTTCTCCTTCTCCGCGTTGCCGATCACGATGGCCTCATCCTGGGTGAGCAGGCTGCTGTCGCCGGAGAGCATTCGCGGGCGGCCGAAGAAGGTGTCGTTGTCGAGGCCGTAGAGCCGCACCGTCTGAAAGTTGCCGTCGGGCAGGTGCACGGCGACCAGCTGCAGGATCATCGGTACAGCCCACTTGACCCCAGGGACGCTGCGCACCCTCTGCAGGTCGGTGTCGAGCAGGGGCTTGTTCTCGTCGACGCTGCGCAGCTGCGGGTCAGCGACCCAGATGGGCGCTCCGACTACCTCGACGGGTCTTGCGGTGCGCAGCATGAGGCCGCAGAAGATCGAGCCCTGCTGCAGGAAGAGAAAGGAGACAACCATCAGGCTGCTGACCAGCGTGAGGTACTTCGATTTATCCCCCATGAGCATCTTGATGGCTACGCGGAGCAAGGTTATCGCCCTCCCTTCCTGCGCGGGCGGAGAGAGGAAGACCTGGCGGGCTGGCGAGCTTGCGGTGCTCTGGAATCCCGCCGGATGCCGCGAAGGGCCTGGATCGAGAACATGGCGATGTGATCCGAGGATTCATCGATGAAGCGCTGCTGGGCAGTCCTGGCGCTGCCGTCATGGTGCGGGCGCGCGTGGGGGCGGGCGTCCGGGGAACGGTCCCGGGCCTCGAAGTAGCGGACGATGCCCAGCGCGAGACGCAGGTGGACGCATTGCCCGAAGATGCTGCGCACACAGAGGCCCCGGGTCGATGCGGGGGACGAGGGCAGCAGCAGCCCGACGATGCCGGCGAGGCCGACTCCGAGGGGTTCGAGGTAGTCGTGCATGACCATCTCGAAGGCGGGTCCGGGGGTGAGCTGTTCGCGCAGCACCATCGCCCAGTGTCTCTGGTCTGCGCCGAGAATCTGCGAGAGGAAGACATGGATGTAGAGCCGGAGGGCCTGCTCGGCGGCGGGCAGGGTGCCTCGGGTGCGGGCGTCTTCATAGAGCGTCCCGAGCTGCCCGGCCATCGCGGCGGTGGGGGCAAAGCCGTGGCGCAGGGCCTCGAGGCGGAGGTTTTCCTTGCTGCCGTAGTAGTAGTTAACGGCGGCCAGGTTAACGCCGGCGGCGGAGGCGATGTCGCGGATGCTGGTCTCGGCAAAGCCGTGTTCGCCGAAGAGCTCGAGCGCGGCGTCGAGTACGCGGGTGCGCGGCTCGATGGGCTGGCGCCGTTCGGGCGGGCCGGTGGGGGTAGCGATCTGGGGGTTGTCTTCCATCTTGCAGGGATAAATGGGGTGCGGTCGCACGTGTGTCCAGGTGAGGGACCCGTTAGAGGCTGAGTATGGGCGAACGTTCGTTTGAAGCGAACGATCTAATGGTACCACGACTCGGGACAGGGAAGGTGATTCTGGAGGGTGAGAGCTGACTTACTTGAGCAGGGGAAGGTCGTTGAGCAGGGGCAGGTCGAGGGCCCTGGGGGCGAGGGCGGGGCTGCTGCTGCCGGAGACCAGCAGGGGCGCCGGTCCTAGCCTGCTGCGATCGGCGAAGATGGCGCCCGAGGACTGGGCGACGAGCCTGCTCATGGCGTCGGGTGGAAGTGGCTTCGAGAGCAGGAAACCCTGGACGAGGTCGCAGCCCAGATGCTGCAGGCGTTCGAACTCGCCGGCAGTTTCGACGCCCTCGGCGATGGCGCGTTTGCGCAGGTTGCGGGTGAGCTGGATGATCATGCGCACGACCTCGGTGCGGCGTTCGTCCTGTTCAAGGTTGTGGATGAAGCTGCGATCGATCTTGACCACGTCGAAGGGGAAGTCGAGCAGGTAGCTGAGCGAGGAGTAGCCGGTGCCGAAGTCGTCGAGGTAGATCTCGATGCCGGCTTCGCGCGCCTGTTCGAGCACGCATTTGACTGACTGGAGGCCGCCGATGAGGACCGATTCGGTGATTTCGAGCTTGAGGAAGCGGGGATCGATGCGGGTGGTGGTGACGATCTGCATGATGTCATCGATGAGGTTAGGGTCGGCGAACTGCCGGGCGGAGACGTTGACGCTGACGCTGACGCCGCACTGGTAGAGTGCGTTCCAGTCCCGCACCTGGAGGCATGCCTGGGTGAGGACCTGTTTGCCGAGTTCGATGATGAGGCCGGTATCTTCGGCGATGGGGATGAACTCGGCGGGGGAGACGAGTCCTCGTTCGGGATGGTTCCAGCGGGCGAGCGCCTCGAAGCCGTGGATCCTCTGGGAGTCGACGGCATAGATGGGCTGGTACCAGACGGAGATGCCGCCCTGGTTGAGTGCGGCGCGGAGGTCGGTCTCGACCAGCAGCTCTTCGGTAGCGCGGGCGAGCATGGCGGGGGCGAAGATGCGGGCGCGGCCTTTGCCCATGGCCTTGGCCTCGTACATGGCGCAGTCGGCGTTGCGCAGCATCTCGTCGCCGGTGGCGACGTCGGTGCCGAGGACGATGCCGATGCTGGCATTAAGGTAGGTGACGCGGCCCTCGAGGGTGAGCGGCTGCTGGAGGTCGGAGATGATTCTGCGGGCCAGTTCGCGGGCCGCTTCGATGTCGTAGATGTGCTCGAGCAGGATGACGAATTCATCGCCTCCGAGCCGGGCGAGGATGTCCTGGGGGCGGACGGCAGCGCGGATCCTGGCGGCGGCCTGGACCAGTAGGCGGTCGCCGTAGGCGTGGCCGAGGCTGTCGTTGATGATCTTGAAACGGTCGAGGTCGACGAACAGCACGGCGAACTTGCCGGGGAGGCCTCTCTCCCTCTCCTCGATGCAGCGGGTGAGCTCCTGGAGCAGCAGCTTGCGGTTGGCGAGGCCGGTGAGGGAGTCGTGCAGGGAGGCGAGTTCGAGGCCGGAGTGGGCGGAGTAGAGCTGCATCTCGCGCAGGCTGGTACGTGCGGCAAAGAGGATGAAGGCGGCGGTGAGGGCGAGCATGCCGAGCGCGGCGCGGTGCATGGCGAGGAAGCCGCAGGCGGCGACGGTCATCAGCGCGAGCGAGAAGGCGCCCACCCCGTGGAGCCGCATGCGGAGCCGCTCGTTCGCGGCTGAGCCGGGGCGGGTGCGATGATCGGCCGGGTCCGGCTCGAGGGCGAGGACGCAGAAGATGGAGAAGGGCAGAGTCCAGGCCAGGTCGAAGATGCTGCCGGGGGGAAAGCCGAAGCGGGGGGCGCGGTTGCCCACCGCGCAGCAGACGCCCTCGACGATCAGGAAGATGCCGAGGTTGCGGAAGAAGAGCCTCTCCCGGCGGTCCATCGAGACCGAGTAGCGGAGCGCGCAGACCAGCAGCAGGGCGATGCCCTGCACGTCGTAGGCGACCCCGACGCTGATCAGCGCCGGGGTCGAGAACATGAGTGCGTAGAGGACGCCGATCGAGATGCAGGCCTGCCCGATGTCGAGCCACGGCACCCAGTCCTGGGTGGTGTCCTGGGTATTGGAAAAGACCAGGAAGAAGGGGAAGGCGTAGAGCATCCAGAGGAAGTCGCCGATGGAGGGGAAGGCGGGCTCATGTCCGCCGAGGATGGTGGTGAAGTAGCAGACCTGGCCGGCGAACCAGATGAGGAAGCCGAAGCCGAGCTGGTACCAGAGGCGGGAGAAGTAGGGCAGGGTCTCGCGCCGGGCCTCGTGGATGCAGAGCAGCAGGGCAAGGGCGGGGGGGAGCAGCTGGATGGCGTTCGAGAGGCGGGTGGGCAGGTGGAAGGAGAGCAGGACCAGCAGGTGCGTCAGCTGGACGGAGAGCACGGCGAGCAGCAGGCCGCGGCGCTTCATGGCCGCTCTCCCCTGCCGGGTCGGGGCAGGCCGGTGCGAGGGAGGCTGGTCGTTGCCGGACTGGAGGAGATCGTCATGAAGATATTCGGGGGAGCTTACCGGGTGAGCAGGGCGAGGGGGTGCGGCTCCGCCATGCGGCTGCAGTTCCGTCCGCCGGCCTTGGCGGAGTAGAGGGCGATGTCGACCTTGCGGAGGACGTCTTCGACGGGCAGAGGCTCCCAATCGCGGCTGGCGAAGGCGCCGACGCTGATGGTGATCGGGATGGGGCCTTTGGAGGTCTGGACGGGGAGGTGTTCGACGGCGCGGCGAAGCTCTTCGGCGCGCTCCATGGCGCGCGCGGCCTCGCAGTTGTTGAGCACCACCAGGAACTCCTCGCCGCCGTAGCGTCCGACGAAGTCGTAGGAGCGTACGGCCTGCAGCAGGCGGCGGGCGACCTCGCGCAGGGCCTCGTCTCCGACCACATGGCCGTACTGGTCGTTGATGCTCTTGAAGTGGTCGATATCGGCCAGCAGCACGGAGGTGCAGAGGCCGTCGCGGGCGGTGCGGATGAGCTCGCGGGAGAGCAGGTCGAGGATCATGCCGCGGTTGAACAGGGCGGTGAGGTCGTCGTGGGTGGCCTTGTAGCGCATGCCTTCGCGGGCCTCGACGAGGTTGTCTTCGAGCTGCAGGATGCGGAGCCCGGCGCGCAGGCGGGCCTTCAGCTCCTCCGGATCGAAGGGCTTGACGAGGTAGTCGTCGGCCCCGGATTCGAGGCCGTCGACGATGTCCTGCTTGGTGTTCTTGGAGGTGAGCAGGATGATGTGCACATGGCGCTGGCAGTGGTTCCTTCTCACCTCGCGGCAGACGGCGGGTCCGTCGAGCTCGGGCATGACCCAGTCGAGCAGGGCGATCCTCGGTCCGTCGGCCAGGCAGAGCTGCTCGGCGGCGAGCCGTCCATTGTCGACCGCGATGACCTCGTAGCCGACCCGGGTAAGCGTCTTCTTCAGCAGACGGAGCGACATCAGCTCGTCGTCGGCGATGAGGATGTTCATGGGATCGCCTCCCCGGCGAGGCAGGCGTCGATGACGGTGTTCAGGCGGGCGAGGGGCGTGTCGATGGCGGCAAAGGTGGTGGCGAGGTCCGGCTGGTTGCGGGCCCGTGCGGCGGCCTCTACGGCGCCGAGCGCCTCGGCGGCAGACTCGGCGGAGAGGTTGGCCAGCATGCCCTTGAGGGTGTGGGCAGCCTTCTCGGCGGCCGCCATGTCCTGAGCCTCGACGGCCTCGGTCAGAAGGGAGCTCAGCCGGGGAAACTCCTCCGCGAAGATCTCGAAGAGCTCGCCGAGCAGCTCGGCATCGTCGTCGACCCGGGCGAGCAGGTCGGGCATATTGATGACTCCGGCAGAGAGCGCGTCGGGGGGCAGGGTCATGAGCTCACCTTGGCGGAGGCTTCCACTTCAAAGGGCAGGGGCGTGGGAAGCAGGGGCGCGGGGGGGACGTGGGCGAGGACCTGGTCGAGTTCCTGAGGGCGGATCGGCTTGGACAGGTATCCGTCCATGCCCATCTCCCTGCAATGCTCGGCATCCCCTTTCATGGCGTGGGCGGTGAGGGCGATGACCCGCTGGTGGAGGCCGGTGAGCCGCTCCCTCTGGCGCAGGGCGGCGGTAGCGTCCAGCCCTCCGAGCACGGGCATCTGGAGGTCCATCAGCACGAGGTCGAAGCGGCCGGCCTCGAGCGCGTCGAGCGCCTCCTGTCCGTTGCCGACGACGACCACGGTGTGGCCGCGCTTCTCGAGCAGGCGGGTGGCGAGGCGCTGGTTGACGGCATTGTCCTCGGCGAGCAGGATGTGCAGGGGCGCGGCGGCGGGAGGCGCGGCGGGGGCGGAGCCAGAGACGGGGCCGAAGACGGGGCCCGAGGCGGGGCCAGAGACGGGAGCAGGGGCGGCGGCGGGTTCTGCGAGCACGCCGGGGATGAAGGCGCCTGTGCCTGTCTGGATGGCGCCTGTCTGGATGGCGCTGTCCTGGATGGCGCCGGCCGGGTTTCTGATGCCGGTGGCGCTGATGTCCATAGCCCCGGGATTGAGGTTGGCCGGGCCGGTCAGGGTTACGGTCGGGCCGGTCAGGTTCGGGCCTGTTCCGGTCTGGTTCGCCTGACTCGGGCTGGTAACGTCTCGGACGGCGTCAGCCTGGTGGGCGCCGGACTCCCCCTCGGCGGCTCCTGCAGCGGTAGGCGAGAGGACATGCACCGGCGGCCTGGCGCCGGCACCGACGGCTCGGCTGACGGCCTCGCGGAGCTCCGCCTGGCGCACCGGCTTGAGCAGGTAGGCGGAGATATTCAGCAGTTGGCAGCGGGCGCCGTCGCCCTTGTGGCCGCCGGAGGTGAGCATGACCACCGGAATCTGGCCAAAGCCGGGCGCGCGGCGGATGCGTTCGACCATGTCGAAGCCGTCCATGAAGGGCATGTGCATGTCGGTGAGCACGAGGGTGTAGGGATCGTTCGCGACCCAGGCGGCCTCGAGCTCGACCAGGGCCTGGGGTCCACCCTCGACGCTGGTGGTGCGCATGCCCCAGCGGCCGAGGATGCCGTCGACGATGCGCCGGTTGGTGCTGTTGTCGTCGACGGTGAGGACGCGTCCGGCCCCGAGCTCGGCGAAGGCGCGCTCCCGGTCGGCCGAGGCCGAGGCCCGCGCCGTCTCCGACAGCGCCACCCCGAAGCGTACGGTGAAGTGGAACTGAGTGCCCTTGCCGAGCTCGCTCTCGACCCAGATGCGTCCGCCCATCATCTCCACCAGGCGGGAGGTGATGGTCAGGCCCAGTCCGGTGCCGCCGAACTGGCGGGTGGTCGAGAGGTCGGCCTGGGTGAAGGGATCGAAGATGGCGCTCTGCTTCTCGGCGGCGATGCCGATGCCGGTGTCAGAGACGGTGAACTGGAGGATGCGGTCGCTGCCCTCCTCGGACTCGAGGGCGACGCGCAAGGTCACCTCCCCCTGGGAGGTGAATTTGATGGCGTTGCCGACCAGGTTGAGCAGCACCTGGCGAACCCGGGTCGAGTCTCCCCGGACGAAGTCGGGGACGTCGTGGGCGATGTCGCAGAGCAGCTCGAGGCGCTTCTCGTTGGCGCGGAAGGCGAGCGTCTTCAGGCAGGTCTCGAGGCACTCGCGGAGGTCGAATTCGATCACCTCGATGTCGATCTTGCCGGCCTCGATCTTGGAGAAGTCGAGGATGTCGTTGATAACGTTCAACAGCGAGTCGGCGGAGAACTTGACGGTCTGGAGGTACTCGCGCTGCTCCTCGGTGAGGTCGGTATCGAGCGCGAGATCGGTCATGCCGATGACCCCGTTCATGGGGGTGCGAATCTCGTGGCTCATGTTGGCGAGGAACTCGCTCTTGGCGCGGCTGCCGGCCTCGGCGGCCTCGGTGAGAGCGGCGGCGCGGGCGAGCTGGCCGCGTATCTGTTCGGTCTGCTGGGCCACCCGCTTTCTGAGCACCAGCACCCAGAAGAAGATGACCAGCACGCCGAGCAGGGTGAGGCCGAGGGCGTAGCGGGTGTGTCCGGCGCTCCACCAGGAGGGGCGCACCACCACCACGACGTCCTCCGGGGAGCGCAGGAGCAGGTGAAAGGCCTTGGGAGTGTGGTCGCGGTCGTGGTACACGTCCTCGACGGCGATGCCGGTCAGGGCGAGCCAGGCGGCGTCGGGCAGGGCGGTCAGTTCGCGCCCCCTCTGGTCGTCGGGAAGCATGGCGGTGAAGGTGACCCCGCCGGACTGCAGCTCGAGCATCTGTCCGTCGGGGCCGGCATACTGGTGAAAGAGCTGTCCCTTGACGCGGATCAGCTGGGACTCGTAGCGGCCGAGGGCGGCGTCGGCCACGGTCACGTCGCGGGGGGCGACCAAGGATTGGAGGGCGGCGGCCGAGGCCGCCGTGACCGCTCCCCGGTCGCGGAAGACGGGGTCCTGGAGCACGGGCGAGTATTCGCCAAAGGAGGGAAAGCCGACCACGTCGACCAGGCGTCCGAGGGGGAGCCCGGTCGGGTCGGTGCTGGCGATTGCGAGGCTTCCGGTAGGGCCGGCGACGAAGACCCAGCGTCCGGGCCACTCGAGGGTGATCACTCCCTGAACCCGCACCCGCCGGCTGTAGCGATCCTCGCGCTCCAGCTGCAGGAGGGTCGAGATGGGATGGAGGGGGCCGGAGAAGGGGTCCGCGGCGGCCGCCCTGCGGACGATGACCTGGTCCAGACTGGGGGTCCAGAGGCGGATGCCGAGCAGCTGGCGCTTGCCGTTATAGATCGGCCCGCAGTTGCCGGAGATGGTGATGTCGGCGTTGACCAGTCCCTGGTAGCCGGGGGCGGAGCGTTCGATGACGGACTCGATGCGGCGGCCGCCGCTGACGATCATCATCAGCAGCTCCCCGTTGACGATCCTGACGGAGCGGACCACGCCGTCGAGGCTGACCCACTGCCCGTCTTCAATGCCGGTGGTGAGCCGGTCCATGGTCTCCGGCTTCGGCACCGGCAGCGGCCCCGGCCCCAGACGGACGACGGTGGCGCCGGCGATGACGGCGGCGAACTTGCCTGGATCGGTGTGCCCGGTGATGTCGATCCTGTCGCCCGGGTTGAGAACCAGGTCGCGCCGGCGCACCAGATCGACAAACACGGCGCCGGAGCTGTCATCGACGAAGAGCAGCCTGCCGGAGTCGTAGAAGGTGACCGCGGCAACGATATGGACGGGGTAGTTGCGCTCCGCCTCGGCCTCGGACATGTGAACGATGTCGGTCGCGCGGGTGATGGTCCTGAGCGGCGCCTGGCCCGGCGCCTGGGCGGGCGCGACGGCCGGAGCCCCGGCATGCAGGAGGCAGCAGGAGGTGAGGCTGAGCAGCAGGGCGGCGATGAGGCGCAGGGCCGGGAGCGGCATGCCGGTCCTGAAGGACGCAGGCAGCGGCGTCAGGGCGACCAGGGACGCGGCAGGCGGCGTGGCCCTTCCAGGTGACGCCGGAAGCGGCGTGCTGTTGACGACGGAGCCGCGATCAGCCGGCGAGCGCCAATCCTTTACACCCCAAATGCCCATCGACGCGCATCCGCCTCAGGCTGCTATATCGGCCTGCGCAGCGATTCCCTTAAGCCAGTGAGTCGAAAGCCGGTATTCGGGGGACTGGGGGCGGGACTGCCGTCTGATTGCCGGATCGCGTTCGGGATCGCTCTCGTTTCACCGAGTCAGCCGGGCGCCCGACTCGGCGCGAGCAGTGCAGAGGCTGGGCGGCTGGGCGGGCTTAGCGTGGCTGCGGCGGGCTCTTCATCCCCTTGAGCAGGGTGACGAGGCGGGTGAAGGCCTGCTCGCGGGCGACGGTGTTGCCGGGGACGGTGTTGGCGGGATCTTCGCCGTTGCGCATGAAGCTGTGTCCGGCGCCGTCGTAGGTAACGGGCTCATACTTCTTCCCGGCCGCCTTCATCGCGGCGGTGGTGGCGGGGATGGTTGCTCCGATGCGGGCATCGTTGCCTCCATAAAAGCCGTAGACGGGGGCGGTGATGGTTGAGACGTCGTCGGGCCCGGAGCCGTAGAAGACGAAGCCGGCAGAGAGGTCGTGGCGATGGGCGGCGAAGGCAAAGGACTGTGTGCCTCCCCAGCAGAAGCCGACGGCGGCAACCTTGCCGTTGGCGGAGGGCAGTCGCCTGGCGTAGTCGACGGCGGCATCGAGGTCGGCGGTGACCTGGGCGGGGTCGAGCGAATAGACGGCCTTTACCACGGCATCGGAGTCGGGAAACCGGGCTGTGCCTCCCCCGCCCGGGCCGAGGCCGGAGAGCAGGTCGGGTGCGACGACGATCAGGCCCTGGGCGGCGAGCTCGTCGGCCATCTCCCTGGCCCAGTCGCTGAGGCCGAGGTTCTCGTGGATGAGGATGACGACGGGAGCCTTGGCTTTGATCTCGGGGTAGACGACGAAGGCCTGGAGGGAGCGGCTGCCGTGGGTGAGGGTAACGTATTCATGGTGGCGCGGGGAGGCGTCGAGGCGGGTCCTGGCCCAGTCCTGTGCGTGTATCGGGAGGGCGGCGAGCAGGGGAAGCAGGAGGAGTGAGTGAAGCAGAGGTCTGGAAGAATTGCGGGCTACGCGGTTCATGGAGAGCATTCTGCGGAGATTATCATATGCGCACCAGGGTGAGTGTTCCGCACGTCCTGCTGGATGTGGATACAGACGCGAGGCGTTTCCCAGATATGAATCGATGCAGTTACCGGACGTTGGCCACGGTCCTAGGTCTTCTGGCGTTTGGAGTGATCTGCCGGCACGCAGCTCTCGCCCTGCAGGAGCTGCCCTCTTCGACGAGTAAAGCTGGAAGCAGCCCCGGCCGCCAGATGCCATTCACGATTCGAGTGACCACGCGCGAAGTGCTGGTGGATGTGGTCGCCACAGACTCTCACGGTCATGCCATCAACGATCTGACCGCATCTGACTTTCGAATCTTCGAGGTGGGGGACCATTCCCATAAATCGCCGCGGATGATCTCCGCATTCCGCATCATCGACCCGGCAGAACCCCTCTCCGATGCTCCATCCTCGGGTCTGCGCGTGACGTTGGGGGGCGGATGCGCGGCGAGCACGATGCTCCACTATCAGATCGCCTACCACCCGAGCTCCGACGCATGGAAGAGCGGTTTTCACGAGGTCAGACTTACTACCAGTCGCCGTGACGTCAGGCTTTCGTACCGTCAACGCTACTTCGTCGGGGAGACACAGGCACAACCCGGCGCGCTGGCCCGCGACGAGGCCCGCAATCGGGCCCGCGACGCTGGGGTCCTGCAGGAGGCGGCCTGCTACCATTCGCCCACTCCGCTGTCGCTTTCGCTCTCTGCCCGGCTGGTTGAGACGGGAGAGAGAGGTGCGCTGCGGTACGCGCTCAACGTGGATGCCGATTCTCTCTCCTTTGTTTCACTCTCGGAGGAGGCGAGGCGCGTCCAGCTTGACTACGGTATCTGCACCTTCGATTCGGAGGGCAAGACACTTCGCTACATGAGTACGTCCGCGGACCGGGCGCTGACGTCAGACGAATACCTGAACGCGAAGACGCATGGCTTCCCCAACCGCATCGAGTTTCCGCGGCTTGGTGACCCGGCTCTTGTGCGCTTTGTCGTTCGAGACCGGGAGACCGGCAATCTTGGAGCCGTCGAGGAGGTGATCACTCCACCGGTAGCGGAAGTGACTGAATCAGAAACGAAGGCAGCAGAAGGAGGGAGACAACCAGTCGTAGCCTCCTACGAGAACGTCGATTATGTGCAGGGTCCTGTAGGGTCGTTCGGCTCGATCGTGTCAACGCCAGGGTCTCTATGCGGCGACGTATACGAGCTTGAGGAGGGTACGCAGAAGCTGCCGAACTTCTGGAACTTCAATGCGGTTGGAACACTTCACGCATTTACCCTCGACGTCCCACCCCAGCGTTTTCTGAACACCGGCGGAATCCCGGGAATAACGAGGAGGACCGAGTGGTTCGGCATCGACTATCACGGAGCCTTCCTGGTAAGGACGCCGGGAGAATATGAGTTTGAACTGACATCCGATGACGGGGCGAGGCTCTACATTGACGATGGTCTGCTGATCAGTCTGGACGGTACGCATTCTGCTCGTACGAAGAGTGCTCGGATCGACCTTGGGCCGGGCAGGCATACGATACACGTACCGTATTTCGAAGGACCGCTTGCCGTGGCTCTCGTGCTTCTCGTCAAGCCGCCCGGCGGCCAATTAGAACTATTCGATATGCGGAACTTCGCCGGCCGCTCGGGTAGCGATACCCCGCCGGCGTTCTAGTTCGTGCCTGATTGTTCAGTGCAGGGAGCGCGCTGCGGGGACCCGTTCGGCCGCGACTTGACGGGTGCAATTTGAATTCGGGGGCGAAGAGTCGTATTCTATAGGAGCAGACGAATTTGCTTGGCCCGCCGTGTGGGACTACTCCGGGGGACGAGAGGAATGAGTGGGCGAGAGCCCACTTTTCTTTTGCTGCAAACTTCTGGCCTGAAGGCTGCGCCGGGCACTCCGGCGGCGCGCTGGGCCGACGAGGCCGGGATGGCGTTGAATCTCGATCAAATTCGCGCAGCAGCGGAGCGTGTGGCCGCCTCGCACGGGCTCGATGTGGTCGAGATCGAGTACACGGCGGCGGCCAAGCAGAGGGCGCTGCGGGTTTACGTGGAGAAGACGGCGATCGAGCGGGAGCGGCTTGCGGCGCACGCTGCTACGCTGGGCGACGACGCGGTCGAGGAGGAGGGCCTGGTGCCGGCGAGTGTCGCCAACGGCAGGCTGAGCATGGACCAGCTGGCGTGGGTGACGCATGAGGATTGCGAGATATTCAGCCGGGATTTCGGCACTCTGATCGATGTGGAGGACCTGGTTCCGGGCGCCGAGTACACGCTGGAGGTTTCGTCACCGGGGCTCGACCGGAGGCTCTACCGGGCGGCCGACTATGAGCGGTTCAAGGGAAGCATGATCAAGGTGCAGACCTTTGAACCGATTGCGGGGAACCGGCACTGGCAGGGGCGCATCACGGGGCTGAACGGTACGCGGATCGAGCTCGACACCGCGGCGGCGAAGCCGAAGGGCAGGAGCAAAAAGAAGCCAGTCGAGGCGGCGATCGCGATCGAGCTGGCCAACGTCGAAAAGGCCAACCTGGTGCCCGAAATCTAGTCCGGGTGAGTAACGAGCAGGAAACGAGAGAGAACCATGGCAAGTTTGCTGTATCAGAGCATTGAGGCGTTGAGCCGCGAAAAGAGCATCGACCCGCAGATCGTGGTGGCGGCGGTCGAGGACGCGATTGCGCTGGCCACGCGCAAGTACTACAAGACGCAGGAGAACATGCGCGCCGAGCTCGATAAGGAGTCGGGGGAGATTCGCGCCTACATCTATAAGACGGTGGTCGACGGCCCTGAGCAGATCGAGGACCCGGTGAACCAGATCGGGCTTGAAGAGGCGCGCGGTCTGGCGCCGGAGGTCGAGGCGGGGGGCGAAATCCGCTATTACAAGCCGACCGATGTGCTGGGCCGCATCGCCGCGCAGATGGCCAAGCAGGTCATCTTCCAGAAGGTGCGGGAGGCGGAGCGCGATACCGTATTCAATGAGTACAACCACCGCGTGAATGAGGTGTTGAACGCGACGGTGAAGCGGGTCGAGCTGCAGGATGTGATCTTTGACCTGGGCAAGACGGAGGCGCGGATGCCGCGGCGGGAGCAGTCGCGGCTGGAGCAGTTCGCGATCGGCGAGCGGGTGCGGGTGGTGCTGTCGCGGGTCGACCGTGCGTCGAAGGGGCCGCAGGTGATCGTGTCCCGGGCGGCGCCGGAGCTGGTGCAGAACCTGTTCCAGAGCGAGGTGCCGGAGATCTACGACGGGACGGTGGTGATTCGCGCCATCGCGCGCGAGGCGGGTGAGCGGACCAAGATCGCCGTCATGTCGCGGGACAAGGATGTCGATCCGGTGGGCGCCTGCGTCGGGATGAAGGGCATGCGGGTGCAGTCGATCATCCGCGAGCTGCGCGGCGAGAAGATCGACATCATCGAGTTCAGCGAGGAGATTACGACCTTTGCGGAGAAGGCCCTGCAGCCGGCCAAGGTGAGCCGGGTGAGCATTGTCGATCTGGCCGACAAGCAGATCGAGGTGATCGTCGACGACACCCAGCTTTCACTGGCGATCGGCAAAAAGGGGCAGAATGTGCGCCTGGCGGCGAAGCTGCTGGGCTGGAAGATCGATATCAAGAGCGAGGAAGAGAAGCGCCAGGAGGTCGAGCAGGAGATGCAGGCCATGTCCGGCGGCGTGCATACGGCGATCGAGCAGGTAAGCGAATTGGGCGAAACGATCATCCAAAAGCTGGTGGCGCACGGCATTACGACGGTCGAGGCGCTGGCCGATATGACGCCGGAGGAGCTTGAAGAGGTCCCCGGCATCGGCGAAAAGACCCTGGAGAAGATCAGCGTGGCAGTGAGACATTATTTTGGCGAGTATGAGCCGGGCGAAGAGCGTCCGGCGGCCCTGGAGGCGGCGGCGGGTGAGGGTGTGGACCCGGGCGCGGCTTCGCATTCGAGCATCACGATCGAGCGTGCGGACGATGGCGGCTCCGCTGCCCGGACGCTGAGTATGACGGAGGTAGAGGAAGAGGGCTTGAACATCGTTGGGGCAGAAGAGGTTGGGCTCTCCGGAGACGGGGACGGCAGCGACGGCGGTCCGGTGATTGCGGCGGATGAGGACGAGGGCGAGGCTGCTGATGGAGTTCCGGACGATGCGGAGCTGGATGCAATCGACGCCGAGGGTCTCGATCCGGAGACGGAGGCGGCGATGAGACTGGAGGCAGCGCAGTCCGATGAAGAGATCGACGCGCTGACCCAGGGTCTGATGCAGGATGGCGAGCGCACGGTGAGCGACGACGGGACGGGTCTGATCCACGATGAGCTTGCCGAGGAGCGGCTGGCCGAGATCACCGAGGTCGGACCTGACCTGGCGGATGAGGGCGTCGAATCGGTGGTTCCGGGAAGAGATGACGTAAGCGAGAGGCTGGCGGGGAACCAGGCGCTCGATGTCGGAGAGGACATGGACGCGGTGGTTGAGGGCAACGTGGAAGAGGCGCGGGACGAGGAGTACCAGGGCCGGGAGTCTGCCACGGGCGAATCGCGAGGCTCCAGTGAGTCACGAGGCTCCAGTGGGTCAGGAGGCCCGGGCGGGCCGGAGGGCGAGGATGGCGCATAAATGCGGCAGTTTTGCGATAGCCGGGCAGCGCATAGCGCGCTGTTTCAGGGGATAATAGTTTGAGCGTTCACACCAGTTGCCAAGAGGTTTCTATGAACTGAGCGGCGATCGGAAAGTGTCATAAAGGGGCGGATGAGTAAAGTTCGAATCAATGATCTAGCGCGTGAGCTTGAAGTCAAGAGCCGGGCGATCCTCGACTCTCTCGATGCGGTTGGGGTGATCGAGAAGAAGACCCATTCCAGTTCACTCGAGGCTGACGAGGCCGAGCGTGTGCGCCTGCATTTTCAGCGGGGCAGTCGGAGCTCGTCGAACAGCGGCAGCAGCTCGAAGGCCGAGGCCGAGTCGAAGCCGAAGATCGACTGGTCGCAGGTTTCAAAGCCGGGCGACGTGCTGAAGGAGATCCAGCGCCGCAAGGAAGAGGCGGAGTCGGCGTCTCGTCCGCGGCCGTCGGCTCCCATGGCTGCCGCTGCACCAGCGAAGCCGGCCACGGCACCGCCTGCGCCGGTGACGAGCGCGCCGGCCGCGCCGGCCGCTGCGCGCCCCGCATCCGCGCCCCAGCCGATTACCGCTCCGATTGTCCAGGCGGCAAGTCAAGCTCCAGCGCGCCCGGAGCCGCCCGCGCCGCGCCGCATCCTTCCGCAGGCGCGTACCGGGCCGAACATGGTGGTGGCCACGCCGCCACCCTCGCCTGCGATCGCTTCAAGGCCCCCGGCCGGTCCGGTTGCGGGCCGTGCGCCTGCCGGGTCGGCAGCGCCCATTTTACCTGAGGCGAAGCCTTCTGCAGCGCCGGTTGCGGCCAGGCCCGCGGCTGCGGCGCCCGTGACTTCTTCAGTACCGGCTGCATCGGCGCCAACGGCGCCTGCTCCGGCTGCAGCGGCTTCACCAAGCGCGGTCGCGGTGGCGGAGAGGCCGGTAGAGGCCGCTCCCGCTGCTGCAGTTACGCCGCCTGTCGTAGAGGCAGCGGCTCGGTCTGCGGAGCCGACCACCCCAGCACACATAGACGCGCCAGTACCAGCGGAGGCGCCGGCGGCGGCAGTACCGGCCGCGCCCGCACCCCGGCGCATGATCATGCCGCAGACCGGGCCGCGTCCCGTTTATCTTGCGCCTGCTGCTCCCTTGCCTATGCCCGCTGCTTCAAGCCAGATGAGTGCCGGATCGGCGGGTTCGGGGCAGATGGGACCGGGGCAGGGCGGGTCAGGGCAGGGTGCGCAGAGACCGGCCGGTCCGGCAGGCGCCCAGGCGGGCGGAGTGCAGCCCGGCGGAGTGCAGCGCGGGCGTCCAATCTTCGATCGAGCTCGCCCTGGAGGTCCTCAGGGCGGCGGCTATACTCCCCGCCCTGGCGGCGGTCCTTCTGGCCCCCCGGGAGCCGGAGGTCCGGGTGGATTTGCCGGCGGCCTCGGTGCGCGTCGTCCGATGCATCCAACGCGGAGCTCTCCCACGGGCGGGCCTCCGGGTGCGGCGCGTCCAGGAATGGGAGCGCGTCCGGGGTTTGGTGCTGCTCGTCCAGGCTTTGGAGCTCCACGACCAGGAGCGGGCGGAGCACCCGGTCTGCTGCCGCCGAATGAGGCGCCGCGTCCGCCGCGTCCCGGGCCGCGTCGCGGTGGGCGCCAGCACTACGAGAAGAGCAAAGAAGGCCCGATGAAGGGCTTCAACCCGCCACCACGTTTTGGCGGGCAGCAAATCTCGCGCGAGCCTGTTCCCATCACCCGCACCATCACGGTGACGGAGGGCGTCAGCGTCAAGGACCTGGCGGAGAAGCTCGGGGTTCGCGGCAAGGACCTGATCGCGTCGCTGCTGATGCGCGGGGTATTCGTCACCGTCAACCAGTCGCTCGACGGCGAGCTGGTTCGCGATGTGGCGCGCCAGTTCGGCGCCGATACCGAGGTCATCACCTTCGAAGACCAGATGGCCAACGAGGCGGACGAGAGTCTGCTGCAGCGCGAGAACCTGGGCGAGCTCGAGGTTTCGCGGCCACCGGTTGTGACGGTGATGGGCCACGTCGATCACGGCAAGACTTCGCTGCTCGATGCGATCCGCGAGACCGATGTAGCGGCTGGCGAGGCGGGCGGGATCACCCAGCACATCGGCGCCTACAAGGTGAAGTTTTCGAAGGAGGGCTCGCCGGCCAATGGACGCGAGATCGTCTTCCTGGATACGCCTGGCCACGAGGCTTTTACCCGCATGCGCGCCCGCGGAGCGAAGGTCACAGACATCGTCGTCATCGTGGTGGCAGCAGACGATGGAGTGATGCCGCAGACGCTGGAGGCGGTCGACCATGCGAAGGCAGCGGGCGTACCGATCATCGTCGCGGTGAACAAGATCGACAAGCCGGATGCGCAGCCGGACCGGGTCAAGCAGCAGCTCGGGGACCGCGGACTGGTGCCCGAGGCCTGGGGCGGCAGCACCGTCTTCGTCGATGTATCGGCAAAGAAGCGGCAGAATCTTGACCTGCTTCTCGAGATGATCTGCCTGGTGGCTGACCTGCAGAATCTGAAGGCAGTTCCAGACCGTGCGGCCATCGGTACGGTGCTCGAGGCCAAGCTCGACCGCGGCCGCGGCGCGGTTGCGACGGTGCTTGTGCAGAACGGCACATTACGTAACAGTGACAGTTTCATCATGGGCAACACCTTCGGCAAGATCCGCGCGATGTTCGATGATCGCGGGCGTGCGATCGAGGAGGCGGGCCCGTCGACTCCGGTCGAGGTGCTTGGTCTCGAGAGCATGCCGGAGGCGGGCGACACCTTCACGGTGGTGGTCGACCGCGACAAGGCGAAGGGGATTGCGCAGTACCGCAAGATGAAGGAGCGCGAGTCGACGCTGGCGAAGTCGTCGCGTGTCTCGCTCGAGGGGCTGGCGGAGCAGATCAAGCAGGCGGGTACGAAGGAGCTGGCGCTGATCCTCAAGGGCGACGTGACCGGCTCGGTCGAGGTCCTGGCGGATTCGCTGCAGAGGATGTCGACGGAGAAGGTCCGCATCCGTGTGCTGCGCAGCGGTGTGGGCGCGATCACGGAGAGCGACATCCTGCTGGCTTCGGCTTCGAATGCGATCGTGATCGGCTTCAACGTGAAGCCGGAGCGCAAGGGTGCTGACCTGGCGGAGCAGGAGGGCGTTCAGATTCGTCTGCACTCGATCATCTACGAGCTGCAGGACGAGATCCGGAAGGCGATGCTGGGGCTGCTCGAGCCGACGATCAAGGAGAACTACCTTGGCCGCGCGGAGATACTGAATATCTTCCGCATCCCCAAGGTGGGTACTATTGCGGGCTGCCGTGTGACCGATGGAGTGCTGCGTCGCGACTCCGACATCAAGGTGATGCGCGATGGCGAGCAGGTCTTCAAGGGCAAGCTGTCGTCACTCAAGCGCTTCAAGGACGATGCCAGGGAAGTGACGAACGGGATGGAGTGCGGGGTTGGTATCTCGAACTTCAACGATCTGCGAGTCGCTGACAGCATTGAGGCTTTTGTGACGGAGAGGGTCGCGGCTGAGCTTAGCGCTTAGTCTGGGTTGAGTGGGTAGCCGGTTTTTGATCCGGGTCGCCCCGGTTGGTTGGGGGTTGGCTCTTAGCTTTGGGTATTCGGCTGTTGAGTTGATCCGGGGGTGGGTTTCTGCATCGCTGCCGTCCCACTCATGCGCGGTGGTGCTGCGCATGAATGGGGCACCCGGTATTGATCCGGTCGCCGGGTGGGTGGGGGTCTGGCTCTTAGTGTGGGTATTCGGCTGTTGAGTTGATTCGGGGGTGGGTTCTGCGTCCCTGCCTTCCCACTCATGCGCGGTGGTGCTGCGCATGAATGGGGCACCCGGTATTGATCCGGTCGCCCGGCTTCTTGACTCAGCCCGGCTGGTTGTGGGCTGGCTTATTTGCAGCTGGCTCCTTCTGGGCGCGGAAGGTCCTGGCGCGAGTCGAAGCTGTTGGGACTCCCTGATTGTGCTCTCGTCTGGTTGTTGCCTGATCAGGCTGAAGACCTCACTGTGTCGTGATCATTGCGCTGAGGTCATTGTGCGGTGGTCAATGCGCTGTGGGTGTTGCGCCTCATATATTCCTATGCCCGCATGGTTGAATCGCGCGGCTGCGGCTCCTAATCTACGAGTAAAGCTGTCTGCCCGCTGGCGGAGCCGTCGCGGTCGATGCTGACGGTGTAGCTGTCGGCTGCGGCTGAACTGTAAAGCAGCGAGTGGTTTCGGGAGGTGGAGCGATGACGGTGAAAGATCCGGTCTGCGCGATGACGGTCGATCCTCTCAAGGCGGCGGGTTCGAGTCGTTTGGCGGGTGAGGACTACTTCTTCTGCTCTGCCGGGTGCAAGGGCAAGTTCGATCGCGATCCTGCTTTATATCTGAAGACCTCTGCTTCGACGGACCTGCTTGCCTCTGTGCCGGGCGATGCGAAGAGGTCGGCGCCGGGCGATGCGGCGACGGTGGAGGACAGGCGTACCTCCGTTGACCCGGTCTGCGGCATGAAGGTCGACCCGGTTAAAGCGTCTGCGAGCGAAGAGCACGGGGGGACTCGCTACTTCTTCTGCGGGAGGGGCTGCGCTGCGCGGTTTCAGGCCGATCCTGCTGCATTTCTCGACAAGAACGGGGCGTCGTCGAAGGTGACGGCGCCTCGCGCCGATGGGCATGCGGCGCCATCGGGCGAGGCCTCGCGCGCAGTCTCGACAAAGCCCTCGGCGATGGAGATCGCGGCACCGCAGGAGGCGAAGTACATCTGCCCGATGGACCCGGAGGTGAGCAGCAGAGGCCCCGGGAGTTGTCCGAAGTGCGGCATGGCCCTGGAACCTGCGAGTCTGATGCCGCCGGCAACGCGCGTGGAGTACACCTGCCCGATGCATCCCGAGATCGTGCGTACGGAGCCGGGGAGCTGCCCGATCTGCGGCATGGCGCTTGAGCCTCGCGAAGTATCCGCGGAGGAGAAAAACCCCGAGCTGGTGGAGATGACGCGGCGACTTTGGATCAGCGTGGTGCTGGCCGCTCCGATGCTGGTGCTGATGTTTTCGGAGCTGCTGCCGCGCCGGCCGCTGCAGCAGGTGTTGAGCCCGGTGGCGTGGGGGTGGATCGAGTTCGTGCTGGCGACGCCGATCGTGCTGTGGTGCGGCTGGCCCTTTTTCGTGCGGGGCTGGCAGTCGGTGGTCAATCGCAGCCTGAACATGTTCTCCCTGATTGCACTTGGAACCGGGGTCGCTTACGTGTATAGCGTGGTAGCGACGGTCGTGCCGCAGATCTTTCCGGCGTCGTTCCGCGAGGCCGGCGGGCAGATCGCGGACTACTTCGAGCCCGCGGCGGTGATCACTGCACTGGTGCTGCTGGGCCAGGTGATGGAGCTGCGTGCGCGCAGTCACACGAGCAGCGCCATCCGGGCGCTGCTGGGGCTCGCTCCGAAGATGGCGAGGCGCCTTGAGGATGTTGCCGGCGCGGACGGCGGCGTCGGCGAGGTTGATATCGCGCTGGCGCTGGTGGCTGCCGGAGATCGTCTTCGGGTGCGGCCCGGCGAGAGGATTCCTGTCGACGGAGTGGTGCTCGAGGGGCACAGCTCTGTCGATGAGTCGATGGTGAGTGGAGAGGCGATCCCGATCGAGAAGGTGGCGGGTGCGAAGCTGACCGGAGGCACGGTGAACGGCACCGGCGCGATGGTAATGAAGGCGGAACGGGTGGGTGCGGATACGCTGCTGGCGCAGATCGTGAGGATGGTGAGCGAGGCGCAGCGCACGCGGGCGCCGATCCAGCAGCTCGCCGATCGGGTGTCCGCTTATTTCGTTCCGGCTGTGATCCTTGCGTCGGTGGTGACGTTCCTGGTGTGGTATTTCGTGGGGCCGCAGCCCCGCTTCGCTCATGGGCTGGTGAATGCGGTGGCGGTGCTGATCGTGGCCTGTCCGTGCGCGCTGGGGCTCGCTACTCCGATGGCAATCATGGTTGGAACGGGGAGGGGTGCGGGAACCGGCATCCTGATCCGCAATGCGGAGGCGCTGGAGCGGTTTGGCAGCGTAGATACGCTGATCGTCGACAAGACGGGGACGCTGACCGAGGGCAGGCCGGCATTGAGGGCGATCGTGCCGGAGGCGGGCTTTTCGAAAGAAGAGGTTTTGCAGCTGGTCGCGAGCCTGGAACGATCGAGCGAACATCCTCTGGCCTCCGCGATCGTGCGGGAGGCCGAGTCGTCAGCGGTGGTGCTGCTGGAGGTGCACGACTTCGAGTCGGTGACGGGCAAGGGCGTGACCGGAACGGTGGGCGGCAGGGCGGTAGCGGCGGGTAATGCGGAGCTCTTTCGCACTCTCTCGATCGATGCGGCGCCGCTCGTCGCGGCGGCCGGGCGGATGCGCGGCGGCGGACAGACGGTGATGCTGGTCGCGATCGATGGCCGGCCCGCGGCCGTCATCGGCGTGGCTGACCCGATGAAGCCATCCACTGCAGAGGCGATACGCGAGCTGAAATCTGCCGGGCTGAAGATCATCATGCTGACCGGCGACCACGCAATCACGGCCGGCGCGGTGGCATCGCAGCTCGGCATCGAGTTCAAAGCAGACGTGCTGCCGCAGGGCAAGGCGGAGGCGATCAAGGCGCTGCAGCAGGGCGGCGCAGTGGTGGCGATGGCCGGCGACGGGGTGAACGACGCACCTGCGCTTGCACAGGCCGACGTCGGGATCGCGATGGGGACGGGCACGGATGTGGCTATCGAGTCTGCCGGGATCACCCTGCTGAGAGGCGATCTGCTCGCGATACTGCGGGCGCGGCGGCTGAGCCAATCGACGATGCGCAACATCCGGCAGAATCTGTTTTTCGCGTTTGTCTATAACGCGGTCGGCGTGCCGCTGGCGGCGGGAGTGTTGTTTCCATCGCTTGGACTGCTGCTGAATCCCATGATTGCGGCGGCGGCGATGAGCTTCAGTTCAGTCTCGGTGATCGCCAATGCTCTGCGTCTGAGGACGGCGCGGCTATAGGGGCGAGATGCTGACTGCTGGAGTTGGCGCGATCTTGATTGAAGATGCGGACCGAGGTGGCGGGCTGGGGCTGGTTGCCTCACGGGTGACCCGAGCTGGGTGTGCCTGGCGACGGGGAAGCTCTCTTCCGCGCGTAAACATCGCAGCTCCAGTACCAGACGGACCTCCTGGCGCGGCGCCCGAGGAGTGTTAGCGGCGTGGGAGGAGGACTAGAATCAATCAACTCCCAATAATCCTGGTCTTTTATTCCGTGGGACGTGCTTTTCATATAGCACTGCACCACGCCGTCGAACCTTGTCAGCGGGTCATCGGATGCGACGTAGGCTGAGTTGTATAGGTCGGGAAGGTATGGCTTATAGAGGAAGTAGTGGAGTGCGTCTACTAATACGCGAGGGCTTTTATAGCCCTTGGCCGTAAACTCCTGCTTAATGCGCGCGGCCTGCGCGGCGGCGTTACTATATTCGTTCTTTTGTTCTACTTTAATCGTGATTGACAGGATGAGTGCCGGAAAGGAAGATAGCGCGGCGATGGCAAGCAGCAGCAGGGTGGGGCTTCCCCTCCTCATCTGTTCAGAATACTCGTGCCTGCCGACGGCGACCACGGCGAAGAGCGAGGCGGTGGAGGCGGCGAAGTAATTTGGCTGTCCGGGAAAGATGAGCAGCGGAAATAGTAGAAGGATGGCGGCAAACACAAGCAGGGGGCGGGCGCAATGGCCTGGTGAGGCTGCATTGCGTGTGCGGGGGGTGAGAACGCCGAGCACGACGAAGCTGCAGAAGAGCGCGACGAGAGGCATCACTCGAAGCAGCCTTGATCGATCAGAGTACTCATGCACGAGGAGCGAATAAATATGTATGGGCCCGGCGTGGCTGGTTAGAGCACCACCCGAGCGCAGTACAAGCCCGGCGCCGGAGTTACTTCCCACCGCATGACTCATCAATCTGTTTATCGAGTCAGGATCCAGGTGGTGTATCCACGTCAGCCATACTGCGATTGTGCCCAGGGTTATGAGGGCCGCTGAGGAGAGTATTCGCAGCCGGCCAGGTTGCCGGAAGCCATGGCAGGTTAATGCGGCCAGTAGCAGCCATGAAGTGACACCTACATAGGGTTCCACTAGAAAGACGAGACCGGAGGCGCCGGTAAGGAGCGCCCTGCTCCAGGTTGAGGTAGAGATACTCCACAGCTTGAGCAGGAGGAAGAAGATGAGCAGGGAGAGAGGCTCCGGACGGTCCAGGCTCAAGTCTGTGATGAAGAGGCCGCCGGGAAGCGTTGCACCGACGATAGCGGCGCCGATGAGCCGCTGAGGACGGGCGGGTGTGCCTGGGGGCAGGTAACAGACGACCATGGCCCCGAGAAGAGTGAGCAGGGCCAGGTTGTAAAAGGTGCCGGTAAGAGGGCCGCAGCCAAAGAGATATGCGACGGGAGCGAATAACAGCGGGGAGCCGGGCGGGTAGGCGGCAAAGAGCTTTGCCGGAATTATGGCTACATTGTTTGGCAGAGATGCAGCAACGAAGCCGCGCCCGGCTGCGTAGTTGCATCCGGCGTCGCGAAATATATAGGCATCGACTCCGCCGAAGTCCGGCCCAAAAAATGCTATAAACCCGGTCCAGAAGATAGCGAAGCAAGCGAGAACAGCAAACGGGAGAAGCGGCTGGTTATTCCGCGTGGTTGAAGGTAGAGGCTGGCGCGCTTCTTTGTTTATTTCCATCAAGGGTTTGCGCTCTCGGCGACGTCTTTGTAGCTTGCGGGTAGTATTGCGGGTCGACGTGTGGGCGCTAAGGTTCGCGAGGTCGATGTCCAGCCATGAGTATAACTCAGCCACCCCGAGTCGCATGACCATGTAGATGGGCGCGCACAGGGAGAAATGCGTTCAATCGCGCCCCGAAATGCGACAGATTGTGTGCTACTGTAGTTTCGAGCCATGCAGCCACTGGCTGAAAACGCGGGAACAAGTCTTGTTGTTGAGCATACTGATTCCCACTCTCGTGAGTCGCAGGGTCCTCTGCGCGAGGATATCTTCTCAGCTTCAGGCGCAGATCGCGAGCTGCAGATGCGAGGCTGAGGTCGAGCTGCTGCAGCTAGAAGATGCGGGTGAGCAGACCACCGGCGCTAAGCGCAATGCACTGGTGTCGAGGGCTCGGGGCCGCTTCGTCGCATTTGTGGATGACGATGACGAGGTGAGCTGCGACTACGTTAAACGGGTTGTCGACAGACTACGGAGCCGGCCCGGGATCGACTGTATCGGATTTCGCGGAACTATATTCTTCAGGGGAAGACACCCGCGTGAGTTTACGCATTCTATCCGGTACAAGGACTACTGCAGCAAGGGCGGCACTTACTACCGGCCGCCTTACCACCTGAACCCTATGCGGCGGGACATCGCCATCCGCTACCCCTTCGCTGATGTGAGTTACTCAGAGGACATCGATTTCGCCATGCGCCTGCAGCGTGATGGTGTTCTGCGCGAAGAGGAGTTCATCGACTCGATCTTGTATTACTACTACTCGCGGCGAAGCTATGCCTGGCAGGTGCTGCTCGACAGGACTGAACCGATGCGACATCGATTTGGACTGAGAGCGGCAAACCGGCTTCGGTTGCTGCCGGTGGCGATGGACAGGAGGCCAGATGCACCAGCCTAGTCTCGGCCCGACGTCGGAGGCCGGCATGGAATCTGTCCTGATCCTGACGCCGGCAAAGGATGCTGCGCACCACCTGCAATCATATTTCGAGCTATTGTATTCGCTCGACTATCCGCGGCGCCTACTCTCGCTCGCCTTTCTTGAAGGGGACAGCACAGACGACACATTCTCTCGCCTTGAAGGCCGGCTGCCGGAGCTGCGACGAGAGTTCGCGGGCGCTGGAGTGTGGAAGAGAGACTATGGCTTCCGGGTTCCCCACAACGCGAATCGCTGGGATTATCCTCTTCAAGTAGATCGGCGAGCCGCATTGGCGCGAAGTAGAAACTATTTACTCTCGCGGGCGTTGCGCGATGAGCAATGGGTCTTGTGGCTTGATGTAGATATTGTCGATTATCCCGCTGATATTCTGCAGCGACTTATAGCTGCAGGACGGGACGTGGTGCAGCCGAACTGCGTCAAAGAGGCCGGGGGAAAGAGCTTTGATCTGAATGCGTGGCGCGATCACGGCAGCAAGTATATGCACGACCTGAGGTCAGAGGGCGAGTTGGTGCGCCTGGACTCTGTGGGCGGCAGCATGTTGCTGGTGCGCGCCGATCTGCATCGTGAGGGGCTTGTGTTTCCGCCATTTCTGTACGGCGTGCGTAACCCGCGCGCGCGGCGGCGGCACAACTTCTCAAGCAAGGGGCTGATCAACGCGCTGCGGCCCGGAGTATGCGGCGAAATCGAGACGGAAGGCCTGGCGATGATGGCCTACGACATGGGCTATCAATGCTGGGGAATGCCGGGCCTGGAGATCATCCATCGAGACGCCTGAGCACCTGCCCGCAATTTCAGTGGTGATCCCGGTCTACGATGCGGAGCAGACGGCGGGGCTTTGTCTTGCGTCTGTCTATGCTTCAACGTTTAGAGACTTCGAAGTGATCGTGGTGGATGACTGCTCGAGGGACAACACCGCGGCGGTGATTGCAGACTATCCGTGTGAAGTGCTTCGCTGCGTGGCGAACAGCGGCCCGGCGGCTGCGCGCAACCTGGGCGCGGCTCATGCGCGGGGGCGCATACTCTTTTTTCTAGATGCAGACATCCTGGTGCAACCTGAGTCGCTAGGTGAGATAGATGCGGCGTTTGCCCGACGTCACGAGCTCAGCGCGTTGTTTGGTTCGTATCACGCGGACAGCATTGCGACTAACTTCTTTTCGCGATTCAAAAACCTGTTGCACCACTACACCCATCAGACTGCGTGTGAGACTGCCAGCACATTCTGTGGGGGATTTGGCGCGATCACGCGTGCTGCTTTTTTCGATGTAGGCGGCTTCGATGCAAGCTGCCGCTTCCTTGAGGATGTGGAGATGGGCGAACGCCTCAGCAGGGCAGGGCACCCGATATGGCTGGACAAGCGGCTGCAGTTTTTTCACTGTAAGCGCTACACGCTGTCAAGCCTGGTTCGCTCGGATTTCTACGGGCGTGCGGTGCCGTGGACGCGGCTGATCCTCAGTACGCGGACACTGCGAAACGATCTGAATACGCGTACTCATAACGTCTGCAGCGTTCCACTCTCATTCTTGCTGCTGTTCTCTCTACCCGAGCTGTTTTCGCCGGCGGGTGCGGCACTGTGGGTGGCGATGTTCGCGCTTCTACTATTCCTTAACAGGGGATTTCTTTGGTTTGTGTGGAAGCAGCGTGGGCCGATGTTTGCTTCTGCAGCCGCGCTGATGTGCTGGTTCGTCTACCTGTATAGCGGAGTGGGCGTCGCCGTGGGGACCTGGGACCATTTTGTCGCGCAGAGACGGACGGGCATGGTCATCGAGAACGAGGCGGAGGGCGAGACTGAGGGATCCGTATGAGGGTAATGCTGATCACCTGCGGCCTGCCTTATCCGCCCGATAGCGGAACGCGAATTAGAGACTTCAACTTAATCCGTGAAATCTCACGTAGCGCTACCGTTCACGTTTGCAGTCTGCTGACTGAGCCACTACCCGACAACATAG
The DNA here is from genome assembly GCA_036401375.1 of Acidisarcina sp. Lineage (GTDB taxonomy): Bacteria > Acidobacteriota > Terriglobia > Terriglobales > Acidobacteriaceae > DASWUZ01. The sequence continues at coordinate 84,244 of DASWVB010000001.1, forward strand.
ACCGGTTGAGGGAGTTATGCGAGTCGGTAGAGACTTATATGCCTCGGACTAGAGTGTTCCCGTGGTCCAACCTACTTTCTGGAACTCTTGACGGTCGTCCGCTGGCTACCCGGCCATTCTATTTCGATGATTTCGCGAAGATTATCAGCCTGGCTCTGGCGAAGTATCAGTTCGATGTAGTGCAGATCGAGCATTCTTTCATGGCGTGTTATCGCGATGCAGTTCCAGATAGCTCCCGCGCGAAGACGGTGCTCTCTTTTCACAATGTGGGGTCGCAGCAGTACCGCCGGATCGCGGGGCTGGAGGGTACACCGCTGCGAAAGCTGGCGTTTGGCGCAAAGGCGCGGCTGATGCGGGGATGGGAGGCGCGGATTGCTTCCCGGTTTGACTGCTGCCTTGTCGTATCGAGGCAAGAGAGCAGCCTGCTTCGTGCCGGCAATGCATCTCTTGAGCCCGTCGTCATCGCGAATGGAGTGGCATGCGACGAACTACTTCCGCTCGCCGAAGCGACGGGCGGGGAGGTACTATTTTTTGTCGGAGTGCTTGGTTATCCGCCTAACTCAGATGGCCTTGCGTGGTTCGCGCGCGAGGTGTGGCCGCTTATTATCGCGGAACGTCCCCGGGTGCGATTGGAGGTGGCCGGGCATGCTCCGCCGCCGGAAGTAATGAAGCTCAACGACATTGCTAACGTGACAGTAAGAGGGTTTGTCGAAGAGATCATTTCGTATTACCAGCAGGCGAGCGTGGTCATCGTGCCTCTGCGCGCCGGTGGCGGCACCCGGCTCAAGGTACTGGAGGCGATGGCGCTTGGCAGGGCGGTCGTCTCCACCACGATCGGCTGCGAGGGTCTGGAAGTGGTCCCGGGGGAGCATCTGCTGATTGCCGACGATCCGGCTGAATTTGCTGCCGCGGTGCTTGGACTGCTCGGCGATGACACTCTGCGGCAGCGCATCGTGAAGAGCGCGAGGCGGCTGGTTGAAGATCAATACGACTGGCATGCGATAGGAAGTAAGCTTGCGGGTGTCTATCACGAACTGGCGTCAACTAGAGTCGGCATGGGAACCGGCAGATGTTAACGTATCGCGCGTTTCGCAATATTCTTCACCGGAAGCTGCTGTCGCAGGGGTGGCTGGTGATGCAGGTGGACCCGGCAGCCCGCGGATGGCAGTCGGGACGCGTGTATGACACGCCGGAGTACATCCGGCGTCTCGGCTTCAAGCCGCGCACGCTAGTAGATGTAGGGGTTGCGCGAGGCACACCGCCGCTCTACGAGGCATATCCCGAGCCTTACCTGGTGCTGATCGAGCCGCTCGCCGAAACGATTCCCTTCGCGCGCGACATACTCAAGCACCGGCCCGGCGTGTTTGTGCAGACGGGGCTGGGAGAGCGTGACGAGACGCGCACGATCCTGGTAGAGCCTCGCTATATTGAGCGCAGCTCCACTTATCATCGCGCACCTATCGATCAGACGGGCGACAAGACTCAACCTCGCGAGATTCCTATAACTACTCTTGACGCACTCCAGGCCAAGTATCGCTGGGAGCCTCCCTTTGGACTAAAGATAGACACGGAGGGATGCGAACTAGAGGTCATACGCGGTGCGAGTGAGTTCCTGCGGGATACCATTTTCGTCATGGTGGAGGTAAATGTACTTAACCGCTTTCCGGGCAGCTATAGCTTCGCTGAGTTTATCCAGGCGATGGATGTAGCGGGGTTTGCGATGTGCGACATTCTCGAGATAGCTCGAACCAGCGCAGCGGACCTTAATTTTCTAGACCTTGTCTTTCGGCGGAAGGCGCAGCCGTGACGCAGTCATGCAGGTCTGTGCCTGGAGGCATCGAGGAATCTGCTCTGGGTTATCGTGCGCCTGAGGATGCCGATGGAAGCGCGCAAGAACCTGCCACAGCCGGGCCGGAGGCGGCGCGGGTACGAAGGCGAATCCTGCTGGTGCAGACCCTGCTCAAGCCGCATGGCGGTTCCTTTGCGGTCACGGCGTGGGTGATGCAGGCCCTTGCGAAAGACTATGACGTGACGTTATTGACCCTGCGCCCCGTCGACCTGTCTGCGCTCGATGTGCATTTTGGCACCTCGCTTTGCGAATTGCGGATCAAGATCAAGACCGTATCGCCATTTCTGCGGTCTGTCCTCGGCCTGGATCCGGATGATGAGTCTATTCAGCCGAGTCTATGGGTACAGCGGATCGCGAAGCGCATCCGGCATCGTTATGACCTGGTCTTCAGCACGGAGATGGAATCAGACCTGGGCGGCGGAGGTATGCAGTACCTTCACGCGCCGTGGCTGGAGCATGTGTATCCCCACGTGAGACGATCGTGCGATCTGCCGTGGATGAGCAAGGTAGCCGCGGTGCTCAAGGGGGAGATACAGCCGTGGATGCTGGTGGGCGATTATTCTTTCGATCGAATGGTGAAGAATTTAACGCTTTGCAACTCCGACTGGACGGCGGGTCGCCTGCGGGCGCTGTACGGAATCGAGGCGACCACGGTGTACCCTCCGGCGCCGGGAGTCTATCCCCGAGTCCCCTGGCAGGAGCGTAGTAATGGCGTCATCAGTATCGGCCGGCTCACGGTCGACAAGCGCTTTGAATTCATGATCGAACAACTGGCGGCTCTTCGTGTGGACGTACCGGACCTGACTTATCACATCGTCGGCAGCACGAATCCGAAGACACACAAGACGGAGTTTTATCGGCGACTGCTGCGGGCGGTGCAGGCGAATTCACACTGGATAACGCTGCACGAGGATGCGTCGCGGCAGGAGCTGGCGGAAGTTGCCTCCAGCCAGCGATACGGGCTGCATGCCATGGTCGACGAGCACTTTGGGATTGCTGCGGCGGAGATGGTGCGGGCCGGCTGCATTCCCTTCGTTCATAACAGCGGGGGCCAGGTCGAGATCGTTGATGGAGACGAGCAGCTTATCTTCAACGACGACGAGCTGGCGGGCAAGATGAAGAGGGTGGTGCGGGACGCGTCGAAGCAGGAGACGATTCGCGCCGCGCTGGGTGTGCGCGCCGCGCTGTTCACACCGGAACACTTCATGTCGGAGACTTGTCGGCTGGTTCGCTCAGCTTTATCAGAGAATCGAATGGGAGCGTCGTGATGTGCGCGCGCAAGCGATGGCTGCGGCCGGTCAGGCGGCACGACGCGGCGACCTTAGTGCGTGGAGGGTGAGTTAGTGAGTGGAGGCGCGGGTGGGAATCGAACCCACGCATAAAGGTTTTGCAGACCTCTCCCTTACCGCTTGGGTACCGCGCCTCAATGAACCATCCGGTGGGACCGCCCGCGGGCGCTATCGGACTGCCAGCCTCCATCGCCGATGCAAACGGACGTTCTGCCTGCCGGCTGGAGACTGGAGCGGGAGACGGGACTTGAACCCGCGACCCTCGCCTTGGCAAGGCGATGCTCTACCACTGAGCTACTCCCGCAACGGTACCCTCAGAGTATAGCGACAGGCTCAGGCCCGGGTCAACGCGGTGGGGCGCGGTGTGAGCGCCAGTGCGTGGCGCACCGGGTGACTGCTCTGCTGGTGAAGGGTGGGGGGGCCAGACTGTTGGTGCGACGTACTCAGGGCGTTCCACAGCAGCCGGTGGGGGCGGCGGGTCAGCGGAGGGGCGAGCTACTGGAGACGATGCCGGCACCGGCCTCGATCCTGACGATCTCACCATCGCGCATGTGGAGAATGCGATCGGCGATGGCAGCGGCTTCAGGGTTGTGGGTGATCATCAGGACGGTCTGCTTGAACTCCTGATTGGAGCGTCGCAGCATGGTGAGGACGGCCTCAGAGTTTGTGGTGTCGAGATTGCCGGTGGGCTCGTCGGCGAGGACGATTGCGGGGCGGGTGACGAGTGCGCGGGCGATGGCGACCCGCTGCTGCTCACCGCCGGAGAGCTCTGAGGGGCGATGCTCGAGCCTTCCACTGATGCCGAGCATGTCGGTGAGGTGAGCCAGGTAGGCGCGATCGAGCGGCTTGCTGCGCCCGGAGATCTCGTAGGCGATGTCGATATTTCCGATTGCGGTAAGGGTTGGCAGCAGGTTGAATTTCTGAAAGACGAAGCCGATCTTTGACTTGCGCATGCGGGTGCGTTCGCCGTCATTAAGGCTGGCGAAGTCGACGCCGTCGATCTTCATGCTACCGGAGGTGGCGCCGGCGAGGCCGCCGAGGATGTAGAAGAGGGTGGATTTGCCGCTGCCGGAGGGGCCGACCACGCTGACAAACTCGCCCGGCTCAATGTTGAAGCTGACGTCGCGGAGAGCAGGTACTTCGATCTTTCCGGTTCGATAGACCTTGCTTAATCTCTCCGCGCTGATGATGGGCTGCACATCGTGATTGTAATAGAGAGGTGTCTGTGGCTGCTGCCGGCTGCGAGTCGCCGCGCGCCCGCGCGCCACGAGTCTGTGCGAGCGGGGTCTGTGCGAGCCGGAGTCTTTGCGGCAGAGTCTTTGCCGGCCAGAGTCTGTGAGTCAGAGTTCAGGCAGCATTCGCAAAGAAAGGCTCCAAGCCCGAAGCACCGGGGTGACCGCCGGCGGGCTCTGCCCTGCTTGAAGGGACGGGTTGTTCAGACGGATGCCATCGACATGGCGGGATCTTCGCGGAGGCGCCCGGGCTGGAGGGCGCTGCTGCCGTCCTGGCTGGCGGAACGTTCCGCTGGAGCAGCGGATTGGCAAGGGGGCTGGGGCGGGGCGGTGGCCTTCCTGGGGCCGCGCCTGCGCGCGATGAGGAGGCGTATGCGCTCCAGAACCTCGAGCGCAGTGCAGGCGCCCTTGGGCAGGAAGGCGTCGGCGCGGTCGGCTCGGCTGAACTCCTTGATGCTGCCGCTGATGAGGATCATGGGGACCTCGGGGGAGAGCTCCTTCATACGGCGTACCAGCTCGTTTCCGTCCATATAGGGCATGGAGAGATCGCTGAGCACGAGATCGATGCCGCCCTGGCGAAAGATGGCGAGTGCGGTTTCGCTGTGGGAGGCGATGAGGACGCGATAGCCGCGAGTCTCGAGCATGAACTTTCTGACGGTGAGCGTTTGTTCGTTGTCGTCAATGCAGAGAATGGTCTTTTTAGGGCGCATGGGGTTGTAGACAACTTTCCTGGAGAAGGGTGGAGGGTAGGCCGGGGCGCACTTCGAGGGTGCTGCCCGGCGGGGTTGTGGGGGCCGCAGCCCGCCCGACGTGCGAACTGGAGGAGACCGCCGGCGGGTCGCGTTGGCTGCACTCGATGGGCAGTCCTTACGCGCCAGACACGACGCCCCTCGCCTCATTCTGACGGGGCTGCGGAAAGCAGGAAGTGATGGCGCCAGTCTGCATCGACACACGCGCACTCGTGACTGCGCAGGCTCATGGATCAGCCGGCAACGACAGACATGGGTAGGCGGTGTGCCTGCCAGGGCACTCCTGCTTCAACTCAAATCGTTTGAATAGTCGGCGAAAGCACGTTGCGAAAGGGGCAACGTTTGGCAAGAGTACGAAGCGGGAAGGGGTCTGTAAATGGGGAACAGGCAGCGAAGATCGGAGGGGTGAGGGGTGAATTTCTGAGGATATTCACGCTGCATGCACAAAGCATGGGGTTTGGCGGTGTTCATCCTGTTGAAACGTTGTGGATCGCTCAAGGAAAACGCGGTGGATTGCTCAGAGAGAGGTGCGGTCCGGTTTTGCGCGAATCCTATTTTGTTGCTGGTTGCGGTTCGCGGATGGTTTGCGCGGTGTGCGGTCCAGGGTGCCGGTTTAGGATGCCGGTGTAGGGTGCCGATCAAGGGAGCCGATCAAGGGAGCCGATCAAGGGTGCCGGTTTAGGTAGCCGGTCTAGACCTCGTTCTACGGGGCCGTCTGCGGGGTGTTGTGCATCGCTGCATCCGGTGCGTGATCGTGCCCTGCTTCGGCGTTGGCCGTCTATCGAGGCGCCTGGATTCTGTTGTAAGGTTGGAGACACGAGTGGGCTCCGGTGGCGAAGTGGCTAACGCGCTGGTCTGCAAAACCAGTATTCGCGGGTTCAATTCCCGCCCGGAGCTCCAACTTTCACATCAAGGTTTAGTGACCTGCTGGCGGCTTCAATCCCGGGAGCGGACGCCTGGCGCGAACGCGGCGCGGGCTGATCGGAAGGCGGCAGCTGCGTTCGTGGCGGCGTCGGGACGTGGCCTTTTAGCCGGCCGTGGGTGCGGGGTCAGCCGGGGTGCGAGTTACGGTAAGATGCTCGCGCTTGAGGCTGACGGTGCGGTTGTCGCGGCGCTCATCTTTCCGCCTGAGGATGTGAACTTCTTCTACGAGGTAGAGCTGCCGGGTCCACACCAGTCTCTCCTCGACGACCGGATAGATGATCGCGTCGTTTTCGGTGCGGATGGCGGGCTCGGTGTCGACGATCTGGTTGCACGGCACGCGCTTGATCTCGACGGTGCTGACGGAGAGCGGTACATCGAGCGTCTGCTCATACTCCTCGACATGCTTCTCGACTCGTACGCGGCCCGTCTCAACGGTGCGCTTGTCGACGCTGAGCTGCTCCTCGATGAGCGAGGTTGTGGCGGAGTCGACAGGCTGCCCCGAGGGCCCTGGCGCTGCCGGAACTTCGCTGAGGGGAGGTTGCTGGCCAGCATACTGGAGGAGGAGTCGTGTGGGCAGGCGAAACCACTTTCCTCCGGGGAGGCGAATCTCTGTGTCACCACGACTGATGTCGAGGTCATGGTTGGCAGTAAGTACATTTTCCATAATCAGCCTCTATTTAACTGGAATTACGATGAGCTTAGCTACTCTATCTGGCAGCAAAGCCTGGTAAGTATCCTGGTGGGCGAAAAGGAAGGCCGGACAACTGGTGTCCGGCCCTGCGACTTATAGTCAGCTGAGTAAGATGCTGGTAACTCTATTTTGTATTTAGTAGTTCTTCTTGGTGTCAGTGGCGTTGCCGACGAGGTTCTCAACCTCAACCTCGGTGCGGCGAACTGTATCCTGCACTGACTCGGTGCGCTCGGTCGACTGCTTGCCTACACGCACTTCCTCTACGACCCGGCTGTTCTTACCGACGACTGCCTCTTCACCGGTAGCGTAGACCTCGAAGGACTTGTCTCCGCCGGCAAAGTCAGCAGCGGTCGCGGCCCGGTTTACGGGGCGACGCTCGACGTTGATCTGCTCATCCCTGAGAGTAACGTCTGCCTCGACTGGACGCTCGACGACATGCGAGTAGATGCGCACGCCGCCGCGATCCACTTCGCGCTTGCCGACTACGAGCTCTTCCTCAACGACAGGGATGGCAGTCTCGCCGGTCAGATTGGCGTTGCCGGCTCCGCTGTAGACGGGGGTTCCGGCGCCTGCGGCCTGCTCGTAGCTGCCGTCGATATCACGGGCGCCGTACTCCTTGAGGGTCGCGGCTACCTCAGTGGCCTCGTCGTCATCAACGGTCGCCGTCAGCAGGGCGCCGCCGCTGTTCACGCCGGCTGCGTAGTGATGATGAACATCCTCATCACCGCCGGTCAGGTTGCGGAAGAAGCTGCTGATCTTGTCGCCGATGCCGGTGCCGGCGCCAGCGTCGTTGCCGGAGGTCGAGTAGCTGGAGTTGGTGGTGTAATCTTCGGCGCTGCTACCCTCGTCGTTAGCTACCACTTTAATGTTTCCCGACTCGTAACCGTCGGCGATAAGTGTCTTCTTGACTTGCTCGGCTTGCGCGACCGAACTGAAGAGTCCTACAACTGTTTTCGACATAACATTTCTCCTTGTGTGAGTAGTTACTGCTGCGAAAAGAGTTCGACGCGGCGGTTGTCAGCCTTTCCCTGGGCGGTCGCATTGGTGTCAACGGGCTTTGCTGCTCCAAAGCCCTCACCGGTGAGACGGCTGCGGTCGATTCCCTGACTTTGCAGGTAATCCACAACGGTCTTTGCGCGCTGGTCAGAGAGGGTGTCGTTATGCGAGGGTGCACCGGTGCTGTCGGTGTAGCCCTCGAGTCGAAGGTGGACGTTTGGATTGCCCTTCATCGCGGCTGCGGCCTTTTGCAGGGTGGCTTGACCCTCCGGGGTGAGGGTCGCCTTGTCGGTGTCGAAGTGCACCGTTCCAAGGTCGGGGAAGGCGGCCGCAGCTGCTGCCGGTGCAGCCTCGCCTGCGGTTGCGGGTTCATCGCGGTGACGGGTGAGAAAGAAAGCAAGCAGTGCGAGCAGCAGGAGGAGGGGAAGCAGCCATGCCCAGATGGGCATCGCCTTCTTCTTTTCCTCGTAAACCTTGATGTTGTCAGCCATGATCAATCTCCGTGGTCAGTGCAGTGCGTTAGAAGGTGCGGTTGGAGGTCTCGCGAGTTTCGCCGGCCGGGATGTCTTCGACCTCGAGCTCGGTGTGCCGCACGGTGTCCTGGATGTGCTCGGTGCGCTGGCCGGTGACCTTGTTGACGACTACCTCTTCGACCACCCGGGCAGTCTTGCTGACGACGGGCTCTTCGGCGGTCTCGGTGAGTTCGATGGTGCTGCCCTGGTGGGCCATGAGGTCGGCCTGGGTCGCGGGACGATTGACTGCGTTCCTCTCGACCACGACGTGCTCTTCGCGCAGGTTGATCGACTTCTCGACCGGGACCTCGACGGTGCGCTGGTTGACGCGAATGCCACCCTGATCGAGGTGACGCTTGCCGATCCTGAACTCCTCTTCGACGATCGCAATCGATTCGCCGTCGGCCGGATCGCCGGAGGCGGGATCGCTGTTGGCGACAGCGCCGGTGGCCAGGGCGCCGGCGGCAAGAGGAGCGGCGGCGGCGTAGGCGCGTCCCGTCGAGGCCTCGTCAATCTTGGTGGCGTGGTGCTCGCCGAAGATACGTTCGACGGCCTCGACGTACTGCGAGGTAGTCGAGACGGCAATGATGCTCCCCCCCTGCTGAATGCCCTGTTGCAGGTGATCGAGATCGCGGGCGGGGACACCCAGCGTCTGAAGAGTTGCGCCACCGGAGGCCTGGTAGGCGCCTGACCCGATGACGGAGACGGCGGACTGCGGAAGCCCGGCCTGGTAGAGATCTTCAAGGGCAGCTTTGGCCTGGTCCTCATGGTGAAAGAGGCAAACCAGGGTGGTGCTCTCGTTCTGCGTTGTCATGTCTTCTCCTTGAATGCCGGTCAAAGAATGCACGGTCAAAAACGCGTGAGGAAATCGAGTGTGACGTGCGGTAGTGAATCGGCACGTCCTGCTCTATCCTTCGCGGCCCAACACATCAAACAATCACGATCAGGTAGTTAAGAATTTGGGGTGGGGTGTGGCCTTCGGGTCGATACCTGCAGCTCACGGTCTTGCTACGTCTTGCTTTTAGGTGCTGAAAGACGCTGCGTTGTTGCTTTCTACTTTCTGGATATCAGGTGAATAAAGAATGAAGAAGTAAGTGGGGGTGGAGATGAGTAGAAGGATGAGGGAGAGTATGCGACTCAGCCCGATGAGCTATAGCTCTGCGAACGAGAGCTTAAGTCGAGGTGAAGGCTGCATGTAAGCACCGGACAGGTGGAAGGTGAGCGACTTAGATGGATCATCCCTGGATTGGGTGAGTCTGGAGTTGCGCGGATTGAATCTTTTGCTGAACTTGGCGCGGCATCGTTGCTGTCTCAAACGGGAACGGTAGGGGCGGCGGGAGGAGGGCAGAGGCGCAGGGGACGACCTGGCGGTCGCCCCTGCGGTAGATGAGTCACGCCCTCTTGAGCTTGAGGGAATTACTTCTTCTTTTTTGACGGATTCGGGGTGGTCTTACGCTTCACCTGAGCAGATGCAGCGGGACTGTCGGACGTGCTTCCCTGGAAGCGCGAGTGAAGGCCGTCTCCAGGTTGAAGGGGCGAGATGCCGCCGCGGGCCATGAGCTGTGCGGCAATCTCGTAGATCTCCTCCGGAGCGTAGTCGGGCGAGAAGAGGCTGCGGGACTCGCCGATGACCGGACCCTCGGCAGCGTAGTCGGGCGCGCCCTTGATAACCTCGAGCTCTTCGCCATCGGCCCAGTCGGCGGGGCCTGACCAGACTCCGGCCACGTCCGCGTAGTCCGTATCAGAGAAGGTATAGAGCCTGCGATGGCTGCCTATCTGCTGCCACTTGCGCGCCTCGGGGATCTTAGAGTCGTCGATGTTGGGGGTGGGCAGCATCTTCGTGACCTCGACCCCGGTCACCTTGCGCAGAGCGAGGGCGTAAGCGGCCTGGTGCACTCCGCCCCTGACCATGAGGTAGCCGATCACGTCGCGAGCCGCCTGGTTGGTAGTCATCTGGTAGCAGCGATGCTTGTGCATGCGTGCGCCGGTCTCGAGGAAGAAGTTGTGGAGCAGGTCGGCGACCAGGTTGCCGCTGGAGAAGACGTGCTGCCCGGTCCAGAAGTGGCCCATGGAATCCATGACCTGGTGTCCACCCCCTCCGACGATGGTGTGGTGGGTGTTGCGCAGGTTTTTCGCGTCTTCCAGTGGCGCAGAGGTCGGATCCGCCTCAGGTACAGAGCCCTCCAGCATGAGGTTGATGGCTGTCGAGATGAGCTCGACGTGTCCGAGTTCCTCAGCGGTAATGCTGGCAACGAGGTCGTAGAAGGGCTTGAGCCGCTTCTTCTCCTTGAATCCGAATGACTGATGCAAGTAGTTGTTGAGGGTGGACATTTCGCCAAACTTGCCGCCCAGCAGTTCCTGGATAGCAGCAGCTCCATTGGGGTCTGGATTGGCCGGCTTTTGGAGCGGAATCAGCAATTTCTCGGAACGAAAAAACATGGGGAACCTCTCGTGGGTGATGGTGCAGGGAAGGACGGTCTCTGCCGGGGAGCGGAGACGGAAGATGCGCACTGGTGGTGCGTCGCGCACGGCGGATCAGCGTGCAGCTAGGATGGGCCGGGGGAGGGTTCCGGGGAGACCCCCGGCGGGAGAGTCTTCGGGCCAAGTTGCCGGGGTGAAACTAAGCAGCGGAAAATTCACGCACGATCATTTCTCAAGTCAGCTCAGGTTTATGGCTGGTGAGGAGCGCTGTGTCGCGAGAGCGGGGGACTGCTGCGGGCCTGGACGAGCAAGTCAGTCGCGATTCTTCTCCGGCGCGTAGTACTGGTAGGAGGATCCGTGCAGGGCGTGGAGGGTTCCAAAGCCGCGCGCTACCAGTACCATGCCCTTGACGATGCGCTCCTTGGCCCAGAAGCCGATGGCCATCTTGACGAGTCCGAGACCGATGCCAGCGAGGGCGATTCCGAAGCGAGCCACCCTGGTGCGGAGGCCGGGATCGATGTACTGGCAGGACCGGGTGTATCGATTGGCGCTGCTATAGGCGCGTTCTATGAGCCAGTGGGTGTTGGCGCGGCTGGGGGAGACGATCTCGCTCACTCGCGCCTCGTTGCACCACATGGCCCTGGCTCCGCTGTCACGCAGATTCATAAAGAAGAAGGTGTCGCTGCCGCCGGTGTAGCGGAAGCGCGCGTCGAAGCGGCAATCCTTGAGGGCGGACCTTTTGAGCAGCACGTTATTGGTGGCGATCGACTTTGGGACGGCGCCAGTGGGCATGTCGCAGGGAGAGAAGAACTCTCCGCGGCGGACCCAGTCGGGGACCTGTTCAAAGCGCGGGAGCACGGGGCCGCAGACGATCTCTGCCGAGGAGTTCCTCTGGGCGTGGACGAGGTTTGCGAGCCAGTGCGGGTCTGCAATCTCGTCGTCATCGATGAAGGCCACAAAGTCGTAGGAGGCAGTCTCGTCGAGGGCGCGGTTGCGTGCCTGGGGGATGCCTGGATTCGGTTCGATGAGATACCTGCAGCGGTAAGTGGATCCTGCTGTCAGCTGGTTGTAGATGGGGAGCGCAGAGCCGGCGGGATCGTTGTCGATGACGAGGACATCCATGGTGATGCCAGCCTGCGGCAGGCCCAGCTGGAGGTCGAGGGAGCGAAGGCAGTCCCCGAGCAGCTCGGGACGTCGATGGGTCAAGAGGCAGACGCAGACGGAGGAAGGCATGTCAGCTGGCCGCCGCCACGGTCTGGCGTTCAAGGGCGAGGTCGGCTGACCGGGAGAGGGACACGAAGGTGACGAGGCGTGCCGAGGCGGCAATGAGTCCGGCATACGCGGCGCCGGTGACTCCGTAGAGACGCATGAGCAGGCTGCCCAGAGTGATGAGGAGGATAAGTCCAGCGACCTGGGAGTACATGTAGCTGCGCGGTCTTGACATGCCACCTTCATAGGCTCCGACGATGGTGGCGAAGTATTGGACCGCGAAGGTAAAGGCGATGATGCGCAGCAGTGGGGCGAGTCCAAGATAGGGCGAGTGGCTGCCGTAAGCCAGGGTCATGACGATATGAGGGAACAGTGCGAGTATGAGGAAGCAGGGAAGCAGGAGGTATCCGAAGCGGAGGCCGTAGCGAACCATGACGCGCCTGGCCTGCTGCGGCCCGGTGCGGGAGGCTCGAGCTATGGAGGGGATGAGCATGTTGCTCATGCTGAAGATGATGGGGTTGGCGATGCCCATGAGGTTGGCGAGGGCCTGGTAAGCTCCTACGACGGCGAGCCCACCGAGCGAACGCAGGAGCCATCCGGGAAACTGGAGCATGGCCATGGTGAGTATGTTCGCTGCAAGGCTGTATTTGCCGAGGCGCCAGGCCTGGGCGGTGTGCTCCGGATGAAAGATCCCCGTAAATGCGGGACGGCAGACCACCAGCTGCCAGGCGAGCGCTGCGGCCGAGGTAGCGGCGATGCAGAGGAAGACCTGGTTGAGGGTGTGCGGACGCAGGGCTATAAGGATGGCGGCCTGGCCGATGTAGCTGATTACGTCGGGCAGGATCGCGGCGCGAGCTCTCGCGCTGGCGAGCAGCGCCCTGCGCGCCACCTCCTGCAGCTGCCAGGCGAGCATGGCTACGGTCATGCCGGCCATCACGTCGAGCCGATGCAGCGCAAGTAATACGGCGGAGAGAATCAGGAGCCACGGCAGCCAGAGTATTCCCGTGTGTGCGATGGCCCTGCCGGTGGATTGCCTGCCCCCTGCTTCTGAATCCTGCGCGACAGCGAGGGTGAGCGGGTAGATGACGAGCGACTGATGCAGAGTATTGATCGAGAAGAGAGCAAGGAAGAGAAGGCTGAAGGCGCCGAACTGAGTGGCACTGAGAGTCCGAGCGAGGATAACGGCGGTGAGGAAGTTGCCCACGCTGACCGCGCCTTGGTCAACCAACGACCATAGAGCTTCGTCCTTAGGCAATCTCAATCTCGGAGGTTCCCTTTCGTTTCACTTACCCGGTGTCAAGGGTTTCCTTCGTCACTTTGAAGCCAGTTACTTTGTGAGGTAGTAACTCTGCTGCACACCTTCAGTAACAGCATCTCTGCCGGTACAGGTAAAGCCTGGAACTTCGATAGCTTGATGCACGGCTCGAGCGCAGGCGAGTATAGGATGCCCAGTGCCAGCATAATGCGGAAACTTACTTTGGGAGTCTTAAGTTTGGCCTCAGCAGCCTGAATGTGGGCTATCGCCGATACACGTGTCCGCGAGTAGTTCACTTATAACGGTGGCACGGACTTACGGGGGGAAGAGTCGCAGACGGGCGGGCTGCGCCGGCGGGATGCCTGGTGTATCTACTCCGTGTCAGCCAGCGCGTAGTAGCCCTTGCGAGACTGCACCTTCAGGCCGTCGCCCTTGCATTGAATCTCTACCTTGCGGTAGCTTCCGTCCTGCTTGTTATTGCTGGGGGTGTAGCTGGCGACGTACTGGGTGCGCAGCTCGTCCTCGATCTGCTTGAAGGCTGCTTCCATCTTCTTGCCGTTATTGCCGACGTCGATCATGCGGCCGCCGGTCTCTTCGGCGACTTTTTTCATGGCCGAGGCTCCGTTGTAGCCGAAGGGGCTGTCGCCGTAGAACTGGCGGTCCGCGATCAGCAACACGTAGATGATGGCATTGGATTTCTGTGCGGCAGCGATGGCTTCGTTGGGCTTTTCGCGGCTGCCCTGGTCCTCTCCGTCGGTCAGCAGGATCATCGCCTTGCGTCCTGTCTCTGCGCGCAGGCGATCGTTCGCGGCAAGGTAGACGGCGTCATAGAGCAGGGTTCCCTTGGGCGCGCCCTGGGTAGGGATCGGTCCCTGCCCGATGCCGGGGACCCCGGCGGCTCCGTTACCGCCGGCGGTATTGATCTCTGCCTTGTCCATGGCCCTGGAGAGGTCGCGAGGGTTGCTGGTGAAGTCCTGCAGCAGGTCGACATCGACATCGAAGGAGATCAGGAAGGCCTCGTCCCTGGGGCGCAGCACGCGCTTGAGGAAGGCGCTGCCGGTCTGCTGCTCCATCGGCAGGACGTTCTGCTGGCTGCCGCTGGTGTCGAGCAGAATGCCGAGGGTGAGCGGCTGGTCGGTCTCTGCGGTGAAGCTTTTCAGCTTCTGCTCTACCTTGTCTTCGTAGACGGTGCAGTCGTCTTTCGTCAGGCCGGCCACCAGGCCGTTGTGCTTGTCATGCACGGTGAAGTAGAGGCTGGTGAGATTGACGCTGACCTTCAGAGTCTCTGTGGGCGCGTCGGCAGAGGGGGTCTCGGTGGTGTCAGGAGCGGTACTCATGGGCGGCGCGTCGGGGGAGGGGGCGGACTGGGCAGCAAGAGCCCCGGGAGAGGCAAGCGCGGCGATGCAGAAGGCAGAGAGGAGCAGACGGACAGGTGGGGCCACGCGGGATCGCATGGCCCTTAGACGGAGGGTGCAGCGGTAAGGTCAGCACTCGGCGCGGCAGCAGGCGGACCGCCCAATGGGGGCATGAATGTTGCGGTATCAATCTGCTACTCTTGGGGCAGTCTGAACGCCCGCGAATGCGGGCCGGCAGGCATCTATATCTTGTAGTGCAACGGTATGTTGCGAGAGCAGCCGGGGTCGCCGAAGAGGTGGCGGCGGCTGCCTGGGGATGGGGGTTTTCGGTGACGTACGGTGTCCTTGGAATTGCGCTGGCTCTGATGATGGCTGCGCAGCCGCAGCAGAACGTGCCTGACGCCCCAGCGCCGGGCGCCCCCGACGCGCCCAGCGCCTCGACGGACGCGGTACCCAGCCTGGGAAATCTGAAGAACGAGGTGGCGCCGGGCAAGGCGACTGCGGCGGATACGGCTCAGCCCGACGGCGTGGCAGCCGGAGGGCCCTCGACGAGCACGACAACGGCATCGCCGGTGACGCCCGCGGCCGCAGCCAGCCAGGACACGCAGCAGGAGCCACCCGAGGTGGTCGGCGCGGGAGGCGATGTCTACAAGTTCACCGCGCGGGTAAACCTGGTACTCGTGCCGGTAACGGTGCGGGACTCGAAGCACCAGCTGGTCGCGGGGCTTGACTGGCGCGACTTTCGCATCTTCGAGAACAATCTGCCGCAGCGTATCTCGGTCTTCAGCGTGACGCCGCAGCCGCTCTCGGTGGCGCTGGTGATCGACCAGAGCGTCCCGGTCGATACCATGAAGAAGGTGAACGACAGCCTTGCTGCTTTGACGGGGGCGTTTGCGCCATTCGATGAAGTTTCGGTCTTCACTTACAACAAGTTCATCCAGCAGGCGACCGATTTTACCGCGGCCCAGGGCGCCAGGCTGCCGGCGATCATGAGCAGGGTGAAGGCTCCGGGGCGCGACATGGGAGCCGGGTATGAGAGTGGTCCGCTGGCTACCGGTCCTATCATCAACGGTCAGAACATCGATCCGAATCTGAACATGCAGCGGAACAATTCGAGCACGATCCAGATCGCGCCTAAGGAATACCATCCGCTGAATGACGCGATCCTTGCGGCTGCCAAGTCGCTCGCGAGCCAGCCCCGGGAGCGCCGCCGCATCATCTATGTGATTAGCGACGGCAAAGAGGCCGGCAGCAAGGCCAGCCACAAGGAAGTGGTTCAGTTCCTGCTGGGCAACAACATTGCGGTGTATGGGACCCTGGTCGGGGATTCGGCGACCTGGGGGCTTGGCTACCTTGACAAGGTGAAGCTTCCCTTTCTGCCGACCAATAACATTCTGCCCAAGTACACGGTTGTGACCGGCGGCTCGCTTGAGGCGGAGTTTTCGACGACGGGCATTGAGCGCAGCTTCGCCGAGATTACGTCATCGATCCGTAATCAGTACCTGCTGGGCTACAACAGCCACGAGCCGTTTATCGACGGTAAGTGGAGGCCGATCGACGTGCGTACGCCTAATCGGCCCGGTCTGGACATCATTGCCAAGAGCGGATACTACCCGAGCGCCGGGATCCGGTAGCGCTCTTTCGAGGAGCGGACTCACCCGTCTGAGTGGGGTGGTCCGGGTGGATCGATGACGGTGTTTTGGTTTGTCTGGGACCCAGGTCTCAGAGGCGAGACCTGGGGCACCCGGATTCCGGCACCCGGATTCCTAGTGTCCGGTGTAGGTTACGTGCCAGATAGACTTGCTGCCGTCGTCAGTGACGAAGAGAGAGCCGTCTTTGGCGACGGTGACGCCTACGGGCCGGCCCCAGACCTGCCCATCGGCCGTGACGAAGCCGGTCAGGAAGTCTTCAAACTCGCCCGTAGCGTGCCCGTCTCGGGTGGGCACGCGAATGACTTCGTAGCCGGCACGTTTCTCCTTGTTCCATGAGCCATGTTCGGCGGCGAAGGCGTCGTCCTTGTATTGCGCCGGGAACTGCGAGCCTTCGTAGAAGGTGATCTCGAGCGAGGCGAAGTGAGGCTGCAGGAGCACGTCCGGGGTGAGCACCCTGGCCTGTAGTTCGGGGTGCTTGCCCTGGTGGCGCGGGTCCTGGTGCCCACCCATGTAGTACCACGGCCAGCCGTAGAAGCCATCCTCCTGCACGTGTGTGATGTAGTCGGGGACGAGGTTGTCGCCCAATCCATCACGTTCGTTGGTGGAGCACCAGAGCTGGCCGGTGGCGGGCTGGATCGTCTCCCCGACGCAGTTGCGGATTCCCGATGCGTAGATTTTGACGAACTTGCCCTCGGGAGTGAACTCGAGGACGTCGGCGCGGTGGAACTCCTCGGGATGAGTGTCAGCGTCATCGACGTTGGAGTGGGAGCCGACGGAGACGAGCATGTGACTGCCGTCGCGGGTGAAGACGACGTCGCGGGTCCAGTGACCGCCGCCGCGCAGACGTCCTCCGCCGGGTAGTTCGGTGAGCTGCTCCATCGGGCCGGTAGCCTTCATATCGCCATTG
The DNA here is from genome assembly GCA_036401375.1 of Acidisarcina sp. Classification (GTDB taxonomy): domain Bacteria; phylum Acidobacteriota; class Terriglobia; order Terriglobales; family Acidobacteriaceae; genus DASWUZ01. The sequence goes on from DASWVB010000001.1 coordinate 101,285, forward strand.
TTGTAGGGAAAGCGGACGACGGCGTCGGTGTCGCCGATGTAAATCCACTTGGGGCTTGGGCCGAGCGGGTAAAAGGCGATGCCGAAAGGCTGATGGAGGCCGGTGGCGAACTCCGCGGTCTGCATCGGCTTGCCGTCGGGGCTGATCCCGCGGAAGACCTTGATCTTGCCCGCTTCGCTCTCCGCGAGGAAGAGGTCGCCGTTGGGGGCGGTGCGGATGAGCCTCGGGTTCTCAAGGCCGGACATGTAGCGCTCGACCTTGAAGCCGGCGGGAGCCTTGGGCCATGCGCCGTCGGGCATGGGAACGAGCTCGGCGCCGTTGTCGACCGACCTGGTGGCGTATGGCTCGGGCAGGTCGGCGACGGTAATTTTGCGGCGGGTCCCGGGCGACTCCTGCGAGTAGTCGGTGAAGGCGGCCTTGCCGGTGAGGGTTGCGCCGGACTGCTGCGCCCAGGCGCGGAACGGGAGGCCGCTGGTTGAGAGCGCGAGCGCCGCCAGCGTGAGCGCGGCCGTAGATCGTGTGGTGAACATTCTTCCTCCAAAGGTCAGGGTGCTGCCTGCTCGCGCCTCTTGCGGCGGCGATTTGGTGGGTTAGATGAGAGTCGGGACGATTCCCGATGCGGGTGGGTGAAATCTTTCCGGCGACGCTGTCCGGCTGGAGTGCGGCCGGCGGATGTTTGTGTCGTGGATAGGGATTGGATTCGCCGGTCTGGCCCCCTGGTTGACGTAGAGGACGCTTGAAGAGTCGCGTGGGCGCTCCCAGTCAGGGTGCAGTGCCCTGTGATGAGGAGGCGGGCGGGTCGGTGAGGCGCTCGAGCAGCCCGGCAGGAATGGTGGCGGTGAGGGTGGCGCGATCTTTGCGGTGCTGGACGGAGATGCTGTCGAGCAGGGTGCGCACGTCCTTTGCGGTGGCGGAGTCGCGGGAGGCGTCGATCCCGGTCCGAAACATGGTCACGAGCGAGGTGAGCGAGTCGGCTGCGGCTGCGGCGGTCGCCTCGTCGGCGGCGATCTCTTCCACACGCAGGTGCAGGGAGCCGGTCCAGCGCAGGGAGGCGATGAAGGTGGCGTTGGCGGGGACGGGGATACTGAAGCCGAGGACGTTCAAGCTGCTGGTCAGGGAGTCTCTGCCGCCGGCGATAACCGGGGCGCCGTCGCTGGACGTGGGCGGGCCGAGGAGCATACCGATCTTGCCCACTCCCCAGGCCATCGAGAGCAGAGGGACCTCGGGGAAGTGAGTAGAGAGCAGCGAGGAGCCGGCGAAGGGTAGCGCGGCGCTGCGGTAGCGGTCGAGGATGGAGTGAATCTGCTCCGTGGTCGGCATGTTGGAGAGGGCGACGATGTCGTAGCCGAGCAGGGTGACGCGGTCGGTGCGGCCCTGGACGGGAATGTTGTAGATGGTGTGCCCCTGGTACTCCTCGGTCGAGGTGGCGGAGGAGGAGAGGTAGCCTGCCAGGCGTTTGCCATCGAAGCGGCCGACGAAGACGGTTGAAAATCCCACCGAACCGTTGGGACCGTTGGAGGGCGTCATGCGGTGGAGGGCGAAGGCGGCTTCATCGAGGTCGCGCTCGAACTGGATCCCGGTGGCGTCGATGAAGCGCTGGTAGTCGGCGTCGTGGTTTACGGGTCGCTGGTCGAAGTGGGTGGCGGCGCGGACGGGGCGCAGGTTGACGTAGACGATTCCGTCGGACTCGGGGAGCAGGCGGGCGGCCTCGGGAGGCGCTTTTTTGCGGAGGTAGACTGCTCCGGCGAGCAGAAGGAGGATTACGGCGACGATGAGGACCGTCGTCCTGGTTCGCTTATGCATGGGACGCGATGTCTGGAATCGACGGTTTAGAGGAGGGATCCAAGCTTGGTGAATGATACCACCGGGGTGGGATGTATCCTCCGCGCGCTCGCTCTGGCTTTAGCCTCGCCCTGGCGGCCGCAAAAGACTTTCAACGCTGCCGGAGGAACTCTACACGAGCAGGCACAGTTGCCTGGATTGTGAATGAGCATCTCGGCGAGCCGTCTTGCTTTGTGTTGCCAACGGCGGTTCCGGTCGTCGTCCTTTGGCTTGTAGTCGGAATGTTTGGACACTTGGCGTCCTGGGCTTGGATGGGAGCGGCACTTGTCCGCTAATGTATTAGTGAAGTCGGTCTCGACTCTTTACTTCCGGTAAGCCGACTTGTCAGGACTATTAAGTTCGACCCGATTGAGCTCCGGCGGTGGTCAGGATCGCGGAAGCGGAATAATGGTTGTCGTATCAAGTTTCATGAGGAGGAATCTTTATATGCCCACCGGTAAAGGCCAACCGCTGACCGTCGAAGAAAGAGAACTTCTAGACAGCGGCTTCTACCAATGCTCCACTTGTGCACTAATTTGGTTCGGTAGGGACGACATTCGGCAGTGCCCGAAGGGTCATGGTACTCGCCGTCATACCGAAATCCTATGTAGGACTTGCGATGACTTTATTCCCGTTTCACGGTTGGCGTCACATCTGACGAGCGCGGATCACCTAGCCAGTGTCGAAAGGCATGCCTGCGAAATAATGAAGCGCAACTACTAAAGACAAGCCGATCTATCATTACTTATCCGGCTAGAAAGAGGAAGTTCCTGTTAGACCAGAAGGTCAAAAAGAGCTCTCCGCTCAGCGCTGGAATGAAAGGTAAACGTAATGAGGTGGTGCAGATTGGGTGTCACTGTACTGGACCATAGGGACGCCCCAAAGTGCTCAGTGTTTACCTCGACTATGAGCGAGTGAATATCCAGGTCGTAGCATTGCAGGTACGACCTGTGCAGCTGGGATGGAAAGTTAATCTTGAATCTGACATTGTACTGCGGTTGGAAGTACTTGATAAGCGCTGCCTCGGTGAAATTGATCTGCTGCTGTTCCTCAATCTCAGTAGAAAGAACATCGTAGATGTGTTCGTCGTCTGCCTCGTCGGTGCTCAGATAGTTCTGCGAGCGTCCGTCTATATTGGCAAACAAGCGGGATTCGAAGTTCCAAAGCGAAAGCCAAATCTCCTTATCCGGGGAGCGAGAAATCGCCTCGGAGTAAATCGCCTGCAGGGTCGAGTGAGATTTGAGTCGGTCCGGCGCAGTGCGAACTCCGTCAGTGCCAAACGCTTGTCCTACGTAAACGACCTCCAGAGCCAGCTTTGATTGCAGATCCTCTGGCCCGCTCTTACTCACAAATAGAGAGGCTTGTGAATGGTGTAATCTCTCGCCCAACGCGGAATAGATCGTGACCGCCGTATGGGGGTATGGACATTTGATGCGAAGATCGCTTTCTCCGAGGTGGTTGGACAGCGTGAACGGATAAGGAGTTAACGAGAGGCCCTCTTGCAACAAATAGCGCCCAGAGATGCTGTCGGAATCAACGACGAAAGCGTCTGCATCGAAGAGTACGCGAGGACGCCGCGCGATGATGTAGATGTGACAGGGGTTCTCGGATAAACGCTGTGCGACTGCTAAGGTTTCCAACGAAGAGAAGTATTCCTGGGTTAGCAGGACAACACCGAGCCCTACCATGTTGATTGCAAATTCGGTCACATACTTCCGAGGAGGCTCAAGGCTCATTTCCTGATGATACTGACGTAGAACAAATCCGATGCCAATCATGGGAAATACGCTCAGTGATTACCTGCTCAAGCGATGTCGATCAAACTCGTACCGATAACGCGCTTATCGTCACTGGGATGAAGGGTTGGCTTGTCGGACGTTTGGGTCCCAGGTCGACTTGGAGGGCCGTCTGTTTGCTGGGCGCGTGATCCTGCCGGCAAGTCGTCCTTTGGGCGTGTAGTCGGCATATCGGAGACTTTGCGTCCTGGCCTCGATTGGGAGCGACCACTTGTCGCAACTTTCAACCGACGCCGGACTCGATTCTTTAGTACCGCCAAGCCCATTTGTCAGGACTTAGCTTCTCTCCATGATGAGAGCAGAACGCGATAATGACAGCATGGTCTCTGTCGAATCATTGAACGTATCGCAGGATATGATCCGGTTGATCGTGGATGCCGTCTTTCCTAAGCGAAACATTGACTCCATGCGCGTTCTGGAGGGCGGGAAGACGAACTCGAATATTCTGGTCCAGATAGAGGGGTACGACGACACCTTTGTCCTGAGGCAATACCGGCGCGGGTCAGAGGTCTGCCGCAAAGAACAGGCAATCTTGAAGGCTCTTCAAGGAAAGCTGCCTGTCCCGCAATTGATCGCTTCCTTCAGCTCAGAAGATGAGGCCGGAGTACCGTACCTGATCTATCGCTACGTGCCCGGGCAGACATTTCGTGAGATTCGCGAGGTCGGCTCACCGAGGGATATGGCCGAGGCCGCGTCTGCGATCGGGGGCCGCTTGTCCGTGCTGGCCAAGTCCGATGCCTTCCCTTTGTCCGAGGATGGCCATTTCCGGTACGCCTTCGCGCTTAGCGATATCGATTCGCCTCTGATGCATGAGCGTCTTCATGGGGACGATTGGAATCTCCTGAAGGCGTTATATGAAAGGCATGGGGCGATGCTTCAAGAGCTCTCAAGTCATCAGGGGATCCGCCACGGGGACTTCAACCACGGGAACGTCGTGCTCCAGCAAAGGACGGGGACGTGGGAAGTTGCTGCGATCCTGGACTGGGAGCTTGCTGGAACCGGATCATCCTTGTGGGATGTGGCTCGCTTCACATGCTACGAGAAAGAGGATTCGCGATTGTGGGAGGACGCCTTTTTCAAAGGAGTGCGCAAAAGCAGTGAGAAAGTGCCCAGCGACTGGCGCGAGCTGTTGCATGCTCTAAACATCTTCAGCGCAGCCAAAAGTCTCGGCGATCCATCTGTGCGACCGACCTTTGTTTCAGATTTACGCAGACTCGTCCATGAAGGCCTACGCGGAAAGAGGATCGGATAGGAGAGCAGCTTGTTCTCAAGTCCTGATAAACGCGATTGCCTTAAGTGGGACGGAGAGTTGGCGCGTCTGACTTTGCGTCTTGGGTCGATGCGGAGCGGCCGTTTATTTGCTGAGAATGTTACCTGGACAGGTTTGCTGCGGCGATGCGTCGCGAGGTCAAAGGTTCCATGCCGCCTAGACTTCGGCTGCGAGATCAAATGGCAGCATGGCCGTTGTCGCGAGAGGTTGATTGTCTCGACTACGCTAGTGGGTTACAAACAGCCCACTACCCTCCTGGGCGTGCGTTGCGATGAGGCTGGGGGTGTGGTAGCCTTTGGACTTGTGGTTTGCGTTCCTGGAGGAGCTTTTTTGCCTCTGAAACGCGGGCTGCGGGGCTGTTTCGGGCTGGCGTAGCTCAGCTGGTAGAGCATCTGATTTGTAATCAGACGGTCGGGGGTTCAAGTCCCTTCGCCAGCTCCAAAGTTCTCTGGTTTTCGCGTCAGTCTGGACATACCAGTTGCAAAGCAGGAGTAAGCGCGCCAAAGGCATTGCCCGCCGCAGTGACTCCCATCCAGCGTACCGTCTTGAGCCGGGTTTTTGCCCCGGGAGGCTTGCTGGTGCGTCGCTACCCGGGTAGCCGAGGCCTAAAGATGTGCACAGGTGGCCGAGCGGTTAATGGCAGCAGACTGTAAATCTGCCGCTCTTTGGAGCTACGGAGGTTCGAATCCTCCCCTGTGCACCAGTTTCGAAGCTAGCCTGCTGGGGCGGACGCATCGGTCTAGCGTTTAGCGGTGCGGCACGCAGTCAGGCGGCCCGTTCGTGCTTGAGTGCCCGTTGGTGGGTGTGGCGGTTGTGTTGTAGAGGATGGTGGCGTGAGGCGGATCGGGGACTCCACGCGGAGGTGGGTAGCGCTCCTGATGCTGGGGGTTCTAGCCATCCTGAACTGGAAGAGCCTGGATGCGGGCAGGACGCGCGACCTGGTCTGGGTCTTGCTGGGTGGATTTGGGCTTCGAATCCTGCTGAGTCCGGCCCGTTCGCGTTACGATGGAGTGGTAGAGCAAGAGGTTGGGCAAGAGAAGGAACGCTGATGTAGCTCAGTTGGTAGAGCACTCCCTTGGTAAGGGAGAGGTCACCGGTTCAAGCCCGGTCATCAGCTCCACAGATTTGAGGGCGTCCGGCAAGGGCGTCTGAGTTGAACGGGCTCTTCATCCAAGTCAGGCTGGTTGCAGCCTGCAGGATGGGCGAGCGCGGAAGATGAGCGGGAGTAACTCAGTGGTAGAGTCACAGCCTTCCAAGCTGTTGGTCGCGGGTCCGATTCCCGTCTCCCGCTCCACTTTTCGATAGTCGCGAGTCTATCAAGTCAATGCAGGGAAGCGCGGCGTCTGTGCGCAGGAGCACGGCTGCGGGGTCGGAAAACATGTTTGAGCAGGCGATACTAGCGGTCGAGGACCAGCCGGTATTCGGCGAGGTGCAGCAGGCGTTGGAGCGGGTCTTCGCTCCGGCGGATGTGGGGAAGTTTCTTCGCCGTGTGGACAGGGCCCGGCTGCGGGTGCGCAACTTTGAAGGCATCCTGAAGCTTGGTCTGCTGGGTGAGAAGACGCCGTCGCAGTACGAGGCGCTGGGCAACTCGGACCGCGGGCAGGTGAGGGAGCAGTACCTGCGGCTGGTGGAGCAGGTTGCGCCCGAGCTGCGGGCGAAGTATCTGAAGGTATACGCGTATTACTGATCGCTTAGAGTTCCTTTCGGCAGAGGCGGTACCGGAAGACAGCCTGCATATGGTGGTGTGGGAGTTCCAGGTCAAGGCCGGCTGCGAGCAGCAGTTCATCGAGGCGTACGGCCCGCAGGGTGCGTGGGCGATGCTGTTTCGGCAGTCTCCCGGGTTTATGCAGGTGGAGTTGAAGCGGAGTTCAAGTGATGCTTTGCGCTTCTTCACCTTTGATCTGTGGGAGTCGAGTGTGGCTTATGAGAGCTTCTGCGAAAAGCACTCGGGAGCGTACGAGGTGCTCGATCGGAAGCTGGCAGGGTTGATGCAGTGGGAGCGGCGGGTGGGCGCGTTCCCGAGAGAGTAACGCGAGCCGCACGCGCAGGCGGCAGGGATAGGCGACGGTAGCAAGGATCGATTGAAGAGGAGCAACTGAGATGGCGAAGGAAAAGTTTGACCGGTCTAAGCCGCACGTGAATGTGGGAACGATCGGGCATATCGATCACGGCAAGACTACGCTGACGGCGGCGATCACGAAGGTGTTGTCGAAGCATAATCCGAGAACTCGTTCCGGTCGTTCGATTCGATCGACAACGCTCCCGAGGAGCGGGAGCGCGGCATCACCATTGCGACGGCGCACGTCGAGTACGAGACGGCCAATCGTCATTATGCGCACGTCGACTGCCCCGGCCACGCCGATTACATCAAGAACATGATCACCGGCGCGGCGCAGATGGATGGCGCGATCCTGGTGGTTGCGGCGACTGACGGCCCGATGCCGCAGACTAAGGAACATGTGCTGCTGGCGCGGCAGGTGGGCGTGCCTTACATCGTCGTGTTCCTGAACAAGTGCGATTCAGTGGACGATACGGAGCTGATCGACCTGGTCGAGATGGAAGTGCGCGAGCTGCTGTCGAAGTACAACTACCCGGGCGATGATGTGCCGGTGATTCGCGGCTCGGCGCTGGGCGCGTTGAACGGCGAGGCGCAGTGGGAGAAGACGGTCGATGAGCTGATGGATGCGGTCGACAAGAATATTCCTCTGCCGGCGCGGGCGATCGACCAGCCGTTCCTGATGCCGATCGAGGATATCTTCTCGATCTCGGGGCGCGGCACGGTGGTGACGGGCAGGATCGAGCGCGGCAAGATCAAGGTGGGCGAAGAGGCGGAGATCGTCGGCTTCCGCGACACGCGCAAGACG
>DASWVB010000002.1:0-523390 GCA_036401375.1 Acidisarcina sp.
GAGGGTGGCCGTCCTTGCGTCGGTCGTCCGCTGCTGCTCGGCATCACCAAGGCTTCGCTCTCGACCGACTCGTTCATCTCGGCGGCGTCGTTCCAGGAGACTACGCGGGTGCTCACCGAGGCTTCGATCAACGGTGCGGTCGACAACCTGCGCGGCTTGAAGGAGAACGTCATCGTGGGGCGGTTGATTCCTGCCGGTACCGGCATGGAGTACTACCGCAACATCCAGCTCTCGCCTGAATTGGAAGAGGCCGCTGCGAAGGTACAGCAGGAAGTCACTGCAGCCTACGAAGAGGCTGAGCGCGAACTGGAGCTGATGCGTCAGGAAGGCGAAGCCGAGGAACTGGCTGCTGAGTAGGACTGGCCGGTCGGCGAATCGCGCCTGCGGCTCCACTAACAAGTAAGCTGCAATGAGAAGAGGCCCGGCGATTTATCGCGGGGCCTCTTATCTTTCGTTCGCTGCCAGGGCAGTGTATACGCAGCACTGCTGGGACTGAGCGCCTGCTCGCTGCGCCGCACTTACCTGGTCTCTAAATCGGTGGAGAGGCTGAGGTCCTTCCATCTACGCGCCTCTTCTAATCTTGCGAGGTCGTTCTTCTCTGCGGCGAAGTAGGCGTCGCTTCCCAGCAGCAGCCTTAGCGGTGGCTGCTCCATCTGTGCAAGTGCAAGGATGGCGGCGGCTGCCCTTGATGGATCGCCGGGCTGTCTGCCGTTGTAGTTGCGCTGGAAGCGAGCGCTCGCGCCTACGGTTGCGTCGTACTCCGGGCGCCCCTCGATGAGCTCGGTCGAGCTGCCGGCGAAGTCGGTGCGGAAGCCGCCTGGTTCGACGATCGTGACCTTGATCCCCAGCGGAGCCACTTCGCGCGACAAGGCTTCAGAGAAGCCTTCCACACCCCACTTGGCAGCGGAGTAAGGCGCGCGTCCTGGAGGTCCGATCCTTCCACCGATCGAGGAGACCTGGATAAAGCGACCGGCCCGTCTCTCGCGGAAGTATGGAAGAGCGGCCTTGGTCACGATGATGGTTCCAAAAAGATTGGTCTCGATCTGTGCGCGGAAGCCGGAGATGGAAGTGTCTTCTACGGACGAGAGATTTCCGTAGCCTGCGTTGTTGATCACCACATCAAGCGAGCCAAATGCATCGACGGCGGTTTCGACTGCGCGGGACGCGGCTGATTCGCCGGTGACATCGAGCGCGAAGAGCTTGACCTGATTCTGGTAACGCTGGGGCAGGTCGCTCAGTGTTTCCGTGTTGCGCGCGGTCGCGAGGATGTGATGACCCGCAGCGAGGCCTGCCTCGACGATCGAGCGGCCCAGTCCACGAGAGCTGCCGGTGACCAGCCATACTTGCGCCATGCACTCTCCTGTCCCTGGCCGCCACCCGCAGGGCTGAAGGGGCTGCTGACACGGGAACAGGTATTGGATGTCCGATGGGTTTGGAAACGATCTGATTTTTTGCGCAGTGTCGAAGCGGGCCGCTCACGGCAGCATCGGGCGGCTCTCTCGCCGGTATCAATTCGCCCCAGGATGGGGAAGCTTGACCATCGTCATCCAGAAGTCATTGATGCTCTTGACCAGCTCCTCGAAGTCACCGAACTGTACCGGCTTGCTCAAGTAGCAGTTCGCACGGAGCTGGTAGCTCATCGAGATATCCGCCTCTGCTTCCGATGTGGTCAGGATCACGGTCGGAATGGTACGCAGATCCTCGTCGCCCTTGATGATCGCGAGCACCTGGCGTCCATCCATGCGAGGCAGGTTCAGATCGAGCAGGATGAGGTCCGGTCGCGGACTGTCCTGGTAGGAATCTTCCCGACGGAGGAAGGCGATGGCCTCCACTCCGTCGCGGACGACGTGAATGGATACAGAAGGGTTGGCATCGTGGAAGGCCTCCTGGGTGAGCCGGACATCGCCGGCGCTGTCTTCGACCAACAGGATGTGCTGAGGCGCAGCTACACTGATTTCCATGCCTTGGTCTCTCCGGTAAGTGCAAAGCGAAAGGTGGATCCGACACCCGGTTGCGACTCGACGGAGATGTTGCCGCCGTGCCGTTCGACGATCTTCTTGCAGATGGCCAGGCCTATGCCGGTGCCGGCAAAGTCTTCGCGTTTATGCAGCCGCTGAAACATGCCGAAGATGCGTTCAAAGTACTGGCGGTCGATACCCATGCCGTTGTCCTGGACTGAGAAGGTCCACTTCGTGCCGCTGCTGGAGGCGGAGACATGGATGCGGGGCACGCCGGAGTCCCTGTTGCGGTACTTGATGCCGTTGCCTATGAGGTTCTGAAACAGCTGCACGAGCTGCGACTCGTCGGCGAGCACGTGCGGCAGCGGATCGTGGGTCACGACGGCGCCGGCATCCTTGATGGTGGCGGCGAGGATCTTCAGACTTCGTCCGAGGGCGTCTTCACCGGCGGTGTCGGCGAGGTCCTTGCCCTGGGTGCCGACGCGCGAGTAGGAGAGCAGGTCCTGGATGAGACGCTGCATGCGGCTGGCTCCATCGACTGCAAAGGCGATGAACTCATCGGCATCGGAGTCGAGCCTGCCCTTGTAGCGCCTGGACAGGAGCTGGGTATAGCTGGCCACCATCCGCAGCGGCTCCTGCAGGTCGTGGGAGGCGACGTAGGCAAACTGTTCGAGCTCTTCGTTGGAGCGCTTCAACTCGTCGAGCTTCTGCAGCAGGTGGGCCTCGGCCTGCCTGCGGGTGGTGATATCGCGGATCGCGGCGGCGACCAGGACGCCCTCGCCGCTATTCATGCGGCTCAACATGATCTCGATGGGGAACTCGCCGCCGCCGTTGTGCCGCCCGTGAAGTTCAAGTGCGGTACTGGTCTGACCGCTGGGGGAGGAGAGCACCATTGCGGATATCTGTTCCTCGGCCACTCCGCCCAGCAGGATGGTGCTGACCTGCTGCCCGACGAGCTCGTCGCGTCGGTATCCAAACTGCTTCTCTGTCTGCCGGTTCACCAGCACGATCACTCCGGCTGGATCGATCAGCAGCATGGCATCGGGGGCAGCCTCGAGCAAGCCGCGGTAGCGGCCCTCGAGCTTCGCCAGGTGCAGCTCCGCCGCGCGGCGCAGGGTGATGTCCCTTATGCCGGCGGTGAGCATGCCGCCCGTCTTGAGCGGGCTGAGCATCAATTCGATGGGGAACTCGCTTCCATCGCTGCGCAGCGCAATCAGATCGAGGCCGCTGTTGCTCTGCGGGGCCGGGGTGCTGGTGCGAGCAGCACCCAGCTGCTCCTCAAGACCGCTGGGGATCAGGTCGGTAATCTTTCGTCCGGCCAGCTCTTCGCTGCGGTATCCAAACTGCTTTTCGGCGCGCGCGTTGAGTAGAACGATGGCGCCGCTCTGGTCGAATACGACCATGCCGTCCGGGGCAGCCTCGATCAGGCTGCGGTATTTCGCCTCCGAGGCGCGGGTCTCGGTCATGTCGCGGCTGATTCCCGCGAAGCCGAGCAGAGATCCATCCATATCCTGCAGCGGGGTCAAGCTCACATTGGCAAAGAACTGCAGACCATTCCTGCGGACCTGGATCCCCTGTTCTTCAAACTGTCCATCGGCGATAGCGCAGCGAAGTACCTTTGCCAGCTTGCCGGCGGCGGCTTGCTCGGGAAGATACAAGCAGGAGAACTCACAGCCGATCATATCCTCTGCGGTGTAGCCTGTGATCCGTTCTGCTCCCTTGCTCCAACTCACCACCGCGCCGTCCGGGTCGAGCATGAAGATGCCGTGATCCTTGACTCCGTCCAGCAGGGTGCGAAGGCGCTGCTCGCTCTTCCCCAGTTCGTTGGTGATCTTTTTCCTTCGCCGGCTGTCCCTGGCGGCGCCCCATCCGGCAGTGAGGGCGATGATCGAGCTGAGGGTGGTGGCTGAGAGGAGCAGAAACCTGAGCTGGCTGACTCGCCGCCTGGAATCCTGGCTGCGGATGGAGAGCAGACGGACCTCTTCGCCGGCGATATCCTGGGCTCTCTGCTCAAATTCCGGCGCCGGCGGGCGCCTGGTCCCGGCTGCGACGGCGTCCACGAGATCGATCGCACGCATCGCGTCGATGGCCGGCTGCATACCGCCAGCCTGGCGGAGCAGGATCAACCGTTCCGAGGATGCCAGCGTGCTGGCGACAACGGGACGAAGCGCGGCGAGACGGACCTGCTGGGAGGGGTTGTCGGCGGTGAGCCTGGCCAGAGATGCCTGGTAACGCGCTACGCCGGCGGAGCTGTCTCGATAGCGGTCCAGGCAGGATGCATCGCCGGTGAGTACAAAGTCGCGGGAGCTGGCGTGGCTCGTCTCCAGGGCCAGTTCGAGACTCTCGACATCTTCAAGGACGTTGTGGGTATGCAGCACCCAGCGCTCACTCTCGCGTGAGGCGAGCAGGCCGCGATAGGAGAGGGCCCCGACGGCGAGCATGGCAAGGATCGCAGATCCGAAGGCGAGCTGCACTCTCCGGTTTGCAGGTGATCGGGTCATGTGTCCTCGGGCAGGCAAGGCGGCTAGAGGGGCAAGTCGGCGGCCATCGTCCCCAGGCAGAAGCGGAGGATGAAGCTGGTGGGATTGGAGCGATGAACGGCAATGGTCGCCCTGAGCTGGTCGGCGAGCAGGAAGACGAGCTGCAGGCCGAGGCTGACCATGTCGGTCAGGTCGAGGCTCTCGGGGATACCGACTCCGTCGTCGCTGATGGTCAGGGCGACGGAGTCCCCTGCCTCGGGAACGAAGGCAATGTCGATCCGTCCGCTCCGTCCGTTGGGGAAGGCGTGTTTAAGGGCGTTCGATATCAGCTCGTTGACCAGCAGCCCGCAGGGTATCGCGGCGCCGATGGGCAGGTGAATGCCCTCGGCGTGGACGTGGAGTGAGATCCGCTCCGGATCGACGAGGTAAGACGCGATGAGGGTGGGCACCAGCGAATCGAGAAAGTGTCCGAAGTCCACCCTGCCGAAGGCGTTTGACTGGTAGAGCGTCTGGTGGATGAGGGCCATCGACCGGATGCGGTTCTGACTGTCGCGCAGCATCACGAGCACGACCGGGTCCTCGATCTGGGAACACTGCAGTTCGAGCAGGCTGTTGATGATCTGCAGGTTGTTCTTGACCCTGTGGTGGATCTCGCCAAGCAGGACGTCTTTTTCTCTAAGGGCGGCCTCGATGTGCAGCTCCTTCTCGATCAGCCCCTGCTGGGCGAGCTTGCCTACGGAGATCTCGTTCTTGAGCAGTGCATTGAGCTTTTCGCCGGACTCTGTCAGGCGGAGCTGGAGGGCTGAGCCGATCACCAGCGCCTCGTTCATGGCGACGACGCGCTCTTTCTCGTCGAGCAGGGCGTCTTCCATGCATTTGCGCTCTACGGCGTAGTGGAGGGCGCGCAGCAGGGCGCGGGTGGAGATCTCTCCCTTGATCAGGTAGTCCTGTGCCCCGCCGTGGAGGGCCTGGGTGGCGAGCAGCTCATCGTCGAGCCCGGTCAGCACGACCAGCGGAATGCGGGGGGCGGCGGTCATGGCCCGGCTTAAGGCGCCCAGTCCGGTAGCGTCGGGCAGGCCAAGATCGAGCAGAACTATGTCTACATTATGCTGGGCGAGGAGCTGCTCGGCATCGGCCATGGTCCGTACTTCGGTAAGCTCAAAGCCGCGCGTGCCTTCTTCGTTCAACATCTCCCTGAGCAGGCGGGCGTCTCCGGGATTGTCCTCGACCAGCAGGAGTCTCTGGGTGGGTCGATCCACGGCCGTGCAGGTCGGAGCCTCAGCAGGGGTGGCGAGTTGCTCGATCATCCGTAGCCTCTATTCTGTCCATTGCGGCCCTTCCGCATTGGAGCCGTGCGAGACGGGCCGCCGGCCGCGGGTCCGTACGCCACTCGATACCGAGCGACGTTTTCTTCTGTATCGGCGGGGTGAGGAATCCTCTATAGGCATCAGGAATAATTAGCCCGCGAGCCGCCTGCCATCGTCTCCTGGTGGCAGGACCGGGAGCCAGGGCCTGGAGGGCAGGTAACGATCTGAGGCATCCCGGGACAGCAGCGGAGGGCTGGCCGGGGCAGTGGTCAGACGCGCTGCTGCGGCACGGGCCGGGGTCCAGCAGAGGTAAAGCCGTGGGAGGATGATGGCGCCGTTCGAAGAGGTTCAGCCGGACGGAGCTCTAGTGCCGGAGCGGTCACAAAGCGGCGCTCGTCCAGGTCGCGGATGAAGCAAGGCGGGGGATCGTTGTAAATTCCAACCCGACTGCGCTATATGGACGGGGCGTCGGCGCGCGGTCGCTGGAATCGGGAATAAGCCGGCTGGGGTTCAGTCCATCAGCTTGCGGGTGAAGTAGACGAACTCGACGGCGGCGGTCCTGGCCGTCTCCTTGAGGTCAGCACCGGGGCCATGGCCGCCCTCTACAATTTCAAGATAGTAAAAGGGTTTGCCAAACTCCTTCATGCGGGCTGCGAACTTGCGGGCCTGGACGGGGCCGACGCGGTCGTCTTTGGTGGTGGTGAAGATCAGGGGTTCGGGGTACTTCACCGTGGGGCGCAGCTGATTGTAGGGCGAGATGGAGGCGAGGAAGGCGCGCTCGTCGGGCTTTGAGACGGTGCCGTACTCCCCAACCCATGAGGCCCCGGCAGCGATCTGCTCAAAGCGCAGCATGTCGAGCAGCGGCACGGCGATGTAGACGGCGTTCCACATCTCGGGATGCTGGGTCATCTCCACACCCATCAGCAGGCCGCCGTTTGAGCCCCCGGCGATCCCGAGGCGCCTGGGCGAGGTGATCCGCCGGGTGACGAGGTACTGTGCGACGGCGTAGAAGTCGTCGTAGATGACCTGCCTGTGGGTCTTGAGCCCAGCCTCATGCCATGCGGGACCGAACTCGCCTCCGCCGCGGATGTTGGCGAGAACATAGACGCCGCCGCGTTCGAGCCAGAGCTTGCCTGCAGAGCCGCTGTAGGTGGGCGTCATCGAGACCTGGAAGCCGCCATAGGCGCTGAGTACGGTGGGATTTGTGCCGTCGTACTTCATGTCTTTGCGGTGTACGACGAAGTAGGGAACCCTGGCGCCGTCCCTGGAAGTCGCCTGAAGCTGCTCGACGACCAGGTGAGTGGGGTCGAACTGCGCGGGCAGGGACTTGACCACGCTGAGCTCACCCGTGCCTGCCTGCCCGGAGAGCAGCGAGTTAGGAGAGAGAAAGCCCTCCGTAGTGAGAAAGAACTGGTCGGTGCTCTCGCCGGTCGCGGCGATATCGACGGAGATGTTCTCGGGCAGCGGCAGGTTCTTCTTGGTCCAGACGCCGGAGGGGTCGACGGTGCATACGTAGGCGCGCCCCTGAACGTGCTGAAGGGTGGTGAGAACTACGGTGGTCCTGGTGGTGGCCACGCGCTGCGGGAACTCGGTGGCTGTCGGTGCGAAGACGGTCGCGATTCTGAGTGCGGCCGGATCCTGCTGCACCGAAGCCAGCTCAATCGAGATGACGGAGCCCTGGGGGTAGCTGGTGGAGTGTCCTGCGGGCGTCCAATCCTCATTGATGGTGAAGATCAGGCGGCCGTTGACCAGACCCTCGTACTCCGACTTGCCAGGAATGGCGATGCGGACCGCGCCGCCGGGGGTGAGCAGAGAGATCTCGTATTCAAAGAAGTTGATACCGCGGAGGATGAGAGTAGCCTGGTTGCCGCGATCGTCGTGGCTGGTCTGGGTCTGAACGGCGACGTCGCCGGGCTGGCCGCGGAAGACCTCGCGAGCCTCGGCCAGAGGCTGGCCGCGCTTCCACTGCTTGAGCACGAAGGGGTAGCCTGATGCCGTCATGGTGCCTTCGCCCCAGTCCCTGGCGACGAGGAGGGTGTCCTTGTCCAGCCAGCCGACGGACTCCTTGGAGCGGGGGAGTACGAAGCCGCCTTCGACGAACTTTGCAGTCTTGAGATCGAACTCGCGGGAGGACTCGGCGTCTTCACCACCGGCCGAGAGCGGAACCATGCAGAGGCTGTCACCGGGATAGAGGCAGATGATGTCCCTCGCCACCCACTTCGCGTTGTCCTGACGGCCGAGGGCATCGTAGTCGATGACGGTCTGCCATTGCGGCTGGGCGGTAAGGTAGTCAGCGAGAGAGGTGCGGCGCAGGATGCCGCTGACGTGCTGAGCGTCCTGCCAGCGGTTGTATACGGCGTCGGGGTGCAGGTCGGGAGTGGGCACGGGCAGCCGGTCGGGAGACTCGAGGACCTTGAGTGCGGCTGCCTGGAAGGGCAGGAAGCGCGGGTCGCCCTGCAGCTCCGTCTCGGCGCGCACGTTCTCTGCCTTCACCCAGGCGAGGGATCGTTCGCCGGAGACGTCCTCCAGCCATTGGTACTTGTCGATCTGCTCGACAGACTGACCTGGAGGGGCGCCCTGTGCTGTTGCGGGGATCGAGCCGGTCGCCATGATGATTGTCCCCGCTAATGAGATTCTGCCGCACCACCTGCGTACTTGCATCCACACCCCTGGGCTAAGACTGCTGCGGCTAAGACTGCTGGAGCTAAGACTACTGGGGCCAAGACTACCTGGGCCATGATTTCAAGACCGCCCCCTTCTGCTGAGACGACGCAGCTTAGATCGACTTCGCTACCTGGAGTGGCTTGCATGCAGCGGCTCAGGCTGATGTGAGACGGACCGGGTCGTCTGCCGAGCAAGCCTGGCGATCACCAGGAGCACGGAGACCAGCAGCAGAACGCTGACGGCTGTCGGCTTGGTGGGAGGCGGATCTTTGCTGAAGAGCACAGCGAAGAAGGAGAGGAGAACGGCAGCCGCAGTGTTGCGGATGCGGGCGTTCGGCAGCGTACGGAGCCACTCCACGTAGATGAAGACCGCCGGAATGATGGCGACGTCGGCATCGTAGAGCATCAGCCTGGGGTTGCTGACGATGGCCGTGACCAGCAGGGCGGGAACCCAGAGGCTCTCGGCTCCGGGTGCGTTCCTCTGGTTGCGCAGGAGCAGGAGGGCGGCGGCGAGCACTCCAGCGAGCAGGACGCAGGCGAGCAGTGCGCCTTTGCCCTGGAGCAGGCCCAACCGGTGACCTATACCGACGAAGAAGGAGAGGAAGCCCACTCCTGTATCGCCTTTGATCATAATCTGGCCAACTGTTCTCTGCTGGAAGGAGGCGTAGAGGGCCGGACTGCCAAAGCGCTGAGCGAGGTATGCGGCCACGGTCACGGCTACCGAGAGGGCACACTTCCATAGCTGTCGCTGACCCGCAAGCCAGGGCAGGATCAACAGCGCGAGGAAGGGAGGCTTGATCAATGCCGCAAAGACGACGGCGAGGTAGAACCATGTCCACTGGTTGCGCCGGAGGCCGCGAATGGCGGTGCCAAGGGTGAGCGCATAGAGCAGGGTGGCGATGTTGGCGGTGAGCAGCGAGCCCTCGGCGTAGGAGTTTGGCTCGAAGACGAAGACGATGTATGCGATCAGCGGCGTGAGCCACAGGCTGCGAGTGTAGCTGGTGGCAAGCATCCATGGAATGGCGGCCATGGCCAGACAGGTTGCAGCGAGGTAGAGGTACCATCCGGACCGCGCTGGGAAGATGTGCTTGAGGATCGCTCCGCCTCGCACAAAGAGCGGGGGATAGACGAAGGGCAGCTCGGTACCCTGGATGGAGTAGGGATCGGCGCCGGCGGCGGACTTGGCGATGGCGTTTGCGTAGATGCGTGCGTCCCAGAAGGGCTTGACCGTGCCGTGGAGCTGGGTCTTGTGAACTGCGAAGCTGATCGCGGCGAAGGTCAACGCCAGTAAGGCGTAGGCCAGGAGCTCCCGGGCCGGAAGGCGGGGGCTGGATGCGGTTGCTTCGGGGTTCATTGCGACTAGATTAGCACCGAGTCCGGCCCGCCCTGACGTGCTTATTTACTGGCTGGCGTGAGTTCGTGAGGGCGAGTTTCGGCAGGTCGAGCGCTGGGTGTTGCGAGCCGCAGCAGGTGCGGACGCCTTATCCACCTTTCCACAACGCTCCACAGCACTGCACCGGCTTCGGGCCTTGTGGAGTGGGCCGGCCGGGCGTACCTTCGTCCCAGTCAGACTGAAGGAACTCAGTTGATGCTGGTCCCGGAATGAGGCTAAGCGGTTGAGGGGAAGGCCGGTTGGGGCTGCGAACTAATTTCGGGAACAGCAGCAGGGTTGGAGTGGCAGCTTCCCGCCTGTGACGCCTATTTACTAGTAAAATACAAGATGTAGTGGTTCTCGCTTGACACGTACTACGTACAGCGGTACTTTGCCCACTGCGGCTCTTGTTTTTTTGGTCACTGACGCCAGAGTTGAAGGTAGATGTAAGCGCCAGACCGAAGACACGCTGAGCCGGCAACAAGTCCAGAACCCACGAGTCCCTGAGTCTTTTATGGCCATCGCTGCTGCTGCGATGGCGCTGCTCTCATACGCCTTTTTTCACCCGTTCTGCGAGCATCGCGCCACCCTGGCAAGCACCGGTGGCGGGATGAGCACCAACACCACTTTCAGGAGCAAGAATGTCCGAGACCGCCCCCCAGACCCTCAGCGCTGACCAGACCGCCAGCACCGCCCGGCACGCCACCGAAACCACCTCCACCAGCCCTGCAGCAAAGAGTACTGCGGCGATCCCTGGCACATTCAAGAGCCCGGGCCTGCGCTTTCGGCGCTACTTCTCAAAGAACGGGGTCTCGCCCTACGACGAGGTTGCGTGGGAGCAGCGCACCGCGCTGATCACGGACGCGACGGGGAAGCCCATCTTCGAGCAGAAAAACGTGGATGTGCCGGTCGACTGGTCGATGACGGCGACCAACATCGTGGCGAGCAAGTACCTGCATGGCCAGCTTGACACCCCGGGGCGCGAATCGGGGGTGCGTGCTCTGGTGAGCCGGGTGGCGGAGACGATCCGGGACTGGGGGATGAACGGCGGCTACTTCGCGACGGCAGAGGACGCGGCGATCTTCCACGACGAGCTTGTGCACCTGCTGATCACGCAGAAGGTAGCGTTCAACTCGCCGGTGTGGTTCAACGTGGGTTGCGAGCGGCTTGAGCCCAACTCCGATGGGCAGAACTGGCACTGGAATCCGCATAGCTGCGCGGTCGAGTTTACGGCGAGCGGCTACAAGAATCCTCAGTGCTCAGCCTGCTTCATCAACGCGGTCGACGACTCGCTCGATTCGATCCTGACGCTGGCGAAGACGGAGGGCATGCTCTTCAAATGGGGTTCGGGCACGGGGACAAACTTGTCGCCGATTCGTGGCTCAATGGAGCAGTTGTCGGGAGGCGGTACGGCCTCGGGGCCGTTGAGCTTCATGCGCGGATTTGACGCGTTTGCGGGCGTGATCAAGTCGGGCGGTAAGACGCGTCGCGCGGCCAAGATGGTTATCCTCAATGTCGATCATCCGGATATCCTGGCGTTCATCGAGTGCAAGTCGAAGGAGGAGGCGAAGGCCTGGACGCTGATGCAGGCGGGCTACGACGGGTCGGGGCCGGATTCTGAGGCCTACTCGTCGATCTTCTTTCAGAACGCCAACAACTCGGTCCGGGTGACGGATGAGTTCATGCGGGCGGTGGAGCGGGATGGCGAGTTCACGACGCGCACCGTAAAGGACGGGGCGCCGGTCGAGACGATGAAGGCGCGCGACATCATGAAGAAGATTGCCGAGGCCACGTGGCAGTGTGGCGACCCGGGCATGCAGTACGACACGACGATCAACAAGTGGCACACCTCGAAGAACACGGGGCGCATCAACGCGTCGAACCCCTGCTCGGAGTACATGTTCCTCGACAACTCCGCGTGCAACCTGGCGAGCTTTAACCTGTTAAAGTTTTTGACGCCTGCCGGGGCGTTCGACATTGCGGCGTATCGCGAGTCGATCGACATCCTGATCACGGCGATGGATATCCTCGTCGACAACTCGGGTTATCCGACCGAGTCGATCGCGCGCAACTCGCACGACTATCGTCCGCTCGGCTTGGGGTATGCGAACCTTGGCGCGCTGCTGATGGCGTTCGGGCTGCCGTACGACTCCGATGCAGGCCGCGACTTTGCCGGGACGGTGACGGCGATCATGAGCGGACAGGCTTATCTGCAATCCTCGAAGATCGCCGAGAGGTGCCAGCCCCTGGCAGCGGCGACGCCGTTGACTGCATCGGCGGAGCACCAGGGTGGCGCGTGCCCGGGCTTCTACGTCAACCGGGAGCCGTTCCTGGATGTGATCCGCATGCATCGCGCCGAGGTGAACAAGATCGGCAAGAGCCGCCAGTCGGCTGAGCCCTTCACGGCGCCGCAGCTCGATGAGTTGATCGAGGCGAGCAAGGATTGCTGGGACAAGGCGCTTGCCCACGGCGAGAGGCATGGCTACCGCAACTCGCAGGTGACGGTGCTTGCGCCGACGGGGACGATCGGCTTCATGATGGACTGCGATACGACGGGGATCGAGCCCGACCTGGCGCTGGTGAAGTACAAGAAACTCGTAGGCGGCGGCATGATCAAGATCGTCAACAACACGGTTCCTGCTGCTCTCTTCAAGCTTGGCTATAGCGGAGACCAGGTTGACGCGATCGTGAGCTATATCGACGCGACCGGCACGATCGAGGGCGCGCCGGCCATCAAGCCCGAGCACCTGGCGTGCTTCGACTGCTCGTTCAAGCCGGCCAAGGGCACGCGCTCCATCAACTACATGGGCCACGTGAAGATGATGGCAGCGGCGCAGCCGTTTCTCTCGGGTGCGATCTCGAAGACGGTGAACCTGCCGCACGACTGCAACCTGGACGACATTGCCGAGGCTTATCTCGAGTCGTGGCGGCTGGGCCTGAAGGCTGTAGCTGTTTATCGCGATGGATCGAAGGGCGGGCAGCCGCTCAACACCTCGGACGGCAAGGGCGCGACGGCGATCAAGAACGCGAAGGACACCTCTGACCAGGTGATCAGCGCTGCGGCGGACCGTGTGATGGCTGCGCTGGCGGCGGGGAGCATGGGAGCGGAGTCTGATCTGAAGACGCTCGAAGCGAAGCTGTCGGAGAAGCTCGAGGTCACGTCGCGCAGTGTGCTGGCGGCAGCGAATTCTTTCGCAGCAGCGCTCACGCAGGCGGTCACAATGGTGCCGGGCGAGGGTGAGGTGCTGATCTCTTCGCAGGACCTCAACGCACCGCCGAAGGCAGTTCGTCATCGGCTGCCTGAGGAGCGTGCTTCGCTGACGCACAAGTTCTCGATCGCAGGTCACGAGGGCTACATCACGGTGGGTCTCTATCCCAACGGCCAGCCGGGCGAGATCTTCGTCAAGATGGCCAAGGAGGGTTCGACCGTCTCGGGGCTGATGGATTCGTTTGCCACGTGCGTCTCGCTGGCGCTGCAACACGGGGTTCCGCTGAAGGTGCTGTGCGAGAAGTTTGCTCACCTGCGGTTCGAGCCCTCCGGATGGACGGGCAACGAGCAGATCGGCTACGCGAAGTCGATCATGGATTACATCTTCCGCTGGATCCAGGTACGCTTCCTCTCGGGAACGCAGCTGGCTCTGTTCGCCGGGATGGGTGGAGTGCCCGCGTCATCGGCTGCTACTTCGATGCTGAGCGATGAGGAGGCTGCGAACGCGCAGAGTGAACGGGTGGAGCAGGCGCGCCTGCACTTTACCGCTGACCAGCACTCGTCATCACGAGGGGATGGAGCTACCTCTGCACCGCGGGGCGGGATACTGCCGGAGGTCAGGGCTACGGCGGCTGCGTCGGCGCATCCTCTGCAGGCGCCTGACCGCGGTATCTATCACCATGCAGCCGATGCCATGAAGGGCATGTATGACATGGGAGATGCGCCGAGCTGTCTCACGTGCGGGGCGATCATGGTACGGAACGGAAGCTGCTATCGCTGCATGTCGTGCGGGTCGACCAGCGGCTGCAGTTAGAATGTTTCGCAACGTGCCAGATAGTCTGGTTAATAGAAAAAGAATCCTCTCGACCTGCCGGCGAGAGGATTCTTTTTTATGCCAG
Source organism: Acidisarcina sp. (assembly GCA_036401375.1). Lineage (GTDB taxonomy): Bacteria > Acidobacteriota > Terriglobia > Terriglobales > Acidobacteriaceae > DASWUZ01. The sequence goes on from DASWVB010000002.1 coordinate 13,888, forward strand.
TCGAGTAACTCGTATGCCGAGTTAGACGGATGGCTGAGATAGTTCGCGTTGGAGATCTATGGAGTGGACGCGCAATGCCGGCCGCGAGAGCAGCCTCCACGCTGCAATGATGATGGTGATGAGCAGCAGTGTCAGCGATGAGAGGGTGCGGCTTGAGTTGTTCGACTTATATAAGTGGAGAAGGTCGAGCAGAGTCTGACGCCAGATGAGCAGCGCGGGCAGAGCCAGCAACATCTGGCAGGGTAAGTCGACAGTACCGATGAGCGCGACACCGACCGCATAGGCGCAGAGGTCATAGCCCTGCAATGGCTGACCTACTCCCGTGGCGAAGATAAGCAGCATCATGCCCAGTGAGCTGCGGGTGAGTGTCTGCCCTGAGCGGCGGATCACCCAGGCGGTGAGCGCCATAACCAGCAGCAGCGAAAGCATGCCAATCACCTGCGCGGGCTTGTGGGCGAGGCCGTACCGCATCAGCAGCGAGACCAGCCCGATCTCGTGAGAGGCGTCATTGATGGGCAGGGCGGCGTAGGTATGCATGGCGTTGAGGTAGCTTGTGACGAGGTTCCTGTCGACAGCGGCTGCATAGGCGAAGACGCCAGCGACGATGCCCATGGCGATCCATGTCGCGCGACGCATCTTCGGTTCAAAGATAAAGATGAAAAGCAGCACTGGACCGGAGAGGTGGGGCTTTGATGTAGCTATAACTATGCCGATGACAATAAGCCAGGCGCGGCCGGTACGGCACCCGGCCAGAGCGACTGCGCAGGCGGCAGTTACGAATACGGAAGTCTGCCCGGTGACTATGGTTCCAGTTACGCCACCTATGGTGGAAGCTATAACTACCCAGAACCATTGCAACGAACTGAGCGGCTCCCCAACCATCTCGCGGACCAGGGTATAGCATGCCCAGAAGAGAGCCATCGCCGCTGCGAAGTTCATCAGCGAGAATATCTTCGCGGCCACCAGCCACTTGAAGGGGGCCATGGGCAGGACGACCAGCATTAATGTGGGTAAGTAAGCTACGAATTGCGCAGGTGTATGTATGCCAAAGGTAGATTGAAACATGGTGTCATAGGTCAGGGGCTCGTAGGGCGACTTACCGGTGGCCCAGCATTTGGCTGCCACGTAGAAGTAGCGGGTATCTATATCTTTCGAGCGTGCCTCGACGAAGCGCGCATCCTTGTAGACGCCGGAGTAGTAGACGCTGCCGGCAACGAGGCAGATCGCAATCAGGGCGAGGATGTACTGAGGCACAAATCTGTGGCTTGAAAGACTGGGCTTCATACTGGCCATCGTACCATTCAGCCAACGCATATCAGCCGCAGAGCGGGCGCGGCTACGGCACAGCGGATCAATACCCGGGAGGACAAGGTAACGTTGCGCGACCTCTAAGTCTTCCGGGTCGCACTCTCCGCGTCGTCCACGGTCGGGAACATGGGGATGAGGCTATCGACCTGGCTCAGCTTGAACAGCTCCAGCACCCGGTAGTTGACGCCGGTGGCGAGAAGCTTGTGGCCGAACTTGCCGGAAGAGACAAAGTAGGCGATGACCGCGCCCATGCCCGCTGAATCCATATAAGGAACTGCAGCCAGATCGAGGATGGTGAGGGGCGGGGTCTCACTGCGCAGTTCAGCCTGGAACGGAAAGAGGTTGTTCAAGGTGAGTGGGCCCTCGAGGCGCAGGATACGCGTGCCGGGAGCCTTGCCCTGCAGCCGTTCGATGGTCAGCGGATCATTGATTGCCATAAGGGGTAAGTGTATGCAAAGCGGGCGGGCATTTCTGTTACAGGGCTGTGAATCTGCGCGTCGCCGGGCGGGAACATTTAGAATGAAGTCTTTGTAAGAGAGCGCGCTTTTGCGGCTCCGGTGAGCATGTCTTCTGATATGCAGGGCGCTTGAGAACGCCAGAAAGTGACGCATGCATCGTTGGTCGAAGTTGTTTGTTCCCACGCTTCGCGAGGCGCCCGCTGACGCGGAGGTGGCCAGTCACAAGCTGCTGCTGCGCGCCGGGTATGTGCGCCAGCTCGGCGCCGGCATCTACTCCTACCTGCCGCTCGGCCAGCGCTCGATCAACAAGATCGTCGGGATCGTGCGGCAGGAGATGGACCGCATCGGGCAGGAGTTTCTGCTGCCTGCGTTGAACCCGCGGGAGGTTTGGGAGGCGAGCGGTCGCTGGTCGGGGATGGGTGAGAACATGTTCCGCCTGAGAGACCGCAAGGGCGCCGAGCTGTGCCTGGCGATGACCCATGAAGAGGTGATGACCGACATCGCCCGCAAGGAGCTGCGCAGCTATAAGCAGCTGCCCCAGATCTGGTACCAAATCCAGACGAAGTTCCGCGATGAGCCGCGGCCGAAGTCGGGGCTGCTGAGGGTGCGCCAGTTCCTGATGAAGGATGCTTACTCGTTCGATATGGACGCGGCGGGGCTGGATCGCAGCTTCGAGCTGCACGATGCGGCCTATCGCAGGATTTTTTCGCGCTGCGGTCTGCAGTTCGTCTCGGTGGAGGCGGATTCGGGTGCGATGGGCGGCTCGCAGTCGCAGGAGTTCATGGTCTATACCGATGCGGGTGAGGACCTGATTGCGAGCTGCCCGGTGTGCGGGTACGCAGCCAATATCGAGAAGGCGACCTCGCGTCTCGACCCGGCTGAGGACCTTGCCGCTACGGGTGATGGCACGCCTGAGCTGGTGGCTACACCTGGTCAGCGTACCGTCGATGAGGTTGCGGTCTTTCTCGGGATCAGACAGACGCAGCAGATGAAGACGATGGCTTACATGGCGGAATTTCCTGGGCGCGAGTCTTCGCGCGAGGCGGCCAGCCACGACGGGGCAGGAGAAGGCCGGGCCAGCGATGTTCCCGTGGTCGTCCTGCTGCGGGGCGATCACCAGGTGAACGAAGCGAAGCTCGCCAGCGTACTACCTGGAGGAGTGCTGCGCCCGATGCATGACGGCGAGATCGCGCATTATTTTCACGCGCCGGCCGGCTACCTGGGGCCGATCGGCCTTGCGGCGGCGAAGAAGGTGGGCTCGGAGGGCGTGACTATCGTGCTCGATGCTGCCCTGGAGGGCCGTTTGAAGCTGAATGGCGGCGCCAACCAGGAGGGCTATCACCTCCGAAACATCACTCCGGGCCGCGACTTCGAGTGGACGATTGTGTCTGACATACGCAACGTGGCAGAGGGAGAGGCATGCCCCACGGCGGGCTGCGCGGGCAGGCTCAAGGTGGCGAAGGCGGTCGAGATTGGTCATATCTTCAAGCTTGGATACAAGTATTCCGAGAGCATGGGTGCCCGTGTGCTTGACCTTGGCGGCAAAGAGGTAACGCCGATCATGGGCAGCTATGGCATCGGGATAGAGCGCATTCTGACGTCGGCCATCGAGCAGAGTCATGATGCGAACGGGTTCTGGCTGCCGCTCTCGATTGCGCCCTACCAGGTGGTGGTCACGGTGACGAATACGACGGACGCGGCCCTGTTCGCGGCCGGAGAAAAGATCGCGGTGGAGCTCGATGCTGCGGGGTTCGACGTGCTCTTGGATGACCGCGACGAGAGAGCCGGCGTCAAATTCAAAGACGCCGATCTGATCGGCGTGCCTTACCGCATCAACGTGGGGAAGAAAGTAGCGGAGGGCAGGGTCGAGCTGGTCGATCGTGCCTCGGCGAAGAGCAGCGATGTGCCCATCGGGGAAGTAGCGGCGCACCTGAGAGCCAAGACGGGCTCTAAGCTCGAGGCCGCATCTATGTAGGGCAAGAGGCAGGGTAGGGCAAGAGGCAGCGCGGGATGCACTGCAGCGGCGCGAGCAAAGGGCGGAGCAGTGGCAACGGTGCAGAGGTACAAAGGGCGCAGCTACTAGAATAAGGTTGGAAGGCTTGCGATGGGCGACATAGCTTGGCAGTAAAGGTAAAATTCGCGCGACCGGCGGTGCGGCGCTCTCCGCGCCTGCTGAGAGGGTTTCTGCTGGTAGTTGCTGCGATGGTACTCGCGGTGCTGCTCATCGGCGGAGCCGTCTTCGCCTACTACTACCAGAAGTATGGCCAGGTGGTCGATGACCGCTTAAGCCGGCCGCTGTTTGAGAGTACTGCGCAAATTTACGCGGCACCGCGTGAGGTGCGCGTCGGGCAGAAGCTGAATGCGCATTCCCTGGCTGAGGAACTGCGCTCTGCCGGTTACAGCGAAGAGGGCAATGGCGGCGCTGCTGCGATCGGCTCCTATTCGCTGGGCGCTTCCTCGATCACTGTGCATCCGGGGCCGCAGTCCTACCATGCGCAGGATGGCGCGACGATCACCTTTGACAATGGATTAGTAACCCAGCTGAGCGGCGACAGCGGACAGGCGCTTGCCGCTTATGAGTTGGAGCCGGTACTGATCACCGGGCTCTCTGAGGATAAAAGCCGGGTGAAGCGGCGGCTGGTGGCTTACGACGATCTGCCGCCGCAGCTGATCCAGGCAGTGACGAGCATCGAGGACCGCCGCTTCTTCGAGCACAGCGGGGTTGATTACTACAGCATGGCGGGGTGGACCTGGCATGACCTCCGCGGGGACCGACGCTTTGCCGGGGGCGCTTCAACCCTGACGATGCAGCTTGCGAAGATGTTTTTTCTGAGCGCGGAGAGGACGTTCAAGCGGAAGTTCATCCAGGTCGTCATCACCTTTCAGCTTGAGCATCGATTCAGCAAGCAGCAGATCTTCCAGATGTATGCAAACCAGGTGCCGATGGGGCAGCGCGGCAGCTTCGGCATCAATGGTTTTGGAGAGGCGGCCCAGGCCTACTTCGACAAGGATGTGCGCCAGCTCACATTGCCGGAGTGCGCCCTGCTCGCGGGTCTGATCCAGAGCCCGAGCCGGCTTAATCCTTACCGTCACCCGGAGCGGATGCTGGAGCGGCGCAACGTGGTGCTCGACTCCATGGTGGAGACCGGATCGATCACCAAGGTGCAGGCGGAGAATGCAAAGGCTGCGCCGCTGCGGCTCGCTTCCAATAACACGGATGCGGGTGAGGCGCCCTACTTCGTCGACCTGGTGAGCGAGCAGCTGCATCAGAAGCTGGGCGAGGGAGTCGCGAGCCAGGGCGGGCTGCGCATTTACACTTCGCTTGACCCTGACCTGCAGAGGGCGGCGGCGGCGGCGGTCGAAGAGGGTATGCGCAACGTCGACGATCTGCTGCTGAAGGCGCACACCCATCGCAAGAAGGATGGCACGACCAGCGTAGATCCGGTCGAGCGTCCGCAGGTGGCATTGATCGCGTTGAACCCGCATACGGGGCAGGTGCTGGCGCTGATCGGCGGGCGCAATTACGGCGCGAGCCAGTTGAATCACGCAATTGCGATGCGTCCCACGGGGTCGATCTTCAAGCCGTTTGTCTACGCGACGGCCTTTAACACAAGCCTCGCCGGCACTGAGCTGCCGGGCGGCGGCATCTTCACGGCGACCACTTTATTGAAGGATGAGCCGACCACGTTTACCTTTGCCAACGGCACGCAGACCTACTCGCCGCACAACTACAAGGAAGAGTATCGCGGCGAGGTTCCGGCGATCAGGGCGCTGGCCTTTTCGCTGAATAATGCGACCATTTCGCTGGGGCAGATGGTGGGCTTCAACAATGTTGCGTCGCTGGCCCGCGATGCGGGCATCAAGAGCGCGCGGGGCACGCCCTCGGTGGCGCTCGGTACTTATTCTGCGACGCCGCTCGACATGGCCGGGGCTTATACCGTCTTCGCGAACGGCGGGGTCAAGATCGACCCTTGGCTGCTGGCATCCGTGCGCAGCTCTGATGGCAGCGTGCTCAACGACTACGCGCCCAATTCGAAGCCCGTGCTCGATCCGCGCGTCGCATACCTGACGACCAGCCTGATGGAAGGCGTGATGAACTTCGGCTATGGGTACGAGGCGCGGAAGCGCGGCTTCATGGCCCCCGCCGCCGGTAAGACCGGAACGGAGAACGACGCGTGGTTTGCCGGGTACACGAGCAACCTGATCTGCATCGTCTGGGTAGGCAACGACGACTATACGGACATCAAGCTTCCGGGTGCGCTGGCGGCGGCTCCGATCTGGGCGGAGTTCATGAAGCGAGCCCAGCAGCTGCCGCAGTATTCTGACATGCGGGAGTTTGTGCCTCCGGTGGGGATTGTGCAGGTGCGCCTGGATAAAGTGACCAACCTGCTTTCGAATGAGACCTGCCCGGCCGCTTACAACGCGGCATTTCTAGAGGGCTCTGCGCCTACCGATACGTGTGATCACGCCAACGGCGATCAGCGAAATCTGTTTGAGAAGCTGTTCAATATAGGCAGCGGCCCAAAGGTGCTGCCTCCATCGACCGATGGCCAGCCCGCAACGTCCCAAGACCAGACGCTGCCGCCGTCTGCGCGAGCGGCAGATGACGGTCCGACGGTGGTGGACGAAAACGGAAACCCTGTTCCTGTCCAGTCAAAGAAGAAGAAGGGGTTCTTTGGACGAATGTTCGGGTCAGGGGACAAGGAGCCGCCCAAGCCTTCGCCTGCTCCTGCCGCGCCACCCCAGCAATAGCAACCGTGGCAGCTGCTTGATTGCGAACAAACGCAAACACTGTGACATATGTGTGTAGGCCTAGGAGCCGCAGCCGACTTTTCGTCGTGCGATGGGGTTGCTCCAGCCCTCAATCGCTGAATTGCTGGCGTCCGCCTCCACTGGCTGAGGCATGGGCTGGCATTGCGGGCACCAGTAGGTTGAGCGCGCTCCGAGGGCCTGCTTCCTGGTGAGGATGGGCGTGCCGCAGCGGCGGCACGGACGTCCGCGCCGGCCGTAGACCCAGAGTTTTGCGCCGGGGTTTGCGGCTCCGGTGGTGCGTCGGCCCCCGGTGTAGGTCACGATGGAGTCGCCGTGCGCGGCAGTGACATTGGCCTGCAGGTATTTTCTCGCTGTATCCAGCAGGCATTCGATCTCCGATTTGCCGAGCGAGGAGACCAGGCGAAACGGGTTCACTCCGCAGGCGAAGCAGATCTCTGATTTGAAGACGTTGCCTGCTCCTGCGATCACCCGCTGGTTCAGGATTGCATCTGCCACTTCGACAGTGGCTTGTTCGCGCAGCCGGGCTGTTGCCTCGTCGACTGAGAACTGCGCTGCAAGCAGATCGGGCCCGAGCCGTGGAATTGCGGGGTGCCGTTCGAGCGAACGCGCGGTATGGAACTGCGCCACGGGCACTAGAAACGCCACGGCCTGCCACTCAGAGGTGGAGAGGACGATGCGCATGTGGCTGCGGGGGCGGCGCCAGCGCTCCCCGGGTCGATAGAGGTGCCAGGTGCCATTCATCAGCATGTGGGTGACGAGCACGAGGTCGCCGGAGAGGGAGATCAGCAGCCATTTGCCGCGTGCCTCGACATTATCGACGGTGCGGCCGACAACGGAGGCATTGTCATGAATGCTCGCAAGCTGGGCATAGGCGGTTTCGAAGCCGGTGACCTGCCTTCCTGCGAGGGCGGTCTTTAGTCCGCGTGCCGAGCGGAAGATTGTGTCTCCTTCGGGCATGGCTAGTCCGCCTCCTCCAGGATCTCTGGTGCGAGCGCTGCAGTGGCGAGCGCCGGCTGCTCTGGCGAGGCTACAGGCTGTAGCACGCGACGCAGACTGAAGCCGAGAGGCGCGACGAGGAAGCCGGCGTCCTGCAGCGCTCTCGCCATGGGATGCGCGTGGGCAGGGTCTCCATTGATAGTCGAGATCAGCATGCCACCGCGATGATCGTGTTCGCGGCGTCGCATGTCTTCGTGCCCGTTGGCGGCGAGAAATGTTGCGAGGTCGCGGGCGCAGTTGCTGCGGTCGGGTTCATCGGCAGGAAGAAAGACCTGCACGTTGGGATTGCTGCGGCGCAGGTAGGCGACCAGTTCACCATTACGCAGGATGACGGTGGGGCCAACGCTGCGGGTGAGCGAACGAGGCGCGGCGTCGTCGGTGCTCAAGAGCTCGGACGCCTCTGGCCAACGCAGGATAGAGCCATAAGGGTTCGCAGGATCGGTCGCGGCGATCGCCACCATCTCAGGGCGCTCGGGCTGCGGACGGCTGCGAAGAGAGCGTAATAGATCGACCGCGGCAGGGAGGGCGAACTGTGCGGCTCCAAGGCCGGCGACGAAATAGCCGCGACGGATGCGGCCACTCTCTTCGAGAGCCTTCAAGACGTCATAGACGGCACTGAAGCCGCCGGGCAGGTTCTCCTGCGCGACGGTCTCGCGAGTGAGGATGCCGTGACGGTTCAATAGCTGCATGGCGATCGCGTGCGCCCATGCGGTGTAATCCTGCGCGCTTTGACTCTGAGGCTTGGCGGTATCGGAGGAGACGTTGCGCAGCAGACTCCAGCGACCCTGTGCGCTCGGTGGAGTGGTGCGCCGGGAGCGAAACGTTACACCGGTATTATGCTGGCGCTTGGCCTGCCTGGAGGGTGAGGGCCGGGCCACGTAGGCGCGCAGAGCATGGAAGGTGTCGTTGGTGACGAGGCCGCGCCAGACGAGACTCCACAGGGCGTCCATGGTCTCGCCGGGGTATCCTCCGCCGACTGCGTCGTGCAACTGCACGAAAAACATTGCGCCTCCCCGGGCGAGCTCAGCCACCAGCGCTTCTTCGCGTTCGCTCAACGGAGTGTCCTTGTCCGCGGTGCGCGGCGGCAGCAGGGTGGCCAGGTTGTCTGAGAGGTACAGGGCGATGCGGCCATCGTGTTCACCGATCGGATCGATGCCGCGCCAGACTACCTCGCCTGATGCGATCAGTGTGTCGAGGCTTTCTGCTGTGAAATTGCTGAGGCGGGCCGGCAGGATTGCTGTCTCGAGCAGCGAGGCAGCGAGCGGAGCGCCTTGAAGTGACTCGATGGTGTCGAGCAGCGCATCGAGGCCGCGGCGGCGCTGCAACACGCCTTGCCAGTGGGTGTTGAGACGCGCGAGCATCTGCTGCTCGACGGGCTCAACCTCTTTGCGCAGACGGGCGAGGGACTTGCGCCGAATCATGCGCAGTACTTCCGCGTCGCACCACTCGCGGTGCACTCCGCCGGGCCGGAAGCCGCCCTCGACGATGCGTGCGTCGAGCAGCAGAGTGTGCAGGGCGGCCTCGGCCTGGGCCTGATCTACGCCAAAGCGTGCTGTCACCTCGGGCAGCGTGAACGGGCCATGGGTGCGGGCGAAGCGGCGAAGCAGCTCGAGCAGCGGCGCGGCAACAGTCGCGAGCAGGGCAGTGGGCAATCCGGGAGGCAGCGGGACGCCGAGTGCGTCGCGGTAGCGTGCCGCGTCTTCGACGGCAATCAGGCGCTTCTCGCCTGCTACCTTGATCTCGAGCAGGCGGCGAGCACGAACGAGGCGCGGCAGGTTGTCGAGGAGTTCCGGGGTTGCGATGCGTTTAGAGAGTTCCTCGCGCGAGAGGTCGCCGAGGCGCAGCAACAGGTCGTGCAGGCCGTCGGCGGAGCGCGCGCGCATCGTCTCGGTGAGCGCCTGCAGCTGCTCTTCGACTTCGGCGATTGCGTCGGCGTCGAGCAACTCACGCAGGTCGGCATCGCCGAGCAGGTCGCGTAGCTGTTCCTGGTCGATCGAGAGCGCCTGGGCACGGCGCTCAGCCAGCGGTGCATCGCCGTCGTAGATGTAGTTCGCGACATAGCTGAAGAGCAGAGACGAGGCGAAGGGCGACGGCGTGCGGGAGTCGACCACATGCACACGGACCTGGCGCGCGGCGATGGCCCGCAGTATCTCCTGCAGAGCGGGCATGTCGAAGACGTCGCGCATGCATTCGCGATAGGTCTCGAGCAGCATGGGAAAGGAGGGGTAGCGCGATGCAACCGAGAGCAGGTCATAGGCGCGTTTCCGCTGCTGCCAGAGGGGTGCGCGGCCTTGTGCGCGGCGGCGCGGCAGCAGCAGCGCGCGGGCTGCGCTCTCTCTGAACTTCGCAGCAAACAGCGCAGTTGAGCCGAGCTGACGCAGGACCAGCTCCGAGGCCTCCTCCGCGCCGGGGATCAACTGCTCTGCATCGGGTGCGGCATCGCTGTCGGGGAAGCGCATGACGAATCCATCGTCGGCCCACATGGTCTCGACGTCGGCGCCGCCCGCTGCGCGAATCCTGCCGGTGACCGCCATGGCCCACGGCGCATGCACGCGGCTGCCGAAGGGGGTGAGCACGCAGACTCTCCAGTCGCCGAGCTCATCGCGGGTGCGCTCGATCACGATGGTGCGATCATCTGGCACAGCCACGGTTGCAATCTCCTGGTCGGCGAGATAGCGGATGAGATTCTCAGCGGCGCCGGGCTGCAGGTCGTGTTCGCGGGTGAGACGGCTGAGGGCCGCGTTGCGCGGCATCTCGCGAAGTTCGCGGGTGAGTGCGCCGATGCGGCGGCCAAACTCAAGGGGCCTGCCCGCCTGGTCTCCATGCCAGAACGGCATCTTGCCGGGTTCGCCGGGCGCCGGGCTGACGAGCACGCGGTCATGCGTGATCTCGTCTATGCGCCACGTCGAGGCGCCGAGGATGAAGGTGTCGCCGGAGTGGCTTTCGAAGACCATCTCCTCATCGAGCTCGCCTACGCGCACGGGCCTGCCCTCGGGGCTGCCGGAGAGGAAGACGCCGTAGAGGCCGCGGTCCGGAATGGTGCCGCCGTTGAGGATCGCGAGGCTCTTGACGCCCTCTCGCGGCGTGAGCACGTTGTGGATGCGGTCCCAGGTGATGCGCGGCCGCAGCTCGGCAAACTCGTCCGACGGATAGCGGCCGGCGAGCAGATCGAGTACTCCGTCAAAGGCGGACCTGCTGAGCGCAGAGAAGGGTGCGGAGTGGCGGATGATGGTGAAGAGCTCTTCGACGCCGATCTGCGCGGCGGGTGCAGGCTCGCCCTTTTTGCGGGCGGCCAGACTCACAGACGGCGGCTGAGCGACGGTCGCGACGATCTGCTGAGCGAGGACGTCGAGGGGGTTGCGCAGGAAGCGCGTCGACTCCACAAGGCCCTCGTGCATGGCGCGGGTGACGGCCGCACAAGCGACGAGGTCTGCACGATACTTGGGGAAGATGATGCCTTCGCTGGCCGCGCCGACGTGATGACCGGCGCGACCGATGCGCTGCATGCCGCTCGCGACCGAGGGCGGCGCCTCGATCTGGATGACGAGGTCGATGGCGCCCATGTCGATGCCGAGCTCGAGGGAGGAGGTGGCGACCAGTGCGCGGATGCTGCCGGCCTTGAGGAGCTCTTCAATCTCCGATCGCTGGCTCGCGGCGAGCGAGCCGTGATGGGCGCGGGCCAGCGATTCGCCGGCCAGTTCGTTGAGGGCGCCGGCGAGGCGTTCGGCGACGCGGCGGCTGTTGACGAAGATGAGTGTCGAGGTGCGCTGGCGCACGATCTCGAGCAGCCGCGGATGGATGGCGCTCCAGATGGAGGTGCGCTTCGGTGCGGCCGAGGCGGCTCCGCTCGAGACCTCTTCGAGCTGCCCGAGACGCGCCATGTCCTCGACGGGCACCTCGATGGTGAGGTCGAGGCGCTTCGGCTCCTGCGCGTTGATGATGGTGACGGGGCGGAAGCGGGTGGGCGTGTCGGTGCCGGCGGGGTCGGTGCTCTCTACGGTTTCCGTCCCACTCATCGCTGAGAGCGCGATGAATGGGGCACCCGCTTTGTCTGTGACTTCAGGTGAATCTCTACTTTCAGGCGCGCGAGTGAGTCCGGCCGGGTCTTGCGTATTAGCCGGAGTTAAGGATTGCACGGGCACGCTGCCGATTGTGGTGACGTACTCGGCACCCGCTAGAAAGTGGGCTACCTCTTCGAGTGGGCGCTGGGTTGCGGAGAGACCGATGCGCTGGATGGGCTGCGCGGCGATGGCCTCAAGGCGTTCGAGCGAGAGCGCCATGTGGGCTCCGCGTTTGGTGGGGACGAGGGCGTGAATCTCATCCACGATGACGGTGTCGACGGTGCGAAGACCTGCGGCGGCGTCCGATGTGAGCAGCAGGTAGAGCGACTCGGGGGTGGTGATGAGGATCTCGGCGGGGTGGCGGCGGAAGCGGCTGCGCTCTTTTTGCGAGGTGTCGCCGGTGCGGACGCTGATCTCCGGCTGATGGACCGTGATGCCTTGCTGGCGCGCCATGTTCATGATGCCGGCGAGCGGGGAACGGAGGTTGCGTTCGACGTCGACGGCGAGCGCCTTGAGCGGGCTGATGTAGATGACCCGGCAGCCTTCGACCGGCTTCGTACTCGCGTTTTGTTTTGCTCCCTGGCTAAGCTTGGCGTCGTCAACCGCCGGCCCGCGCTCTGAGCGCAGCATGAGCCGGTCGAGGCACCAGAGAAAGGCAGTGAGCGTCTTGCCGGTGCCGGTGGGCGCGAGGATGAGCGTGCTCTCGCCGCGCGCGATGGCCGGCCAGCCGAGGCGCTGGGGTGCGGTGGGATGGTCGAAGACGGCGCGGAACCAGGCCGCAGTTACGGGGTGGAAGAGGTCGAGGACGTCGACTTCCGAGACCAATGGATTCGACTTTGCCGGGAGCTGAAGATCGCCGGCAGCGCTGCGGGGGCCAGACCTCGACCGGGCAGGCTTTTCCGCCGCAGAGTGCTTGCCGGATTGAGGTGGTTGCTTTCCTGCTGCCATACGGTTCGCCAGCAGGATACCCCGCCTACCCCGTTAAGATGCTACTCGAATGGCGGGATCATTGGCGGCCGGAATGAGAGCTTCCACGCGCCGAAGTGCGGTGCTGCCCGGCGACCGCCCGAGCTGATCGCCTGCTATGGAAGCGAGTCCGGCGCCAGTGAGACAAGCCGGCTACGCAGTTCGTCGACCTCTTCGCGGAGGCGGGCTACCTCTGCTTCCAACGCGTCGAGCCGGGCTGAGCCGGGCGCAGATGCAATCGGAGGCAGCCTGACGGCGGCTTCGGTGGCCTCGACGTCTCCCGAGAAGAGGTGCGCATAGCGTGCTTCCTTGGTTCCGGGTTGCCGAGTGAGACTTGCGACCATCGGCGGCTCGCGGCGCGCGAGCCGTTCCAAGGTGGAGAGCACGTCGGCGGTGTCTTCAAATGCGAAGAGGCGTTCGGTGCGGCTGCGCAGCTCGCCCGGGGTCTGCGGACCTCGCAGCAGCAGCACACATAGAACCGCCTCTTCGCGCCGCCCGAAGTTGAAGACCTCGGGGAGGCGGTGCTCATACTTCGCAACCCGGCCACTGGAGGGTGCGCCGGCCGCGAGACCTTTGTCTCCGAGGGTATGCAGAGCCTGCAGCACGTCATCCTCGCCGAGGTTGAGGAAAGGGTCCCGGTTGGAACGCTGGTTGCACGCGTTCACGAGCGCGTTGAGGGAGAGCGGGTAGTAGTCGGGGGTTGAGATCGCCTTTTCGACGAGGCAGCCGAGGACCCTCACCTCGTTGCCGTTGAGCTTCGGTTCCATGCTGTGTTTTCCCGTCCGTTCAGGCTGCAGGGATGCTGCGCGCAGTTCTCTGCAGCTGAGCTGTCGCGGCCTGTGAACAGGGTACACGGTGAGTACGACGGCGGGTGGCACATCGCGGCGAGGAAGGGCATGGCGTTTTGACGCACCTGCGACGCGTTGCTAGCATCGAGGCTGGTGTTGCGTGCGGTGTCAGTCGCGCCGCCAGGGAATGCGTCCCCGTCGTCTAGCCGGCCCAGGACACCGCCCTTTCACGGCGAAAACATCGGTTCGAATCCGGTCGGGGACGCCAATGCCAGTAGTATGGCTGCCGACCGGCCCGCAGCGGGGAAGTTTCCCTGGTCAGGGCGCACTTTGCGGGCTCAGAGCCGTGACTCAGAGGGCTGCCTACTGGTGATGTGAGAGTAGTAGCTGGCCTCCTGGGCGCTTGGTTTCGGTAAGGGGAAAGAGACAAGGAACCGGGTTGGCGCCGAGCGGTGCACCTCCAGCTTGCCGTGGAGCTGGTCGGTGAGCAGATTCACAAGCTTCAAACCAAGACTGCTCATCTCTTCAAAATCCAGCGTCTCTGCTATACCGACCCCATCGTCACTGACGGAGAGCAGAATGTCGTCGTCCGCTTTTTGAAGGATTTCGATATCGATGCTGCCGCGCCGGTCTCCGGGAAAGGCGTGCTTGAGGCTGTTGCAGACCAATTCGTTGACCAGCAGGCCGCAGGGGATGGCGGCATTGATGGGAAGGTGAACGTCGTTCGCATGGATCGAAATATTTACGCGTTCAGAGTCGTAGAAATAGCTCTCGATCAGGTTTGAAGCGAGGGCATTGAGGAAGACCTCAAAATCGACGTTGGCGTAGTCTTTTGACTGGTAGAGGGTCTGGTGGATCAGGGCCATGGACTTGATGCGGTTCTGACTGGCGCGCAGCAGGGCCACGGCCACGGGATTGCGCACCTGCGAGGACTGAAGGCCCAGCAGGCTGTGAATGATCTGCAGGTTGTTCTTGACGCGGTGATGTATCTCCCCAAGCAGGATGTCTTTTTCGCGGAGGGCGGCCCTTACTTTGAGTTCCTTTTGCCTGCGATCGGATATGTCAACGATGGCGGCCAGGACTTTGACGCCTTGGTCGGTGACGATGGGGCTAAAGCTGATCTCGAAGGGGAACTCGGCGCCGCCTTTTCGCTGTCCGCAGAACTCTGCTCCTTCAAAGGGATAGGGTGCCGAGCCGGGCGCGGGCGCGGGTTTAGGGTCGTTCCGGTCCTTGCGAAATCGCACGGGTACCAACTGCTCCAGAGACATCGTCAAGAGCTCTGCGCAGGGATAGCCGAAGGAGATCTCCATGCCCCGGTTGACTACTTCGATCTTGCCGTCCGAGTTGACGACCGCCATGGCGGTGGGGGTCGCCTCGATCATGCGATGGAAGTTCTCTTCGGCCTTGAGCCGGGTCTCCATGCGAATGACATACAGCTGGGCCTCCACCCGTTCGCTGATGTTGCCGACGGTGAGAGCAAAGCCGTCCTCCAGCTTTACCGCCTGGCAGCGGAGCCAGGATGCTTCGACGTCGTGCGCCTCGATTGGGCTCTCTTCGACGAGGGGTTCGCCGGTCTCAACGACTGCCTTGTACTTGAGGAAGAAGCCGCCACTGCGATCGATAGGCAGCACCTCGGACAACACTCTGCCCTGGAGCATCCTGGGAGTGCTCGAGACCAGGTTCGCGCCGTTGGAGTTGACGAACACGATCTTGAAGTCGGCGATGTTGCCGGCCTGATCGCGAACGCTCTCAAAGAGATACAAAGCGTCGAGACTGCTGTTCGATGCGGCGAGGAAGCGGCGTTCGTTGGCCTGGGAGTTCTTGACATCGGTCAGCAGCTCGCCGATGCGGGGAACGAGGACGATGAGGGTTACGGCGGTGCTGCAGGAGGCGATAGCGGTGATGAGCTTGATGTCCCCTGCGAGCCAGTAGAGCGGGATCCAGAGCACGACCACATCCATGAAGTGAGTGAAGCCGCAGGCGATGATGAAGGCCCCGAAGGCCACGAAGATCCCGCTGAAAGGGACCGCCTTGCGGTTTCGGAAGACGATGTAGGTGAGCGTGACCGAGATAGCCAGGTAGGAGATCCAGATCGCCGTATCGGACACCACATGCAGCGCCAGCAGCTGGCGGTTCCAAAGGTAACAGAATCCATGGGGGAGATAGGTGGTTGAAGCGATCTTGGTGACCATGCCGGGCCATGCGCTGACGGCGGCTGCGGAGACGGCCGCTACGGCTATAAAGGCAGCGGCCGTGAGGCGTGCAGCGCTTCGCTGCTTGCGGGCAAGTTCTCTGCAGGTGGAAAGGATGCTCAGGACGCGCCTCCATGGGAGCGACGGGTAAAGGGAACCCATTTTCGCGTCACTGACGCGGGGTGCGTGTTCGATCTCTTGAGTTGCTGAACACGATGTGGTGAACAGATGGCCCCGATTGCCTGAGCGACCGGCTCTCGCAGCGATAGAGGGCCTCGGCTGGCCGGGTGGGGACCCAGGCCATTTCACTTGGCGCTCTCATCTATTGATCGGCAGCCGTTGCATTTTCTTTATCGCCGCCGGGCGTTGTCCAGGCTGTTTTCGCTACTCTCTTCCGGCTGGGAGGGCGGCTGCCGCTGCCAGCCGGACACCCGTATGCTGCGGTCATGGCTGGAAGGACGAAGGGCGCGATCGCCCAGCTTGCCCTCGCCCAGGCCGTGCATCCGGGCCGCTCTTTGCAGCTCAGAGCCTCCGCGCCAGCTTTCCCCAGTGAGCAAGCCATTTACCCGGGCTCGTCCCGGGGCCTCTGCCACGCAGCGCAGCCCTGATCATGAGGGCAACGGCCGCGGTACCCGTCGCCTCGCAGTAGAGGGTGTGAGCATGTCCGAGATCAAGGCGTCACGGCGATAACATCGGGTCAAATCAGGTCGGGAACGCCAATCGGTTTACCGGTTGTCGGGGTTGGGCCGGGGCGGCCTCTGCGTCTTATATCCTACTTTCGCTCTGGAGTGGAGTACGTCAAGGCGTTAGGCGTCTGTGTGGGAACTCACATCTCAGCTGATATATATTTTATAAATGGTGACCTCCGAGAGTTCGGTGGCGTGGCTCGGATGGAAGAGGCTGGTCGCGATTCTATGCGTCATGCTGGTCTTCCTGAGCGGGACACTTGAGGTCACCCACACTCATCCAGCTGGACAAGACAGTCACGACTGTTCGTTGTGTGTCGCGGCTCACTCTGCCGCACAGATCGCAGTCTTTGCGATCCAGCCCCAGGCAGTCGCGGCGGTTCGCATCGCGGCCGATTCTGCGCCGCGTCCCCGTCATCGCTTCGTAGCCCTCTCACTCTACATACGACCTCCGCCTGTTGGTTCTGCTCTTTCCTAAGAGGCAGTTCAAAATCAGGTTTTTTATTCCAGGGGGTAGTGTATGCACTCGTCTTTACGACGTGCCGTTCTCGTGTCTTTCCTTGCCTATTTTGCCGGTGCGTTGGCGCCGGCACTCGCCCAGTCTAACTCCGGTCTCGTGAGCGGGACGGTCACCGACCCGGCCGGGGCGGCGATACCGCGGGCCTCCGTGTCTATCCAGAACCCCGTGAGCGGCTATCTGCGGACTACAACGACCGACGGCGCTGGTGAATTTCGATTCACCAACGTTCCGTTGAACTCCTATCATTTCATCGCGGCAGCGCCCGGATTCGGATCGGTTGCGCGGGACGCTGCGGTGACCTCATCGATCCCCATTGACCTCAAGATTGCGCTCGCGGTCTCAGGCGGATCGACCACCGTCACCGTCGACGCAGAAGACCTGCTCCAGAAGGACGCCGCATTTCGCACCCCGGTCGATCGCGGCCTGTTTGAAAAGCTGCCGCTGGAGAGCCAGTCCTCTACCCTCAGCTCGCTGGTCACCCTCGCATCGCCGGGTGTTGCGGCCGACTCGAATGGCCTCTTCCACGGACTCGGCGACCATGCCTCTAACTCCTTTTCGGTAGACGGGCAGCCGATCACCGACCAGCAGAGCAAGGTTTTCTCGAACCAGATCCCGTCCAACTCTATTCAATCGATCGAAGCCATCCCCGGAGCGCCGCCCGCGGAGTACGGAGGCAAGACCAGCCTCATCATCAACGTGACCACTCGCTCCGGGCAGGGATCGACTACCCCGCACGGGAGCGTGACCGGCTCCTACGGCAGCTTCGGCTCGGCAACCGGTGGAGTGGACGTCGGCTACGGCGGCCAGAACTGGGGAAACTTCTTTGAGCTCGATGGTTTGAATACCAGCAGGTTCCTCGACCCGCCGGAGTTCCAGGTCTTTCACGACAAGGGTAATGAGCTGAACCTCTTTGACCGTGTCGATCGCAACTTCACCCAGAACGACGCCATTCATCTGAACCTGAACTACACGCGTTCGTGGTTCCAAACACCCAATACATTCGATAACCTGAACGTTTCGAATGTGGTCAGCGGCGGCGCGGGCAGCAGTCCTGTCTTCGGCAACGTCGGCAACGCCGATCAGCGGGCCAAGATCGAGACTTACGACGTGGCGCCGCTCTACACCCGCGTCATCGGTTCAAACGCGGTCTTTAACTTGGGCGGATTCGTTCGTAAGGATTCTTTCCACTACTATCCCACCGGCAATCCGCTCGCCGATCTCGGGCCAATTCAAAGTGAAACGATCAGTCAGTTCCGGACGTTGACCAATGCCGGCCTGCGCACCGACTACTCGATACAAAAGGGGATCAACGACATCAAGGTGGGCGCGGTCTACCAGCAGACCTTTCTGCGGGAACATAACACCATCGGCTTGATCAACTCCACATTTAACTCGCCATGCATCGACGCCGATGGGAATGCGGTGAGTGGATTCACCGACTTTGTGCAGTGTGTCAATGCAGGGTTGCTACCGAACGACGGGTCCAGTCCAAGCGCAATTGCCACTCCGTTCACCCCTACGCTGTTACCCTTCGATCTCACGCGCGGCGGCTCCCCGTACCTTTACTTCGGCCATACCGACGTGAAAGAGTTGGCGCTTTTTATCCAGGATCAGGTCAAGGCCGGTAACTGGATACTGAACCTCGGTATGCGCGGCGACCTATATAACGGGCTGGCCAAGGCCCGGCAGGCGCAGCCGCGGCTCGCGGCTGCTTATAGTGTCAAGCGGACGAACACGGTGCTGCGTGTCTCTTATGCGCGGACGCTCGAGACGCCGTTCAACGAGAACCTCGTTCTATCGAGCTCCGGCTGCGGCAACGATATACTCGCGCCCCTGCTTGCCTGCACGCCGGGAGTGTCGACTACCGTGCAACCTGGCTACCGTAACGAATTTCACGCAGGTTTTCAGCAGGCTTTTGGAAAGAACTTTGTTGTAAGTGGAGATTACATCTGGAAGTACACGCACAGCGCCTTTGACTTCTCCATCTTCGGGAACACGCCTATCTTCTTCCCGATTGATTGGCATAACTCTAAGATACCGGGCTTTGTGTTGCGAGCCGACCTGCCGAAATATCACAACTTCTCCGGCTTTGTGAATATGTCCTCAGTCGCTGCACGTTTCTTTCCGCCGCAGAGCGCAGGAGCGGGTGCGACAGTGGGACAGAGCGGGCTTCCCTTCCGCATCGATCATGATGAGAAGTTTAATCAAACTACACACGTTCAGTACCAGATACCGGGCAAGCGTGGTCCCTGGATCGGATTCAACTGGCGCTACGATAGCGGCCTCACCGCCGGATCTACGCCCTGCTATAACGTCACAGATCCGAACAGTCACTGCGGGGGTACGTCAGTCAACGGTCAGCCAGCCATCGATCTGAGCGGCCTCACGGCTGACCAGGAGTTTGAGGCCGGTCTGGCTTGCGCCGGTGTTGAAGCTACGCCGACCACTCCTCTGCCAACACCGTGCCTGGCTACTCAGCTCACCTCGAGCCTGCTTACTATCCCGGCCCCCGGCAGGGAGAATGACGACAGCGACCCCTCCAGGGTTAAACCTCGTAGCCTCTTCGATGCCTCAGTCGGTGACGACAACCTGTTGGGCGGGGAGGAGTATAGATGGAGTCTGCGGGTCACGGCAGTGAACCTGACCAACAAGACGGCGCTCTATAACTTCCTCTCTACTTTCAGCGGCACGCATTATGTGACTCCGCGAGCGCTGACGGCCGAGGTGGGCTTCCACTTCTAACGCGAGGCAGGTGCGGGTGCGATATATCTTTTCGCACCCACACGGCCCACGTTTCTCGCTATAGAGGGCGGTGAGCATGTCCAAGAGTAAAGTGCTGGGCAGGGGCAGCAAGAAGCGTGTCAGGCAGATTCGCTGGACGCGTTATGAGTCGCTACATGCGCTGCTGCTCCTTATCACCGGCGCAGCACTCTCGATCTACATAGTGCTCTGGCTTCAAAGGCATGGTATGTAAATGCGACCCCGAGGAAGGAGGGCGACTGCTGACAGCGCGCTTCGCTCTTTGTTCGCCTATACTGTAGTGATGCGGATCGGCGGATTCAGGAAGGAGCCGGATTGGATCAGGCTTGGACCTTGCCTGCTGATTGGCGCCTGCGTGATCCTGGCGGTGCGCACCGCCAAGTGGGCGGCACGGAGCGGCGGAACGCAGTCGCAAACCGATCTCGATGTCGAGGTCGACAACGCCATCCTGCTTGCCGATACGGTCCTGGGCAGACTTCTGCGTCGCAAGGCGAGTCTGTTCCCCTGGAAGGAAGTTCCCTGGCACGTGGCGGACGACGAGGACGTGGTGAAGTAGCGGTTTGCCGTGGGTCGCGGCGAACCTTCGTCGCTCTCTGGCGGCAGAGAGGCCTGCGTGCCGAGCGACGCTGAAGGTAAAGTCGCAGTGCGGACGGCGGACGGCTCCTGAAGCGACGGATCGAATCGCCCGTGCAGGGTCACCACCGAAGGCGGAGCACACAGGGATGCATGTGTGCTTTGCACAATCGCGGGTTAACTTTGTGGGCGCATCGGGCTTCCTAGCTGGCTAGGGCGGCGGGCTGATGGAGCTCTATGGTGCTGGCGACGTCGGCTACTCGGCGGTAGGATTCCAGGCGGTCGCTTTGCTGGAAGGTGTCGGTTACGGCGATGATCTCGTCGGCTTCAGTCTGGTAAAGGAGCCGTTCGAGGCCGGCTTTGACGGTAGCGTTCGAGCCGACGATGGCCTCAGTCATCCTGTTCTCGACGGCGGCCTGCTCCCATGGCTGCCATAGTCCGTCCATCGAGTCGACTGGCGGCATGAGCTCCAGAGATTGACCGCCGATGAGGCGCAGGGCGCGCTGCTGGGCGGTAGTCAGCAGGTATTGAGCGACCGAGTCCGTCTCTGCCGCGAGGATGGGGACGGCGACCATCAGATACGGCCTGGCCAGAGTCTTGCTGGGGCGGAACTGCTGCCGATAGAGGCGTGCGGCGGCATAGAGATAATCGGGTGCGAAGTGCGCTGCGAAGGCGAAGGGCAGGCCGAGGCTGGCTGCGAGCTGAGCGCTGAATCCGCTGGAGCCGAGCAAGGTGATCGGCACGTTGCTGCCCTGGCCCGGGATGGCCATCACGGACTGATCAGGCTTTGCAGGTCCGAGGTAGGACTGCAGCTCTTCGAGGAGGTCAGGGAAGTCATCGCCTCTCTGCCGCGAATCGCGCCGCAGGGCGCGCATGGTGCCGGCATCGCCGCCGGGTGCGCGGCCGAGTCCGAGATCGATGCGGCCGGGGTACAAGGCCTCAAGGGTGCCGAACTGCTCGGCTACGATGAGGGGCGCGTGGTTGGGGAGCATGACTCCTCCACTGCCGACCCTTATGGTGCTGGTTGCGCCGGCTATGTGACCGATCAGCAGCGACGTTGCCGAACAGGCGAGGCCCGGCATGCCGTGATGCTCCGCCAGCCAGAAGCGCCTGTAGCCTAACTGCTCCACATGCCGGGCGAGGGTGACGGAGTTGGCAACCGCATTGGCTATCGACTCGCCGGAGCGCATCCCGACCAGGTCGAGCACGGAGACTGGCAGCTTGTTGCTGGTGCCTGCAGGCCTGTTGCTCATGTTCGTTGGATGAGGCGGCGGGCGGTGCGGGTTCAACATCGGGGCGCGGATGGGGAGCGGGCAGGAGCAGATGAGCAAGGGCAGAGGGCGTCGGCGCAGGTTGGCATGTGTCAGGTAGCTTGCGGTCAGGGGTATGAGCGCTGCTTCCAGGTCGTCTGCCTGCCGCGCAGCTTCTGGACGAGTGCGTACCACTCGAGGATCAGCAGCAGTAGAACGCCGAAGGGATGGAGCAGCGCACCGGCCGGGCGCTGCTGGAAGCGCGCCGCGGAGAGCAGGCGGGGCAGGTAAGAGAGGATGAGGGCGACAGCGGCGATCCGGGCTGCGCCATGTCTGTGACTTGCCAGCGCGACAGACAGGATGATTGCGGGCAGCACCTGCCCCGCACCGAGCAGCAGGGTGAAGGGCACGATGCGGGCGGGAGCGGCGAGGCCTTCAGTGGCATTCTTGGCGAGCCCGCGCCAGACCTCGCCGGCGCTGCGGTACATCCTGCAGGTAGCGAGGGATGTGATGTCGGCAAGGTCGGTGCGGAAGCCGTGCTCGCGGAAGAGCGCGGGCAGGCGGATGCCGTCGTGCATGGTGGTGCGGATAGCGGCGTGGCCCCCGCTGCTTTTGTAGGCGGCGCGGTCGACGAGCAGGAACTGTCCGCAGCCTGCTGCATACGAGGGCGCCAGGGTGCGGCGCATCATGGCCAGCGGCAGAAAGCCGAGCAGCACGAAGTGGATGAGCGGCAGCAGAAGCCACTCGAGGGGAGTTTCCGTCTGCTGCAGGGGGAAGCCGCTGACCAGCTTCGATCGCGAGTCGATCAGGAAGGCGGACATGTCGGCGATCGCAGAGGGCGAGAGCCGGACATCGGCATCGACGAAGCACAACACTTCGTTGCGGGCGAGCGAGGCGAGCACCCAGCAGGCGTGCTGCTTGCCGTTCCATCCGGCTGGCAGCGGGGGAGCTGGTTCGAGGCGCACCCGATGATCGCAAGATGCTATCTCGTTCACGATCGAGGCGGTGCAATCGGTCGAGCTGTCGTCGAGCACGATCACTTCAAAGTCGATGCCGGTTGAGGCGAGCGCGGTGTTTAACGCGTTGGCGATTGAGAGTTCCTCATTCCTTGCCGGGATCAGCACGGAGACGCTGGGCAGGGTGCGGTTGGCAGCCGTCGCCGGGGGGCGGTAGAGAGGTAGATTCCAGAGAAAGATCGCGGTGGGGAGGAGCGCGCAGATCAGGCTGATCCAGGCGAGCGTATCGAGCAGCGGCGAGGCGGTCATGGCAGCATTGCCGGGGCGGTGAAGGGCACGGCCGAGGTGATCATGCGTTCAACACCGGCGTGTTTGTGGGCACGGCCAGGCCGGTCATGGGCGGCGAATGCTTCCATGCTCCGGCCTGTAGACCTCGCCGCGAAGCTTCGCGCGCATTCGCTGCCAGGTGTTGTAGACTCCCGCGACGCCGGCTGCGCCGGAGAGCAGGGTGTGGAACGCGGCAGGATTGCGAGCTGTGGACAGGGTCGCCAGTTCATCTAAAGTGCGGGCCATGGCTGCCTTGAGGCGGGTATTTGCTTCTTCCGGTGTGTGGCCGCTTTCAAAGGCCAGCGGATGGCCTATGTTTACAAGAATTTCGGGCAGGCGTTCCTGCCAGAAGGTGTATTCAAAGGCTACAGGGAGGAGCACGGCGTGGGGCAGGCGCGAGATCAGAGCTCCCAGGCCGGGCTTGAAGTGGAGCGGCCGCGTTCGCACGTCAGTGAAAGCGCCCTCAGGAGGCACCCAGAGTACTCCGCCACGCGAGAGGGCGGCCACTGAGGAGCGAAGGAACTGGGCCGCTCCGCGCGGAGTGCCGGCCTCGACCGGGAACATGCCCAGGCGGCGGAAGAAGCTGTAGTGGGCGAGTGCGGCGGAGTCCATCGGGCCGTAGTGTTCAGAGGCCGGTAGCAGACTGGTAGCCACGATGAGGCTGGTGAGCGGGTCCCACCAGGAGGGGTGGTTGATGTAGAGGATGAGCGGCGCTGCAGGGTGGCCTGACGCCGGTTGCGGGCACCGCTCGCGATGGGCGATGCGCAGAGCGTGAAAGTGACGGCGCAGGTAGACGCGTACGTACATGCGAAAGAGCGCCAGCAGGCGCGGCGAGGGAGGGTTGAGGTCTGCTTTGCTGCTGTGGGTTCTGCTCTTGGAGCGCTGCGGGGTGGAGGGAGCCTGCGGCTCCGGGCAAGTGGAGGGAGCCTGCGGCTCCGGGCAAGTGGAGGTAGCCTGCGGCTCGGGCGAGGCCGAGGTAGCCTGCGGCTCGGGGGGCCTGCGGTTGTCGTCCGTCATGTTGTGGACCGGGGCCGGCCGTGCACTCACGACGTGGCGGCCAGCCGCTGCTCAGCGCCAGTGCGTGCCGCGGCAGCTTTGTCTGTGCCGCGATAGCGCTGGTCCAGGGCGTCGGCTGCGATCCATCCCGACATGAGGACCATGGGCATACCCGGGCCCGGGTGCGCGGCTCCTCCGGCGAGGAAGAGCCCGTCGAGTTCGGTGCTGGCGTTGGCGGGTTTGAATGCTCCGTTCCACAGGCCGTGGCTGGAGAGGCCGTAGATCGCGCCGTTCAGCACCTTGTAGCGGTCGTGAATGTCCTGCGGAGTGAGGGCGTGCTCGAAGACGATGCGCTCTTCGACGTCGGTGAGGCCGGCGGTGCGCTTGAGCTTGTCGAGGATGACCTGCCGGTAGGCCGGAAACATCTTCTTCCAGTCGTGATGCGATCGCAGGTAGGGGGTGTGAACGAGGACGTAGAGGGCGTCTCCGCCGGCGGGTGAGGTAGCGGGCTCGGTGCCGCTGGTCGAGGCGAGGTAGCAGGTCGGATCGGGGGCCGGTTCGCCGAGATCGTAGATGTAGCGGAACTCCTCGTGAGCATTGCCGGAGAAGACGAAGTCGTGGTGGGCGAGGTGCTCGTAGCGGCGGTTAAGTCCGAGGTAGAGGACGACTCCTGAACAGGCCGGCTCGTATTCGCGCTGCCGGTCAAAGGTGCGGGCGACGTCGCCGCCGATCAGCTCGCGGTAGGTGCGGACGGCGTCTTCGTTCGAGACGATGGCGTTGAAGTCGTGGCGTTCGCCATCGTCGGTGACGAGGCCGGTGACCTTTCGATGTTCGGTAAGAATACCGCCGATCTCAGTCGACGTGTGAAAGCGGACACCGAGTTCGCGACCCAGCTTGACGAGCGCTTCAGGGACCATACGCGTACCGCCCATGGGGTACCAGATGCCCTCCTCCGACTGCATATGAGCGATGGAGCAGAGGATCGCGGGTGAGGCGTCGGGGGAGGAGCCGACGTACTGCACGTAGTGATCGAGCATCTGCGCGACCTGGGTGTCCTTGATGTAGTCGCGGATGGTACCCGACATGGAATGGCCCAGACGCATGCTCATAACATCGCGCAGCACGTTGAGATCGAAGGCTCCTCCGAGCTGGAAGGTGTCGCGCATCGATCCGATGGAGCGCCAGAAGAAGAAGCGGTCGGAGATGTTGTGCAGCTTGCGGGAGAGCTCCATGAAGTGGACGTACTTCGCTCCCATGCCGGGCTTGCGCTCGTCGAGCGATGCGGCCATAGCGGGGACGTCGTGCTTGAGATCGAGGACCGCTCCATCGTCGAAGAAGCAGCGCCACTGCGGATCGAGGCGGACCATGTCGAGGTAGTCCGACATGGTGCGGCCCGCCTCGCAGAAGACGCGATTCAACACCGAGGGCTGGATGAGGATCGTCGGACCCATGTCGAAGCGAAAGCCCTGCTCAGCGAGGACTGCGGCCTTGCCGCCGAGCCAGCTATTCTTTTCGAAGACCTCAACTTCGTAGCCGCGGGCCGCCAGAGTACAGGCGGCCGAGAGTCCTCCCAATCCTGAACCGATAACTGCAACGCGCATCAATGCTGCTTCCTTTCAGGGTGTTGCGGCTTTGCCGGGAGCCCGGCGGCGCCGGAGCTGTTTCGCTGGAACGTGGTGACGGCTTTCGCGAGCCGGAGTGCTCCGGAGAACCGCGCAGGCAGTCCCCGTGAGTGCACGGCCTGGATGTAGGCGGAGAAGAGCTCGGCGTGGGCCGGGCCGGTCGGCAGGTAGGGGGTGAGATCGCGGCTGCGCTGGATGAGTACGGTCTTCGGTGCTGTCATCTCGAGCAGGCCCTCGCGGCCACGGGTGACGCCAAAGCCGCTGGCGCCGCGGCCGCCGAAGGGCGCGCGAGGATCGGCAGTCGACACGATGATGTCGTTCACCAGCACCACGCCTGCCCGGATGCGGGAGGCAAGACGGATCGCGTCCTGCTCCTCGCCGAAGATCGCGGCGGTCAGCGCGTAGGGACAGGCGGAGTAGGCATCGAGGGAGGCTTGCTGGCCGGCTGCCTCGATGATTGAGAGCACGGGCGCGGCGATGTCCGTCTGCGCGACGGCCATGCCGGGCTTTGCTCCGGCGATGAGGATGGGCCGCACGGCGTCGCCATCGACTGCTCCGCACAGCAGTGTTGCGCCTGCCTGCTGAGCCTTGACGAGCAGGTTGCGCAGGCTTTGGGCCGTGCTGGCCGGCAACGGGACCGGTGCGATGGCTGCGAGCAGGGGCAGGAGCTTTAACTGCAGCCGCTGCGCTGTTTTGCGCGAGGCGAAGAGCCGGCGTGGGGCCATGCAGGTTGCGGAGCCGTTCAGCCGCAGGCCGAAGGCTATGGCGGCTGCGGTACGGGTCAGGTCGGCGCTGTCGAGGACGAAGACAGCGTCGCAGCCGGAGAGTTCCATGACGGAGGGCGTCAGAGTGTCTGCCAGTTCATGCAGCACGGCGCGGCCTGTGGCGGCCGAGCCGGTGAGGATGACTTTGTCCACTCCGCTACGTATGGCTGCGGTTGCCGCGCCGGGCGAGTCGTCGAGCACCCGCAGCAGCAGGGGATCAAGTCCTGAGGCGTTCAGCAAGTCGCTGAGAGCCCTGGCTGCCGCCGCCGAGCCTCCTGGTGCCGGCTTCCATAAGACAGCGTTGCCTGCGGCGAGAGCTTGCAGGGCCTGCGCTCCGGGTAGAAATAGCGGGTAATTAGCGGGCGCGACGATGAGCACGGTGCCGAGCGGCTCGCGTTCGACTTTGAGGGAGACGCCGCGCAGCCAGAAGGGGCGGCTGCCCTCTCCGGCGTAGCGCGCGCCCAGGATCGACCTAGCCTCGCGCTCGAGGAAGCGGCAGCTCTCGATAAGGGGCAGGACCTCGGCTGCAAGGGTGTCTGCAAGGGTGCGATGGAGGCTGCCTGCAGCCTCGAGGGGAACGGTGGCCGCCAGCGCCTGGGCTCCGGCTGCGATGCGACCGCGAAGTTTGCGCAGGGTCGCGAGGCGTCTGCGTACCGGCAGGCTTGCCCAGGCCTGCTGCGCCCTGCGTATCTCGGCTACCGGCAGGGCGGACAGGGGCAGAGGCTCCAAAGCGAAGCCGGTCGACAGATCGGAGCAGTACTCGTCCCCCGCTGCAGGCAAGGTCGTTATTACCGGGGTTTCAGGTTTCGCGGCGGGCGGGGTAGCCTCTGCCATGATCTTCATCCTGCTCTCTCCTCACTGCGCGACGGCCGGCTAGACGGCGGCGCTGAGCGCAATCTCGTCGGGTGCGACGTTCCACTGCGGCTCGACCTTCAAGTCCTCCAGCAGCAGGCGCGAGGTAATCCGCGCGGACTCAAAGATGACGGGCAGGCCAGAGCCGGGATGAGTGCCGCCGCCAACCAGGTAGATGCCTTCGGCGTCCTCGAAGCGGTTGTGCGGGCGCAGATGAAGCATCTGTCTGAGAGTATGCGCCATGCTGAATGTGGCTCCCTTGTAGAGGCCGTAATCCTGGTTCCAGTTCTGTGGAGTGCACATGCGTTCGGTGCGGATGCGACTCTCCACATTCGTGATGCCGATCTTTTCCAGCTGTTTGAGGGCAAGGCTGCGGAAGCGATGTTGCTCCTTTGACCAATCGACGTTGGAGTGCTCGTGGGTGACCGGCACCAGCACGTACAGGGTACTCGCGTCGCGGGGAGCAAGGGTCGGGTCGGTGACGCAGGCGTTCTGCACGTAGAAGGATGGGTCGTCTGAGAGGACGTGGCCCTGCTCGATGTCGTGCAGATTTTGCCGGTAGTCTTTTGCCAGGTAGATGGTGTGGTGGGCGACGTCGTCGTAGCTGCCGTCGACACCCAGATAGAGCATGAATGTCGAGCAGGAGAAGCGCTTCGAGGCAATACGCTTGTTAGTCCACTTGCGGCGCATGCGTTCGGGAACGAGGCGGCGCATGGCTTCCGGGAAGTCGGCGTTGACTACGACGGCGTCGGCGCGCAGGGTTCGCTCCGCCGTCCGCACGCCAGCGGCCTTGCTGGCGTCGAAGAGGACCTCTTCGACTGCCTCGTCGAGCAGGATGGTCACACCCATCTCCCTGCAGGCGCGGGCCATGGCGCGGGTCACGGCACCGCAGCCGCCGATGGGGTGGAAGACTCCATGCTCGTATTCCAGAAAGGACAGGATGCTGAAGAGGCTGGGGCAGGTGAAGGGTGACATGCCTAAATATTTTGACTGGAAGCTGAAGCCAAGGCGGATGCGTTCGTCGCTGAAGTAGGTCTGCAGATCTTTGTCGAGCGACTTCCAGGGACGCAGCAGGGGGAGCAGCTTCAACATGCTGGGTCTGAGCAGATCGCGCCAGCTCTCGAACGGCGTCTCAAGGCAGGGAGTAAAGGCCTCGAGCTTGGCACGGTTGTCATAGAAGAACTTGTGGAAGTTGCCGGCATCTTCGGGGCAGAGCCGGGCGATGGCCTGCTCCATGCGGTCGAGGTCGGGAGTTGCAAGGAGATCGCCTCCGGAGCCGAAGATGAGGCGGTACTGCGGGTCAAGCCTCTCCATCGGCACTTCTGAATCGAAGTCGCGGCCGGAGGCAGCAAAAATCTCCCGCAGTATCCGGGGGTAGAGAAAGAACGTGGGTCCGGTATCGAACTTGAACCCGTCCTGAGTAAGGGTGGAGGTACGTCCTCCTACGCTCGGCTGCTTCTCTACGATGGTGACCTGGACGCCGGATTTTGCAAGGAGCATGGCAGCAGCGAGGCCGCCGGGGCCGGCTCCGATGATCACGACACTGCGTGGTTGCTTCATCCCACTTGCCTCCTTGCCGCGCTCAGGAGGTAAGACACTGAGGATGAGCGACTTCTGCCTGTGTACCCGCCTGGTTTTACCTGCATGTTGTCGTACGATGCGACGCGGGAGAGTGACGCGAGGTACATGCTTCACAGCGGGCGGCATTTTGTTGCCCCTGCCAAATATGCCCTGCCTTGTGTGCTGCGTAGGGTGTTTTCAGGGGTGAGGAGGTGGCCTTCGGGATTTCCCAGGCCGGGCGCAGGCGAGCTGACGCGGCGATAGAGCTGGTGCAGGTCGCGGCGTCACGCCTGCTTTCGGAGCAGCCACAGAGAGCCCGAGATCACCAGCCATGCCCCCATCGCCAGCGAAAACGTGAGGCCGGAGCTATGCAACGGCAGGTAGCGCCACATCATCAGCGCGAAGGCGCACAGGCCGATGCTGCCCAGTGTGGCGCCAAGAGCATCGAGAGCCGCTGCCTCTCGCCCGCGTCGCGAACCATCGCTGCCGACCTTTTCCTTCTTCTCCTTCTCATGCTTCTCGAGCATGGTGGCCGCAGCGGGGAAGATGGCCGGGAAGGCCAGGAAGAGGCCGCCGGTGATCGGGCCGAAACGTTTTGCGATGAGGCCGGCGCATACGGTCGCGAGTCCACCGAGGCCGAAGCGAAGCAGGTGTTCATGCGCCCTGGTGCCTCTAAGAGCCGATATGTTGAATTCGATCTTCAAGAGGCGCCCCTTCACCCGAGCAGCAGAAAACGCAGTCCCAGGGAGATGCCAAGCCAGGCGGGAAGCAGGGCGAGTGTCGCTGCGGTGGCCCCTACCTTGAAGCGGGTGAGCACCTGGCTGACCAGGTAGGCATAGAGGCAGAAGGCAATCGCTCCGAGCGCCATCGATCGCGCCTCGATGGACGCATATATCTTGCCCTGGTGCGCGATGGTGAGCCCGAGGGTGGCGAGCGCGATGGACGGCGCCGCGCCAAAGAGACCTGCGAAGCTCTTCGGCCGCAGGACCTCTCCCAGCAGTGAAAAAGTGCAGATCACCGAGCCGCCGATCAGGAAGCGGAGAAGCATCTCCTCCACGTTTCTCCTCCCTCTGCCTAGGCGGCCTTCCTGCCGGCCTTTTTGGCCTGCTTCTGCGAGGCCTTGATCAGGTCCATGCCCTCGTCCGCCTGCTTGCAGCCGAGCAGCCTGTACTCCTTGCCCTCGAGCTTGTGGAAGTTGACGAAGAAATCCTGCAGCTCGCGGAGGAACTGCTCGGGCAGGTCATCGAGCTTGCGAATGTTGGAGTACATGTGGTTGGCCTCAGCGATGGCCACGAGGCGGTCGTTGCGAACTCTCTTCCTGCCGTCGACCTGTTCGCCCTCGATCACGCCGATGAGCCGGGACTTGACCAGGCACCCTGCGAACGCGGGCTCGTCCATCAGGACCAAGACATCGATCGGGTCGCCGTCGTCGGCCAAAGTCTGAGGAAGGAATCCGAAGTCATGGGGGAAGGACATCCCGGCCGGGAGGACCTTTTTGAGGGCGAAAATCTCCTGCTCCGGATCGAAGGAGTACTTGTTGCGGCTCCCTTTAGGAGTCTCGATGATGACCTGGAGGACCTCTTCTTTCTTGAGGATTGGCTGCAGCTGGGTGGGATCGCTAATGCCCTTGGAGCCGTTCTTCTTGCTCACCTACATTCCTCCGATTGTGAATAGAATGTTACAGCTCTTCAGAGGGCTGATCGGGCGCGGCGGTTGCCAGCGGAATCTGTTTGTCAGGGCGGAGGTAACTCTCGCGGTAGTGGGGGATAGAGAGCTTCGCGTTACCAGCTGATTCTGAGCAGAGAGAGCGATGGCCGAGGGAGTGAGATCTGCAGCTGGAGTGCGCCGCTTTTGACGGTCAGGGTCTGTGCTGGAGAGAGCAGCTGCAGCTGTCCGGCATGCTCCAGACTGGTATATTGCGCGGGGGATGGCTGCCGGGGTGAACCCATCCGCTGCCATTCGGTGAAGGAGTTGCTGTGGTCCTGATCGATGCGGTACTGGCGGAGGGTGACTGTGCGGGCGCCGGCGTCGAGCCCACGTATCGTCAACTCAACGGGTGCGGAGGGGGCTGGAAGCACGTCATCCTGGTAGTTCCACAGCAGGATGTCAAGTTGATGGCCGCTGCGGGTGGCGAGTCCGTCCACATCAGCTGCTGTCACTACTCCCGAGGCTTGCATGCCGGAGAGCGGTACAGCCTCACTGCTCTCGAGCGAGACGCGCTCTCCGCCCATCATGCCGAACATCCGAAAGGCGTTCAGCACGGGCTTGTCGATGCCGTTGGTGGCAAGCTCGCGCAGCCCCTCGAAGTAGGGCTGGTCGTCGAACTGAAAGGACCAGGTAACGGCGCCCTGGAAGACGACGCCGTCCTGTTTCGCGAGCTCGTAGATGCTCTTCCAGACCACGGCTGTATAGGTCGGGAAGAGCGGGCCGTTGCGGTAGGCATTCTGGGG
The DNA here is from genome assembly GCA_036401375.1 of Acidisarcina sp. Classification (GTDB taxonomy): domain Bacteria; phylum Acidobacteriota; class Terriglobia; order Terriglobales; family Acidobacteriaceae; genus DASWUZ01. The sequence goes on from DASWVB010000002.1 coordinate 44,746, forward strand.
ATTGCCCCTGGCGCTGCAGGCGGCGCAGCCCTCCGGATCGCTCTCGCCGAGGATGATCGGGGTGTGCTGCCACTCGGGGAAGCCGGCTACAGTCCTGAAGCCGCGATCGATGGCGTTGAGCTGGTTCGTGAGGCCCATCCTGACGTGCCCATCCACCATCTTTGGGGCGCCCTTGGGATGAAAGCTGATGAAGCTTAGCGGTGCGCCCGCGGCGCCGGTGGCGGCGTTGTTGCCGCGCGCGCAGTGCTCGAGGAAGAGGCGCAGGAACTCCGCTGCCTTGTCGCCGGCCGGCCCGGTGCTCTCTGGGCCGCCGATCTTCGCGCCGGGCAGCGCCCGCAGCACGGCGTCGGCGCTGTAGTCGTATAGCTTCATGTACTCTTCTGGAGTTCCGTGCCAGTAGGCGATGTCGGGCTCGTTCCAAACCTCCCAGAGCCAGGTGCGGACCTCCGCCTCACCGTACCGGTCGCGCAGATGGCTGGTGAAGGCGTAGACCAGCTTCGCCCAGCGCTCATAGTCTTTGGGAGGATAGCTCCAGCCGGTAAAGACGCTGCCATCGGGGAAGTTGTGGCGGTAGGGCTCAGGGTGAGTCGACATGGCCTCGGGCATAAACCCGAGCTCGACGAGCGGCCGCACTCCGGCTGCCTTATAGGCGTCGAAGATGCGGTCGACGATCGTCCAGCTATAGACCGGATTGCCGTTTGTGTCTTCGGTATAGGCGTTGGTCGAGCCCCACTTGAGGCTGCCCTCGCCGTCGCCGGTGGTGAAGAGGTTGTGGGTGCGGATGTATACGGGGACGGCGGGGTCGATGGCGGCCAATTCGCGGAGGAGCTTCATCCCGTGGGGCGAGTAGGTGTAGTTGGGTTCGTCGTAGCCGAAGTAGTTCCAGATGGGCGGGAGCGGGCCCTGGCTGGCTGCGGCGTCGACGGTGATCGTCACTGCTTTCGGCGCTGGCTGGGGTTTGGGAATCTGCGCCGGCGTTGTGGTGGGAGTTGAGAGCGCGAGAGCTAGCAAAATCGCCAGGAGGGCTGGACGGGCCGGTCGTTCCAGTGCTGGACGGGGCTCATGCAGAGATTTCGAACGCGGGGCACTGTCCGCCATCGCAAGCTGCCGGGCGGCGGGCGCCTGGGTCCGGGGACTTAGTGGTCGAGTGTCTGAGAGGCTGCAGGGCTCAGGGTTCATGGGAACTTCGATTATCGCCCTCGAGGCTGGAGCTGAACAGCGAGGACGCCCGGTCGAGCAGTGTGGCAACGGTCGGACCTGCCTCTGTCGCGGTGCTCGATGGGGCGAAGACGTAGAATTGCCGCATGTATCTGAGCGAGAAAGTGGCAGTGAAGACGAGCAAGGCGCCGGCCGCGATCGGGCCCTATTCACAGGCGGTGAGGGTCGGCGATCTGCTCTTCACCTCAGGGCAGGTCGCGCTTGATCCTGCGTCGGGGCAGCTTGTGCCGGGCGGTATTGAGGAGCAGACCACGCGGGTGATGGAGAACTTGCAGGCCGTGCTCGAGGCTGCGGGCGCAGACCTCACTTGCGTGGTGAAGACGGTGGTCTTCCTGAGGTCGATGGGGGATTTTGCAGCAATGAACGAGGTCTACGCCCGCTACCTGGCGCCGGAGGGAGTTGTGGCACCGGCGCGTTCGACGATTGCGGTTGCAGGGCTGCCGAAGGATGCACTGGTCGAGGTTGAGGCCATTGCTGCGCTTCCCGCGCGGTGAAGGGCTCGCATGATTGTGAGTGGCCGCCCCGCAGGAAACCAAGTTGGGTCGAGCGGCGCGCCAGCGTCATCTAACAGGTGTCAGGTTTTTCGTGCGCGGAACTTAGCGGGCGGAAACAGAGCGGGCGGAAACAGGAGAAGAAGAGTGGCCGATTTGGACGCGGGCAAGCTGGAGAAGATTCAGAAGACAGATGCGGAATGGAAGGCGGAGCTCACTCCCGAGCAGTATTACGTCACGCGGCAGAAGGGGACAGAGCCGGCGTTTTCAGGAGCGCTCTATCGCAACCATGCCGATGGAGATTACCACTGCGTTGCGTGCGGAGCGGCGCTCTTCAAGTCGGACGCGAAGTTCGAGTCGGGGAGTGGATGGCCGAGCTTCTACACGCCGGTGAGTCCCGACGCGGTTGAGAGCCATGAAGACAACACCTACGGAATGCGCCGGGTCGAATCGACGTGCGCGCGGTGCGGTGCGCATCTGGGCCACGTCTTTCCGGACGGACCAAAGCCAACCGGGCTGCGCTATTGCATCAACTCCGCCGCGTTGAAGTTTGAGAAGACGGAGTAGTCTCGCTCCCTGGCGCGTCTTGCCTGCTTTTAAAGACGCTAGGACCTCGGATTTGCGTGGCCTTTCGCGAATGCGCGGCTTGCGACGGAGCTCTACGAGTGAAAGCAGCAAAGAAAGAGGTCCCGCGAACGGGACCTCTTTCTTTGCCTGGTACTTGTATTCCGGTAGCAGGTAGTGGTCGCAGGCAGGGACACCGGGAGCGTAGAACGCCGACCGCCAGTGCTACGCCTTGACTACCTTGCCGGCCTTGATGCAGCTGGTGCAGACCCGAATGCGCCTGGTTCCACCCTCGACCTTGGCCTTGACTGGACGGAGATTCACGTTCCAGCGCCGGCGGGTGACGTTATGAGCGTGCGAGATGTTGTTGCCGAACTGCGGGCCTTTGCCGCAGAGGTTGCATACCTGTGCCATGACTTGCTCCAGACTGTTGTGTTTTGCCGGTGAATCAGAGGATCCGGAATGACCTCTCAACGCGAGCAGGCGCAGTCGACGAAATCGCTCTCTTGACGAGTCTTCAGTCTATCTGAACCGCCTCTCGGGTAGCAAATTACCTTGCTTCGCTCTTGAGGGCGAGCACATCCGATGATCGGTTGGCCGCCTCCCGGAACACGAGTCCTCATCCGCGCGTACCATTCAGGTCAACCTGAATGAACCGGTCAACCTGGATGCCGACTCAATCGCCCGTGCTGAAGATTGCCATGGTTATGTGGCTGGCTGCGGCAGCGGTGGCTTTCATCGCCGCACAGAGGGCGGCAGGGCCGGAGGAGTTCTCTGACCCGCGAACTGTGACCATCAAGGGCTATTCCGGCGATGCGATGGAGCCCTTCCTGAGCCGCGACGGCAGGTACCTCTTCTTCAACAACCTGAACGACCCGAGCGTAAATACGGACCTGTACTGGGCGGAGCGAATCGACGACCTTACGTTCCAGTTCAAGGGCGAGGTGGGCGGTGTGAACACGCCGGCGCTGGAAGGCGTGGCCTCGATGGACCGGGCGGGAGCTTTCTACTTCATCTCGCCGCGAAGTTATGACCGGACCGCATCCACCATATACCGGGGCAGATTCGAGGCGGGGAGTGTGTCGGGCGTCGGGTTGGTTCCGGGCGTATCGTCTGGCAGGCCGGGGATCGTCAACTTTGACGCAGAGATCAGCGCTGACGGGGAGACGCTCTACTTCGTCGAGAGCCAGTTTGACCGGCACGGACACCCTCGTAACGCGAAGATCCTCTTTGCCCGGCGCAGCGGCGATGCTTTTATTCGTGCGGGGGAGAGCGATCGCGTGATGCAGTCGATCAACAGCAGAGCTCTGAACTACGCGCCTGCGACGAGCGCGTCCGGGCTTGAGATCTTCTTTACGCGGGTCGATTTCATGGGCCCGGCGATCTACTCCGCCAGCCGTGCGGATACGGGATCGCCGTTTGGGCCTCCGCGCAAGATCGAGGCGATCAGCGGATTTGTCGAGGCGCCGACCATTTCGCCTGATGGACGGTCGCTCTATTACCATCGGAAGGAGGGCGGACACTTCGTGATCTGCAGGGTTACGCGGGAATAGGGAGGCGCGTGGCGCAGTTGGTTGACCTCGCGGCGGGCGGCAGATAGAATTGTCTAGTTTGGCGATTCGTCCTGCTGCCCCGCACCTCACTGGGGCGCACACGGGCCGATCGGCTCACCTGGAAGACAGAAGATGCGGGTTTGAGCGCAGCGCGCCAGGCGAAGCATGGTTTCCGACCAGACTCTCATACGTTAGGAAGTGCCTGCGGGACGGGGCGCTGGAGGATTTATGTACGCCGTCATTCGTACCGGTGGTAAACAGTACCGTGTCGCGCCGGGCGACGTGGTCAAGATCGAGAAGTCGCCTGCTGACGAGAGCGCGACTCTCGAGTTCAACGAAGTGCTGGCGTTCTCCGGTGAGGCCGGGTCATTTGCCAAGTTTGAGAGCGCGAAGGTGCTTGCAACGGTTGTGAATGAGGGTCGCGCGCCAAAGATCCTGGTGTTTCATTACAAGCGGAAGAAGCAGTACAAGAAGCTGCAGGGACACCGGCAGTCCTTCACCGAGATTCGCATCAACGAGATCCAGGTGGACGGCACGTCTTACGGCGCGGAGAAGAAGTAGCGCGGCCGAGGTCGGCCAGAATCGATAAAATCTGCAGGGAGTTATGCTCCCGCATGTGAGGACTTGAGATGGCACATAAAAAAGGTTTAGGCAGCTCGAAAAATGGCCGCGACTCGAATGCACAGCGGCTCGGAATCAAGGCAGGGGACGGCCAGACGGTTACGGGCGGGTCGATCATCGTCCGGCAGCGCGGCACCAGGCACAAGCCGGGTCTGAACGTCGGCCGGGGCAAGGACGACACGCTCTTCGCGAAGATCACCGGAAAGGTGAAGTTCATCGACCGCGGGAAGTTTGGGCGCTTTGTGGCGATCCAGGCGCTGCCGGAAGAGACGGTCGCAGCTAACTAGCTGGGTGCCGGGGGAGTCCTGCGGAGTCGCCGGGCCTGCGTGTTCTGCGGGAATTATTGAAGACGGTATGAAGCGCAGGGGCCGAGTCGATCGCCGACTTGGCCCCTGCGCTTTTTGTTGCGCTAAGGCGTAAGACTGCGTCAGACGTGAGGCGGGGCTGCCGGGGCTTGGCTGATCGGGGCGTGTTAGTCGGCGTGGTTCATTGCGTTCTTGCTGAGCATCTTGTCGACCACTCCCTCAACGTCCTGGAGGAAGAACTGGCTGGTGGATCCGACGGCGACCTGGGGTGAGGCGTGTCCGAGGGCGGTAGCGATCTCGTTCCAGCGCATCAGGGGCGAGCTCATGGGCAGGGTCAGCGGCTTGCGCTCGCGCTCGGGGATGACGAAGTAGGCCGTCCAGATGAGAAGAACGGCAGTTCCGGCGACCGCAGCGACTACGTTCGCAACGGTAGTGAGTGTCTTGCTGGTGCCGAGGCTGAACGCGGAAGTCAGAAAGTCGGTGACGGCCATGCAGCCGAATCCGAGGCCCACGCCGAAAGCGCGGCAGCGGTATGAGAGACCGAGAGAGTGCACGGAGAAGGCGAGCAGAGCGACCAGGCACAGCTCCATGATGCTGACGCCGCGCATCAAATCGACGCTGGCCACCATGATCTTGCCGCCTTTAAAGCCTGCCGGCAGTGCGCCCGCTGAAAAGCCCACAATGACAGATATGGTCCCGGCCCAGCGGAACGCCATTAGACCCAGGCGGCTGATACCGGGCAGCGGGCTCATCACATGCTTGAACAGCTCCTGGATGACGAGGAAGATGGCCACGGCTTCGACGATGTAGCAGATCCAGTACGAGTAGAAGTATGTCCTGTAGAGGAGGTGTCGCTCGACTCCTACGCGGTAGGAGTTCAGAAGCACAGTGAGCCCGACTCCAGTGGTGAGCCGGAGTATAAGGAAGTTTCGCAAGGACGGGAAGCGTAGCTGCTCCCCGGCGCGCAGGAAGGCCAGCAGAGCAAGCAGGGTGAATAGAGGCTCGGCGAAGGTGACGACGCTGATTACCGCATCCAAGTACGAATCGTGAGCCATCGTGGGGAACCCGCCGATTCTGAGGATAGCCTGAATCCAAGCAAGACTCAACGAGAAACGTAAGAAGAACTGAGGCAACGCTCCGCCTGCGGCCTGAGCGAGGCTCACAGGCGGTCGGTGCTGCTGGGGAGTGGAGCTTAGCTCCGGCTGCCGGCAGCGTTAATCTTCTGAATCTGATCCGTTATTTGCCGCCACCAACACCGCAGGCATCAGGGTCGTCCGGTGGGCAAGAGGGAAACGGCCGGAAGGATACCTTTTTGATGGACGGCATGCTGTTTCCGGCATGCAGGGAGGCGGCGGGTTGGGAGTGGGTGCTGGCGGCGAGTCCTGCGAGCAAAGCGGCGGCTGCGAGAGGGCGAACTGCTAGTTTCATAGTAGTTACCTCAGTCTGGGGAATTTAGACAGTGGTTCTGACGCCTCTTCAAGCGTCGACTCAGTATAAGCCCAATGTTTTCAACCGAAAGACGTTTTTTGCCGGATGTCAGAGATGCCACTGGGAAGAACGCGCTCAGGCGGAGGCCGGGGTGCTGCGGATGGGCGTCGCCGCGCGCGCTGTCGGGCTGCTTTCAAGCGCTAAAACAGCGCCCTACGCATGCTATAATCGAGCTAGTTCTGGAGCCCCTAAGCTAAGCAATTTGAATCGCTTATTGCCTCTACCGCCGAGGTCGAACGGCTTCGGTAGAGGGCCTCCTGACCGGAGTTTCATGTCGACGAAAGAACTGACTACTGTTCCGCTGTTTCCCGTCCCTCCAGCGCTCGAAATCCGACCCTCCGTCGACGTCCAGCCGGTGTCCCCTGTGGCGCCGAACTCCTATACGGGCGAGAACATCACCATCCTCGAGGGGCTGGAGGCGGTGCGCCTGCGCCCGGCGATGTACATCGGCTCGACCGGGGACCAGGGGCTGCATCACCTGGTCTACGAGGTCGTCGATAATTCCGTCGACGAAGCGCTGGCCGGCCACGCAAGCCATATCGAGGTCACCATTCACGTGGACAACTCGGTGACCGTGGTTGATGACGGCCGAGGTATTCCGGTCGACAACATGACGCTCTCCGACGGCAGTGTGATGCCGGCTGTGCAGGTGGTGCTTACCAAGCTGCATGCGGGCGGCAAGTTCGACGCGTCGAACTACAAGGTCTCTGGCGGGCTGCATGGGGTCGGAGTTTCGTGCGTCAATGCGCTCTCAGAGGAGTTCAACGTAGAGATCTGGCGCGACGACCACACATACGAGCAGGACTACGCCCGTGGCATTCCCATCTCAACGGTGCGGCAGACAGGCAAGTCGCGCAAGCAGGGGACGAAGATCCACTTCCTGCCGGACAAGTCGATCTTCACCATGACGGAGTACAACTACGACACCCTGGCGCAGCGACTGCGGGAGCTGGCCTTCCTGAACAAGGGGCTGGCGATCACCCTCACCGATGAGCGTACGGTCGATGCGAAGACCGGCGAGAGCAAGCGCACAGAGTTCAAGTACGCGGGCGGGATCGCGGAGTTTATCAAGCTGCTGAACAAGGGCAAGCAGGTGCTGCACGAGAAGCCGATCGTGATGGAGGCTCTGCGTGACGGCGTCGAGATGGACATCGCGCTGCAGTATAACGACAGCTACTCCGAGACCATCTTCACCTTTGCAAACAACATCAACACGGTTGACGGAGGCACGCACCTCTCCGGCTTCCGCACTGCGTTGACTCGCACCATTAACGTGGCGGGTCAGCAGCTCGGCCTGTTCAAGGACGTGAAGGAGAACCTCTCCGGCGACGATGTGCGCGAGGGGCTGGTTGCGGTCATCAGTGTCAAGCTTTCGCAGCCGCAGTTTGAGGGCCAGACCAAGGGCAAGCTGAACTCCGATATTGCGGGCATCGTGCAGGCCTTCATCAACGAGAAGCTGGGCATGTTCCTCGAGCAGAACCCGCCGGTCGCGAAGCGGATCATCAACAAGGCGATCGAGGCGGCGCGTGCCCGCGAGGCAGCCCGCAAGGCGCGCGACCTGACCCGGCGCAAAGGCGCGCTCGACGGGGGCGGGCTGCCGGGCAAGCTGGCCGACTGCAGCGAGCGTGACCCCGACCACTGCGAGGTCTACCTGGTTGAGGGCGAGTCGGCAGGCGGAACCGCCAAGCAGGGCCGCAACCGCCGCTTCCAGGCGATCCTGCCGCTCAAGGGCAAGATCCTTAACGTCGAAAAGGCGCGCTACGACAAGATGCTGGGGCACGAAGAAATTCGCGCCATGATCACGGCGATGGGCTGCGGGATCGGCAAGGACGACTTCGATCCATCGAAGCTGCGCTACGGCAAGATCATCCTGATGACGGATGCCGATGTGGACGGTTCGCACATCCGTACGCTGCTGCTGACGTTCTTCTTCCGCCACATGACGGAGCTGATACGCCGCGGCCACGTCTACATCGCGCAGCCGCCGCTCTATCGCATCAAGAAGGGCAAGTTCGAGCAGTACATCAAGGACGATCGCGAGTTCATACAGGTCATGGTGAAGCGTGCGTCCGACGGCATGATCGTGCGCTACGGGGACAAGGGCGAGAAGCTTGAAGGTTCGCAGCTCACCCGCTTCATGGGGCAGCTGCGCGAGTATCTGGATGCCTTTGACAAGGTGGACAAGCGAATCCGCAATGAGCAGGTGGTCACCATGCTCGCGCGGCTCGATCTGGCGCGGCGTGTCGACTTCGAAGGGGCCGGCGCCCCGCCAAAGCTGCAGACTCTGCACGAGGAGCTTAAGGGCATCGCGGCGAAGCACCAGTTCAAGTCGGTTAGCGATCTCGTCTATGACGAGGAGCACCAGACGTGGTCGCTGAGCTTTATCGACGCGCAGGGCTCGCAGCGCACCATCGGCTGGGCGCTCGCGACCTCGCCCGAATATCGGCAGATGATGACGAAGTATGCGCAGATTCGCGGGTCGCTCGAGCCGCCGTTCTCGATCGAGTATGCGCCGAAGGCCGCCGTGGTGGCTGCCGATCCGGAGGAGACAGAGGGTGAGACGGTTGGAGAGGCGGAGGCGGGCAAGGTTGCGCCAAAACGGGCAGCGGGCCGTGTCGCGCTTGAGCCGGTGATCAAGCAGAACCCCCATGAACTCTTCGACTACGTCATCGAGCAGGGCAAACGCGACTACGCCGTGCAGCGCTACAAGGGGCTGGGCGAGATGACGGCAACGCAGCTGTGGGAGACGACGATGGACCCGGAGAAGCGCACCCTGCTGCAGGTGAAGCTTGAGGACATTGCGGAGACGGAGACGATCTTCACCACGCTGATGGGTGAGGATGTAGAGGCGCGCCGCAAGTTTATAGAAGACAATGCGCTCGACGTAAAGAACCTCGATATTTAACGCCTGGCACTGACTGGCGTGAGTCAAGTCTGGGCGGCGCGAGACGCCCGCGAATTGTCTCGCGCCGCCCGCGCCTTACTGGAAGACCCTGAGAGTGAGCTTGTTTTCAGCGCCATAAGCGTCTGGGAAGTGGCCATCAAAAGCCGGCAGGGTCGCGGGGACCTCTTACCTCAACCCGGGCTCCTGCGGCGGACCCTGTTAGACCATGGTCACGTCGAGCTGCCCTTGTCCGGCGATCACGCTCTTGCTCTCGGGGGGCCACCGCCGATCCACAAAGATCCTTTCGACCGCATGCTCGTGGCGCAGGCGATCGCTGAGGGCATCACTTTGCTGACTGCGGACCCCACGGTCGCCAAGTATCCCGGGTCCATCCGCAGGATCTGATCGGGCCCCCGCTGAATGCGCTACTCAACCTGCTGTTTAATTGGATCAATCAGGCGCAGAAGCCAACGGTAATCGCCGACGTACTCCGTTTCGCCGCACGGATCACAAGCCATGACCCAGCCGCTTCGACCATTTCCAATTCCGTCTGACGACGCAATCCGAAGTATTCTGGTCGACCGCATCGACACCAAGCACCAGAGCTTGGGGATCGTGGCCGGCATCGTTTGGGATCAAGGCCGCCGCGTGGTCGCCTACGGCCAACTTGAGGAGGGCGATGACCGCACTCTGGACGGCGACACTATCTTTGAGATCGGCTCCCTGACCAAGGTCTTCACCTGCCTGCTGCTGGCAGACATGGTGCACCATGGCGAAGTCTCGCTCGGCGACCCGCTGTCCAATTACTTGCCGTCTGAGGTCAAGGTTCCTCAGCGCAACGGCCGCTTGATCACCCTCGTCGACCTTGCCACCCACACCTCAGGGCTGCCGCGTTTGCCTACCAATCTAGCCCCTAAAAACCTTGCCAATCCCTATGCGGATTATTCCGTCGACCAACTATATGAATTTCTGTCCGGCTATCAGTTGACCCGCGATATAGGGTCAGAGTATGAGTACTCGAACCTCGGCGGAGGCCTGCTTGGGCATGCCCTGGCGCGGCGTGCAGGTATGGAGTACGAGGAGCTGGTGAAGTCGCGCATCTGCACGCCTCTTTATATGAGCAGCACCGCGGTCAGCCTGACCCCAGCCATGAAAGCGCGCCTCGCCGCGGGCCACAACGCCCGCCTTGCACCGGTCGAGAACTGGGACCTGCTCACCCTGGCCGGGGCGGGCGCTCTGCGCTCCTCTGCCAATGACATGTTGAAGTTTTTGAGCGCTAACCTGTCCCTGACCAGATCGCCGCTCGCTCCTGCCCTGGCGTCGATGCTGGCCGTCCGCCGAGCGACGAACATTCCGGCTATGCAGATTGCCCTTGGCTGGCGAGTTACCACCGGCGTCGACCGCGAGACCGTCTGGCACAACGGGCTTACCGGAGGCTACCGCTCCTACATGGGCTTCGACGGCAAGGCAGGCATGGGAGTGCTCGTGTTGTCGAACGCGTCTCCGGTCGCCGGTATGTTCGTCGGCGGGAATGTCAGCATTGACGACATCGGTCAGCATCTGCTTGACGGAGGCGTGCCGCTTCAGCAGCCGCCACAGCATAAGCAGTAGGCGGGCGATTTGTCTGCTGCGAATTGTCTGGGTTTCGATCTGCGGGATCTGATCGGGTTGGGGTTCTGGTGGGCGGCGCGCTACTTGTTTCTTGCGAAGAGGCCGAGGGAGATGATGCCGGTGGTCAGCGCGAAGAGAATGCTCAGGACCCAGGTAAGCCATCGCTTCCCCGGGTGATTGATCCAGTAGCAGAGCAGGGCCGAGAGCAGCACGGCCTGGGGCATGATCTCGAGCCACCCTCGCAGCTGTATTGAGGCGGGCACCGTCGAGTATACGAGTCCCTCAAACGAGCCGGTAGCGGGGCTGAAGGTGGAGAGGATGCCGATGGCAACCAGTATCCACGACATCATCAGCCAACCATCTTTCACGCCAAAGAGGCGGCTGCGCAGAGGGTAAAACACTGAGGCGAAGAGGAGGCCACGGATAGGCTGCAGCAACGGCCCGATCATCACCCATATGCTGTTCATTGGTCGCATGCCGGAGCAGGGGCGGCCAAAGAGCGCCGCGTAGTTCAGGAAGCGGGACGCGAGCACTCCCATGACGACGTAGGTGAGTGTGTGCGCGATCATGGTCTTGGCTGCCAGCACGCGGAATGGTGGCGGAGTACCGGCTGGCAGCGGATGGGTCTGAAGTACAGGGTCGCCGTTTGGCAGGGATTCACCGTTCATAGGGCCACTTCTTTCGTGCGCGAAGGAAAAGCAGATCGCGAGCGAAGGAATGATCGCATGAGCGCGCGGCGTAGTGCGTGTCACCACTCAGTCCCGCGGTCCTGACTGTGCCCTGGTGGTCTTGCCTCGGCCGCTGGCGGCCCGGAGGACTCCGTGTAGGCTGGGGACGAGCCGTTCAAGGCGTCAATCCCTTTGCTTCAGTTGCGGCACTGGTCTCTTTGCCAGCGCGACGACCTTACGATCATTGCGCAGAACTCGCGTCGATGGTGACTCGAAGTGCCGGAGTGGATTTGTTTTCATCTCTGCGTCACGCCTCGGCCTTGGGCGGGCGGACGATCAGCGGCACGACGGCCGATGCGGCCATGATGATTGCAATCACCCGCAGGCCGGTTGTGTAGGAGCCGCTGCTCTCGCGCAGGTGAGCGATCAGCAGCGGGCCGAAGGCGCTGGCACATCCCCAGGCTGTGAGCATAAGGCCGTAGATGGGGCCGACGTTTTTTGAGCCGAAGTAGTCCGCGGCAAAGGCGGGCATGGTGCCGAAGCCGCCTCCGTAGCACATCAGGATGAGGAACGCGACGGCCGTCATCCGGGCCGCTGACGTGCAATAGGGCAGCAGGAAGAAGAGGCCAACCTGCAGTGCGGACATGAGGACGAATGTCCAGCGCCGCGTGAGGCTGTCCGAGGCCCACGCCCAGAAGACCCTTCCCACCGCGTTGCCGATGCTCACGACGCCCAGCATGCCAGCGGCCACGATCACGGTGACTCCGGCAATCTTCTGAAACATGGGCGACTCCTGCGAGATGAGCGAGATGCCGGCCGATGTATTCAGGAAGAGCAGAGCCCAGAGCGCCCACCACTGCCAGGTGCGCAGCGCCTCGCGGAGGGAGTAGTCGCGGGCGGTGCGTTCGGCGGACTCCTTAGCCGTGGGTAACCACCCTTGCGGCCGCCAGCCCGCGGGCGGATTCTGCATGAAGTAGCCTGCGGCCATCGTGACGATGAGGTAGGCGATACCGAGGAGGGAAAAGGTGTGCAGTACGCCCACGTGTTGAATCAGGCGGGTCGCGATGGGAGCGGTGACCAGGGCTCCGGCGCCGAAGCCACCCACGGCGATGCCGGTGATGAGGCCGCGCCGGTCTGGGAACCACTTCACTAACACAGAGACAGGAACGATGTAGCCGAAGCCGAGGCCGATACCGCTGATGACTCCATAGGAGAGGTAGAGCCACCAGAGGCGATGCGCCGAGAGGCTGGCGAGGAAGACACCCAGGCCGTAGAGAAAGCCGCCGGTAAGAGCGACGGTGCGCGGCCCGGACCGGTTCAGCCACAGGCCGCCGCAGAAGGCTGAAATTCCCAGCACAAAGATGCAGATGGTGAAGGTGAGTGTGACCTGCGAGATGGTCCAGTTGAACTGCCTGACGATTGGTGTCCGGAAGACGCTCCAGGCGTAGACCGCGCCGAGCGCCATCTGCAGCAGGACGCCTGCTGCAGCGATACCCCAGCGGTTGCTGCGAGGCATGAGGTCCTTTCGCTGATGCGAGACCCGCCAGTTGCTGGCGCACCGGACTGCGTGTTCAAGGTCCGCCGCTTACCGTGAGTTATCGGGGCGGCAGGGACTCCCGGTCTGAGGACGTCCAGAAGCTCTGATGGTGGGGACCGCCGGCAGGATTCATCGGCCTGTCTTGACGTTGACATCCGCATTCACCCTGAGAACTTTCGCGTTCATCCTGAGAAAAGGAGAGGTGCGTGAGCTAAGGATGCGGCGCGTTGCGGTCGTAGATGACGCGGCCATCGAAGATGGTCATGTCCACCTTCGCGGCGCCCAGCTCGTCCGGCGTGGCATGCAGGATGTCGATCGAGAGGACGACCACGTCGGCGAGTTTGCCGGGCTCGATCGAGCCCTTCACCTTCTCCTGAAACTCGGCGTAGGCGGCGCTCACGGTGTAGGCGTGGAGCGCCTCAGCGACGGTGATGCGCTGCTCCGGAATCCAGCCCTCGGGGTTCCTGCCATCGATGGTGCGGCGGGTGACGGCGGCGTAGATGCCCTTGAGCGGTTCCATGGGGGCGACCGGCCAGTCGGAGCCGAAGGCCAGAACTGCGCCGGAATCGAGCAGCGACCGCCACGCATAGCTGAGCCTGGAGCGCTCAGGCCCAAGGCGATTGGATGCCCATCGTCCATCGTCTGCCTCGTGGTAGGGCTGCATGGAGGCGATCACGTGCAGCTTTGCGAAGCGCGGCAGGTCGGCTGGGTCGAGGTGCTGCACATGCTCGATGCGGAAGCGCCGGTCGCGCGGGCCATCCTCAGCCTCGGCCCGCTCGTAGAGGTCAAGGATCGTGCGGTTGGCACGGTCGCCGATGGCATGGATCATTACCTGCAATCCGGCCCGGTCAGCGCCCAGGATGTCGGCGTACATCTTCTTGTCATCAAGCAGCTCATCGCTGGGGATACCGCTCTGGTCCGGTGCTCCCGCGGGCGAGTCGCTGAACGGCTGGAGCATCCAGGCGGTGCGCGAGCCGAGCGCCCCGTCGGCGAAGCCCTTTACCCCGCCGGTGCGCAGCCCTGCGTTGCCGAAGCCTGCTGTGATGCCGGCTGCGGCGAGCGGCTGCCAGTCGAGCAGTCGCTCCGAGGTGGCGATGCGCACCGTGAGCTTGCCGGCCCGCTCCATCTGCTGATACTCGCGAAAGAAGGCCGGCTCGCGGGTGTCGGTGGTCGAGCCGGCGAGATCCTGTACGCTGGTGACGCCGTTGGCAGCCGCATACCGCATGGCTGCATCGAGGGCGCGCTCCATCTGCACGGTGGTGAGCGGCGGGACGGCGCGGGAGATCAGAGCGGTTGCGGCGTCCTTGAAGATGCCGGTCGGATTACCCTCGGCATCGCGCACGATGACGCCGCCAGCGACGTCGGGAGTGTTGCGGTCAACCCCAGCCAGTCGCATAGCGAGAGCATTGGCTAGGGCCATGTGCCCGTCGGTGCGCCAAAGGAATGCGGGATGGCCGCCGGTAGCGGAGTCGATGACGACATGGGTGGGCAGCTGCGCGCCGGGCCAGCGTTCGTGGTCCCAGTTGCCGTTCCGCACCCACTCGCCATCTTCCAGGGTGTGAGTGTAGGCGGCCACGCGGTCACGAAACTCTGCCGCACTCGCCGCATCGCGGGTGTCGAGGGTGACGAGCGAATCTCCTCCGTCCATAAAGTGGACGTGGGCATCGTTGAAGCCGGGAACCACGCGCCGTCCGCCCAGCTCGATGATCTTCGGGTTGGGGCCAGCCGCCGCGAGGACTGCGGCTACGTTGCCTACGGCGACGATCTGGTTTGCGCGGAGTGCAACGGCCTCGGCCTCGGGCTGCTGCGGGTTGCCGGTCCAGACCTTGCCGTGCAGCAGCACCAGTGCATCCTGCGCGGCCGCTGCCCGGGTAGCCAGGGATGCGGCAATCAGCAACGCAATTGCCACATAGGTCAGCTTGTTCAGCACTTGTTCTCCGGAGTTCCAATGCAACATACCACGTCAGCCGCTGCGGCTATTCGGCGTAGGGAGCGTGCGAGTTCTCTCTCGAGAGACATACCGTTTCTGGAGCGTCGAGACTCATAGACACCTGGAACGCGAGCATCACCAGCACCACGCCTGGGTTGGAAGTGGAGTCCGGCGGTCGCGCTTCACCATAAGGAGACGAACGACACTCACTAGCCGATGAGCCAGTCGTACTGCTCCGGGGTGAGCGGAACGACGCTGAGGCGGCCCTGCCTGACCAGCAGGGAACCCTCGAAGAGCTTTGCGGCCTTGACGTCACTCAGAGTCTTCGGATGACTGATCTTCTTCTTGAACCTGATGCGAACCTTGGGGACCTTGAGGTCGGAAGCATCGACCGAGACCACGCCAGCCATGCCGACCGCTGCTCGTTCGTCACCCGTGTGGTAGATGACCAGGAGCGATCCAGGCTTCATCTCGCGGAGATTTTTCACCGCCTGCGGGTTGGTGACTCCGTCCCAGATCGTCTCTTTGTCGCGCTCGAGATCGGAGATGGAGTAGGAGTCAGGCTCGGTCTTCAGCAGGTAAGCGTCAGTCATCATTCAGCCTCACATCGCTTGTATTGCTCATCGATTCAGCCTTGCGCCGGTCGCCTTGCCGGCTGCAGTCCTTCTCGTCAGCTCGGCTTCTGCTACTGCTTGCCGGCCTTGTCAGCTGCGGCGGCAAGGAAGCCCGAGGTGTCGAGCAGCGGCCGCTCGAGGGCGCGCACCCAATCGGTGAACTCGCCCTGCGGTCGTCCCAGCGCGCTGCTCTTTTCAAATTCGTTGCGCATGCTCTGCATCTTGGCATCGAGATCGTCGAGGTAGCTGAAGAGCATCGCCTCGGGGATCATGGGCAGCTTGGGCGAACCGAATTCGTACCGCCCGTGATGGCTGAGGATCACATGCAGCAGCAGCAGCCGAAGGGCGGCCGGAAAGGCTGGCAGAGCAGCAATCTTCCTGTCGATCATGCCGATGCCGATGGTGATGTGCCCCAGCAGCGTGCCCTCGTGGGTGTATTCAAAGCCTGTCGCCCAGCGCAGCTCGTAGAGCTTGCCGATGTCGTGCAGCATGGCTCCGGAGAGCAGCAGGTCGCGGTGCACGTGGGGGTAATGCTTCGCCGTGATGTCGCAGAGGCCGAGCAGACTGAGCACATGCTCGAGCAGCCCTCCGATCCAGGCATGGTGCATGCTCCTCGCGGCGGGCGCCTGATGGAGGGCCGCGGCGATCTCCGGATCGCTCAGGAAAGCGCGCAGCAGCGCCTTCAGATCAGGATCGGTAAAGCTCTCGACGTAGCCGGCCAGCTCCGCCCACATAGCGTCGATGTCTCTAGAGGTCTTGGGCAAGAAGTCGCCGAGCTCGTACTCACCCTCGAGGGCACCGCGAATCTGCTCCACGTTGACCTGGATGCGCTCCTGATAGCGGCAGACCTGTCCGCGCACCTTGACGATGTCGCCCTGTTCGAAGGTCGCGGAGCTCTCGAGCGCGTTGTCCCACATGCGGCACTCAAGCTGGCCGGTGCGGTCGGCGAGGATGAGGGCGAGGTAGTGCTCGCCACCCTTCTTCGTCCGCAGCTGCTTGGAGCTCGCGGCGAAGAACGAGGTGACGGTCTGGTTCTCGTGCCTGACCAGGTCCGCTACGAAAAGCTCTTTCATCTCTCTCCGGGCGGCTACTGGGGCGGGGGCGCAGGGGTGGCCGGATTGCCCTCTCCCGGGGTGGGAACACCTTGCGTGTTGGTGGGAGGAGTTTGCACAGGATTTGTTCCCAGCGGAGTGGCTGGCGCGGCCGCCGGTGTCGTTGCGGGGGGAGCAGCCGTCGCAGAACCCTGGGTGGTCAGCGGCGCCTCGCCGGGGGCCGGGATCGTGCCGTCGGCAGGCGGAGCGGCGTCGTCCGGCTTCTTCTGGTCCTGCAGGCGCGTCTTCTCGGTGGGCTTCACCTTCTTTTTCTTGACCGGCTTGGCCGTATCACCGGCCAGCCCCAGCGGCGCCGACTGCGCCTGCTTGGCCGCGATCTCATCCGGGGTGAGAGGCGGAGGGGCGTAAGGATCAGGCGGCGGAGTCTTCGACTTCTTCACCTTGGGCAGCTTGGCGCGGGCGCTGAAGCGCTTCTTTCCCGCCTTTTGAGCATCAGGGGCCTGCTCGGGGATGTCGGCGGACGCCACCTGGGTCTCAGCCGGTGCGGTAGATGCCGGGGCCTCGGTCGGCCCGGTCGCGTGCGCATCGATCTCGCGGGTATTGTCGTTGGCGGGCAGCGTCTCGCGGGGGGCCTGACCGAAGCGAATCTTCTCCCTCTTGCCGGCCCTCTCGGTAGTCGCCACGTCGGACGACCGGCTGCCCTTTTTGCGAGCCGATTCCCGAGTCTTTCCAGTGCTTGCCACGGCGGTATCCTGAGAGGCACTCGCCCGTGGCGCTACTGCAGGAGCGGCTGCGCCTGCAGCCGTTGCAGCGCCTGCAGCCCTTGCAGCGCCTGCGCTGTCCGTGGTCGCAGCAGCGGGGCCGGTGGCCGCCGCAGAAGAGCTGTCGGCGTGGGGCGCATCGGCCAGGCTGGGCATCGCCGGCGCGCTGGCGGTCTGCGTATCGGCAGCCTTGTCCAAGGTCCGACGGCTCTTTTGCCGGTAGCGCGTACGGACTGTTTTCTTCTTCTTCTTGGGAGCCGGCGGCGAGGCCGCGCTGTAGACAATCTGGCTCGGATTGACAACGGCAGCGCTATCTACATAGCCCGGCTTGTAGACTACGTAGGCCTCGAGACGCGCCTCGGCGAGGTAGGCACGGACGGCAGGCTGTACCCGCTCCTGCGCCAACGCATCCTCAACCTGCGGCTGCACGTCTTTGAGGGCCATTTGGCCGCCGGGCTGGTGCTCCAGCACCTTGAGAATGATGAAGCCCTGCCTGGTCTGGATGGGCTTCGTATACTCGCCGGACTTCAGCACGAAGGTCTGGTCTTCCAGCACCTTGGGCAGCTTTCCCCTGGGAAACGACCCCAGGTCGCCGCCCAGCGGAGCTGTAGAGCCTGCGGAAGAATCCTTGACCAGCTGGTCGAAGTCGGCGCCAGCCTTGAGCTTCGCCTCATACTCCTCAGCCTTGGCCTGGGCCACGGCCGAGGCTGCAGGATCGGAGACAGGGACCATGATCTCGGCGAGGTGTACCGACTCCGGGCGGTTGTAGTCTGCCTTGTGCCGCTCGTAGTAGCGCTGCACATCGGCCTGGGTGAGGTTGAGGTGGCGCCCGACTTCCTGCCGAATCACGTCCTGGGTGATGATGCGGTTGCGGATATTTGCCTTGAAATCTTCGTAGTTGACGCCCTGCGCCTCGGCCGCCTTCTGCAGGTCTTCCATCGAGTCGAGGTGGTTCTGCTTGCGAATGTCGTCGAGCTCCCGGACCAGCTCGGTCTCGCCGGTAATATCGAGCTCCTTACCCCTGGAGAGCAGCAGCTGCTGGTCGACCAGATCGCGCAGCAGGTCGCGACGCTCGGCCTCGATCTGCTGGGGCGGCATATTGGACTGCCGGGCGCGCTGCTCCAGATCCTGCTCGGCACGCTCATAGTCGGAGCGGCTGATGATCTGATCGTTCACGCGGGCGATCACGTCCTCGACCACCGTCCCGCCAAAGGGCGAGGCCTGGGTCGAGGCCTGGGGGACTGCCGGCATGTTGGTCTGGGTCGAGGTCTGAGCTCCGGCCATTCCGGCCAGGAGTGCGACGGTAGAGGCCAGGACGGCGGAGCACTGCGGAAGTCCGATTCTCATGGGTAATTGACGTCTCAAACGAACGGCTGTCTCAAGCTCCCGGCCCGGCCACCGGCTTTACCGGCTGCGATCGCGCTCGATCTTTACAGGGTCCGCTGCGGTCATTCTAAACACCGCCTCCCGTGAAAGCCAATCCCGGGCAGCCTCCGGGCGCAGTGGTGACGTTCAAGCCGGCGGGCGCGGTCGTCGAAGCAAGCTGATGGAGCGACAGCGCGATGGCCGACCGGCACCGCGCACGCTATTGCCCACGAACGGACGTTGCCCAAGACCGTGCCCGACTCAAGCCGAGAGCGCCGCCGGGGCCGCTTTGAACGGATGAACTCGGAGCCTTGCCGTGGACCGATTCGCGTGAGTCTGAATGCTATAGTTAGACCAGACGCCCCGGTCGCCTCCAGTGTGTGTCGCCTAGATAAAGGCGCGGCCTGACTGCCCTCTCCCGGCGCGTTTGAGGACCTCCGGATTATGGCATCCCGCACCCGCCGCACCGCCTACTCTCTGACCCTGTTTTTCGCTGTCTGCGCGGTCGTGGGATTCACCGTGAACCAGAATGTGGGCGCACAGGCCACCACGGACGAGTCCACCTACCGGGACAGTCTGCGCTCCTTCACCAGCGTCTACGACATCGTCTCTCAGAACTACGCCGAACCGCTGGACGGGGACAAGCCCGGCAAGGTGATCTACGACGGCGCCATCCCCGGCATGCTGCGCGTCCTCGATCCTCACTCCAGCTTCTACGATCCGAAGTCTTACGCGAAGATGCGTGAAGACCAGCACGGCAAGTACTACGGCGTCGGCATGCTGATCCAGCCGCAGGCTAACAAGATTGTCGTCGTCTACCCGATCGAGGGAACGCCGTCTTTTCGCGCAGGCGTGAGGCCCGGGGACGTGATCGTGGCAGTGGACGGCAAGATAACGGACAACCTCGCGTCGGATGAAGTGGCCAACCTGCTCAAGGGGCCCAAGGGTACCCACGTGCAGGTCACCTTTGCGCGTGAGGGAGCCAGCAAGCCGCTGATCTTCGACCTCGTCCGGGACGAGATTCCCAACCCCAGCGTCGATCTGAAGTACATGATCCGGCCGGGTATCGGCTACATCCACCTCAAGAACTTCCAGGAGACTACGGGCCGCGAAATCTCAGACGCACTGGACCAGTTTGGCGACCTGAAAGGGCTGGTGCTCGACTTGCGGGGTAATCCCGGCGGACTGCTGAGCGAGGCGGTCGCGGTCTGCGACAAGTTCCTGCATCGGGGCCAGATCATTGTTTCGCAGCGCGGACGGGCCTACCCCGACCAAATCTACAAGGCCACCCATGGCAACGGCGGCCGCGAATACCCGGTGGTGGTGCTGGTAAACCGCGGCACGGCATCGGCGGCCGAGATCGTCTCCGGAGCGCTGCAGGACCACGACCGGGCGCTCATCGTGGGTGAGACCACGTTCGGCAAGGGTCTGGTGCAGACCGTGTATCAGCTGTCCGAAAATACAGGTTTGGCGCTCACCACCTACCACTACTACACTCCGAGCGGCCGGCTCATTCAGCGCAACTACAACGGCGTCTCGCTCTACGACTACTACTACAACCACGGCGCCAAGCAGGACGCGAAAGACCGCGAGGTGAAGCTGACCGACTCCGGACGGACGGTCTACGGCGGCGGTGGAATCACCCCTGACGACAAGATCGAGACGCCCAAGTCGAACCACTTCCAGGACGTGCTGATGGAGCACTACGCTTTCTTCAACTTCAGCAAGCACTACCTGTCCAACCGCACCATCGGGAGGGATTTCGCGGTCAACGACGCTGTTCTTGGGGAGTTCAAGCAGTTCCTCGCCTCGCAGGAGATTGCGTATACCGATCAGGACCTGAACAACGTGATGGACTGGGTGAAGGCCAACATCAAGGCCGAGCTCTTTACCTCGCAATTCGGTCAGCAGGAGGGGCTCAAGGCGCGTGCGGAGTGGGATCCGATGATCAATAAGGCGATCGACTTCATGCCCCAGGCGGATGCCCTCGAGCGCAATGCAGAGCGGGTGGTGGCGCAGAAGGAAAGCGCTCGAAACGGGTCTGTTCAGTAGCTCAGGCAGCTGAGTGCCAGTAGATGAGTGACGGTAGCCGTGGCGGGCAGTCACCGCGGACGGGTAACACCGAACACACAAAGAGGGACAGCACATGGCTGTCCCTCTTTGTGTGCCTTTCTTTATTTCCCCGGGCAGGCTTTCGCGCCAAGTCTGAATGAAGTTGTCAGGCTGCCTGGGCTTCGGTCTCGGCCGAGATGGCCCGATGGCGCTTGACTGCCTTGCGAATCTCCACAGCCTCCTCGGCGGGGAGCATCTCGCCTGCCCTGCCAAATTCCCCGGCGGCGATGCCCGACAGCACCTTGTTGATGGTCACTTCAGTCGCGGTGGATGGGATATGAAGCTTGCGAGCGGCCCGAGCGACCGTGAGACACAGCGTGAAACGATTGGGCAACTTCTCGGCTGCGGAATAGACCAGATCAGAGCGCATGAAATACCCCTCCGGGGCTTAATTGAAATTTGGATGCAGAGGGGTGCAGGCTTGATTCACCGCGCTGCTGCTTTTTTCGAACTAGTTGCAGCGCCACTTCCAGCCGGGGTCTGGACTGAAGGCCTGCGGTTCCTTGCGCAGCGTGTTTCTCGTGAAGCGGAGGAGCGATTGCGGTTTGCCCAGGCAGTGTCAGCGGGAGCGGGCTCGTCACGCAGGGCCGAGGAATGCTACAGGCAATGGTTGTAGCAGGCCTCGAGCATGGTGCAGTCGTCGTTGGCCGGCACGCCGTCGCAGAAGGCGCTCACCTGGCGGAGGATGGACTCCAGATCCAGTGTCCGAACTGCCTCCTCCAGGCGATCGTCTCCGTAGAAATCCCCGTCGGCGTTTTCGGCTTCGGTCACCCCGTCGGTGACCAGGAACAGGCGCTCCGCGGTGCGCATCTGGTATACAGCGGACTCGTAAGTAGCCTCGGGGAGCAGACCCACGACCATGTTGGAGCGGTCCAGATGATGCACCTCGCCCTCATGCACTACCAGCGGCTGGACGTGTCCGCAGTTCAAGTATTCAACCCTGCCGTCGGGGTAGAGGCGCATGAGGATCATGGTCGCGTACTTGCCCACGTCGCGCGCGCAGAGGAAGCGGTTCACCAGCAGGGCAATGTCGGTGAGCGGCTGCCGCGAGACCATCTGCGCGTAGATGAGGCCCTGCAGGCTGGCCGCAAGGATGGCCGCGGAGATGCCCTTGCCGGATATGTCCGCAATGGTTACGCAGACGCAGTCCGGCATCGCGATCACGTCGTAGAAGTCGCCGCCGATCTCCTTGCAGGGCACGCTATGCGCCTTGAGGGTGGCGTAGGGCAGCTTGGGGAGATTGATTTCCATGAGCCCCTGCTGGATCTGCGCTGCGAGGCTCAACTCCTTGCGGTAGGCGACGGCATCTTTCTCGGCCTCGGCAAGGATGGTGTTTTCGATCAGCCCGGCGGCCTCCTTCGAGATCGCCTCGAGCAGCTGATTGTCCACCTGGGTGAGATTGCCGGGCTCGAGCCGGCTGTCGAGGTAGAGCAGCCCCAGGATTTCGTCCGAGGCCAGCCCCGTCTCGACCGTCCGTTTGCGCAGGGGCAGGCAGAAGACGCTGCGGATATTCTTTGCCACCACGCTCATCCAGGGCGTCGCGACCTGGTCCTGCAGGGTGTCGGTCACGATGAACTTCGACGCGCTGTCGGTGGCCTGCTGAATGGCGCGGTGCGAGATGGTCGAGTCTTCTTCGAGCGCAGCTCCCGAGGCGTTTCTGCCCAGGATCATGCGCATCTCGCCAGTCTTTTTGTCGCGCAGGAAGACGAATCCACGCTCGACGCGCGTCAGCTGCAGGGTGAGCTGCACCAGTGCGACCAGAACCTCTTCTACTGCGCCGACCTCGTTGAGCTTGCGGGCCGCATCGAGGAACCAGCTCAGCCGCCCCAGATCCTTGGGCGAGGTCACCTCACCGAGTGATTTGAGCAGCTCTCCACTGCTATGCGTCTCGGAGTTACTGTTGCGGAAGCGCAGCATCGGACCGCTCATGGAGCCGATGTGGATCGAATCCCCGTCGTGCAGCAGGCAGCGGTCGATCTTCTCGCCGTTCACGTAGGTTCCGTGACGGCTGCCCCGATCTTCGACGTAGTAGTTGTCCTCCTCCTGCAGCACCACGGCGTGGTCCCGCGACACACACTTGTGGGTAAGCACCAGGTCTCGCTCAGGCAGACGCCCAACTGAGAAGGGCAGCCGGTCAAGGCGCACAAACCGCATGTGTTCCCCGTCCATGTAAGACAGGGTGGGATTTGTGGTGGAAGGTGTCATAGGACGTCGAATCTGCGACCAGCTTACAGTAACAGGGGCACGCTCGCGCAACCAGTCGCAGCGTAGAGGGCGCGAGGAACAGCAGACAGCTCGTAAATCCTACTGTGAGCTGAGAGGGGTCTGGCTTAGAACCTGAGCTGGAGGCACTCCGGCTCTGAAGTCAGGCGCTGGTCTACTCTTTAGGGGCGCCAGGCAGACCTGGATCCTTGATGGCGTGCGGGGTGAGGCCGGGCAGGCCGCGGTCTTTGATGGCGTTCGCGCGAATCGGCAGACCTACCTTGGGAGCTTGCTCTACCTCAGTCGGCTCGGGCTTGTTCTGGTCTTCGTGTGCTTTCGTCATATCACTCCCTGGCCTTCGTTTCTGGCGTGGCCTTTTACTTTGCGGTGGACAGCAGGGCTCCCATACTGGGGTCAATGTCGAGGTCGGCGAGGGAGATCCTGCTTTGTTTCGCCTGCTCGATGAGTCTTTGCGCAGACGATTCGTCGCCGATCATAACATAGGCCTCTATCGAGTTCACCAGCACCTGCTGGTTAGACGGGGCCATGGCAACGGCTGTCTGCAAGTGAGCGAGGGCGCTTGAACCCAGCCCCTGCCGGGCCAGCGCCAGGCCCAGCCATGACTGACTCTCCGCGTCCTCGGGATTTAACTTGACGGCTGCCTCGGCGAGGCTCTTCATGTGGGCCAGCGCGTTGGCCGCCTGGCTGTCCTGACGGAGCCAGCGATAGGCCAGCTCCGAATAGCTCCACGGAAGCACATCGCGATCATTGATTGCGAGCGCCTTCTGCGCGATGACGGCGGCCTCTGCGTATCGCTTCTCCCTCAGATAGAGAAGGGCAAGGTTGCCATAGGCGGGATAGCTGGGACTGAGTTCGAGCGATCTCTTCAGAGCAGCTTCTGCGTCGGGATAGTGCGCCGGGTCCCCGGCCTCGAGATAAAAAGCTCCAAGGTTGTAGTAGGCATTGCGGTTGTCGGAGGTGAGCTGAATGGCTTCCTTCATCTGCGCGATCGCCTCGTCGTAGCGGCCGTGACGGTCGTAGAAGAGCGCCAGCCTGTCGTTGCTGTACCAGTCCCCCGGCCTGAGAGTGATCGCCTTGCGGTACTCGGCCTCAGCCTGGTCGAGGTGCCCGGCCTGCTCGTAGGACCAGGCCAGCCCGCTGATCGCAGCCGGGTTGCGGTCATCTAGCGAGAGCGCGTGCTGGAACTCGTCAGACGCAAGCTCGGGATGGCCGGTGACCGCGTGGATGTCCCCCAGGGTGACGTAGGCGCCGGGCAGCAGTGGATTGAGCCTGATCGCCTGTTCGCAGTTCGACAGCGCCAGTTGCAGCCAGCGATCGTTGTGGTCGGCCTCGAACTTGAGCCGATACGCCTCCCCCATGGTCGCGTAGGCGAGGGCGAACCGGGAGTCCTGACCGACCGCGGTCTGCAGCCGGCCGATGGCGCGGTCGAGATTGCCGGGCTTGTCAAAGCGCTGCATGTAGCTGAGCGCCTCGAGGTAGAGGTCGTAACCAGCCGGTCCGCTGCCGCCGCTCGCCCCGGCCAGCTCCCCGTGGTTGACGGAGACGTTGAGCATGCGGCCAAGCTGGACCACCACCTCCCGCTGCAGAGAGGCGACGTCGCCGTCGGGGCTCGAGGCGGAGGCTGCACCGATCTGGCGCAGAGTCCTGGTGTTGATCAGGTTGGCGGTCAGCATCACCCCTCGACCGAAGTGGCTGACGCTGCCCTTGACGACCAGGTTCGCACCGAGAGCCTTGAGCGCCGCAGCCGGGTCGGTGACATGCTGACCTCTGACTACGCTCGATGGCACGACCCATAGAGACTTCTGATCAGAGTCGAGGTTTGATAGCGCTCCCGTCATCGAGTCCATCAATCCGCCGGCGAGCGCCTCGTTGACCGGATCGCCGCCCACGTTATCGAAGGGAAGCACCGCGATGTGCTTCTCGGTGGGGGACAGAACTGCTCCGACCAGCCGCTCGCGGGTGGAGGGAAGGACGACGGCGAGGGCGGCCAACGCCACCAGCGATGCCGGGATCCACCACAGCCGTCGCCAGACTGCGGCCGGCCGCTCGCCCGACGCAGCCCGGATACTCTGCCGAAGGGCGCGGCGCTGAGTAGAGGCAGGCTTCCACTCGCCCGTCTCACCCTCCCAGGCCGGGTTCGCTCCACCAGCGCCTTCGGGGTACTGGGCGCGTAGGGGACGCAGATCGGCCAGGAGCTCCTCACAGCTCTGGTAGCGCAGTGCGGGGTCCTTTGAAAGGCACTTGTAGATGATCTGCTGGAGCTTTTCGGGCCCCTCCGTCACCGGCCGCGGCGGATCGTAGGTGATGCCGTAGGCAACGGCGGCCAGGTTGTCCCGCTTGAAGGGGTGCACGCCGCTGAGCATCTCCGCTCCCAGCACCCCGACCGCCCAGATGTCCGCCCGATGGTCGACCTGCTCGCCCTGAATCTGCTCCGGAGCCATGTAGGCGAGGGTGCCGGAGTTGGTCAGGCTCTGCGTATTGCTGTTCAGGTTTACGATCTTGGCCAGACCGAAGTCGACGATCTTGACCACGCTCTCACGGGTCAGAAGGATGTTTGACGGCTTGATGTCGCGATGCACGATGCGGCGCGAGTGTGCGGCTGAGAGCCCCGAGGCTACCCCGATCAGGAGGTCGAGGACGTCGGGCAGCAGCATCGGCCCGGCGCCGATGCGGTCGGCCAGTGTGCCCCCATCGTAGTAGGCCATAACGATGAAGAGCGGGGCTTCCTGCTCGAAGGGATTATCGCCGGTCTGCTCGGTCTCTTCGACGCCGAAGATAGTGCAGATGTTCGGATGGTCGAGCGCCGAGATCACCCGCGCCTCCTGGAGCAGGCTGCGCTTATCCTCCGAGGTGTAGCCAAGGTTGCCAGGCAGGAACTTCAGGGCGACGATGCGGTGCAGCTTCAGGTCGAGAGCATTGAACACTACTCCCATGCCGCCCTTGCCGATGCGGCCGAGTATCTTGTAGTCGCGTATCTGTTCGCCGGCTGCGGGCAGGTTGTTCATTGTAAGTGGCCCCGGAGTCGAAGCCCGCTGGGGGTCTATCTAGAGAATACGCGAAGCAATCAAAGGCCTTTCCGCTGGGCCGGTACCGTTAAAGCTGCGGGCGCAGCTCGAAGTAGATGTCCCGATCGAACGAGCCTGTTATAGACTCGCAAGAAGCCTCCACAAGCGTATTCTGCTGAGTGACTTCCCGCAGTCGAGAGGTGCACGCCTTGTTCACCAAACATTTAAACCGGAGTGCTGAGAATGCAGACTGAGCTGGACCTCAAGAGCACAGGATCGGCCGGCACAGGCACCAGCCATCCTCACAGACTCGAACGCACAGCCGTGTCGCTGCTCTTCCTGATGCTCGCCCTCGCAGGCCTGGGCCAGGCGGCCGGCAAGCAGTTCGGCTATGACGAACTGGTGACGCTCAGGATCGCCAGCCTTCCGTCGTTTCACGATATCTACCAGTTCTTCGCCTCTGGTAAGGACACAACGGGATACCTGTGCGCGGTGGTCGTCCACGCCGCGAGGCGACTGCACGGAAGGCCTGAGATCACCACCAGGCTGGCCTTTGAGCTCGCCTACCTGCTGACCTGCGAGTGTATCTATCGCTTCATACGGGCTCGCTATGCTGCGGGCTTTGCACTTGCCGGAACGGCGGCCTTTGGCATCGCGTACGTCTTCTACTTCGCGAGCGAAATCCGGCCATATGCCTTCGCGCTGCTGGGAGCGGGTGTAGGCGTCTACTGCTGGCAGCGGGCTAACCGGACACCGCGACATCGGAGCCTGGCTATCTTTGGATTGTTCGCCGGACTCTCGATGGCGATTCTCTTTCATTTCTTCGCCGTGTTCCTGGTGGCGCCCTTCGCGCTTGCACAATGGGTGGAGGAGCGAACGGCCCGCAGACGGCGCCCCGCCATCTGGCTGGCCATCCTGCTCTATCCCGCCTCGGTGCTGCTGCTCGCTCCGAGCCTGCTCGCGTCCCATCGGGTCTACGGCGGCACCTTCTGGTCGAGGCCAAGCTATACCAACTTGATGGATATCTACATCCAGTACATGGACCTGCCCAGCAAGTCTCTTCCCGCAGCCCTTGCGGTGCTGGCGATTGCCATCTGGATGCATCGCACCGGCCGGCTCGGCCGCCTGGAGGCGTTCCTGGTGCGCGAACGCGGCGGCTCTTCCGGATACTCGTCCGGGGAGTGGACACTCGTCTTCGGCCTTGCATTTTTTCCGGTGGTCGCGTTCTTCGGGTCTTTTGCTCTCGGAGCCTATCGCTGGTCTTACGTCCTGCCGTTTCACATTGGCATGGCACTGCTGGTCGCCGGCCTGCTGGCGGAGGTTACACGGCGTTCGACCAGGGCCGGGTGGGCTCTTGGGCTGGGCATGTGCCTGCTGCTGCTAGCGCAGAAGAAATCTCTGCTGATGCAGGGAACGCGCGTGCTGATTCACAGGCCTGCGGCCCCGTACCCCGCGGAGGCAAACCAGGGCTGGTACGAGTTGGTCCGTTCGAGTCCCCTGCCGCTGATCTCGGATGGCCCCGATCCGCTGGTGCGGCTGGAACATTATGCGCCGCCGGACATCGGCAGGCGCGCCATCTATCTGACGAGCAGGGAGAGGGCTCTACGCGTCCCCTCCTCAGTGACCAACGAGCTCAACATGGAGTACTTCAACCCCGCGTTGCACTATAACGTCGAGGACTACGACACCTTCATCCGCAGCCACCACGACTTCCTGCTATTGACCAAGCCTGCACAGCTCATTCATACGTGGCTGTTCTATACACTGCTGCAGCAGGCGAAGACCGATGCGCGCATTCACATTGAGCTGGCCTGGGGCGAACGTCCTCTCGACACGACCGAGCAGATCTACCGCGTGCACGTGGAGTAACGCCCGCAACCTGCCTCCGTACCAACAAGGCCAGGTGCCCCACGTCTCGCGTTGAGACGTGGGACTCTTCCATCCGGGAGTAAGTCCCGCCGGGTAACTCGCTCTCGGACTAAGTTCCGACAGACCCGCGAGAAGTCGCGAGCCTCAGGACACACCGTGCGTTGTAGCCCAATCGAGCCGCTTCCATCGCCCATCGACGAGCTCGACAGCCTGCCAGTAATCCTCGCCGCACAGGCTACCGCACCACTGGCTGACAAACACCATAGCGACCGTGTGATGGGCATTGAAGTAGACCCGACTGAATGCAAACAGCGCTGAGGCCCGTTTATACTTCGCGACCACGGCCTCGTCCTTTCCGTGGAATGTTGCGCGCGAGCCGCGAAACTCTTCCTGCTGCTGCCGGTCGAGCAGACGAACCGGCGCCGTAGTCTTCCATGCCTCGGGATCGAGCATGATCCTTTCGTGGCAGTTCAGGAAGTAGTCGTCGAGGATCTCAGCGTAGTCGTGCTGATGCGCCGCATCGGGTTGAGCGGCAGTACGCGGATCGAACTGCGCTGCCCAGCTAGAATCGCCTGCCCCGGGCAGCTTGCTACAGGGTCGATCGGGGCTCGCCAGCGTGGTGGTCGCCTCCTCCACAAGCCACAACTCGTGCTCCCAACCGGCGTTCGCGATCTCGCCGATGGGCAGCAGGCTTGAATAGATGGCGTAGGACTCGGCTGCCCGATCGGCGGGCATGGCGATCGGAGCAAGCGGAGCAACGGCCTTCGGGTCGTCCTGTTGACCGGGCGAAAGCGCGCAGCAGAACAGCATCACCCCTAACGAGATGGAAGCAGCTATCTTCACGCGTCCGGCCGTGGCATACGCCATTGGACGGCGCTGGCGGCAAGTCGTTTCAGTGCGCCCGCTTTGGAGCCGCGGTACGAAGCTCATCCCGTGGCGCGGGACTCGCTCGACGTGCCTCCGGCCGCCGGAACATAGCAGTGCAGGGTGTAGTCCATCACCATGCGATCAGCATTGAAGCGCCATCCCAGGGTGCGGATGGTGCGCTTCATGCGTTTGATCCAGCCCCGCGGCAGACCGTCCCGGTCGCACTGAAAGTAGAGCGGAATGACCTCTTCGCGGAGCACGCGGTAGAGGTCCTCTCCATCGCGAGTGTCGTGCATGTCCATGTTGGAGTGGGTGCGTCCGGTGCCGATGGCGAAGCCGTTGAGCCCGTCATAGGCCTCTGCCCACCAGCCGTCGAGGACGGAGAGGTTGAGCCCGCCGTTGAGGACGACCTTTTGCCCGCTGGTGCCCGAGGCCTCAAGCGGCCGGCGCGGATTGTTGAGCCAGACGTCGACGCCCTGCACCAGGTGGCGTGCGACGTTGATGTCGTAGTCCTCGACGAAGACCAGCTTGTCGGCGAACCTGGAATTGCGCATCAGCTCGGCTATTTGCTGCAGGACGCGCTTGCCGGGCTCATCCCGCGGGTGCGCCTTGCCGGCGAAGACGAACTGCACGGGCCGCTTCGGATCGTTGACCATGTTGGTCAGCCGTTCTACGTCTGCAAGGAAGAGGTTGGCGCGCTTATAGGTGGCAAATCGCCTGGCAAAGCCGATGGTCAGGGCGTCGGGGCTGAGCACCTTCGACAGCCGCTGCAGAGTCTCACGGGGCTCCCCGCGGCGCTCGGCCTGCTCGACCGCGCGCCGCCGGATGAACTCGAGCATCTGCGACTTCAGGCTGAGGTGGGTCTCCCAGAGCTCGCCATCGTCTACGCTTTCGAACTCCTCCCAGATGGCAGCCTCACCGCTGTGCTGATTCCAGTTGGTGCGCAGGTGGCGATCGTAGAGGCGGAACATCTGCGGAGCCAGCCAGGAGGGCACGTGCACCCCGTTGGTGATGTGTCCGATGGGGACCTCTTCAGCCGTCTTTCCCGGGTGCAGGCTGGTCCACATGGCGCGCGAGACCTCGCCGTGCAGGGAGGAGACCGCATTCGCCCGGCGCGAGAGCTTCAGGCCCAGCACCGTCATGCAGAAATCTTCCGTATGGTCGTCGGGATGCTCGCGTCCGAAGCCGGTAAACTTGTCGCGCGACAGGCCGAGTTCCTCGCGCAGCGGCCCAAGATGCTCCTCGATCAGGTCGGAGCTGAAGCGGTCATGCCCGGCCGGCACCGGGGTGTGGGTGGTGAAGACGACTTCGCGCGAGACAGTGCTGGCCGCCTCGTCGAAGTTCATGCCCTCCTCGATCATGCGGTCGCGAATGGCTTCAAAGACGGCGAAGCCGCTATGGCCCTCGTTCAGGTGGAGCACGCCCGGGCAGATGCCCATCGCCTTCAACGCGCGGAAGCCGCCGATGCCGAGCAGCAGCTCCTGCCGGATGCGGGTGCGGCCGTCGCCGCCATAGAGTCGCGAGGTGAGCTCAAGGTCCTCGGGTGCGTTTCCCTCGACGTTGGAGTCGAGCAGCAGCAGGTCGCAGCGGCCGACCTTCATCCGCCAGACCTTGGCGCGAATGACGCCGGTCCGGGTCGCGATCTCGATCACCACCGGCAGCCCGTTGGGCCCGATCGCGACCTGCATCGGCAGCTGGTTTATGTCCGTGTGGATGTACTCCTCCTGCTGCCAGCCGGTACGATCGAGGCGCTGCAGGAAGTATCCCTGACCGTAGAAGAGTCCAACGCCGACCAGGGGGATGTCGAGGTCGGAGGCGCTCTTGATGTGGTCTCCCGCGAGGATGCCGAGGCCGCCGGAGTAGATCGGCACCGACTCATGGAGGCCAAACTCGGCAGAGAAGTAGCCGACGGGCCGCGAACGAAGTACTCCAGCATGAGTCGCGCCCCAGGTTCGGTCCGCCTGCAGGTACTCCTGCTGACGCCGGTAGGCATAGTTGATGCGGCTGTGCAGCATCAGTTCGCCGGAGCGCCGCTCCACCTCAGCCAGCGGGAGTTCGTTGAGCAGGGCGATGGGGTTCTGGTTGAGTTTGCGCCAGCCGACCGGGTTCAGGTCGCGGAAGAGGCTGATGGTGTCATGATCCCAGCTCCACCACAGGTTGCGGGCCAGGGACCAGAGACGCTCCTGTGCGGGCGCGATGAAGCGGTCGAGATTTCGCGCTTCGCTGACCACCGGACCGACCTGGGCGGCGGCCTCGACAAGCATCTGTACCTCTGCCTCGCTGAAGATGCGCGGCTCCCGCGTCTGCACGACCAGCACGCCTTGCAGGCTGCCCCGATCGATGAGCGGAACGCCGAGAAAGGAGGTGTACGCGTCCTCCCCGCTCTCGGTGATGTATTTAAAGCGGGGATGCTTCTTCACCTCTTCAACCGCGACCGGGCGCACCTGCTCGGCGACCAGACCCGCGAGCCCCTCGTTGAGGGCCAGGTGGACGGTGCCAATACACCGGGAGGACAGCCCGAGGGTCGCTGCCAGGACGAGGTTAGCGCGGTCGGGCTCGAGCAGGTAAGCGGAGCAGACGTCGGTATGGAAGCGCTTGGCGATCAAGGCGACTACGTTGCCCAGCGTCTCCGCTGGTGTGCCACCCTCGGCTGCCAGGTTGGCAATCTCCTCCAGGGTGAGGACCTGGCTGGGATCGAGTACGTCAATGGAGTGGCTCATTCGAATCCCTCGAATTCTTGTCCTGTTTCAGGCTTGCTATCGGTCACCGTCGCCGCTCCGTCACGCTCTGCGGCTACGCGAGGAGGTGCCCGGCGGACAGATTTGGCCGGCCGATGGATCGTCTATCGGCAGAGAAGCCGCCTTCATGGCAGGGCAAGGCGCATTCAACGGTTAAGGTGGATTCTCGACGGGGAGAGTGGAGTTCTGGACCAGCTGTGCGATCTTCCGGGTCAGGTCCGGAGGCATTCCTCCGGTGCAATGCTTTATCAAAAGCTACTCGAAAGATTTGCCCATAATACAGTTAAAAGTGTGCGCTGCTGTGGGAAAATCGGCCATCGGACGCGCTGTCCCGATTTGGAGAGGGCGGGAGCAGCAGCGGTCGATCGTGCCGGATGCAGTCCGGAGGGGCTTGGTTCACCTTGCTCCACCCCAGGTAAGGAGTGTGCAGCGGGTATGAAGATCAACGGACTCGTGCCGCTGCTGCAGGTCTTTGACATGGCGAGCTCCCTGCACTTTTATCGCGACCTGCTTGGCTTCGAGGTCGTGACGTCCTCGCCGGCCTACAATGCGGAGGGCGACTTCCACTGGGCGCTGCTGCGGCTGGAGGGCGTCGAGTTGATGCTTAACACGGCCTATGACGAGGGCGAACGGCCGCCAGCGCCCGATGAGGCAAGACTCGCCTCTCACGGTGACGTAGGGCTCTACTTCGGCTGTCATGACGTCAACGCGGCTTACGAAGAACTCGAGCGTAAGGGTCTGAACATTGGGCCTCCGCTCGACCAGCGGTATGGAATGCGCCAACTCACACTGAAAGACCCTGACGGCTACCTGCTTATCTTCCAGCGTCCCGTTTAGCCGCAGCCAGCAGAGAGGCACCGGCGCGCGCTGCTGCTCTACCGTTTACGAGGGAACCGGTGCGACCAAGAGCAACTCGTCCGCGATGGATGCTGGCAATTGTTCGATGAGCCGAAGGACGGCGTCTCCTCTTCGATCAGCCCCGATCTGGTGGAGCGGGCTAGGCTACAATCGAAGCGGGAACCGCACAGAGAATGCTACGTTTTTCAACTGCAGGGGAGTCGCACGGGGAGAGTCTGATCGCCCTGGTTTCAGGGTTGCCGGCCGGGCTTGATGTCGATTCTGAATTCATCAATCGCGAACTCTGGCGGCGCCAGCAGGGGTACGGCCGCGGTGGACGCATGCGCATCGAGCGGGACACGGCGCACATTCTCTCCGGCGTCTATCACGGCAGGACGATCGGCTCCCCGGTTGCCATTGAGATCGAGAACCGCGACTGGAAGAACTGGACAGAGATACTGCCGGTGGCGGCCGGTGACGCGGTCAAGCATAAGGCAGTAGCGTCGCCGCGCCCCGGGCATGCGGACCTGGCCGGCGCGCTCAAGTACAACTTCCCCGATGCGCGCTATGTGCTCGAACGTGCGTCGGCTCGCGAGTCGACGGCGCGGGTCGCTGCCGGAGGCCTGGGCAAGCTGCTGCTGAACGCGCTTGGGATCGATGTGGCGAGTCACGTGATTCGGGTCGGGCATGCGGAGCTCGAACGCGACGCCGAGTGGGAAGAGATTGTTGCGCTTCGGCAGAAGGACGAGGTGCTGCTGGGCTGCGTCGATGCCGTCGCCGAGGAGCGCATGAAGGCCGAGGTCGACCAGGTGCTGCGTACCGGCGACTCGATCGGCGGCGTGTTTGAAGTGGTCGTTCATGGAGCGCCCGCAGGCCTCGGTACCTACGCGAACTGGGACGAGCGTCTGGATGGAATCCTCGCAGCTGCGGTGATGTCGCTGCAGGCGGTGAAGGCGGTTGAGATCGGACGCGGCGTGACGTCAGCGCAGTCCTTCGGCTCCCAAGTGCACGATGCCATCGGCTACAGCGAACATGCCAATGGCGCTCATACCCGGTTCACCCGCGAACACAACAATGCGGGCGGAATCGAGGGTGGCGTGTCGAACGGAGAAGACATCGTGGTGCGCGGTTACTTGAAGCCCATTTCGACGCTGCGGCGGCCGCTGGCATCGGTTCGCTTCGATACACGGGAGGCGACCAAGGCGGCCTATGAGCGCAGCGATGTCTGCGTTGTTCCCGCAGCGGGAGTTGCGGCAGAGGCAATGGTTGCGCTGGTGGTGGCGCGGCTGGCGATAGAGAAGTTTGGCGGAGACTCGGTAGGTGAGATGCGCCGCAATTATGCCGGCTACCTGGAGCAGATTCGCTGCTACTGACCGTGATCTCGGTGCTTCGGATCGACTTCCGGATTTGCTGCTTCGGTAAGAGAGCCGTGTCTCGGAGGCGAGACATGGGGCACCCTCCTGGCACCCTCCTGGTTGGAGATGGAAGCCCTGCTGTCGAGGTCATGAGCAGCGAGCTGCGTGGCGCTGGACGGGTGATTGTGAGAGGAATGATCCAGGCATCATGATTCGTCCCATTGTGTTGTACCCCGACCCGATCCTGCAGAGGCCGGCCGAGCCGGTCACCGAGTTCGACGATGCGCTACGTGCGTTTGTTGAAGATATGTTCGAGTCGATGTACGCGGCGCAGGGCATCGGTCTGGCTGCACCGCAGGTAGGTGTGGCGAAGCGTCTTACGGTGGTCGATCTGAGCTTCAACAAGACACCGGAGGACAAGCTGGTACTGATCAATCCAGAGATCATCACGCGGGAGGGCAAGCAGTACAGCGAAGAGGGATGCCTGAGCCTGCCGGAGATTCGTGAGAAGGTGCACCGCGCGGCGAAGGTCACGATACGCGCGCAGAACGCTCATGGGGAGTGGTTTGAGAAAACCGCCGAGGAGCTGCTCTCGCGCGCCTTCCAGCACGAGATCGATCATCTCGACGGAGTGCTCTTTATCTTCCGGGTGAGCGCGTTGAAGCGCGATCTGCTGCTGCGGAAGATCCGCAAGATGCAGAAGGCCGGCGAGTGGGTCGCTTGAGGCTGGTCTTCTGCGGAACACCCGCATTCGCCGTACCAACTCTAAAGTCTTTGCTGAGTGCCGGGCACGATATCAGGCTGGTGGTGACGCAGCCGGACCGTCCCCAGGGCAGGGCGATGACGGTGTCTGCTACCCCTGTAAAGGCGGCCGCTCTGGGTGCCGGCCTCGACGTCGTCCAGCCGGAGAAGATCAAGAATAATCTTGAATTTCGCGCTCAGCTTGAAGCGATTGCGCCTGACGCGATCATCGTGGTGGCGTATGGGCGCATCATTCCAAAATGGATGGTCGATCTGCCCCGGCATGGCAACATCAACCTGCACGGCTCGCTGCTGCCGAAGTATCGTGGTGCGGCTCCGATCCAGTGGGCGGTTGCGATGGGGGAGACTGTCACCGGCGCGACCACCATGCGTATCGATGAGGGGCTGGACACGGGAGACATGCTGCTCCAGCGCGAGCTGCCGGTCGGGCCCGATCAGACCGCTGAGGATATCTATCCGCTGCTGGCGGTGCAGGGTGCGGAGCTGATGATCGAGACCCTGGACGGTTTAGCTGCGGGGAGGATTGAGCCGCGGAAGCAGGATGAGAGGGGCGCAACATTGGCCCCGATGCTCAGGCGCGAAGAGGGTCAAATTGACTTCAGCCGGGAAGCGGCGGAGATCTATAACCGGTGGCGCGGATTCCAGCCCTGGCCTGGAGCCTACAGCACGCTTGGCGGTAAGAAGCTGACGATTCACCGGATGCGTCCAGCGCCAGACTCTATTGGGGCGGGGGCGGGCGAGCTGCGGATGGTCGATGGCAAGCTCTACGCGGGTTGCGGCAGCGGCACAGCTATCGAACTGCTCGACGTCCAACTCGAAGGCAAGAAGCGTCTGCCGGTAGCGGAGTTCCTGCGCGGTGCAGCGCTGCCCGATCCGCCGAGGCTGGGCTGAGTCGTGGCCATAGCACCGGCGCGGCTCGCCGCCTTTGAAATCCTGTTGAAGATGGAGGCGGGAACCGGCCATTCGGACGAACTGCTGCGCACGCTGCGTGTGCAGTCGCTGTCGGCGCAGGACCGCAACCTCTGCACCAACCTGGTGATGGGCACGTTGCGCTGGCAGATCGCCCTCGATGCGCAGGTGGCCCGGCTGCTCTCCCGCCCAGATACGAAGCTCGATCCGGGAGTGCGTGTCGCGCTCCGGCTGGGAGCGTTCCAGCTGCTGCACCTCGACCGCATTCCCGCGCACGCAGCCATCTCGGAGAGTGTCGAGATCGCGAAGTTTGGGGGCGAGGGTTTTGCCGCGGGCATGGTGAACGCTGTTCTTCGGAAGATAGCGGTCGCGGGGCCGCCTGTGGTCCCGGTCCGCTTCCGCAACGCCGCGGAACTGGCAGCTGTCTACGCTCATCCGGCGTGGATGGTCGAGCGCTGGGTACGGTTCTATGGGATGGCGCGCGCGATCGAGATCTGCAGGTATAACCAGGAGCCGCCGCCTGCCACGGTATGGCTGGACGGTGAGCCCGGGGGGAGGGGGCCGGGCGGAGCGGGATCCGCCGCCGGCTCACTGCCGGCGGATGGGGCGGCAGCACCAGACGAGTTCACGTTTGAGGGGGTGGAGTTGGCTCCTGGGGCTTTTCTTGCGCGCTCCTACCGCGTCGTACGGGGCGATGTTGCGGCCACGGGAGCCTATCGGCACGGTCAGGTGCGCATCCAGGATGAAGGGTCGCAGCTGGTGGCGGAGCTTGCCGGTGAGGGGAACAGGATACTTGACTGCTGCGCTGCGCCAGGCGGCAAGACGGCGATCCTGGCGGAGCGCAATCCTGCGGCGAGTCTGCTGGCGTGCGACGTGAGTGCACGCCGCCTGGAGCAGATGAAGCGCCTGTTTGAGGGGCGAGCATCGTGTCAGACCGGGCAGGTACGGGGAGCGTCGATCGACTTTGAGGTGACCGATGCTGCCGACCTCCGGCGGAATGGCGAGTTCGACCTGGTGCTCTGCGATGTACCCTGCAGCGGCACGGGTACGCTCGCGCGAAATCCCGAGATTCGGCATCGGTTCAATCTTCAATCTCTACCGCGGCAGCACGCCCGGCAGGTTGACATACTGGCTTCGGCGATGCGGGCAGTGGCGCCCGGAGGGCGCCTGGTCTATGCGACCTGTTCGCTTGAGCCGGAGGAGAACGAGCTTGTGGTTGATGCCTGTGTGGGAGAGGGTTCGGGCTTTCGCCGGGTGGCGTTCGATACTGCGGCACTGCGGAAACGCGGCGTTCTTCGGGAAACAGGAGTCGATAGTGACGCTGTTGAGTCTGCCTTTGACCAGGGGTATTTGAGGACGCTGCCGGGCGTTCACCCGTGCGACGGCTTCTTTGCCGCTCTGCTGGTAAAGGCTAGCTAGTGTGAGGCTCTTGCCCGGAATCGCTTGCCCCAGTCGGACATGGCATTGAGGATCGGCCGCAGCGAGGTCCCGTACTCGCTGAGTGAATACTCCGTCCGATGTACCGGTCCATCTATCTTCCGCCGCTGCACGATACCATCGGCCTCAAGCTGTCGCAGTTGCTCGGTGAGGACCTTGTGACTGGCGCCTTCAATGCGCTTCTGTAAGGCGCCGAAGTGCCGGGGACCCGCCTTCAGCTCGTTAAGGATGAGCGGCTTCCACTTGCCGCCAATTACATCGATGGTGGCCGTCACGGGGCAGTCCTGCAGTCGCATGGCTTTAATGTAGATGGGCTCTACGCGCTTCGCCAGCAGCATCCGTGAGCTTGCGGGTTTGCTCAAGCGAAAGCTGCGCGTCGCTACGCACAATTTAGTGCGTATTGTGCCCCGTTGGGATCCCCGGTATAGATGGTGCAGCAGGATGGTCTGCACCAAAGCAGGAAGGAGCTTCTATGAGGATCGCGATACTCGGCGCAGGACATATCGGCGGAGTCCTGGCCCGTCTATGGTCTGCTCATGACCATAGTATTGTCTTCGGTCTGCGGGACCCGCAGGCTGAGAGTTCAAAGGGGCTGAAATCAACTCATCCGGGGGCGAGCGTCGCGGGCTTCGCGGAGGCGGTCAAGGCGGCGGAAGTGATTGCGCTAGCCGTCCCCTTCGAAGCGGCACAGCAGGTGCTGTCCACGGCTGGCTCGCTCGATGGGAGGGTCGTGATCGACTGCACGAACCCTGTGAAGCCGGACCTTTCAGGCCTGGTGCTCGGCACCACCACGTCAGCAGCCGAAGAGGTGGCGCTCTGGTCCAAGGGCCGGGTGGTAAAAGCCTTCAACACCATCGGTGCTGGTCTGTTCGGGCAGGGTACATTTGCGGGCGAGCGGGCCGACGGCTATTTTTGCGGCGATGACACAGATGCCAAGTCGACGGTTCGCACATTGGTTGAGCAGGCCGGCTTTAACCCCATCGATGTCGGAGCGCTCAGGGTCGCCCGGTACCTTGAGCCACTCGCCGTGCTGTGGATGGAATTGGCGGTTCGTCAGGGCAGGGGTTCCACGTTCAGCTTCAAAGTAGTGCAACTCGACAGAGGTAAGCAGGCATGACGGTTGAATATATCCGCTACACAGTGGAGAGCGATGCGCGAGGGGGCGAGCTGGTAGAGGCCTACACTGACGCCGCCAAGTCCCTCGACGTCTCGCCCGCATGCCTGGGATACGAGCTGGCCCGGTGCGAGGAGGATCCTTTGTCATACATTTTCAGGATCGAGTGGCAATCGACAGAGGCACATCTCGAGGGCTTTCGAAAGAGCAAGGAGTTCCAGGCGTTCTTCGCCGCAATAGGTGGCTTCCTCAAGCAGATTACGGAGATGAGGCACTATGTTTTGACCTCCGTGGTGCGGGAGAAGCCTTGACACTCGCAGAGAAGCCCAGGACTCCGGATTGGAGTGCCTGGGCGGGAGTGTTGTCGAACGTGCTGCGGGTGTTGAGGGCTTAGTTGTTGGGGCGGGTTATGGGTGCGGGGGACGGGCTGGCGGGCGCGTTCATGGTGGTCTGAGTCCCCTGTGGGCGGCCGGCAGATGCTCCCATCGGTCGCAGGCTCATGGCCGGCTGCGGACTGTGCTGCTGGTGCATGGTCACGATCAGGACGACGGCAGACACCTTGCCGGCGCAGCGGTAGGAGTGGGGGGTGCTGGCGTCGAAGTAGACTCCATCGCCGGACTCAAGGACGCTCACCTTGTCCGCGTGACGGATCTCGAGCTCCCCCTGCAGGACATAGAGGAATTCATAGCCCGGGTGGACGTGCGGCTTGACGTCGGTCGTCTTCTTGAGCGGGATGAACTCGGCGTAGTAGGGGTCGAGCTGGCGGTCCGGGACCATGTATCCCAGGCTCTCGAAGTAGTAGGTCGGGTCGTCGACGCCGGTCTGCGGCAGCCGCACGCGCTCTTTTTTCTTATGAACGCGGAACAGGGTCTGCGGCTCCGACTCGAAGAAGTAGGAGAGATCCTTGCTGAAGACCATGGCGATGCGAGCCAGGTTGCGCAGGGTCGGGACGACCCGGCCCGTCTCAAGCTGGGAGAGGAAGCTGGCGGAGAGGCCGGTGTGCCGTCCGAGTTCGACAAGGCCCATCGACTTTTTGAGTCGCAGCCTCTTAATGCGCTCCCCGATGTGCTTCTCTGAGATGAAAGCTTCAGCAGTGGCAGGGTCAATCTGAGTGTTGTCTGGTGCCGTCTTGACTTCCGGTACGGCAGGTATGCTGTTGGTCGCCATGGTCCCCTCGGTGCTCAAGGCTGTTGGACGCCTTTAAGCCACATTGTGTTTTCTATCAACAAGCTTTTGTGTCTAATCAAGGACGAGAGTATCTGCCCTCCGCAGAACGGGCTATTCAAGGCCGGAGGGTTCTTTTCTGGAGCTTTGTGAGAGACGGAATCCTAATCAGCGGTGTTTCCGGCCTGATCGGTTCATCAGTAGTACGTGCGCTGAAGGCAAAGTCGATTCATGCAATCAAACTGGTCCGTAGATCAGCCGAGGCTGGAGAGCGGGCTTTGCTCTGGAATCCTGGCCCCGGGAAGGTTCAGCTTCCTGTGCTCGGCTCCATCTCATTGGACGCTGCTGTTCATCTTTCGGGAGCAAATGTGTCGGCGCGGCGGTGGACAGAGGCGTACAAGCGGGAGATCATAGGCAGCCGAGTCGACTCAACCCGGGCGGTGTGCCGCCTGATCGCCGGGGCGGAGCACCGCCCGCCTGTACTGCTGTCGGCTTCCGCGGTCGGGATCTACGGGGACCGGGGCGACGAGCTCATCGACGAAGGAGCTCAGGCGGGGATGGGCTTCCTTGCAGACACCTGCAGGGCGTGGGAGGCGGCGACAGAACAGGCGGGGTCGGCAGGGATCCGGGTGGTGCACCTGCGATTCGGGGTGGTGCTGGCTCCAGAGGGTGGGGCGCTGGGGAAGCTGCTTCCGCTGTTCCGAACGGGGCTGGGTGCAAGGCTGGGAGGCGGATGCCAGTGGATGAGCTGGATCACGGTGGACGACGCGGTGGCCGCGATGCTGTATGCGATCGACGACGAGTCTCTGAGCGGGGCGGTGAACGTGACTGCGCCCGCGCCGGTCACGAATGCAGAGTTCACCCGCACGTTGGGACGGGTACTCAGGCGCCCGGCGGTGCTAAGGGTCCCCCCATTCGCGCTGAGACTTGCGGCGGGTGAGATGGCGGATGAGGCCCTGCTGGCGGGCTGCAGGGCTGTTCCAGCCAAGCTGATGAGCTCCCGCTTCGTCTTCGGCGACCCGTCGCTTGAACCGGCGCTGCGCAGGCTGCTGAAGGTGGCGGGATGACTGTTCCCTGGCTAGCAAGCCGCGCCGCCGCCCCGACTGGCCGGAGATTTGAGGGCTGGGCGCTCTGCTAGGCTGAGGGTGTATGAAAGTACGTACGAGCGGGCATCGGTCCGGCGCGGGGCGGCTGATTGCCGGGCTCGCCGCAGCGGCGCTGCTGGCTGGGCTGACAGCGGGATGCGGAACCCCGGGGCTTCCTCGTGCACCCAGCCTGAAACTTCCTCTCCCTGTCGCCGGGTTGACTGCAGACCGCAGCGGCGACACGGTGCTGCTCAGTTGGATGATGCCGCGCCAGAGCACTGACAGGCTGGCGCTGGAAGGGCCCGTCAAAGGGAACGTCTGCCGGGCTGCCGGATCCTCGAAGGTGTGCGAGCGGGTGGGAGAGGTATCCTTCGCGCCGGGCGTCCAAGCCAGCTTTGAAGACCATCTGCCGGCGGAGCTTGCGGCCGGCGCGCCGGAGCTGCTCAGCTACTCGGTGGAGCTCTTGAGCCCGTCGGGTCACTCCGCTGGCGTGTCCAATGCGGCCTACTCTGCCTCGGGGTTTGCGCCGGCGCCGGTGGTTTCATTCGCGGGAACGATCCGCTCCGATGGAGTGCTGCTGCGATGGCAGAGTGCAGGGAGGCCGGCGAGCTGGCAGGACGCCGCGGCTTCGGTGGGTATCGAACGGCGTCTTTTGAGCGTACCTGGCGGAGGCACGCCGGGTGAGTCCGCGAATGCACCTGCCCGGGCCGCCGCCAGGGGTCGTGACCGGTTTCAGCAGCTTGCGGCGAAGCCTGAGGAGACGGTGCTCTCGGTCGCGGAGGACTTTCGCGGATCGGAGCCTGGCCCGGCGTCCGGGGAGGCTCGTACCCTCGACGCGGAGGCGGAGTTCGACCGGGTCTACAGCTACCAGGCCCGGCGTATCGTTCGTTTTGTGGTTGAGGGGCACGCAGTCACTGTCGCCGGGGCGGCCAGCGGCATAATCACTGTGAATACGCGCGACGTCTTCCCGCCCGCCGTACCGTCGGGGCTAGTGTCGCTGAATGTGCCAGAGGAGCGGGCCATCGATCTCTCCTGGAGTCCTGATACGGAGCGCGATCTTGCGGGTTACGTGGTCTATCGCCGGTTAAGGGGAGAAGAGAAGCCGGAGCGGATCTCCGCTGAGCTGGTGGTCGCGCCGTCGTTCCGGGATGCGAAGGCTGCGCCGGGGCGGGTGTATCTCTACTCCGTCAGCGCCGTGGATCTTGACGGGAACGAGAGCGGCCGGAGCGCCGAGGTCGAAGAAGGCTTGCCGGCCAAGTGAAAGGCCGGATCCAGGTCTCGAGGTCTGCAGGCAGCGCGGAGGATGCAGGGTGAGGTATTGCCGCTTCGAGACGGAGATGGGGCCGAAGTATGGGCTGCTGGTGGATCGAGCCGGTGCGCTCTGGATCGACCGCCTGATGCCTGCCCCAATAGAGGACCTGGAGGCGCAGCTTGCCGAGGCGCGCGGCCAGGGCGGTCCGGAGGTCGCTTTTGAGCCGCTGCCGATGGGCGAGGTGGAGCTGCTTGCGCCGGTCACTCCGTCGAAGATCGTCTGCGTGGGACGGAACTACCGCGAGCACGCGGCAGAGCTGGGCAACGAGGCACCGCGCGAGCCGCTGCTGTTTCTGAAGCCTCCTTCGGCTCTGCTCGCGCCCGGCGGGGAGATCCGGCTTCCCTGGCAATCGCATCGCATCGACTTCGAGGGCGAGCTCGCGATGGTGACCGGGAGGCGCTGCTCGCGGCTGGGTGCGGATGACGATGTGCGGCCTTACATCCGCGGATACACCATCGTGAACGACGTGACCGCCCGCGATCTGCAGAAGACGGACGGGCAGTGGTCGCGAGCCAAGGGATTTGACACGTTCTGCCCGGCGGGTCCGCTGGTCACCGACGAGATCGACCCAGCGGCAGGGATCAGAGTAGAGACGCGGCTGAACGGAATTGTCAGGCAGGAGGGGGATACGCCCGATCTGATCTTCGGGATGGCAGAGCTGCTGCGTTACATCAGCGCGGCCATGACGCTGCTTCCAGGAGACCTGATAGCGACGGGCACTCCAGCCGGTGTCGGTGCGATGGCTGCAGGTGACGAGGTCGAGGTAACTGTGCAGGGAATTGGCACCCTCAGTAACCGCGTGGCATCCAATCAGTAGAGAGCGATCCTGCTAAACTGTCGGGGAGCGCGGAGGAGTCAAGATGGCGAAGACGTTACTGGAACAGCTTCGAGCGATGACCGTGGTTGTGGCCGACTCGGGCGACATTCAAAGCATCGAGAAGTTCAAACCACAGGACAGCACCACCAACCCATCGCTGATCGCGGCTGCGGCCCAGATGCCCGCCTATCAGCCGATCGTGGACGACGTGCTTCGCGAGGCGAAGGAGAAGCTTGGGGACCAGGCAGATGACAAGGCCGTGGCCAATCTCGCGTTCAAGGGTCTGGCGGTGGCCTTTGGCAAGAAGATATTGAAGATCGTTCCCGGAAGGGTCTCGACGGAGGTAGATGCGCGCCTCTCCTTCGATACCGAAGCGACCATGCAGCAGGGCCGGGAGATCATCAAGCAGTACGATGACGCGGGTATCGCTCGCAGCCGCGTGCTGATCAAGATTGCCTCGACGTGGGCCGGCATCAAGGCTGCCGAGCAGCTCGAG
This sequence comes from Acidisarcina sp., assembly GCA_036401375.1. Taxonomy (GTDB): domain Bacteria; phylum Acidobacteriota; class Terriglobia; order Terriglobales; family Acidobacteriaceae; genus DASWUZ01. The sequence goes on from DASWVB010000002.1 coordinate 87,510, forward strand.
AAAGAGGGCATCCACTGTAACCTGACCCTGCTGTTTGGCAAGCATCAGGCGATCGCCTGCGCAGAGGCGAAGGTGACGTTGATCTCGCCTTTCGTGGGCCGCATTCTCGACTGGTACAAGAAGGACACGGGCAAGGATTACGCCGGCGCAGACGACCCTGGAGTGCAGTCCGTCACCGAAATCTACAACTACTACAAGAAGTTCGGCTACCAGACGCAGGTGATGGGAGCGAGCTTCCGCAACATCGGGGAGATCACCGAGCTTGCGGGGTGCGACCTGCTTACCATCTCGCCGAAGCTGCTGGCGGAGCTTGACTCGAAGCAGGAAGACCTGCCGCGGAAGCTCGACCCTGCGAACGCAAAGGACCTGAACATCGAGAAGATCCCGATGGACGAGGCGACCTTTGAGAAGATGCACGCGGCCGACAAGATGGCGACCGACAAGCTGAAAGAGGGGATCGAGGGTTTCAGCTCAGCGCTCGAAGATCTTGAAAAGCTGCTGGCAAAGCGCCTGACGGAGATTGGCGCCAAGCAAGAGGCGCCGGTCGGAGCAGCGCACTAGGGCTGCGTCTTCAGGAATTCCACGTTGAGATCATCCCCGCAGCCACATTGGCTGCGGGGATGTTTTGTCTGCGATGGGACCGGACATGAAGGGGTTCAGGGCAGGAGGGTCTCAATATAGATGGCGTGCCGGCGCGGTGGCAGCCAGGTCGTATAGGGGACGGGCGGGAAGCTCGCCTGCTTGAAGCAGGGAGTTTGTTCGTAGGCGAGGCCGTACCGCGGAGTGAGAGCGGTGAGGTGCTCGCCGAACCAGAAGACGCAGGGGTCCGAGACGTCGGCAACGGCGCGGGGCTGGTAGGCTCCTCGGGGCGAGATGAGGCGGCTGTCGTTCACATAGCCGGTCTCTTCGAGCTGAGTCCAGGAGTCGTATTCGAAGCCCGCTCGAATCTCGCGGCGGGGTACGCCGGCAGAGCGCACCTCTTCGGCGGCAGCCAGACGGGCGCGGTTGATGGCGTAGAGGTCGTGCATGCCGGCCACTCCGAATGCAGCGAAGAGGACGATCAGCAGCAGGCTGGCCGGGGGCAGCCGGCTGGCTACCCTCTCCTCATAGAAGCGGACCAGCAGTACAAGCAGGACGAAGAGGACCGGCAGCAGATACCGGTCGTAGATCTGGTCTCTGATGACCAGCATTCCGATGTAAGCCAGAGCATAGGGGCCGAGCAGGATGAGGACTGCTGACCATGGGAGCTTGCCCTGCACCGGAAGCTGGAGGGTGAGGGGGGCTCGGGGCTGGCGTGTGTTCCACAGGCAGAGCAGCAGGCCTGCCAGCGCGGCGCAGATGAGAGCGATGAGCACAATGCGCAGGGACGGGGGAACCACGTCGGGCCGCTGGCCGAGCACAGAGGGAATGTCGATCAGGCCCCTGGCGGTTACATAATTATTAGAGAACGGGGTGAGCCAGCGAAGGCTCTCGTGCTTGTGGGCGAAGACCAGATCGGCGGCTGCGAGGATGATGGTCGCGAGCACGATGAGCACTCCGGCAGCAGAAACCTGCCTGCGGGCGCGGGCGTTACCCAGGGGGAACTTGACCGCGAAGGCGATGAGCACAGGCAGCAGGAGGAGGCAGATGGCAAAGCTGTTCCTGACGATGCCGATCACGCGCTGAACGAGGGAGGCGCGGTCGGTGGATCCGAAGGAGAACTTGTCGCTGATGGAGTAGGGCTGATGGGTGAACCAGTGGACGAGGAGCAGGATAGCGAGGAAGCTGAGGATCCATGAAGCAGCGCCGGTGAGGAGAGCTCCGCGGCGGCGGCGCATGTACCAGGCAGCGCACGGGACCATCACCAGCGCTCCTAGCCACGCGAACTGCCGCGATGTGCCGGCCGCCACGTTTGAGGCGGCGGCAATTGCGAGCCAGATCAGAGCCGAGCTATCTTCAGACGCCTGTACCGCCCGGACGCAGAGATAGCAGCACAGCAGGATGCTGAAGAAACCCGGGACATCGGACATGAAGCTGAAGGCGAGCGGGAGAAAGAGAGGGGAGAGGACCAGGGTCAGAGTTGCGACCGTGGCGTCACCCTCGGCGATGCCAAGACGAGTGAAGAGACGCTGCAAAAGAACCGCTGTGCTGAGTGAGACCAACAGCATCGAGGAACGGACCGCGGTGAAGGTGAAGCCGAAGAGCTTGATGGAGAGCGCGCCCAGGTAGAGTTGCCAGCCGAGCATAGGCGTGGCCCACCCGTTGTAGACGATGTGGCCGGTGTTTGCGAGCGTGCGCGCGATCCAGATGTAGGACCAGTCGTCGTTCAGGCCCATCTCAAGCACGGGGTGAGCGGCGATCACGCACACGGTCAGCGCTATGGCGCAGAGGATCGCTGGATGAAAGACAGTGGTCCTTATCTTTGAGGCCAAGGTATCTGTCCCTTGCGTTTCAGGTTGAATAGATCAGGTTGAGGAGATCCATGTTCAGGAGTTGCATTGAACTTGCGTGTGATCGCGCTCGCGTTCAGATGAGGAGTCTGGAAGGGCTCAAGGTCGAGAGCCGCTCCCATGGGACGAGGTTTTTCTTGAGCAGCGTGAGATCTCAAAAGAGCAGACTGTCAGGACGATGCACTTCGTGCACTCTCCTCACACCGGCGCGCGAAAGTAGCGCCAGGCCGAGGAGGGCAACAGATACCGCTCGAAGCAAGCGGATAGACAGAGGTTAACTCAAACGGGCGGCTCGGCATGAGGCCCATGGCCCACAGGAGTCGAATCTGGTCTACGCCGACCGGTCTTTATCAGAGGTGCAGGAGTTCACGCGGTGGTGCGCGTCTTGAGATTTACGTTCACGTAATCGTCAGGAGTCTTCTGGTTGGGGCCGCCGCTCGCGGGATGGTATTCGATGCGCAGCGTCTGGCTGTCGACCACGATCCGGAGGTAGCCGAAGTCGGCGTCGTCATAGTTCTCAAAGGTGAGGGTGCTGCTGACGGGCAGCGGCGTGCGCAGAGGCGTGCCGTTGATGTTCTGCTGGATGGGGTTGACGGCGTGTCCGCCGTCGCCGGCGATGATGTAGGGCACCTGGGTCGCTCCCACGGTGCGGGTGAAGCGCTGGTAGTTGTGGGCATGTCCGGAGAGGATGGCGTGGGGCGCGAACCCTGCGGAGGCGATGGCGGCGTCGATATCCTGCAACATGCGCGGGCTGCCGGAGTGCACACTGCCAAAGGTGAATGGCGGATGGTGCACGGCAATGACCACGGCTCCGGCGTAGTTCTCCTTTTTAGCGCGGGAGAGCGCAGCGGTGAGAAAGGTCAGCTGGCGATCATCGACCGGCGAGGTGGAGTTGGCCTCACTCGAGATGACGCCGGGATCTTCGAGCACGTTGCTGTAGAGGGCGAGGATGCGGATGAAGGGCGCATCGAAGGTGAAGAAGACTCCAGGCTGGATCATCGAGGTGCGCAGAAGGGTGCCGGCTTCGGGCGTTCGTACCGGTGCAGGGGAGCAGAAGTTTCGCAGAAAGGCATCGAGGGTGGGCGCGGGGTCGCCAGAGTAGACGACTCCGTCGTGATTGCCGGCGATGGCGAGGATGGGGGCCGGGTACTCTCTGTACGGCTCGTAGAACTGGTCATAATAGTACTTGCCCTCGCCGAAGCTGTAGACCACGTCTCCGAGATGGAAGTAAAAGGCCGGGACGTCGGCGGCATTCATCTCGGTGAAGTCGGTGACCATCTTGTCGGCGACCACGGACTGGGTGGCTGGACCTTTGACGCTGCCGGTGTCTCCCACGGCGTGGAAGACGATCTGCCCGGCGGCCTCGACGGCGGCTACCCTGGCTGGCCCGGCGCTGCCGAGCACTTGGGAGAGCGCGAGGATAGGCTCAGCCGCGCCGCCGCGTGCCGAGGGGATTGCCTGCAGCAGGGTGGGATCGACCAGCTTGTAGAGCTTAGTGTCGGAGCCGTGATGGACCGCGAAGCCGGTCGGGTCCGGACTAGGAGCCGGCTGGCTGAACACCGGCTGGCCGCTCGCCGATACAGGTGGGGCAGATACGACGGGCTTGGGCTTTGGCTTTCTTGCAGGGTGTCTCTTTCTACTGAGCGGAGTATCTGGCTTGTTTTCGCGGGGCATTGCAGCTCCTGGGGCCGGTTGCGGACCTGAAGAAATCTCGCGCACCAGAATAGCCTGCTGCTCGTGAAAGTCAAATGAAGGAACCTGCCCGGTAGCGTCTCAGATTGAAATGGCAGGCTTCTCCAATCGCGTCCGGGAGAGACTTATTTGACTAGCCAGTAAAATCTAACGCTCTCGTATCATAAGGCGCAGCGGAATTCCGTACGGGAGGCGATGATGATGCGCTTACGCCTGTTGCGAGGCTTCTTGTTCGTACTGGGGCTCTTGTTTATCGCCCTGATCTACCCCCTCTACACCGATCTGCGGCATGCGAACTGGCTGGTGGTGGCGCACAACGAGACAGAGCCGATGTTCTTGAGCTTCTTCATCGCACTCGGCCCCTTTCTACTACTTGCTTCCAGGAACCCTGCGAAACATCGTTTGCTGGTCAGCTTCACGGCCTGGTGGAATCTTGCGCATTCTTCCGTCATGACGATTGAGACGGTGCAGGCCTGGAATCGCGGAGTCCACCGGATCTTTACCGATGTAATTATCACGGCCGTCATCGGCCTTATTCTGCTGGCACTCCTACCAGCGACTCGAGAATCTTCGGCGGAGCGGAGCGTTCCAAATTGAGACACTGCCAGCTGCTGAGACCTGCCGGTTGGATGTGGGTTCAAGAGTCTGAATCAGGCAGCGGGGTTGAAGATCGTGATCAGTAAGCGGCCGTGGGAGTGGACCGCTAACGATTTATAGTCCTGCGCAATTTACCTTGTTGTAATCTGCGCCGAAGTACGTAGAGTAGGGTCTCAAAGAATGGATAGGAACTGCGCCGGTCCCCGGGGGGAGCAGGCAAGGGCCGGAGCAAACCTGCACAACTGTGCGGCACGACCAACTGGATTCATTGCGGCTCTCGATGAGCCATCCTGGAGGTTACGTGGATACCGAATCTTATTCCCTGAGGCAGATCTTTCACGACCTTGTATCGGAGTGCTATGCCGAGCACGTCGGCATGCGAGACTCCGAGGTGTCGAGTTACGTGGCTGATCTGTTGACCGACTTCAGTAAATCGGACCGACTTTATCGGCTGCGCGATGGCGGCGGCCGACCTCTCGACCAGGTGGATGCGATGCTGGCCGCGTCTGACCCGGTGCACGGTACCGCGCCCTCCTTCGATACGGAGAGGCAGATACGCAAACACATTGGCGACTATGCCCTCTTTCTCACCGGCATGTACCCGGAGTCGGTGCGCCGGGAGGAGGAGAGCTTCTTTCACCTCGTGCAGGCCGGCAAGGAGAGCTACTACGTGGTCTCACAGTTCAACGTCTTTGAATATGCGGCGGAGGCGCCGTTATTCGGGCGGCTGGCCGACTCGTTTGAGAGCTGCATTTACGGGCTGCAGAAGGTGCGCGGGGAGCTGGAGCGGCGGAAGGCCATCAGCCCCGCGTTGCAGCGGCAGAAGCGCCTGATGTGAGCTGCTTCCTCCGGTGATCTGCAATGCCGGCGTGAGGATGCAGATTTGGCGGGTATCAATTGCGGCGAAGCCGCTCCCGCGGGGTGCGGCCAGCATTGCCCTTGCGGCCGGCGCTCATTCGTCTGCGGGCTCTACGTAGAACATCTCGTCGGTGGGACGAAAGCCGTTGCTCACGTAGAGGGGCCGTCCAGCCTCGGTGGCGTGCAGCGCTACGACCCGGATCTTGCGGTGGCGCGCCTCTGCGAGGGCGATCTCGATGAGGCTGGTAGCCACCTTGCGCCGCCGGTACTCCGGTTCGACATAGACATTGAGCAGGTACCCCCGCTGCGACTGCATGGGATCGAGGGGGTGAGGAGCCCACTCCAGGATCATGAGGCCTGCTCCGCCGGCGATCTTGTCGCCGTCGACCGCCAGCCAGCCGAAGTATTTCCCCTCCTCCAGCTGCGCTTCGACCCAGGGTTCGAAGTAGTCGGCCATGAGGTCGAGAATCTCATTATCGGGGCGCCCGGCGTCGACGAACATGCGTCTGCGGTGATGGGTGATGACCTCGGCGTCCTTGACGGTTGCGGCTCTGATCTCGAACATGCTGAGAGTATAAAGCGTTGAACGGGGAGGCGTTTAGAGGCAGCATCCGCTGGCTGCCGCCTCCAGTACCAGGCCGCAGGACGGCTGTCTTGCCAGGCTGGGCGCAGAGCTGCCGCCGGGTTTCCAGAGCAGGAGTATTACGGGTCACGGATAGTACTGGGATAGTTGAAGGCAGGGGTTGGTTCGGGGCAGGGGTAGTATGGTTCGATCATGACCCGGACTACCAGTAAGCTGCCGCTGGCGCTTGAGATGTTTCGTCCGGGGATGCGAGCGGGCGTCGCGGTCTCGGGCGGTGCGGATTCGGTGGCCTTGCTTCGCACCCTGTTGTTGGAGCAGGGCCGGATGGGGCTGGTGCTGTCGGTGGTGCACGTCCACCACGGGATTCGCGGCGCAGAGGCGGATGGCGATGCGGGCTTTGTCGAAGAGCTTGCGAGGAGCTATTCGCTGCCGTTTCATCTTGAACGGGTGAATGTGCCAACCGCCGCAGGGGCTGCGGGCGAGACGATCGAAGAGGCGGCGCGCAACCTGCGGTATCGCTGTTTTGGCGGGCTGATCGAGCGCGATCTGGTCGATGTCGTGCTGACCGCTCACACCCTGGACGACCAGGCGGAGACGGTGCTGCACCGGCTGCTGCGCGGCGCCTGGACGGAGGGCCTCGGCGGCATCTACCCCTCGCTCTCAAGAGACTCGCTGGCGCTGAAGGCTGCCGGGGGCCTGCCCTCGGCGAAGAGCGGGCGCGAGGAGAGCCAGGCTGCGATCCTGCGGCCTTTTCTGGCCGTACGACGAGTTGAGATCGAGGGCTGGCTGCGCTCCATCGGGCAGGCCTGGCGTGAGGACTCCACCAACCAGGACCAGGCCCATACGCGGAACCGGCTGCGCCGCTCGCTGCTGCCGGAGTTGCTGACGTATAACCCGCAGATTGCGACCCAGCTCGCGCATCTGGCCCTGCTGGCGCGGGACGAGGAGCAGTACTGGGAGACGGAGCTGGCGCGGTTGATGCCATCGCTGCTGCTGCCCGGCAGGGCTACGCGAGGAGGTGGACGGAGCACGCAATCGGGTGAAAGCTCGGTCGCGATCGAGCTCGAACGGCTGAGACCGCTCGCCCCAGCGCTGCGGCGGCGGGTGTTGCGGGCGGCAGCGCGAGAGATCGGCGTCAAGGTAGATTTTGCCCAGACCGAGCAGCTTATGGAGCTCTGCCAAGCCGCATCCTCTGGAGGTAAGGGCAAGGGAACCGAGGTAGGGGCCGGAATCTGCGTGGTGCGTACGCCGCGCGAAATCCGGCTGGTGAAGAGAGCGTTCGCGACCGGTACTGCGGGCCCGGCCGCCGAGGGGTCAACGGCCGAGTATGTGCTTGCTGTTCCGGGCGAGGTGTTCGCTGAGCGCTTCGGTGTGGTGCTGACCGCTGAAGTGAAGCCGGCTGCCGGCAGGCTGGTCGATGAAGTTCTGCCTCGTGACAACGCGAACCCTGCAGGTGGAGCTGTGCCTGGTCCGCGCGTCCGGCCTGAGGGTAGTCCTGGAACGCTCCCGGATGCGCTGGTTCGAGGGTCCCGACCTGGGGATGTGGTGCGGCTTCGCTACAGCCGGGGTGCTCGCAGGGTGAAAGAGGTCTTCGAGCGGCTGCAGGTACCGGCCGGGGAGCGGCCTGACTGGCCGGTCGTCGAATGGGCCGGGAAGATCATCTGGATGCGGGGAGCGGAGATCGAAAGTGAGGCGGCGGAGGCCGCCGGCCTGATCATCCGCGCCTCATCGCCCGATACACCTTGAGGGACCCGACAGCAGTCTCGAAGCCGCGCCGGGCTGATAGCTGATGCAAACCTCCGCCAGCGAGCGGGTTTAAGTTGAGGAGTAGAATAGCGGTTACATAGCGCTGGCTTTACGTATGATCCGGTTTTGCAGTTTGACTTCGTGCAGCCTGGGAAGTGCTGTCCCTGAAGAGTTTCGCTACTTCCCGGGTACTTGCGTCGTCTAATCGCTGTAACGGTAAACAGGTAAGCCGGACGCCGGGTGCTGAGTCCGTTGTCCAGTGGTAAGGGAATCGAGGGTTTTCGTGAACTCAAGAGTAAAGACGATTGGTTTGTGGGTCATCATCTTCGCGTGCATGGCGCTGCTTTATGACGTGTACCTCCGCAACACCAATACCGGCAAGGTCGCTGACATTCCGTTTTCGCAGTTCATGACCGACCTGCAGCAGGGTAACATCGCGGACGCGACGATCACCGATAACGAGGTGCATGGACATCTGCGCAGCGACAAGAGCCAGTACCACACCGAGGCTCCCGCGAATTTCCCTGACATGTACAAGCAGCTCACCGACAAGGGCGTGCTGCTGACGATCAAGAACAACTCGGGTAATTCGTGGCTTCCGATCCTGTTCAACTTTGCCCCGATCATCATCATCGCGGCGCTCTGGTTCTTCATGCTGCGGCAGATGCAGAGCGGCGGCAACAAGGCCATGTCATTCGGCAAGAGCCGGGCGCGTCTGCTGTCGATGCAGCAGAAGAAGGTGACGTTCAAAGACGTGGCTGGAGTCGATGAGGCCAAGGAAGAGCTGAAGGAGATCATCGAGTTTCTGCGTGAGGCGCAGAAGTTTCAGAAGCTGGGTGGACGGATTCCCAAGGGCGTGCTGCTCGTGGGCCCTCCGGGAACGGGCAAGACTCTGCTGGCCCGCGCGGTTGCGGGTGAGGCGAATGTGCCGTTCTTCTCGATCTCGGGTTCAGACTTCGTGGAGATGTTTGTCGGAGTGGGCGCGAGCCGCGTTCGCGACCTGTTCGAGCAGGGCAAGAAGAATGCGCCCTGCATCATCTTCATCGACGAGATCGACGCGGTGGGACGTCATCGCGGCGCCGGCCTGGGCGGTGGACACGATGAGCGTGAGCAGACCCTGAACCAGCTGCTGGTCGAGATGGATGGGTTTGAATCGAATGATGGCGTGATCCTGATCGCGGCGACGAATCGTCCGGACGTTCTCGATCCTGCGCTGCTGCGTCCGGGCCGCTTTGACCGGCGTGTGGTGGTGGGCCGGCCCGATGTTCGCGGCCGCGAAGAGGTCCTGCGCGTACACGCCAAGAAGGTTCCGCTCTGGGATGATGTCGATCTTCGCGTGCTGGCCCGCGGAACACCGGGCTTCTCCGGTGCAGACCTGGCCAACATGGTCAACGAAGCGGCGCTGAGTGCTGCCCGCGCCAATCGCAAGGCGGTCTTCATGGAAGACTTCGAGACGGCGAAGGACAAGGTGATGATGGGCGCGGAGCGCAAGTCGATGCTGCTGACCGAAGACGACAAGAAGGACACGGCCTATCACGAGGCTGGTCACGTCCTGGTTGCGGCCAAGCGTAAGTATGCCGATCCGCTGCACAAGGTTACGATCATTCCCCGGGGCATGGCGCTGGGTGTGACCATGCAGCTGCCGGAGGAGGACAAGCACACGGTCTCGAAGGACTATCTAGAAACCCAGCTTGCGATTCTCATGGGCGGACGCTGCGCGGAGGAGATCTTCATGAACCGGAAGACGACCGGCGCGGGCAACGACATCGAGCGCTCGACGGACCTGGCGCGCAAGATGGTGTGCGAGTACGGCATGAGCCGGATGGGACCGCTGACCTTTGGCAAGAAGGAGGAGCAAATCTTCCTCGGGCGCGAGATATCGCAGCACCGCGATTTCTCTGAAGAGACTGCCCGCCAGATTGACGCAGAGGTGCGCAGCATGGTCGATGAGGCTTACAAGTCGGCTTACGAGATCCTCAACACCAATCACGACATCATGCACCGCATGGCGGCGGCGTTGCTGGAGCGGGAGACGCTGGATGCGGCAGATATCAAGCTGATCATCGAGGGTAAGGACCTGCCCCCGATGAAGCCGCTGGGTGGCTCGGGCGGTAATCCTACGGGCGATGTGCAGCAGGTGCTCAAGCCGGAGCCTGGCCGTACCACGGGCTTTCCTGAGGGCAGCCCTTCGCCTGCTTGATTGCGCCGGAACAGGGTTGAAGAGGGAGTACTGAAGGCCGGCCGCGCTGCCGTCCCGTGTTCCTGGACACTCGCTCCCACTCATGCGCGATGAGGCCGCGCATGAATGGGGCACCCGCTTTCAACCGTGATTGAGCAGGCTCTACGCTTGAAAAGTGCGACCTGCTTCTAACCTGTAAAGGGCTTAGGTTTTCCCGCGAAGAGCGGGCCTCGCCTCCCTTAACAGCTTGCCCGCTTCATTTCTCAGAAGAATCAGGTTGCTAAGGGGTTGGAGGAGGCTGGGTGAATGTGAGGATGCGGACCCTGGAGCCGAAGCGCCGGTAGTCGCGGAACTCCAGCTCGTTCAATACTCCCTGGTGCTTGCCCTGCCTGATGCTGACGGCAGCGTGGACGGGCATGAGGTAGTCGTGATTGTTGATCATGACGTAGTTGTAATCCACAGCCATCGATGACGCGTGTATGGAGAACTTGCGCGGGATGTCGTCGGCCTCGAGGGTTACACGGCGCACCCCGAAGGTTCCGGCATCGATGTACACCAACCCGTGGAAGGCGACGTTGATCTGGTCGAGATTATCGCCGACAAGCCCGTAGTTCGAGTTCTTCTGCTCCACCTTATAGCTGAAGACCTGCACCTGGCCGCTGCCGAGCATGTCGGTCTCCTTCCACACGAAGTCGGCCTTGGCGGCGGGGTCGAATATGGCGTTGAGAACTCCGCCGAACTGGCCATGGGAGGTCATACCTTTGATGCCATCCGGCGCCGTTTTCGTGCGATGTCCATCGACCTCGAGCATGGTGCGTGCCTCTTCATGATCGCGGTACTTGAGCAGCTCTGCGATGGAATCCTTATGCTTCCAGGCTCCCTTACCGGCGGGATCGATCGACCGGCTGGTGACCTCGACGCAGGAGAAGTTCGGCAGTGAGTCGGAGTAGTGAAGTGCCCGGGCCCGGGCGCCGGCGAGCATTGCGGCAATCTCTTCCGGCTTCGGTGCTGTGACCGCCTCGGTTGGGGTGGTGATCACGAGGTGGCTTGCTTCCCGGGCGACGATGCCGGGCAGCTGGGTGTCGGAGGTCATGTCCGAGTCGCTGTCCTTGTGCGCGGCGGGGTTGACGCCCGATGCGGAGATGTCAGCGCTGGCTACCTCGCCTCCGACGATGGTGAAGTAGGTCGAGCCCTGCACCGTCTTGTCACCCTGGGACAAGATGGCGGCAACCTCGTAGCGGCCGGGGGAGAGTGACTTCGCCTGGATGGTGCCGAGGTAGGGAACTGCCGCTGCGGTATTCGCATCGGAGCGCACCGGCAGGGGCATCTTCCCGATCGACTTGCCGTCCTTGAGGACCTCCATCTGGAGCTTGATGGGGGCTGGGCCGGGGTCTGGATGGATGATGAAGAAGACCGAGATATCTTTCGAGTCCCTGGTCACCTCGCCGGAGAGGTTTGGCACGACTTTAGCCTTGCCGTATTTGAGCGGCTCCGTCGCATCGGCGTCGGGCCGGACCATGTCGGTGTGCCGGACGAGGGCTACGTCGCTCAGGGCGAGACCTTTAACGGGTTCGGGAACGTCGAATTTGATTCGCTGCGCGCCTGCCTTGTCGCTGTTGTGATCGAGGATGGCTGCTTCGAGGACGTATTCGCCCGGCGGCACGACGAAGTGGCGCTGCAGGGTGATCACCTCGGAGTGGGAGCCCTGCAGGGACTCTATGGCGCCGTGGCGGGGAACGTCCTCGGCGAAGTGGTCGATGACGGCTCCCGCCTTGTTCTTGATCTGCGCCACGATGGAGACGTGGAGGGAGTAGAGCTTCGTGTTCTGGTCTTCGCGGACGTCGATGTTATCGAGGGGAGCCTCGACCACGAGAGTGTTGGAGTTCCCCTCCTGCAGGTTCCCCATGCGCAGCACGCCGGCTTTGAAGTTCAAGCTGGTGGGCAGTTCGGCGCCGGCCAGGATCTTCAGCAGAGGAGTCTCGAAGGGCCTTACCCCGCCTGTGGCCCCGGGTGCGAGGGCAAAGTAGCCCGCGCGGTAGCGCATGACGATGTTCTTGCGAGGGGAGATGACCCGGACGGGCCGGAAGTGACCATCGTAGTCACCGGCTGCCGGGATGAAAGAGGCCTCGTAGTAGGTCGTGAGGTCGTCGACCAGCTTCCTGAGAGACTTCTTCACATTGTCGCCGCAGGACATGTAGGTCCCTCCGGTGGCTCCGGAGAGTGCAGCGAGGGCGTTGCCGTTTCCGATCAGGCCGCTGTTCTCGATGCGGCCGGCGAAGTCGGCGCCTTCGACCAGCATGCCCGAGGTTCCGGCTCCGTCGTTGTAGCCCTGAGGAGGAGCGGCTGACACCGCTGCGGCGGCGCCCAACCCCGGGCCAGCGGCTCCCATCGCCATGGTGGCCATCAGTCCGTTGCTGGTCTGCTGATCGAGCGCGCTCAGGTCGATGGTGAAGATCGTTACCCCTGAGGCGTTCGCGGCGCCGATGATGTTGTGCACCATGTCGATGGCGGTGGTGTCCATCTGGAAGCCTTGGGTGAGGTAAATGACGACCTTGCGTCCGGGGATGTCCTTTTCGGTGCGGGCGAGGGCGAGCAGGCCGGCCATGCTCGCCTGGCTGTTCTGGTCCTGGGCGATGCGCTGCGACTCCTCGAGGCTCGTCAGCAGCACCTTGTCGGAGGCGAGGTCGGCGGCAGGGATTGCGAGCCCCGAGGGGTCGGCGCCGGTGCGGACCGCGCTCATCAGGTTCTTTTCAGGGACCGCATTGGCGCCGGGGCCGGCGGGCCTCTCTTCGGCGGTCGCCATGGTGATCGCGGTCTCGAGGGTGGCGCGGTCGGTGGTGAAGGTCTGGAGCAGCCGGAGACGGGTTCCAACGTTCATGACGGCATAGGAAAAGCCATTGGGCATGGTGCCAAGCAGCTTAGTAGCGACGTCCCTGGCATTTTTGTGGCCTGCGGTGTCGAGGCTGCCGAACACGATGGTGACCTTGCGTCCGTTGGGAGGCTCGCCCTTCACCAGCCGGAGGCCGGTCATCTTCACAGGGGCGCCGTCATCGGTAACGCTGATGTCAGAGGGTCGCAGGTCGAGGACAGGACGGCCTGACTTGTCGTGGACCAGCAGGTCGAGCGAGACGTCCTCTGCTTCAGCCGTGGCTGGTGCGACGGGTACGGACGCCGCTTTCGGGGCCTGAGTCTGACCGTAGAGGCAGGGCGAGCAAAGGGTGGTGACGGTGAGGAAGAGCGCCGTTGCGGAGCCCTGAAGTTTTCGCTGCAGAGATTCGTTGGGACGACTCATGCCGTCTACTTTACTGCATGGAGCGGGACATCCGGATGGAAGTTGCGCCGAACATGAATCTCCAGGAGTGGGACCGACGGGAAGCTGGCCCTGGCCTGCCGCTGGTGGCTGTCAAACAGGGTCACGGATTGGAGGGACAAGGCTCCCAAGCTGCCTTGCCAACGGCGGCAGAGCCAAAGCAGCCCAGTTTGAAGTTGACAAGGAAGCGTATGCAAATATGATTCCCTAGTCACTTCGGGGTAGTCATGAACCGCTTTCCAAGCTGCTTTGGCCGTTCTCGCGCCGTATACGGATTCGCCCTGCTGCTGCTCTGCTGCGTGTCGTTAGCAGCTGCGCAAGGGTCTCCTTTCACCAGCATCGTGATCTTCGGGGACAGCCTGTCGGATACGGGGAATGTGGCGCACGTGACGGCCAGCGATTTTGCAGTACGGTACCCAGGCCCGTCCTTCAACTATTCCGACGGACGCTTCACCGACGGGTCCGACACTTCACCTGCGGCGAAGGCGTATTTCGGTGTGTGGCACGAACAGCTTGCCAAGGCGTTCTTTGGGCTTACACCCACCAAGAACAGTCTGGATGGGGGTCAGAACTACGCATTCGGAGATGCGACCACGCAGGACGGTACGACCACTGTGAGCTATACACCGGCGGGGCTGCCGACGGTGATGATCACGATCGACAACATGGGTCAGCAGGTGACGAACTACCTGGCCAGCAACACCGTCGATCCGAAGGCGCTTTACGTCCTGTGGGGCGGCGGTGACGATCTTTTCAACGATCCGAGTCAGGGCAACCTGGTCGCTGCACCGGCTCGAATCGCCGCGCTGGTGACACGCCTGGCGCAGGCCGGGGCGGTGAACATCCTGGTACCGAACCTTCCGCCGCTGGGGCTCACTCCTGCGTATTCGGGGCTGGGACCAACGGTGGCTGCCCAGTACAACGCGGCTTCTGCCTTGTTCGATGCGCAGCTCAAGACTGACCTGGCGGCAGCGCAGGCGAACCTAACGGCCGGAGGGGTGAACATCCGGCTGTACCAGCTGGACATCTTCACACTCTTCGAGAGTGTAGCGGCGAGTCCAGCGACTTACGGGCTGACCAATACCTCAGCCATGGCGCAGGGGACGTCGTCTATCAATCCCGATACTTACCTGTTCTGGGATGACGTGCATCCGACAACCTCCGGGCACTTTGACATTGCGACTGCGGCGGACATGTTGCTGGTCCCGAAGGTGGTGCTCACGATTGCGCCTCCTACACCGACCCCCGGCGAGCAGGTCACATTTACGGCTGTGGTGACGAGTCAGGCGCCGTCGCCCGCGCCTACCGGGACGGTCTCCTTCTATAACGGAGCTGCGGTCACTGCGAATCTGCTGGGGACGGGGACGGTCGACAACACGGGGACCGCGACTTTCACCAGCTCCACACTGGCGGCGGGCACGTATAACGTAACGGCCGTTTACGGCGGCGATACAGGAAATGTGGCGGCGAGCTCGGCGGTTGAGACGGTGAAGATTGCAGCACCCTCGACTATGACTCTCACCCTCTCCACTGGCTCAGCCGGAGCGGGAGCTGGAGTGACGTTCACAGCCACGGTGGCGGGAGGCAGCGGCGTTCCCACCGGTACTGTCAGCTTCCTTGACGGTACTACGGTGCTCGGGACAGGGACTCTGAACGGGAGCGGCGTGGCCACGTATTCGACGAGCGCGCTTGCGGTGGGTTCGCACCCGATCTCTGCGAGCTATGCGGGCGACGCGACCTACTCCGCCAGTGTCTCGGCGTCTCTGCCGCTCATGGTGACCGCGGTTGCGACCACAACGAGTCTGACGTCTTCCCTGCCGACTGCCGGTACGGGTCAGGCGGTCGTCTTCACAGCGGCTGTCGCTCCAGTCAGCGGCGCCGGCGTGCCAACGGGTACAGTCACCTTCAGCGAGGGGTCAACGTCTCTGGGCACAGGAACCCTCGACGGAACGGGCAAAGCTACTCTGTCGCTATCGAACCTGGGAGTAGCGGTCCACACCATCGTTGCCACCTACGGTGGGGACGCAAACTTCATGGGGAGTGCGTCGGCAGCTCTCACCGAGACGATCATCACTCCCAGTGTGAGCTTCACGGCCACCCCTGCCACAATCACCATCCCGCACGGCTCGTCGGGAACGACCGTGATCACCGGTACTCCCGCCGGCGGATACTCGGGGGCAGTGAGCCTGGCGTGCACGGGGCTGCCTGTAGATGCCTCCTGCAGCTTTGCTCCGGCAACGCTGACGTTTGCCGGAGCGCCGTTAAGCACGACCCTGACAGTCTCTACCAAGGCGACGAGTTCGGCGGCACTCGGCCAGACCGGCCCCCAGTCTTCGGGCAGGGGAGCGGGAGTGCTGGCTGTGCTGGCGATGCCCTGGATCGGCGTGGCTGGCTTCGCGGCGTTCAGGAGGAGGGATCTGGGCGGCGTGCGGTCCATGCTGGTACTGGCAGTGCTCTCGCTCGCGGCGCTGGCCGGGCTGAGCGCCTGTGGAAGCTCATCGAACACGACTCCCAAGGGGAGTTACACGGTGAGTGTTACGTTCAGCGGTACTGGAGCACCAAGCCCGTTGACGGTGCAGATTACGGTGCAATGAGCGGGGTCCGTCGCTGGATGAAAACACGAGAACCCAGAGGAGCCCTGTTCTCTTGAAATCCAGCTCAGGCATAATAGATGGCACGCGCCGAGGCACAACTTTAACGACGACTTTGCATCTAAGTTCAAGAATATGCCCGGCTTGTGCCGACCTTACACGAGGAATGAAAGACTATGAAGAGATTGATCCAGGTACTTTGCGTTACCACGGCAGTGACCGTCTCCGCCGCTGCGGCGGACGTGCAGAAGCTGAACGGCCGCATCACCGCAGCCCATGCAGTGCTGCATCAACTGATGATGACGCCGGACAAGGGCATCCCTGAGAACATCGCGGAGAAGGCGACCTGCGTGGCCGTTGTCCCGGGCTTCAAGAAGGGCGCCTTCATCTTTGGCGGCCAGTACGGGCAGGGCGTCGTCACCTGCCGCACAGGGCACGGCTGGAGCGCTCCTGCGTTCATCCAGATGACCGGCGCGAGCTTCGGCCTGCAGGCTGGCGGGCAGTCGACCGACCTGGTCCTGATCGCCATGAACCAGCAGGGGATGCAGAACCTGCTCAAGGACAAGCTGAAGCTGGGCGGAGATGCGGCTGTGGCTGCCGGTCCGGTGGGCCGGGATTCGCAGGCATCCACGAGCGTGCTTGCCAACGCCGCTCTGCTCTCGTACTCGCGGAGCAAAGGCATCTTCGGCGGTATCGATCTGACCGGCGACGTAGTTAACCAGAATCACGATGATACGGCTGCTTACTACGGAAGCGATGTGACGTTCGAGAAGATCCTGAGCGGCGGCGTGCGTACACCGCTTGGAGCGCGGCACTTTGTCGCAACCGTCAATCAGCTCTTCAAGGCAACGGGTGCTCATCCGATGAGCCACGCCGCTCACTAGATCGCTGCGCGTCCCTTTATGCGCAAGACCGCGATTGCAGCGGGTACCCAAGCAGAGATCAGCCCGGACAGGATGAACCTGTCCGGGCTGATCTGCGTTAGGGCTCACGTGCTGCTCGGGTTTACACGGCGATTTCCTGGAAGCGAAGGCGAACGTAGCCGGGGATATCGACCCATCGAGGCGGCAGCGCCCGCATGAGTGGGACACACGCTGTTGCGTGCATCTCACAACCTGCGTATCGCGGATGTCGAGCAAAGACCGATGGCGAAGCAAAGATGTGTAGAGGAGAGTTAAACGGAATGGTGAAAGCGTTACTGTGCGACATCGATGGGACCCTGGTCGAGAGCAACTGGCTGCATGCGGCAGCGTGGAAGGATGCGTTTGCGGGTGAGGGGATCGAGGTGGAGCTTGAGGCTGTGCGCCGCCAGATCGGCAAAGGCGGGGATGAGCTGATCCCGGTGTTTGTGCCAGAAGAGAGGCGGGAGGAGATTGGAGAGCGCCTGAAGAAGACGCGTAAGAAAATCTTCGAAGACAGGTATTTGCGCCAGGTGAAATCGCTGCCGAAGGCGAAGGAGTTCCTGCAGCGAGTCAAGGATGCGGGGATCGCGCTGGCGCTGGCGTCTTCCTGCGATGAGGACAGCCTGAAGGTCTACAAGGGTATCGTAGGCATGGAATTCCTTGTAGATGAGCAGACTACTGCGGACGATGCTGACCGCGCCAAGCCGCACCCGGATATCTTCCAGGTAGCTCTTGAGAGGCTTGGTGTACCGGCTGCGGATTCGGTGGCGCTGGGAGACACGCCGTACGACGCAGAGGCAGCAGGCAAGGCCGGCCTGCGGACGGTCGGCGTCACTACGGGCGGCTGGTCGAAACAGGAGCTGCTCGACGCTGGCTGCGTCGAGGTCTTTGAGAGCGTGGCTGAGTTGCTGGAACGCTTTGACACCAGCCCCCTCGCCAAGGGCTGAGGCGTGAGCCCGCGAGGCAGCGAATGCTGCTGCGCTTCAATCTGCAGGGGAGTTCTGAGGGGCTGTGCTAAGGCAGCGCGAGCTAGATCGACTGCACCGGAATGGTAGTCAGGTCGCTGGTCAGCCCCACTTCTTTCTGCACGAAGGGCTCGGCATAGAGCACTCCGGCGAGCAGGCCATAGTGGCGGGCGAGGGCGAGGGTACGTTCGCGAATCTCCTCCTCAGGGACGAACAGAGCCCCGCCGGGCGACTGGTTTCGATACTGCGAGCGGTAGGCGAGCAGGGCTGCGAGGCGCTCTTCTGCGAATTGGCTGACATCGACGACAAAGCTTGGCCGGACGTCGGCATACAGGCTCGCATATACGATCTTGAACGGCCGGTGCGGGAGAGTGCCGGTTTCGACTCGCGCCAATCCGGAGAGGAAACACGCCTCATAGCCCAGGGTTGAGGAAGTGTAGTGGTCTGGATGCCGGCCCGTCCAATAAGGCAGGATGACGACCCGCGGCCGCAGCTGCCGCAGGACGGTGACGATCTTCAGTCGGTTTTCGTAGGTGTTCTCGACGCGGCTGTCGGGCAGGTCGAGTGCACCGCGCCAGTCTACGCGCAGGATGCGTGCGGCTTCGTCGGCCTCGGCAGCACGTTCCGCCGCAGAGCCGCGCGTTCCAGCCTCGCCCTGCGTCAGATCGAGGATGGCAGTGCGCAGGCCAAGCGACTTCATGCGCAGAAGAGAGCCGCCGCAGGTCTGCTCTACATCATCGCGGTGGGCGGCAATGGCCAGCACGTCAGCTCCGCCCTGGAGCAGGGCTTCAGGGGCTGCGGAGTCGCTCAACAAGCTGCCGCCGTCCATCGGAGCAGAGCTTTCACTGTGCTAGTAGGTGGTGTTCGAGGCGTCGGAAGGCGCGTCCATGTAAGCGATGTCGGAGGCGACGTCGCTGACGGTGACGAAGGTATTGTCGCGCTGCGTTCCGTCCGTGGTGTTGTAGATGTAGATCTGTCCCCCCTCGGCGGTGTAGATCTTGTGCAGGCCGGTGATGGGTGCGAGGCCGGTTGCATCGCCTTTATAGGGCGGCATCAAGGTCACTGTATTTGTAGAGGTGTTGAACATGGTGAGGCAGCTTCCAGATGCGCCACGCTCGCCCTGCTGGCAGAGCACGGAGCCGATCCAGAGGGTGTTGTCGTCTGCGAAGGCCATCTTGTTGTGGGTGCCGTCCGCGATGGGAATGGGAGGCCCGGTCACCTGCAGGGGCTGGGCCGATGTATTCACGATGCTCAGATTGCCGCTGAGCAGGTGGTCGGGATTGACGCTCTGACCGGCGACGTAGAGGGTATTTCCGTTCTGCAGGGCATTGCTCGCGCCGCCTGGAACAGCTACCGTGCTGGTCGCGACCAGGGCGAGGCCGGCGGGGCCGAGGGTCCCACTGTTCAGAGACCCTGGGGTGATCGGGATAGTGGTGATGCCGGATTGCGTTCCGCCGCACTCCGGACCGCAGTCGAGGACGTAGGCGTAGGCGCCGTCCGAGGAGAAAATGGCCTTTACGGGGCGATCGAAGGAGATGCCGGGAGCAGTCTGCACCTTAAAGGCGCAGTAGACGGGCAGGCTCTGCGGTTCGCAATCCTGCGCGGTCTGGCCGTTGATGACGGCATGCTGGGGGTCGCCGCTGGTTGCCGCGGCGGTCTGCTGCGGCACCGTGAGATGGACGATGCTGTACATGTCGTTGGTGTTCTGAGTGAAGGCGACAGCAACGGTGCCGCTGGTGTTGATGGAGACGCGATAGACGCCGGGAACGTTGAGGAAGAAGGTCCGTCCATTGTCGTAGACGCTGACCACATGCGCGGTCTGGCTGGCGGCGATGGCATACCCCAGGTTGTGAGCGATGAGTACGCCTGAGGACTGTCCGGCGAGTCCGGCGAGGGCGGTGCCGCCCTTCTCAGTGGTGTAGTCGATCAGGGTCAGCCTGCCGTCTCCGGCGCTGTAGACGGCGCCACGCTGCTGCTCCGGCAGATTCTGGATGGTCGTCGGAAACGAGCTCGAGTAGGTCGAGATACTGAAGGAGGGAGTGAGGTTGTCGTGGCTGTTTCTCACGTCGTAGAAGGCGTCGACGATCAGCAGTGCTCCCGCTCCGGCAGGGTTCTCGACGGCGATCATGACCCGGTTCTTGAGACCGCTGGGGGGAAGTGGACGTCCTGCGAAGTAGAAGGTCTTACCGCAGCTGGTGAGCACCAGTGAGACTGCACAAAGTATGAGGACAGACAACCAGGTTCGCAGGATACTTCTGTTCTTCAACCTTGACCCTCGACGTTCTTGCGACCCGGAAGGGCGCGCAGCAAGGCTCAAGTATAACAAAGGCGTGCTGCCGGGCGAGGCGGATGAGGCCCGGCTAGGAGGGCTGCTGGCGTTCCATCAACATGGGGGTTAGCATAGGCAAAAGCCCTCTAATGCTGACGCGACTGGAAGACATTTTCGGGCAGGAGACGGTGCTTTGCGACGGCGCGATGGGTACGGCGCTGTACGCCCATGGCATCTTCATCAACCGCTGCTACGACGAGCTGAACCTGTCGCAGCCAGAGGTAGTGCGGACTGTCCATGAGGAGTACCTGCAGGCAGGCGCCGCGATCATCGAGACCAATACATTCGGGGCGAACTGCTTCCGGCTGCTGCGACATGGGCTGCAGGACCGGGTGCTCGACATCAACGAGGCGGGCGCGAGGATAGCGCGGCAGGCTGTCGACCAGCTGCAGGACAAGCAGGCGGGCCTCGCGCGGGTGGCGGGATCGATCGGTCCGCTCGGCGTGCGGCTTGAGCCGGTCGGAAAAACGTCTCTTGAGGAGGCGCGATCCGCCTTTGCCGAGCAGATACGAGGGCTGGTCGCAGGCGGCGTCGATCTGCTGATGATCGAGACGATGATGTCGCTCGATGAGGCGGAGCAGGCCCTGCTAGCTGCGCGCGAGACTGCGCCGCAACTGCCGGTTGTTGTGATGATGACCGTGGATGAGGACGCCAACTGCCTGGACGGCGCTACGCCCGAGACGGCCGCGGCGCGATTAACGGCGTGGGGAGCGGACGCTATCGGGTGCAACTGTAGCGTGGGTCCCGCCACTGTGCTCACTGCGGTCGAGCGGATGGCGACAGCGACCGCTCTGCCCCTGGTCGCTATGCCCAATGCGGGCATGCCCCGCGCCATCGAGGGTCGCAACATCTATCTCTGTTCGCCTGAGTACATGGCGAGCTTTGCGCGGAAGTTCCTCAAGGCGGGGGTGCAGTTTGTCGGCGGGTGCTGCGGTACGACTCCTAACCACATCCGGGCGATGAAGTCGGCGTTTCGTGCCGAGGCAGCGCAGAAGGTCAGCCCTCATTCGACGGTCGGAGAGGCGATCTTCACCGAGACGCCCCCCGCTCCGCTGGCGGAGCGCTCAGCCATGGGCGCCCTGCTGGCCGCGGGCACGTTTGTGACCATGGTCGAGATCGTGCCTCCCAAGGGGATCACCTGCACCAGGGAGGTGGAGGGCGCGCGCCTGCTCGCGTCTCTTGGCGTTCACGCGATCAATGTGCCTGACTCCCCGCGCGCCTCGGCCCGGATGAGTGCGCAGAGTCTCTGTATTCAGATCAGTCAGAAGACCGGGATCGAGACGGTGCTGCACTACACCTGCCGGGATCGCAACGTGTTGAGCATCCAGAGCGACCTGCTGGGGGCGTCTTCGATCGGGTTGAAGAACATCCTGTGCCTGACCGGGGACCCGCCAAAGCTGGGCAACTACCCTGACGCCACGGCGGTGTTCGATGTGGATGCGATCGGGCTGGTGAACATCGTCCGGCGGCTGAACCACGGACTCGACATCGGCAGCAATCCTATCGGCGAATCGACGGGCTTCACGATCGCGGTCGCTGCCAACCCCGGGGTGCCCGATCTCGACAATGAAGTGAGGCGCTTTATCTACAAGGTCGAGGCGGGCGCAGAGTACGCAATCACGCAGCCGGTGTTTGACCTGAAGGTGCTGGAGACATTTCTACGGCGCATTGAGCAGTACCGGATCCCCGTGATTGCGGGTATCTGGCCGCTTACCAGCCTGCGCAATGCGGAGTTCATGAAGAACGATCTTCGAGTGAGTGTGCCGGACGAGATCCTGCTGCGGATGCAGCGGCCGGAGACGCCGGAGCTGGCGCGGGCTGAGGGCATTCTGATCGCCCAGGAGATGCTGAACGAAGCGCGGGCGATGGTGCAGGGTGTGCAGGTGAGCGCTCCGTTCGGCCGTTATAACGCGGCGGCGGCGGTGATTGCGTCCGTGTTGCCGCCCGCTCCGGTGGCTGTTTAGGCGCGGAGAGCGGCGATCGCTGCTGACCGCCCAGGTGAGCGGGGCTAAACTTCAGAGACAGGAGACATTGGCTGTGGCATCGTTTGAAGAGTCGCTGAAGCAACTGGAGACCATCGTCGATCAGCTCGAACGCGGCGACCTGCCGCTGGAGGATTCGGTCAAGCTGTTCGAGCAGGGCGTGAAGCTTTCTTCGGCGTGCAAGCAGGAGCTCGATGCTGCGGAAGGCAAGGTGCAGATCCTTGTCAAGCAGCGTGACGGGTCGATGAAGGCGGAGCCATTTCCACCGTTGAAGTAGGTCTGTAAAAGGCTCGAAGGTCGCCTAGAACTGGCCGGCGCTGCCCTGCGTTTCATGTGCCGGCCCCTGCTTTCCTCGGCCGTCCGATCTTCCCAGGGCCCGGATAAAATCCTGCCGTTGTATCGGGGTTTGGACGGGGACCGTATCGACGGCGATGACTTCGAGGCCGGCGGCCTCCAGCAGCTTGGCTACTGCCATTGCGCTGTAGAGGTTGATGTGCTCGTGCAGGGTGATGTTCCGGCTGCGATCGCCGGCCTGCAGTCGCGCAAGGGTTTCAGTCTTCACATCCTGCGGCACCTCTACGAGCAGGTAGCCGTCTTTCTGCAGCAGAGCGGCGACTTGGCGAACCATCTCCAATGGATGGGTGACGTGTTCGAGCACGTGCGAGAGCTGGACGTAGGCGTAGGTGCCGAGGTTGGCCTCGCTCGAGATGCGGACCACTCCGGGCGCGGGCTCGATATCTGATATCTCGTAGACAAACCTCTTACCGGGCAGGTCGGGAAGGTATCTGCCGTCGGCGCCGCCGTAGTCGAGCATTGCCTCCCCTTTGAGGTCGACCCGGGATTGCAGCCAGGCGGTGAGCGCCGCGACCCTGCCGAGGCCTCCTTCATCGTGGCCGCCAACCTTGCCCGCGACCGCCGCGTATGCAGGCTCGTAGTGGATTCGCTCCTCGTTGTAGGAGCCGGAGCGGTAGTCCTCGTACAGACGCCCTATGGCCTGGTCTTCAAAGGGGTGAGTGGTCTGAACGAATGAACATCGCTGGCAGGATTGCATCTGAACGACCACGACCGGACGGTAGATGCGGGAGAAGATTTTGCCTGCTGGACGAGAGAGGGCCTGGAGCGCTCGTTTCACAGGGCTGATGGAGCGGTGCTCGGCCACTTCAGCGCGGAAGACCCGCTTGAGGAAGAAGGGAGCGAGCGCTCCGATGAAACCAAGGTCGCGCACATCGGTGGCGCCACAATTTCTACACGCCATCTCTGCGCTCGTTCTGTTCACAGGAGCACTCTACCATCCCGAGGCAGCGCTGACTCAACGAGCAGCGCAGCCGGAGGCGGTCTGACCGCTCTATTCCACTTTGAGCTGACGGCTTGACTGGGCTACCAGGGTGCCCTGCTCAGCTGTTACGCGGATGTCGTAGTCTCCGGGTAAGGGCTTGAGCTGCAGCAGCACGGGGATGGATCCGTCGGGCTGCGCCTTCGGCAGCTCAAAAGGCTTGCTGGCTACCTCTTTCCCCTGTTCATAGAGTTGAAGGGTGATTCTTGGGTCCGCTGTTGTGACCTTGGACGGGTAGACGACAAAGTAGAGTCCAAGAGGATGGGTCGACGGCACGGATTCGGCGAGGGTCGGAGTGATGCGGGAAGAGACCACTTCAAAGGGGTCGTAGGGGTTTCGGGGGCCGGAGATGGGGTCCACGCGGCGCACCACTTCAAGCGAGCTCAAGCCTAGGTCTCCTGGATCGACTCTGACGGTGGTCCGAGTGACGGTGCTCTTTTCCGCCTGTTCGTCGGTCACGGCAGCATCCACTTCATATTTTCCGCGTGGCAGGTCGACGCGCTCTGCGTAGAGGATGCGGTCCTTGAGCAGGTTTGGAATGTCGGCCGTGGCGACGTCCCGCTGCAGGTCCCGGCTCACCTTTCCGACAACCTCACCTTTCTCGTCGTGGATGAGCGCGACCACCGATGCCTGCACGTGAGTCTTGCCGGTCTTTGGATTGCTGACCAGCTTCAGACCGGAGATGGGCACTTCAAAGGCCATCTCGCATTCGACGGCGTTTGCTTCGGGACGGAACTCGATGAGCGAGGCGGAGTAGGGAAAGGAGACGGGAGACGGGTAGGCGTTGATGGCGTTGAGCGCGACCAGTTCAAAAGGCTGCAGTGGCTCGCCATTCAGCTCGGGCAGTGCATAGTAGCCCTTACGCGTCTGGACGGAGACTCTCGGCCTATTGATCTTGACCTCGATCTTGCGGAAGTGACCGTCATAGACGGTAGACGAGGGCCGGTAGGCCAGCTCGTAGTGGGTACGGATGTCCTCCATCATGCGGTGCATGGGCTCGACAATCTGGTTGGTGTTGGTGACGGAGAAGCCCCCGGTCGACTCGGCCAGATCGCGCAACGCGCCCTGGTTGCTGCCCATGGCGGCAAGTGCGACGTCATCGGACTCCATGTGCGACGTGCCAGGATCGATTCTGGTGATAGAGCTCTCGGCGCCTACGCGCTGCAGGTCCGAGAGGTTCTTCATCATAGGATCTTCGGTGTTGAGTCCGCTGGTATCGATGGTGTAGAAGGTGACGCCGACGCGATTGGCGTAACCGATGAGGTTGTCGACAACCTCGCGCCGATTCACGGGAAACTGGAGACCGTCGGAGAGGTAGAGGACGACCTTGCGGCCGGGCAGCTTCTCTTCGCTCCGAACGAGCTGGTGCAGGGAATCCATCGAATCCATACCGTTGACTTCATTGGTGAGGAAGCGGAGGCCGGTCTCGAGGCGTGCCTGCGTGAGCAGCGCGTTCCCGAGACTCACGGAGGCGTCCTGTGCGGCGGCGTTGCGTGCGAACTCCGGACTGTTCACGATGCCTTGTATCTCGTTCTGAACGACGCTGCTGCCCGAGGTGACATTAGGAGCCCCCGTGTTCGGGGAGGCGGCGGCCTGCTCGGTCGAAGCATTGAGGGATGCCAGCACTCCGCTGGCGATGACGGCCTGCATGTCGATGCCGTCTTTGGTGTAGAGGCCCTTGGTGGCGGCTTCGACGGCTTTTTCGAGCGAAGCCTTGTCGCTGGTAAAGGCTCGGACCAGGTTCAGATTCGTGTCCAACCTGTAGATGGTGACGTACGTGTTAGGAAGGTCGTCGCTCTTGAGAAACTCGAGGACAGCGCGGCGGGCGAAGTCCAGGTTCAAGGGGGCGATCTGCGCGAAGATGACCGATACGAAGTTGACCTGCCGGAGGGTATTGAGCGGGTGAACATCGGAGGCAGAGGAGGCCTTGCCCTCCATCTGAGACCTCTTGAGGGCGTCGGTCTGTTCGGACTGCAACTGGTCTTCTCCCCGAACGCTGCGGAAGACCTTGACCGTCTGCGGCACTCCGTCCTCAAAAAGCTGCACGTCTCCGGGCTGCAGATCGGTGACCAGGTGGTGGTTCTTGTCACGGACCACGAGGTCGACCAGCACCTCCGTCGTCGTCGCGTGGATGACGGTAGGACGGTCAGCGTCGGCGGTCGCCGTGGGGGCCTGGGCCAGCAACGCGGGCGCTAGGAACAGGGGAGACAAAGCTGCAAAAGTGATGGTGGGAACGGAGCATGTACGCAAGGGATACACCTCAGTTTCTTGAGGCTACACCCGTAAGCATGCGACCAGCCAATTACTAACGGAAATTGCTATGGTGGCGCGGGAAAGCGCCTCAGCTCGTGGGAGCGGCTGTAGACGTATGATTCCGGACCGGTCGCGTGGCTCATGAGGGTCGATCGGGGGCTGATCGGCTGTGGGGGACGGTGCACCGGGGCAGGTCTAGTCGGCAGCGATCGGCTCCGGGCTGGCGGGGCTGATGAGGTAGATATCAGCTCCCCGCGTAGCGGTCTTGTAGCAGCGCAGCGGCGCTGCGGCCGGGCCGGCGATGACGGCTCCGGAGACTACGTCGAACCGGGACCCGTGCCAGGGGCACTGTACGGTGGCGCCGATCAGCGTGCCGTCACAGAGCGGACCACCCTCGTGAGTGCATTGATCGCTGAAGGCGTAGAAGTTGCCGGCGGTGCGGCCCAGTACGACGCGTTCGCTGCCGGCGGCTGTCTTGAGGTGGACGAGCATCATCTGACCATCGCCGAGCTCGGTCTGACTGCAGACGGGCGCATCGAGGCCGGAGATGGAGCGCTCCAGCATCGGCTTGCCTCCCGGGTAGTGGCGGAAGACTCCGATCTGAAGTTCGTAGGAGAGCGTGCCTCCCAGCCAGCCGGATACGCCGATCAGCACCATGCCGAGGGTTGAGAGCAGGAGGGTGAGCAGTGAGGGCGTATGGTCGAAGCCCCGCCGATAGAAGACGATGAAGGCGAAGACGAGGAGAGCAGCGGTATTGAGGATGCCGTGGATCGCGCCTTTTCTCTTGCCGCTCGAGCCTGACGGAATGACACTGACCCAGTCGATGATGCCAGGAATGGCGGCGAGCAGGGCGCCGATGCAGCCTCCAATCGCCAGCAGGTAGCCTGCGTTGGCGAAATTCCAGCTTTTCAAAGCGGCGCTGAGGAGGTCGAAGACCCAGCTGCCTACCCACATGCCGATAGGCAGCGCGATGAGGATGGGGTGAATAGGGTGGGTGACGAGGCGGGCCCGCGAACGCATGGGAAGCTCCTGAGAAGGTCGAGATCGAGGGGACTCGGTAAAGGGTCGTGACATTCAGGGCGGCTGCAGAGCACAGCGCCCATGAATGCTGGTAATGGAAGACTGCAGCGCCTCGTTCCCAGCGCCTTTCTGCCGGGTTGGTTGCTTACAGGGGCATGCGTCCGCCGGTCACGCCGTAGATCTCACCGCTGATGTAGCTGGCCTCATCGGAGGCGAGCAGGACGTAAACGGGTGCGAGTTCAACCGGCTGTGCAGGGCGGCCGAAGATCGACTGCTGGCCGAACTCCTTCACTTTCTCCGCAGGCATCGTGGCTGGGATCAGAGGCGTCAAGACCGGGCCTGGCGCCACCCCGTTCACCCGCACGCCCCGCTCGACGGCTATTTTTGCGAGACCCTTGGTGAAGTTGGCGATCGCGGCCTTGGTGGAGGCGTAGGCGAGCAGCATTCCATCGGGCTCAAAGCCCTGGATGGAGGTGGTGTTGATGATGCTCCCACCCGGCTTCATGTGTTCGAGCGCGGCCTGGCTGAGGTAAAAGGTGGCGAAGATGTTGGTGCGGTAGGTACGCTCGAACTCCTCTGCGGAGAAGTCCTCGATCTTATCGTGAACCTGCTGGAAGCCGGCGTTATTCACGAGCACGTCGATCTTGCCGAACTCCTTAACGGTGTCGTCAACGAGCTGGCGACAGAAGGATTGCTGGCGGATGTCGCCGGCGGTGCTCACGGCCTTGACGCCGGCCCTGGTCACCTGGCGCAGGGTCTCTTTGGCGTCTTCTTCCTCTTCGGGCAGGTGCACGATGCTGACGTCTGCGCCTTCCTTGGCGAAGGCGATGGCAACGGCGCGGCCGATGCCGCTGTCCCCACCGGTGATCAGAGCCGCTTTGCCCTTGAGACGGCCGTGCCCGCGGTAGCTTTCCTCGCCATGGTCGGGGTGGGGCTGCATGGCTGCGTCGCTTCCTGGCCAGGCCTGCTTGATTGGTTGGGTTGGTGCCTCAGCGGAACTCATGTGACTCCTCCTGTCTTCGTCGGATAGGAAGGAGGAGGGGTTGGTTGCACGAGGCACGAATTTGGCCGATGGCGTGCTTCGTTCAACAGTACTGGGGTCTAGGTAAACTGCTTTGCCGGCTCGCGGTGTCTGCGCGCGCGCCGCGCGGTTGTTCTGGATGTGGGATTGGTACGGGGAGGAGGGGACGGGGAGTGGGTGTGTTCGATGTTTGCGCTGCCACCCGCCTCCCACTCATGCGCGAAGTGCTGCGCATGAATGGGGCACCCGTTCGTAAGGTGGTTTTGTTCCCCGCAGAGTGCTTTGGACGCGGACACCTGCTGGTTTCTCTGCTGCCTGCGATGGCGTTACAGAGAGCTAGGTGGTCGCTTGTTCGAAGCGCTTGTTGATCTCGTCCCAGTTCACCGTGTTCCACCAGGCGGCGAGGTACTCCGGACGGCGGTTGTTGTACTTCAGGTAATAGGCATGTTCCCAAACATCGTTGCCGAGGATGGGGAAGAGGCCCTGGGAGATGGGGTTGTCCTGGTTAGGTGTGGTTACGATCTTGAGTTTGCCGGCCTCGGAGACGAGCCAGCCCCAGCCGGAGCCGAACTGTTTTGCGGTGGTCTCGTTGAACTGCTTCTTGAAGTCTTCGAAGCTGCCGAAGTCCTTGCCGATCGCTGCTGCGATGGGGCCGGTCGGGTCTCCGCCTCCACCCGGCCGCATGATGGACCAGAACATGGTGTGGTTTACATGGCCGCCTCCGTTGTTGCGTACCACGGCCTGAATGTCGGAGGGGATGCTGGCGAGGTCCTTGATCAGCTCTTCGGGAGACTTCGAGCCGAGTTCCGGATGCTTTTCGATGGCCCCGTTCAGGTTGGTCACGTAGGTGGCATGGTGCTTATCGTGGTGAAGCTTCATGGTGGCTTCGTCGATGAAGGGGTCAAGGGCGGCGTAATCGTAGGGGAGCGGCGGTAGTTGATAGGCCAAAATGTTTCCTCCTGGTGCTTGCCCGGATGGCGGGCGTTTGTGAGCTTCGAAGATATGGACCGGGGGTTTGGACCACGCGAGGTCAAGTACCGGTAAGACGCATGCTGCGTGCAGCGGCGTTCTTGATCATAATGGATGCGGGTGGGCGACGGGCGATGCGGCTTTCCTTTGTGTCGCCGGGGCGGTCGCAGCCCGGGGAGCTCTCGTTCGGGCGAGTCGCTTGAGGCTGGGGTCCGATACACTTTGACAGAGCGTCGCAAGGAAAGGCTATGGAGTCGGCGGCGATCGATCCGAGCCGGCGGGTTGTGCGTGGCGCCCGGTGTGATCGTGCCGGCTGTAGAGCTCTCACTTTAAGTTGAACTTCTGTATTTCCCAGGGACCTGCCTGTTGGATCTCTCTCGTAAAACTCGTTCGCTGATCAGCCGTCGAGACCTGCTGCGCCAGGCCGGAGCTTCGGGGCTTGTCGCCCTGGGCGCGCCGGCGCTGCTCGGACAGAACCAGCCGCAGGCTCCTCCGGTAAAGGCGGGACAGGAGCCGCAGACCGAGTCGCAGGCGGCAACCAGCTACGAGCATCCTCCCGGCGTCTTCATCAACCGTCCGCTCACCCAGGTTTCCAAGGCGGCCGAGGCGCTGCTGGACGATCTGGAGGGGCGCGGTTGTGACTTCTTCTTTAATGAGGCGAGCCCGAAATCGGGGCTGGTGCGGGACCGGGCCCCGGCTGCCGGCCGCTCCCTGAGCCGGGTGGCAAGCATCTCGGCTACTGGATTTGGGCTGACCGCGCTCTGCATTGCGGCGAAGCGCAACTACCTGCGGCCGAGCGAGTGCGAGCAGCGGGTTGAGAAGACCCTGGCCTTTCTGCTGGAGGACTGCCCGCACGAACACGGATTCCTGTACCACTTTGTAGACATCGAGAGCGGACAGCGGATGTTCAACAGCGAGCTCTCGTCGATCGATACGGCTCTGCTGCTATGTGGAGTGCTGACCTGCCGGCAGTACTTCACCGGGAACGCACGGATCGAGGCGCTGGCGACTACCTTTTACCGGCGCATTGACTGGCAGTGGATGTTGAACAGCGGCCCGACCCTCTCGATGGGCTGGCTGCCCGATCAGGGCTTCCTGCAGCATCGCTGGGACATCTACTCCGAGCTGATGACGATGTACCTGATGGCGATCGGCTCGCCGACGCACGCGATCGACGCGAAGACGTGGGACGCGCTGCAGCGGCCGCTGGTGCAGTACGGGGGCATCGGCTACATCAGCGGAGTGGCCCCACTGTTCATCCACCAGTATGCGCACGCGTGGTGCGACTATCGCGACCAGAGGGATCGTCACGCGAACTACTTCACGAATTCGATCGCCGCGACCCGGACGCACCAGCTTTGGTGCCTGACGCTGGGGCAGAAGTTTCCCTGGATCGACCAGGACCTATGGGGAATCACGGCCTCGGACTCGCGGGAGGGCTATCGGGTGTGGGGAGGTCCGCCTGCCATTGGCGAGCTCGATGGGACCATCGTGCCCTGCGCGGCTGCCGGGTCGCTGCCGTTCCTCCCGGCGGAGTGCTCGCATGTGCTGCTGAGCATTCGGGAGAAGATGGGACCCAAGGTCTGGACGCGGTATGGGTTCGCCGATGCCTTTCACCCGAAGACGGGCTGGGTGGCAGAAGACATTCTGGGGATCGACCAGGGGATCAGCGTCCTGATGGCGGAGAACCTGCGGGGTGGTTTCGTCTGGGAGCACTTCATGAAGAATCGCGAGATTGCGCACGCGATGCGGGAGGTCGCCTTCCACTCCGACCCGGATGCCAACACTCAGATATTGTAGGAAGCGCAGGGCAATAGAGGCTTCGCTGCTTCCATCCAGCTTCTGGACTAAAGCAGCATCGACTGGACCTTTACGGCGCTGTTCTATGCCGCCGCTCATTACGTCGAAGCTTACCTCGTAGCAAACCTGGACGTACACCTGAAGTGCCACACGACCAGAGATCGATACCTCGCACGAGAGGCAGGTCTTCGCGGCATCTGGATTCCGTACAGTCATTTGAAGTACTTCGCTTATAACGCTCGGTACGAGGTCACGGGCTTCACTGCCGGAGATGTTGAAGACGCGCGGACTTATCTCGATGCTGTTGAGTCTCACCTTGCGTTGAGGCCATAAAGCAGCTCGTGTTTGCTGCGTGATATTGTTTACCTCACCTTGCAGCACGTCTTTTTGCCCTCGCCGGCCGTGGTTCTCTGCTGGCATGGAAGGGACATCGCGTTCCCGGCAAGCAGCCGCATCCGTCTCTTTTCAGTGAACTGCTCCCAACCCAATCCAAGGTGATCGATGACGGTACTTACGACGGAATACAAGTGGGTGGATGGGCAGGGGCCTGCGTTTGGCGGTCCCGGTCTCGAGCCGCGCTGGACCTCGAGCGCAAAGGACACGGTAGGTACGGCCTACTCCGCATCAAGCCGGGTCTGGTACACGGTGTCGCACGGCATCTTGAACGAGGTCTACTACCCGACCATCGACCGGCCTCAGATCCGCGATATGGAGTTTCTTATCACGGACGGAATGACATTTTTCCATGAGGAGAAGCGGGCGCTCAGTTCAAAGATCGAGTACATCGACAACGATGCGCTGGCGGTTCGAATCACGTCTACGGACCCTGACGGCCGGTACACGCTGATTAAGGAGATCATCTCCGATCCTCATCATCCTGTAGTGATCATCAACGTGCGCCTGGAGGGACACGAGGAGCTGTTATCGCGGCTGAAAGTCTACGCGCTGCTGGCGCCTCATCTGGAGGGTGGAGGTGCGGGCAACTCGGCGCGCATCCTCGACGTTGCCGGCAAGGTGGTGGGGCTGGCCTGGAAGAACAACACCTCGCTCGCCATGGCTGCCGATTGCGGATTTACGCGGGCGAGCTGCGGATATGTAGGCAGCAGCGACGGCTGGCAGGATCTGCAGAACTACAAGATGGACTGGCAGTTCGGCTCGGCGCTGGACGGCAACATCTCCCTGCTGGGGGAGATCGATGCGGCGAACCATCATGAGTTCACCCTCGCGATCGGCTTCGGCGAGGGACATCATGCCGCCATCTCCGGCGCCATGGGTTCCTTGACGACTCCTTTTGAACTGCAGCTGAAGCGGTTTATCGAGCAGTGGAGGCGCGCTCCAAGCCCCAAGAATCTTGCCGGGCAGTCGGGGGATGGAGGCAGGCTGCTGCTGACCAGCCACCATGTTCTGCTCGCCCATGAGGACAAGCTGTATTCGGGGGCGTTCATCGCCTCGGCGTCGATTCCATGGGGCAGCGCCAAGAGTGACGAGGACCTGGGTGGTTACCACCTGGTGTGGACCCGCGACATGGTGCAGACCGCGACGGCCCTGCTGGCCTGCGGGCGCATCGACACGGCTCGGCGGGCGCTGGTCTACCTTGCCTGCACGCAGAAGCCGGACGGTGGATTTGCGCAGAATTTCTGGATCGATGGTACGCCGTACTGGACGGGCATGCAGCTGGACGAGGTGGCGTTCCCCATCGTGCTCGCCTGGCGGCTGTGGCAGGTGGATGGCCTTGCCAAGTTCGACGTCTTCCCCTTTGTGGAGCGAGCTGCTGCCTTTTTAGTGGCTCATGCGCCGATCACCCAGCAGGAGCGGTGGGAGGAGAACTCGGGCTATTCGCCCTCGACGCTGGCCGCTGTGATCGCCGGGCTGATCTGTGCGGCCGAGATAGCGCGGGCGCGCGATGCAGTCGAGGTCGGAGAGCGGCTGGAGCAGCATGCGGACTGGATTGAGAGCCATCTGGACGAGTGGACGGTGACCGAAGATGGAGTACTGCTGCCGGAGGTGAAGCGCCATTACATGCGCATCCGTCCGCCCCAGCCTGGAGAGTCTTATGCGCGCGACGATGCCGAGCGGCAGATGGTGCATATCTCGAACCGCGGCCCGGGCGAGCAGACCGAGTTTGAGGCCCGCGAGCTGATCGACGGAGGGTTCCTCGAGTTGGTGCGGTATGGCATCAGAAGTGCGAACGATCCGCTCATCGTCGATTCGCTGAAGGTGGTCGATGCGGTGCTGAAGGTCGACACACCCTATGGCACATGCTGGCGGCGGTACAACCATGACGGCTACGGTCAGCGCCACGACGGAGGCCCTTACCTTGGCTGGGGCCAGGGACGCGCATGGCCGCTGCTGACCGGCGAACGAGCCCACTATGAACTGGCAGCCGGAGGAGACATCAAGGCTCACATCGCTGCTATCGAGGCCTTCGCCTCGGCGGGAGGTATGCTGCCGGAGCAGATCTGGGATGCACCACCGATGGGGCATCTTGAGCTTGGGCGGCCAACCGGATCGGCGATGCCGCTGGTGTGGGCGCACTCGGAGTATCTGAAGCTGCTGCGTTCGGCTGCGGACGGAGTGGTCTACGACATCATTGCTCCCGTGGCGAGGCGCTACGCAGGCAGAAAGTCACGCAGCTCGATCGAGGTCTTCACCCTCGGACGTCCGGTGCAGCAGATGGAGGCCGGCAAGAGTCTGCGCTTTATCGCTCAGCAGCCGTTTCAGATCCATTGGACGACGGACGGGTGGGCGACGGTGAACGCGGAGCAATGCGGGTCATACGGTTACTCCGCGTACCACACCGATCTAAAGACCGCGACGGCGATTCCCCCCTCTAATGGGTCTCAGCAGAACGGGAGATTATCGTTTACCCTGTTCTGGCAGGACGAGAACCGGTGGGAAGGCCGCAACTTCGACGTAACAATTGTCGGATAGTGTGATTGTCGGGGCGTTTCAAGGGAAGGTAAGCGTGCCTGCATGACCAGCGAGGTGCCTCGTTGGAGTAGTCTCATCAGGACCGGAGACCCGAGGAGAACTCGACCAAGGCACGTCATCAAACACTGTGCATCAGGCAACAGCACGCAGTGCCAACTGTTCCTACTGAAGCGCGAGCGATTAAACAGGCGACGCTGCGCTGTTGAGTGCGGTGCCCCGGATGCGTAAGGCGAAGGAAGAGGGACCATGAGCGATTTGGATCTGTTGTCGATCAATACCCTGCGATTCCTGGCGGTGGACGCGGTTGAGAAGGCCAAGAGCGGTCATCCGGGCGCGCCCCTGGGCGATTCGCCGATGGCTTATCTGCTCTTTCACAAGTACATGCGGCACAATCCGGAGCACTCAAAGTGGACCAACCGCGACCGCTTTGTGCTTTCGAACGGGCATGCTTCCGCGATGCTGTACTCCATGCTGTATCTGAGCGGGTACAAGCTTTCACTCGAAGACCTGCAGCAGTTCCGGCAATACGGGTCGCGGACACCCGGACATCCGGAGTTCGGAGAGACGGACGGCATTGAGGTCACCACCGGGCCGCTGGGACAGGGTTTCGCCATGGCCGTAGGCATGGCCATCGCAGAGAAACATCTAGCGGCGAAGTACAATAAGCCGGGCTTCGACATTGTGGACCATTACACCTATGGCATCTGCGGCGATGGCGATCTGATGGAGGGAGTCTCTCATGAGGCCGCTTCACTAGCGGGAACTCTGGCGCTTGGAAAGCTGATCTTCCTCTACGACGACAATCTTATTTCGCTCGACGGGCCCACGGAGCTGTCTTTCACCGAAGACGTGGAAAAGCGATTCGAGGCGTACCACTGGCATGTGCAGAAGGTTGCGGACGGCAATGACCTCGCGGCTATCTCCGCTGCGATCGAGGCTGCACAGGCGGTCAAGGACAAGCCATCCATCATCGCGGTGCGCACGATCATCGGCTATGGGAGCCCCAAGGCGGGCACGAACAAGGCCCATGGAGAGCCGCTCGGCGCAGCCGACTGTGCTGCGACGAAGACAAAGCTTGGATGGCCGGCGGACAAGAGCTTCTACGTGCCCGACGAGGCGCTGGCGAACTGGCGCACGATCATCGACCGCGGCAAGAAGTATGAGGCGGAATGGAACGATCTCTTCGCCAACTATAAGAAGGAGTTTGGCGAGCTGGGGGCGGAGTTCGAGCGCATTCAGGCTGGGAAGCTGAAAGAGGGCTGGGAGAAGAGTCTGCCGAAGTTTGCTGCCGGCGATAAGCCGATGGCGACGAGATCTGCGGGCGGCGCGGTGATGAACGCCTTCGCGAAGGAGGTTCCGGAGTTGCTTGGCGGAGCGGCGGACCTGACTACCTCTACCAAGACGATCCTCAAGGACGGCGGGAACTTCCACCTGGACGCGACCGGACAGAACCTCTTCTTCGGGGTACGGGAATTTGGAATGTGCGCGGCTGTGAACGGCATGGCGGTCCATGGCGGAGTGATCCCCTACGGTTCGACCTTCTTTGTCTTTACGGACTACTGCAAGCCGGCGCTGCGTATGGCTGCATTGATGCATGCGCATTCGATCTTCGTCTTCACCCATGATTCGATAGCGCTGGGCGAAGATGGCCCGACGCATCAGCCGATCGAGCACCTGATGGCGTTGCGCGCCGTGCCCCACCTCATGGATTTCCGTCCCGCGGATGCGAATGAGACGGCCGCTGCCTGGCGGATTGCGCTCGAGACGAAGCAGCCATCGTTCATGGCATTGTCTCGGCAGGACCTGCCGATTCTCGACCCCGACAAGCACAACATCTATGAGGGCGTGAAGCATGGCGCCTGGGTGGTCGACCCGGGTGGCGACTCGCCTGACATCCTGCTGGTGGGAACGGGCGGGGAGTTCTGGGCGGTGACCAACGCAGCGGCTGAGCTCAAGAAGGAAGGCATCAACGCCCGGGTGGTCTCGATGCCGAGCTTCCGGCTGTTTGAGGAGCAGAGCGAGTCGTACCAGGCGTCCGTCTTCCCCGATCACCTGCCGAAGCTGGCTGTCGAAGCGGGCAGTCCGCTGGGATGGTGGAAGTACGTAGGACGCCACGGGGACGTGATCGGGCTGGAGCGCTTCGGTGCATCCGCGCCCGGAACCAAGGCGCTGAGCGAGCTCGGATTCAGCGTAGAGCATATTGTGAAGCGGGCCAAGGCGCTGCTTGAGAAGGTGCGTAAGCCGGAGCTGGCGGCCAAGTGACCAGGATTGCGATGGCCTCGGACCACGCGGGTTTCCCTCTGAAGGAGGAGATGCGGCCGTTCGTCGAGAGTCTCGGCTATGAGGTGCTCGACCTGGGCGCTTACAAGGTGGAGCCGCTCGACGACTATCCCGATTATGCCGAGGCAGTCGGACAGGCGATGGCGTCCGGCCAGGCGGAGCGGGGCATCCTGATCTGCGGCAGCGGAGTGGGTGTTTGCGTGGCGGCCAACAAGATGCCGGGCATCCGCGCGTGCGTCTGCCACGACGGTTACTCGGCCCACCAGGGAGTGGAGCACGACGACATGAACGTGCTGGTGCTCGGATCGAGGATCATAGGAGCCTCGCTGGCCTACGATCTGATCAAGGCTTATCTCGACGCGCGGTTCCAAGGCGCCGAGGAGCGCCTGGTGCGGCGCCTGAACAAGGTGAAGGCAATCGAGGCGCGCAACATGTGTTGAGCCATCGGGCGGAGCAGGCTGCTGCGCAGGTGCAGTATGAAAGCTATGGCGAACAGGGGCAGCAAACGGGAAGATGAGCGCGATATCGACGGTGTTATGGGATGTCGGCGGGGTTCTGCTCACCAATGGATGGGACCACGTTGGGCGGGCCGCAGT
This sequence comes from Acidisarcina sp., assembly GCA_036401375.1. Lineage (GTDB taxonomy): Bacteria > Acidobacteriota > Terriglobia > Terriglobales > Acidobacteriaceae > DASWUZ01. The sequence continues at coordinate 123,876 of DASWVB010000002.1, forward strand.
CGTAGCGCACTTCGGTCTGGACAGGGGTGAATTTGAACGCCGCCACGCCATCGTCAACGATCCCTGGGAAAGAGGCGTGATCAGCGCGGCGGAGTACATGAGCGAAGCAGTATTTCACCAGCCGCGCAGCTTCACCCCGGCCGAGTTTCTCGAGCAGATGAAGGCCGAGTCACAGGTCCTGCCGGATGGAGGGCTCGGGGTGCTGGTGCGAATGGCCGAGAGCTCCGGTCTGCAGCTCGCGATCCTCAATAACGAGGCACGTGAGCTGAACGACTACCGGCTTCAGCAGTTCAACCTGACTCCTTTCTTCGAGTGCTTCCTGAGTTCGTGCTACGTGGGACTGCGCAAACCCGATCCAAAGATTTACCAGCGAGGGCTTGACATATTGCAACGTTCGGCAGGTGAAGTGGTCTTCATCGATGACCGTGCAGAGAATGTGGCGCCTGCGGCAGCGCTGGGCATGCATGGAATTCAATTTCGAAATCCGGCGCAATTGTGCAGCGAGTTAGCGCTTCTGGGAATCAACATCTGACGAGTCGTGGCATGGCATTCAAGCTGCAGTTTAACCAGCGAGTCTAGAGCAACGCGGAGGATAGCATCATGGAACTTGGAATCATCGGCCTGGGCAAGATGGGCGGTAACATGGCTGAGCGGCTGCGGCTGGCTGGTCACAAGGTGGTCGGCTTCGACTTCAGCGCCGATGCAGTCAAGAAGCTCTCGGACGCTGGATCGGTAGGGGCGTCGACTCTCGAAGACATGGTGAAGAACCTGCAGGCTCCGCGGGCGATCTGGATCATGGTGCCGTCGGGCGACCCGGTCGATCAGACGATTGCGAAGCTTGAGCCCCTGATGGCGAAGGGCGATACGTTCATCGACGGCGGCAACTCGAACTACAAGGATTCGCAGCGGCGTCATGCGCAGTTGACGGCGAAGGGTTTCAACTTCGTCGACGTGGGCACGTCGGGCGGTGTGTGGGGCCTGAAGGAGGGCTACAGCATGATGATCGGCGGCGACGAGGAGCCGGTCGAGCGTCTGCGGCCGATCTTCGAGACCCTGGCGCCGGCAAAGGACCAGGGCTGGGGCCGTGTAGGTCCGGCGGGTGCGGGCCACTTCGTGAAGATGGTGCACAACGGCATCGAGTACGGCATGATGCAGTCTTACGCAGAGGGGTTCTCGATCATGAAGGCGAAGACGCCTCTGAACCTGGACCTGACACAGATCTCGGAGATCTGGCGCTTTGGCAGCGTGGTGCGGTCGTGGCTGCTTGACCTGACCGCCGATGCGCTCAAGAAGAACCCCACGCTCGATGGTCTCGAGGCTTATGTGGCCGACTCGGGCGAGGGTCGGTGGACGGTCTTCGAAGCGATCGATCTGAACGTCTCCGCGCCGGTGATTACCGAGTCGCTGATCCGGCGCATCCGCTCCCGTGAAGAGAACAACTTCACCGACCGCATGCTCGCGATCATGCGCAACGCGTTCGGCGGTCACGCGGTCAAGAAAGACTAATCCAAGCTTTCGCATGATGAGCAGGGCAGTATCGGAGGGTAGTTCTGATGGCATCGGACGTAATTGTTTCGCCGGAAGATTTGAAACAGGCCACCGCTGGGAGTGAGCGAGTCCCCGAGCCGGGGATCGTCGTGATCTTTGGCGCATCCGGTGACTTGACCAAGCGCAAGCTGCTGCCTGCGCTGTTCCACCTCGAGCAGGCTGGGCTGCTGCCGAAGGAGTTCTCGATTGTGGGCGTGGCCCGCCGTCCTATCAAGGACGAGTTCGTGGCGGATATGAAGGATGGCATCCTGAAGTTCGGCGGCGTCAAGGAAGGCGCGGACAAGCTGGATGACTTCATCGGGAAGATCACCTACTTCGCTCTGAACTTCGATGACGACGCCGACGGTTATGACAAGCTGAGCGCCTTCCTTGCCGAAATCGACAAGCAGAAGGGTACGAAGGGCAACCGGCTCTTCTATCTTGCGACTGCGCCGGAATACTTCGCTGACATCATCAACCGGCTTGGGGCCAAGGGCATGGCGCAGCCCAAGCAGGGCACTGTCAGGGCGATCATCGAGAAGCCCTTCGGGCACGACCTGCAGTCCGCGCGCCAGTTGAACGATGACGTCAACAAAGTGTTCCACGAAGATCAGATCTTTCGCATCGATCACTACCTTGGCAAGGAGACGGTGCAGAATGTGCTGGTCTTCCGGTTTGCCAACGGCATCTTTGAGCCGACGTGGAACCGGAACTACATCGACCACGTGCAGATTACGGCATCGGAGAGCATCGGCATCGAGGGGCGTGGCCCGTTCTATGAGAAGGCGGGAGCGCTGCGCGACGTGGTGCAGAACCACATGATGGAGCTGCTCTCGTTCGTGGCCATGGAGCCGCCCGTCTCCTTTGAGGCCAATGCGGTGCGCCGTGAGAAGGTGAAGGTCTGGCGCTCGATGAAGGCGATCCCGATCACCGACACGATCCGCGGACAGTACGGGCCCGGCGTTGTCGATGGGCAGCCGGTGAAGGGTTACCGGCAGGAAGATCGCGTCGATCCCAACTCCTCGACAGAGACTTTTGCGGCGGTGAAGCTCGAGATCGAGAACTGGCGCTGGGCGGGCGTCCCGTTCTACCTGCGCGCCGGTAAAAGGCTTCCAAAGCGCACCACGGAGATCACGATCCAATATAAGCAGCCGCCGATGCTGCTCTTTAATCGCGAACACTCCGGACCGTGCAGCGAGATCCAGCCGAATTTGATCTCAATGCGCATTCAGCCGGATGAGGGAATCTCGCTGCGTTTCGGGGCCAAGGTGCCGAGTCCGGATATGTCGGTCTGCCCGGTCATCATGGACTTCAACTACGCGGCTGCGTTCGGTGTCTCCTCGGCGAACGGCTACGAGCGGCTGCTGCTGGATGCCATGCTGGGTGATGCGACGCTCTTTGCCCATCGTGACGGAGTGGAGGCTACCTGGGCGCTCTACACACCTATCCTCGACGAGTGGGCGGCTACCAAGCCGACGGAGTTTCCCAACTATGCGGCTGGCAAGTGGGGACCGGCGGCGGCCGAGGACTTCATCAAGCGCGATGGACGCACGTGGCGGACGCTCTAGGCGGCGATTCGCCTGGCGCGCAAGGATGGGGGCGGCTGTCTCTCGGCCGTCCAGCCCCGTCCATCGACGTTTCCTGCCATTTTCACTGCATATACTCGCTTGCCGAAGTAGTATCCCTGGAGGATTGAACAGCGATCATGGCAACTGAAGCTCATTACCAGGTCTCCTCTTCGCCGGCCGAGATGAGCCGCCTCGCTGCGGAGCGGCTGGTGGGGCAGGTGGAGTCGGCAGTCGCCGCCCGAGGGGTTGCGCGGGTCGCGATCTCCGGTGGAAGCACTCCCAAGCCGATGTTTGAACTGCTGGCAAACCCCGCTGAGCCCTACTTGACGCGCATGCCGTGGAGCCGAGTCGAACTCTTCTGGGTGGATGAGCGCTGCGTCGCCCCCGACAACGATGAAAGCAACTACCGCATGACCCGCGAGGCAATGCTGGACAAGATTCCGCTGCACCCGGCGCAGGTCTTCCGCATGGAGGGGGAGCTCGACCCGGAGGATGCCGCGACTCGCTACGAGGCGGTGATCCGCAGGCAGTTTGGCCTGGAAGGTGCGCAGGCGCCGGTCTTTGACGTGGTGTCGCTGGGAATGGGTCCGGACGGCCATACGGCGTCGCTGTTCCCTCACACGGCGGCTCTGCAGGAGCGGTCGAGGCTGGTGGTCGCGAACCATGTTCCTCAGAAGGATACCTGGCGTATCACGCTGACTCTGCCCGTAATCCTTGCCGGGCGGGACGTGTCGTTTCTCATCCAGGGCGGCGACAAGGCGCATGTGCTGCATGAGGTGCTGCTGGGTGCGCGCGATCCGGAGACGTACCCTTCGCAGCTGATCCGGCCCGAGACGGGGAAGCTGGTGCTGATCCTCGACAGGCAGGCAGCAGCCGATTTGCCTGCTCCCGGGCCGAATGGCTGGGGAAAGATGGAGATGGCGGAATGATCCTCGCCGGGGACGTGGGCGGCACGAAGGTGCATCTTGCGATCTACGAGTTCGGCGACGGCAAGCTGCTGCATGTGCGCGACGAGCAGTACCCCGCCCGGGATTATGCCGGCCTGGAAGAGATAGTCCGGCAGTTTATGGGCGAATCCCTAGTCACGGAGCAGATCACCGCGGCGTGCTTTGGGGTGCCGGGCCCGGTGCGCGGGGGGCGGTTGAAGCTGACCAACCTGCCGTGGCAGCTTGACAGCCATGAGCTCTCGCACAACTTGAGTATCGACCACGTCTTCCTCATTAACGACCTCGAGGCGAATGGCTACGGTATTCCGGAGCTCAGTCCGGCGCAGATATTCGTGTTGAGCGAGGGGGACGTGAGCGCGGTCGGCAATCGCGGTCTGGTGTCCGCGGGGACCGGGCTCGGTGAAGGCGTGCTGGTGTGGAATGGGAAGACCCACTTTCCGATTGCGTCCGAGGGCGGTCATTGTGATTTTGCGCCGCGTAACGAGGTCGAGATTGACCTGCTTCGCTACCTGCAACGTATTGTTGGCGGCCGGGTGAGTGTGGAGCGGGTCGTCTCGGGGCTGGGTTTGCAGAATATCTATAACTTCCTTCGCGACGAGAAGGGTCTTGATGAGCCGGCATGGCTGCGGGACCGGCTGCTATCGGAAGACCGGAATGCCGTGGTCGGGGAGCTGGCAGAGACCGGTGCGAACGAGCTTTGTTCGCGGACCCTGGACATCTTTGTCTCGGCTTACGGCGCCGAGGCGGGGAACCTGGCGCTGAAGGTGCTGTCTGTCGGGGGCATGTACCTTGGCGGCGGCATTGCGCCGAAGATCATGAAGAAGATGAAGGATGGCGACTTCATGAAGGCGTTCACCGATAAAGGACGTCTCAGCGATCTTCTGATCAAGACGCCGGTGCGCATCATCCTCGACAGCCGGGCCGCGTTGATGGGTGCTGCTGCTTATGCCGAGGCGAGGGCGGCCGAGATTGGCGGGATGTCTGCGCGCGCGGCTTCGGTGCGCTTCTCCTAAGGCCTTAGGTTTCGTTGCCGCCGTCGAAGTTGGTCAGCATACCATCCGTTTCGCTACTACTCCAAGGATGTCGACTTATCTGCTGGCGTTGCTGGTGGGGACTTCGAGTGTGTGTCGGGGGAGAGCGAAGGCACGCCGGGGCGCCTGTGCTACTCCGGGTAAGGCTAAGCTGGGTAGGTATGCGCTAAGTGCGGCGGAATATTTCCTGCGTTATCACGATCAAAATTTTGGAATAGCCATTCCGTAGAAGGCTCGCAGCGCGCTCTCAGAGGTGCGATAAACCAGATCAGCGACTGCATCGCCGTTCGGGCTGCCCAGGAGCCCTGCCCCAGGGCTTGCTGCAGAAGCAGAACTGACAGCATTATGCCGGACCGCCATGCCGGAGTGTTCGGCACCGCTACCGGGTGAGCGCCTTGAGGTACTGGTAGAAGAAGTCGACGCCCTGGTAAAAGGATGAGACGAGCACGCGCTCATCTTTTCCATGCGCGCGTTCATCGTTGATATCGATGGCGACACCGGAGATGCCGTAGGTGGGCAGCCCGGCGGCGTTGGTATAGACGCCATCGGAGGCGCCGTTGGCCATTGTGGGGATGACGGGAGTGCCGGGCCAGAACCGCGCTGAGACCGCTTCGAGGTTATCCATCACATCTTGTCTGAGCGGGACAGGCGGAAGCGCCTGCGCATTGGGAGCGGTGTCGAACACGTCGCCTGCATCATTGACGTACCGCACGACTATCTTCGGATCATCGAGGATAGAGATGAGCTGGTGGCGAATCTCTTCCCGGGAGTGGCCGGGCAGGATGCGGCAGTTGACATTTGCCTGGGCCATCTGGGGAAGGGCATTGTTGGCGTGACCTGCCTGGAGGCGGGTAGCGACGCAGGTGGTGCGTATGCTTGCGTTGTTTCCCGGCGTTTGCGAGAGCCGCTCGATCCCGGCCTGGTCAGGCGGAGATTGCAGTATGCCGCGCGCGTCGGAGGCAATCTGACCTGACCCCAACTCGCTCATGCGTTTAAAGTAGGCCCGCGTGACTGGATTTAACTCGAAGGGAAAGGTGTACCCCTGCAGCCTGGTCAGCGCAGCGGCGAGGTGATAGATGGCGTTATCGGGCACGGGCAGCGAACTGTGACCGCCCGGATTGGTCACCGTCAGCTGATAGTCGGCGTAGAGCTTTTCACTGGCGTCCACATCGACGCTGAGGAGCTTGCCGTCGCGGGTGTCTACCCCGCCGCCGTCGTGGTTGAGCACGAACTCGGCGTCGACCAGTTCGCGACGGTTCTTGAGCAGCCAGTCGATGCCGTTGGATTTGCCGCCCTCCTCATCGGCGGTGAGGGCGAGGATGATGTCGCGGTCTGGTCGGTAACCCTCCTGCTTCATGCGGATGAGGGTGGTGACCATGATCGCGTCTCCGTCCTTCATGTCCTGGGTGCCGCGACCGTAGTAGTAGCCGTCTTTTTCCACAAACTGGAAGGGGTTGGTGGACCAGTCTTCGCGACGAGCCTCGACCACGTCGATATGGCCGATGAGCAGGATGGGCTTGTGGGCGCCAGTGCCTCGCAGGCGCGCGACCATATTCCCCTTGCGTGGGTTCGGCCCCAGCACCAGAACGTCGGCAGGGGGAAAGCCGGCGTCGAGCAGGCGCTTTGCCATGGCCTCGGCCGCCACCGTCGTGCTGCCTACAGAGTCCGTGGTGTTGATCTCTACTAACTGCTTGAAGATGTCGTGTGAGAGGGTGCGGGTCGCGTCATCTACCTGCCCATACGCTGCGGCGCTGAGGCTCGCGCCAAGCAGGGCCAGTCCAGCAAAGGTGGTCATGTCCCGGCATTTTTGCAAAGACCGGGCAGAGCCACTAAGAGCTTGAGGCACGGAGTCTCCATTTACAGATGGGGTTGAAGCTGAGGTTATCAGAACGAGGACGGCGCGGCGACGAGGCAATGGAGTTCCGCCTGGTCGCAGAGATTCCTGCGTGAATCCGGCGAATCGCCAATAAGTTTTCCTATGACGGAGGGTTTTTCGCTATATTAGGAATCTCACGCTGAATCAAAATCGAGGAAACTGTCCAGCCAGCAGGACGGTGCGAGCGCACTCCTTTTCACTCCAAACCTGGGTAAGAGGACACAGACCAGCCCCCGCCGGCGCCGGGGTTTTCAGAGTTCAGAGGGAACCATGCGACAACCAGACCGTTTAGCCGGCCTCCCCCCGGCACAGGGTTTATACCATCCGAGCAACGAACACGACGCGTGCGGCATGGGCTTCGTGGCCAACATTCGCGGTCAAAAGAGCCACGACATTATCCTCAAGGGCATCGAGGTACTCATCAACCTCACCCACCGGGGCGCGTCCGGCTGCGACCCGGAGACGGGCGACGGGGCTGGCCTGCTTATCCAGATCCCGCACAGCTTCTTCGCGCGCGAGTGTGCTGCGCTGGGCTTTACGCTGCCTGAGGCGGGCGCTTACGGCGTTGGAATGGTCTTCCTGCCGGTCGAGAAACATGAACGGCTGCAGTGCGAGGGGATATTCGAGCGCATCCTGTCAGAGGAGGGCTTGAAGACTCTTGGCTGGCGCGACCTGCCGGTCGAGGGAAATGCGATCGGGCGCGATGCGCGCGCCTCGCAACCTTATATCCAGCAGATTTTTATAGCTCGCCCTGAGGGAATGACCGAAGACGTATTCGAGCGCAAGCTCTACGTCGTGCGCAAGCGTACCGAGTCCGAAATTGCCAGGAACCAGGAGATCGAGGACAAGGAGACGTTTTACATCCCCTCCCTGTCGTCTCGCACCATCATTTACAAGGGCCTGCTGCTGGCGCCCCAGATCGCGCACTTCTACACCGACCTGTCTGACCCGGAGGTCGTCAGCGCTCTCTGCCTGGTGCATCAGCGCTTCTCGACCAATACTTTCCCGAGCTGGCCGCGCGCTCATCCTTACCACTACATTGCGCACAACGGCGAGATCAACACGGTGCGCGGCAATGTGAACTGGATGCGGGCGCGCCAGTCGATCATCGAGTCGCCTCTGTTCGGCGATGACATCAAGAAGCTCTTCCCGATCATCGAGCCGAGCGGCAGCGACTCTGCTGCATTCGATAACGCGGTAGAGCTGCTGTTCCAGGCGGGCCGTTCTCTGCCGCATGTCATGTCAATGCTGATTCCGGAGGCATGGTCGGGCAATCCCCACATGGAGCCGGAGAAGCGCGCCTTTTACGAGTACCACGCCTCCCTGATGGAGCCTTGGGACGGACCGGCGGCGATCGCCTTCACCGACGGACGGGTGATTGGCGCGACCCTCGACCGCAACGGGCTGAGGCCCGGGCGCTATCTCGTCACCAACGATGACATGGTCGTGGTTGCGTCGGAGGCTGGCGTGCTCGACGTGCCCTCTGCCAATGTGAAGAAGAAAGGCCGCCTGCAGCCGGGCAAGATGTTTCTTGTCGACCTGGTCGCGGGCCGCATCATTCCCGACAGCGAGATCAAGGAGCAGCTCGCGTCGCGCCAGCCTTACGGGCAATGGCTCAAGGAGAACCAGATCAGCCTCGAGGGCGTGCCGGAGCCGACGCGGGTGCATGGTTCGGACCACGACACGATCCTGCGCCGGCAGCGTGCGTTCGGCTATTCGGAGGAGGACCTGAAGATGGTCCTCGGACCAATGGCAGCAAAGGGCGAGGAGCCGATCGGCTCGATGGGGACAGACACGCCGCTGGCCTGCCTGTCGGATCGTCCGCAGATGCTGTTCAACTACTTCAAGCAGCTCTTTGCGCAGGTGACGAACCCGCCGATCGACCCCATCCGTGAAGAGATGGTGATGTCGCTGATCAGCTATATCGGTACGGAGCGGAACATCCTGGAAGAGACGCCGCTGAACTGCCAGACGCTCTGCCTGCCTACTCCGATCCTGACCAACCGTGACCTTGAAAAGCTGCGCCGGGTCTCCAGTGGAGATCTGCTGGCGACGACGCTGCCGGCGCTGTTCCGTGCGGCGGATGGCGAGGCTGGTTTGAAGCGAGGTCTCGACGAACTGTGCCAGCGCGCCTCGCTGGCGGTGAGATCCGGCTACACGCTGCTTATCCTGTCGGACCGCGGCGTCGATGCACACTATGCGCCGATCCCGAGCCTGCTGGCGTTGGCGGCGGTGCATAACCTGCTGGTGCGCGAAGAGACCCGCACCCAGGTCGCATTGATCATCGAGTCTGGCGAGCCGCGCGAGGTAATGCATTTTGCGCTGCTGATCGGCTACGGTGCGAGCGCGGTCAACCCTTACCTGGCTATCGAGTCGCTCCGCAACCAGGCTCGCCGCGGTTATTTGCCGGCAGGCGTCACTCCGGAGATCGCGGTCAAGAACTTCTTCAAGGCGATCAACAAGGGGCTGCTGAAGACCTTTTCCAAGATGGGCATCTCGACGCTGCAGAGCTACCGCGGCGCGCAGGTCTTTGAGGCTATCGGGTTGAACCGGACGCTGATCGATAACTACTTTACCGGGACCGCGTCGCGCATCGAGGGTATCGGGCTGGAGGTGATCGCCCGCGAGGCCCAGCTGAAGCATGAGTATGCGTTCCGCCCGGCCACGGATTCAGAGACGACGCTTGCCGTCGGTGGGACTTACCAGTTCCGCATGGATGGCGAATATCACCTGCTGAACCCGCTGACGATCAGTAAGCTGCAGCATTCGGTGCGACAGAACAATCCCGCGACGTTCAAGGAGTATACCGACCTGGTCAACGACCAGAGCCGTGTTCGCTGCACCCTGCGCGGGCTGATGCAGATCAAGAAGGCAAAGGTACCGGTCTCGATCGAAGAGGTCGAACCCGCGGCAGAGATCGTGAAGCGCTTCATGACCGGAGCGATGTCGTACGGATCGATCAGCAAAGAGGCGCACGAGACCCTGGCGATCGCCATGAACCGCATTGGCGGTAAGTCGAATACGGGTGAGGGCGGTGAGGACGAGGAGCGCTTCAAGCGCGATGAGAATGGCGACCTGCGCCGCAGTGCGGTGAAGCAGATCGCGTCCGGAAGATTTGGGGTTACGACCAATTACCTGATCAATGCCGACGAGTTGCAGATCAAGATGGCGCAGGGCGCGAAGCCCGGTGAGGGTGGACAGCTTCCAGGCCACAAGGTCGATGAAGTCATCGCGAGGACGCGGCACTCGATTCCAGGTGTGGGTCTCATCTCGCCTCCGCCGCACCACGATATCTATTCGATCGAGGACCTGGCGCAGCTGATCTACGACCTCAAGAACGTCAACCCGCGAGCGCGCATTGCGGTGAAGCTGGTGGCCGAGGTGGGTGTGGGCACCGTCGCTGCGGGGGTTTCCAAGGCACACGCGGACGTAGTGCTGATCAGCGGCGACAGCGGTGGGACCGGTGCTGCTCCACTCAGCTCGATCAAGCACGCCGGCATTCCCTGGGAGCTTGGACTCGCCGAGACGCAGCAGGTGCTGCTGCTGAACGACCTTCGCAGCCGGATCCGGGTGCAGACCGACGGCAAGCTGCAGACGGGTCGCGACGTTGTGATCGCTGCGTTGCTGGGGGCTGAGGAGTTTGGCTTCGCAACGACGCCCTTGATCACCATGGGCTGCATCATGATCCGCAAGTGCCACCTGAACACATGTCCGGTGGGTATTGCGACGCAGGACCCGGAGCTTCGCAAGCAGTTCAAGGGTCAGCCCGAGCACGTCATCAACTTCTTCTTCTTCATCGCCGAGCAGGTGCGCGAGCTGATGGCGGAGCTGGGCTTCAAGACGGTCGAGGAGATGGTGGGCAGGGCGGACATGCTGGAGGCACAGCCGGCGATCGACCACTGGAAGGCGAGCGGCCTTGACCTTTCGTCTATTCTGTATAGCCCGCCGCTGCCGGCCCGAGTGGCGCGCCACTGCACACAGGCGCAGGACCATGGGCTGGACAGCGCGCTCGATCATCAGCTGCTGGCGATGGCCCACGGCGCGCTCGAACACAAGACGCCGGTCGAGGGCGCATTCCAGATTCGCAATGTGCATCGCACCGTTGGCGGCATGCTTGGCGGCGAGATTGCGCGCAGATACGGCTCGGCCGGATTGCCGGACGACACCGTCCAGTACCACTTCACCGGATCGGCGGGGCAGAGCTTTGGAGCGTTTGTGCCGCGCGGGATGACGCTGACGCTCGAGGGCGAGGCTAACGACTATGTCGGCAAGGGCTTGTCGGGCGGGCGGATTGTGGTATTTCCGCCGAGGAACTCGGGCTTTCTGCCGGAGAAGAGCATCCTGGTCGGCAATGTCGTTTTGTATGGTGCGACCAGCGGCGAGATGTTTCTCAACGGCATGGCCGGAGAGCGTTTCGCGGTCCGCAACTCCGGGGCGACAGCGGTGGTCGAGGGAGTAGGCGATCATGGCTGCGAATACATGACCAACGGCCTGGTGATCGTGCTTGGCTCCTGCGGCAGAAATTTTGCGGCGGGCATGAGCGGCGGCATCGCCTATGTGCTGGACGAGAGCGGCCTGTTTACCGAGAAGCGCTGCAACCGCGCCTCAGTAGACCTTGAGCAATTGACGCGCACAGAAGATATGGAGCTGGTGCGCGGCTACGTAGCGAGACATCTGGAGCTTACGGGTAGTCCAAGGGCGGCGTGGATCTTGGAAAACTGGGCCAGCGTGCTGCCGCGCTTCATCAAGGTCTTCCCTCACGAATACAAGCGGGTGCTTGGGGTTACGCGCGTCGAGGAGTCTTATACGCCGGCAGCGCAGACGGCTGTACCGAAGATGCCGCTGGTGCAGATTCCAGTGCCAGCCGCGGCAGGGCAGGTGCAACATGGGTAAAGAGACTGGCTTCATGGAGTATCCGCGCGAGCTGCCGCAGCGCCGGCCGGTTGAGCAGCGGGTGAACGACTGGTTCGAGATCTACCAGGAGTTTCCCGAGGACAAGCTGCAGACGCAGGGCGCGCGCTGCATGGATTGCGGGGTGCCGTTCTGTCACACGGGCTGTCCGGTAAACAACCTAATCCCGGACTGGAACGACCTGGTCTACCACGGTCGTTACAAGGACGCGCTGCGGCGTCTGCACGCCACTAACAACTTCCCCGAGTTCACCGGGCGCATCTGCCCCGCGCCCTGCGAAGCGGCCTGCGTGCTGGGCATCAACAAGCCTGCCGTGACCATCAAGCAGATCGAGAAGAGCATCATCGAGCGTGGCTTTGATGAGGGCTGGGTCCATCCTGAGATTCCCGAGCACCGCACCGGCAAGCGAGTCGCGGTCGTGGGCTCCGGGCCGGCTGGCCTGGCGGCTTCTCAGCAACTCTGCCGCGCCGGGCACTCCGTCACTCTTTACGAGAAGGCGGACCGTATCGGTGGCCTGCTGCGCTACGGCATCCCCAATTTCAAGCTTGAGAAGCACGTGATCGACCGGCGTCTGGAGCAGATGGCTGCCGAGGGCGTTGAGTTTGTAACCAACGCACACGTCGGCGTGAATGTTGCAGTAGAAGATCTGCGAAAGCAGTACGACGCTATCGTACTCACCGGCGGAGCGGAACAGCCGCGCGACCTGCCAGTTCCCGGCCGCGAACTCAAGGGCATTCACTATGCCATGGAGTTCCTGCCGCAGCAGAACCGGCGCAGTGTGGGTGACACGGTGGATGAGTCCATCGGGATAGTGGCGACGGGCAAGAATGTGGTGATCATCGGCGGTGGCGATACGGGTGCGGACTGCCTTGGCACCAGCCACCGGCAGAAGGCGAAGACGGTCCGCCAGTTCGAGATCATGCCGCAACCGCCTGGTGAGCGGGCGCCGCAGACTCCGTGGCCACTCTGGCCTCTGCAGATGCGGACAGAGAGCGCGCATGAAGAGGGCGGCGTCCGTGAGTGGAGTCTGGCCACGACGAAGTTCACCGGCGACGAACACGGTAACGTGCGCCAGTTGCATGGAGTTCGCGTGGGTCCGCCCCCGAAGTTTGCACCCGTGCCCGACAGCGAGTTTGTGCTCGAGGCCGACCTGGTGCTGATTGCCATGGGCTTTCTCGGGCCAGTACGGAACGGGATGATCGAGCAGCTCGGGCTGGTCCTCGACCCTCGGGGAAATGTGGCTACGGACGAGAACTACATGTCTTCTGTAGATGGGATCTTTGCTGCCGGAGACATGCGGCGCGGTCAATCGCTCGTGGTTTGGGCGATCTCGGAAGGTCGCAAGGCTGCGGTCGCGGTAGATCGTTACCTCACGTCCACAGCGGAGACGACCAGCATCGCGACCATGTCGGTAGCAAAGAGATAACTTCGGCAGCCCCGGCCGCCACTGCCAGAAGAAAAGGTCGCTGCCTTGGAGGGCAGCGACCTTTCTAGCTTTGGAGCTTGTGCATTTTCAGCGCCTGGTCAGCGCTTGGGGCCGAAGAAACCTACCAGCGCGACGGTGAAGGTGTTCTGCTGCTTGGCTTCGCCAAGCGATCCCTTGAGATAGATCGGAGCGTCGGCAAAGTCGCCGCGGTATTCCAGTCGAGCCAGGACCCCGGTCATCACCTTGTATTCACCAGTGAGCGTGATCTCTCCGACTGACAGCTCAGAGGGGCCGGTGTTGGTGGTGTAGAACTCACCGCGTGGTGTGATGGCGATGGTGGGAGTGGCCTGATAATGGGCCGCGATCGCCACGCCCTGCCAGCGGGTGAGGTCGGTGGTGATGTAAGGAAGGCTGTTGTCGGCGGGCTTGAGCCTGGTCACATCGCGCAGCAGTCCGAAGTTGTTGAACATCAACGGACGGACGCCAGGGGAGAGGACGGCCTCTTCGCCGCCGCCGCCCACTTGCGCCGCATTGCGGTTCTGACCGTAGTCATAGTTCAAGTAGGCGTTCAACTTGCCGGGAGGCGTGAGCAGCAGTGTTGTATCGAGCAGATTGCGGAAGCCCTTGTTCGTGCTGGTGTTCTCCGGGCCGACGTAGTAGTTGCCAAACCAGCTGTACTTGGTCTTGACGTAAGCCCCGGTCAGACCGATCGTCTTGCCGCTGTTGTTGTCTTCGATGTTGTTCCAGCCGTTAACCACCTGTACGCCTGCGGTGAAGGCCTTGGTGACGGGCATCGTGGTCCGCAGTCCGAAATGGAAGTAAGGGATGGCGTTGGTGAACAGCAGCGAGCGCGAGTAGTTCCAGTTATCCTTCGCCTCGATCACCTCAGCACCGGCGGTGGTTACAAACTGGCCGAAGTCTGCCTCGAAGCCCTTCCACTTGGGAGGCTTGATGCTCACGAAGGCCTGCTCAAGGTACTTCTCGCCTGAATCGGGGTCTGCGGCGTGCAGGTCATCGAAGGTGCGTCCAAAGCCGAAGTCAATGTGGGCGCCCACAGGGTCGGGGTCGTGATTAATGGTGATCTTGGCCATGCTCAGGTCGAAGGAGTCGGCCTTGTCATTGAAGTTATAGAGCGTGTTGAAGTTATTCGGTGCGTCGGGATGATTGGAGTTGAAGGTGAAGTACCCGTCCACTGTCCCGCTGAAGTCGATTCCGCCGATGCTCCAGGTGGGTGCAGCGGCTGCGGCGGGGGCTGCGGCTGGAGTGGTCGGTGCTGTCGGCGATGTCTGATCTGCCGGGACCGGTGATGGAGTTGGGGATGGCGCCTGGGGATAGGCGGCAACGAGCGCCAGCGAATTGAGCGCAGACCATACCGCGCATTTCTTTAGAAACGACATTCTTTCGAGCCTCCTAGAAATTTCCAACGGTGTTGCGCGCGCAGCTGCAGGCGTAACTATCGTGATGTGGTGTCATGACGCGAGCAAGCAATATCGCAAGTAGGATGGGACTACCGTGGGACAGTGCTTTCGGTTTATCACACGGTGGAATGGGGATGACCCGGAAACGCCCGGTATCAAAGAATTTAATAGCATGAATTAACGGAAGTAATGCGAGGACGACCCTTTAGCATGGAGTGATGATGCAAGCCGTAATGACAATTGACGACCCGCTGCGCATCGTGACTACCGCTGTAACTCCGGTGGTGATGGTATCGGCGACAGCTATCCTGATCTCTGGAGTAAACGCGCGCTACATCTCTATCTCGGACCGGATGCGCACCCTGGCGACGGAGTTCAGAAGAGAGCCGATCACCGCAGCGCGGCGGGAGAACATTCGAGAGCAGATGCTGATCTTCACCGTCAGGCTTGTATTCGTTGAGTGGGCGGCGCGCATCCTCTACATCGCTGTGGCTTTGTTCCTCGGGATGGCTTTGCTGATCAGCCTCTCGGTACGGCATACCATCTTCGAACGAGTGACCCTGCCGCTCTTTCTGGGTGGCCTCTCGTTGGTGATCGTGGCCATTGCGCTGCAGTCACTCGAACTGAAGCATTCGGAGAGAACGATCCGCCTTGAGACGGCGGAGGTTCTGCTGTCGCCGGCGCCAGGCAAGAGGGTGGAGTAGTTTCGCCCGCGATGGAGAGACCTGTTTTGAGCGAGCTGGTGCAAGCGAAGGCTAGAACAGTTCGGCCTGCCACAGATCGTGCATGTGCAGCACACCGAGTATGGCATTGGCCTGATCCACCACGATCAGCGAGGTGATCTTCCGCTCCTCCATGGTGCTGAGGGCGGCGGCGGCGAGTTCCGCCGGCCCTATTGTCCTGGGGGAAGGCTGCATCGTCTCACCGGCACTCTTCTCGAGAGCGCGGGGTCCCTCGCGCTGCAGTAATCGACGCAGGTCTCCGTCACTGATGACGCCAGCGAGCTTTCCGGCGCTCTCGACGGTGGTCATGCCGAGGCCCTTTCGGGACATCTCGTAGATGACCTCGCTCATGGGTGTCTCCGGGGTGACGCGTGGTATCGACTCTCCGGAATGCATCAACTGGTCTACACGCGCGAGGCGTTTTCCGAGTTTGCCGCCGGGATGGAGGGTCGCGAAGTCCGCCATACGGAAGCCCTTGCGCAGGGACACGGCTATGGCGAGCGCATCGCCCAGGGCAAGCATTGCTGTCGTCGAGGCGGTTGGTGCGAGGTCCATGCCACAGGCCTCCTGGGCCACGCTGCAATCGAGTGCCAGATCGCTCGATCGAGCCAGGGTCGAGTTCATGTTGCAGCAGAAGCTGATCCATTGCGTTCGAGGGGCGGCGCCGCTGTCCGTCTGCGCCGATGGGCGGGAAGTCTGATCCCCGCTGCCGTGCCGGGGGTCTGGAATGCTGTTGGGATAGCCGTAGGCCGAGGTCTTCAGGGCAGCAAGCAGGCGCAGCAACTCCTCGGTCTCGCCGCTGGCCGAGAGAGCGATGACTACATCGCCTAGCGCGATCATTCCAAGATCCCCATGGAGGGCTTCGGCCGCATGCAGGAAATAGGCAGGCGTCCCAGTCGAGTTGAGGGTCGCGGCAATCTTTTGAGCGATGATGCCGCTCTTGCCGATCCCGCTCAATGCGACTCTCGCCCCGGCCTGCCCGCAACGGAGCAGCCTATCGATTGCGCGTTCGAAATCCGCGGACATGGAGCCGTCCAGGCGTTCGGCGAGTGCGAGCAGTGCCTCGGCCTCTATGCGCACGAGCCGTGCTGGGGTGTGATCGATCATTCCTGGTCTGGATCTGCCATTTGCTTCTACCTGCTGAGCCGTGGGGTGAGCCATTTGAAGAGGTTGAGGGTATCAGAACGTGAACCGCTCTGAGTATGCGGGATCACCGGCTGCTCGCTGCCATCGTGGGGTGGGGCGGCTCCCGTAGAATGAAGACAGCGGCTGAGTGGAGACGGCGAGTTTGAGCAAGCGCCGATCCGGGCAGGCTGCGGAGGAAAGACTTCGTTGAGACGTAACCACCTCGTGATACTTATCGTACTCGCGGCGCTGATTCTGATTAGCTGGTCGGGCTACCACAACCACCTTCGCCGCAGTTTGGAGTCACAGCAGAGGGCCGCGAGCCATGTTGTGCTCACGCGCGACGGTGAGGGGGGCAGTCCGCCTGCGGGGGAGGCAACAGGCACGCCAACAGACAGCGGCAGTGACTATAGACCAGGTGCGCTCGAGCACAAGGCAGCTCCTGCATTTACCCTGGTCGACTTGAATGGACGCAAAGTTTCGCTCAGCGATTACCGTGGAAAAGCCGTGCTGGTGAACTTCTGGGCCACATGGTGCGGACCCTGCCAGGTGGAGATACCGTGGTTCATCCAGTTGCACAACCAGTATGCGTCGCAGGGCTTCGAGATACTCGGAGTTTCGAACGACACGCTGGATGACGACGACCAGACCCGGCTCGAGCAGGAGAAGCAGGAGGTTAGCACGTATGCCGCAAAGATGAAGATGAACTATCCGGTGCTGCTTCACGGGGACACGCTGGCGGCTGCGTATGGCAATTTCGATTCGCTGCCAACTTCTTTCTTCATCGATCGAAAGGGGACGGTGGTGGCTGAGACAAATGGCCTGCATCCGCGCGACGAGGTTGAGGCTGACATCAAGAAGGCGCTTGCCACCGGAGGACAGTAGGTCTTGATCGGGCGGGCGAGAACCAGGCGATTCCTGACCACAGTGGGAGCGGGGCGATGGCGCCTGGTGCCGCTGCTATACAGTGCGATGCTGCTTTTACCAGCCTCGCACGTGCTAAGCGGCGGCCCCCTCTTTGCACAGACCATTCCCTCGGTCTCTCGCAGTGGGTCCAAAACGTCAGTGCAGTTTCTTTATCCAGAGCAGATCAGTGTTCCGGCGGGGAAGCCGTTCAGCACTGACCTCCACTTCCGAGTGGATCCGGGGCTGCATATCAACTCTCACAGCCCACACGAGAAGTCGCTGATCCCGACGAACCTGCTGGTGGTTGAGGAGCCGGGGTTGAAGGTGCAATCGGTCGACTTCCCCGTGGGGGCGGAGTATTCCTTCGCGTTTTCTCCGGCGGAGAAGCTGAGTATCTACAGTGATCAGTTCGTGCTGCGAGCCCATCTGACTGCGGAGCGGGGCGAGCATCTGCTGCAAGGCGTGCTTCGCTACCAGGCCTGCGACTCGAACTCATGCTATCCGCCGAAGACGATCCCAGTAGCTATCGACGTGATTGCCAAATAGTTCCAGCTGAGCGGAACAAGGCTTGTCGACCTTGCCGCCGGAGGGTCAGCCTTCGACTGCGGCAGCGGCGGCCAGTGGGATGGCTGCCGCCGCCGATAGCCGCCGCACCACACGTTCTTTACCAAGGGCAACCATCACAGCAAAGAGGCTCGGCGCAACTCCCTGCCCTGTGAGTGCGACGCGTGCTCCATTGATCAGCAAGCCTGCCTTGACCTGCTTCTGCTCCGCAAAAGACCGCAGCAGCTGCTCTGTCGAGGCCTCGGTCCATTCGCTCTCGCCCTGGTAGCGCAGGCCGAGTTCGACCAGCAGAGTGCGCAACTCATCATCCTTGAAGAACTTGCCGACCGCGGCGGCGTCGAACTCAAAGTCATCGCGGAAGTAGGCCAGGAACGCTCCTGAGAAGTCCCGCAGGCTGCGGGCGCGAGGCTTGAGGAGATCGATCAGAGAGAGCAAAGCTTCTCTCGACTGTTGCGGCACGAAGTTGATCCTGGACCACTCCTCCTCGATGAGCGGCAGCAGCTTCCCGGCAGGATAGGCGCGGATGTATTCCGTGTTGAACCACGCGAGCTTGTCGTTGTCGAACACTGCGTTTGACTTGGAGATACCGTCGAGCGAGAACAGGCTGATGAGTTCTTCCGAGCCGAAGATCTCGCGTTCCTTGCCGGCCGCATCTTTCGTTGACGACGCCCAGGCGGAATCTCTGGGCGTCCATCCCAGCAGGGCGAGGAAGTTGCGGAAGGCCTCGGGCACGATGCCGAGCTCTTTATAGGAGATGACGCTGGTGGCGCCATGGCGCTTCGACAGCCGCGTCTTGTCGGGTCCAAGGATCAGGGGCACGTGAGCAAAGACCGGCAGAGGTGCGCCGAGCGCGAGGTATTGCAGCACCTGCTTGGGTGTATTGGAGATGTGATCTGCACCGCGAATGATGTGGGTGAGCCGCATGTCGATGTCGTCAGCAACGACGCTGAGATGGTAGGTGGGGATGCCGTCGGAGCGCAGCAGCACAAAGTCTTCCAGCTCCTCGTTCGCGAAAGATACGTTGCCGAACACGGCGTCATCGAAGCTGGTGGCTCCGCCCACCGGGACGGCAAATCGCAGGGCGAATGGCTGCGAGGCGGCTTGGCGTTCCTGGACCTGGTGCGGAGTGAGGCGGCGACAACGTCCGTCATACATAGGCGTGCCGCCGGCCGCTGTTGCTGCGGCCCGGCGCTGCTCCAACTCCTCCCTGGTGCAGAAGCAGCGGTAGGCGTGCCCTCCGGCCAGCAGCTTAGCCGCGGTCGCGGTATAGAGGTCCAGCCGGCGCGATTGGTAGAAGGGACCTTCGTTCCAATCGAGGCCAAGCCAGCGCATGCCCTCGAGGATGCCCTCAACCATTGCCTCTGAGGAGCGTTCGAAGTCGGTGTCCTCGATGCGCAGGATGAGGGTTCCGCCGGTGTGGCGGGCAAAGAGCCAGTTGAAGAGCGCCGTGCGCGCTCCGCCCACGTGCAGGTAGCCGGTAGGGGACGGCGCGAATCGGACGCGTATCTCTTGTGACGGGGTGGTCATGTGCGCTCTGTTTCTTCTGTCGAGGCTCAGCGCGCTCGTGGTCAGGTGATGTCCTCTGTATCGAAGGTGGGCACGCTCAATGCCTTGGTGCGTACCCTGCGCGGAACGTCGCCGACCAGGCTCTTGACTACGTCTTCGACCTCCTGCTCGTCGGGAATGCTGGCGGTGAGAGTTTTGAGGTCACCATCAGAATCGAGCTTCTCAAGCAATACGACGGCATGGGCCTGGGCCACGTGATCGAGGTTCATACCCTCGGGCGTCTTTGCCTTGATGCCGACTGCATTCGGCTCGAGGTCAAGCATGTCGGCCAGTCGTTCGCGCATCTCAGTGGCGAGCGGTCCGATCTTTGGCCTGGACAGCACCAGCGTAGTGTCTACGTTGACGATGCGGTAGCCGGCGTTCTGTATCTCTTCCATGGCGAGGTTGAGGAAGATGGCGGAGTCGGCATCCTTCCAGCGAGGATCATCGGGAGGGAAGAAGCTGCCGATGTCTCCCGCAGACACTGCACCGAGCAGCGCGTCGGTGATCGCGTGCAGCAGCACGTCGCCGTCGGAGTGGCCGGCCAATCCTTCAGGATGATCGATCGAGAGCCCTCCAATCCGCAGGGGGACGCCGGCCTTGAATGCGTGCGAGTCCCAGCCGATTCCCACTCTCATGCTCATGGTCTTGCTGTCTCCCGTTTATCGAAAAGCCTTGCGAACAGGTATATCAAAGGATCAGTAATACGAACGAGTGAAAGATGGCTCCAGAGAGCGCATGCGGTGCCCGGTCAGGGCTGCGGCACGGCGCGCCGGGAGAGATAAAACTCGGCCAGTTCGAGGTCGTCCGGATGAGTAATCTTAAGGTTTTCGTGGGTTCCCATCACCACCGCAACCTGGATGCCCGCACGTTCAACGATAGACGATTCGTCGGTGCCGTGAAAGCCGTCCGCCTCAGCCTCTGCGAAGGCACGCTTGATCAGATGGCAGCGGAAGCCCTGCGGGGTCTGTGCGTGCACGATGTGTTCGCGGGGGATGGTAGCGGTGATGATGGCGCCGTCGGCGGTGCGCTGCACCTGCTTGATGGTGTCGACAGCGGGCAGTGCGACGATGGCCGCGCCGTGCTTCCTCACTGCTTCAATGGTTCGCAAGATAGTACCCGGGTCGATGAGCGGGCGTACGGCGTCGTGAACGAGGATCACGTCGTCGTCACTGCAGTGGATGGCTGCTAGGGCGTGGGCTACGCTCTCCTGGCGGGTATCTCCTCCTTCGACGACCTGTACCTTGCCGGCGAAGCCGTATTCCTCTACCTGCGATCGAAATCGGCCGAGCTCCGGCTTACGGACGGCGACGAACATGGCGGTGACCTGGGGAACGGCGGCGAAGGCCCGCAAACTGTGGATGAGGATGGGCACGCCATCGAGGTCGAGAAACTGCTTGGGGGGAGATGCGGGGTGACCCATACGAGTCCCAAGCCCCGCCGCGGGAAGGATGACAAAGACGTGCATAACTTATGGAGTATACAGCGTTTGACGGCGGCTCCTGTGGGCCCCGGGGCAGCCGCGCTGCAGCGGTCCGTCCGCTGGTTCAGGTGGTTCTAGAGGATGTAGCGCGACAGGTCCTGATCCTTGACGATGGAGGCGACCATGGAGCGGACGTACTCGGGGCCGATGAGGACCACGGTTTCTACTCCGCTTGCAGTCTGCCGGTCGCTGACCGGCAGGGGGACAGTAGCGCCGTTTTCAGTTGCCGACGCGGCCAGATCGACGGTGGTGCCGCCCTCGGTCTTACGCGCCTTGCCGAGGTCGGGCGCGAGGAAGCTGATCTCGTCGAGCACCCGCTCCATGATCGTGTGCAGGCGGCGCGCGCCGATGTTTTCCGTCGTCTCGTTGACTTTGAAGGCGAACTGAGCCATTTCGGCGATCGCTTCGGTGCTGAACTCAAGCTTGAGGCCCTCGGTCTCAAGCAGCGCCGTGTACTGCTTGGTGAGCGAGGACTTGGGCTCGGTGAGGATGCGAACGAAATCATCGACGGTGAGCGACTGCAGCTCGACGCGGATCGGGAAGCGGCCCTGGAGCTCGGGGATAAGGTCGCTTGGCTTCGAGACGTGGAAGGCGCCCGCGGCAATGAAGAGAATGTGGTCGGTGCGCACCATGCCGTAGCGAGTGTTCACGGTAGTGCCCTCGACAATGGGCAGGATGTCGCGCTGCACGCCTTCTCGGGAGATGTCGGGGCCGTGACCGCCTTCGCGTCCGGCGATCTTGTCGATCTCGTCGAGGAAGACGATGCCCGAGTTTTCGACGCGCTCGACGGCGATGCGGTGCACCTGCTCCATGTCGATCAGGCGACCCTCTTCCTCCTGTACCAGGTACTCGAAGGCCTCTGCGACCTTGGTCTTACGCTTTTTAGTGCGATTGCCGAAGAGGGCAGGCAGGACGTCTTTTAGGTTGATGTCCATCTCCTCCATGCCCTGGTTCGAGATGATCTCAAAGGATGGAGCGTTACGCTCACGGACGTCGATCTCGACCATGCGTTCGTCGAGCTTGCCCTCGCGAAACTGCTGGCGGAGCTTCTCGCGAGTACGCTGGTGCGATTCGTTGCTTGCCTGCGGCAGGGTGAGAGTGTTTCCCTCGTCTGCGGCTACGGCAGCAGCGGTAACAGGGGGTGTCGCGGTCGCTGCCGGGGCGCCGGAGGGCGGAGGCAGCAAGAGGTCGAGCAGGCGCTCCTCGGCGTTCAGTTCGGCCTTGTCCTCGACCTCTTCCAGCTTCTCTTCGCGAACCATCTCGATGGCAATCTCGACCAGGTCGCGCACGATCGATTCCACGTCGCGCCCGACGTAGCCGACTTCGGTAAACTTCGACGCCTCGACTTTGAGGAAGGGCGAGTTGGTGAGCTTGGCGAGGCGTCGCGCGATCTCCGTCTTGCCGACGCCGGTGGGCCCGATCATGATGATGTTCTTGGGCATGATCTCTTCGGCGATCTCGGGTGGCAGCTTCTGGCGGCGCATGCGATTGCGCAGGGCGATGGCTACGGCGCGCTTGGCTGCCTTCTGTCCGACAACGTACTTGTCCAACTCGGCGACAATCTCGCGCGGAGTCAGATCTTCGAGTTCGAGTTCCTGGTCTTCAGCGGTTCCTGGTAGATAGATGGCCATGGTTTCCTGCTTCTTCCGTGCGACTTCAATTAACGCGTGCCTTAAGTGTTCACTAAAGGGTGCAGCTCCTCGACGGTGATCTGATCGTTGGTATATATGCAGATCTGCCCGGCAATCTTGAGCGACTTCTCGGCGATGGCGCGCGCAGGCAGCTCGGTGTTCTCGACCAGTGCACGCGCCGAGGCCAGAGCGTACGAGCCGCCGCTGCCGATCGCTGCAATGCCCTCATCGGGCTCGATCACGTCGCCTGAGCCGCTGATCAGGAAGGTCTGCGACAGGTCCGCCACCACCAGCAGCGCCTCGAGGTTGCGCAGCATCTTGTCGGTGCGCCAGTCCTTGGCGAGCTCGACGGCGGAGCGGCCGAGGTTGCCGGCATACTGCTCGAGCTTCGACTCGAAGCGGCTGAAGAGGGAGAAAGCGTCGGCGGTTGAGCCGGCGAATCCGGCGAGGATTTTGTCCTGATAAAGGCGGCGAATCTTGCGGGCGGAGTGCTTGATCACGCTATCGCCGAGGGTAACCTGGCCGTCGGCTGCCATGACGACGCTGCCATTGCGGCGAACGCAGAGTACGGTGGTCGAGCGAATGCGCGGCGTCCGGCCAGGCTCTGAGGCGGAAGTCTGATCAGGTGGGCGGGATAAGAGGAGGAGGCTGGAACCGGCCGGGAAGCCGGGTGAAGACGTACGTTTCGACATGCTCCTTATAGTCTATCGCAGCCGAAGGGGTGCACCGGCGGCAGTCCGGCGAGTAGCACCCGGCGGGCCTGGGGTATCCTGCATCTAATGTTACAAAGGCCCATTGGAGCTCCCCCATGAACGGCTATTCGTTGCGCGACCCGCAGGTGATCAAGACTTTGCTGGCGGGAGCGGTGGTGGTCGGGGGATTGCTGCTCTATAGCGCCTTCCGAAAGCGCCCTGACCCGAACGAGGTTGAACGCCAGCGCCGGGCCGAGCTGGTGAAGTTTGGGCGAACGATTGACGGCACCCTGCTCGACGTGACCGAGGTAGCGGCGGAGGTGGCGGCAGCCGCACCTGAAGCCGTGTCAGCCGATGGGAGCCGAACCATGGAGCTGATCCTCTACCAGTACGAGATCGCCGGAGTGGTCTATCAGTGCTCCCAGGATGTGACCCACCTGAAGGGCCACGTCAACATCCAGGACTGCCGTATCGGCTTTCCGGCCACGATTCGCTACGATGCGCGGCACCCGGAGAACAGCATCATCGTCGCCGAGGACTGGAGCGGTCTACGGGAGACGGCCAACCCCTTCAAGTTCCGGGAGCCCTCGAGGAACCCTGCCGGTGCTACCATTCCGCGACGCTAATCGGTTTAACCTGAGTCTGCGTCATGTGAATGGCAGTTGCGTTATGCCGTTGTAGGCAGCAGTTCCCGTCCGTAGACTAGTAGATATGCATGTACACGGCGCGGGGTCGAAGAGGATGCAGCGGGTGCTGCGCTTTTCCCTGGCTGCAACGCTGCTTTATGTGGCGCTGACGCTGGTCGCCGGCCTGCGCGCTCATAGTCTTGCCCTGGTCTCGGAGGCCGGCCATAATGCCTCTGACGCGCTCGCCCTGCTGCTGTCGTTTGTGGCGGTCTACTTCCAGTCGCGTCCGGCGACCGACGAGAAGACCTTTGGTTACCAGCGGGCAGGCGTGCTTGCGGCCTTTCTCAATGCGCTGACGCTGGTGCTGATCGCGATCTGGATCGGGATCGCGGCTTTGCATCGGCTGAGCGCTCCGGTGGCCGTGCAGCCCAGGTTGATGATGATCGTGGCCGCAGCGGGCGTGGCCATGAACGGAGTGATCGCCGCCTGCCTGTGGAAGGCTAGCAGCGATGTGAACATCCGCAGCGTCTTCATGCATATGCTGGGGGACACGCTCTCGACGGCGGCTGTGATCCTGGGCGGCTTTGCCATCCTGCTCACCGGCCATAACTGGATCGACCCTGCACTCTCGCTCGTGATCGCCGCGCTGATCTTGTGGACTTCGCTATCGATCGTGCGCGAGACCCTGAACATCCTGCTGGAGGGCACCCCGCGGGGGCTTGCCCTGCCGGCGATTCGCGATTCGCTGTGCCGCATCGACGGGGTGGGCGATGTGCATGACCTGCATGTCTGGAGCCTCGGTTCGCAGACCCACGCACTGGCGACACACGTCACGATTGCGGATATACCGCCGTCGGAGAGCGGTCGCATTCTGGAGCAGATCAAGGCCACTTTGAAGCAGGATTTCCGGATATATCACACCACCATCCAGTTCGAGCATGCGGAGTGCGAGGTGTCTCACGGCTGCCTGGTTCCTGTCGAGGCTGAACCCGGCCATCATCATCACGGGCATTCCCACTCCCACTGAGCGAGTCGTGACTCGCAAGGAGGCGTGCAGGGGGGCTGTGTGCGCAGCTCCCCTGGTGGGAAGGCGGCGCGCCAGGAACGCAATGGCCTCCGCCGGCAACGCGACGGACTCCGGCAGGAATCTATGCCCTCATGAGCTGGTCCCGGCTTGTTGTCTGGTGCGTCTTTGCGGTCCTCTCGCTGAGACCCGGGGCGTTGGGGGCGCAGAGCCGTCCCGACTGCCCACTTCCACCCTCCAGCTTCGCATCAATGCGCACCTGCTACAGGCCCCTGCTGGTCTTCAGTCCAGCCGCAGAGGATTGGCACCTCGAGGAACAGCAGGCGCTGCTCGATCAGTATGCGGACGAGATGCTCGACCGCTTTATCCTGTACGTGCCTGTTCTGAGCCGGAAGTCGGGATTCGTCGACCCGCTGGACGCTCCCTTTGCGCTGCTGCCGGAGGCGGAGACGGAGGCGCTCCGGCGCCGCTTTTGGGATAGCTGCGGGCGCATTTGCTGTGGTTCTGGTGGGCGAGGACGGCAGCGAAAAGCTTAGAGTGCGGAGGCCGATCTCCGTCCTGGAGCTGGACCAGGTGATCGACCGCATGCCTGGCCGGCGGGACGAGGTCGCGGCCGGGCACGGGCATCAGGGCAGGTCGCGAGGGTCTTCTTCCCACTAGAGTCGCGCGGGTAAGCGGCTGGCCCGGGTTGTTGGTCGTGATGCGGGAGGGCTTCCTCCGACCTGGTGTTGTGTGCCTGGGAAGTGATTTGCTGCGGATTTTAGCCCATATTTAAGGGGCGAGACATGGGGCACCCGCCGACTGGACTCTGGTGCATTTGTCTCCCCTTCTGGCGGTTAACCGGGACGGGCACCTGTCGGCTCCCCGGTTCTCGGGTACCATCGAGGGAGAGGTGACCGATGAGCTCATTCACTCACCCTGCCACCGCATCCGCGGCGACCATAGAAGATCCAAACGCCAGAGTTCCCAGTTCGCGGTGCGCGAGAGTAGAGGCGCTCAAGCGGGTGGTAGCTCTGCAGGGCCTATCCGACGACGAGTTCGAGTGGCTGGCATCGCATTGCACCGAGCGCCGGCTTGACGCTGGCACAGTGCTGTTTCAGGATGGCGAGCCCGCACACTCCATGATGATCCTGTTAAAGGGCGAGATCCACGTGCGTCGCGGGCAGGGAGGGGCCATCTTCATAGGGCGCTCGGGGCAGATCACGGGCAAGCTTCCCTACTCGAGGATGGTGACCTTTGGCGGGCAGGGGTTTACCACGGCGCCCGTCTGGGCTCTGGACATCGAGGAGTCCCTCTTCCCGGAGATGCTTGCGGCCATTCCCAGCATGGCGAAGCGATGTGTTGGAGTGCTGCTGGACCGGGTGCGCGAGGTGACGCGCATCGAGCAGCAGGCTGAAAAGCTGAATGCGCTGGGCAAGCTCGCTGGGAATCTCGCACACGAGTTGAACAACCCTGCCTCTGCGGCGCAGCGGGCGGCCGGCGGTCTGCTCGAAGAGTTGCGTACCTACGGTCGCGAGAAGTTCAAGTTTGGAGCGCTCTGCCTTGACGAGGACAAGCTGCAAAAGGTGCGTGCCTGGCAGCAGTCGCTGAGCGACTCGGTCCGCCGCTTCCAGCCGACCGACGGGACGGAAGACTCCGATCGAGAGGACAAGGTGAGTCGCTGGCTCGGCGCTCACGGGATCGGCGACGTGTGGCATATCGCGCCGGAGCTGGTCGAATCCGGCATAGGAGTCGAGCAGCTTGAGCCGCTCGTCGGGTATCTCGAGCCGGATGCGATCACGGTGCTGTTATCGCAGTTCACCTCCTCTCTGCGAGCGGAGCGGATGACCAGGGCGATGATCGATTCCACTGCGCGCATCTTTGACCTGATCTCTGCGATCAAGGACTACTCCTACATGGACCAGGCGCCGATCCAGGAGATCGATGTTCCGCAGGGACTTGAGACTACCTTGAGCATGCTGCAGTCGCGGCTCGAGCACGTCGAGGTGGTGCGTGAATATGCGCCCGATCTTCCATGCATCAACGCCTATGGCAGCGAACTTAACCAGGTGTGGATGGCGCTGCTCGAGAATGCTCTGGATGCGATCAAGGACCGGGGCACCATTCGGCTTCGCGTGCAGGTCTCGGGCGACCTGCTGCTGATTGAGGTCTGGGACGATGGACATGGCATCCCCCCAGAGCTGCAGACCCGTATCTTCGAGCCATTTTTTACGACGAGAGCGCCGGGCGACGGGCTGGGCCTGGGGCTGGACACGGTCACTCGCATCGTGCGCAAACATCGCGGCTATGTTACGGTCCAGTCTTCCCCGGGGGCTACCTGCTTCCAGGTGAGGCTGCCTATCGAGCAGCTGCAGGCCTACTAATCGATGTGCCTCGGCGCGCTCTCGAGAGCCTTGAAGCGCGTCGAAGCTGGATCGCCCGTGACACCAGGGCTGCTCCACTGATATTTTGAAGACGCTCCAATATCGGGATGCCGTGAAAAGATACCTTTACTACTGCTCTGAATGTAAGCTGCGCTTTCAACATCAGAACTTTGGCCACGGCTACCCTGAGCGCAACGCGGAGGGAGCGGCCATCTGCACTTACTGCTCCCATTCCATGCTCGAGGTGCTGGATGAAGATTTTCCGGCCGAATGGGTAGAGGAGCGCGCCAGCCCTTAGCCTGCGAGCCGTGCAAGCAGGCTCGGGCAGGCGGATGGAGGAACTCGACAGTGGAAGCGAATGAAGCGCAGGAGCTGCAGGAGCAGCACGAGCACGCCCACGAAGGGCATCTGAAGCCCGTAAGTTTCACCATGAGTGTGCTGGCGGTGATGGTCGCAGTGGTCACGGTGCTTGGCCATCGCACCCATACGGAGGCAGTGCTTTCGCAGGCGAGGGCAAGCGATCAGTGGAACCTTTACCAGGCCAAGAAGATCCGCCAGAATGACACGCTGTTGACCGGTGATCTGCTGTCGGCGCTGGCGCTCCGCGATCCGATCGTTGCCAAGAAGATCGGCGACGGCTATGCCTCGCACCAGGCGAAGTGGAACCAGGACCTGAAGGACGAGGAGGCGGAGGCCAAGAGCCTTGAGGCGGATGTAGGTTTCGCGGAGCGCCGCGCCTCCCGCTTCGATCTTGGTGAGGCGCTGCTCGAGATAGGGCTGGTGGTGACCTCGATAACCCTGCTCACGAAGCAGCGGGCCTACTGGGGCCTTGGGATTATGTTCGGACTGGCGGGGGCGGTGGTCGCTTGCCTTGCATTTCTCATCCATGGGTGAGGCTCAACAGCGTTGATCGGTCCGCTGGTGACGTGCTATGGTCGCCTGGTTTTAAAGAAGCGTTGTAGAACGGTGGGTCGTGCAGTCTAGCGAGGCGGCCGGTGGGCATCCTTGCCGCCGTATCTGTGGATCGAGGAATCTGTGAGCGGGATCACGAGAAGGAACTTCTTAAAGAGCAGTGCGGCGGCCGCAGGCACCGCACTTGCTGTCAACAGGCTGCCCCGCGCTCACGCAAAATCAGCGGTCACTGTCGCGCCGGCAAAACTGAACCAGCTTCGCTATGGTCAGGTGCAGTTGCTCGACGGACCTATGCTGGAGCAGTTCGAGCGAAATCACAGGTTCTTCCTTGCGATGGACGAGGACGGACTGCTGAAGCCGTTTCGCGAGCGGGCTGGTCTACCTGCTCCCGGACCGGTGATGGGCGGCTGGTACAACGACAGTCCAGACTTTGATCCTGGCAAGAACATGACCGGCTATGTTCCAGGTCACACCTTTGGCCAGTATGTCTCTGGACTGGCCCGCGCGTACGCCATTACGGGCGACGCGGCGACCCGCGACAAGGTTCATCGCCTGGTTGCGGGCTTTGCTCCGGCCGTGACAGGGAAGTTCTACGTAGACTATCCATTGCCGGCTTATACCTTCGATAAGTCCAGCATAGGTCTGCTGGATGCTTATGCGTTCGCCGGCGACCCGATCGCTCTGCGCGTCCTGGGCCATGCCACTGACGCAGTGCTGCCCCACCTGCCGGCCGGGGCAGAGACTCGAGACCAGGCCTGTGCGCGGCCGCATAAGAACGCGTCCTATTGCTGGGACGAGACTTATACCCTGCCCGAAAACTTCTACATTGCGTATCAGCGCAGCAGTGAGCGTCGCTACCGGCTGCTCGCGGAGCGCTTCCTGCAGGACCGTGATTACTTCGGCCCACTCGCCCGGGGAGAGAACGTGCTGCCTGGCTTACACGCTTATAGCCACATGAATGCGCTCGCCTCTGCGATGCAGGCCTGGTATGTGGATGGAAGCGAGATGCATCGGCAAGCTGCGGAGAATGGCTTCGAGTTCATCCGGACCACTCAGAGCTTTGCGACCGGCGGATGGGGACCCGACGAAGGCTTTCGCAAGCCGGGCAGCGGCGACCTGGGAGAGAGCCTGGAGAAGACCCACTCCAGCTTTGAGACTCCTTGCGGCGCTTACGGTCACTTCAAGGTAGCTCGTTACCTGATGCGCGCATCCGCAGACAGCCGGTATGGCGACAGCATGGAGCGGATATTGTATAACACCATACTCGGAGCCAAGCCCCTGCTGGCTGACGGTACGAGCTTTTACTACTCTGACTACAATAATCTGGCGTCGAAGTTCTACCACCAGGATAAATGGCCCTGCTGCTCGGGCACATTTCCGCAGATTACGGCGGATTACGGTATCAGCTCCTACTTTCAGTCTCAGCAAGGGATTTATGTCAATCTTTATGTACCCTCGACGGTAAGTTGGGTACAGCAAGGGGCACGCTGCTCTCTCACGCAGCGCACCGAGTATCCCTATCGACCCGAGACGAGTCTTGAACTGAAGATTGACCGGCCTCGCGCGTTTGCCATCTACCTTCGAGTGCCCGAGTGGGCCGGCGCAGGCACGAGGGCTGCGATCAACGGCAAGGTGATAGAGGGAACGCTCACACCTGGCTCATTTGCACCCATCGAGCGTGTGTGGAACGACGGAGATCGTGTCGAGTTTTTTATAGAGACCCCGCTCCACCTGCAGCCCGTAGATACGCAGCATCCCGGCCAGGTAGCTCTGCTGCAGGGGCCGCTTTGCTTGTTCGCCGTAAATAATCTAAGTGAGCAGGTCAGAACAAAGGACTTACTGACGGCCAGGCAGGTTACGGCCGGCGCCAGTGACTGGGTGACGGGCGCCGGAAGGACACTGCGTTCTTACCCAGCTATTCGGGATGAGAAGTACCGCCTTTATCTTCCCCTTGCGACCTAGTGTGTCTTGAGCGGCTTAGTGCTTCTTCGGGATAAGCAGCTTTGCGGGCGCATTTACGTTATAGGCAGCAGAGAAGTTGCCCTGGTTAATAGCGATGCTCAGCCTTCCTCGGGAGTCGATATAGAGCAGCGGCTTGCCTTCAGGTACATCGCTGAAGGTCTTCTCGAAGGGGAAGCTATAGGTCTTGCCGGCCAAGGTGAGAGGGACCGGATCGCCGATCTTGTAACCCAGTTGCGCAAACATCTCAGACGAGACGTCGAGGACGAGGTTGCCGAACGGGCCGTCGGTGCCGATCACCTCGCCGTGCAGCGTTTCCCCTGTGACGCTGGCAGAGGGAAGGTCAAGGTGTACAAGCTTCGCCACCTCGAGGGCCGGCCCTGCGGTGGTCCAATCGTCTCCGCGGGCCAGGTGCGCACCGGTGGGGGAGAAGATGTCCCGGCCATGAAAGGTCGAGGAGAGCTTTGCTCCAATCATCCATGCAGGGTTGGTAATCTCACGCGCCGCTTCGATGCCGTCACGGTCTTCTACGAGGGTGAGCAGGCCGTTGTCAGGCAGCACAAAGTATTGTCCCAGTCTTGACCTGGCGATGATGGCCTTGCGTGTACTGCCGACGCCGGGGTCCACGACGACGACAAAAACCGCGTCATGTGGGAAGTAGGGTGCGGATCCGGCGAGAAAGCGCGCCCCCTCAGCGATGCTGTAGGGAGTGACCTGGTGAGTGATGTCCATAACCTGTACGCCGGGAGCGACGCCGTTCATCACTGCCTTGCAGATGCCGACGGCATCGTCACGCACATCGAAATCGGTCATGAAGCCAATGGTGCGCAGGGGGACGCGGCCGCCACCGGTCCTCTGAGGATTTCCTTGCTGGGCATCCATGCGCTGTGCTGCCGGCAGCGACAGCAGCGCAATTGAGAGTGCCAGCCCGGCCGCTGTTAGCGCGAGCGTTCTGACGAAGGAAGGGTGTCGAGATGCTACCAAGATGGTCTCCTCACGTGTTGCTTTCACGTGATTCTACCGTGGACCTGCCGTCGCAGAGATTGGCCTGCGCGGGCGGTCAGGCTTTCTTCTCGGCAAGCGCCTTCTCTGCAGGCGGATGCGGCGTTACGGGCTCAGCAGGCGGCTCCCCGCTGCGTTGCGGTGCGTCCATGTACCACGGAATGTTGATGACAAGGATGCGCTGGTTGCCGCGCAGCAGCAGCATGACCTTGAGCAGATTAGACCGCTGGTTGTGCAGCAGGTACTGGTACCAGTGTTTCACCACCAGCTCGGGAACGAGAACAGCGACATGACGGTGCGGGTTGGCTCGCTCGACTTCGAGTACGTAGTCAACTACCGGACCGATAACGTACCGGTACGGGGACTTGACGAGTACCAGTTCGGGCTCCGGAAGGTTGGCGGCGCGCAGGGGCCCGGCAACTTTCTCTTCCCACATCGCGCAGATATTATCCTCGTCGTCTTCACTGCAATCGACGTGGAGGGCCCGTACTTCCCTGGAAAGGATCAGAGCGAAGCGGACGCCTTTTTCGGTGATGCGGCTCCACCTGTCGATGGGGATGATCACTATTGGCGGTGCGAGGTCCGTCAGGTCGAGAGGATCGGGGCCTGCGGTCTGTTCATCGACGTGCTTGTAGTGGCGATGCACGGCTGCCATCAGGAACATGAGGCAGGGAATCAACAAGGCAGTGACCCATGCACCCTCGGCAAACTTGGCGACCAGCACGACCAGCGAGGTGACGCCGGTGGCGAATGCGCCAACGCCATTGACGATCATGTGCCTGGTGCGGCCTGCTCCCCCGTGCTTCTTCCAGTGCATGACCATGCCGGCTTGCGACAGGGTAAAGGCGAGGAAGGCTCCGATAGCGTAGAGCGGAATGAGGCGGTCCGTGACTCCGCGAAAGAGCAACAGCAGCAGCGCGGTGAGCGTAACCAGCGCGTAGATGCCGTGAGAGTAGAGCAGCCGCCGGCCTCGCAGCACAAAGACGTTCGGCAGGTAATTCCTGCTGGCGATGGCGCGGGTGAGACGAGGGAAGTCGGCAAAGGCGGTGTTCGCAGAGAGGGCCAGCACGACGAGAATAGATCCAATGGTGACCCAGTAGAAGACCCCCCGGCCCATCACGGCTTTCGTCAGCTCAGAGAGGACGCTTTCGTATCTTGGACCGCCGGGTTCGGTCGCTCCGACGCCGTAAGCTTTGCAGAGAAAGGCGATGCCTGCCAGCAGCACAATCAGGAGGCCGATGATGATGGTCAGCGTCCGCTTGGCATTGACCGTGGTCGGCTCGCGAAAGGCGGTGACCCCGTTGCTGACGGCCTCGACGCCGGTCATGGCGGCGCATCCGCTGGCAAACACCTTGAGCAGCAGCCATAGACTCAGGACGGTGGTAGCGGGCCGCATCCTGGGCGGGGCGATGACCGGCACGGGGTGTCCGCCGGAGGTCACGACGCGGAAGATGCCTACTGCGATCACGGTAAACAAGGTGAGTACGAAGAGGTAGGTCGGTATCTGCAGGGCGACCCCGGTGTCGCGAACACCGCGCATATTCACCAGCGTCAGGATTGCGAGGATGGCCATGCAGAGGGCGAGAGTGTGGGGCTGCAGGCTGGGTCTGGCGGAGATCAGGGCTCCAACGCCGGCTGAGATGCCGACCGCCGCGGTAAGCACGTAGTCGATCATCAGGGCCGCGGCGGCGAGCAGGCCTGCCCCGTCGCCCAGGTTTTCGCTGGCCACGGTGTAAGAGCCGCCACCTTGCGGATAAGCCTCGATCGTCTGACGGTAAGAAAAGTAGACGATCACCAGCAGGATCAGGATGGCGCTGCTGATCGGGACGATGTAGTGCACCCCGGCAAGGCCTAGCGGGATGAGAAGGGTGAGCGCGGCCTCCGGTCCATAGGCCGCCGAACTCAGTGCGTCCAGTCCGAAGACGGGAATACCAGCAGCGGGGCCGATCTGTTCGGCGCGACCCTCTGAGGAGGCGAGCGGCCGGCCGAATAACACATCCAGAAAAGCCATTTCAGCGGTCCCTCTGAGGAGGTCAGATGCTGCAACGACGTGCGGTGAGATGCGAGTGCAATGCGTCCGGGCTTGCTTTGATCAGGTACGGCTTTCTTTGGAAATCAGGCCGCGGACGTGGGCGGCCGCTTCGACGCCCGGTGCTATCTGCATGCAATACAATCGCGTTGCGTGTCTCGACGATGATACCGATTGCTGCCCCTGGAAGACTCGATGCGCCGCCACACATGTCCCGCCACCGCTGGGTGATCTGCTCGCTGCTGTTTCTCGCCACGGTGATCGCGTACATCGACCGCGGAATCGTCGGCTACCTGGAGAAGTACCTCGAAGGAATCATCCCCGGGCTGAACAGCGTCACCTACGGGTACATCACTACGGCCTTCCCGTTTGCCTACGGTATGGGAATGGTCTTTGCCGGCCGGCTGACAGACCGGCTTGGAACTAAGCGCGGCTTCGCTATCGCCATCACGGTGTGGAGCATCGCGGCCATGTTGCCGGCGGCCGCATTCTCTGTCGTCACCTTCGCTATTGCGATGTTCTTCCTGGGGCTGGGTGAGGCAGCGAATTTTCCGGCCTGCATCAAGACCGTCGCCGAGTGGTTTCCGCGGCGTGAGCGAGCTCTGGCTACAGGCGTCTTCAACTCCGGTGCGAATATCGGGAATATTGCCGTGCCGCTGGTGGTGCCCTTCCTCACTCTGACCTTTGGCTGGCGAGTTGCCTTTATCGTGACCGGCTCACTTGGGCTCGCATGGCTGGCGGCCTGGCTGCTGCTCTATGACCAGCCTGAAAAGCATCGCAGCGTCTCGCGCCAGGAGCTTGAGTTCATCCTGAGTGATCCGGTTGAAAAGGCTGGGAGCGTGCCCTGGGCGCGACTGCTGCCGCGCAGCCAGACCTGGGCCTTTGCTATCGCGAAGTTTCTCACCGATCCCATCTGGTGGTTCTATCTCTTCTGGCTGCCGCGCTACCTTCAGAGCACCTTTCACCTGAGCATCGAGAGGAACAGGCTGCCGGTGGTGACGGTGTATGCGGTCTCCTGCATTGGCAGCATCGGCGGAGGCTGGATCTCGTCGGCGCTGCTGAAGCGAGGCAGGTCGGCGAACGTGGCGCGCAAGACCGCAATGCTGCTGTGCGCTCTGGCGGTTGTGCCAGTGCTCTATGCTCCTTTTTCGCATAGTCTCTGGCTGGTTGTCGGGCTGATCGGGGTAGCTACGGCAGCGCACCAGGGCTGGTCGGCGAACCTCTTCACCCTGCCGTCCGACATGTTTCCCAAGGCTGCCGTGGGGAGTGTTGTCGGAATTGGCGGTCTGATGGGAGCGCTCGGCGGAGTGCTGCTGCAGCCGGCTACGGGGCTGATCGTCGCCCGCACCCACAGCTACGTGCCGTTGTTCTGCATCGCCTGCTCCGCCTACCTGATCGCGCTGGGAGTGATTCAAGCGATCGCGCCGCGTCTTGCGCCTGCGGTGCTTGACTAGATCTGCAGGCGACGGTGCTAGCGGTTGAACTTTGGCAGGTACCAGGTGAGCTGAGCGGCCGCGGTGACATCGTGCTGGATGCCGGATTTGATGAGCGGAACCTTCCACCCCTCCACCTGCACCCATGCATTCACCTCTAAATCCGATCGCAGCCTCTTCACCACCTGCATTGTGAAGTCGTTCTGAGTAGTTCCGCCGGGGATGAAATCCTTCGATACTTTTGCATTTCTGTACGCAAGCTGGATCGACTCCCTCGGACTCAGGTGATAGGTAAGCCATGCCTGACCGCCCTTGCCCTCGCGCCCGATCCAGTCACCGAAAATCTGCCCCTTGTTGGTATATCCCTGCAGTTGCTGGTTCTCGAAGTACATGAACATGCCGCCGTTGCTGCGCCTTGTTGTGGGGTCAGTCGATACTGCCTCCACTCTCAGATCGAGCTTTGGCATCCCGGGCATATGAGAGAGGTAGAGGCCTGGCCGATACGCGGCGCGCCGCGGTGCGCTGGGCGGGCTGATGTCGTCATGCACCTCGGAATCTGAGTAGAACGTGAGCCAGTTGCGAAGGTAGGGCAGCCGGTAAGACATGTCAAAAGAACCGAAGCGGGCGCCAGGATCGCCTCGCGAACCCTTCACCTGGGGAGTCGGGGACGAGAAGCTGAAGAAGCTCCTCAGGAAGGTATGTATGGTGATGGGCACATGCCCCTCGCCACCCCAGATCACGGTGCGTTCAAAGCCGAACTCGAGGTTGCGCGTCGGCTTGAAATTAAGCTTTTCGGCGTGCACCCACGGAGCGTTGGGGTTGGTGTGGCCCTTCAAGCTACCGACCAGAAAATCGTAGCGGAAGGGCCCGGTGAGCCGTGACAGCCCCGGTATGCGCAACGGTTCGACGCGGTCGATGCGGAAGGAGTAGATATTCTCAGCGTTGTTGCTCCAGGCGAAGCTGCCTCCCTGCGCCGGGCCCAGCCATTCGTCGCTCTTGCCGAAGGAGACTTCGTGGCCGAGCAGATGCATGGAGGCGGTCGCCTCGACGATGCGGAAGCTATTGACTGAAGCTATAGGTCCGGCGGGGATAGTGTCCTGGTGGGGATGGTACGGGATGATGGCGTCGATCAGATCGAGCTGCTGTGCCAGGGCAAGCGGGTAACCCGTGGCTGCGGGAGCGTGCTGGTATTCACCACGGAAAAACAGGGAGAACCGCCCTGCCACAGCGCTGCCCGCCACCCCGGTGACATTGTTGAAGCCCGATTCGTATGGACGGCCGTAGTCGTTCACCAGGGTGGAGCCAACGTGATAGCTGTCTCTCAACGGCGTGCCGCCAATGCCAAACGCACGTGTGTAGAGCTGGTCGATCTGAGCGAAGTGGCCTGCGTCCGCGGATCGCTGAACGTCCGGATCAAGCTCCGCCGTGAGGGCGTGGTAGATCGCTACTCCCTCCGCATCGGCCGCTGCATCGTTGGCCTGGTCGCTCAGGCGCTCGCTGGTCTCGGCCAGCATGTTGGCCACGCTGAGCCGCGTCCAAGGCCGCAAACCGGCAAAGGCGGTGTCGACGTAGCCTAGCGCAGCCAGGCGCGACATAGCCGGGTAGATCCAGCTATCGATGGGTATATAAGGTGAGCCCATGGTTGATTCCTGCTGGGTCAGGTCCACTCCCGTCCAGGCGGACGGCGTTGCCTTGATCGGCGAAACCACCTGAGCCTGGGCCACACCCGCGAGGGTAGCGGCCAACATAGTTATGCGTACAGCTCGCTGCAAAAAACCACCCCTGCGATCTTGAATCCGGCCCTTGTCCGTTTCTTCCATGGTACGGCACCTCAGGCAGGGGAGGAATAACGTGAAACCTCCAGCCGCTGTGCCGTCGCTGCGTCTAGACTGGATGACTATGCGGGCGAACTACTATCTCTTCAAGAGCGCGATCGTCGGTGCGCTGGGCGGGCTACTCTTCGGGTTTGACACGGCGGTGATTGCGGGTACAACGCAGCAGCTTACCGAGGTTTTCAGTTTGAATCCGAGAGCGCTCGGCTTTACGGTGGCGATTGCTGTAATAGGCACGGTGGTGGGCGCCGTCTGCTCCGGTACGCTGGGTCAGCGATTCGGAGGGCGCGAGAGCCTTCGCATCATGGCGGTGCTCTACCTTGTCTCAGCCCTGGGCTGTGCGTTTGCGTGGAACTGGCCGATGCTGCTGATCTTCCGCTTTATCGGCGGCCTGGGAATCGGCGGCTCATCGGTGCTCGGCCCCGTGTATATCGCTGAGCTCTCGCCGGCACGGCTGCGCGGCAGGCTGGTAGGAATGTTCCAGATCAACATCGTTATCGGCATCCTGCTGGCTTACCTGTCGAACTACCTGATCGCCCGCATGGCCCTCGGTGCGACGGAGTGGCGCTGGCAGCTCGGGATTGCGGCGCTGCCCGCTGTGCTGTTTCTTGTCATGCTGTTCGGGATTCCCCGGAGTTCGCGATGGCTGGTCACACAGAACCGCGTCGATGAAGCACGCGAGGTGCTGCAGCTGATGGGAACTCCCGACTCTGAGGCGGAGCTTAAGGAGATCGTCGACTCCATCCACGTTGAGCGCACTTACAGGTCGGAGCCACTCTTTGCGCACAAATACCGGCTGCCCATCTTTCTTGCCATCAGTATCGGGTTGTTGAATCAGCTCTCCGGCATCAACGCGATCCTCTACTACCTGCCTTCGATCTTCAGCGCCGCAGGCTTTACCAAAACGTCTGGCGATCTGCAGGCGGTGATGGTGGGCGCCATGAACCTGGCGGCTACTCTGCTTGCGATGACGGCGATCGACAAGCTTGGGCGCAAGACGCTGCTGCTCTTCGGTTCGGTGGGAACGGCCGTGTGCCTGTGCGGGGTCGCCGCCATATTCTTTACGCGGCAGCACCAGGCCTATCTCGTCTGGCTGCTGGTGGCGTACATCTTCTTCTTTGCTACCTCGCAGGGTGCGGTGATCTGGGTCTATATCAGCGAGGTGTTTCCAACGCGTGTGCGTTCAAAGGGGCAGAGCCTCGGCAGCTCTTCGCACTGGATCATGAATGCCATCCTGTCTTTCACCTTTCCTATCGTCGCTAAGCGGTTTGGGGGCGCGCCGTTTCTCTTCTTCGCCGGGATGATGGTGGTGCAGTTCTTCGTCGTGCTGTTCGTCTACCCTGAGACTAAGGGTGTGACCCTGGAACAGCTGCAGCGCCGGCTCAATATAGCTTAGTCCTGCTGGAGCACCCTTTGGAGCGCCGTAAAAATCGGCAGTACAGAGGGACGTCAGTACACCTGAAAATCAGGCGGAAGCGCCGCTGATGTACGCCTCTAGGTGTTTGATCTTTTCCTGCTGGGCGGTGATGATCCAGTTCACCAGGTCGCCAATCGAGAGCACTGCGGCGACCCGGCCTGCATCGATCACCGGCAGGTGGCGGATGCGGTTATCCGTGATGATGCGCATGCACTCGCCAATGGTGTGGCGTGGGGTGACTGTGATCACCGGCGAACTCATGATCTCTTCAACGCGGGTGTCTTTTGAGGAGCGGCCGAGCAGCACGATCTTGCGTGCGTAGTCTCGTTCCGAGATGATGCCGTCGAGGTGGCCGTCGGTCATCACCAGGAGGGCTCCAACACCCTTCTCGGCCATGCAGACGACCGCGTCGTAGACCGTTGCGCCGGGGCGCATGGAGAAGACTTCTCCACCTTTTTGCCTGAGCATGGGGCCGATAGCTTCGTTGAGCGGCATAGGTCACCTCACCGGAGAGTCGGATGATAGTCCTGCATGGAAACGGACGTCAATCGGCAGGAGAATGTATTCACCAGTCACGCCCGGGTGAGTGCGTCCGCGGACTTTCCCAGCTTCTTGAGAAGCTGTACCAGCTGGACGCGTTCCCGCCGGGAGAGACCGGCCGCAGCTGCTTCCATGGCGGCCGCGTGATGGCTGAATATCCGCGTGATCAAGGCGCGGCCCTCTCTTGTCAACGCGACGACCCGAATGCGCCTGTCTTCGGCCTGTTCGGTGCGGGAAACCAGTCCCCGGGTGTAGAGGCGGTCAACGGCGGTACTTACGGCGCCTGGGGTGAGGTGGACCCTGGAGCCAATCGAGTTCACCGGCTGCGGACCTTTGTGTAGCAGGACCTCAAGTACTCTGAAGTCGGATTGCCCGAGGCCACAGCCCTCGAGACTGGCATTCGCATGAGCTTGCACCGCCTCGAATGCCTTCACAAGGATGAGCCAGACGTGTACGCCCGGCGTAACGTCTTCCGGCTGCTCAGGCTTGCGTCCTGGGTGTGAATCCATCTGCTTATTATGGCATCAAATAGTTCTACATAGATATATTACACATAGATGTACATCGAGATTGAGGTTAACCATGCAGATCGGCATCGACAGTTTTGTGGCAACGGTCTCGGACCCGGTGACCGGGGTAACTACCAGCGCTACGGACAGGATCGCCAACCTGCTCGAAGAGATTGAGGCGGCCGACCGGGCGGGCGTTGACAGCTTCGGCGTGGGCGAGCACCACCGTCCCGAGTTCCTGGACTCGGCGCCTGCCATGATCCTGGCCGCAGCTGCGGCGCGCACTAGCCGCATCCGGCTCAACAGTGCCGTCACGGTGCTTAGCGCAGACGACCCTGTCAGGGTCTTCCAGAACTTTGCTACTCTGGACCTCATCTCGCAGGGCCGGGCAGAGATGGTGGTGGGCCGGGGGTCCTTCGTCGAGGCTTTCCCCTTGTTCGGGCTCGACCTTAATGACTACGATTCCCTCTTCACGGAAAAGCTCGACCTGCTCCTGAAGATTCGCGAGAGCACCAAGGTGCGCTGGTCGGGACGGCATCGCCCTCCACTCACTGGGCAGGGCATCTATCCGCGGCCGGTGCAGAGCCCTCTGCCGATCTGGCTGGGGGTCGGGGGCACTCCGCAGTCCTTTGCTCGTGCCGGGGCGCTCGGACTGCCGCTGATGGTTGCGATCATTGGCGGCGAGCCTCATCGCTTTCGCCCGCTGATCGATCTCTATCGTGAGGCTGGGCGGCAGGGCGGGCACTCACCGGAGAGCCTCAAGGTCGGTATACACGCGCTGGGATTCGTCGGCGATACCACCCCACAGGCTGCAAACGATTTCTTCCCGGGCTACGCGCAGATGTTCACCTCGATAGGCAGGGAGCGCGGCTGGCCGCCCACCACGCGGGCGCAGTTTGACGCGGTGCGTGCGCCTAAGGGCGCCATGGTGCTCGGGGATCCGGAGACAGTGGCCAAGAAGATCTTGTATGTGAACGAGGCGCTCGGCGGCTTGGCCCGCATCACCTTCCAGATGACTAACGTCCTGCTGCCGCACGAGAAGATGCTGCGCGCGATCGAACTACTTGGCACCGAGGTCATACCCATCGTGCGCGAGGCGCTTCAAGCCCAGCCGGCTTTGATAGGGAGTGATCCGAGTAGTTCAATAGTCGGGTGACCTAAAGGCTGAGTCATAGATCAACCCGGTTGCGCCTGCCTGGGCGAGCCGTATATCTGACGCGACATTCCCACTTTGGGCAACGCTTGAGGTTGGCACCGCAAGGAGGGCATTTGGAGAAGGTTATGGTCCCGTGGCCTCTTACGCTCCCTGCCGGTCTGCCGATGACCACATCAGGAGCAACTATGGACCACGTAGAATATGCATTCTTCGGGCTGGCCTTCCTGCTGTCTTACTTGATGGGTAAGAGAAGGACGTAAACTCAACGTGCGGGGATTGATGGCGGGGATTGCGGGTTCGCTAGGCCATGTTGCTGATCGCCACTGCGGGCAGGACCGCGGGCAGGATGTCTTCGGCGTCGACCCATTGCGTTGGATATACGCCGGTGTAGCAGGCGGTGCAGTAGTGATTGCCCTCGCCGCCGTTGCAGGCGTGTTCGAGGCCGTCGAGCGAGAGGTAGGCGAGTGAGTCGGCCTCGATGAACTTGCGAATCTCTTCGACGGATTGGTTGGCGGCGATGAGTTCACGCTTGCTTGGCGTGTCGACTCCGTAGAAGCAAGGTGAGATAGTCGGCGGACAGCTTACCCGGAAGTGAACCTCGACCGCCCCCGCGGCCCGCACCATGCGCACGATCTTGCGGCTGGTGGTGCCGCGGATGATCGAGTCGTCGATCAGGATGATGCGCTTGCCCTCGAGCAGATTGCGGACGGGGTTGAGCTTGAGGCGCACTCCAAAGTCGCGGACGCGCTGCTCGGGCTCGATGAAGGTGCGGCCCACGTAGTGGTTGCGGATGAGCCCGAAGCGAAACGGCAGTCCGCTCTCGGCTGCGTAGCCGATCGCTGCCGTCACGCCGGAGTCGGGCACTGGTACGACCAGGTCCGCAGGCACGCTCGACTCCCGCGCAAGCTGGCGGCCCATCTGTTCGCGGCTGTCCTGCACCCAGCGTCCAAAGACCTTGCTATCGGGGCGCGAAAAATAGACGTGTTCAAAGATGCAGCTCGCCTGGGGAACGCCGCTCGCATATTGGCGGGAGGTGACGCCGTCGCGGGTCACCATGACGAGTTCGCCGGGTGCGACGTCGCGTTCAAACTTGGCGTGCAACAGGTCAAAGGCGCAGGTCTCGGAGGCAAAGACGATGGTGTCGGGGCCGCCGGGGTTGGAGATGCGGCCCATCGAGAGGGGCCGGAAGCCGCGTGGATCGCGGGCCGCGAAGATGCGGTCTCGGGTCATCATGACGATCGAGAACGCGCCCTCCACCTGGCCGAGCGAGTCGGCGATAGCGTCGACGAGGGTGTTTTCTTTGGAGTGGGCGATGAGCTGGACGATGATTTCGGAGTCGCTGGTGGTCTGGAAGAATGCTCCCGCGCGCTCCAGTTTTACGCGGACATTGCCGAGGTTGACGAGATTGCCGTTATGCGCGATCGCGATGAGGCCCTTGGTTGAGTCCACCCGAATGGGCTGCGCATTGAGCAGTGCCGAATCGCCGGTGGTCGAGTAGCGGGTGTGACCGATGGCCAGTTCCCCAGGGAGCTTGGCGAGCACTTCGTCGGTGAAGATGTCGGCTACCAGGCCCATGCCTTTGATGTTTGAGAGGTGGGTGTAGTCGGCGGTGGCGATGCCGGCGGATTCCTGCCCCCGATGCTGGAGCGCGTAAAGCCCAAGGTAAGCCTGGCGGGCAGCGTCGGGGTGGCCGTGGATAGCTACTACGCCGCATTCTTCTCTTAGCTTGTCGTCCGCCTCGACCGATAGTTCGGGAAGTAGATCGGGGAGTAGTTCCGAGGATAGTTCTGGAGATATTTCTGGGGATAGGGTGGGTGCCCCATGTCTCGCTTCTGAGACATGGGTTTTGGTGGGGGATTCTTCTGAGAGATTATCGTTGGTGGGGATGCGGTCGCTGAGGTTATTGGATCCCACACATGTCACGATAGTGCCGCGCCATGTATGGGGCACCCGGTTTGTTTCGGTCGCCGGTGAGGAGGAGCCGGGAAGTCCTTCCATGATGAGGTGGGTCATGCGACTACCTCATCATGGAGGGTAGCTTCGAGCGCACCGGACCAAGCCCTCTTTAGCTCCGATATAGATGAATCAATCTCGATCCCACCTTCGACTGTAATCTCGATCCGCTCAATTATGGTTCGGCCGAGGCGCATGGTTTGAATCTCGCGAGCATGGGCAATCTTTCTGACTCTATCTTCAACTTCAGGAGCGCAAGTGATTATCACGCTAGATGCATCTTCCAAGAACAATCCCAATGCGTTACCAACTTCAGGATCGCCGATGATGTCGATGCTCGCCCCTATATGATATGCAAAGGACGCTTCCGCCAATGCCACCGCAAGACCACCCTCGGAGATGTGCTTCGCAGAGTGGATCAACCCTTCCTCGGCCAGAAGTCGGAGAACAAGATGAAGATCCGCTTCCCATGCAAGTTGAATCTCCGGTGGGCTTCCCCAAATTGAGCCGAGGATGTTCTTGGCAAATTGCGATGAACCAAGCTCGCGATACCGGCGTTTTATGTACTCGGCATGTTGCCTATCGAAGTCAGGGTCAGGCAAGTACAAGGAACGATTCTTTTCAGAGCGTGCCCACGCTGGAGTCGGGTAAATATGCAGGATCACATCGCCCACGCGCTGGAAATCGCCGGGGACCGCTTTGGTTACATCATCGAGGATGCCTACTATGCCGATTACTGGGGTGGGGTAAATTCCCTCGCCTCGAGTCTCGTTGTAGAGGGAGACGTTGCCGCCGGTCACGGGCGTGCCTAGGGCTATGCAGGCTTGAGAGATGCCGTCGATGG
The DNA here is from genome assembly GCA_036401375.1 of Acidisarcina sp. Lineage (GTDB taxonomy): Bacteria > Acidobacteriota > Terriglobia > Terriglobales > Acidobacteriaceae > DASWUZ01. The sequence continues at coordinate 166,847 of DASWVB010000002.1, forward strand.
CGGCTGAAAGTTGCGCCATGATTTCGGGCTTTTCGGGGTTGCCGAAGTTAAGGCAGTTGGTTGCGGCTACCGGGGTGGCGCCGGTACAGGCGACCTTGCGAGCGGCTTCGGCGACGGCATGCATCGCTCCCAGCTTCGGATCGAGGTAGCACCAGCGGCCGTTGCCGTCGAGCGCCATGGCGAGGCCGCGTTCGTGACCGGGGGTGCCGGTGCCCTTGATGCGCATCACACCGGCTTCGCCGCCGGGGCCTTGTACTGTGTTGGTCTGCACCATGCTCTCGTACTGCTCAAAGACCCAGCGCTTGCTGCAAATATTCGACGAGGCGAGGAGCTTCTTTAGGTCGGCAGTGTAGTCGCGGGGTTTGTTCAGTTTGGCCAGCACTTCCGGCGGAGGATCGAGCGGGACTTTGATCTGGTTGGGGCGCTTCCATTCGCCGACGGGACGATGGTAGAGCGGAGCGTCGTCGGTGAGGGACTGGTTAGGGATGTCAGCAACCAGTTCGCCATGGTGCAGGATGCGCAGGCGCGGCTCGCCGATCACTTGGCCGACGACAACAGCATCGAGTCCCCATTTTTCGAAGATGCGCGTTACCTCGCCAGCCCGACCGCCGTCGGCGACCAGTAGCATGCGCTCCTGCGACTCGCTGAGCATGATCTCGTAGGCGGTCATGCCGGTCTCGCGCTGCGGCACGAGATCGAGCTCAACCTCGACGCCAACGCCGCCGCGCGCGCCCATCTCGCAGGTGGAGCAGGTGAGCCCCGCAGCTCCCATGTCCTGGATGCCGACGATGGCGCCGGTCCGCATCGCTTCGAGGCAGGCCTCGAGCAGCAGCTTCTCCATGAAGGGATCGCCCATCTGCACGTTGGGACGCTTCTGCTCCGAGCCTTCTTTGAACTCCTCACTGGCCATGGTCGCGCCGTGGATGCCGTCGCGGCCCGTCTTCGCACCAACGTAGATCACCGGATTGCCTATGCCCGAGGCCTTGGCGTAGAAGATCTCGTCCATGCGCACCAGGCCGAGGGCAAAGGCGTTGACCAGCGGGTTACCGGAGTAGCAGCTCTCGAATTTCGTCTCCCCGCCGAGGTTAGGCACGCCGAAGCAGTTGCCGTAGGAGGCTACACCGCCGACTACGCCTTCCATGATGGAGTGGTTTTTGTGAATGGTCTCGGGGCTCTGAGGCGAGCCGCCGTCAGAGTTGGTGATGGGGCCGAAGCGCAGCGAATCCATCACCGCCAGCGGCCGCGCGCCCATCGTGAAAATATCGCGAAGAATGCCGCCCACGCCGGTGGTCGCTCCCTGAAAAGGCTCAATATAGGAGGGGTGGTTATGCGACTCGATCTTGAACGCGCAGGCCCAACCGTCCCCGACATCGATGATGCCCGCATTCTCGCCAGGCCCCTGCACGACGCGGTCACTTTTCGTCGGCAGCCGCTTCAAGTGCACCCGCGAAGATTTGTAGGAGCAGTGCTCGCTCCACATCACGCTGAAGATTCCAAGTTCGGTGAGGCTGGGGGTGCGCCCGAGCGCGCCGACGATCTTCTCGTACTCCTCGGAGGTGACGCTGTGCTGCGCCAGAAGCTCAGTGGTCACTGTGGCAGCCACGGGGGCCACGGGTGGCGATTCTGGTTTCATCGGCTAGAGTTCTATTGTCGCACGGCGGTCAAGGAGAGCGTGACCAAGCCTTGATGCTCTCCAACTCGGTGGCTCGGTGAGCAGGCAGGACCGCTATTTGGCATTTTGCATGGCGGCTGCATCGCACTCCGACGCACTTTGGCCACGAACCGGCAGGCCGAAATCTGCCAGTCGATGGATCGACACCTCCGCAGAGACGTGGTGGACGAAGACACCACCGGCTGCCAGCCAGAGATCTTTGTAACGAAGATAATCGTCGACCAGCACATCTCCCGCATTCAGCATGTGGAGATACTTGTCCTTTGATGGGCAGGTGATGATCCTGACCCCGGGGAAGTGATGAGCAGCCCATGCAACCTTCTGAGGCTCGGACCATCCACCGCGAGGACATCCGGTCAGAATGATCGGGTTTAGGTGTGCCACCGCTTCATAGAGCTCGATGGCACCCGCCATGATCGGCAGGTCGCGATAGAACTCTCCGTGTAGCTGGATAAGTCTCCAGAACTCCGCAGTGCCAAGCAGGTCTTGAGCCTCGCGGGGATGGCGGCCGAACACATCGATTGCCAGGCTATCAAAATCCGCCAGGACGCCGTCGCAATCCAGAAATATCTGTCTCACCATCCAGAGTAACATCCGCAACATGGGAGTTTTGCGCGGGAAAGGGACTTCGGCTGGCCCCAGTGCGAAGCAGTCACTGATGGAACCTTTCACTCGATTGCTCGAGTGAACAAGATGGCGGAGGGAGAGGGATTCGAACCCCCGTTACCTTTCGGTAAAGCGGTTTTCAAGACCGCCTGTTTCAACCGCTCACACATCCCTCCGCGTGAGTGTTGTCAATAGTTTAGCAGCTTTGAAAAATCAGAAAAAAGGTCACTGTAGGGACTTTTGTAGAAACTCCGAATTTCCGAGCGCCGAGAAAAGCTGGTCGAGATTGAATTGCTCCAGCATCGCCATCGCCTTTCGCTTGTGCTCCGGAGTGGGGTGCACATAACGCAATGTGGTGGTGATCGAGGAGTGTCCCATGAGTTCCTTCAGGGTGGCAAGATCGACGCCGGCCATCGCAGAACGCGACCCGAAGGTATGCCGGAAATCGTAGAGTCGAGATCCCGGCACGATCCCCGCTTCCCGAACTGCAATGTGGTGTCCACGGTCGATGTTATCGAGCGGACGCTCGGGGTACGATCGATGCGGGTAGAGATGCGACCCCTTCGCTTTCGCGAGTCGCCATTTCAACACATCGATCGCCGGCGCGGTCAGGATGATGTTGCGACGTGCCAGCCGGGTCTTGCCTTTTTCAACCTTGAGGTAGCGTTGCGAGAGATGAACGTCTTCTATGCGAAGCCGAAACACCTCATGAGGACGCATGCCGGTCTCGACGATCAGCAGAGCGATATCGCGAACCAGCGGACTTGCGTGGTTCAGGTATCGCTGCTGTTCTTGGTGCGAGACGATCCGCATATTGCCAGGGCGCTCGGCGAGAAACTTCACATTGCAGACAGGACTTCTGTCGAGATACTGTTGGCGCTTTGCGTAATTGAGAATCGTTCGCAAAGCTGCAAGATCGCGGTTCGTCCCCGCAGGCGGGATGATCATCGAGCGGGCAACTTTGAACTTCTCGACAAGGCCCGCTGAAATTGCCTCCAGCCTGTACCGACCAAAGTAGGGGATCAGGGCCCTCGCACTCACATCGTAACGATCGTAAGTACTAGGGTGCTCCCGATGCTCAGCCTTGGCCCAGGGAAGGAACTCGTCATAGATGAATTTTCCAAGAGCGGTGTGGCCTTCCGCGCCCTGATAGCGGCGCGGCCCTCAGCCAGCTCCGCTCTGCGGATGGCCTCGGCTTGCACTGCTGCGTTCTTATTGTGAAGTCCGGTGGACTGCTGGATGCGCCCACCCCGAAAGATGAATTCGTACCAGTACACTCCGCCGCGCTTAAATATGCGCATTTCCATCTCCTTTCTTTTGGTCCGGAGACAGACACCCTGCAACCCGCAAGGTATTGCTGAACATCAAGCGGATCGTACCGCACGGAGCGGCCAATTTTCATATACGGGATTCCGCGCTGCTGAGAGCGCCACTGGGCGAGCGTTTCGATGGAGATTCCGGTGTGGACCGCAACTTCGTGCGGTGAGGAGATCGCGAAGCTCATTTTTCATTGGGGTGTTCTCCGGTTCGGAATTTGTTCCGTGCTGCCGCCCGAGGGGATAAAAGGGTCCGTGGTCGCGATTTTTTCGAATCCGGCCAAAGGCTTGTTGGTAGACTTGTGGGATGTACAGTGCACTTTGTTGTGCACCGAGCCGCCTGAGCATCGGAAAGTTACGCAAGTGCCAGTGAAGAAGAGCAGCAACGCCCGTAAAGCAAAGAAGCAGGCCAAAAGCGACGAGAAGCCGGGCCTGACTCTCCGTCTGCCGACTGACTTGAGAGAGGCAGTGACCGAGGAGTCCCGAGTGAAGGGAGACCTTGCCAGGATTGTTCTCTTCGCTTTGGCGCACGTCGATAAAGAGGATGTCGTGATCAAGCAGACCAGGAAGGCTGGCCTGCCGCTGACGAATCCGCAGTTGCTGCACGTTGGCGCGGAAGCACGCGTTGCCCTCAAACAGTGGGCCAAAGAAGAAGGCGTCAGCGTTAACGCAATTGTTGTGAGCGTTCTCGAAACCTTCTTCAAGCAACTTAAGCGGAGCAAGGCCCTCCGCGAAGAGCTTCGACTTGAGATCCGGGCCCGACGTGGATTTCTGCCGACTTAGGGATGCTTTCAACAATTGCAAAGTTCTCTCAAACAACTTCCGCTGCCATCCCGGCTCCACCATCATCGGCCTGGCCAGCTCCGCGTCAAGGCTGAACCGCAACGAGCGCGGCGCTTTCCGCGGCCTTGACCCGGAGCTTTGACCCAGGCCGGACTTTCTGCTATCCGGGCATGAGCAGGGAAAAGCAAAAGCAACAACGAACTGCCTACTGCAGCAGAACGCTCCTCGCCTCCGCGAATGGGCTGAAGGCGTGGAAGCGGTAGGTTCTTGCCCGAAGCGTCGTGTCCGGTGCTCGCAGTTCGGGCACATCCGTATTCCGATCACCGACATCTGCCAACGTCACATTCATCGTCCGCATCATGCGCTGGAGATCGGGCCGTCGTGCATCCATCCGGATCTCAACCGGAGAAAATAGCTCTCGGAAGAGCCTCACATCGGATCCAAGCTTCGGATTCTCCCAAGCAGAAGCGACGCCCTCCTGATAGTGGTTGTGCACGATGATTTATTCCACGGTGCCGAGCAACTCTTCGCCCCATTCCAGTACCGACCGTGCAGAGGCGATGTCGGTATCGACCAGCCCTATGGCCGTCCAACGGAATCCGACATCGGCGTCCTGCATCACCCTGTATAGATGACGGAACCAGGGAATCATTCGATGACCTTGCGCCGCGCCCTGTAGGTCCAGCTTTCCAATGCAGGCAACTTGTGTGCGGTGGTAAACAGCGCTTTTAATGATCCTTCCGCTTTATTGTCGGGTCCAGATCGAGCAAGTCGACTCGGTAGCCGAGACTCGCATACCACTCTGCCAAAGTCGCGAGGATAGTCGTTTTCCCAACGCCGCCTTTGCCGGCAATCGGAAACACAACTCGTTCCGGCTTTACCGCGGGTGTTTGACTCAGTTCTCTCCCTTACCTACGAAGGGAGTCACCTTGAACACTATCTCCGGGTCCCTCTGGGCCTCCCGCTGACGGCTCAGCTCCACTTCCCGATCCAGCCGTTCCCTGATTTCCTTTCTCTGTATCTGCCATGCCGGTTTCTCCTTGTTTGAGTTGTCACGTTCTCTTTCCTGAACTGTTGATTGGAGCACCTCCTTCTTTGCAACAGGGGGCGGGAGGTTCTTGCTTTTGGTGGAGGCAGAAACGCGGCCGCACTTCGTGACGCGATTGGCCGCTTTGCAAAAATGCTGGTAGCCAACCCGGATAGCCTTGTTCCCGGAGCGCTTGCCAGATGACCCGCCAAGTGAGGCCGCAGCTTCCAGCCGTTTGCAGCTCCACACGCGCAGACTTCAGGAGCCGCCCCTTGAGGTAAAGACACTCTGGCGAACCCTCAGGATATTGACAACGGCAAGCATCCGCGCGAGTATCCTTGTAGTGCATTGCACATTGCAGTAATGATGCCAGACGATGAACGTGCCTGCAAGCCGACCCCGACCTTCCACGACATAAGCCGGTTATGCGAAGCAAAATGCGAATATGCGCTACAAGGGACGATTCCCAACGCCCTTTGTCGAAGATCATGCTTCTTCGGTCTTAATCGTCCTTTATCGTGTTTTGTTGCAGCCGCAGGCTGGGCTTTCTTCCCGGTCTTTCAACAGTCACAGGTTGGCTGTTCGTACCCGTCTTAAAGGAGAAGAGCAGTAGTGGAACATAAAGCGCAGACGCGCTTTGAAAGTTTTATTTGACTATCTCTTTTAAATCAATCTGGGAGTGTGACGCACCGATGTACCTTAGATACGACTATGTGCGTCACCTTCAGACTTTGGTCTCAGCGCAAGAGATTGCTTGTTTCTTCAAATTGAGAAGTGTCAATTTGCGACCTAAACGCTGGGGGCAACGACCGTCCGCTCTTACACTAAGCAACTCCGGGTCGGCGGCACATGGCTGCCCACCTGACATCGAAAACGTTTGTCTGACAGCTGATACCAATTTCAAGTGAGTGAAAGTGTCGCTACGGTGATAGAGTTCCCAGTACTCTCCGAAAGAACGAGGAACGACCCATGAACGCTCCCACTTTGGCCCGGATGGTCGCCGAAGACGCCGCTCTGCGCCGCCGTCAACGTCTACAACCGGTGGGAGGCAAGGGAGACAAGATTTGCCCACCCACCTATCCCGGCGAGGGGAGAAATGCTCCTCCACGCCACGTCTTCGAGCGCCGCCGCCTGGAAGGACGGGAGGTTTGGTGCGTCCTGGTGGATAGCGTGCAATTCCAGGCCAACCGTTTGGAGGAGAGCCTGCTTGGAGTCATCCAGGAAAAGGCGGCTTGTATCCCGCATTTGGTGGTGGATTTCCGCAACAAGGGTCTCGAGGGTCTGACTACAATCACATCGCTGGAGGCTCCGCATCGAGTGTATGACGCGATATTCCGCGACAGCCAATACGACGAAAAGCCTTTCATGGAGAGCGACATCGGGAAACGTTTGAAAACCGCGAGCAATGCCGATGCTTCTGCACTGTTGGAGGTTTCGCCTACGGCTCTGCTCTTCGGTTCGTGGCACTCCACCGGGCAGGGCAGAGGGATTGGTGCCAAGTTTGCTCGTTGCCTCGTTTCGGAGGTCGTGGCCGCAGACGTTCCCGTTGAAGAGCTTGTCGATCCAAAGACCGGTGAGGTAGAGGCGCGTACGGCAGGCCGTCGCACCGGCAGCCGCATTGATCCTCTCGGTGTGTTGAGGAAGGTGGAAGTTTACCGTGGAGATGACGGGACATGGGACATTACAGAGAAAGGTGCGGGCCTGAAAGCCAAGAAGGTGCGCCCTTCCGAAATCAATCACGGGAACATTGCACCTTCTGTAGAGTCATTAGGCATTACGTGCGACTACCTCGAACAGATGTTCGTATTGAGTTTTGCAGCTCTTCGCAGGCTTCGCTTTGGATCGCCCGAAAGGAATGAGGCGGGCCGAGCTCTACTCGCTGCATAGGGGCTGCTAGCGATGGCGGAACAAGACCTGAACGGCTATGCTCTCCGATCAAGGTGCGATCTCGTCTGTGAGGGAAAGGCCCCGTTGGAAGTGGTTGGCGCAGACGGTAGTTCCGAGAGCCTGACTCTCGAAGTTGGGGAGGCCCTCGACCTTTTTCGGGCAACCTTTGCTGCCGCCAAAGACGCTGGGTTCGATCTTCAGGAAACACCGTTAGCGCTCACGCCTCAGGACAAACTGGTCGAGATAGTGCGTCAGAGCCAGAAGCTGGCCCTCGCCGGTAAAGGTGAGGACACCGAAGAATCGCAGGGTTAAAGAGATTCCCCTCATCCTGCAGATCGAGTATTTGACCCGGATCGCTTTCGCGGCCCGGGGGCCGGAGGGCGGCGCGCCGGATTGGCCTCCACAGCCGGATCGCATTTTTTCCGCACTGGTGGCGACATGGGGAGCGCGGGGCGAACGGGGCTCCGAAGCGGACGCATTGAAATGGCTGGAACGGCAGTCAACACCGAGAATCGCCGCGTCGAAGGCAGAGCCTCGGAATTCGCCTGTGACTTTTGTTCCCCCCAATGATAAGGGCATTCTGCCTCAACTGCGACGACGCCAGCCTCGCCGATTCCCAGCCTGCTTGCCGGATGATCCTCTCGTATCTCTGTACTGGGAGAACGCCGCTCCGGATGCGGAGGTCCTCGAAGCGCTGAACTTGCTGGCGTCGGACACCTCGTATATCGGTCATTCAGCCAGCCTCACTCGCTGCCGCTTTCTCTACGGGGATGCGCCCTCGCCTTTAGAGTCACGTTCGCCCAGACGGCGTGTCTATCCAGGAAGGTTCGAGGAACTACGCGAGAATTACAAGCAGTTTGACCGCTCAGGTGGGAAGAGCGGCCGCCCTCGCCCCGGCGACTGGGTCGCGACCGCGAAGCCGGCCGAGAGCGAAGCGGCCCGCAGCGTCTTCGATCCAGCGTGGCTCGTGCTGGAGCATACCGGCGGCGAGATTCCAGACGTTCGCGCCTCCGCCTTGATCGCCAAGGAGATTCACAAGACGATCCTCTCCGGATATCAAAGCTACGGCATGGGCGACCGCATTCCGGTCGAAGTCAGCGGACATGACCTCGATAAGAAGGCGACCCGGGAGCCGCATCTGGCCATCGTGCCGCTGGCCTTTGCGGGCTTTCCTTACGCGGACGGACACCTGATTGGCTTTGCCCTAACGCCTCCGCGTGGCAGTGGCCTTTTTCAGAACGGGGAGTTCCTGGGCGCAATGAGCAAGATCGCGCCTCACTCCGAAGAGACCGGGCGCAGAGAGATCACGCTCTTCGGTTCGAAGGTGAAGCTCTTGCCCACCTTTGAACCAGAAAAGCGCTCTCTCGATTCGACGCTCTATACCCGCCCATCTACAAGATTTGCGACCGTCACTCCCATCGTGCTCGACCGTCACCTGAAGGAGAAAGGCGACGCGAGGCAAGAAGAGATTGTCGCCCAGATCAATTCCGCCTGCGTCAACATCGGCCTACCTGAGCCGGATGCAGTGTTGCCCGACAAGCACTCCGCAATCGAGGGATCGCCATCGGCACAGCCTTCGGGTCGCTCCCCGGAATGGATGCGCTGGCGACTGCCACCTTCCCTAAACAACCGTTTTCTCACCCATGCAGTCATTCGCTTTCCCGCTCCAGTCGAGGGTCCGGTCATTCTCGGGGCTGGGCGTTTTTTGGGCCTCGGCCTCTGCCGCCCTCTTGAAGATGCGGAGAACGAGGAATGACCGAAGAGTTGGGCGCGGACGATTTTGAAGGGTTCTTCCAAGAGATTCACGGGTACGGTCCTTTCCCCTGGCAATCGCGGCTTGCGCGGCGTTTGGCAGACGGCGGAGGCTGGCCCGAAGTCTTGGACCTTCCCACCGGGTCGGGCAAGACCGCAGCCCTGGATATCGCCGTATTCCACCTAGCGCTGGAAGCGGGAGCCGAGCGCCTCGCGGGTCGGCGAGCGCCGGTGCGCATCGCTTTGGTCGTAGACAGGCGGCTGGTCGTCGACGATGCTTTCAACCGAGCCAAGAAGATAGCCTGCAAGCTGCGCCGGACGAGTCCCGGCTCGGTGACCGCAAAGGTCGCGCTACGGCTGAAGTTGCTCGCCGGAGCGAAAGCGGAGCCGTTGCTTGCCCGCCGACTGCGAGGCGGGGTTCCGCGGGAAGACGATTGGGCGCGCACGCCGTCTCAGCCGACGATTCTGTGCTCGACGGTGGACCAGGTCGGTTCGCGTCTCCTGTTTCGGGGCTACGGCGTCTCCGACAGCATGAAGCCGGTGCACGCCGGCCTGCTCGGCTCCGACTGCCTGATTCTGTTGGATGAAGCGCATCTCTCCGAGCCATTCCGCCAAACTTTGAGGTGGGTTCAGCGCTATAAAGGCGAGTCCTGGCGCGAGAGCCGGGACTCGATCGCTCCCTGGGGAACGTCGCTGCTCACTGCTACTCCGGGCCCAGAGGCCGGCGACCGGTTCGGGCTGGAAGACGAGGACCGCGCCAACCCCACTCTTCAGGATCGATTGAACGCCTCGAAATGTGGCCTCCTCGTCGCTGTGTCCAAAGCCAAGAAGGACAAGGGTACCGCACTCGGCCATGAGAAAGACGGTGAGCCGGACAAAGTCGCCGACCAGCAGCGCGTCGACGAACTTGTTATGCAAGCGGTCGCAGGACTCGAAGCGCTCAGGAAAAGCGGAATCGAACACCCGGCCATCGCGGTCGTTACGAACCGTGTCGCGCGGGCGCGGGCGGTTTTTGAAAAGCTGCTCGCGCTCGCGGATGCGCAAGAGATGGAGGCCATTCTGATGATCGGTCCCTCGCGCTCTGTGGACCGTGACGAGCTTGCGATACGGCTCGAACCGATCAAGACAAGCAATCCCCGTGAACTGGAAAAAGCCTTGATGATTGTCTCGACTCAGTGCATCGAAGCGGGAGTTGATATAGACCTGGACGGGCTTATAACGGAGGCCGCTCCTATCGATTCCCTACGCCAACGCTTTGGGCGGCTCAACCGGGCCGGACGGTGGATCGCCCCCTACGCTGCCATTATTGGTAGCTCCGGCAAAGCAGACGCGAACGATCCAGTCTACGGCGAGGCCATCGTCACAACGTGGAAGTATTTAACAGAAACCGCCGACAGGTCCGAAGACAAGAAGAATAAGCAGCCCGCGGAAGTGGACTTCGGCATTGCCGCTTTCGGGAAGCGCGAGCTTGATAAGTCGCTGCTCTCGCCGAAGGAAGACGCGCCTATCCTACTTCCTGCCCACCTGGACTTGCTAAGCTTCACATCTCCCATTCCTACAGCCGATCCCGACGTATCGCTCTACCTGCATGGGCCGAGCCGTTCGGCCGATTCCGTATCCGTGATCTGGCGCGGCGACATCGATCCCAGGTTCGCCAAAGGCACATACCGCCTGATGGAGTTGGTACGGCCGCGCCCCGCCGAGGCGATCGAACTCCCGGTTTGGGCAGTCCGCCGCTGGCTGACCGAGGGACGGCGCAGAGTAGACGAATTGGCTGACATCGCATCGAAGGAGCCGGAGGAGAGCGGCGAAGGCGGACGGTTGATTTATCGCTGGACCGGTAAAGAGGAAAGCTCCGGATGGATCCACGCGTTTAAGATTCGTCCCGGCGACACTGTCATGGTTCCCGCAGCTTTTGGGGGCGTCGATGAGTTCGGCTGGAATCCAAGCGCTCGAAAAGCTGCCAAAGACGTCGCTTCGCAGGCGGCCGGCCCCTATGAGGGGCGCAGGTTTGCCGTGCGTGTCGCTCCCGGACTGCTGAATTCAGTTGTAATTGGAAGTAAGGAAGACGGGAGCAGGCTGGCGCAAGCCATCGCCGGTGCGGAGACGCGGAGATGGAAGCACCTACGCGATGCAGTGCTCGGCATCGGGCTGTCGCCGGAGATCACCGAAGAGCTGGGCAAGCTTGACCATGCCAAGGGCACAGTCGAGGTTGACATCGAGGTGTATGGCCGCGAGAACGATTGCCCGCGCGGCGTCGTCTTCATTGCGCGTCTGGGAATCAAGAGCCACCGGAAGCAGGAGGATTCGTCCAGCTCGACCGAGAACGATCTTGATGGGTCGCTCGCCGGGCTTGAGGTGTCACTGCAGCGGCACTCTTCCGATGTAGAGGAAATGGCGGCCGCACTTGCCCGCCGCGCCGGGCTTTCAGTCGAGCGCATTGCCGACCTGAAGCTGGCCGGGCATTTGCACGATGCAGGCAAAGCCGACCCGCGTTTTCAGAGGTGGATGGCATATGGCGATCCGCTGGGCCCGGACCTCGATCGTCCCGACGCGATTCTTGCCAAATCGGCGCGACCGCTGCCTCGCGAATCCAGGGAGCACTCCGGCTTGCCCGCTCATTGGCGGCACGAGGCCCTCTCGGTTCGGCTCGCCCCGCACATGCCGCGCTTTGCCGCCGAGGCGAGGGACCCCGAGTTGGTGCTATGGCTGATCGGAACTCATCATGGCCATGGGCGTCCGTTCTTCCCCCACGGCGATCCAGATGACGCGGTCGAGCGCAAGAATCTGCTGAAGGTGCTTGGTGTTCCGGCGTTACTGAGCGCCGGGGCCGGCCCCCAGTCGTTGGCCTTCGACTGGAATGGTCTGGATTGGCCCAGCTTATACGAGGTTCTCAAGGCGCGCTACGGGGTCTGGGAGCTTGCCCGCATGGAGGCCGTTCTGCGTCTGGCCGACCACCGCACCTCGGAAATGGAAGAGAGGTCCAAATGAGCGAAGCAACCACAAGTCATTGCCTCAGCGGACTCGAGCCAGACAATCTGCTCGCCTTCCTGGCCCTACTCGGTCTGCTGCGGTCGCTGGAATTGGTTCGTCCAGAGTGGAGACCGAAAGCTTACTGGAATTTCGATAAGTCACCCCTTCGTCCCGTCCTCACCACCTGTGGGTCCGGGACAGAGAGTGCCGTCTGCGAAGCGGCAACTGAAGGTCTTAGGGTCTTTCATAAAGCGTTGTTTCCATTCCGGCATGAGCCGTCGAAGAAGGAAGGATCCAAGGAAGCGCCGGTCAAGAAGGCGGCTAAGCCCGGTAGCGATAAACCACGAAAAGGCCTTGTAACGCGTCGAGACCGTCAACGCTCTCTGGCTAGACGGTGCATACTGGTGGGACAAGCGTGCAGGGCCGACATCCAAAGGTACTCGATTTGGCAATTGAGGTGTCAGCTCGTCGGCTGTTCCGCGGTTGCCGCGGTGAGGAAAGGCAAAGATATCGAAACGACTCCACTGAAGCTCACTAGCGGAAATATGCCATTCATAGGCGGCATGTTCGAGCTAGCTGAAACATGCAGGGCGGAGGAGATGCAGAAAAGTCTCTTCAGCAATTGGGAGTATGCCTATAAAGGCAATTCCCTTCGGTTTTCCCCTGACGAAGCCCAGCGTTACGCTTACCGGGCATCTGACCCATCCGACGAAGGGGCCTACACGGAGCTAGCCCCAACGGCCTTGAGTGGGTTGGGACTGCTTAGCTTTCCTATGGCGCAAACACACAAAGGCTGGCGAATGCCAGCGTATTCTGGAACATCTAGCGAAGGAAGAATTTACTGGCCTATTTGGGGTAGCGACGGCGGCAATGGATCCCCGCTTCGTACCATTGAAGCAATGCTACAGGCGCTTCCGCTTGAAGAAGGCGAATCGCCAAAGCTTTTTGGGCCACGGGCAATGATCGCGAACGCTCGCAGATACGCCCTTGACCCGAGCCAACCGTACTACGGCAATATCAGTCGGGCAGATATCGAGAGGATTCCCCAGTAAGGAGGGACGGTGTGATGCGTAGCTCCTATCTCGTCTGTTACGACATCTCCGACGACAAGCGGCTGCGCAAGGTCTTCAAGACCATGCGCGGCTTTGGGGACCATCTTCAGTTCTCCGTCTTCGAGTGCCAGCTTACCGCCTCCGACCTGGTGCGATGCCGGGAGGCGCTGCGCGCCATCATCCACCATGACGAGGATCAAGTCCTCTTCGTCAACCTCGGCCCCTCCGAAGGACGCGGCGACCGCGTCATCACTGCCTTGGGGAAACCCTACATAAGCCTGGATGGTCCCTGCATCGTCGTCTGACTCGCATGCTGCCGAAAGGAATAGGCCCTCGTGTCGTCCAAGCCCAAAACCATCCATCCTGTTCGCCCCGATGAGGACCTGGTCCATCATCTCAAGCTCAAACTGCCCGATCTGCTGCCGGCGCGCATGTTGAACGAGTTCGTCTATTGCCCGCGGCTCTTCTATTACGAGTGGGTCGAGGGCGTCTTCGAGAGCAGCTCCGAGACGCTCGATGGTCTGGCAAAACACACGCGGGTCGATTCCGGGCCCAGCTCTATGCCGGCTGCGGAAGAGAGGAACGGCCAGCCGATCCACTCGCGCTCGGTGACGTTGTCCAGCGAGCGCGCCGGGCTGACCGCCAAACTCGACCTGATCGAAAGCGATGCGAACTCGCCAGGCGGAATGTCGGTGCGTCCGGTGGACTACAAACGTGGCAAGCCGCGCGAGGTTGACGGTGTACCGACGCCCTGGCCGTCGGACCGCATCCAGGTTGCCGCGCAGGCACTGGTGCTGCGTGATAACGGCTATACCTGCGACGATGCAATACTCTACTACGCGGCCACCAAGCAGCGAGTGCGGATACTGATTGACGATGCACTACTAGAGGAAGCCGAACAGCAAATTGCGCAGGCGCGCCAAGCGGCTATGAGCGAGAGCATTCCCCAGCCTCTCGTCGATAGTCCCAAATGTCCGCGTTGTTCGCTGGTCGGAATCTGCCTTCCCGACGAGACCAACGCGTTGCGTGCGCGGGCGCTCAGATTTGACGAACGCCAGCCGGTGCAGTTTTCGCTTTTCCAGGGCACAGAGGAGTCGGCTGCGGCAGAGGTGCGTCAACTGGTCGCCGCGCGCGACGATCTCCGGCCTTTGTATTTGAACTCACAAGGCTTCCGCGTAGGCAAGTCGGGTGAGGTGATTCAGGTGAAAGACGGCGACAGCCTCAAGCAGGAAGTTCGCCTCGGCGAGGTGTCGCAGATCAACCTCTTCGGGAACGTGCAGCTTTCGACGCAAGCCATCCAGTCGTTCTGTTCGGCTGAGATTCCGGTCTGCTACTTCTCGCAAGGCGGCTGGTTTTATGGCATTACGAATGGGCTCAACTCCCGAAACGTGTTCTTGCGGCAACGCCAGTTTGCCTCCGCCGGATATGAGTCCACCGCCTTGAGCATTGCCAGAAAGCTGGTTGCGGGAAAAATACGCAACCAGCGGACGCTTTTACAGCGCAATCACATCGAAGCTGCCGGGGCGACCCTGCGCCAGTTGAAATCGTTGGCGGAGAAAGCGGAATCTGCCTTGGCAATAGACTCGCTGCTGGGCATTGAAGGATCGGCGGCGCGGGTTTACTTCAGCGAGTTTGCTGGAATGTTGAAAGCCAGGGAGGGCGACGAGGGCGAGCATCGCGGCGGAGCTGCAGATTTTCGCTTCGACTTCACGGACCGCAACCGGCGTCCGCCGCGCGATCCCGTCAATGCGCTCTTGTCGCTCGCCTACAGCATGTTGGTGAAGGACCTTACGATCACCTGCTATTCACTCGGCTTCGATCCGTACTGGGGTTTCTATCACCAGCCGCGCTTTGGACGCCCTGCACTGGCTCTCGACCTGATGGAGCCTTTCCGGCCTCTGATCGCCGATTCGGTGGTGTTAACAGCGATTAACACGGGCATGGTCACAACCGGAGACTTCATTCGCTCCGGACCGTCCGTCGCCCTGAAACCGAATGGACGCAAGGGCTTCTTTCGCGCTTATGAACTTCGCATGGATACCCTTGTCACCCATCCAATGTTTGACTATCGTGTCAGTTACCGGCGTCTGTTGGAGATACAGGCTCGCCTTCTGGCCCGTTTCCTGAATGCGGAGATCGATGACTATCCTGTCTTTGTTACGCGTTGAGTCTGCAGCGAGCGGCCGAGTGACGACCGAGTCCCGGCACCCGCTCGCCACTCCTTAACTGCAACCAAGAGCTAGACTTGTATGACAGTCCGATGCACTGCTATGTTCGGAAGCAGAGGATCAACGACAGCCTCTCGCAAACATGCGAAACTGCACGAAAACCAAGGGGTTGTGCGGGAGCCCTTTCCGCGATGAATTCATCGCGGCCTCATTGAAGCCCGAAGATGAACTGAATGTTCGTCGCGTTGACAACCCCTTTCCGCGATGAATTCATCGCGGCCTCATTGAAGCAGCGCAGCCACCCGCCCTGCGGCGCGTGCAGCGCCTCTTTCCGCGATGAATTCATCGCGGCCTCATTGAAGCAACCACGCGCCAACTGCAATCACATTACGACTTACCTTTCCGCGATGAATTCATCGCGGCCTCATTGAAGCAATCTGCCGACTTACAAGTTCCCTGCGGCTGGGGCCTTTCCGTGATGAATTCATCGCGGCCTCATTGAAGCCGTCAGGAACGCTTGGAGCGCGACAACGAAGAGCACCTTTCCGCGATGAATTCATCGCGGCCTCATTGAAGCGCTGCGAGATAATCCTGATCTCGCCAAATATCTAGCCTTTCCGCGATGAATTCATCGCGGCCTCATTAAAGCAGAAAGTACCGCGACACCCCCGCTAAAGCCGCTGTGCTTTCCGCGATGAATTCATCGCGGCCTCATTGAAGCCTGCGGATGGTCGCGCATCCATGTCGCGGCCTTTGCTCTTTCCGCGATGAATTCATCGCGGCCTCATTGAAGCTAAACGCCTGTCGACACCCACGTCTTGGCGGCCTCATTGAAGCCCGGAGTACCGCCAGTAGAGCCGGCTGGCGCATGGGACCTTTCCGCGATGAATTCATCGCGGCCTCATTGAAGCGAACCAGAGCCGCATGCGCTTGCGCCGCTCCTCGGCCTTTCCGCGATGAATTCATCGCGGCCTCATTGAAGCCAGCGGTGAGCTCGCCGAGAGAGGCGGCGATCTCCAGCTTTTCGCGATGAATTCATCGCGGCCTCATTGAAGCGCATTCAAGGTCTGCAAAGTCGCTCCGCCCTACGCCCTTTCCACCGCTTTGAAGTGATAAAGCTGTGATCGTTCGCACTCATTCTCTAATGTCACCGAGCGCACACTTTACATCATGTCACCGAGTGGTTACAGTAGACGCGATGTGCTTGAGGTATGCGCTATGCGTATTCGGAACCCGACGGATTTGGGGGCTTTCATCCGAGATCGCCGTGCCCAGCTTGGATTAGATCAAGTTGAGCTAGCTGAGAAGGCGGGAACGAGCCGCAAGTGGCTCATTGAGGTCGAGCAGGGAAAGCCTCGTGCAGAGATTGGCTTGATCCTGCGCACCTTGAAAAGTCTCGGAGTATCTCTGGACCTCCAGACGGATGCAGCCCAGGAAGCTCCTTCGCCGAAACCCGCTGCCGTAGCAAGTCGGCAGTCGCCGGACATCGACAGTGTCCTTAGCGCCCTGAAGAAGGGCAAATGACGAATCAGCTCATTGCGTTGCTCGATGGCCGTGAAGTCGGAACGGTGCATTACAAGAATGCAAGGCTAATCTTCGTCTACAACGATGAATGGCGCTTCGATCCGAATGCCTATCGCTATCGCTCTCGATGCCGCTAGCCTCCGCTGAGCACGGACATCCCCGGATTGAACCTTTCCTTTGGGGATTGTTGCCGGACAATGACCGCGTCCTGGAAAATTGGGGACGGCGCTTCCAGGTTTCCCCCAGGAACGTCTTCCGGCTCATCTCTCACGTGGGCGAGGACTGTGCAGGAGCTGTCCAGTTCGTTCGACCAGAGCGTCTTGAGGCGTTGCGGCAGGAGCCGACCGCGAGAGAAATCCAATGGCTGACCGAGGATCAGGTTGCGGATCGGCTGCGAACTTTGCGCGCTGATCATTCGGCGTGGCGGATAGCCCTGGATACGGGTCAGTTGAGTCTCGCAGGCGCGCAGCCCAAGACCGCACTCCTCTTGGAGCGCAAGCGCTGGGGGGTTCCTTCAGGCCGGGTTCCGACCACTCATATCCTGAAACCGCCCACAGGCGAATGGGACGGTCATGCTGAAAACGAGTACTTCTGCTTGCGATTGGCCAGAGCTGCCGGGCTAACGGTTCCGAACTCGACCGTTACCCGCTTCAGAGATGAGATCGCGATTGTTGTGGAACGGTATGACCGTGTGAGAGTTGAGGCCCGTTGGGCGCGAATCCATCAGGAGGATGTGCGCCAGGCGTTAGGCCTTCACCCCACACGTAAGTACGAGAGTGATGGTGGTCCCGGGGTGCGCACGATTGTGGAGACATCGCGCGCACAGTCGAGCAACCCGCAGGAAGACGTTCAGTCGTTCGCGGACGCGATGGCGTTCAATTGGTTGATCGCCGGTACAGACGCTCACGCCAAAAACTTTGGACTGTTATTAGGGAGAGCAGGTGCCGTACGCCTTGCGCCGCTGTACGATCTGGCGAGCATCCTGCCCTATCGATCCATTTCCCTTCAGAAGGCCAAGTTGGCTATGAAGATCGGCGGAGAATACCGCCTGAGCAAAATCGGTATCCAAAATTGGCAGAAGTTCGCGGCAGAGTTGCGCCTCGATGAGGGTCTACTGATAGACCGACTAAAGACGATGGCCGCCGCTCTGCCTGATCATGCAGGCACGATTCTGAACGAGTTGGAAACCGAGGGCCTGGCTCATGAAACGATTACACGTCTGGCGGAGCGATTGCAAGCACGTGCCGCTTCTTGCGCCGGAAATTTACAGTGAGGCGAACGTTGTAAAAAGACACCCTACTCACTCTGCTCGCATAAGAACGCTGCGCCCGTATGTTGCCTCAACTAACGAGTTCAGATCACGCTAGGTGACTTTGCGCGCTTCAGGCGACGAAAAACATTCCCTTCGCCTACCGGCTTCATCTCTGCAACCGTTTCATGGAAAGCAAGGCCGAGCTCTGCCGGCCAAGAAACTCCCATTCCATATAGTGCATAACAAATGGTCGAGTGAAGATAATTCACCAAAATGTAAAGCACTGAATGACCTGGATTTCCGAACTCGTCAGAGGATTTGGTAATTCTGAATGGCCTGCCCTCGTCTGGTACATAGTTGTCTAAGGCGGGTCGTGAGCAATGCACCCACTGGCACGTCTGAAAATAACCGACAGCGTACTGCTTTTCCTTGAATCCTGAATCGAAGCTTGAACCATCAAGCGGGTGCACAAGATTTTGCGCGTCCCACGTAAAGGCTCGAAGTTGAGACCAGTGTTGTTTCGCCTTTCTGGGATTTCCGCTCAAATTCCACTCCCGCGCGTTGCGCTCTATGGCAGCCACCATCTCAGGCTGACTGGCGAATTGATTTCTAGCATGATAGAGCCATACGTTTTGTATTCCCAGCTGAACATGAAGAATTTCTTGGCTCGATCATTTTGAAGCGTATTGTCAGATGTTACGTAACGGAGGATGAGGGCGCACTCTACGACTGATCTGCTGAGGCGATATGCTTCGTCATAGTTCCCGGCTCTCATCAGACTTATGCATGATCTTGCAAGAGCTATCGATCGAGATCATCGAACAGGCAATGGTGTCGAACGGGTATCTGTTGATTGCTCGCGAGTAGAAGCCAATTTGCTCTACGGCCGCCACAACCCGATTGACGTAGACGTCTACTTTCCTGATCTCTCCCACAATCGCCCACCGTTTCACAATTCTTGCACGTAGGTCCGCGTAAAAACTGTGGGGACTTTTGTGGGGCCTCCCAATCAATGAGACACATCTGTGCACATTTAGCCACATTTCGCCACAAGTAAATAACTCATTGAAATAGAATGGGTTGCGGTATCTGCTGCGGAATCGGTTAGTTCCAAACAGACGGTTTTCCGAGTTCCAAGACCGCCTGTTTCAACCGCTCACACATCCGTCCGCGTGAGTCTAGATGTCATTTTAGCAGCAGGGCGTCGGAGGCGAATGAGCCGTTGATCAAGTTGTCCTGGGGTCCGGGGCCGCAGCAGCTGCTCATCCACGTTCCGGGCGATTGAGCCGTGCTTGTAACAGAGGAGCCGGAGTTGTTGCAGCCGAACAAGGCTTCCGGTAAGTAAATGTGCCTGTAACCAGTCGAGATAGACGCGGCAGGTAATCACAGCTTTGTTTCTTACATGCTTAGACCGCTTACGCCTCACTTTAAATCGAGTGACCGAGCGATACAAATGTGGCAGTATTCTAGCGCCTTTTCTAATTGCCGGCGAGCTCTTCACAGATCAGCGGGAATACGTCCCTGCTTGCATCCTTTCCGATAAATGGATCGAGATGACCATAGTTCGGGAGTAAGTGCAATGTATGGCGATTCCTGGTGTGCTGGTCAAAGTAGTCAAAGGTCCTGCTCTGGCTCTCTGGCAGAAAGCAGTGGTTATTCATCCCTGCAAAGAATGAGAAGCGAGCGTCGGTCTGCGGTGCTCCCTGGAGAAAGTCCCGCGGCAGCTGAGGAAGTCCATCGACAGCGACAAGGTGGCCTGAATGGACACACTTGACCATCTGCGCGAAGAAGCTGACAGGTACCTTCGCAAATTCCCGGCGCAGCCATTCATGAGTATCCTCGTTCAGGTTTGCATGGGACCAGAGGGCCGGAAATCCTGCCCCATAGGTGAAGCTCACCATCTTACAGACCATGTTGTTACATTCGTGATGGCTGAGTCGGACAACCTCCGTTATCAGCTTTGCTGGTAGAGTAGGCGCGTCGATTCCCCACTGCGGGTCAAGGTAGCGGGTGAGCATAGAGAGCAGCGGCACCGCTACTTTCATCTTGAGAGACGACCACTCGGGCACAATGGTGTGAAGCGAGACAGCATTGCTGACGATTACATTTACTTGCGGCAGCAGACCGGCCACAGCCGACATCATGAAGCTGGTAGAGCCCTGGCAATGGATCACAGCTTTGACTGAATCAGCGCCAGTGCGGCTCACTATAGTCTTAACTGCGGCGGGGTGGTCATAGACGGCCGCCTGGTCCAGCGTCCAGGAGTTGAACTCAAGATCGATGCTGGCGCGCCAGTTCTCAAGCCACACGTCATAACCACGCTGGATGAGGTAATCGACCAGGTTAGTCTCTACCGGAGCGCGAAACAGGTTAGCCCGGACTCCCGCTCCCGGTACGAGCAGCACGGGCCCCTTCGTTGGAGGAACAGGGCCCTCGACGTGGACAAGGTTGCAAGAGAACCCATCACCCGCCGCGAACGGCACTACTTCCTGCGCCCAACCTTTAGTAGTCGATCGACCGGCCTTGGAAGCTACATCCATTTTTCCTCACAATGCCATACCGTGCACCATGGGTTACGGTCACATTAATACTCGGCTTCGCATCAGGTTCGTATAAGAGACTACTAGCTGACGCTAATTGTGGGATCGAAGCCGAAGCACTACAGATTGTCCACCCACATAGGATTATCCTCATCCGTATCCTGATAGTAGCTTACCGTTGCATTCGCGCCCTGCAACTGCATCACTGCGTACCCGTGCGTAAAGAAGTCTCCCTCTGCACCGGGGCGGATAGCGTCGTTGGCCCCTATCTCAGGATGCTTTATTACTGGAGGGGGAGACGTCAGTACGGGAACGGCTCCGCTGCCGACGCAACGGGCAAGCACGCCACACTGCTTCTCGTAGACGACGAAGTCGTGTTCGTGGCCCCATAACCAGAGGGTGACCTGAGGCAAGATGTCGACCAGTTGCTGCTGAAGCCTGGCGTTGATCGCCATGCCGAGCTGGCCCGAGGGTGGTGGATCAATGATGCTGGAATAGCGGGAAAACAGCTGGTGGTGCGACAGCAATACCGTCTTACGTCCATCCGCAGTCGCAATTCTTCGTTTAATCCAGGCGACCTCTGTATCTTCCAGGTAAGTCGGGTCGGTGCCGGCGGGGGTGCGATCATGCAGACCTGTATCCATCAGGACAAACTGCCAGTGCAGAGTTCTGATGCAGCAGTAACTAGCCGGCTGGCCCAGGGTCTTCAGCAGTGTGTAGTAGGGCCCTCCTCCGCCGTACATATCATGGTTGCCCGACAATGAGAAGCTAGAGACCTGTTTGATGTCGAAATATGTCTGCCATATCTGCAGGAAGTAGTTCTGTACCTCGAAGTCAGTGCAGGAGTAATAAATGTCTCCCAGGTGAATGACAGCTTTCAGCTCTTTTCTTGATAGCTGAGCGAGAACTTTCTTGGCCTCGTCCTGTCCGGTTCCCCAGTCACCTACGAAGCCGATGTTGTCCCCGTCGTTCAAGGGCAGGTCTATCACGAAATCATCGATATCATTGTAGAGGACATAAGGGACCTTGCCTTTGTTCAGTTGGATCTGCAGCTGAAACTGTGCATATTTCTCAGCGATCTCGAGCCAGCCAGGATCGCATTGCTGGTACTTCGCAAACTGCTCTTCGCAGGCCTTGACCTTCGCTGCGTCTCCCATGATCTTCGCCACCGCAAGCTGACGCGCTATGGTGGAACATACTTGCGCAAAACCACCCACTCCCTCGGTGACGGAGACGCCCATCCTGGCAGGCAGCGCGATTGGGCTACCTGACAGCTGCGCTCGCACGTCAACCAGGGCGCCATGTACCATGTCATCGCTGCTGTCGGGCCTCTGGATGACTGCCTGCTCGCCGACTGACTGCGCACGTGCCGCGCTTGTTCGCGTAGCCACTACCTCATCTACGGCAGACTGCCAGAGAGACATGTCGGGATCGTGAAATTGCTCTATTCGAGGCATTGTTCCCCCTAGATCGAAGTGATAGCGCGCATAAGGTCGACCATGCCTGCGCCTTGAAAGTCTTCGCCACGTTGTAAGTCAGTTGCGCTCTTGAGAAAGATATCTTTAATCCTGAGTGGATCACCACGAAATTCAGAGTACACCGAGAGAAATGCAGCGATTGCACCAGAGACGTGGGGTGCGGCCATGCTGGTTCCGCTGCGCTCCTCGTATTCGTAGCCCTTGTCTGTGTGTATGGAGCACGATATGATCTTTTCTCCTGGGGCCACCAGATCGGGCTTGTGTCGCCCGTCGCCCGTCGGACCCTTGGACGAAAAGTAGGAAACGCCGAAGGTATGCGGCTTCAGCTTGTGAACAGAACCAACCGCGATGCCGTCCCGTGCATTTGCCGGGTCGGTAATAGAAAGACCTATGCCGTAAGGCACCTGTTCGCCCGTATCGAGCTTCGTAAATCCGTAACCGGAGTTACCGCACGAGATTACTACAACGAGGCCAGAGTCAACCGCGCGTTGGACCTCGTCGCATAGAGGACTGTGTCCACAGCCAAACCACTTAGGATCAAATGGGTAGCCAAGGCTCATGTTAACGCCATCAATGATAATGTCACGACTGTTCTGATTCAGCTTGCGCAGGTATTCCAGCCCGAGGATCGCGCTCGACGCGGAGCCGGTCCCATCGTCATCAAGTATCTTGACGCTCACCAGGTTAGTAAGTGGAGCTACGCCGGACGGGCAAGTGCTGAGGTCGATGATCTCGGGGTCGTCCTGCTCTTCGATATAGGTCGCCGCGTGGTAGGGCGTGCCATCCGCCTTTCCCTTTGCGCTCCCGGCGATGATGCCCGCGACGTGACTGCCATGACCATTCTGATCATCCAACGAGGGCGAGTTAGAAAAGTTGCGGCAAAGGTCTGTCTTAACGATGCCCTGAAAATGTGGATGGTCGGCCCGTATGCCGGTATCAAGTACTGCCCAGCAGATTCCTTTCCCGCGCGCCTCGAAGGTCCTCCAGCACGCAGATGCCTTGATTGTCTCGGTGGAGCTAAGCAGGTGGGTGTAGGTCGTTTCATCCTTCCAGATGCGGTGTACCCACTTACGCTGATCGGCTAAGTCGAAGATGTCCGCCGGCAGCAGCGAGGCGAAAACGTAGAAATCACTTTCTCTTACCTTGTACCCTCGTGCCTGGAGAAATGTCTTGATCTCGGATTTTGAATGGGTTATGCCAGGCTCCGGTCCGGTCTCCAGCTGCGCCAGGGTAATAATCACATCTATCGGTTTAGGTGCATCCGGAGCCTGCTTTGCGATCGCCTCCTTCACGGGAGGAGAGATCACGATTCCGCTGAAGGCGGGCTTGGCGGGTGCGCTCATCGAGTACTTAGCGTCCCTCGGACAGAATGATCTTTGCCACGCGTTCAGCGAGGGCGCCTATGGTGCGGGAGGGATTGACACCTAGCGCTTCCGGGACGATGGCTGCATCTGCGACGTATAGGTTTTTGTACCCGAAGACTTCGCCGGCGTGATTAACCACGCCGTCTAGAACAGTATTGCCCATGCAGCATCCTCCGAGCGGATGCGGCGTGACCAGGTAATTCAACAGAGTCCATGTAGGTGGGACTACGGGGTTGCCGCCAGTAGCTGCGGAGAGCTTTAAATGCATCGCGACAACAGCATCGATAGTCTGTTTTGACTTACCGATGTCCCAGGTCAGGTTTAAGCAAAGTTTTGCCGTAAGCAGGTCATGATGAAGGCTGAGAATGCCATTTGCTGCGTCGACTCCTTGTGCGAACCATGGCATGACATTATGGAAGGGCTGAGCATCGCCCTCTCGCAACATGTGGCTGTAGGAGTCGATCAGCAGCTTGGCCCAGAGGCCGCTGCCGCTGGTCGCGCCCGACTTGAAGGCCTCAACGTAGTCGGCTGCGAGATCCGGAAAACCTCCATCTTCTATCCAGAATGACTGGCCTGATTCGCTGCGGTCCAGAAAGTCGATGGCGCTGGTGATAGTCGGACCAGTTCCAGGCAGAATGTCGCGACCTGGATAAAAAGCAGGTGTCAGGAAATCGCCATTGCTGCTCCAGTCATGGCCCAGGAACGGGCTGATATTCGGAAGGGTGCCACTTACATCGCGGCAGCGAAGCAGCAACTCCGTCGAGCCAAGAGAGCTCGCCGCAACGATGACTATCCGCGCACTCTCAGTGCCGTCTACCCTCTGCCCGTCAGTGAGCTGGTCAAAGTGGACCACGTAGCCGCCATCGGATGGCGCAATGTTGGTTACGATGTGACGTTCCCGGACCTCGGCGCCATGCTTCTCGGCCCAGGGAATATAGTTGCGATCCAGAGTATTTCTTGCGTCGACCTCGCAGCCGATGTCGCAGTTACCGAGATGAACGCACGTACCTTGTTCCACTCCCTGAGCATTTATAAAGCGTTTGCTCTGCGAGGCGTCGTGGCAGGCGGGGACCAGATAGTTCCAGCCCGGGTCAAACGTGACTGCAAGGTCAAGCTTCTTAAAGCGATCGCCTGCGCCAATGGCCTGCGCACCCTGCTGCATCAAGCGCATCCGCTCGCTCCACTGGTTATCGGGCACCTGCTGCACGTTCATGAAGGCAGCTACAGTATCCGAGTAAGGCTTTATCTCGGAGTAAGTGATCTCATCAGGCCACCCCTGGTCAAAGACCGACTTAGGCGCCTCGCAGGAGATGTTGGCGTATATGAGCGAGCCGCCGCCTACAGCTGCCCCCTGCACGACGGCCATGTGCGGGAAGGCGTGTATCTCCATCCAGCCGTTCTTCTGCTCGGCGCAGTCAGACTTCCATATCCAGTTATCTTCCGGCTGCCGAGGGTAGTTGCTTTTATCCCAGCGCTGGCCTCGTTCGAGGATTAGTACCTTGTAGCCGCCCTCTGCCAGCCGGCAGCCGGTGATCGCGCCTCCAAAGCCGCTGCCGATCACGATTACATCGAAGGGCATGCTAGGCTCCGGTCTTCTTTACGTAGGTGTCCCATAGTTCACCCAGGAAGAAGCTGCCGAATCTCTCGATCGCAGCCAGGCCGGCCTGGGTAGACGGAGCGTTCAGCGGCTTGAACTGCCGGCCCATGTTGACTAGCTGCTCTACGCTAAGGGTGATGATGCCCGCGCCAACTACCGGGCCCGTCTTGTCTTTACCTTCGTGAAGCTGGGTGTAGAGCGTCGTCGTGTCCGGCCACAGCTTTGTAACTGGATGCACCGCCACGTTTTTATGCCCTGCAAAGTAGTAGGACTTTCCCTCGTGGTCCAGGCCCCACTCGTACACCATGAGTTTCAGCGAGGGATCGCCGGATGGGGAGAAGAGGTTGAAGACTCCCCCGGGTGCAGGCAGGGCCGAGCCCAATGGAGGCCAGTCCATGACCACGTCCAGCGTGCCGCCGTGCTCCGGGTCCTCGATGAAGGCGTCTATGTCATCGATGGTCACCGTTCCGTGCATGGAGAGGACACTATCTGCGCCCTTTGCTGCGCCCGTCTCCGGGTCCGTTTCGCCGAGCGCAAAGGCGCCAGACATGAGCTCCTTGAACGTGATTCCTATGCTGCTGGCGGTCAATTTGAGTCCTTCTGTTTAGTTCGGTGCAGGAGTGCGACGCGAGGTAACCGGCATAAGACTTGGTCAAGCAGATTGAGCAGCTCGCAAGCTCGCAAACCATCTCTTCGCAGCTCCGACTGGTTCTCTGAGCAGGACGAATAATATAGCTTGAAGTTTGTTCGGTCAACATCACGTTTGAGCTGACTAAGAGGGCGAGAATAGTTGGTGTGAGCGCGGCTTATTTCGCCTGCACTTCTACGGCCTGTGGCAAAGCAATGGTTTTGTCACTCTGCGCAGAGACCCTGACGGGCAGGCCTCCCGGCAGGTAGTGCGCGATCACACCGGGGCGTGCCCAGTCGAGGTCCCACCCATCCTGGATAGCGACGAGGACGTAGTCGCCGGGAATCACCCGCGGTAGCAGAAAGCTACCATCTGAGTCGCTCTGGTCACGGCGATAGAGCATGCGGTCAGCTGCCGAATCCTTCGGTATGAGCAGCACCATGACTCCGGCTGCAGGCTTCTTGTTACGCTTCGCTACTCCCGTGATGTTGGACGAGCCCTGCACCAGAGTGGCAGCTACCAGCACCGGCTCGTTACCGACTACCAGCATATGCCCATCGACCGTCGCGCCAGAGGCTGACATGTGCGCCACAGCCAGAGCAGAGCCTGACTGGGACCCGGCCATCAACTCGTAGCTGCCGGGAGGAACTGCATGCAGTGTGAAGCTTCCATCTTCTGCGACGGGCGCGCCGTTTGGAAACCGGACCTCTCTGGATCGTAGCCTCACCATCACCCTGCCGGGAATCTTTCCACCGTCGGCCATAGCAAGTTTTCCCGATACCTCGGCGAGCGAAGAGCTGGACGAGGAGTCAATCTTAAGGTCGCTGGTAGCGTTGATCGTTGAAATATGGGTTGCTGTTCCCCTGCCGGAGAGTAGCTCGACCTGATACTCGCCTGGCGCCAGGCCGGTGACTTCCATGGTCTTTGGACCCTGGGGGTCGCTCCCGGCAAAAGAAGCGGAGACTGGCACCGGATCCTCGTTGCCGAATACATCCTGCTGTATCTGGGGCATGGAGAAGCCGATGTTGCCCTGGGCGCTGAGGGCTCGTTGAGGAAGCTGGATGGTAAGGTGTACGGCTGGCACGGGGTGCAGAGTGAAGTTCACCGCGATGTGATCGCCGGGTTTGACGGGTACGGGAGTGGCAGCGTTCGGGTCCGTCACATCGGCGTAGTATGCTCGCGGAAACGCCACATCGAGCGGCGAACGGGTGCCATCAGGGATCGGAGTGCCGTCGACGTTGAGCCGCTGCGGTTTCGTCGAGTACCAGGGCCGCGCCGTTACCGAGACGTAGTAGTCTCCCGGCTCCAGATGTCGAATCTCGTATGCGCCCTCGTCGTCGGTGTTGGTCTGCTGGGTGCGGACGATGGTTCCCATGCCTCCCAGCGTGTCCTGCCGGTAGAGGGAGACCTGGGCCTGTTCGACGGGGTCGCCTGAGTCGTCGGTCACTGTTCCATAGATGATGGCCTGGGGCGGCAGGCGAAAGGTCAGCCCTTCAGACACCAGACCCTCTCCGGTGACGATAGCGGTCGAATATTCGGCGTGTTCGTCGTAGGACGAGGTGATATAGCCGCGGTGCGAACCGGTGAGGGAGTACTTGGCCGCGGCCAGGTTCGGGAAGGAGAAGCTGCCATCTTCTCCGGTCGTCATTTCTCCAACCAGGCGCCCGTCGACCGCGGCGTGCAGCGACACGGAGGCATTCTCAACCGGACGCGCCGTCGATGAGCTGACTACGACGCCGCTCAAAGTATACTTCCCGGAGTACTGTGCGGGGGCCGTCGCGGCAGCCTGCGCTCCGAGTATGCCCGGCAAGGCCAGGGTTGTGAGCAGCGGCAGTATCAGCAATCGCAAGCGCTTCATCAGTCGTTGTCCGGGTTGAGCGACTTGCCGAGATGCACCTGCACGTTGGCAGTAGCGCCGGCTTCCACTGTCACGGTGTCTCCCTGCCCCGCGTACTTGGCGAGGCTCTCAGGGGAGTGGAAGTCGATCTCCTCAGGAGCGTCAAAGGCCACGACGCGATAGGTGCCAGGAGGCAGATTGCCTATGGTGAACTCGCCAGAGGGTGAGGCGCCAGCCTGCATCACCTGTCCGCTGAAAGGAAAGAGCGGAATGGCATAGATGTAACTCTGGGTCTGCTCTCCGGGGGGCTGACTGGCAGGGTACATGGCAGCGGTATGTGCCTGGTCCGAGAGCTGGACCTGGATCATCCCGGTGTCGTTGCGGAGGGTGATCTCGATCGGCGGCGAGGTGCTGCCGGGTCCGATGACCAGCGGCTCCCGTGCCAGGTCTACGCCGCCGCTGGTGATGGCGCTTACATAGCCTTCAAAGGCAAAGGTGGTGACCCAATACCTGCCGGGTGTCACGGCGTCGAGCTCAAAGGAGCTGCCACCCTTCTGGAGCTGTAAGTTGCCTCCACCGCCCGTTGGGTTTGAGAAATCATCGGCTGGTGTCAGCACCATGCTCAAGCCGGCAGCAAGGGCCGGCCCACCCTCACCCAGGCCTGACTGCTGGAGCGTCGCGCTTACCGCGGTGAAGTCTTTCCGTACATTCACTGGGACAGGGTGCAGCGGAAGGGGCGTAATACTGAGGCCGGTCACGGGAGCGCCGGCAACTTTAAAGTCTATGCGTCCATAGGTGCGGGCCTGGCTGGCGTTGGCTCCCTGAAATCCGCCCATTGCCTGAAGGAAGTAGCTGCCATCGGGAACACTGAATTGGGCTGTGCCCTGGCGCCCGTTCTGACGAATTGGAAAGCCCAGCATGTGACCGCCCGCGTCGCACAGTTGCAGGGCAAGGCCTCGGCCGAACTCCTGGGCATTGATGTTTACCGTAACCGAGTAGAAGGGCTGCCGCATCAGGGGCAGGTCTGCGTGTGCGTGCTGACCGGCTGTCAGGGTCAGCACGCTCGCCGCCGAGGGGTCGACCACCCCAGGATAGTAGACGGCGGGGTAGCCAAAGCTCTTCAAAGCAGGAGACCGATTATCTTCCTGGTCGCGCTGCGGCTGGGTGTAGACCAGATAAGGACCGGGCAGGAGCCCGCTTACACGAAACACGCCCTCACTGTTCGTCATAGCCATCTGCTGCATCGTCCATTGGGAATGGCCGTTATTGACGATCTTCCGATAAATGAGAATCGGTATCGAATCGGCGGTGTCGGCGGATGGCAGGGTCACCTGGCCGCTGATCACCGCGTTAGGAGTCAACTGGAAGGTCAACGCCGGCATATCCGGTGCAACCTGCACGATGTGCTGCGCCGAGAGGCCAGGCTGGCCGTACCCCGGCCTCTCCAGCAGTATTTGCGCTGTCCCGCCCGGAAGTTGCAGATCGAACTTCCCCTCCTTGTCGGTGAGTACCGCATCCTGCTGCCCGTTCACCAGCACCCGGGCGATGGGCTGAGCGGTGACGCTGTCGACCACCGTACCGCGCACCGGGTAGGTTCTGCTCTGGCCGCCGGCGATTTGGTCGATGGGGCCACCGTCGGTCTGTGAAAAGGCGCGCGAGCCCGGCCAGAGGCAGATCATCAAGAGCAAGGCTCCGCCCTGCGGGTAACGGAAACGGGAGGTCCAGGGGAGCTTGAAGAACATCGCTGCCGCCATTTTCGGCTATCTGTCACCAAAAGCAAAATGCAGCCGGGCACTGCCGGACAGGAGTGGTGCGCCACGGGAGTCGAGTTCAGCAACGGGACGAAGCTCGACGGCTCAGCGCTCAGGTTAATTCTTCCAGAGAGCTATAATTCGGCCACGAAGGTTCCGGCCCTCGATAGTCTGTCGTTCCTCCGTCCTAGACGGGCGGAGCATCCGCGTCTCGAGCTCTAAGCCAATCGTCAGGCGAACATGAATCCGGAACTCTGGCAGCGTCTCGAGCCCCTATACCGCGCCGCTCTCAAGGTCCCGCCCGAGGTGCGTGGGCGATTTATTGCGGAGGCGTGCGGCTCTGATCAGGCACTGCGCCAGCAGATCGAAGCGCTCTTCCACAGCGGCCATGGCGATACCAGTGTAGAAGTTGACGCCTCCACGCCCGAGGCAGGCGAGATCATCCCGCGAGACACCGGCGCACTCACTCCCGGAGACCTGCTGCTGGCGAGATTTCGCATTGTGAGCCTGCTCGGATCGGGCGGGATGGGAGACGTCTACGAGGCTACCGACCTGGAACTGGGCCGCATCGCCTTGAAGACGATTCGTCCCGAGATCGCCAGCAATGCAGAGGTGCTTGCCCGCTTCAAAAGGGAGGTACAGCTCGCGCGCAAGGTCAGCGGACCGCAGGTCTGTCGTATCCATGAGCTTTTTGTTGTCAATGCGGATGCAACCTCTCCCGCCCGGGTCTTCCTCACCATGGAGTTCCTCGAGGGGGAGACGCTATCGGACAAGCTGATAAAGTCCGGCCCCCTACCGATCGACGAGGCTCTAAAGATCGCGCTGAACATCTGCGAGGGGCTGGAGACGATCCACCAGGCCGGGATCATCCACCGTGACCTGAAGAGCCGGAACATCATGCTCGCGACGCGCGGCGGGGTGGTAAGCCCCGTATTGATGGACTTCGGCCTGGCGCACGAGACTACGGGCCCCGCCGAGTCAGCCACAGCGGCGCCCGACCAGGGTCGGACGCAGGACGAAGGTGTCCAGACCGGTATCACCCGGGTGGGCGCCATCGTCGGCACGCCCGACTACATGGCGCCGGAGCAGTTCCAAGGCAGGGAAGTGACAGAAGCCACCGATGTCTACGCGCTGGGAGTCATCCTTTATGAGTTAGTGACTGGAAAGCAGCCGTTTGCTGCACCGACTCCGGTAGAGCAGGTGATGCTGCGCGGCCGGCCGTTTGTGCCGCCCTCCTCGCTGCGCCGCCAGCTGCCCCGGCTGTGGGACGAAGTGATCGGCAGGTGCCTGCAGTATGAGGCGCATCGGCGCTACCAGTCGGCGCGGGAGGTCGCGGCGGCGCTCGAAGGCAGCACTCAGCTGACGACGCGACTGGCGGCCATCTGGCGAAAGGTCGCTCCCGTGGGTCTCGGATTCGCAGTGCTGCTGGCGGGAACCGCGATGGTGCCCGCGGTACGCGAACGTCTGCAGGGCATCCTGTACTCGAGTCGCGAGAAGCACATCGCGGTACTCCCGATCGAGAGTGCGTCCGGCGATGCACAGACTCTTGCACTCGGCGACGGGCTGATGGATTCATTGTCAGGGCAGCTATCCAACCTGGACACCGCCGACCAGCGGCTCTGGATCATTCCGGCTACCGAGGTTCGAGCTGAAAAGGTTACCGATCCTGCAGGAGCGTTGCGTCAGTTCGGGGCGACGATCGTGGTAAAGGGCACAGTCGAACGGCATGCAGAACGTGTGCATCTCGCGTTGACCCTGATTGACACCAGGAAGATGCGGCAGATCGGCTACACCGAGATCGACAGTCCGACAGCGGATATTGGAGGAATGGAGAGCGAGGCTGTCGATCGCCTGGGGCGGCTGATGAACCTCTCCCTCTCGAGCAGCAAGGACCGCGCCAGCATGGCAAACCGCGCGTCCTATGACGACTATCTAACCGCGATCGGCTACATGGAGCGATACGACAAGCCCGGGAACCTTGATCTCGCGATCGCTTCCTTGAAAAGGGCTTTGGCGAGCGATGATCACTTCGCTCTGGCGCTGGCACAGATCGGCGAGGCATATCGGCTGAAGTACCAGCTTGACCGCAATCCCCGGTGGCTTGACCAGGCACTGCTCTACTGTCAGAAGGCAGCAGAGATCGATCGCGGCGCGCCCGCCGTTTTCATAACTCTTGCAAGGGTGCATGAGGCGACTGGGAAGCACGACCTGGCCGTGCAGGAATTCCAGCGCGCACTCGAGCTTGACCCGCGAAATGCGGAGGCGATCTCGGGTCTAGCCATGTCTTATGCTACGGCCGGCCGAGTGACTGAGGCAGAGGCGAGTTATAAGCAGGCTATTGCCCTGCGCCCCGATTACTGGGATGGCTACGAAGAGCTTGGCAATTTCTACGACAATCAAGGTAAATTCCCCCTGGCTATCGATCAATATCACCGCGCAATCGCACTCACTCCAGATAATGCACAGGTCTACATCAACCTCGGTGCAGCTTATATCGATTGGGGCGACTCGAAGTTGTTTCCCAATGCTGAACAGGCGTTGAAGCACTCCATTGCACTGAGCCCGACCTATGCCGCTTACGCCAACCTGGGGTATCTCTACACATTGGAGCGGCGGTATTCTGATTCCGCGTCGGCCAACGAAAAGGCCTTACAGCTGAACGACCACGACTACAGGGTGTGGGGAAATCTTCTAGGCGCTTATACGTGGCTTCACCAGGATAAGAAGGCGGATACTGTGCGCAAGCAGATGCTGCCGCTGGTCGAAGAAGCGATCCGCGTCAACCCTGAGAATGCGGATGCGCACGCTGAACTGGCGAGCCTGTACGCCCATGACCGGCTCCAGGACAAGGCCATGAGCCACGTCCAGACAGCGATAGCGCTCGCACCGAACGATCCTCTCGTTCTTGCGAACATCGGGGATGCTTACCTGTCTCTGGGGGATCGCGGACATGCAATCGAGTCAATCAACAGGGCCTTCACTAAGGGCTACACCTTATCGGACTTGCTCGGGGACCCTGACCTGCAGCGGATTCGAGCGGACCCCGCGCTTCATCTTCCTGCTAAGTGAGGAAGGTGGCTGCGGGGCGAGCTAGGCGAGTCGCATTAAACTGCTTAAGTATAACTATGAAGTTTAGCAAAGAGGTTTAGACTCAGGCGTGAATTATGCCGGAGATTGGCTAACGGCTTGTCTCCGCTTAGATATCCCTGCGAATCAGCTCACGCTGCATAACCGCTTCGGTCAAAAAGGTCGAAGGCCCGGAGGATAGAACGATGGCAACAATCATCATCGACGTACCGAACAAATATAGGTGCCCTACCTTTGTCCCCCTGGACGCGGAACTGTACCTGCACTTCAAGGAAGATGTAACGTTCTGCAATAACAATCAGGATTCGTTCGAGCCATACCTGCCCTGCAACATTTTCTTCAAGGCTGGGGATTGCTGGGGTCCGGCAGTACCCGTCATAGACTCGGACGGCATCGATGTGGATTACAGCTGGATACCCGGTCATGGCGAATGCCCCCCGTGTGAATCCAAAGGCGTGACCGAGGTCGTTGATAGCGGTGGCCAGACCATCCATGTGGGCTCAGGGTCCGGGCCTGGAAAGATCCGCAGGCAGGTATATGTCGACGTGCTGGAGTCACTACCGCCTGCCGAGAAAGAAGACTTCCTCAGCAGCTGGCCCGCAGCTCACCAGTTTCTCAAGATCATCCTTGAAGGGACGAAGTTCCCATTTCCGGCGGGCGCAAGGGTATTCGCCGAGAGCCTGGTAGAGGCGGGAGAAAAGGCATACGAGCATCTCGCGCCTAAGTAGTTAATACCTGGTTGCTGATGTATGACTTCAAAGGCCGCTGGTTCTTTTTGCGATTGCGACGCCTGCGAGCGGCCAAAACGATACGATGAGGATGGCAGGCGGGCCCCACGGCGCTCTGTGAAGCGTTTCGCGCTTGCCTGGCATCCACTTATCGGAATGACACCTCTGCGCATTCAACGAGTAAGCTCCTTCGAAAGTACCCTCGCCAGCGCCAAACGAACCATGGTGCTGAGTGAGATTGTGCGTCTCGCTCTCGACAGCTTCCGCGCCAGCAAGGTGCGCTTTGCTCTGACTGCTCTGGGCATGGTGATCGGCTCCGCTTCGTTGATCCTTGTAGTCACAATCGGGTTGACGGGCAGAGACTATGCCATCAATGAACTGCAGAGTATCGGCACCAACATGGTTGAGCTTGAATACTCGGGCGGAGGATCGGGAGCGGTCAGCGACACCCGCAGTGATTTCCTCACGCGCGATGACGAAGCGGCTGTGGTGGGGCAGGTGCCGGCGGTAGCAGCCTCCTCTCCGATGCTCGAGATGCATGACCGCATTAGCTTCGGAGGCGGCGTCGTCAAGGACGTGCTGGTGCTCGGGGTGAGCCCTCAGTATAGAGATGTGCGCAACCTGGTTGTGCTGTCGGGCCGCTTCTTTGACGATCAGGACGAGCAGACCCATACCAAGGTCGCGGTGATTACTGCACCCTTTGCAAAGGAGCGGTTTGGCAGCTCCGATGCGGCTATCAACCAGAGCTTCGAGATACACGGCATGCCATTCACCGTGATCGGAACATTCAAGGAGAGGGTAGACACCTGGGGTCAGACGGAGATCGCCGACGAGACGATTCTCGTGCCATATACGGTAGCGCGCTACTTCACCGGTACCGATAATGTGAAGCAGATTTTCTTTTCGATACGGGATCGCAACGATGTCGTCGAGGCTTCGAAGCAGATCGTGAAGGTGGTGCACGCGCGCCACCAGCCCAGCTCGGTCTATACCGCGTTCAACATGATCGGCATGCTCACCGTTGCCGAACAGATCGCCGATGCTTTGACTATCGTGCTGCTGCTTGTATCGGCCGTGACCCTTGCAGTCGGCGGCGTTGGCATCATGAACATCATGCTTGCCAACGTGCGCGCCCGCGTGCGCGAGATCGGGATCCGCAAGGCGATGGGTGCGACGGCGCGCGAGATCAAGCTGCAGTTCCTGGTGGAAGCTGTCTTCATCTCGCTCACGGGAGGGCTGGTGGGTGTGCTGGTGGGGCTGGCGTTTCCGCTCTCGATCCGGTTCTTTACGGATTACCAGCTGCCCATCTCCAAGGTATCCATCGTGGTAGCGCTGGTTACGTCGACGCTGGTTGGCGTCGTCTTTGGAACGCTGCCCGCTACCAGGGCGGCGCAACTGGACCCTGTCGAGTCGCTCAAGTACGAGTAAACTGGCGCGCGCCTTGTGGCTGGCTTCAAGGCGCCTTTCGCGCGCCCAGATACCTGACGCTCGAATTACATGACAAAGGCTACGCGTTCGAGGACTTCCTGCATCCGCTCATACGTGCAGCTCGTGTCCTCCAGGTGATGAACGCTGGAGCGAAGGTCTTCCGAGTTTGTCCCGTATCCGCGGCCGGCGAGGAAGTAGGAGACAACCTCAGCGGCCTGCCAGGAATCGAGTCCAGACTGCAGCAGTTCGTTGCGCAGATTCGCGAGTTCGACAACGGGGAACTTCTCCACCATCTTGTTGTAAGTCATTGCCCTCGACCTCGCTTTGGAAGATGCAGTGCGCTTGCCGGGCCACGTCGTGCAGCAATCCACCTGCGGATTGCTGGTTTAGACACGGGATGAGCCCAAGATGTTGCTGAAAGAGCTTCAACCAGGATCCTGCTCATCAGCATCTGCTGCTTGTGTCCTCATAAAGGGGCAAGCACCGCGGATGAGATGGCCGTGAGCTGCCCGAAGCTCTATCGGATGTCGCGTTCACTTTGTCCAACGCGGCGGGCGTCCGCTGGTAACCCTGCGAGTCGAGCCTGGTTTCCCAAATATGGCTGGCGCGGCAGGTGTCTCACGGCGCATCTCCGGCGCGCGTCCGCCACCTTGACTCACAACGAGGCAGGATCGGGCGACGCGCGCGCTGCAAGCAGCATAGGAAGCCCGTCGACTACGGGGTAGTAGAGAGAGCAGGCGAGGCAGTGATACCACGCGCTCGGCTCCGTGCCGCCGGGGGCAGGCCCCCCGATCAACGGGCCCAGGCACGCCGGGCACACGATGAACCCGGGAAGCGCACGCAAGACCGGACTCTTCTGCCATCCTGCCATGCGACCAGTCTATCGCCAGCGCCGAGGCTCATCCTTTACCATGGGTCTGGCTGCTCGAAGCTACTTCGCCGCACGAATCGAGGCAGCAGGCGAGACGGGGTGATGGCAACTGGCCACCGCGCTTTAGTCAGCGGGCCTGGAGATATGAAAGTGAGCACTGTGACAACCAGTCCTGCAGCCCCCAGGGTACTCAACGGCACCCATATCGCCTCTCTCATCAAGGCCGAGGTCGCGGCGGAGGTGGAGCGACTTCGCTCGGAGGGCATCCGCCCCGGTCTCGCCGCAGTGCTGGTTGGCAATGTTCCGGCGTCGGAGATTTACGTCCGCAGCAAGGTAAAGACCTGCGAGGAGCTGGGCATCTTCAGCGAACTCATCACTCCGCCCGGAACTGTGTCTACCGAGGAGATGCTTGCCCTGATCGCCGGTCTAAACGCGCGCGAGGACGTCGACGGTATTCTGATTCAACTGCCTCTGCCAGCCCAGGTGAACGCGAAGCTGCTGCTTGAGGCCGTCTCCCCCGACAAAGACGTCGACGGCTTCCACCCGGTGAATGTGGGCCGTCTGCAGACGGGTCAGCCGGCACTGGCACCCTGCACGCCCTCGGGGATGATCGAGATTCTCAGGCGCAGCAGCCTCCCGATGGCAGGGCAGAACGCAGTGGTTCTGGGGCGCAGCGACATCGTCGGCAAACCCATCGCTATTCTGCTGCTGCAGCAGAATGCCACCGTCACCGTCTGCCACAGCCAAACCCGCGACATCGCCGCTCACTGTCGCTCCGCCGACATACTGGTCGCGGCCATTGGCCGGCCTGGCTTTGTGACCGCCCACATGGTGAAGCCGGGAGCCACCATCCTCGACGTCGGGATTAACCGGATCGTAGACCGCGAGGAATTTGACAGGTTCTTTGCCGGCGATGCGCGTCGTGAAGAAATGTTCCTCCTCAAGGGATCGACCCTGGTCGGCGATGTGCATCCGCAGGCCTTCAGCAGGGCGGGCGCCTACACGCCGGTGCCGGGAGGGGTGGGCCCTCTGACCATCGCCATGTTGATGTCAAATACAGTTCGCGCTGCCCGGTTGCGACGGGGACTGCCCCTGTGAGCCGTCTGGCTTTGAAGGTTCGGGCCGTCTATTCCGCACAAGTTAGCGGCGCAGGGCGCGGAGCCAGCAGATTTCCGTCTTCCGGCACAATATATACATCCTCCGAAGGTAAAGCTGCCCCCCGGCTGCGTAGGCCATGCTGCGCGTAGGCTTGACTGGAGGGCTCGGCAGCGGAAAATCGACTGCCGCGCGTCTCTTCGCCGCGTTAGGGGTTCATACCATTGCCGCCGATGAGATTGGCCGCGAGCTGATGGAGCCGGGGCAGCCGGTCTACGCCGAGATAGTGAGACGATTTGGTGGAGGGGTAGTCCTTCCGTATGGGAATCTCGACCGCTCCGCGCTGGCAGACGCCGCATTCCGCGACGGACGACTGCGGGAGTTAAATGAGATCGTTCATCCGCCCGTGATTGCAGCGCAGCAGCAATGGATGGACAGTATCTTTGCTGAGGACGCCGGGGCGATCGCAATGGTGGAGTCGGCGCTGATCTTCGAGGTGGACCAGGCGCAAGCCAATGCGGACGGAGCGGATCGGGCTGAACTGCGGGGCAGGGAAGATGGGGCCAGCCGATGGCGCAGCCGGTTCCACCGCATCGTACTCATAACGGCAGCGGAAGAGCAGAAGGTGGAAAGATATGTCGCCCGCACGCTGAAGGGGCGCGAAGCAGGCAAGGCAGAGTACCATGCGGTTGAAGATGCCGCCAGGATGCGACTTCGGGCGCAGATCTCTGATGCGGAAAAGCACGCATTGTCCGATTACGTGATCAACAACGGAGGCACACTGCAGCATCTGGAAGAATCAGTTAAGGACGTCTACACGAGGCTGCGGGCCGAGGCAGATGCCCTGATCAAGTGATAGAGGGAGCTGTCCAGCCCCCTCGGCACGCGCTGTCGACGAAGTCTGCCCGACAGCAAAGAGTGGCACTGGCAGCTACGATAGGAAGATGGACATGAGACTGAGGCGTGTACTGCTGGTCACGTTGATTGTTGGAGCGTTCTGGTACTGGACTTCGCACGGCAGCCCCTTGCGCGTGGCGGCGCCGGGCGGGCCTGACTTCGGGGCCAACCTGACCTCGATCGCCGGCTCGTCCTCTCCGATGCAGTTGACGGAGGCCCACGCGCAGCCAGCCTACGATGCTGAGGAGGTCAGCAACATCCAGGTTTACAAGCGGGCCCTGCCCTCCGTGGTAAATATCACATCCACGGCAGTCGCCTACGACTGGTTCGAGAACCCGGTACCGCAGGAGGGGCAGGGCTCCGGCTTTGTGCTCGACAAGTCAGGTCACATACTGACCAACTACCATGTCGTCGCCAACGCGCAGCAGGTCGAGGTCACCCTCAGCGACAAGCACAAGTATCGGGCGCGGATCGTCGGCAAAGATGCGGGCCACGATCTCGCCCTTCTGCAGATTGACGCCCCAAACCTCATACCAGCGGTTCTGGCAGACTCGAAGGACCTCATCGTGGGGCAGAAGGTCTATGCCATCGGCAATCCGTTCGGCTTGAGCGGGACCATGACCACGGGTATCATCAGCGCCATTCGCTCGATTCACGGCGGGCAGGGCGCGGGGCCGATCGACAATGCCATTCAGACCGATGCCGCGATCAACCCAGGCAACTCCGGCGGTCCATTGTTGAACTCGCGTGCGGAGGTGATCGGCATCAACTCCCTTATCGCTACCAACCCCAACGAAAACGTCGAGCAGAGCGCCGGCATCGGCTTCGCGATCCCGATCGACACGGCAAAGGCGGTGCTGGCCGACTTCGCCAGGTACGGCCGGGTGCGCAGGCCCTCTCTGGGTATCCGTCCGCTGCCGATCGACGAAGGGCTTGCCCAGCAGATGAACCTCGGCGTGAACAACGGAGTGCTTATCCAGCAGACCATTCCGGGCGGCGCCGCAGAGCGCGCAGGGCTGCGTGGTGGCACCCAGAGGGCTTACCTGGGAAACATGTCGATCGTGATTGGAGGAGACTTGATCGTCGCCATCGACGACCAGGAGATCGCCAGCACGCAGGACATCAGCGACGCCATGAACAGGCATGAGGCTGGCGATACGGTCACTGTAACCTTCTACCGTGCGGGCCGCAAGATGACCGCACGTGTCACCCTCAACGAGCAGCGCGAGACACAGGCGTAACGTTAGCCCGCAGCGTCAGGAGCGCTGGCGCGAGCGAGACAAAGGCAACGAATGATCAGGTGGACACCGGCCGACATCCCGTCCCAGGCAGGGAAGCGTGCACTCGTCACCGGCGCAAACAGCGGCATCGGCTTCCACGCTGCAAGGCACCTTGCGCGGGCCGGGTGTGCCGTTCTCCTGGGCTGCCGGGACATATCCAGGGCTGAAGAGGCCCGCAGGTTGATCCTTCAGGACTCGCCCTCAGCCCTCGTCGAGATCGTGCTGCTCGATCTCGCCTCCCTCAAGTCGATTCACGCCGCAGGCGAGCTGCTGCTCACCCGCGGTGCTCCTCTCGATCTTCTGATCAACAACGCCGGCGTGATGGCTCTTCCTGCGCGGCAAACTACAGAGGACGGATTCGAGAGGCAGTTTGGAATCAATCACCTCGGCCACTTCGCCCTTACCGGCCTGTTGATGCCGCTGGTGCTCGCCGCGCCAGCCGGGAGGATCGTGACGGTGAGCTCGATCGCGCACAAGGATGGCCGGATGCGGTTCGAGGATCTGCAGTACGCCAGCGGCTACAAACCTTGGCTCTCGTACCGGCAGTCGAAGCTGGCGAATCTGCTGTTCGGATTTCAACTGGAGCGGAGGCTCGAACGCGCCGACGCCAGGGCGATCAGTGTGATGGTGCATCCCGGGCTTGCAGCGACCCGCATTCTAGCGAACGGGCCCGGCACATCGCGTGGGGTAGTGAGTACCTTTGGCCCGATCTTCATGTCGCTACTCGCCCAGTCGGACGAGCAAGGCTCCTACCCGACGCTCTACGGAGCGACCTCGGGTGCGGCTCTGGGCGGACACTACTACGGTCCGGACGGCATGTTCGAATTCTGGGGTGTACCGGTGGAGGTCAAGGCCAAGCCGTGGGCGACAGACCCTGCCGCGGCTGCGCTGTTGTGGGAGGTCTCAGAGAAGCTGACCGGCGTGCACTATACGATTTAGGCCAGGTTACGTTTCAGGGCTGGCAGGAATTCAGGATCGGGGCGAACACGAGTCCCGGATTCCCAGGCCACCTCAGAGACCAGCTCCGGGCCGCAAGGGTTTTTAGAAGCGGCGGTTCGGATCCCAGCAAAGAGCCCGGGTGGGGGTGGCCTCCGACCACAGCCTTCAAGGCAACTCCCTTGTCGTTCGAGGGCGAACTCCGCATAGACTTAGGCGTTGGTCATCTGCAGCAGGTTGCCCGCCTCAGCAGCGGCTTCCGCCAGCATGCGGTGGTGGATAGTAAACAGAGCCAGTTCGAGCCTGTCCGATACGCCGGTCTTGTCGTAGACGCTGCGCAGATAGTTTTTGATGACCTGCTCGGTGGTACCGAGGCGGATGGCAATCTCCTTGTTCTTGCAGCCCTGAACGATGAGGGCGACGATCTTCATCTCCTTGGCAGTGAGCCGGTCCCTCACCCGCGCGCCCACCAGGTCTTCTTCCTGTGCCTCCATGCCCTGTGCCGCAGCCTGCACACAGGTATCGCCGTGGATGATGCGGCGAACGCAATCGATCAGCGCGGCCCCGGTGACGCTGCGGTATACCACTCCATGCACCCCGGCCGTGATGTACTGGTTCCCATTCTCGGAGTTCTCCGCAATGACTACTACCCGGCTGCCGGCAAGCCGCGCGTGCTCGGTCAGACGGGAGACGTCGAGGCGCAGCGATCCTGCAAAGACCACCACCGCTCCCCGAAACGTGTCCACCGCATGGAAGAGGCGATCCCCGTCGGCACACTGCGCGATGATTCGTATGTCGTCTTCCATCGCGAGCACTTTGGCCGTACCGGCGCGGAAGATTGCCTGATTGTCTGCCAGGATGACTTTGTTCATGCTTCCCTGCCTCATTCCACCGGGGTCAATAACCCTGCACCGCACATTGCTCGTCATCAGTCGATGCGAAGCTCTTTTGAGAACCGATGCGGTGCCTTCGCGGGCCTAAACCACTCAATGCGAAATATCGACGCATACGCGCAGCGCTTCTCGTCTGTAGTGAACTCAGACACTTTGAGTATCTAATCGCAGGAATGCTTCGAGGCTTAGGTGTAAACACCCTAATCGAACACAAGTAGAAAATGAATCAAAATCACAGAGGCTTGCACAAGTAGATGCACAAATCAGCACCAACAGCTAAAGACCTCGGGCG
This sequence comes from Acidisarcina sp., assembly GCA_036401375.1. Lineage (GTDB taxonomy): Bacteria > Acidobacteriota > Terriglobia > Terriglobales > Acidobacteriaceae > DASWUZ01. Next base: position 207,561 of record DASWVB010000002.1, read on the forward strand.
GGGCATATTCGCCGGGTAGAGTGGAACCAGTTTACCTGATCCCGGGCAGTAAGAAAAACGCGCTGCAGACTCCGCTCCGTTGAGCCGAACCGTCGGGAGAATTTAGGTCGCATCGCGGCACAGGCAATACACTACTGCAGTATGGCAAAGCCAGTCATTCTCGCCGTAGACGACGATGTCAACGTCCTTGAAGCCGTGGTACAGGATCTGCGCAGGAAGTACGGGGCCACGTACCGGATTTTGAGAGCAGGCTCGGGGCAGGCGGCACTCGATACCTGCGCCCAGTTAAAGCAGCGTGGAGATGCCGTCGCCCTCTTCCTCTCAGATCAGCGCATGCCGGGCATGTCGGGCGTCGACTTCCTCGAGCGTGCCAACCTGCTCTATCCGGAGGCGAAGCGGGCCTTGCTCACCGCGTACGCCGACACCGAGGCGGCAATCCGCGCCATCAACTCGGCCAAGATCCACTACTACCTCACCAAGCCATGGGATCCGCCCGAAGAGAAGCTCTACCCGGTGCTCGATGATCTGCTCGGTGCGTGGAACGAGGGATACCGGCCGCCGTTCGAGGGTTTGCGCGTGGTCGGGCCGCGGTGGTCTTTACAGGACCACCAGGTGCGTGACTTCCTCTCCAGAAACCAGATCCCCTACATCTGGCTCGATCCGGAGCAGAATGAAGAGGCCAAACAACTGCTGGGTCAGTACCATCTCGACGATCGGAAGCTGCCGGCGGTGCTCTTCCAGGATGGCACCTCGATCGTGCAGCCGACCCAGACTGAGCTCGCCGGCCGCATCGGTCTTAGTACACAGGCGCAGAAAGACTTCTACGACGTGGTCATCGTGGGGGCCGGGCCGGGTGGGCTGGCCGCGGCGGTATACGCCTCTTCAGAGGGCCTTCGCTGCCTGCTCATCGAGGATGAGGCGCCAGGAGGGCAGGCCGGCAGCAGCTCACGGATCGAAAACTACCTTGGCTTTCCCTCGGGGCTGAGCGGCGCGGATCTCGCGCGCCGGGCCTACATCCAGGCGTCCCGGTTTGGCGCCGAGTTCCTGACACAGGAGGCGACCGGCATCCGCACCAAGACCAACTACCACTTCGTCCAGCTTGCCGACGGGCGCGAGGTTTCGAGCCACGTCTGCCTGATCGCCATCGGGGTGAACTACCGCCGGCTCAACGTTCCCGGCCTCGAGCGGCTCACGGGTGCAGGCGTTTATTACGGCGCTGCCATGGGGGAGGCGAAGGCCTGTGCCGATGAAGATGTTATCGTCGTTGGCGGCGCCAACTCGGCCGGGCAGGCGGCGATGCACTTCGCTCAATTTGCGCGGCGGGTAACGGTACTGGTGCGCGGTGAGTCGCTCGAGAAGAGCATGTCTAAATACTTAATCGATCAGATTGCTGCAACATCCAATATTGTTGTAGAGGCGCGCTCCGAGGTCGTGGAGGCGATGGGCGAAACGAGGTTGGAGCGCCTGCGCATCCGGACGGCAGAGGGCGATATTGAGCGCGAGGCTACCAGTCTCTTCATCTTTATCGGCGCGGCGCCCCGTACCGGCTGGCTGCCCGAGGGTATCATGCGCGATTTGAACGGATTTGTGCTCTCCGGCCAGGATATGCGGGTAGACGGCAAGAATCCGAAGTGCTGGAAAGAAGACCGGGAGCCCTACCTGCTCGAGACCAGCACCCCGGGAATCTTTGTCGCCGGAGACGTGCGGCATGGTTCGATCAAGAGGGTCGCTTCGGCGGTCGGAGAGGGTTCGATCTCGGTGCAGTTCATGCACCAGTACCTCGCCCGCTTCTAGTTGAAGCGGTGCAAGGTGAAAACGTAGCGTCTATGGCCGAAGCTCAAGCTTCAACGACGATTATTGAAAAGATCCCGGCGACCGGGCTGTTCCCCCAACTGCAGCAAGTGTCACTATTTGCCGATAGCAAGGCCGAGGACCTCAACTGCCTGGGTGAGGTCGAACTGGTGCATGCACCGGTAGGTTCGGTGCTGATCGCGCAGGGTCAGACGGAGCGCTGGTTCTGGGTCCTGCTCGATGGCCAGGTGCACGCGAAGAAAGCGGAGAAGGATGGCACCACGACCCTGCTGCGCACCCTCGGCAGCGGGGAGACGTTTGGAGAGGTCGCGCTGCTTGCCCGCCATGACACCGCCTCGATCAGCTGCCATGTCGATCAGCCGAGTACTCTGGTGCGGGTCTCTGAAGACAGCTTCTGGAGGCTGATGGCAAACTGCCCGCACGTTCGTGACGGCGTCCTTCAAAACATGGCTCGCCGTATCGAGGCCTACCAGGTGCTGGCCATCCACCGCGAGAAGCTGATCTCCCTCGGCACCCTGGCCGCAGGGCTGATGCATGAGCTGAACAACCCCGGTGCAGCGGCTCGCCGAGCCTCTTCGCAGCTGCGCGAAAATCTAAGGCGAATGCAAAAGGGCAGTCTGCGCTTCCTTGATGTCCGGCTGAATGACGAACAAATCAGCTGTATGCGCTTCCTCCAGGAACATGCCATGAACCAAGCGGTACAGACCGGCATGGCCTGTCTCGACCAGTCCGACAAGGAAGAGGAGCTCGCGGAGTGGCTGCAGGGGGCGGGCATTGAAGGCGGATGGCAGCTTGCCCCAACACTCGCCGCGATAGGTCTCAGCCCTGCCGAACTCGAGTGCGCTCACTCTGCCTTCCAGGGCGAGAGCTTCTCCGAGGCAATCAACTGGGTCGAGGCGCTGAGCTCCAGCATGCAGCTGGTCGGCACCATCGAGGAGAGCATCACGCGCGTCTCGGAGCTGGTCGCGGCGGTAAAGAAGTACTCCTACGAGGATAAATCCGAACAGCATCTGGTCGAGATACAGGACGCGCTGCTGAGCACGCTGACCATCCTCGGCCACAAGCTGCGCCAGAAGGAGATCAGGATTGAGAAGAATCTGGAGAAGGGGCTTGCACCGCTGCTCACCCGGGGAACCGGGCTCAACCAGGTCTGGACCAACCTGCTCGACAACGCGATAGATGCGAGCCCGCAAAAGGGAACGATCCGGATACGCACTTGGACCGAGGACTCCTCTATCCTCGTCAGCATCACCAACGGAGGCCCTGCCATTCCGGAGGAGCACCGCCATCAGATATTCGAGCCGTTCTTTACCACCAAAGAGGTCGGCGTCGGCACCGGACTAGGCCTGGACATAGCCCACCGCATCGTGGTGGGGAACTACGGCGGCGAAATATCATTCACCTCTGAGCCGGACAACACCGAGTTCGTGGTACGTCTGCCCTACAAAGGCTGACCGGCTGGCGCTGACGCACAAGACGTCTTCACGAGCCTGGAACTCACCGGCTGCCAGCGAATTGACTAATTTCGCACTAATTCAGGCCGGCCCTATTCAGCGATGCAACAGTTCCCAGGAAGCCATTACTGCGGGGGAGTTGCGGCGGGCGAGGAGGCGGCAGCGCCACCTGCCTCTGCATGATGCGGCAGCTCGAAGGGAGCTTTGATGCCCTTTTCGGCGGCCTGCTTCGTGTCTGCCTGACCATCGCGAACAGTCAGGGCGAGCCGATACTCCGACAGCGCCTGGTCTCGCTCATCCTGCACATCGAAGATCCGCCCGCGGTAGATATGCGACCAGGCAAGTGTGCGCGGATCTCTGGAGAGCCGGATAGCCTCCTCGAACAGGTGCTGTGCCCCCTCCATATCGTTCTTGCCTAACGTGGAAAGCGCGAGGATGTAGTCGGCCCGAGCCGGATCTCCGCTGTGCTGATCGAGCGCCCGCTGGGCCAGTTGCGCGGCGCCAGCGGTGTCACCCTTCATCAGATCAATCTCTGCCAGATCGAGACCCGCGAGCTGCCGGGGAGTACGGCGAACGACGTCGGACGAGCCCTCCGCTGCGAACTCGATGCGCCGGGCGCGGCGCACCTCGAAGTCTACATCCATTCCGTAGACCATCTCGCCAACGCTCTCCTTGATGCTGGTCGGACCGCGTTCAAAGTGTTCGAGTGCCTCGTAGAAGTACTGCGTGAGCACATACCCCTGCACCATCGACTCGTCCACCGGACGCTGCCGCAGGGCGGCCACTTTCTGCTGGTAGGCATTCCGCTCGCGATCGATGCGAGCCATATCGTTGCGTCCGGCGTTCGCGGGCGGAGTATAGACAGGGATGCCGGTTTCCAGCGTCCGGGCCTCGATAGCTCGTATCATGCACTCGATAACCAGGGCCAGAACGTCACTCTTATAGGTGAAATCGAGCGGCGCATCGCGCACGGTCTTGAGAATGGGAAGCAGCCGGTCAACTGCACCCGTACGCGAATAGAGCAGCGGCTCGATCTCATAGTGCAGGTAGGTGTGCCGCACCTCCCGCATGTGGATCGTGCCGTTAACGGGAGAGGCTACGACCACGTAATCGGCGCCGTATACCCGCGCATTCGTCTGACCCGGGGCCAGCATTGGCTCGAGTACAACCAGGAAGCGCCGGCCATCGTAGGCGCTCGTCGGCATCTTGAGATAAATATTGGTACCGAGGATCATGCGCGTGAGGGGCTCGTGAAGCTGGTTAACCTCATCCTCATAAGCCTGCCGGTTTGACAGCCAGACGGCGTGCAGGTTGATGGCCTGTACGAAGAGCTTGAGCAGCGGCAGCAGTTCCAGCACTTGAGTCGAGTCCGGAGGCATCTCGGTCTGGTCGACGCTCGGGCTCAGGTCGGGCGGCGGGGTGAGATAGAGCGCAAGAGAGACGTACTGCGCGAGGTTGCGTCCGGCGTCTACCAGGCGATGCTGGTTGATGTAAGCGCACAGCCGGTCGCGCGCTTCGCGGCCTGTGTCCGATCCCTGCAGCAGTTCGTCCACCTGAGCGCGTACATGGGTGCGAATGGGATCGGAGTTGGCCAGTTCGTCGTCGTAGCCGCAGGCGTTCAGCGCCACTGCGATGTCAAACAGGGCCTCGCTGGTCTGCAGGCTTACTGCCGGGCCCGCAGGATCGACGAGGGCTGGCGGCTTCTGCAGCGGTTGAGGCTGCGGCCGGACGTCCGGGCTTTGCCTTTCCTGAATCGGCGTCCCGCTCGGGGCGGGAGTGCCCGCGGAGGGCGAGGCTTGCGCACGGCAGAGCGGCGCCGTAAAGCCCGCGCAAAGAAGAAGGAGAGCGGCCGAGAGCAGAAGCAGACGGCGTGAGACGGACGGCATGGCGAGAATCCACAAAGGATTCCAGTTTATGGAAGCGCTCTCTCGCTGGTCAATCCTGGTCGATGCTGGTCGCCGCTGGTCGCTGCTGGTCGCTGCGTTTCCGATGCGATCCGGGTCACTTCAAAGCATCGGTGTTCAGGCCTGAACGGAGACCCCGGAGAAGGAGAGCACGGCGAGACCGCGGACTGGCTGTCCGAAGACCCGTGCCGGCTCAAAGACACTGAAGATGAGCAGGTTCTCAAGCTGAGCCTTTGTTCCCGCGTCGCGAGGGCCGGAGACGATCTGGTAGTCATACACACGACCGTTGCCGTCGATGTAAGCCTCGACAACGAGAGGCCTGCCCCGCTCGCCGATGGCGTTTGGATCGGTCTCGACCGAGGAGTAGAGAAAGCGTGGCCCGGTGGCCATCCCGATAGGCTCATCGCGCGCTGAGAGCGGCTCAGGCGCGGCGAGCAGCGCTACGATGCCCAGCAGAAGCACGGCTCCGGCAAAACCCGCCGACGCCTGCAACAGCAGCGGTGCGACGCTGTTCTCCCAGAGCACAACGAGGCGCCCGAGGTAGTGCCTCGGCGTACGCGAGCGCTCCTGTGAGATAGCCACTCGCAGCCTGAGGGAGAGATCCGCTGGAGGCTTCAACGTACCCAGCGCGCCCAGGGTATGCTGCAGCGTGCGCCACTGCGCGAAGTCGCTGGTGCACGCTGTACATTTCGCCAGATGGGTGGCGATCTGCTGCATGGTTACTCCGCTGAGTATCCCGTCGAGGTAGCTCGAGAAGTGGCCTCGGATGACGCCGCACTCGGCGCCTTTCTGTTCTATGCCCGGCACTTGCTTCATACCGCCTCCTTTATGGGAGAGTTCAAGAGCGCCGAACCGGAAGTGGGCCTTCCCGCTGCCCGCGAAGCTGTTCTCACCTCCACCGCAGGCGAGACCTCCGGGCTACTGCCTTTCGTCTGGCTCTGGACGTCCATGCGGGCTGGGGGCCGCTTGGCTGCCGCCTCTGCAAAGGAGGCGAGCCTGGCCTTCAATTGAGCTCGCCCGCGCATCAGTCTCGACTTCACGGTGCCTAGATGGACACCCAGGACCTCGGCTACCTCTTCGTAGGAAAAGCCCTCGATGTCGCGCAGGATGACCACGGTTCGGAATGGCTCATCAACCTGTCGCAACTCCTGCTCCACACGGCTGCGAATCTGCTCATGTGCTGCCTCGTCATACGGGGACGCATGTGCGTCGACAAGAGTGTCTTTCAGGCAGACTTGCTGGCCTTCGCTGTGCTCGCCGGTCTCGGACTCGATCGTGACCTCCTGCCGCTTGTGGCGTGACCACCAGCGCCGCTGGTTCGACGCCTCGTGCAGCGCGATTCGGTACATCCACGTCCGCAGGCTCGACTGTTCGTGGAAGCTCGAGATGTTGCGGAACACCTTGAGGAATACATCCTGGGTGATGTCGGCTGCGTCCGCCGGATCCTGTACGGAGCGCGCGATCACGCTGTAGATTGGCTGGTGATAGGTCGCGATCAGCCACGCAAACGCCTCTTCGGAGCCGGCCTTGAGGTCGGCCACAATGGCAGCTTCGCCGGCGCGAACTGCGAGAACATCGGCTATATTTCCCACGCCAAAACCCGTTTGCAAGGTGTCATTCCCCAATACAGTAGCAGGAAGCTCGCTGCACTGTCCCAGCTTGCGGCAGTCGTCGCGCCCAACAGTTCCAGGCGGATGGCAATGCCTTTACGAACAAACTACAAAGTGAGCGAAGTAGCCCGCCGGCGGGGGAGTGTCTCGCTCACTCCGCTTATATAGACACCGCCGCGAGCAAATAAGGTTCCGGGACACTGTAGGGGCCTGGCTTCAGCGGAGCCGCTGCATCAGATTCGGCTTGATTGACGAAAGCCGCCCCGTCGACGAAGATAAAGAGAGCCTTTCTCGATGTGGGCCTGTGGCGCAGCTGGGAGCGCGCTTCCATGGCATGGAAGAGGTCATCGGTTCGATCCCGATCAGGTCCACCAAATAACCCCTTACAAATGAATAGTTTAGCGACTTGACGCTCCAGCCTCCTCGGAGCGTTTGGTAGCATTTGGTAGCAAATTACAAAAACCTGTTTTAAAAGTGGCCTCAGAAACGTGTCCGCTTTCCAATCTCTTCCGCCCTCCAGCGGAAGTTTTCTTTACAGCTATTCTTTCTTTCGACTTCACCGACGCCTCAGCTCTCCGCGCCGCCGTCCATACCTGCGCTCCCCGAGATGCCGACTTCGACCTCAGTTCGCTATGGATGGAGTTAACCGTTGCCTGCACGCTTTCAGGTATCTCCTGCATATAGACATCGGTAGTCGTTCCCGTTCGAGAGTGCCGGAGAATACCCTGCACGTCCTTCACGGTGCCCTTCTTCTGAGCCAGAGTGGCAATCGTTCTGCGAATCACCTGAAACGTCAGTTTGGGAAGTCCCAGGTCCCGTGCCAGCTTGTGCAGCACCCGCTTGCGGTAATTGTCCGTGTCCAGAAATCCCCCGGTTTGATTCGGGAAGATGAAGGCTTCAGGAGACGGATCGGGAGACTGCTCTTTCCACGCGGCTAGCTGCTTAGCCAAATCCTTCGGCAGATGCACCGTGGAGAGGCTTCTCTGAGTTTTGCCCCAAGGACGGATCTTGCCCTTGTAAACAGTCTCAGAGACGGTCATGGAGGAAGCCGCTTCGCTAAAACACTTCCACCGCAGACCGAACAACTCACTTGGACGGAGTGCGTTCGTCATGTCCAGTTCGAGCAGGAGTCGATCCCGGACATTCAACTCCGACAGCGCTCTGCGTAACTGATCCCACGTCAAGGTTGTTTTGTCAGTCTCACGCAGCTGCGTTGGGACCTTCACCTTGCGCGCGGGGTCTTTAAGGAGGAAGTCCTGATCGGCTGCTTCGGCAAAGATGTCGCGCAGGTACGCCCGCATCTGAAGCACCCTGTCTTTGGACTTGGTTTTAGCCAGCTTGTTGAGGTGGATCTGCAACGTGAATTTGTCGAAGTTCTCCATGGGGACATCCTCGAATTCGTCGATGAGGTCTTGTTGGATCAGCAACGTCTTCACCTTTGCAGTTTCTTCTTTCCAGCTCGATTCCTTCAGTGGAAGGAATCGGTTGCGAACGAACCATCCAAACGTAACGGAGCTGTTGTTTACGGCTCTACCGCTTGGAGTATGCCCATTCTGTTTCGTGATCTCTCGTTCCAGCGATTCGCGTGCCTCAAACTTCGTGAGTTGCGTCTTAAGGCCGAGAACAACCGGGACGATAGTGCTCTTCGGTTCGCTGCTTACCGGGTCGATCACGTCACGGCGAAAGTAGCCGTACCATTTTTTGCCGCGCGCAACGACCCAGCCCTTCTGGTGCGATTTGCCCATTGCAGTGCCTCAATTTCTGTGGGGGGAAACGAGCGGGCTGGCTCTATTTTACCGGGGTTTTCGGCATTTTTAGCGCCGTTTACGGCGTAAAGAAGAGAGACGTTCCCGTTCGTTGACGAACTCTTCGAGCTCACTCAAGCGATAGCGAAGCACGCCATCGCTCATGCGGATTACGGGCAGGTAAGGAGGCTTGCGGGAGGAGTGATCCCATACCCAATCTTTTGTTACGTTGAGCATCGCCGCAACATCATCTGCAGTGAGGAGCGGATCTTTGACGACTGTTCGTTCGACCGATGCAGTTAAAGGCATAGATATCTCCAGAGTAGTGATGACGGCGGCGCGAACATACGCCGCATTGTGTTCCTAGCCTCTGGCGAATCGACTTCTTTGTCTAATACTTTGAATTTATCGGGTGATCGTCGGGAGCTATCAGGCACACAGGCGATAACATTCAACCCAATAGAAATTATGAACGGATAATTAAAATCGAACTGACATTGCACTATCTCTATTGATTTTGATGGCCCTTCAAAGGCACAATTTCCACAGGCCAGATTGGGCAGATCGATCAGCTCCAGTCGATGCCTAAGAACGCTTCATACCATGATGAGGAGCTTCCCCCGGTATGAACGATTGGGCCGAATTTCGTCACTTCAGGTATTTGCTTGAGATTGTGAAACAAAAAGGATTCAGGGCTGCCGCCGAGTCTCTTCACACGGCGCAACCGAATCTTAGTGCTCAAGCGAAGCAGTTCCAGGAACTCTCTCACGTTCATCTTTTTCGACGAGGCAAATCTGGTCGAATTGAGCTAACCCAGGCAGGTGTTTCGTTTGGTCCCATCGCGCAAGGACTTCTCGATGCACGCGATGAGGCTATCGCCGCACTTGTCGCCATTGAACGTGGAGAGATTCAAACCCTGCGATTCGGTTGCACATCTCTGATCGATCAGGGACTATTTCACACCTGCTGCCAACTGCACAGAGAGATCCTTCCACAGTGCCCGATTCTTCCCACCCATGGCGACATGCCACAGCTTGAACAAGAACTGGTCGCAGGGGAGATTGACGCGGCGGTTGTTACGCTTCCCGTCAATCACTCGCTACTTTGTGTTGAGGTGATTCGTCGTGACCGCCTTGTGGTTTGCCTCCGCCGCGATGACCCGCTCGCTGCAAAGCCAACCTTCCAGCCCGCAGACTTACAAGGAAAGCTGACGATCCTTTACCACCCGGAGCGTCACTTTCACGCACATCAGCGTGCCCGGGAATGCCTGGGAGAAATAGGTGTCGAAGTGGAGAACTATTCGAGAGCAAACCATCCGACTGAACTCAGAGAATTAGTCAGACAAGGTTATGGATTTACTTTGATTCGTGAAGGCTCGAAGATCGATGACGAACTTACTACGCGACCTGTGGCCGCCGTCAATTGGATGGTCAATATTGCAATCGTCTACAACCGTCAACGGCATCCGAAAACGATCCCTGTGCTGGTACGGCATCTCAAAAAACATTTAGCCGCAGCTAACAAACTCAACTTGCCAGCGGGCGGCTCTTCTATGCATTCCACAACTCACAAACGACCACCGCGCTCAGAACAGAAGATAACGGCACAGCTGTCCCTCTTGGGTTGAATCCAATTCGAAACGCACCAAAATAACGGCGCAAGTGCTCGGCCAGAGACTTGGTGTTTTACGCGAAGTCAGCGGCATTCCAGGTGGCCAGCGCCGTTTCTCATTGCTAATACATCATTTCGAACCGGGAGACCTTACGCATGTTCTGCGTCGCGTCTTTGTATGCCCTTTCTGTCATGGAGCCTGAACGTTGAATCCCCCGCTTTGAAGGATTCTTCGTTAAGAGCCAGGGCGGGTTCTTTGCCATCTATTAGTCGCTCACAATTTGAATTGGTAAAGAACACGGAATGAAATTTCCAGTGGAGTTCCAAAGCTAAAAGTAAGGAGATAGCGAGCAGTTTTTACAGCCAACATCAAGCCGATATGTGAAAGCGATCACCTGATAAATAGGAAGTATTGGACGGCGGACTGAGCGCGTCCTACGCTCACGGCATATCGCGACCCTTTTGGGCGCTGGAGGTGCCAATGTTCCGTCGAAACAGTCTCGCATATCACCGTAAGATCTCTCTCATCGCCAAGCGATTGGCGCAGCCCTTGCCATCAGACAAATTGCTCCACGCTGCCCACATCATGGGGCCAACGCTGTTTGCACTCATGTTTGCAGGTCTCAACAGCAGTGTCGCACATGCACAGGGCACGATGGACTTCTCTGGGGCACAAACCCTCATGGGAACCTTCAAGACCTTCGCCATGTACGCGGGCGCGGTCATCTGTCTTGGCGGCCTGATCTTCGCTGGCATCCGCATGATGTCGGGGAGATTTCAGGATGCTATTCCCGGACTCTTCGGCGCGCTGTTCGGTGCTGGAGTTCTCGGCTGGGGAGCTGGTTGGATCGGCTCGCTAACCGGGCAGTCGATGTAGGAGGTACATCGGCTATGACCAGGCGAGGAGAACCGCAGGCAATCAATCAAGCGCTGAATCGTCCCCGAGCCAAGCTCGGACTGGACCTCACAGCATGGATGGCGATCGTATTCGTCTGCATCGCGGTTTTCCTCGTAGGGTTTCGACTTCTGGCGATGATGGCCTTTCCCACGCTGGCCGTTGGCGCGTGGCTCATCATCCGCAAACACCCGAAGATGTTCCAGCTCTGGGGCTTGAGCCTCAACCAGCGGAGCTACTATGACCCGCGCAAACACTGAGCAAGCAAAATACGTTCCGTGGTTCGCCAAGGCTGGGGCGGCGTGCAGCATCGTGCCGATTGCACGCTTTGTCAATGACCACATCTTCGCCTTGAAAGGCGGTGGCTACGGATGCCTCTTTGCACTCTCCGGTGTGGATGAAGAGGGTCTGACCGACCAGGAGCTTGAATCGCATCTCCGCATGATCGAAGGCGCACTGCGCGGTCTGCCGGAAGGCGCGGCACTGTACCAGTACACGCGCGTCCGCTCAGGGTACGATCTGCCACGGCAGCAGCTTTACGAGAATCCGGTCACGCATACGTTTGTTACCGAGCGGCTTGAGTTCCTTGAGCGGACTGCAGCCTTCCGCCGAATCGACTTGCATTGGTGCCTGACCTTGGAGCCATCCACCGTCAAAGCGTTCGACCGAAAGCCACAGGAGAACGCTATCGCAACGTCACGGATGCTGGCGGAGCTTGAGAAGACAGCCGCCCTGCTCACCGGCAATCTCGGCAACACGATCGGACTCCGCCTGCTCGACAAGCAGAGCGCGTTCCAGTTCTTCAGCTATCTGTTCAACCTTGAAGACTGGGCAGAATGGGGACAGCTTCGTGACTTTCCCGGCGTGGACGGCCAGATCGTGCAGATACCCGTGTCATGGGAGAGCGATCATCTCCGCATCGGCAGGCGATTCGTGCAGATGTACTCGTTGAAGACCACACCCGAGGCATCCCGCCCCTGTTTGTTCGCAGACCTGCTCAAGCTCGACTGCGACAGTATCCTATGTTCGACGTGGCGACCCAAGTCCACCGCGACTGCGCGACATGAGATCGACCAGCAGGAGAAGTTCATCTCTTTCTTCAAGGTCGGTGTGCTCTCGCGTGTGATGGCGGGCAAGGATACGGCATCGCTTGACACGGGAGCTGGTGCGAAGGCTGCGAACAACGCCGTGGACGACCTCGGCGAAGTGATTCGCTCGCTCGATAAGAAATCGCAGGGAGAATACTCCCTCAGATTCTTAGTGGCCGCTCGCAGTGTTGGAGGACTACAGGCACTCTCACCCGCTGTGCATCGCGTCTTCGTGGAAGCACGCGCACAGATCATGGAAGAGACGCTGGGCAACCTCTGCGCGTTTTACGCGATGTTCCCCGGCAATGGCAGGTTCAATGTGTTCCCGATGTGGCTGGCGGAAGACCACCATGCGCGGCTCTCCTCCATCTTCGTCCCGTGCCTTGGTCATCCCTATTCTGAAGACCTTGACGCTGAGTATCTGAACGTCTTCGAGACGCGGACGGGAACACCTTTCTTCCAGGATGCCTACGTCGATGGTGTGAGGGTGCAACTTATTCTTGGGCCTACAGGTTCGGGTAAGTCCGTGACTGGGAACCTCACCATCGCGCATGAGCAGAAGTACGGCGGATTCACCTACATCTTCGACATCGGCGGTAGCTATGAAAGCGTGGTCGAGCTTTATGGCGGGCGTGTAGACCGCATCGGGAAAGACGGCCCGCGCGTGAATCCTTTCACGCTGGAGCCGACCGAGAGCAACATTCAGTTCCTCTACAGCTTCATCAAGCTGCTCCTCACGAACGGCGGCGCGGAACTTGAGCCGGAGGACGATGACGTGATCCACAAGGCTGTGCAGGATATGTACCTGCTTGATGCCTCGAACCGTCGCTTGTCCAATCTCTATCTGCCGAAAAAGCTCGACAGATATCTCTCGAAGTGGGTCGGCAGAGGCGTGTACAGCGCCATCTTCGACAACGTCGAAGACAGTCTTTCGTTGTCTTGCATCCAGTGCTTCGACTTCCAGGGCGTGAACAACGCTCAGTATGCCGATCTGATCGAGCCGCTGATGGTGTGGCTGCTGCGACGCATCAACGATGTGCTCTACAACCCCGCCAATCTCGGAGTTCCCAAGCACATCCTGATCGAAGAGATTTTCTCTTCGATGAAGAACAAACAGCTTCTTGACGGTGCGCTCGCTTCCATCAAGACCGTCCGCAAGAATCTTGGAGGCGTGACCATGATCGGCCAGTCCGCCGAAGACCTTGGCACCAACGCTGACAGCATCGTGAACTCCTGCACTTCGTTCCTGTTCCTGCGCGATGCCACGTTCAATCGAAAACGGTACGCCGAGCTGTTCAAGATGAACGAGCAACAGCTCGCGCTGTTTGAGAGCTTGCAGGATCGGGAGGCGCTTTACATGCGCCGCGACGGGTTCACCAAGGTGGTGCGGCTCAATCTCGACAGCCGCAGCTATGCTGCCTTCTCCACCAAGCCCAAGGACCGTGTTCGTCGCTCCAAGCTCATCGCCAAGTATGGACTTGCTGAGGGCATTGCACGCTTTGCCCAGGGTGATACCGAGTAACCGCAGAAAGGACAAACACCATGAAGCCACTCATCCCCATCGTCGTCACGACCGGACTCGCGCTATCGTCGTTGCCACTTCTCGCATCGACACCGGTTCATCCGCTTCAGCCCAGCGCCCCACGCACGGTTACTGTCTCGGAATCGCAGACGCCGCCGGTGATCCGCGCTGGCTTATTGCAATCCACTTTGATCGTGCTTCCTGCCGAGGAGAAAGTAGCCAACGTTTTCGCCGGCGATACCGTGGATTGGGTCTTCGATGGGGGCCATGTGGCTTCGCGCTTTATCAGCGTGAAGCCGAAGACAGCAAATGGATCGACCGACATCCACATCGTCTCCGACCACGGCAACGAGTACACGCTCCAGTTGAGCGAAATCTCGGATGATGCCGATGCGCACTATGACTCCAAGGTGCTGATCGAACCTGGCGATAAGGCCGCGAAGGATCGACTCGCACAGTTGCCGGTGTTCGTCCCGGCTGCCGAACTCGACAAGGCCAAGCAGGAGGCCGCCGCTGCGCAGGCCGCCCAGGCGGCCACGCTGAAGTCTGTGCAGACGAAGGAAGAGACCTACCGAAGCCAGTATCCCGGTTCGCTCCACTTCGATTACGTGTGGGATGAGAAGAAAGGCAAGGAACTCGGCCTGCAGCAGATATGGCGGGATGACAAGTTCACCTACCTGCGTGGACAGTTTCAAGAGACGCCTGCCCTCTACGAGGTGAAAGACAAGAAGCCATCGCTCATCAACTTCGACTTCGCGAATGGCCTGTACACGGTGCCGAAAGAAGTGGATTCAGGGTACCTCGCCATCGGCAAACAACGGGTGGACTTCCATCGCGCCACGAGGGGAGGTAGCCATGCCAGAGCCAAACCAGAATATGCCAGCCACGGTCCCCGAACAGCCCGAAGCGAAGCCGCCGCTCCGCAAGAATTTGCCCGTCATCATCGCGCTGGTGGTTATTGTTGGCCTAATCGGTATCGCCAACCTCTCCAGCCTGTTGAGCGGAAACAAGAAGACTGCCCCAGCCAGCGCGTTGACGATGAGTCCGACGACGCCGAATGCGCAGCAGGTGTCGAGCTTCGAGACGCAGCAGCAGATGCAGGCACGGCACGATGCTGACGAACGGCAGCGGCAACAAGCACTCGCTGAAGCGATGCAGCAGCTTCAGCAGGAAGAAGGCGTACCCGGTCCAGAGAGCAATACAGCGGCACCGATGACTGCCGCGCAGCGAGATGCCATCTACGGCGGGAGCAGCAATGCTCCGCAGCGTACCTCCAATGTTTCAGAGGCCCAGGCGGAAGCGAAGCAGAAAAGGCTTGCTATCGAGAAGCAACGTCAGGATGCACTCAACAGCGATACGGTGGCGATCGATTTCTCTCACTCTGGGTCGTCCGCGCCGACAGCAGTCCTATCTACTAAAGCGGAAGGTACCGACAAGGCATCCGCTGAAGATATCTCCGACAGACCACCGGCCAAGGACGCCGCGTCCGCGTCAACGTCCAAGTCAGATCCGATGTCTTCCTACAACTTCGATCAGTACCAGGGGCAGCTCTATCGGATCTTCGAGGGAACAGTCCTAGAGGGTGTCGTTACCAACCACATCGACGGCGGCCTTAGCGGCCCCATCCTCGTCATGTTGACAACCGACTACTACTCTCACGATCATCAGCAACTCTTGATGCCGCAAGGTACGCGCCTGATTGGCACTGTGCAGAGCGTAGGCAACGCCCAGCAGCGGAAGATGTTCGTCACCTTCCACCGGGCCGTGTGTCCCGATGGGTTCTCGCTGGACTTCGACAAGTATCTTGGCCTGGATCAGATCGGCACGACCGGACTCGCCACCAAGGTAGACCACGGATACCTCATGGCATTCGGCGCTGCCGCCGCTATTGGTGGCCTCGGCGGCCTGGCGCAGATCGGCAACAGTGGCACGGTTCTTGATCCTTCCACGCAGATTCGAAATGGAATCTCCGAGCAGACCGCAGCGGAAGGCGAGCAGGTGCTCAATCACTTCCTCAATCGGCTTCCGATCATCACCCTCAAAGAGGGTTCGCGTGCGCGTGTCTACATCGGGCGCGACATCCTCATCCCGTCTTATGCAGAACACCGCGTCGATCCCACCCTGTAACGAAAGGAGGCATTGTGCATCCATCCATCGCCACTCCGCGCCAGCAATTAGTCCTCATAGCTTTGCTTGTTCTCGCTCTCTCAGTCTTCGGTATGAGCGGAGGCTTCTCCCTGCTCGTGCGTGGTGGCGATGCTGTCTTAGAGTTCGTCGGCCACCTCATCAGCGGGTTCCATCACTTCTCTCTGGACCGGCTCGATCCGACGTATCCCCGTTGCTTCTGACCCTTCCTATATCGGAGGTTTGTATGCAGCTTTCGCTCAAAAACCGTCGCAAGTGGCTTCTCGGAGGCAGTCTGCTCTTGCTGACCGCCACGCCGGGCTTTGCGCTCTTCGGAATCGGCGACATTGTCTTCGATCCGACCAGCTACGCCAGCCTGGTATCGCAGCTCACCACGCTCCAGACCCAATACACGATGCTCAAAAACAACATCGAGCATTTTTCCATCAAGCAGCAGTGGCAGACAACGCTCACTGCTCTCAAGAACGCCAACGTGAAGAATATGTTTGGCGAGACAAACGGGATGACGACGGCATTCAACAGCAATTCGCCGTCCGCATCCTCTGCCGGATGGACGGCAGCAACGGTACCCGTCAGTTCCGACATGACCACGTACCTCGGCAGCCAGACGCCGGGCAGTCCTCAGCTCTCGCAACTCGCAATGATCGAAATGTCCGATTCGGTGTCACCGGACTGCATTACAGCAGTCGGCCAGTACCGCGCCGCCCGGAATCAGAATGCCACTGCGAACAGCAGCCTCACAGCCAACCAGCTTGATGGCGGTAGCTCCACCAATAGCGAGGTGCAGCAACTCAACCTGCTCAATGCGGCGGAAGCCCAGAAGATGTCGGAGATGCAGTCCCAAGGAGCCCTGCAAGCGTGCGTAGCATCGCAGATGGCTGTCGCCAACATGCAGCAGCGGAACGCCGCTGCGACCGACCTCAACACAGCCGCCTTCGTTCAGACGCAACATGCCACCCATGACATGAGCGCTGCAACCGAAAGCAACACCTGGCAGACATATTTGCCGTAGCGGAGAGCCATGCTGAAGCTCCTCAACACAAAGTTGCTGATTGCCATTCTTGCGGCGCTGGCCGCTGTAGCCAGCGCTGCGATTTACCAACATCACGAGGCGGCCAAAGCTGCGGCTGTCCTCGAACAACGCAAACAAGAAGATGAAGCCTTCCGTAAGAAGGTGGAAGCAGACGAGAGGCGGCATAATTCCGTAGCCGGCAATGAAGGTAAGACCTGGAAGAGCTATATCCCCTAAACCGAACGGGAGAGATTTCTTATGAGCGCCGTCATCGTTCTCGCACAAGCACTGCCGTCCGCATCATCGGGTATGGACTGGCTGTACCAGTTCACGAACAACCTGACCAATCTCACCACGCAGAACGGCGGCGCATTGACCCAGCTTGGCTGGACAGAGTTGAGCTGTATCGCGCTCTTTACCCTTGTCAACATGGTCATCAACTGGAATACCAGCACGATGACCTTCCGCCTGCATCACCATCCTGTCCGTGCCGGTGATCTTACCCACTTCCTGCTCAAGCTCATTATTTGCAGTCTGCTGTTGAACTACTGGGTGAATCCATTCCCAGGTGCCAGCTTCGGCATCAACCACTTCTTCAGTTACATCGCCCAGGCGATGGTCGCCGCGTTCGATCAGAACTCGTTGGATCAGCTACTCCACCTGCTCAAGACCGCGGGCGACGGCACGACCATGCCCTCATTTACCGCGCCTGTTCAGATTCTTTGCTATGTGCTCGTGCAGATCATGCTTGGACTGGCTTCTGCCATCCTGTTTGTTATCAACTGCAGCGCCTTCATCCTTTATGGTGTAACCGCTTTGTTCGGCCCCATCTTCGTTCCACTGCTGATGACCCAAACCTTCAAAGCCAAGTTCTTCCATTTCTTGGACGTGCTCATCAGCTTCGCTATGATTCGGGCGGTTGCCGCCGCGTTCATTTACGTGTGGGCGGGTTTTATGAACGGCTTTATCCAGCAGACCTTCAACGGCAACTATTCGATGGACATGTGGATTGCGAATCTTATCCCTTGCTTGATGGTTTTCGTCGCGTTCATCATTAACATGCTGTTCATTCCGAGCATGACCCAGGCGATCTTTGGCGGTGCGGCGGGGATGGCAGGAAGTATGGGCGGGGCGATCAGCAAAGCCGCTTCTATGGCGGCTGTAGCGGCCACAGGAGGATAACGTCATGTTCTGGTCTTATCTCCAATATCTCTCGATCAAGCGATTAGGACTGGCAAAGCCAATTCTCGTCATAGCTTTCGTCATTTTGCTAGGGTGCCTGGTCGCTGGATTCATTTACGCCTCTCTCGTCTTCCATGCCGTCTCGGAAAGGAGTGAACAACATCATGTCCACGCGCATAGTACCCATTGATTACTCGGTGAAGCCGGAACACTTCTTGATGGCCGACCAGATCGGCAACGAGGTCTACTCCTCTCATTATGCGGAGCGCAAAGCCTACCGCCTCATCATCAGCTATGGCACGATTCTCCTTTGCGGTTCCATGTGGCTGAACTTCTCTTTGGCCCATCGTCCGATTGCCAATCGGTATATCCGCATCGACGAGATGGGTCGCGCCCAGGCGATTCAGTACACCGACCTGAACTACAGCCCACGCGAGGGCGAAGTCAGGACGTACGTCACCGATTGGGCGAACTACCGTTACACCGTCAATCGGGAGACGATTGTGAAGAAGTATCCCTTGAACTACTACTTCCTTTCAGGGCCGCTGGCGTCACGTCTCATGGCGACTGACAACCAGAACCACCTTGTCTCGCAGGTTGCTGCGGGACAGGTCGAATCGAGCGAGGTACAGGTTCGCAATGTCACCATACGTCTATGTCCGAAGAGGCGGTACAGGGCGTCACGATGGCTCGTGGTACGGCGCTCGTCACCTTCGACAAGCTGTTCTCCGAGGAGCACTCGCATGAGCCCCGGACAGAGCACTGGCTTTTGTCCGTCACATATTATCTGAATCCGAAGCAGGTCAGCGATCAGTCCCGGATTTACCCGCAGTATGAGTTCATCAATCCCCTGGGTCTGACGATCACGGAGTTTCATGAGAACCGTGTCTCCGTAGATCTAACAACGTCAGGCGTCGGCATGGCGAATTCCAACGCTACGCCGCGGGCTGCTACGGGAGCTGCGCGATGAGCTTCCACCTCATACTTCCGTTCTTTCCTGAGGAGTTGCGGGCGCTCTTGCTCGACCCGTCGATCTCCGACCTGATGATTAACGGGACGACTGGAGTCTTCGCGGATCGTGGCGGCGTGGTCGAGCATATTTCGCTCTCCACGCCGTACAGCAACGACCGCCTTCAGGCGGCCATAGAGCGGGTTGCCCGCATTCTCGGACAGGATTTGACTACCCAGAATCCGATCCTGAATACACGCTTGCCGGACGGTTCGCGTGTAGCCGTCGTCGGTGCCCCATCTTCGATCAACGGACCGACGCTGACGGTTCGCAAGTTCAACCGCTGGTACACCTCGGATGAACTGGTAGCAGCGGGCAGCTTAGACATGCGTGCAAGGGACGCGACGCTGGACCTGATTGCAAGGCGCAAGAACGGCATCATCAGCGGTGGGACTGGCTCAGGTAAGTCCACGCTCATGAAGGCGCTCTTGGACCATGTCCCCATGTACGAAAGGCTGGTGGTGATCGAGCAACCGGCAGAGTTGAAGATCGCCCATCCGAACGCCGTGCGATGGGAGGCTGTCGATGCGATTCCCGGTCAGGTTGCCATCACCCCCAGCCAGCTTGTCGCCGCTGCTTTGCGTCACCGTCCAGACCGAATCATCATGGGTGAAATCCGCGACGAGTGTGGCTACGACTTGCTGCAGGCCATGAATACCGGCCACGGTGGAACCCTGTCCACATTGCACGCTGACTCCGCCGTGGATGCGCTCGACAGACTCGCTGATATGGCTCTGAGTGCAAGGACGAATTTGGATCAGGCATTTGTCCGGTCGCAGACCGGCAAAGCCGTGGACTTTGTGTTGCATTGCGAGCGCGATGCCAAGGGCCGCCGCCGCGTGCGCGAGCTGATTACCGTGGCCGGTTACAGTCACGCCGACCAATGCTTCCAGACGGAGGACATCTATCGTGCTTCCGCCGCCTGACGCCCAGGCAAACAGCTAGAGAACCCAACCCGAATCGAGGTCACTTTGATGGTCCAACATGCTGCCAAATCGGCTGCACAGCCCAACTCGTCCCTGAAAGCGCCCAGCATGGCGTCCGTGAGCTTCCATCCACGCAAGGAGGTGTGCTCAGAGCCGTCGTTCTCTGGAATCTTTGCCGGTCGAAGTGAAGCTGCGTTTGAGGCGAAGATCCGCCGCCGAGAGAGAGAGGATGACTTCGGTGCATCGGGGAGCCTTCCGCCTCGTATCCCGTCCTCTGCTCGGGGTCACGCTTCGGGGCCAAAACCGGCGCCCTGCGGCTCGGCGTCGTTCTGCTTCGACTGCGTCGCCCTGTCGGGTCTCGGTTCCTCCCAAAAGAAGTTTGAAAGCCGCAGCAACGAACGCTGCACAAACTTCTTTCGGGCCCCGCCAAGAAAGCACTCCTTGGCACTTGGGAGCCGGGCCCACTCGCTTGGCTTCGCCTAGTGTGACCCGAGCAGGATACGGGAAATTCAACGAAACGGAGATCACCACCATGTACTCAAACAAAGTCACCCTCATCGGATTCCTCGGCAACGACGCAGAGGTTCGCACCAACAACGACCGCAGCCTCACCACTCTTTCCCTGGCAACCAAGTCTTCCTACAAGAAGGACGGCAAGTACATCGAGCACACGGAATGGCACCGTTGCGTTGTCTTCAGCAAGCTTGGAGAATTCGCCGCCACGCTCAAGAAGGGCGCTCATATCCAGGTCGAGGGCGAGCTGCGCAGCCGCAAGTACGACAGCACGAAGACCAACACCGAAGTGACCGTCTGGGAGATTCGGGTGAACTCGATTCTCAAGCTGGATCGGGCTCAGAAGGCGGCAGCGGAAGACGACGAAGAGGTCACCGAGGAAGAGGCCGCATAGGCACCTTCCGTGACTGGAGAAGCCCGGAAACCACCGGGCTTCTTCGCCTGCTAAAGCCCATGGCATCGCGCTCGCAAAGGAGGTTTCCGAGATGCAGCAAACAGCCAAAGATTTTCTCTCCCGTTGCTTCGCTCCGGGCTCGACGGTTGCACTCCTGCTGCGCACGGAGTGCCCAGTAAAGACACAGCAGCGTGTCGTCACGCTGGAGCAGGCAGTCGCACCTCGTTACCTCGGCTGGCTCGTGCATGAGAACCAAAACCGAGCGAACATCTATGTCGCTGCCAATCCGCTTCGCTCTGGCAGTCGAAAGCGCACCAAGGAATGCATCGCTTCGGTTCGCCATCTGTATATAGATATCGATGACGATGGCGATGCCCGTCTCGCTGCGCTGCGGGCATCGGAAGCCGTGCCGGTTCCGTCCGTCATTCTGTCCACATCACCCAGCAAGTATCAGGTGCTCTGGCGCGTTGACGGCTTCGACTTTGCTGCCCAGGAAATCACCCTCAAGCAACTCGCCATTACCTTCGGCGGCGATCCTGCTTGCACCGATTGCAACCGGGTGCTACGCATCCCCGGCTTTCTGAATCGGAAGTATTCTCCCGCTCACTCCGTCGCGGTCGAATATCCCTCCGATGCAACCTACAGTCCTGTGGACTTCCGTTTGCCGGAGCATACGGAGTTAGCCTCGCTTCCGCTACACGGGAGCGTACAGCTTCTCTCCTCTCGCAAGGACACCCATTCCGAACAGGATTGGGCGTGGGCTTGCCATGAACTTGCCCACGGCAACGACGCCACGAAACTGACGCGCGAGCTCGCGTCTCGTCGCTCTGATAAGCCCAATCCGCTCTACTACGCCCAGCGGACGATTGACGTTGCTTCCGCTCGTCAATGGCTGCTCGAAGGCGCGCCTGTCGTGGATGTTGTCACGATGCTCAAAGTCCGCCGTGATGCCGAGCTTCCCGCTGCACTTTGCTGCGCTCGTGCGCGGGAGATCGCTGCAACTGCACAGCGCATGATTTCTCGCAAGAAGTTTGCTTGAGCTTGTCACGAAAAGGAGAACCAAATGCCACTACTTGAAGTCGTCCAAACCAAACACCTCAGCGCCTCCATTCGCCTCACGGATTCGACCGCGATGCAAGTCGATCAGTACGCCGCTTTCATCCACGCATCCGCGAACGATGTCGTCGAACAGGCACTTGCCTATGTCTTCTCCAAAGACCGTGAGTTCCAGGAATTCCTTCGCACTCCTGAAGCACAACGGATTACGCCGACACTTCGTGTTCGTCGTGCTACCGCGAATGATGGCTCCGAACCGGCCAAAAGAAAGCCGGTTTCCTCCGCATCTTCGCCGGTACAAGCACCTGCATTCGTGGCGGGATCAAAAGCATGACCCGGCACATATCAGTGGCAGAGCCACAACGGTGCTGCGCACCGGAAGAATGTTGACACTCCATCCCTAGTAGGGAGCTGCTGAGTTTCCTGGGAAACTCAGCAGATACCCGCTGATTCGATTCGACATAGCGAAGATTCGGAAACTTATGAGTTCCCGAACTTTCGCTGGAAAGGTAGTCCACATGACGCTGCTTTCGACGGAATCTGGGCAGCCTCACCGGAAGGTGAGAGGACGAGCAAAGCGCAATATGACGCTCAACACCAAACTCACGGAATTGGAGTTCGCCGAAGTCGAACGGTTCTGTGAGTCGCATAGCGTGGCATTCAGTGAATGGGTGCGCGAGGTGGTATTGCGCGAGGTGCGCGGTTCTGAAGACCGGCCTGGGAGTGTGCCAATACTTGGCGAGATAGCCGGTCTCCGCTTGCTCCTTATTAACACCATGGAACCGCTTCTTCGTGGTGACAAGATGACGCCGGAGCAGTTCAAGGAGATGCTCCGGTACGTGAAAACCAACAAGCGCAGGGCGGCGGCAGACATGCTCGCTAGCTATGCAGAAGGGACGACGGAACAGCTATGACCGACACTCAATGGGGACGCAAAGAGACTATCGTTCGCCCACCTCACTACCCCGTCTACAGCTTTACAGCAGTCTTTATTTCGATCATCGTCGTTGGCCTATGCGTTTATCTTCACACCACCTATGCCATGACGCCGCTGCAACGCTATTACCTATCCTGCTATATCGAAACAAACATTCTTGGCACGGTTCGCGCAAGCAGCGATTACCAACTGGTGACAGTAGCCGACAGTTACCTTCATGCCCGGCCTGTCACCGAGGCCGACGTGCAACCCGGCTCTACGCCGCAGCCTGTGGGCAGGCCTATTCCTTTGGCACTCTCGAAAGCCGCGCGCGCTTCAGGAATTGCTTTGTTGTATCGCGGAGTCAAGACGAACTACCAGAATCGGCCTCTTCACGATTACTTGAGGCGTTTCGTCTATGAGGGTGAGAGCCTGCTGGCAATCTTCGGCGTGCCTCTGGGGTCTGGTCTGGCATTGTTCCTTTTCCAGCTCCCATTTGCCATTCGGAAGGACGTGCAACGGCTGAAAGAGATGAAATATGGGCGCTTGCTCAAAGGACCAGTCCTGGTATCGCCGAAAGGGTTCAATCGAGCTGTCAAAGGAGACGGCGTAGGCTTTCGCACTACCGAATCGAAAGATCTCATGCGTATTCCCCAGCGTGCGGAAGGTCAGCACATTGAACTGATGGGCGATACAGGTACGGGCAAAACGAGGCTCATCATGCAGCTTCTCGTTCAGATCAGAGAAAGGAGGCATTCAGCGATCGTCTACGATCCTGCCTGCGAGTTTGCGCAGCGATTCTACGACCCAAGTAAAGACGTCATCCTGAATCCTCTGGACGCCCGTTGCCCCTATTGGGGACCATCCGAAGAACTGCGCCGCCGTGCCGAAGCCAAGGCCATCGCCGCGTCGCTTTACCAGCCGACGACGGACAAAAAGGGCGAGTTTTTCACCGAGACCCCGCAGAAAATCTTTGCCCATCTGCTGACCTTCGGCCCAAGTCCGCAGGAGTTGGTGGAATGGATGGCGAACCCCGATGAGATCGACCGCCGTGTCCAAAACACGGAGATGGCGATGATGATTGCGAAGGGCGCACAACAGCAGCGAAACGGTGTCCTTGCCTCGCTTGGACTGATTGCAGACAGTCTGCGATTGCTGCCCAAAAAGGACGGCACCAAGAATCACTGGAACGCCACGGAGTGGGCAGAACATCGTAAAGGGTGGATATTCCTCACTTCGAAGCCGAGTGAGCGCGAAGCCCTGCGTCCGCTGCATAGTCTTTGGATCGACCTGCTCGTATTGCGTCTATTGAATGAGCCAAAGGATAGCCAACATCCGGTCTGGTTTGTGCTGGACGAACTCGCCAGCCTACAGCGGTTGCCACAGCTTCACACTGCCATTACCGAGAACAGAAAATCCAAGAATCCGCTCGTGCTTGGTTTTCAGGGCAAGGCGCAGCTTGAAATGATCTACGGACACTTGGCCGAGGTGATGTTATCGCAACCGACGACCAAGATTTTCCTGCGCACCACAGAGCCAAAGGCGGCCGAGTGGGTCTCGAACGCCATCGGCAAGATTGAGATCGAGCGATTGCGGGAAACACACTCTACTGGCCTGAGGGCAGGTAACAATTACAGTATCGAGCGGCAGGTCGAACCGCTGGTTCTCGACTCGGAAATCTCCGGCCTTCCCGACAAACACGCTTTTCTCAAGCTGGGGAATCATGTCGCACGCTTCGCGTTTGCGTATCACGACATTCCCGCCACTCAGCCTGCATTCGTGCCGCGTCCTCTGGACGACGATGACCTTACCTTCGATCCCAAAACGCTTAGAAAAAGGCCACCGCAATCTGCTGAATTAACGGAGACAACCGTTCGCGGCGATGGTGAGGACGAACCAGTCGAGACAGGATTCTCATTGGGAGACTGACGATGCTCACTATCTCAAAACCGCTGTCGGCTGCGCAGGCGCAGACCTATCACGCCAAGGAGTTCACGTCTGCCGAACAGAACTATTGGAAGCAGGATGACCGGACTTTGGGCGAATGGCATGGCAAGCTGGCTGAAAAGTTCGGCCTCGCTGGAGCTGTGGCAGAAGAACACTTTGCGCGGCTCGCGGACGGCCAGCACCCCTTTACCGCCGAGCAGCTTGTACGTCATCGCGTCGTCCAAGAGTATGAGGGCACAGATGGGAAGCCAGTCGCGCCGGTGGAACACCGTGCGGGATGGGACGCCACGTTTTCCGCACCTAAATCAGTTTCTCTCACCGCTCTGGTCGGAGGGGATGACCGGGTGCGGGACGCGCACCGGGCAGCGGTGAACACCGCTTTGAATGAGCTGGAGCGGTACACACAAGTCCGGATCGGCGGCAATAGCGCCGCCGAAACCACAGGCGAATTCGTCGCTGCCAAGTTCGAGCATGACACTGCCCGCCCCGTGGACGGTTATGCCGCGCCGCAGCTCCATACACATGCCGTCATCTTCAACGTCACCGAGCGCGACAACGGGCAAACGCGGGCATTGCAGGAGCGCGGCCTGTTCGAGTCACAACAGTTTGCGACTGCTGTGTATCAGTCTGAATTGACCTATCGACTTCGCAATCTTGGCTATGAAATCGAGCCGGGGCGCAGCGGGGCACCGGAGATCAAAGGCTATTCGCAGGAATACCTCGACGCTTCCAGCCCTCGCAGCCAGCAGATACGTGAGCACCTGGAAAAGACCGGCTATCAGGGGCCGGAGGCCGCCCAGATCGCGGCGCACTCTACCCGTGACCGCAAAGAGATTCACTCGCCAGCCGAGGTACTGAACGCTCACCGGCAGATCGCCGCCGAGTTCGGCAAGCAAGCCGACAGAGTCGTGATGGAGGCGCGGGAGCGTGCGCAAGGATTTGCGCCAGAGCACGACCGCGAGAGATCGCAACAGGCTGCACGGCAGGCGGTCATCTATGCCCGCGACCGCAGCTTTGAAAGCGAAGCAGTCATCGACGAACGCGAGCTTTACCGCGATGCTCTGCGTCGCGGTATGAGTGAAACGACATACTCCGAAGTTCGCGCCGGATTTGAGGCTCGCATTGCCGCAGGGGAGTTCCAGCTTGTGCCCGGAAAAAAGCATGACTCAGGTCGGAGCTTCACGACAGCCGAGGCGATCCGAGCCGAGATAGAAATCCTGCGCCAGATGCAACAGGGGCAGGGTCGCGCCGAGCAGATCATGTCCATACAAGCTGCCGTCGCGCATACCCAACAGCAGCAACACCTGAATACCGGACAGCGGTCTGCCGCCGAGAAGATTTTGACCTCGCGCGATGTCGTGCAAGGATTGGAGGGTCGGGCTGGTGTCGGGAAAACGACCCTCCTAAAATCGGTACGTGAAGCAGCCGAAAAACGTGGATATGTCGTCGAAGGCTTTGCCCCGACATCCCGCGCCGCCAACCAGCTCCGCGATGCCGGAATCTCCGCAGACACGCTACAGGCTTTCCTCGTTCGTTCCGGCCAACCGAACCCTGACCGTCACCTTTACATGGTCGATGAATCCAGTCTCGCCAGCACGAAACAGATGCGTGACTTCCTCGCCAAGCTCGAATCCAATGATCGCGTGTTGCTCATCGGAGACACCCGCCAGCATCAGGGCGTCGAAGCGGGCAAGCCCTTCGAGCAGTTGGTCAATGCCGGGATGAAGACCGCCCAGCTTGACCGGATTGTGCGTCAACGAGCAGCCCCGGAACTGCTTAAGGCGGTCGAACATCTGTCGCGTGGCGAGGTCGCCGAGGGCGTTGCCCTCTTGGAACAACAGGGCCGTGTTACCGAGATTTCCGATACCCAGCAGCGCATCGCGGCGATTGCGCGAAGCTACGCCGCCAACCCGGACAACACCATTGTCGTCTCCCCCGACAACGCTTCGCGCCGTCAGATCAACCAGGCGGTGCGCTCCGAATTGCAGGCCCTCGGAACAGTCGCCACGGAAAATCATGCGATGCGCGTGCTCGCTACCCGTTCCGACATGACCGGGGCAGACCGAACCTGGGCGGCTCGCTATGCCATCGATGACGTACTCCACTATCCGCGTGGCAGTCAGGACATTGGCATTGAAAAGCAAAGCTATACCAAGGTCATCGCCACCCAACCCAAAGACAACCTGCTCACCGTGCAGAAAGAGGACGGAACCACGGTCACGTACAACCCTGCGCGGTTATATGGCGTGACAGTCTACCGCGAGTTAGAACGAGAGTTTAGCGTGGGTGATCGTCTAAGTTTCACAGCTCCGTCTAAAGAGCTAGGCGTTGCCAACCGCGATCTTGGCACCGTGCAACGCATCGACAAAGACGGTCAGTTCTCCGTAAAGATGGACAACGGCAAAGCGGTCAGCTTCGACGCTAACCAGATGCGCCACTTCGATCATGGGTACGCAGTCACCAGTCATAGCTCCCAGGGACTCACGGCGGAACGTGTCATGGTGAACCTCGATAGCCACATCCATGAGGACCTCATCAACAAAAGATTCGCATACGTGGCCGTGTCGCGGGGATCGCATGATGCCCATATCTACACAGATAATGCAGCGTCTCTTGTCAGCAAGCTATCTCACGACCTAGTGAAGTCGTCCGCGCTCGAAGCCGGGCAGCAGTTTGCCACGGATCAAGGTGCGCCCTTGCAACTGTAAGATGCCTCACTAGTTTAGGCTAAATCCATGCGCCCTCCTCGAAGGTGCTCAAGGTGCATCAACATGCCGATGGGTCCGATCCTTATATTCGACAAATCGACGTTACAAGGTCTCAATCCCGATGAAGCTGTGTGGCTCGATAACTTCTTCATGAGTAACATCACGCCATTGTTTTATACAGAAACTCTCGCCGACCTCACCAAAGAAATGAGAAATGGCCGTACAGCTGAGCAGATTGTCGGCGAGATCGCTTACAAGACGCCGGACATGCAATCACGGGCCAATGTGCATCACATGGCGCTCGTGTGGGGAGAACTCATGGGCAAAGGTGACATCAAGATGGTCGGTTTCCCGATACTCGGCAGAGGACAACCTGTGATGCTTGAGGGATGCACGGGCATTGTGTACAAGCAGAGTCCTGAAGCCGAAGCACTGAACCGCTGGCGCGAAGGGCAGTTCCTTGAAGTCGAACGGGGCTACGCGAAGAAGTGGCGCGAAGAGTTAGATGCAGTAGATTTGAACGCAATGCAAATCAGCTTCACCGAGATTTGGGAGAAGGCTGGACGGCCACGCACGCTGGAAGAAATCAGGAACCTTGCTGACAACATTGTCGACGGCCCGGAACAGCAAGCCGTTCTTATCCTGGGCTTGACACTCTGCATGATGGGACAAGAGTGGGTTGAGCAAATCTTAGCTCGGTGGGAAAGCCTCGGTAAACCGAACGTCCGCACCTTCGCTCCCTATTTCACGCATGTCTTGACGGTTGACCTCACGTTTTATTTAGCCATAACCGCTGGCCTGATCGGAAGTGAGCGGAAGAGCAACCGCGCAGATGCAGCGTACCTATATTATTTGCCCTTCTGCATGGTGTTCAGCTCCAGGGACAAATTGCATGCAAAGCTCGTTCCTTTATTTTTGCGCCAAGATCAAAGCTTCGTCGACGGGACTGCACTCAAAGCCGATCTTAAGAAACTCGATGAACACTATTCAGCCCTTCCCGATGACGTGAAATCGGAGGGCTTATACTCCTTCGCGCCTTATCCCCCCTTGGAAGGCGCGTTCCTTGTAACGGAACTGTGGCAGAAGCACATGAAGAAGCCGGATAGCTATGGAGATCCTGATCCAGCAGCCTTTACTGGTAAGACTCTCAACGTGCCACCTGCCGGGAGCGATCCAGAGGAAATCAAAAAAGTTCTTGATGCGTTTGAGGCGGAAGCAATTCCCGCAGGCCCTGATGCTGATATCGCTCTCGAAAATGCAGCTGTCGTAACGTTTCAGAGCTTCATCATCCCAAAGAAAGGAAAATGGCTACGGGTTCCATCGAGTGTATTTGAGAAGGGCTCGGAAAAGGGGTGACTCCACCGACGAACCGATCCGATTCAGTCGTGGTGCCTGAGCATCATCAATGATGATTTAAAAAAGCGAAGACACCGTATTTGGATGTTCTCGGTCACGGCATTCCCACATCCAGCAAATCGCGAATTGCCTGTTGAAGATACCAATTGAGGTTGGATCGATCGCCGACGCGGTGACGCGTGTGACATAGGTTGTGGTTTCCGGTTTCGCTTCAATCGGGCAGTCCCGGACCACTTCTGAGAAATGTCTAAGGAATGATCGCCACCAGTCGTCATCCTTTATTGCGTCGGTAGGAATATCGCTCTGTTCACAAGCAACGACGAATTGTTGGCGAAATCGGGTATGTTCGCAAAATTCGACGAGTTCAGGAATGCCTGCTTGGCTGACGCCGACTGGTTCATGTCGATAGCGTGTTTCATATCTATCGAAAAGCAACGTGATGGCCTTGGCTGATTCACGATTGAGCTTTGAATGTGCAGCCCAATCGCAACTGAACATCAACGCTCGATAGCGCGTGTCCTTATCTAGTCCCTGTGTCTCAAGCAGCTTTCGAAGTTCGACCAAGATATAAACGACTTGTCGTTCAGAGACGATCTCCTGCCCTAGTTCCTTCGTGAGCTTGTTGGTGATGTCGGATTTCATATGAGCAATTTCATTCTTTCTCCTGAGCATTTAGCGCTCTGCTAACCCCGCCAGGGGGACATTTGATCCGCAATTTCGCATCCCACAAAGGACTTTGCGAGTTTTTCCTCGTTTTCCTTGCAAGCCTTTCGGATCTCATCGCGATTGCTCCGAAAGAACCTGCATCTTGGGTCATCCTCTGCCAAGACCGCCAGTTCTTCGTGACACCAAAGCCAGCAGCGCCGGTCGGCAATCGTCAGAAACAAACGGAATGCAGCCCAAGCTGCATCGAGGTCAGTAAGCTCACAGAACTTCCTGAACCAGTGATGTGCATCACGTTCTGATTTCACTCGCCTCTGCGCAATTCTTAGGACACTCCGGTACCAAGAATCGTCATCCTTCGTTGGTTCTGTCAGCCACCGGGCTGCCGGCTCCACATCGAGAAAACCACGAATGCTAACCGCACGCGCCTCTTCAAACGCAGATCCCGACAGCAAGTCACGAGTTATGACTTCATCGAGCCACTTTGCCGAGTCTTCACCCGAAAGGCGCACTTTGATAGCGAGTTCCAGTAGGTCAAGGTCCGACGAGCATCCCGCAAGCTCTTCATCCCAGAATGACCGCAACTCTGGTGTTTCTGCACTCCCGAAGGCGTCGATATCCAGTTGGTTGAGTTGAGTGTCTGCATCAATGATGCGAACTCCATAGCCCATCGAGCGGAGTATCCGGAAGAGCGCTATAGCGTCACCTCCCCGGTCTTTCTTCGAGAAGAGAACCTCTGCCAAAGCGGTGTAATACGAAACCGATGTAAACGGGACCCTCGGCGCTTCTTGCTCTAAGAGCAAGCGCAGGCTGACATCGATCATCGTGGAGCGTGATCGAACATCGCTTCAATCGCATCGCGTGGAAAACAACGCTGCATCCAGAAGTTCCCGAGCTCTGCTGCCCTGTTATTCAGCTCGCGCAACTGTTCATTCTTCGCCTTGGTACGCTGCCGAATGGCCTCAGGTTCTTCAGTGAAAGCAGCAAAAGGGTCTTCAGCAGATCGTCCGCCCCAATGAGTTTCAGGCGAAACAAAGCGGATTGACCTCGGAGGTTCAGGCGCCAATGAAACGCGTCCCGGCCTTCCCGTCTCCTGAGGGCAGTGAGTGATTTCATACGCTGGCACGTTGTCTTGCGGGAATTGCACCTGCAAGGCAGCGATCATGTCTGTGAACCAATCGGAGTATTCGGTCCACTCCGATTCCGAACTCCCTGCCCTAAGGAGCGCGGTAGCGCGGAACGTCGGATCGACGCGTCTCCAGGGAGCGGCCGATTCTTCCTCTTGTGCCAATTTGATCAGCAGAAGACTGCCGAAAGTCTGCTCCATGAAGTGCATTTCGGAGTTCCAGAACCAATTGGAAACGAGTGGAGCGCGTCTTTCATTTGAAACGTCGCTGAACAGAAGGTACCGATATAAAGAGCCTCTTACTAAAGAGTCGCCGGTCCCATAAGCGCTTAGCAAGTCGTCGTCGGTGAGTTTATCCTCTCCCAGAACGCTCAGATAGTACAGCGTGCGAAACCAGTCTTTAGAAGTTTTGGCTTCCGGCAGATTTCCATTTACAGGCCCCTTATAGGAGTTCTCGAAGTCGATCCAATCGTTTGCATCAGACGGCCGGGATAGCAAACGCTCGAGCTGGCCGCTTCCAGTCCACAAGGGCAATACTCGTGAGAAGAAGAAAAACTCACAATGCATGCCCTTTGAATCTGCGGGTCCTTGAAGCTCGGGGCTGTTCTGCCTGACGTGCTCCAGCGTCTCGCGAGTATCGCGGTCCAGAAGCAGATCGTACTCTTCGAGGCGAAATGCAAGACCGTATAGAGCGTCGACAAGTCGCGCAGGAGCTGTCTTAACGATCCGGCGAATGACATTGGCAATTGCCCCCGGATCGACTCGGGACAACACAACCTCTGCTTTTTCCAAGAAATGATCTTCGCCGCTCTTCCACTGTCCCTGCCACACGGGATTGGCTACAAGTTGTCCGAGAAGGGGTTCGAGGCGTCCTCGGACCTCTGACGGCAAATTCAGGTCTGTGTCGGCAGCAAACGCCTTCGCAGAGTCAACGAAGCTCCACGATTTAAAGTCTTCTCTAGATACATATTCCTCGAGATCTTTTATCGTGCATTGGACGATCGACTCCACAGGGTTCTTTCGCCACTCAATTGCAAATTCAGATTCTGGGTAGAGGGAATCTTCATCGATTGACGCAAGCATCTGCCAAGCCGTTTCCGTCCCCATCATTCGGAGAAGTCGAGAGCACGCCCACTGGGCCTGCCTGCGCATATCAGACAACAGAAGCTGAATGTGCGGCTGAAACAGTGGCTCGAGATCAAATTTGGAACTTCTGATTGCCCAGCGCAGCTCCTTTTGTCCATCAGTAGACTCATCAATGGCCTTTGCTATGCCGTAGCGCACGAATGCCCGGACGAATGGTCGGCGGTCTTCCATGAACGAGATGATCACAAATGCCGCATGAGACAGCCGTAACCAACCGTCATCGTCGATGACGCGCAGCAAATAGCCATCAAAACCATAATCACGGTTATGTTCGGCATCGGGCCACAGTGTCTTTACGCGAGAATCTTGTTTTGGAGCAGGACCGATAAACGGCATCCTTCGGAACATCGGTGGTCCGTCAAGGGCCACCATGGAAAGCCATTCTTCGAGGACCGGGACTATGCCTTGTACAACGGGTTGAGAGTTTTGGACCCAGAACGAAAACCCCGCGATCAGGACCTCCTGTGCCCATGGATGTTCTTTCGTAGAACTCCAAACAGACTTTGCGAGTTCCACATACGCATCCAGGCATTGCGGTATGTAGGCTGTGAGGCGTCGCTCGATCGGGCTGCCTACCGGAGATCTCGGGTTTTGGGTATTGATCCACGCCTGGAGCAGGTTGGCTATGATCGTTGACGAAGCTCCCTGAGCGACAGAAGCCAATACAGCGTACTCAATGATGAGAGCTTCCATGTCGGAGCCGGTATGGGGCTCCAGCCACTTGGCGATTAACTCTTTGAGATCGGCGCTACTCTGGGCTGATGTGAGCTCATCTCCGAGTAGCAGGCCGAGGGCCATAGGCAGTCTCGTGCCGCTAACTTTCCAGCGCGAGCCATCCTTCTCAAGCACACCACTCGTTGTGAGATCCGTGAAAGTTCTGCGCGTCTCGGAGTCAAAACCGATGTACTGCTCGACCTCACTCTTCGCGAGCCGTTGAACCCCGTCGCGGTGTCGTTCGGCGATTTGCTTGAGGATGTCGTTGAACGCATCCTCAGATATCCCTGGGTTGTTTCGGTCACAGCGGTCACGCCAGTCTTCGAAATAGAGACGTGCCAAGGTGAAATCGCCCGATTCCGCGATCTGATTGCGATACTTTGCAGCTAAATCGAAATACCTCGGCTTGCGCAACAATGACCTAAGCTCTTCAGGGAAGTCGGACACCTTGAGACCGCGTCCGTTCAAAGCAAGTTGGAGTTCAGCATCGCTGAAGGACTTCAAACTGAACGATGTCGCCGGGATGGATTTGCGCTTTGCAAAGAACTCTTCCCAGTACTGACTACGCGCGGTGCAGATCAGCCGGATTCTTCCGGCCCAGGGTTTATCAAAGGATGTTTCGATCACCGTCTGCCAGTAGTCTGACGAATGCCGCTCGTTGAGACCATCCAGTACGATTACTGCGACCGGTTCTTTCCCGTCAGAGTCCCGATGCTCCAGCCATCGGTGTAGCTTGCTTCGCCATTCTCCGTTTGGAAGTAGCCGTCGTACGTTCTCTAGGACCAGATCTTCCAGGCTCTTGGCAGAGCCGGCGTCACGGGAGGGAATGAAGACGATAGGCGGAAAGTCACCGTTGTTTTTCTGAACCTGGTTCGTCAGCCATTGTGCAACTGACCAGGACTTACCGTCCCCCTCCTCACCAGTCATCGCAAAGAGTTTGGGCGTATCGTTGTTCCACCAGTTGTCGAGCGCCGTTTCGGCGTCAATTCGAGGTATGCCACCGCCTGATGAAACATCTAGCGGCTGACCGAAGCGGGAGCGCGATGCGGGCTCCTGACTGACAATCCGATTCCACTCTTGATGAGAGCTTTCACGCCATGATGGCCACCCTGCATCGGGTTGCAGAAACTTTTCCCTGAGCTCGGCGAGCCGCGCCTGCGTTTCCGGGGTTTTCGAAGCCTTCTCCATCGCAGTTGTAAGTTCAACGAACTGATCTGGACTAGCGAACCGTTCTACAACTGCCGGAAAAGAGCTGACGAGGAAATCGAGAGTTGCGCTGCCGTCCGGTAGGGATTCCAAGGGCACGATGTCGATCCCATGCTCTTTTCCGAATGCCTCTAACCCTTCAAGATTTTGGTCCGTGACGTCGCGGGACGCCGCAATGATCCACACGTCGAGTTCCGGGAGACGTATATGGGCCTGCGCCAGTTCTCCTAGCAGCTCACGGTCTTTGAGGGATGTATCAGCGGAGTAGCGCTTGCATTCGAAGACGATGTCTCCGCCCGCGGAACCATAGGCTCGGCCGTCGCGGCCACCCTGATCGCCACTGCGGGCTGCAAAAAACCGCAAGCCTGTGAGAGCGCCCAGGAGCTCGCCGACCAGGTCCTCAAAGCTACTATCGCCAGATGGCTTTAGAGACCGCAGAAAATCACTAATCGTCACTTGGATTTCCTCGGGTTCGGGGGGAGCAGCCCTTGGCAGATGATGCTCAGCGGGATGATTGACGCGGGCTTGCATTTGAACTCACTTGGTTCTTCTTCAATGAGTTTTTGAAGCTGCCGGGCGTCGTTTGTGTCTTTGACGAGTACGGCTAGGGGCTTTGAAGGTACCTTGAAAGTACCGGAACATCTCCACTCTCGTTCGTGTATCCAGCTAATCCAGCCTTCGTCTTTAGGTTCGAACCTCACGACTCGCCAGAGTTCGTCTCGAGGAATCTTCAGCATCTTTATCTCCGGATTGGAGAGATACAGAACTGGTCGACAACCCTTGTTGTAAGCGGTTGATTTCTTAATGATGATTCCGTACGGCTCGTAACGAGGGTTCTCTGGATCAGTATTCTCGGGGGTGAGTACGTACTTTAAGGTTTGAAAAGGTACATCCATGAAGCAGGTCGCTTTCTTGCGCCCTTTGACAAACGCTTTGTTTCCGCTGCCCCAAATCTCGCCGCGCTTCAAGATGTGCACAAGATTCTCGTAGGCCGAATATTCGTCCTTAGCTACTGTGTTTTTGGTGAGGTGAATCAGATAAGGGGTTAGGTCAGGCCGGGAATTGAATGGAAGTTCGTCAAAGGTTGGTAGGGCCATTTACTCCTCGGTTGGTCTCAAAGCAGGCCTCTTGTGAACTCCAGAAACCTAATTTTACCGCTACTGGGTGTATGGCTATCACTCGTAAGTGAGAAACACTCTCACAACTTGCACCAATCGGTGCTTAGGACCCGGAAATGATTTCAGCGAAAAGCATCGTCTAGGCGGAAAGTGAGCGCCAGAGCTTCGCTCCATCCCGCCTTCACAAACAAATCAAGGAGCTTTCCTACGGATTTCGAGCTAAGTTTGAGCGTGTCCTTGTGGTCAGCGAGCGCGTGGTCAACCAACTTAACCGCTTCGTCTCGGGCGGATGGATCGAGCTCGAAGTTCAAATATGCCCCCCCCACACAGGTTGCTGCGGCAAAACCTAGTACGGATACAGGATCTATATCGAGAATCCCATTCATTAGCTGCAAGAGGTAGTACGCCGTTCTTGGCATAAGAGGAACTGCCTCCATCGTTGTGTCGCCTCCCAGCAACTGCTCTAGCAGCGGTTTGACGTACGAATAAATCTCAGTTTGTTGGTCCTTGCTCAGAGCGTCATCCAACGAAACCCCGTGGGAGGGGAGGCCGAACGAAAAGACGATCCTCGTTGCAGCGGAATCCATAATCTCAAGGAGCTTGCGATTTGTCTCGGCGGAATTCTCCAGTTCAACGCGATTCACGAGCATGTCGCGTGCCGGAGCAAACAATAGTCCTAGCAAATCTCGAGCACGAATGCGTTGAGTCGCGTCCTTGATCTCCTTCGCGTCAAGGTAATGAGAAGCTGTGAAAATGGCGTTTGAAATTTCGCTCGCAAATAGCTGGGGAGACCCAGCCACGGCGAGCAAGAATTCCTTGGCGCGTTCGTTACCTTGGACTGCGTATAGACCAACTGGAATGCCCATCATTTCACGGCGAGTCTCCGAGCGATCCGTTGTCGGGAGGCCGCGGTCAGCAATCTGCCGAATCGCGTCCATCGTTTTTTCTGGCTCGATACCGGCGACAGCCTGAAGCGATCCAATTAAGCCAAGCATCACGCCACTTGTGCTCTCTGTCTCGATCATCCTCTGAAGTGTCGCCCAGTAGCGCTCTTTCAAAGACTGCTTGTAGAGACTGGTCAGAAATCTCGCCACTTGGTAACGAACCGCCGGCACCAGGTCCGCCGAGGCTTCGATAAACGCAGAAACGATCTCCTCATCAGCAAAATAATTCCAAATGAGGTGGCCCAGTGCTTGGACCGCTTCAATTCGGGAGGAAGGACTCCCCCAACCAGTGTGATCAAAGGGAAGGTGGTACTTCGGGTCGAAAACCGGTTCTGGATCGACACTGCCTTCGAGCGCGTAAATACGTGATAAGGCGATTGGTTGAGAATCCGCCCCCAGCGTGCTGTTCTTTGAAACAACGTTCACTGCCGCATAAAGAACTCCGCGAGCATTCTCAGCCACCTGGGGGGACACGCCTTCTGCCTGTGACAAGTCGTGCAACGCGCGAAGCGAGGGTTCTATCTGTAAGCAGTCAGCATCGCTAGGAATCGAGTTTAGGTGCCGCCCCTCGAACTCACGAACCTTGCTTGTTGCTTCGATTGCCTCGGCGTTGGGCACACTGCTCGGATCAATTCCTGCCCGTCGATATTCCTCTAGTTGATCGGGAGTAAACGCGCTGACCGAGGAACGAAAGAAGGGACGATTCTCCCGGATGGGTTTGGCAGCTGCTTTGGCGAGCTTGTCAAGCAGAACCGAATTGGTGATGGCTTTCGCAGGTATGCAACCTAGTAAGCGTCTTTGAACACTTGAAGGTCTCTCGTAACGACGAATGAACTTCGTCCTGGCGATGAGGACAATGGCTCTCTGGATTTTTTCGGAGTCGGTCTTGGAAACAAGGTTCTTCTCATAGGCCGCTTTGAGAACATCACCCACGTCCACCGTGACCTCAGGTGCCGCGATAAACTTCGGGATGAACAGAAGCTCCTTTACTGGCCCATACAAGTGTTCCGTACAAAACTTTGCTCTGAAGATCAGTTTCTTCCATGAGATTCCAAGAGACGCGAAACGCAAGACTTCATCGATCATGCCATTACGAATCTCCTCGGCAGCTTCGCAAGCGAAGAGCAACGCCGAGTCCAAAAGCATAAGGCTCGTAACATCGCGGCTTCCGATGCCATCCCACATTTCGCTGTAATCTGCCGTATAAGTCTTCCTTTGCCCCTTCAGTCGGAACTTCGTTGCTTCCCATATTCCATCGCGATCACGCTCCCGTTCGCGTCGTACCTCCATCTCGACAGCCTTTATCGCCACACGCGCGGCGCGAATTGGATCTGCCTCCAAGAAAAGCTTGAAACGAGTAGTCAAGCCATACAGCGCCGATGAATAGTCCTGTTTCCGTGTACTGGTGAGCGGCATGACGAGCCCCCCCCCCATGCTCGTTATCTCGTCTGATTCTTCGGTGAATGAATACAGGCTGAGGCAAACGACTTCTGCTAATGTCGGGGAGTTAGCGATGATCGTGGACAGGATGTTCGTCAGCCAGAACGCCTCATTCGACGCCGCGCTGGGCGATCCGATACGAGCTGCAATCGCATGTATCGCGCGCTCGCTTTCCACCGCATTGGTTTCGAATGTGTCTGCAATGATCGGCAACATCCGGCCTACTACCACCGATGAAAGGTTTAGTACCTGTTGCTCATTGAGGAACGGAGGCGGTTGGATTGCCCAAAAGAGGATATTTCTCGCCATCTCACCAATGACTACGCGATCCCAAACAGACATCGTGTTATGGAGCGTTGCGACAATAGTCAAGACGTCATTGGTCCATGCAATTTCGAGATTGGCAGAGACCAAGAGCATCCAGCTGGTCCACAATCGTCGCCTGGCAGACGCCAGCGCTCCCACAGCGGAAACCGCTCGCAGGAGCAATCCGATAAAGTCTCGAAAAACCGGCCCAAGAGCTACCCTGAGGTTGTTCAGACCGACCTCATCGAGAGCTCTCACCGCCTCGGCAGCCACAACTGCCGGAACCACGCGCATCCTTTCCTGCAAATCCTCGCTGGATAGGATGTCAGATGTAATCCTCCAGAACAGCTCACGATCGAATGCCCAGATCCTGTGGAAGAAAAATGTGAGCGAAGGCCTGAAGAATAGCGATCTCGCTGAATCTTCGCGGATGAAACCGAAGAGCCGGTATTCATCCAGCAGAAGACGGGCAATCGCGTAATCGAAAAGAATGTTGTGGCTATATGAGAGTCTACCCGTCACATTCTTGCGAAGTACCTCCGAGCTTTTCAAGTCACGCAGAACATTTTCGTAGCCGGGTTCGATCACTTCGGTCTCGGGGACCGAAAGAACTTTCGTGTCTACCATCTGTTGCGTGACCGTTCGAAGCAGTCTCTCTTTCAGTACGCCATCGCCGGAGTTCAATACGCGGTAACGCCAGTAGCTCTCAAGGAGCTGTACTTGGGATTGAATATTTCTCAGTTCATTCAGCGCGATCCCATCATGGAGTAAAGCGAATGCAAGCCGGAGGTTGAACGGATTCCGCAGAAGACTAAACAGCGTAGCCGATTTGTCCTCAAGAAGAGCGAGTAGATCAGAACTCTTCTTGGATGCATCGAGTAGTTCAGCATCCGTGAGCTCGCCGATGACGAACTTCTGCATGCCCCGACCGTTCGGAGGATAACGGTACTGAAGACGCTGCAGCTCCGGCGACTCTTGTAGGTCGAAAGTTCGCACGGAAGCCACAATCGCTGTATTCGGCGCTTGATCGAGAACCTCATGAATCAACTCTCGGAAGGCTCGTTGTGATGCTTCACCCCTCAACGCATCAAGACCGTCGATGATCAACACTGGATTACTCAGGGAAGAAAGCAGTTTCGGCAGAGGCTTGCTGAAACCAAGGGCTTCGTAGATTTCTTGGGCGGTGCTTACTTCGAAGTCTTCGGCGGTCAGTGTGGTAACGGGCCTCGAATCGCTCTCATACCGCTTGATTAGCTGAGCTAGAATCCAACTCTTCCCAATACCAGGCGCACCCGACACCATGACCGATCCGCGATTGGTGAGCTCGACCAGTTCTTCTATGAGACGAGGACGAGCGATATCAATCATTCTCATGATCTTGTTCGACCCTCCGTAGGAATCCAGCGTTCAGGGTTTGCATTCTTTGGACATCCCTGGGGTCCACAACCTCAGCAACAAGAGCCGTAGCGGGCAGAACGGCAGCAGGCAGAGCGGCAGGAACACCTTCACCGCACGCCTCTGCAAGTTCCCGCATCAGCTCTGCGAACTCCGCGTGCGGATTCTCTCCTTCCACGGTGTTGTAGAAGACAGCATCGATCAAGTAGCGGTCAGACATGAACTCACGCATGGCTCGATCGTCGTTCTGCCCACCATTTTGTCCACTCAGACCGATGATTGCGAAGTGATAGTGGACCTGTCTGTTGTTGAGCTCTGTTCGTACGAGCCGAGCAGTTTCCCGAAACCTGTTGACAACGTCACTATCGGTGAACCCAAAACCAGCGAACAGGATGCTCTTCGAAACCATCAAGTTCTCCAGATGGTGGAGGAATAGGGGCGACCGCGTGTAGAGTCGCTGATACCCAACCTCAGTCAAAGCGATCTTGTCCAATGGATCGCTGAATTGGCCGTGCAGGTGAAAAATAGTTTTTGGAAACTCTGGAATGTCCATCTTCCGGAAGAAATCGAGTAGAAGCTCATCGCTCGCGCTCGACTGCGATCGGAATGGCACCTGGATGACAGTGTGCGCTTCCTCACAGGAAAGATCGAAGTTCAACGTGACAATGTGTCTTAGCGGTAACGAAGCGAACTGGAGGAGCACGTTCGGCGGGAGCTTCCCGGTTGGGCCAAACTCACGAAGCAAGAAGTTGGAGAATTCAAGTTCACCGATGATCTGCCCGAGCTTTTGGGCGCAGAACAACATGTCCATGTTCTGAGCGATGACTTGTTCACCACGCTGCGCGTCCCCGGTGATCTCTGCGACGAGATCCGCGAGCCGCCTGAGAGCACTATTCCATACTGGGTAGCCTGCCCAAGCGGAAAGCCCAGCACCCGTCATACCGATCAGGCGCCCCTGCCGGAGTGCCGCGATCAGACGCTCTTTAGCAGCCGAATTGGCCTCACGGTCATAAATCGGCAAGACACAAAGCCCAAACAGAAGATGTTGAAAGTATAGAACTTCTTCCATCCAACAAAACTTAGGTGTCGTAGGCTTTCGATAACTTTAGGGAGGAAGGTTCCTCTCCGGAGCAGCTGCTTCGCCTCTTCCGCCACCCACCTGCGGGGAGGTCCACCCTCCCCGCAACGCCCTACCGGGCAGAACAAGCAAAAGCTGCTAAGGGGACGCGCCCCAACCCTGAGAGGAGAGCGACATGAAAGGCAAACGGGCACGCAGCAGACCGTCCCGGCGCACCGGCACCGTGACCAAGGCCATCCGAAACTGTCTTTGGGTACGCATGGACGATGACGGCACTGAATGGAGCGGCGGGAAACCGTACTGGAAAGTTCTACCCGCAACGCAACAACACTCCGGCCCCCCAAAACCGCCCCCGCCATTCTGTCGAGCTGAATGGCGGGGGCGCTTGAGAGCCTGCCGCTGACAGGCTCCTTTTCTACCCGCCTTCCCAACCTGAGACGTGCTGGCGCCTGCGCGCACGGCCCGGATTCACCCGCCCGACGGGTTAAGATTCAACCCCGCGTTGTGAAAGTGATTCCAAAAGAGGTGGCAACGTCCTAAAGTCTCACCGTCTCGCTTATAGTGTCTGGTATATCCGATGGCACAAGATACCCTCACTCTGACGTGGATTCTTCCTTACGTTCGGGAAGCCCTAAAGCAGACGATCAATTTTGAGTTTCGGACGTATGCGAACGCGCTTTTCGCCCGACTGGAACAAGCACAAGTTGAAGGCGTCGTCCGATTCCCACCAGGTGCTTATTCGGGGGGACAGACATTTCAGTACGAAGCGATGCCGGCCGAGTTGCGTACCCTGATCTCTGAGGCATTCTTCCACATTTTTCACAAGGGATATATCGCGCCGGCAGCCCCAGACTCCCATCTGAACCAACCGCATTTGCATATGTTCAATGTGACCCAGCGCGGTCGTGTGTGGTTTCAAGGGAAGGAACCACTCCCTGAAGACGCCGAGCAGTATATGAGATTTTTGCGCGGGCGAGTTCCTTCGCTCGATCCGATCGTTGAGCAATATGTCATCGAAGCCCTGACCGCTCTTGATAGAGAAGCATATTTTGCGTCTGCCGTGATGCTAGGAGCCGCCTCGGAAAAGGAGCTATATCTCCTGGCAGAAGCAGTTTTCTCGGCGTTGATAGACCCAAAGAAGCAGATCAAGTTGAGGGGATTGTTAGATCGTCGGAAGCTGTTGGAGCTGTTCGAGACCGTTCGGGATACGATCCACCAAGCCGTAACGGCAAAACTGATCCCATACGCCGATTCAGAAGGATCAACCACACACTTGATGTCACTGTACGAGGCCATCCGGGTCCAGCGGAATGACGCTGTGCATCCCATGAACGCGATCGTTTCAGAAGATTCGGTCAGGCTGTTGCTGCAATCGTTCCCCTATGCACTGTCGAAAAGCGAAGAATTGCGGGCTTGGTGTCTCGCCAATCCAAGCAGCATTTGACGTTTCGGCAGAGCTACAACGGACCATGCGCGCCGAAATACCTATCCCAGTTCGGCACGTCTTCACCAAGCAATCGGAGCAGCATGAGTCCTCGGCTGGTGAGGCGGGCAGCATAGTTGGAGATTGGAATCTCGCGCGGGCTTGTAGCGATTTCTTGTGCTAAACCGAATCCCTGAAGCCGCAGGCAAATCTGTAACCCTTCCTCGCGGCTGAATGGATCGTTATTGGTGAGTTGATGGTTGTGCGTGAGTGCCGATGCCATTGCTATGGACAACTCCGAGGCGCGGTGAATGAACGTATTCGGATGCAGCTTTGGTTTTTGGAATGATGCCGCATTCGTTGGCGAGTCAGGCCAGTCGCCGTGTTTATTCATGATCTGGTTCAAAACCTTCAGGCCAAGCATGTCCCGTTCTCCGAATTGTTCCACATCGTGGATGAAGCTGACTAGGTCGGATACTTTGGTTTCGAGCGTCACCGCAGACTTCGCTACGGTGATATAGCGGTCCCGTTTCTGGTCGTTGAATTCGTTCAGATCGTTGGAGAGAGCCACGCGCAACGCGGCCTGCACTTCGGTCACCTCGGTCTTCATGTTCTTGACCGACGTTTCCAGTCCTTTGAATTGCTCATTGAGAGCTCGGATAAATGCCAAGCCTCGATTGAGCTTTGCCTGCGTACTGAAACTGTCGAGGAAACCGAAAATGATCGCAAGCGGCGCTACCAGGGGAAAGCCCAATGCAGCGGTTGCAGATCCGACGGTCAGCTCTGCAAATGGACCGTCGGGGCCATCCGGGTATTGCTTCTCCACTGCTTCAAAGGGGTCATCAATCGCCATAATCTTCATTATCTGACGAACATGACGATTTCTTGTCCGGGCTGTCAGTTAGCGCACTCCCGTAGCCATTCTGAGTCTAGGAACGAATTTAGGAGGGAAGAGTTTCCACTCCTCCCTGTCTTCAGCCGCTGTGCGTCTTCCGCTACCCACCTCAGCGGGGAGGTCCACCCTCCCCGCAACGCCCCACCGCGTAGAACAAGCAAAAGCTGCTAAGGGGAGCTTCGCCCCTCGCGCCTGCAAGCCACTCCCCAATCTTCCGCGCTCCGCTTGTGCAGACCTCCGCTGCGCTACGCCCCTCCACTGCGTTCCGGGGTGGGGATACCCCTCGGCTTGCAGTTGCTACCCCCCACCTTCGCCAGGAGGCGTTCGGCATGTAGGTACATGCCACGCATGGCATGAAAAGCAACGGCAAAAGCCAAGGAGACAAACACCATGACCCCCATCACCACCACAAACAGCGCAACCACCATCGACAGCAAGAAGCCGTCCACCAAACAGGAACTCATCGCCGCCAACATCAAGCTCTTGATTGAGCAGTTAGAAGCGGGACAGTCCGACGCCCTCACCAACTACCTCAATGCCATGAGCCGTTTCCATTCGTATTCCTTCGGGAACGTTTTGGAGATAGCGCGACAGATGCCAACGGCAACGCGCGTGGCCGGGTTTTGGACGTGGAAGAACCTTGGCCGTTCCGTGAAGGCGGGACAGAAGGGCATCCGCATCCTTGCTCCCATCATCGGCGTTCGCCGCAAGAAGGACACCGAAGCCCAGAAAGACATCACCAAACAGAATGAGCGCATCTTGCTCGGATTCAGAAATGCCTACGTCTTCGATATTTCGCAGACCGATGGGGTAGACCTGCCAGAGATGCGCGAAGTCTCTGGCGACCCCGGAGACAACATCGACCGTCTTACCGCATTCCTCCAAAGCAAAGGCATTCAGCTTGTATACAACGAGAAGATTGCCCCCGCGCTTGGCATGAGTTATGGCGGACGCATCGCTCTGTTGCCCGGACAATCGAAGGCGGAAACCTTCGCCACACTTGTCCATGAAACGGCACACGAGCTCCTGCATAAAAGTGACCGTCGCACCGCAACCACCAAGACGGTACGTGAGACGGAGGCGGAGGCCGTGGCCTTTGTTGTCGGCAAGGCCGCTGGGCTGGTGACGGGTTCGGCATCGGCAGATTACATCCAGCTTTACAAAGGCAATGCATCGTTACTGGCGGAATCGCTGGAAGTCATTCAGCAGACGGCCAGCATCATCCTTGCTGCGTTGGAGTCGTCGATAACTGAAGAAGCTGCCTCCGACGAACTCGCGGAGGTGGCAGCATGAAGACCTTACTTTCCATCTTGCAGAATGCGGGAGGCTGGCGACCCAGCCTCTACGTCAAAATCGAAAACCCGCCGTACATGCCGCTTGTGATCGAGGCGACGGATGAGTCCGGCCCCCTTGGATTGCCTGCAATCTCTGTCTGTCACTACGGCGAACAAAACGGCGATGCCATGCGCGACCCGGAGATGTGCTTCGAGCTTGGCTTCGCAGGTGGCGCACACCTGATTCCGTTCAGTTGGCGCAACGATTACGTTGCCGTGGAGCAAGTCTCACGAGCAATCGTCAACGGACATTATGTTGCGTTGCTCCAGCTTCAGGAACAACACGAGAAGTTCGCCCGGACGTGGGACAACAACCTGCGATTGCAGGGATACGCAGAAGTCTTCACGGACAAGTGCATCCTCGGCTAGTCCGCTCCCATCGTGGAGCGGAACCGAGCCCGACGTGTTCCGTTCCGTGCTT
Source organism: Acidisarcina sp. (assembly GCA_036401375.1). GTDB lineage: Bacteria > Acidobacteriota > Terriglobia > Terriglobales > Acidobacteriaceae > DASWUZ01. The sequence continues at coordinate 251,575 of DASWVB010000002.1, forward strand.
TCACCCTTAGCCGCTCGAAAGGAGCTTGTCATCATGGAAACCCAAATCGCTAATGCCACTGAATACCGCAACGTGCCGTTGTCTGTACTGACCGAGTCGAAGACCAACCCGCGCCGGACTTTTGAGCCAATCGCCTTGAAGGAGTTGGCAGAATCAATTCGCACCCAGGGCGTTCTTTCGCCCTTGCTGGTGCGGCCGCTTACGGAGAACGGCTTCGAGATCATCGCAGGCGCACGGCGTTACCGCGCCGCGCAGATCGCCGAGGTTCCAACCGTGCCCGTCCGCATCGTCAACCTGTCCGATGCAGCAGCGTTAGAGGCTCAGTTAGTGGAGAACCTAATCAGGTCTGAAATCCACCCGATGGAAGAGGCGCAGGGCTTTCGCGCTTTGCTGGAATTGGACGAACCCAAGTACAGCATCGAGCAGATCGCCGCGAAGGTTGGGAAATCACCCACCTTTGTCGCTTCGAGGTTGAAGTTAGCTGACCTCGTACCCGCCGCCGCCGAGGCGTTCTACGCCGACGAAATCGGCGTAGGCCACGCGCTGCTACTGGCAAAACTCCCAGCCGCCCACCAGGCTCATGCGCTATCCGCTTGCTTCAAAGAGGTTTACAACAATGGAGCGAAGCCAGCGCGTATCCTGCTGCCTGTCCGCAACCTGCAATTCTGGATTGATTCGAACATCCTGTTAGTCCTCAAGGATGCGCCGTTCAATAAGCGGGACGCACAGCTTGTCCCCGCCGCTGGCAGTTGTGCCGACTGCCCCAAGCGGACGGGACATAACAAGTTGCTGTTTGGCGATGACCTCGGCAGACAGGGCGACCGCTGCACCGACCCCGGCTGCTACGCCACCAAAGTCTCGGCACACGTCGCCGCGACCATTGCCGCTAAACCGGAGCTGGTGCAGATCAGCACCGCCTACGGTGGACAGAAGGAAGGCAGTCCGGTACTGCCGCGCAACAAGTACACCGCGATTCAAGACGAGAAGCCGAAGGACAAGCAGCAAGCCCAAGGGCCGGAATACAAGACCTGCAGATTCACGACCGAGGCCATCATCATCGAAGGCAGCGACGTTGGCACCATCCATAAGGTATGCGCCAATCCGTCCTGCCCGGTGCATCATCCGAAGCAGCAAACGAGCCGCAACGATGTGAAGTGGAAGGCCGAGCAGGAAAAGCAGCGCAAGGAACAAGCTATCGCCAACGCAACTGGGCTTCGTGTCCTTGCTGCCATCGGCTCCGCTGTCCCGGTTCGCCTGATGAAGCGTGACCTGCTCTTTATCCTTGAGAAGCTGGTCAGCGTCATGGATGAAAGCCGTGTCGAGATGCTCGCACGACAACATGGCATCCGGCAGAAGCGCGACGATGGAGGCGTAACGAAGACGCTTGCGGCCTTCGTCCGTCGCGCCGACGAAGGCACCCTGTCCCGGATGTTGGTTGAGTCGAGCATCTTGCTTGCAGCCACTCGCGGCAATCTCTCCGCTCTGCTTAAGGAGGCTGCGATCGCCTACAAAGTGGACACCGACGCCGTCGCCGCCAAGGTGAAGCAGGAGTTCGCCGCGAAGGGGAAGGCCAGGAAGACGGCTCAGCCAACATGCAAGGCAGCAAAGAAAGCCGCCTAGTCATCTCTTCACCGAGGGACGGTCATCCACCGTCCCTCGCTTTTCGCTGCGCCAAAAATCGCGCAGGGAGAACCCGTGCCGGTTTCTCCCTGCCACCCTCATCCGCTTGGCTTCCGGCCCGCTCGCCGGCTGCGGGCCAAGGTCGGGTAAGGAAGCGGCATTGCTGCCGCTCCCTCCCCCTCCCCTAAGAACCGGACTTGATGGTTTCATCATCCTGCTCAAGCTGTGAGCTCTGCGCGAGCAGAACCAGTACAACGAACGCACAGACGATTATGGCCGGGTGACTTGAACCTCTTGCGAAACTCGAAGGAAGGACGCCAGTGTGAGTCGAACGGATTAGCATTCGACTCCACTTTTACGTGGCGACAGATAGAGATGTCGGCTGGCTTGATTGGTTGAATCTCATCCAGCCGCGAACGCGGCGCGCCAGGGGAGAAGCACCATGCGCGGTTTCTGATCCGGTGCCAGTATCGATTTGCGACCCAGCGGCCAGACCTGCCGGATGCCGGTACTTTGCCCATCGCCAGAGCGAGTGTCAGAGAACCATCCCCTCTTTCCGATACGTCGAACTTGCTTGGATATGGCGGTGTTAATAGGCCCATCCAAGGATTGTCGGGTTGAGCCGCATAATCAGGTACTCCTGGTTTGTGGCTCGATTCGGACGAACCTGGCCACGCACATCTTCCAGGAAGGCGTGCGGGTTCCTCTTGGAAGATGTAATCAGGAGCTTGCTGTCCCACTTACGCAGGTGCTGCCCCAGGAAGTCGAAGCCCTGTTAGATATGCGTGATGCGGATTTTCTCTGGTGAGAGGTGCAAGCCCCGTTCGGACATGAAGTGTTCGACGAGAGGCTTGACTTCATTCTCCAGCAGCTCTTTCGAGCAACAGTGATGATGGAGTCATCGGCAAAGCGCACGAAGTTACTTTCGGACTGTAGAACTGCCCTCGGATCTTCTTGCCGCGGAAGGTCTCCTTGAGCAGCAGTTCCAACCCGTCCAGTGTCAGGTTCGCCAGCGTGGGAGAGACGATTCCGTCCTGTGGTGTCCTGCCTCCGTGGGGGACAGAGTTCTATTTTCCATGAAGCCTGCCTTCAGCCATTTGCGCAACACTTCTCTATCAATGGGGATGTTCTCGAGCATCCATGCATGGCTCTCGACCGCCGCAATCCGTCTCCAGATCGAAACCAAACTCGCCACATAGCGTGTCGGTCAAGAATCACTTTCTTCGACGGGATGAGATCATCTTTTTGAGCCGTGCTCAGTTCGCTGGCTTCAAATTTCTGACAAAAAGGAAACCTTATGAAGAGACTGAAAGCAAAGGTTGCTCTCGTAACCGGGGCGTCGATGGGTTTTGGCGCTGCGATCGCCCGTCGCTTTGGTCTGGAAGGCGCGGCTGTGATCGTGAACTATCCGGTCAACAAATCAGAAGCGGATGCGGTTGTTTCAGACATTGTGGCATCCGGTGGCAGAGCAATTTCTCTGAGAGCCGATGTAACAAAACGTGATGAAGTACAAACCATGCTTGTGGAGGCCGTCAAAGCCTTTGGCTCGCTGGACATTCTCGTCAACAATGCGGGCGCGTATGAGTTTGTTCCCTTAGAGGCGGTCACGGAGGAGCATTTTCATAGGCTCTTCGACCTCAATGTTCTTGGAACGATCCTGGTGACTCAAGCTGCACTGTCTCACTTCGGTAAAGCGGGAGGTAGCGTGATAAACATCAGCTCCGTTGTGAGTGTCTGCCCTTCGGAGTTGGGTCCCGTATATTCCGCCACCAAGGGTGCAATCGACGCCCTTACGAAGTCCTTGGCAAAGGCGCATGCAAGTCGCCAGATCCGTTTTAATACTCTGAATCCCGGACTCACGCCAACCGAGGGAGTTAGGAGTTTGGGAGAAATGGGACGGGTGATGCTCAACGATATCAAGCAGCAAACTCCACTTGGCCGCAACGGTTCCGTTGAGGACGTAGCGGCTGCCGCATTGTTTTTCGCCTCCGATGAATCGTCGTACATCACAGGTGAGAGCCTTCTAGTCTCCGGCGGCCGTCGCTAGTCAATTCTCCGTATTGCCTGGACAGCCCTGTCATTAGAGTGTACCTTCAAAATATGAAGTCACCGTGGCTAGAGGTGTCATGGTCAATCAAGAGCGTACTCCCGTTCACGCCCTAATCGAACCGCGGACTGCACTTCGTGCGGGTGCGGGCCCCTGGACCCTGGCTGCGACGATCCTGGGTTCGAGCATGGTATCTGTCGATGGTACCGTTGTAAACGTAGCGCTCTCAGCCCTCCAGGCCGCGTTTCATACAACTGGATCGACCCTACAGTGGATCGTCGAAGCTTATGTACTTTCTCTTGCCTCTTTGTTGCTTTTAGGTGGTTCGTTCGGAGACCTCTATGGTCGCAAGAGAATCTTTCTGATCGGAGTTGTGCTCTTCGGAGTGTCTTCGATCTCGTGCGGGTTCGCCCAGAGTTTCGGCGTCATCATCGCGAGTCGCGCCATCCAAGGTGTAGGCGGGGCGCTTCTCGTTCCTGGCAGTCTGGCGTTGATCAGTGCCTCATTCCCCGAGGAAACACGAGGGCGGGCCATCGGCATCTGGTCCGGAACGACTGCCATCGCGGCGATGGTGGGCCCCGTTCTTGGAGGGTGGCTGGTCCAGAATGCATCGTGGCGCTGGATTTTCTTTCTGAATGTTCCGATTGCGCTCATGGTGATTCTCATTTCGAGCAGCAAGGTCCCTGAATCGAGAAATTCGAGCGCCACTAGACCGGATTGGATCGGAGCTTGTCTCGCTGCCATCGGGCTTGGATTGTGTACGTTTGCGCTAATTGAAAGTACATACCGTAGTTCGACGCTACTGATCATTGGAGGCACGGGTCTATTGTCTCTGTGCGGATTCGTTTTCTGGGAATCCAGAACGGATCAACCCATGATGCCGCTTGTTCTATTTTGTTCAAAGAGCTTCAGCATCGCCAATGTCATCACCCTCTTCATCTATGCGGCTCTAACGGGGACTCTCTACTATCTGCCTCTCCAGCTTATTCAAGTCCAGCACTATTCGGCTACGAAGGCCGGAGCCACACTACTGCCGATTAGCATTCTCATCTCGATCCTGTCTCGCTATACAGGAGTTGTAGTCGCACGGTTCGGCCCGAGATTGCCGCTGGTCGTGGAACCCTCCTATCTGCGGTTGGCTATGCTCTACTGTTGCGTATCTATCCTGCGGGAGAGTATCTGGGTACTGTGTTTCCGGGTGTCTGTCTATTGGGGTTGGGTTTGGCGGTGCTGGTTGCGCCGCTCACTACTACAGTAATGAATTCCGTTCGAGAGGAAAGGAGTGGGGCCGCTTCGGGTATCAACAATGCGATCTCTAATGTTGCAAGCCTGCTTGGAATATCGCTATTCGGCATCATGTTCTCGGACGCCTTCCAACGATCCTTTTCTGAAAATCTCGGGACATCCTCACTGTCGGTCGCGGCAAAGCAAGCGATGTATAGCCATCGAAGGGAATTGGGAGGAATGGCTGACGTCGCAGGGCCTGCCGGACAACTCATCGTAAACTCCGCATTTGTCCATGCCCTTCACTTGGTGTTTATCGTGTCGGCGGGGCTCTCTTTGCTTGCTGCTGCCACCCTAAGCTTGCTTCCGGATTCTAAGATTACGTCAGCGACTACGTGCGATACGGATTCAGTCGGGCTGGTCCTCGACTAGCGGAAAGCTTCAGCGAAAGCTGCCCAAGGGTGCTGGTCCCCATCTCTCGCATGAACACCGAAAGATGGGGACGTATGTTCCTAGCGGAGACCGCCGCTCGCGTTGATGAGTTCCCCAGTCAGCCACTTGGCCTCTTCAGAAGCTAAGAAGACAACGATGGATGCAATGTCGTCTGGGTGCGCAGCGCGACCAAGCGGCACTTGTTTGATGAGCCCTTCCGCGAAGTCGGAACCGACGTAGCTTCCTGTTCCTTCAGTAATGGTGAAGCCAGGATTCACCGAATTGATCCGAATATTTTTTGGTCCGAGTTCCTTCGCCAACACCCCCGTGACGCTATCGAGGGCTGCCTTTGTCGCTGTATACACCGTAGTAGACTCGGATCGCATCAGCGGCGCGGTCGAACCAATGTTGACGATGCTGGCACCCGCTTTGAGGTGTTTGACGGCCGCTTTCGTGACGAGCAGAGGACCAAGCACATTGATGTTAAAGCTCTTGTGAAAGGCTTCTTCCGTGATCTCATCGAGCGGTGCGAACTCGTAAATGCCCGAATTGTTGACCACGATATCGAGTTGACCATAGTTGGAGAGAGCTGCGTTGACCAGACTTTCTGCATCGGCAGCTTTCGAAACGTCCGCACGCACTGCAACGGCTTTACCACCTGCGGCGGCAATGTCTGAAACCACCTTTTCGGCGCCTTCTTTGCTACTCGAATAGTTCACAACAACGGACGCTCCAGCTGCGGCCAGCGCTTTCGCGATACCCGCACCAATGCCCTTGGATGCCCCCGTCACGATTGCTACCTTACCGGTCAGTTTGCTCATCTTTCTACCTCATGTGTTCGAGTTGGTCGTGCCAAATTGTTGAGGCGCGTGATGTCGCGTCGATCATCAGTATACCTTCCATTTATGAAGCGACAAAGAAGTATTTTGCAATAAAGAGTTGACATTTTCAAATCGTCGCCTACGGCGGGTCCGCCTTCCCTGATGCAAACAGGAACCATGAATCACCTTATCGCCAACAAATATAGGTATACGACGCTCAAATCATGGTCTCATGCCGCACAACGGATGAGGCAGCGGACGCCATAGCCTTGGTTTCACCAACAACAATAATTGACTTCACAATATGAAGCAGCTTGACATTACCGTCACGTACGCTTCAATATGTGAAGTGAGTCAAGAGCCTTCGGAACTACTCGCATAAATCAACCACAGCAAGAGATGAAAGGGAGCCCATGAGGCAACAAGGAGAGATTTCTCTGATTCGCGCACCCCAAAGGTCATTCCGCCTTGGCGGCAGCGCCGCTGTCCTGCTGGCGGTAATGCTTGGTGCCTCCGGGTGCGAGCGCAAAGATACAATTCCCGGCGCTGCGCCTTTGCCAGTCTCCACAGTAACGGCTCAATCGGTCGACGTATCGCTTGGGGGTGAATGGGTTGGAACACTCGATGGAGACGTCAACGCTCAGATTCAACCGCAGGTGGGCGGGTATCTGGTTCGTCAGCTCTATCGCGAGGGTTCTGTTGTTCAGAAAGGGCAGGTTCTGTTTCAGATCGACCCGCGCCCGTTCCAAGCGCTCCTGGATCAAGCGCAGGGACAGGTGGATCAAGCGAAAGGCAGCTTGGGACAGGCCGAAGCACAGCTCGGGCTCGCGAAGATCAATGTAAACCGGGACACGCCTTTGGTTGACGAACGTGCGATCGCGCAGAGCCAACTCGACACTGAGAAGCAACAGGCGGCACAGCAGGAAGCGAATGTCCGAACAGCGCAAGCATCGATCTCAGCCGCCCAGGCAGTCGTAGAGAGTGCAAGGTTGAACCTCGGATTCACCCAGGTTCGATCGCTCATCTCAGGCGTCGCCGGGAGAGCTACGACTCAAATCGGAAACCTCGTGAATCCGCAGTCGGTGTTGACGTCCGTATCGCAGATGGACCCAATCAAGGTCTACTTCTCGGTTTCAGACGGAGAGTACCTTGCTCTAATTAAACAGGTCACCGGCGGCGGAAACGACTTCCTGAAAAGCGCCTCGGCCGTTCCGCTCTCTCTCAAATTGGCGGACGGATCGCGGTTTTCGCACCCTGGGAGAATCGTCTATGTAGATCGCCAAATGAACCAGCAGACGGGGGCGATTCAGATCGCTGCCGTCTTTCCCAATCCGGGCAATATGCTGCGTCCAGGCCAGTTTGGACGGGTGTCGGCGAATACCCAGATTCGGCGCAACGCAATCGTCGTGCCGCAGGTAGCCATCGTTGACCTGCAAGGGCAAAAGCAGGTTTACACCGTGGGCGCCGATAACAAAGTGCATGTCGTCAATGTCTCTGTCGGACCCGAAACGGGCCCAAATATTGTGATTCTTCAGGGGCTGCAGGCAGGCACGCGCGTCGTCACGGACAACCTACAGAAGCTGAGCGAGGGAGCGACAGTCGCTTCGCACGCTGAATCAGCAACTACTCCGATTGCCTCGGCGCACAGCGGCGCGAACGGAGATCTCTAATGTCAAGATTCTTCATCCGTCGTCCTATCGTCGCGATCGTGATCGCCATCATTACTGTTGTCCTGGGCGTGGTGTCAATGCTGACGCTGCCCACGGCTCAGTTTCCCGACATCGCCCCACCCGAAATTCAAGTGGAAGCGAACTATGCCGGTGCCAACGCAAAGGCGCTTTTGCAGTCCGTGTCCACACCGTTGGAACAGCGTATCAACGGCGTCGACAACATGCTGTACATGTATTCGTTGAATGCCAACAATGGCCAAGCTCAAATCTTTGTCGACTTCGATGTCAAGACGAACCCTGATACCGATCAGACACTGACCCAGCTACGCGTCGATCAGGCGCAGGCACAACTGCCCCCTCAGGCTACCGTGGGCGGTATCACTGTTCAGAAGTCGCTCACATCCCCGATGATGCTCGTGGCGCTATCCTCTCCCGAGGGGAAATACGACGCGAAGTTTTTGGCGAACTACGCGACGATCAATCTTCAAGACGAGATCACCCGTGTCCCGGGCGTGGCGCGCGTTCAGGTCTTCGGTGGCCCCTATGCTTTGCGGATTTGGGTGAAACCGGATCAACTCGCTAAGCTCGGCGTCACCGCACCAGAAATCATCGCAGCTCTTCAAACGCAGAACGCCGTGAATCCTGCTGGACAGGTCGGTGGTGCTCCGTCTCCGAAAGGGCAGAAGTTTACCTACACCGTCCAGACCGAAGGCCGCCTTGTTACACCGGAAGAATTTGCGCATGTGGTAATTCGCGCTAACCCGGACGGTTCGGTACTTCATCTGGGAGATGTAGCACGAATCGAACTCGGCGAACAGTTCTATACGCAGAGCAGCCGCTACAACAAAGCGCCTGCAGGCGTATTTGGCGTCTACCAACTACCTGGCGCAAACGCTGTCGAAACTGCCAAGCTAGTAACCAAACGTCTGGCCGAATTGTCCGCCAGCTTCCCCGCAGGTTTGAAATATGACGTGCCGCTCGATACCACCAAGGCGGTGACGGCGGGCATTCACGAAATCATCATCACGCTGATCGAAGCCTTGGGCTTGGTAGTGATTGTCGTCTTTGTCTTTCTGCAGGGCTGGCGGGCCACTCTGATTCCGCTCCTTGCCGTCCCAGTGTCACTTCTCGGAACTTTCATCATTTTTCCGTTGCTGGGGTTTTCGATCAATACGCTTTCACTCTTCGGCCTGGTGCTGGCGATCGGTCTGGTCGTGGATGACGCGATCATCGTGGTTGAAGCGGTAGAGCACCATATCGACGAGGGATTGAGTCCAGAGGACGCCACCATAAAGGCAATGGAGGAGGTGTCGGGACCGGTAATCGGCATCGCCCTCATTCTTGCAGCCGTTTTCATTCCTACGGCAGCGATACCCGGAATTACCGGTCGCCTGTATCAGCAGTTCGCGATCACGATTGCGATCTCCGTCCTGATCTCAGCATTCAATGCTCTTACCTTGAGCCCGGCTCTTGCCGCGCTTCTTCTCAGACCGAAAGACAAAGAAGCGAGACGTGGACCATTGGGTTGGTTCTTTGGGATATTCAACAAGTTCTTTAATCGTGCGACTGAAAACTACATTTCGACCTCGACCGTTCTAGTGCATAAAGCTGGTTTCTCCGTGCTTGCTCTTATTGGCGTAGGCGTAGTCGCTATTCTCTTGGGAAGCCATTTGCCAACCGGCTTCATCCCGACAGAAGATCAGGGCTACGCCTTTGTCGCGATGCAGCTTCCGGATGCCGCTTCTCTGGAGCGAACCGATGAAGCAGATCTGAAGATCTCAGACGCGCTCTTGAAGACACCGGGGGTGCGCGGAGTTGTTCAGGTCAATGGATTCAGTTTGCTCACGCAGACTCAGGGGACGAACACCGCCTTCTTCTTCGTCTCACTGAAGGACTGGGGTTTGCGTAAATCGAAGCAGGAGAAGTTTGAAGCCATTCAAGCCAGCTTAGCGAAACAACTGGCCGGAAACCCAGATGGAATTGCGTTCAGCTTTCCGCCACCTTCCATTCCGGGCGTCGGAACATCCGGCGGTGTCACTTTCATTCTTCAGGATCGATCTGGCAAAGATGATCCGTCATTCCTAACGGCGAATCTCGGAACGTATCTGAAGGCTCTGAAGTCCCGGCCGGAGATCGCTGCGGCCATTCCTTCCTATCAGCCAGCAGTGCCGGAACTCTATGCCGCCGTAGACAAGGACAAGGTCGCAGAGCAGCAGGTGCAGTTGTCGGATGTCTACGCCACCATGCAAACGTTCATGGGCGGTTATTTAGTCAACTACTTCAATCGCTTTGGACGGCAGTGGCAGACCTACGTAGAGGCGGAAGACACTGCGAGAAGCAATATCGACAACATCGGACAGTTTTATGTGCGAAGTGCGAATGGCAGCCAAGTTCCGCTTGCGTCACTTGTCAATGTCAAGAAGATCAATGGTCCTGAATTTATCCTCCGGTTCAACGAATACAACGCTGTGCAAATCAGCATCGTGGGAGCACCTGGCAAGAGTTCTGGGCAGGTGATGAAGGCACTTGAGGAGACTTTCCACCAGAGCATGCCTGTAGGGATGGGCTTCGATTATTCCGGTATGTCCTACCAGGAACATAAGGCCGCACAAGGGCTACCGGCTTGGGTGGTGTTTGCACTCTCCCTTCTCTTCGTCTTCTTGATCCTAGCGGCTCTCTACGAGAGTTGGTCTCTGCCTTTTAGCGTGCTTCTGAGTACGCCAGTAGCGATTCTGGGCGCCTATATCGCCCTATCCTTTCGAGGGCTTGAGAACGATGTCTTTGCGACCATCGGCCTGGTCATGTTGATTGGTCTCTCCGCCAAGAACGCTATCCTCATCGTTGAATTCGCGAAGACAAATTATGAGAACGGACAATGCATCGCCGATGCCGCCCTTAACGCAGCACGCTTGCGACTTCGACCGATCATCATGACCGCGTTTGCGTTCATCTTCGGTTGCCTGCCTCTTTGGACCGCCGAAGGAGCTGGTTCAGTATCGCGTCGAATTCTTGGGACCGTTGTGATCGGCGGTATGGCACTCTCGACCATTCTTGGCGTTCTCTTGATTCCGGCGAGCTTCGCCTTCGTCGAGTATGTCTCTCGCCGGTACGGGAGAGGTGGCAAAACAACAACCATGGATTCAAGGCCCGACTTTGGGCCGGCTGTCGCTGCCCGCGTGGACTGCGTAGAGCCGGCGTGGGCTACGAAGGGAGATTAGGCATGAAGAAATTGTCGGTCTACAGTTCGTGCGTGACCGCTTCGGCGGGCCTTTTGTTGATCGTCGGCTGCACCGTCGGGCCGAAGTACACCCGCCCCCAAGTTCCAGCGCCCCCAGCGTTTCGCGGTGCGGATGAGGCCCCTGTCGTGAGCGATCCGAAGGACTCGATCGGTGACCAGCAGTGGAGTGTCGTCTTTCGTGAACCCGAACTGCAAGAGCTCATTCGTGCGGCTATCTTAAACAACTTCGACACTCGGATCGCCGCGCAACGGGTGCTTGAGTCCGAAGCGCAAGTGAGCATCACACGATCGCAGCAGTTCCCCCAATTGACCATCGGTGGCCTCGGTGCCGGCGCTGCACTCCCGGCTTCCGTCGGTCAAAGCCTGGGCAACCCTTTCGTGTTGGGCAGCCTCTCCGCCACCGCATCATGGACGCCTGATTTTTGGGGGCTCTACCGGAAGCAAACCGAAGCCGCACGTGACCAGCTTTTGGCCCAACAATGGGCGCAACGTGCGGTGCGCCTGGGGCTGGTGCAACAGGTAGCTACAGTCTATTTTCAGCTGCGCGCGCTGGATCGCCAACTGGAGATAGCTCATTCCACTTTGGCAACCCGACAGGATTCACTAAAACTCACTCAAACATTGGAGAGACGAGGTGCAGCGCCTCTTGCTGACGTTCGCCAAGCGGAACAACTCCTCTATACGGCTACTTCCGTCATTCCACAGATCGAGGAGCAGATCCAGCGAAGCGAGAACGCGATGCGCCTTCTCCTGGGACAAACACCAGGACCGGTGGCTCATACCGATCCCAGTGCTCTCGTACCCCCACCCGAAAACCCTCCAATGGGCTTACCGTCTCAACTCCTTGAGCGCCGACCGGATATTCAGCGGGCCGAAGCGCAGCTCAAGGCGGCCAATGCGCAAGTGGGAGTTGCACGGGCGCAGTTCTTTCCGCAGGTCACTATTACCGGCTCGGCGGGGTTCGGGGGCGATCAGATCTCCAACCTCTTCAATCAAAGTGGAAAGACGATCTATGGCCTCGGCTCCGTAACCCAGGCGATCTTTGAGGGCGGAAGGTTGCGTGGCCAGTACGACCTTACAAAGCGGGAAAAAGATGAAATGATCCTGAGCTACCAGAAGACGATTACGGTAGCGTTCCGAGATGTCTCGGATGCCCTCATCTCCGCAAACAAGAGAAGAGCGACGAGAGAACAACAGGAACTATTAGTTGCGTCCGCGAAGGATGCTACCCGCCTCGCGCGTATTCGCTACGGGGCAGGTTCAGCCAGTTACCTGGAAGTGCTCACCACAGATTCGAACCTATTTTCAGCTCAGCTGACCTTCGTGACCGCACAGCAGAATGAAGCTCTCAGTCTAGTTCAACTTTATTCCGCATTGGGCGGAGGATGGCAATAGAGGGGGTCGAGTGAAGTTCACTTCTTGATTAATAAAGAAGAGGAGATTCATGAACTTACAGAACGATGGAAAGGATCTAACGGATGACGAATTGGTTGCGTTCGCGAAGAGTGGACTCGACACCGCTTACGTTGAACTCTGCGCCCGCCATAAGAAGATGGCCTTCTCAGTGATACATCGCATCACGAAAAATTGGGAAGACTCGGAAGATGCGCTTCAGGACTCTTTACTAAAGGTTCATATGCATCTGGGGGGCTTTGATGGACGCTCGAAGTTCTCGACGTGGTTCACGCGTATAGCAATCAACACGGCGTTGATGTCGATCCGTAGAAAGAAAGCACACCCCACAGAATCACTCGATGATCTCACAACTCATGACGGTCTTGAATATCGTAGCTTCGCTTGTCCGTCGCCAAGTCCAGAAAGCCAAGTCGCAGCGATGCAAATGTCATTTCAGCTGAAGCAAGCCATTGACCGCCTGCCGCCCAGTTTGCGAGACGTGACTACGATACGACAATCGGAGGATGTTTCTGTCGCGGAGGTTGCAGCAATTGCCGGCATCTCGCTGGCCGCAGCGAAATCTCGTCTTCTGAGAGGGCGTGCCAAGCTGTCAGCAACAATTCAGGGCAGCGGACGGGGGGGGCGCGCATTTCTTACTTCCATTAGCACTCTTACGCCTGAACGCCGATATCGACTGAAGTTAAACGCAGGACCACTGAAAGGACATCATCGTGGGAAAATTGGATGGCAAGGTAGCACTGATTACGGGCGGTAACAGCGGAATCGGGTTGGCAACGGCGAAGCTCTTTGTTGCAGAAGGAGCACGCGTGTACATAACCGGGCGCAGGCAAGAGAAGTTGGACGCCGCAACTAAAGAAATTGGTCAAGGAGCAACCGGCGTGCAAGGTGATGTTGCGAGCCTGCCTGACCTAGATCGATTGTTCGACCAGATTGGGCGTGAAGAAGGAAAACTCGATGTCGTGTTTGCAAATGCTGGCGCGATGGAGTTCGCGGCCATCGACCAGGTAAGGGAAGACCATTTCGATCGTATGTTCGACGGCAACGTCAAGGGCCTGCTCTTCAGCGTGAGTAAAGCACTTCCATTGATGCCTAACGGAGCCACCATTATTCTCAATGGCTCAGTCGTGGGCAGTAAAGGCTTCCCAGCGAACAGCGTTTACTCAGCAACCAAGGCTGCAGTTCGCTCCTTTGCTCGTACCTGGACCACCGATCTCAAGGAGCGGCAGATTCGAGTGAACGTCGTCAGTCCTGGGCCCATTGACACGGAAGGAATGCGCGAACTCCTTGGGCCTGGCGAATCTGGGCAGCAAATGAAGGCCAGCTTCGCACAGATGGTTCCGCTCGGGCGTATGGGAGCAGATCTTGAGATTGCGAAGGCGGTCCTCTTTCTCGCTGGCGATGACAGTAGCTTCGTGACTGGCATCGAATTGTTCGTCGATGGCGGATTGGCGCAAGTCTAAGAAGAGCGGACTCTGGGGTAGAGCCCGCATTGACTAGTTATGTCAGCTTGCTCTCCTAAGGAATGCCTGCAGGCAGGTACAGCCATTGGGTTTTGAAGTCATGCCTTCGCGTCGGCCAGCAAACTGATCGCGGAGGACAACTAGTTGTGCGTCTACGAGCGCCCGACGGAACACGGCCTTTAATCACGGGACGTTTCGGCCGCCGCCTTCATCGCTTGCGCGGCGTTTTTGAAACGTAGTGACACGCGCTCGAACTCGCTCGTGCGCCGAGCCGCATCCATTGGGGCCTGGTCGTAGACAAGGGTGTAGGAGAGCCTGCAACTTTCGGAGTTCAACGGAGAGAGTTCGAGGCAGCCGTGATACGAAAAGCCGGCCATCGGCCCGCGTACCTGGGCATAGCTGTAGGAGTGACTACTCGAACCCACCATCACTTCGAGAATCGCATCACCGACCAGTCTGACACTCCCCAACTGGCCGATACCAGAGACTAGCTTCGAGAAGACGTTGAGAAAGCGGCCAGCATCTGCAAAGTCGCCGATCTCGCGCCAAGCTTCGTCGATGGGACGGTTGACTGCTACGGAGCAAGCGACGATCGCGAAGTCCGTCGGGCTGTTGTTGGTTGGGACGTCAATCATGGATACAACTCCTCTGGTTCAGGTTAGTGACGCAATCGTCGAAACTGAAGTGGTCTCCTCGCCTGCTGGAGAGGCGAGACGCACAGGTTTCGGAACGGGAAGCAGAGGTATGGTGAGGAGGGAAAACGCTGCAATCGCGGCCATGACATAAAAGACGTCAGAGAAGGACAACACGAGGCTCTGCTTTCGTATTACGGCTTCGAATGCCTTCAAAGCTTCAGCAGAAACCTCGGGGTTCTGTGAGAGTGGCGCGAGACTCCGATTGAAGAACCCTTCCAGCAAGCGGCCGGAATGCAACGTTGAGCGGCGGTCCACTAAAATGACTGCGATTGTGATACCTACCGATGTGCCGAATTGGCGGAGCCCGTAAAAGATCGCTCTCGCGCTTGAAGTCTCTTGTTCGGTCACGAGCGCGAAAGCGGCCCCTCCAAGCGTCGGAACTGAGAGCGCGATGAAGACGCCATTGAGAAACAACGGTATCCAAAGCATGTAGTCCGGTGTGTCGGGCGTGAGGAACTGCGCAAACATGAGTTCCGAGACCATAGCGGTGAGGAATCCGGCGGTGAGAACGAAGCGGCTTCCAAGCCGTTTGGTCAACGGCTGCATGTATTGAAGCGCCCAAAGCGAGAGCACCGCTCCGATCGCGCCGACGCTTAATAGAATCCCTGTTTGAAGTGCGGAATGGGATTCGACGGTCCTGAGGTACTGGGGAATAACGTAGAGACTTCCCGATAGTAAGAGCCCCAAAGAGAACCCGACCACACCACCGGCATAGACCGTGCGTTCCTTCAAGTAGCGAAGATCAAGAAGCGGTGATTTGTTTCGCAGGGACAATTGCCAAATCACAAAGAGAGCGTTGCCTGCAACGCCTATCGCAAAGAACGCCCTTATGAAAAGCGACCCGAACCAGTCGTCAATCTCCCCTCGGCTGAGAGCGGTCTGGAGGGCGCCTGCGCCGATGACGAGAAGGACGATACCGAGAAGATCAACCGGTTCTCCCGTATTGTCGGCTTGTCTCCAATGTTCCGATGTGAATGTGAAAAACAGAGATGCCGCTGCGAACATCAAGATCGTTGGTATAGCGAACTGGAGCCTCCAGCTTAGGTTGTCGGCGACCCAACCGGAGGCGATGTAAGGAACCAAGCGACCGAAGATCATGACCTCAATGAAGAAAGTTATCGCGATCGAAGCTCTATGCTCCACTTCAATGCGTTGCGTGAAGAACACAAACGTTCGCACCAGAAAGATGCCACCGGCGAAGCCCTGGACAGCCCGAAAAACGAGAAACCATGGAAGATCGGTGCACAAAGCACATCCTATGGAGGCGATGGCGTACACAAAAGCACAGGCGCCCAGGTATTTGCGGTTCCCGAAGAAAACCGATAGACGGTGCGATAGAGCAATGGCAACGGCGAAGGCTGTCGTGTATATCGTGAGAGCCCATGTCGCTTCATCACTGGAGGCGGATAACGTTCCGCCGAGATCCGTTAGCGTGAGGCTGACGCTGGCGCTTGTCCAGTATTCGGCCGTCGTGGCGAGAGCAAAAGCCAAGAGGGTCGCGGAGCGTTGCCATCGCATCGATTGCGCCGTCGTCTCGTTGAGTTCTCTGTCATTCATCATTCTGGTCCTCTTCTAAGACTCGCTGCCCGTCCAGGAACGTAGCTAAATTTCTCGATCAGCTTTATATACTCTATGTCACTTCATATATTGAATGTACACTCATCTTGAGAAAAACGACGTACTTGTTCTCAGCAATGGCATGAAAATCGTGATAAATCCAAAGATAAACAGACTCTCGGATCTCATTACCATTCGCCTGCGCGCGTTTTATTAGAATTGAGCATTTGACATTCATGCGATGCCACTTCATTATATGAAGTGACAATCGTGTCAGGAGGTTTTATGTCATCTATTCAGTACGATCAGAAGAAGACGGCTTTGCTTATCGTCGACCCTTACAACGACTTTATGAGCGAAGGCGGGAAGCTATATGGTGTGACGAAACCGCAGGCAGACTCCGTTGGGTTCTACGAAAACATGCACAAGCTTGTCCCGTCAGTTCGGGCAGCAGGCATCAAGGTGTTTGTCGTTCCCCATCACCGTACACGGCCGACAGACTTCGCAAATTGGCTGCATATCAACCCCGTTCAGGCTGACACGAAGGCAAAGTCGTGCTTTGAAGACGGCGCTTGGGGTGGAGAGTTTCATCCGGAGTTTGGACCGCAGCCTGGGGATGTCGTCGTCCTAGAGCATTGGGCGCAAAACGGATTTGCCAACACGGATCTTGACGCCCAGTTGAAACAACACGGAATCCAAAAGCTCATCCTTGTCGGCTTCATCGCGAATTCCTGCGTGGAGTCAACGGCTCGAATGGGGATGGAGCTTGGATATCACATCACCTTAATCAAGGATGCTACGGCGGCCTTCAATCCCGAAGGCATGGTTGCTGCGGAAGTCAACTCGAAGCTTTTCGCTCATGCCGTTCTTTCCACAAAAGAACTCATACAGTCGCTCGGTTGAGCGCAGGACTCGTCGTGAACATTCAGTCTGGAATACGATTATTGGGCTTCGGAGCAGGCATTCTGCTCCTGGGCGCTGGGGCAAACTGCCAGAGCACGAGCACGACGAGTCCTTTATCGAACTCGATCGACACGCCACGTCCATTCGATCCTGGGCAGAACACAACCAACCCGAGCGCGCTTGCGGAGCAAGCGCAAAACCCGTTTCTAGGCAGTGTGCCCACTGGACCGCTCGTTCCGGGGATTCTGCCGCTATCGATGCATGAAGCCGTCTCCAGAGCGCTCCGGGCAAACCTCGGGCTCATTGACTCTCAGCAAGAGGATACGCAGGCGAGGGCGGCCAGAATCAAAGCTCTTTCGGTCCTACTGCCTCAGCTCTCCGTGGACGCCACTCAGGAGTATCGAAATTTCGTCGAGAATTCCATCGGGCTTGACGGCTCGATATCAGCGTTCAATTTCCAAACGGCTCATGTCAATCTGTCACAGCGCCTCTTGGACATCGGCAATATTCATTCAGTCGCTGCCGCAAAGCAGAACCTTGAAGCGAGCAGGGCGGGACTTAGTGATGCCCGGAATATCGTCGTTCTCGCGGCGACCAGCTCCTATCTGTTGGTCGCCGCAAGTCAAGTGCGTCTGGAGACAGCGAAGGCACAGTTGGTGACGGCGCAAGCCACGGAGAAACTCATAGAGGATCGCGTTGCGCATGATGTATCTCCTCAAATTGAGGGTATTCGCGCCAAGGTCATTCGACGTTCCGCCGAACAACGGGTTGCTGTAGCAAATGCAACCTTCGAAAAGGATAAGCTGGCCCTCACTCGTATCATCGGCCTGCCCGTCGCCCAAGCTTTCCAGCTCACTGACACCTTGATTTATTCGGCTTCCCCAGAACAGTCTCTGGACGAATTGATTGATGTTGTTGAGAACAAGCGCCAGGACATTCGCGCGGCTTCAGCGCGGCTTCTGGCTGCCGCTCAAACGGTCAAAGCACAGTCGGCGCAAAGACTGCCAATCATAGAGATTAAGGCGAATGCAGGAGAGACCGGATTTAACTATGCGAGGAGTATCCCGGATTACGAGGTAGGAGCGCGAGTATCGATTCCTCTATTCACTGGGCGCAGGATCGAATCGGATGTTCTAGATGCAAAAGCTGTATTGAATCGCCGGCAAGCGGAGTTGTCCGATATTCAGGCTCGCGCGATTTACGACGTTCGAACCGCCTTGTTCGATCTAAATGCAGCCCAGGCTAGTGTCGACGTTTCCGTAGACAACGTGCAACTCGCAACGGAAGGGCTCCGACAGGCAAAGGATCGCTTTCAGATTGGCGTAACGACTGGTGTCGATCTGATTCGAGCCCAGCAGGACGTGGCTGAGGCGGAGGATAACCGGATCGCGAGCGTCTATGCCCATTCGCTGGCAAAGTTGATGCTGATCCGGGCTACGGGAACCGCGGAAGCCAACTATCTTACCTACCTCGGAGTTCAATAATGACAGAACAGGACTCACCCAGCAAAACGCGCTTTGGCCGTCGTGTCATTACCGGTGGCATCGTTGGAAGTGCGATCATCGTCGTCCTCGTGTGGTTTCTCGCACCGGGGAGCGTCAGCACCAATGACGCTCAGATCGACGGTCATATCCATCCCCTCAATGCCAGGGTTTCGGGAACGATCACGTGGGTGAATCCGAGCGTAGACGATACTCGCTTTGTGAAGGCAGGCACAGTATTGGCTCGGCTTGACCAAAATGACTATGTTCCCACGGTCGACCGGCTTCAAGGGGATGTTCAGTCTACTGAGGCGCAATTGGTCGCCGCGAAGTTGAATGTTGAGATCTCGGAAGCGACTTCTCAAAGCCGCTTATCGGCGGCGAAAGCCGCTGTCGAGGAGGCTGAGGCTGAAAAGGCGACAGCGGAGGCGCAGAGTGTATCTGCAGCACAGGTCGTAACACAAACCAGCGCGGTCTACCATCGTGCCGAAGGGGATCGCCAGAGATACTTGGCACTTGTAGACAGCCATGAAATCTCCAGATCTGAATACGATCAGCGTGCCACGGATGCGACTTCCGCCGAAGCTCAAATGAAAGCCGCTGAGGCAAATCTTGCCGCAGCCAAGCAACATATAGCGTCTTCAGCACAAAGGATCACAGAACGAAGCGGTGATGTACTGGCTGCCGCCACTGCTCCACAACAGATCGCAACCGCCAGGGCCAACGTTCGAAAGGTGGACGGCGATCTCAAAAGGACTATAGCCTCGCTGAAGGACTCAACACTTAACCTCGGATATACAGAAATTGTTGCACCCGTTGACGGAGTGATCGGTCGTAAGTCGATTGAGGTGGGGCAGAGGGTAGGCGCAGGGCAACTGCTCTTAACGCTCTCTTCGCCGAACGATGTGTGGGCCGTGGCCAACTTCAAGGAGACTCAACTCACGCACATGAGAATCGGCCAAAGAGCCACCATCCACGTTGATTCGTCTGGTCAAGACCTGCAGGGGAATGTAGAAAGCCTTGGGGGCGCAACCGGTGCAAAATTCGCGCTCATTCCGCCTGAGAATGCAACCGGGAATTATGTGAAGGTCGTTCAGCGAGTACCCGTCCGAATTCGAATCATAGCCGAGGGACAAGAAGTCCCCTTGTTGCCTGGCATGTCTGTCGAAGTCCGTGTAGATACTCGGAAGTAAACCAGAACGGCGACTATGCTGCCTTTGAACTCGTCTTTGCCGTCTTCTTGCGGACTGATGGCTTGCCGGCCATCCTCTTAACCGCAGACGCTTTGGCGCCGGCAGATTTCTTCGCGGCTGATTTGGTGCGTGTTATCGTTGCCTTGGTGGTCGCCTTCTTCGTTCGTGGGGTAGACCGTTGCTTAGCAGCGTAGAAAGCAGCCGCATTAGCCTCGCGCTCAGCTTTCCATGCTTCGCTCATTACCGCATTCGTATTGGAGAAACTGAAGGTTTCACCGTCTGGATTTTGCCACGTGCCATCGACAACCTTGCCGGTCCTCTTATCGGTGAGATCGACCGCCGCTGCTCCATTGCCATCCGATCCTCCCCACCGCAAATCCCAATTCCGAAGTGCGAGGATCACGGCGTCCAAGTCCTTCCCCTTCGGAGTCGCGAAGTACTCGTGGCGGAGCGGCCGGGCGCTGTATACGTGCCGCTCTATAATCTTGTCCTCCTCAAGTCGCTTCAACCTCGTCGCCAGCAAATGTGAAGACATGCCAGTCTGCGCTTGAATTTCTTCAAAGCGCCGATTGCGCAAACTTATTTCTCTCATGATCAGAAGAGTCCATCGATCCCCGACCACCGAGAGTGAGCGAGCAATATTGCAAAAACTTTCGGAAACGCTACCCCAACCCATCTTTGGCCCCTCCACGTGGTTGCACCGGCAGAAGCTTTGCCCTTTTATCGGTGCATCTGCCTTACAATTATACGGCCAACCTCCCCATCACTTCAATATTTGCTGTTAGTGCTGGCACATCATTCCAGTCTCATCTTCTGCATCATCAAAGCGTAGATATCTATTGTTAGCAGTTATTTACCCTCGCTCCATCATTGAGGGACGTGCCTTCATGGGAGCCCCCCTTGAGCGTTCGGACCACTCCGTCAACGGTTTGGCGACATTTCTGCCTTGAGCTTCTGATTTCCCGAGCATTGAGGAAGCCCCAAAAGCCCCTGAAAGACCGGCGAAACTTACTGTGGAGCGGTCATATCCGATATAGTAATTATGTGCCTTCAAATAACAGAGACACTGAGGCGAAAACGCTTTCGGCTGCGGATAAATTAGCAAGGAAAAGGACCTCTTCTGAGGCCCGGCGCTTCGCCAAGGTCCTTCGTCAAATAGCAGATCCCCACGCACTCTTGATCATGCGCGAACTGTCTCTGGACGTCCGCCGCTTTCAGAGTATTCAGGCACAGACAACGCTCGGCTCCCACCTCCTCAGTTCGCGACTCCGACGTCTGGAAAAGGATGGCATCATCGAGCGGAAACTCTATTGCGATCATCCGCCTCGTTATGAGTATCTTGCGACGGCGAAAGGGAGAGATTTGGACGAGGTTCTCTTTGCTGCCGGCAACTGGAATATCAAATGGGGCGATTCGTCGGACGAGCCTTCGCTCGCGGTCTTCGACAAGGTCACAGGTGAAAGACTCGGCGCTAGACCTCCTGAGAAAACCTAGTGAACTCGCGACGACCGATACTGGCTGTGGAGCCATAGCTTCTTTTTAGGAAGCTAGGCGCATACCGGCCCGGTACACCGTGCATGCCGAATTTTCACACTATAGCGATTGACATTGCTGCAATGTAACTTCATAATCTGAAGTGACATAAGCATACACGTGCGTGTGAGCCGGACGGCAATCGCTCGGCTCACACACTCGCAGCTCACGCGTTCAAAATGTGTCCTGTGCAGGGAGGAAACAATTGGCTATTGAAACCTATACCCGCGACGAAACCGCCCTGTTGATCATGGATCCTTATAACGATTTCATGAGCGAGGGCGGCAAACTTTACAACGCTCTCAAGGAAATCGCCGAAGCGGTGGGCTTCCAGAAAAACATGCGACGCCTCATACCCGCCGTACGAGCTGCAGGAATAATGGTTTTTATCGTACCCCATCATCGCTCTGGCGGAGCCGACTTGACCGAATGGCGCTTTATCAATGCCTCCCAGAGAAAAGCAGATGAGATGCAGCTCGCAGCTCATGGGACTTGGGGCGGAGATTGGCATCCCGACTTCGGGCCTCGCCCTGGAGATGTTGTCGTGCAAGAGCACTGGGGCCAGAGCGGCTTCGCCAATACGGATCTTGACGCGCTGCTCAAGCAGCACGGCATTTCGAAAGTAATCGTTGTCGGAATGGCTGCTCACACATGCGTCGAATCGACTGGGCGCTTCGCTATGGAACTGGCCTATCACGTGACGCTCGTGAAAGACGCAACATCAGCCTACAACCTTGAGTCGATGCGGGTGGCTCACGAGATCACCGGACCTACCTTCGCCCACAGAATCCTCGATACGGAAACTCTAGTAAACGAGCTCTCCGCCCAATCTCTACCGCATCTTCAATCCGTTTGAAACGAGGGATCCCTTATGACATACCAATCCACCAATCCCAGCAATGGCGAAGTCGTCCGAACCTTCATCGATCACACGGATTCGGAACTCGACTACATAATCGATGTCGCCGCAAATGCCTATGCCAATGTCTGGCGACACAAAACGATGGCTGAGCGGGGTGCCATCGTATCCAGGGCCGCAGCATTGCTTCGAGAGCAACGCGACAGCTTTGCGACGCTCGCGACTCTGGAGATGGGGAAACTCCGGAAGGAAGCCCTGGTTGAGGTAGAGTTGTGCGCAGCCATACTGGACTATTACTCGAAGAATGCATCCGCCTTCCTGGCCCCGAAGCCGATCACGGTGGACCGCGGCGAGGCCTTGGTTGTATCGGAACCTCTTGGTGTGCTCTTTTGCGTGGAACCTTGGAACTTTCCCTATTACCAATTGGCGCGGGTAGCTGGTCCGAACTTGATGACCGGCAACACACTCATCGTTAAGCACGCTCCGAACGTCCCGCAATGCGCTCTGGCGTTTGAAAAGCTCTTTACGGATGCTGGAGCGCCTGCTGGGGTGTACTCAAATGTGTTTCTCTCGAACGAGCAGTCTGCCATTGCTATCGCCGATTCAAGGATCAGGGGGGTTGCGCTGACCGGAAGTGAGAGAGCCGGTTCTGCCGTAGCCTCCGAAGCTGGCAGTGCTCTAAAGAAGAGCACGATGGAATTGGGCGGAAGCGATCCCTTTATCGTTCTCAACGACGCGGACCTGGATCTAGCTGTGGAGTGGGCCGTTCGCGGCAGATTTCACAATGCAGGGCAATCTTGCATCGCTGCCAAGCGCTTCATTCTTGTGGAAGAGATAGCGGACGAGTTTCTGTCCCGATTCGTGATCGAAGCTAAGAAACTCGTCCCTGGTGATCCAAACGACAACGAAACGACCTTGGCGCCCCTCTGCTCAAGCCAGGCGTTGATGCAGGCAGAAAGTCAGATTCAGGAGGCAATTGCTGGCGGTGCTAAGGTCCTTCTGGGCGGTAAGCGGATTGATCGTGTCGGCTGCTTTCTCGAACCCACGATTCTGACGAACATTTCCTCAGAAAATCCGGCGTACTATCAGGAGTTCTTTTCACCGGTTGCGTTGGTCTTCCGAGTAGAGAACGAAACAGAGGCTGCTCGGCTCGCGAATGACTCCCCATACGGCCTGGGAGGGTCGATCTTCACAAGAGATATTGAGCGCGGCAAGAGTCTAGCTCACAAGATTGACAGTGGCATGGTGTACATCAATCAAGTCCCCATGTCCGCTCCAAATCTTCCCTTCGGCGGTGTCAGAAACTCCGGGTTTGGACGGGAGCTTTCGGATCTTGGGATTGCTGAATTCGTGAATAAGAAATTGATCCGTGTAGCTTGAGCGGCTCGCCGGCGGTGCAACAGCCTGGCCTGGCCGTCAATGGGAGATGATGATGATCCGAGCAGACGAATTAGCCAAAGTTCCACTCTTTAGTTGTCTTAGTGAGTCCCATCGAGAGCGCATCGCGGGGAATGCAGCGGAGCTCAATGTGCAATCCGGGGAATGGATTATTCGAGAAGGAGAGACGCCATCTTTCTTCGTTTTGTTGGAAGGCTCGCTCGACTTAGAGAAAGAGTATGGAGGAGCGAGCAAAGTACGGGCCCGCTATAAGCCGGGGGATTTTTACGGAGAAACCCCGATCTTGTTGGACGCTCCCACTATTGCATCTCTTCGAGCAACGGAGTCATCTCGTCTGATTCGGTTAGATCGCAATCAGTTCAAGGAACTCATCGATTCCTCTCCTGAATGCGCCAAGCTGGTCGTTCAGACCATGAGCAAGAGACTCGAATCCATCCGGGAATACATGCGCGAGAACAACCCGTTGCGCGTGCTCATTGTTGGATCCCAATACAGCGACGAATGTCGTGGTGTTCGATCGTTTCTGGCGCTAAATCGCATTCCCTATGAATGGATCGATGGTGAGCGGGAGCCGGACCGTGTGCCGTTGCACACGCCCGCACACTTCAAGGGGGCTTTCGTTGTTGTTGATAACTCGGTTTTTGTGGGAGATCCTCTCGCCGTTCGCAAGGTAGCCGACGCATTGGGCATCAGAACAAGTCCCAGCAAACCCGCTTACGATGTCGTTGTCGTTGGCGGCGGTCCAGCCGGGTTAGCTGCGGCGGTCTATGGCTCCTCGGAGGGACTGAACGTTCTGCTTCTGGAGAAGAACGCTACAGGAGGTCAGGCAGGTACCTCCTCACGCATAGAGAACTATCTTGGCTTTCCGAACGGAATTTCTGGGGACGAACTGACCTCTCGGGCGTTGAAACAAGCATCCCGATTCGATGCTGAAATGGTCATGACGCGCAACGTCGAGACCATCTCCTGTTCCCCGTCGGGTTACTCAGTGGATTTGGATGGTGGTTTGCGAGTTGAAACAAAGGCCATTGTTCTTGCGACCGGGGTGCAATGGAGAAGACTTCAGGCGGAGGGAGTCGACCGGCTCACGGGCAAAGGCGTGCTCTATGGGGCAGCTCGAACGGAAGCTCCCACGGTAGTTCGAAAGGACGTCTTCATCGTCGGAGGTGGCAACTCCGCAGGACAGGCAGCGATGTTCTTCTCAAGCTATGCCAGCTCAGTGACGCTGCTGATCCGGGGTTCAGGGTTGGAATCCTCCATGTCACAGTACCTGATTGATCAGTTGGCCCAGCGCAGCAATATTGCCGTGGAGCCCCATACCCAGGTTCTGTCTGTGAGCGGTGAAAGCTGCCTGCAGACGATTTGCACAACCAGACAAGGCAACGTAGTGCAACGAAAAGCCGATGCGCTCTTTGTGATGATCGGAGCGCACGCCGATACGAAGTGGCTTCCTGAAATATTGGAGCGGGATTCAAATGGATTCCTTTGTACGGGACGTGACCTGTCCGGCTTTCCTTACCAGAGGGCTCCCTTCTCGCTGGAGACAAACTTAGCCGGGGTGTTCTGCGCAGGGGACGTTCGGCATGACTCAATCAAGCGTGTTTCGAGTGCCGTAGGTGAAGGAAGTATGGCGATTGCGTTCATACATCAATACCTGGCGATCGAAGAACCCGCGGACGCCACTTTTTGATCAGAGTCGAACCGAAGGGAGGCGTACAGGCATGCTAAAAGCGATCATTCAAACGCAGTTGATCCAAGTTACAGCGGCGTGTCTGTATTGGGCCTGCACGCTGTCCACCCACTGGCAGAGGCAAGTCATCCTAAGTGCCGAAGACGACCGCACCGCTAATAGGAACTACTTACCAGGAATCACTTTGCGCGGACCCAGCGCAGGGAGCAAAGGAGGAATCGATGCGAGGATACGGAAATGAATGGGGCAGGCACTTTTTCATCGATGCGGCGTCAAGTCTCGTCGTTGAGCCGACGATCAGTCCGCCGTTCGCAGTCACACGACTTATCTCCAATGTGGTACCACCGGACATCACCACCACGATACCAGTGGAAGACTCTTTCTTGATCTCTGTCGCACTGCAACCTATGCGCAAGGGAGTCTGGGAGCATTGGACTGACGGGAAGTCTCTGGAAGTCCCGGTGATCCCGACCTTGCATGCAAGCGTATTTGACCTGCAAGCCGGCCAGGTCGCCTGGGTCAAGACCGCGTTTGATTATTTGCATTTCAACATTCCAAGGGAGACCGTGGATGCATTTACCGATGGCCACGATCTTTCCAGGGTTACCTACGTCCGACCGAATATCTGCGCGGATGATCACGTCATTGCGAACCTTACTCGACTCATCCTTCCTTTTTTAGAGGACCCGCGAGAGCGAAGCGAACTCTTTTTGGATCACTTCGGGCTTCTCCTCTGCACCCGGCTGGTAGAGGGATATACCACTACATCTCTGATCAAGGATGCATGTCGCGGCGGCCTCGCACCGTGGCAGAAGCGCAGAGCAGAGGAGTTGTTGATGAATCACCTTGGAGGAAACCTGAAGCTCGATCGTCTCGCTCGCGAATGCAATCTCTCCCCCGGACACTTTGCGCGAGCGTTCAAGACAAGCTTCGGCGTCTCCGTGCATCGCTGGATCGTTGATCGCCGAATCGACCAGGCCAAAGTGCTCTTGACCCACTCGACGCTCTCCATGCTGGATACCGCCTGCCGTACTGGCTTCTCCAGCCAATCCACATTTACGCGGGCATTTCAGCAACGCGTCGGAGTCAGCCCGGGTCAGTGGAAAAGAAACGTAGGCCCAGCAAACAATCGACATGCTGTGCTCAGTTCGGTTGCTCGACGTCAAATTGCCTCAGCTCGCGAGCGCTAGCTGTTGGTGAGCGGGAAGCTCTTCCAAGCCATTCTCCAGGGCAAGATATTGGTGAATGAAAGAGACGGCCATGCTACCTTCGCCCATGCCGCTCGAAACACGCTTGATTGAGTCATGTCGAATGTCGCCGGCGCAAAAGATTCCCGGAAGACTTGTCTCTAAGGAGAACGGTAGACGCACGCCTGGCCGAGCAGCGACATCTCGACCCGTATATACAAACCCATGTGTGTCTCTTTGAAGATCTTTAGGCATCCAGCAACTCGAGGCACAAGCGCCAATCATCACAAACAGCGCATCGGCAGCTCGCACCGTCACTTCTCCCTCCGCAAGCGTTCGGATGGACTCCAGGTGCGTGCTGCCACCGGCAGAAACTAGCTCCGTGTTTGTCTCGACATATATGTTCGTCCTATTCTGTAGTTGGTCGATCAGGTAATGCGACATCGAGTTGGCGATGTTTGATCCACGGACTAACAGGGTCACAGATGCGGCATAGCCGGAGAAGAACATCGCTGCTTGGCCAGCTGAGTTGCCTGCGCCGATGATAAAGACGTTCTTCCCAACCACTGTATGGGCCTCCGTGCGTGCAGCACCGTATAGCACGCCTCGCCCGATGAGTTCCGTGAGGCCAGGTACGGCGAGTTTTCTCCATTGCACACCCGTGGCCAGCAAGACCGTTCTGGTGTGAACCTGGCACCCCCCGTCAATTTCCACGCAATAACTTTGAGGCAGGATAGTGATATTTTGCACCTCTCTTGTCATCACTATTTCTGCTCCGAAGTGGACTGCCTGCTTGAACGCTCTTGCTCCCAAGTCGTCGCCCGAAATTCCAGTGGGGAAACCTGGATAGTTTTCTATCCGGCTGGAGCAGGCTGCCTGACCTCCTACTGCCTTCTTTTCTACTAAAAGCACCTGCAAGCCTTCCGAGGCTCCGTTGACGGCGGCGGCTAACCCTGCAGGCCCTCCGCCCACGATGACAACGTCATAGGTGGTCTTCGAGGGAACTGTCTGAATTCCCAACGCTTCAGCAACCTTACGAACCGTGAGAGGGCAGCCCACAACCTTCGATTGGTCTACCACCACGAAAGGTTCACCGCAGTTATCCGCGATCTCCGGACTAGCGGCTTCATCGTGACCGGACCATCTGTAAGCGATGTGATTCTGCGAAAGGAAATCCCTGATATCGCGGCACTCACTGCTGTATTGAGATCCGACGACTCGGACTCGGAGAGAATCATTGACCTGCATGTGGTCGTGGATCATCTTCAAGCGTCTCGTCATAACCTCGACGACGATCTCATTGCATCGTGGGGAGGACGCGATCATATCCTTGAATTGCACTCGATCGAGCCGAAGGAGCCGTGAAGGCTCCGTGGCTCGTAATGATGCAATTGCGGCTGAATCCAGAAGAATCGGAATCTCGCCGTAAAAGTCACCTGGCGAATACACGGCTCTTACTGTATTTGTCCCGCCATAATCCTTCTCGCAGGTGAGTGAACCCTTCAAGAGCACAAAAAAAGATGGAGTTTCGCCTTCTCGAACGATCCATTCTCCCGCAGGCACGGAAAGCTCCGCGGCGCTATCGGCGATCTTCTGTTGCCATTCATCGCTGAGGCAAGCAAATAGGGGATATGCTTTCAGTTCGTGGGCGGTGATCATTGTCTTGTATCCTCTCCGGCACTCGATTGATCGAGATATCGCTTGAAGCCGAATCTCGTCGTCCTGCGAGAAGCTGGGCTTTAGGATGATTGACCCGCCTGGCTTCCTTCTACTTCTGACTGTAGGTGATATGGCCCAAAGCTTCTTTGCAGAAACGAACGAGTCCGCGCGTTTATCTGCACAATGCGAATGAAAGGGATGTTCGTAGGCAGAACGCAAACCTATGAACCAAGCTGCTGACGGCCGCAAGACGTAGCAGCGTCCCCAACTGGCCGATCGATCATGGACACAAAGGGGCAGCAGTTGTCTGCCGCCTTTTGGCGTTAAAGTCGAGATGCGCCTGGCAGTCGTTGGCGGCCGACGCTTAAACCTAAATAGGCGAGCATCCCGTGTCGACGCCTCCAACGCCGGTCATCCCTGGCGTTGACTTTGTTGGGGTAGGCAGACGGCTGCCTCCCAGAAACTTAGTCGTCGAACCTGCGCCATTCATCCATGCCGACAATATTCCGTCGTCGAGATTCACTCTCGCTGATCGGCTGCGGCGGAAACTGATCCGCGCCTAACATCCACCGAGATGTCGTACGAGCGATGCGCCGACCGAATCGCTCCGCAGTCAGCAGATCGCCCGGATAGGGTGCCGTCTCAGGGTTTCCGTCCGCAATGCTCTGTGTCATCAAGCCCAGCCAGGAACCATTCAGATTGACATCTGTGGAGCGCGTTGCGGCGAAGTTACCACCGGGCTGATCCCCAACGCCAACCCACACCATGCTCATCTGTGACGCAAAGATTGCCATCTGCTCGAGGGCGATCAGCTTGTC
The DNA here is from genome assembly GCA_036401375.1 of Acidisarcina sp. Classification (GTDB taxonomy): domain Bacteria; phylum Acidobacteriota; class Terriglobia; order Terriglobales; family Acidobacteriaceae; genus DASWUZ01. The sequence goes on from DASWVB010000002.1 coordinate 280,476, forward strand.
TCCGGAACGCGACGCCGAGTTGGTGAAGCCCGCTGCTATCTTGTCTTTCCATACCTGATTGAGCCATGGAGTAAATCCACACTCCAGGAAGAGCTTAAATAGACCATGGGCCGACCCCATGTAAGTTGGCGAGCCGAATGCTATTGCGTCGGCCGATGCCAGCCGCTCCATGATGGACTGATCGCTCCACCTCCCGTTCTCCCCTAATTGTTTGGAGGTGATCTCCATTAGATCGGTCTTGGTACCAGGGAACGCATCAGCGCCACGCTGGATATGTTCCGCCACGGTGCGGGTATGTCCGTGTCCCGACGAGTAGACGATAGCTACCTTGATCATGTGTTTCTCCTTGTGAAATGTTCCTCTATGCCTGAAACGCTTTCGTAAGCGCCGGGAACTTGTTAGATCTGAGCGGCGAGAGCGTTGGGGCCAGCTAGCTTGGTTATCGCGTGTTGACGCGATCGCAGTGGTTTCGCGGAGAAGAGAAAAGCTAATCCAGTGAGAAGACAGATCGCTCCCGAGATCCAGAAGGCGGCGCTGTAATCACCGAAGTATGTGCGGATAAGGCCAGCACCCATCGCTGCGATCGCGGCACCAAGTTGGTGTGCTGCCATAATCCAGCCAAAGATCACGCCTGTGTTCTGGCGTCCGAAACAATCCGTCACGAGGCGAACGGTAGGAGGGACCGTGGCGACCCAATCCAGTCCGTAAAAGACCGCGAACCAACTCAACGCAGAGTGGCCATGAGAAAGAGTCGATGGGAGAAACAGGAGAGAAATACCTCGGAGAACGTAATAAGCAAAGAGAAGATAGCGGCTGGACATGCGATCACTGAGCCAGCCGGAGCCCGTTGTGCCGACAATATCGAAGACTCCCATCATGGCGAGAAGTCCGGCGGCCCGCACTTCAGGGATGCCGTAGTCGTGACATGCTGGGATGAGGTGAGTTCCGATCAATCCATTCGTACTGGCTCCACAAATGAAGAAGCTGCCCGCCAACAGCCAGAAGGCAGAAGACGTGGAAACGTGACGCAACGCCTCCATCGGGCGTAACGCTCTCTCTTGCTCTACAGACGTTTCTTCGCCTGCCTCTGTGCCGAATGGATGGAGGCTTAGCTCGGCGGGGTAGTCCTTCAGAAGAAAAAATACGATGCAAAAGACAATCGCAGCCGTGACGGAAACTGTAAGGACAACGCTTCTCCAGCCCCAGCGGTCAATCAGTCGGGCCATAAGCGGAAGAAAAAGCAATTGCCCAGTTGCTCCGGCGGCCGTCATCGCGCCGAGGACCAAGCCGCGGTGTTTGTTAAACCATCGGTTCACGATCACCGCTGCGAGTACACTTGCTGTGAAACCGGTGCCCACTCCGACGCAGACCCCCCATAGAAGGTTCAACTCCCACAGGCTAGTGATCTTCGCTGCGAGCCCGACTGAAATTGTCAGCGTGGCCAACGCGCAAAGCACAATCCGTCTCACGCCCCATCGGTTCATGAGCGAGGCAGCGAAGGGGCCGATAAGCCCATACAACGCCAGATTGATTGCGATGGCGATAGAGATACCTGCGCTCGACCACCCGAACTCATTTTCGAAGGGCACGATGAGAACGCCAGGTGTGGCTCGAATTCCCGCTGTGATCAGGAGAACAAGAAAGGTCACGCCGGCAATTACCCAGGCATAGTGCAAACGAGTCTGTTTCGAGGTGTTCAGCAAGGTAACCAACTTTCACGACCGAGGAAGAAGGCACCGCACCTGAGTATTCAGGCGCGGGGTTGCGACGGTACAGTTCTTTCTCTACGCGACGAGAACAGGGTTGTGCCCGGTCAACAGGTGATAGAAGGCTAGGGTGTACTCGGAAGCAGACTGTTGGTTTTGACCCGTGATCAACTTTCCGTCGACCTGGACGCGGATACCCCACGGTTCGACATGTGTGAAGATGGCCCCCGTCTTCTCCAGGACTGGCTGCGGGAAATTCGGGATGAAGTCTTTGCCATAGAGCTTCTCCGCCTGCCTGTCCTCATCCAAAGAGAACCCGGTCACCTGACGACCACTGATGCGATCGGGATTATTGCCCAAAGAGATGGCCCCATGACAGATAGCCCCAACAACCTTGCCCGATGCGAAGAAGGATTCCAGGACCTCGCCAACCTTTGGATTGGGATAGAGGTCAACAGCTGCTCCACCACCACCCACCACGTGTACCGCGTCGTAGCTGGCCAGATCGAGCCCAGTAAGGGGAAGCGTGTTTTCTACTTGGGCAACCCGTGCCTTATCCGATAGAAATCCCTTACTAATTAAATCGTTTGGCTCCCATGATTGAGCAAAATGGGGGTCACTTTCAGTCGCGTATGCGGCCTTGCCGCCGTTTGGACTCGCGATGTCGATCTCAACGCCGCGCTCTGAGAGGAGGAAGTAGGGGTGAGTGAGTTCTGAGAGCCAAAAGCCAATCTTGGCACTACTGACGATAAAAAGTACCTTCATAGGTTTTCTCCGGTTTCTTGTTGGGTTGAGCTGTGTGGGGAGGCCTGGTTGCCTCAACGTTTTTAGGAAGCCCAGGGCTGTAGGACAACTTTTCCGGTGGTGAGGCGCCCTTCCAAGAGACGATGGGCCTCGGCAGCCATTTCGAGAGGGAGCACCGTTCCCACCTGAACGGACACACGACCAGCAACGACATGATCCACAAGTTCTTGCAGGCCCTGTCGAATTACATCTGGACGTTGGAAGTAGCCACCGATATAAAACCCGACGATGGACTGGTTGGGAACAACGACCAACTGTGGATCGATGGTCACGGACTCGCCGCTTGATAGGCCGTAGACCACCATGCGGCCGAAGGACGCAAGCGCATCTAGAGCACGATGAAAGGTTGGGCCACCTGTCATCTCGAGCACGATATCAACGCCTCGTCCTTCCGTCAGACTCTTCACAGCGTGTGCAAAGTCGGGTGCGGTGTAGTCAACAGCGTCGTCCGCACCGAGAGAGAGTGTGAACTCACGTTTCTTTGCCGTGCTGGCAGCCGCGATGACTCGACCGGCCCCGAGCAACTTTGCGAGTTGAACTGCAAATGAGCCAACCCCGCCCGCTGCCGCTTCGATCAGCACGCTCTCACCGTTGCTTAGCCGCCCGGCATCGCGCAGAGCAAAGAGTGCCGTCAGTCCCTGAACGACCAGTGTAGTGGCCTGAATCGCGGTCACTCCGTTCGGAATGGGAATGACATTTTGTGCTAAAACAGCGACGAATTGCGCATATCCGCCGATCCGGCAGGCGGCGTAAACCAGCGAACCGAGCGGAATACCCGTAACGTCCGATCCCAGCGCGACCACAGTTCCGGCTACCTCACTTCCTACTGTCATCGGCATGGGCGACGGCTCGGGGTAGGGGTCTCCTCTGCGCCGAAGGACATCGGCGAAGTTCATACCTGCAGCCTCAACCCGGATCAGCACATCGCTACGCCCTGGGATCGGTTCAGGGACATCTTCGAAAACTAATACCTCCGGACCGCCGGTCCGGTGGAAGCGCACGGTCTTCATGGTTCAACTCCGGCGCCTTAAATGAAATGACGCTTGTGTCTTCAAATTATGAAGTGACACGAAGAGTCTGTCAATGTGGCATGTCTTCGGTCTTCCACCAGTGCTGCCCCCAAAACCTGCGTTTTTCTGCCGAGGGTATGTAGTCCGTGCAATTTGCGTGATTTACTAAGCATTTAGCGAGAGGATGATAGAAAGCTGCTATGCTGACGGCAATCCGGCAGAGCGGTTCTTGGATTGTCTTAACGAAGTGACAGGTTAGTTCCAATAGTGAAGTAACGATGTTCTCTTTCGGCCCGTGGGATGTCGCAGCACCAACAGAGACATGTCTACTGTTGCCATTGAAGAGCTACGACAATATGGCCTTTAGCGCTCTCTTCGGAGTTCTAAGCTGAAGACAACTATGCAAATATCGGAACGCATCAACAATGGTGACCAGGGCACGGAAGACGCGCTGTACCGGAGAATTACGCGGCGCCTTATGCCGGTGTTGTTCCTGAGCTATCTGTTCGCGTTTCTGGATCGCATCAATGTTGGCTATGCGCAACTACAGATGAAAACAATGCTCGGCTTCTCCGACTCGGTTTATGGAGTCGGGGCCGGGATTTTCTTCATTAGCTACATCCTCTTCGAGATTCCCAGCAATATCTGGATGGAGCGTGCGGGTGTCCGCTTTACCCTTGGCCGCATCATGGTCTTATGGGGCCTGACCTCGGCTGGGACTATGTTCGTGAGAACACCGGGTCAGTTCTACGCCGCCCGCTTCCTCCTTGGACTGTTCGAGGCTGGCTTTTTCCCTGGAATCATTCTGTATCTGACATATTGGTTCCCGGCTGAAAGACGAGGCCGGGTGACTACTCTTTTCATGCTCGCGATTCCAGTGTCGGGCATGATCGGGGGACCGCTTTCTGGATGGATCATGTCGGCCCTGAACATGAAGCAGAACCTGGCTGGCTGGCAATGGATGATGCTTCTCGAGGGGCTTCCAGCATCGGCTCTCGGAATTGTTTGCTTCTTCTATCTTGCTGATCGTCCATCAAAAGCTACTTGGCTAAATGATTCAGAACGAGCGTCGATATCGACCGCCCTCGTCCCCGTCGGAAAGGTCAGTCAAGGCCGGACCGGCGAATTGCCGTTCTCAGAACTCATGCATGAGAGCCTCGTGCTATTTGGCGACCGTAGGGTCTGGGCGTTGGCTTTTGTCTACTTCACAATAGCCTGTGCGAACTACATGTATACGTTCTGGCTACCAACAATCCTGAGGACAGCCGGCGTTGACTCGATTGCAGAGATCGGGTGGTTATCGGCTATTCCATACTGCTTTGCCTGTATGGGGGCTTTGGCGATAGCGCGGTCTTCTGATTTGCGGGGGGAACGCCGCTGGCATGTTGGCAGTTCTCTTGGAATGTCCGCCCTTGCATTGCTCGGCACGACCTTCGTTCGTGCTTCACTTCCCGTTACCATCCTGCTCCTTTCACTCGGCGCTTTCTTCCTGTATGGATCTGGCATTGTGTTCTGGACTCTTCCACCTACCTACCTGAAGAGAGAGACAGCACCGACAGGCATCGCAATCGTAAGTTCGATTGGCGTGATCGGCGGATTCATCAGCCCTTCCTTATTGGGCTGGATCAAGACACAGACGGGACGACTTGACAGCGGAATTCTATTCATCTGCCTCTTCATGATGGCAGGCTCAATCGCGGTCATCATGGCAGTGCCAAGAGAGCGTGACCGCGACCTTATGCCCGGAGTTGGGCAAGGTGCCTACGAAGACGGTTAGGTCGCAGTATCGTCTTCGCGCCCGCTCTCTTAAGCATAGTGATTACTGTCGAAGCCGACGATTGACGGTCCCCGCATCGTGAGCTGGTTGCCAGCGACGTCTTGCATCAGCTTGGCCAGAGCCTTGGCGTCTGAACGCCTGCTCGATCCGCAAATTGCCGATGTGGATGAAACGGGAGAGTCGCAAGGACGCAGTGTCCCTCTTCACCGGCCCGAAGCCAGCTATCAAAACGTTTGCGTCGGAACAGAAGGAAAGTGAGGGGGGGCGGAGTGGTTGCGCAAGCTTGCCCAGAGATTTTCATCCACAAGAACTCGCGCTGTTTGTTCGTTCAGCAGCACAGATCGCAACTGCGACGAAAGCTGCGGAATTGGCGTCTATCAGATACCGAGTACTGGATGAACATGTCGAAGGCACGCCAGGGTTCATGCTGGTGTGCATCATGCACCTCGCAAAGGGGCTGGAGTTCCGTGCCGTCGCGGTGATGGCCTGTGACGACGAAGTCATACCCTTGCAGGAACGCATAGAATCCGTTGCCGACGAAAGCGATCTTGAGGATGTCTATAGTACGGACCTTCAGTTGCTCTACGTTGCCTGTACGCGTGCCCGCGATCATCTGCTTGTGACCAGCACCGAATCTGCCTCGGAGTTCTTGGAAGATACGGGCCAGTGATATTCAAAGCTTTCTGGGACGGGCTTCGCCATGAAGGTGATCCGGTGATAGGCCTGCCAAAGATTGTCTGGCACATCTTCCGGCACACGTAGTGTCTAGTAGCTGATCCTTGCTTCAGAGTTAATTTCCTGCTCAAGCGCAGCCAATCCGTCCAGAATCGTTTCGAACGTGGGAGGTTCCCGAAGGAACATATCCCGCATGGCGCGGTAGTCCCTTTGGAGCGCGGGAAGCTGGCTATCAGGGGGACTCAATCGAAATGAACCGGGAACGGCCAAGTCGTAACGCGCCCAGGACGAGGAGTAAAACCGCTCTTTGAACTCGACGACTGCCTTCAGTAGCGTGAACTTGCCGAGTGCAGCTTTCCTGATCGGGCTTTCGCTCAGCCTATAGAGATCGTAGTAATGCCGCGAATACCGCGCCGGAATCGCGCCGGGACGGTGGGCTTCTTGATGAAGGATAGTCGCCTTCTCCCAGAAGGTCCGCTCGGCATCAATTGCGATGACCTCAAAATCGGGATCGGAGAAGGCCTCGGGAAAGACATCAGCTGCGTATGCCTTGATCGGGTGAGAGCTGGACGGAACCCACGACGCAAGCGGGCCAATCTCCAAGCGCACAGCGGGGCGGATATACTCTGCGGCAAACGCTGCCGGGTAGAAGACGTTGACGGTGTGAGGATCGTCTTCGTCGATTCTGGCAAGGACGCCAGGAATCGGCGCGAAGAGTCGGTTGAGTTGAAACAGCAGCGTGTTGCGGATGTAGACAACCGCCTTGGCGTTCATCTCTTGGTTGTAGCGGCTTTGTTGTGTCTTCGATTGCGTAGCGCTGTGGGGACTGTTCGCGCCCGCTTGCTCGTAGCCGAGAAGACGCCAGTCGAGAACCAGGTCAATGTCTTCTGAGAAGCGGTCGATCAGTCCGAAGACCTTGGAGAGGCTTGTGCCGCCTTTGAACACCATCTGATTCTTCAAGGTCGGCTCCGCAAACAGGAGCTTGAGAATCCAGCAGACCCAGAAGTCCTTTTCAACGATGGCGGGATTCATACCGAGTCGGCTTGCCGACTCTTGAAATAGATCCCGCCTGTTTGCGCTTGATCCAGCAGCGATCCTATCCATGAGCGTCCTCTTGAGCGATCTCCTGTATGGCGGTGTAGACCCAACCCGTTGCCGTTTTGGTATCGGCTAGAACTTTGGCGCGCAACGAGTCCGGCAGCCATGCTCGTATCTTCGAGATGATCTCAGGAGTAATTTGCTCCTGCCCAAGCGACTTGAGCGCTTGAACGATCAATCCGCTTTCCTTGAGTTCGATGCCGGATTCCTTCAATGCCGTATGCTCGAAGGCCAACGCGGTATTGCCGATTTGGTAGGTTCTATCGGGTCCGTCCGAAAGATAGACGGCGCGGGCAGGAACCTGAGTGGAAAGCCCGAGGAAGTTCAATGCCGTAGCTCCGCTGGGCTGAATACGCCAGCGGAACTTCCGTGCCAAAGCCCTCGCAACTTGGTCGATGTCAGGGCTTAAGGTTTGGTTGAGAAATTTGCTGAAAGTGGGATAGTCATAGATGCCACGAATGACACGACGAATCTCTCCCCGCTTCTCGAGGCGGTGCAGCCCAGAATCGACGGTCGGTCGGCCTCCCATGTCCAGGAAGTCTCTGGGCGAGAATGCCCATCCTCCCCCTGTTTTTTGAATACGAGATAACGCCTTCTCTTCAAATGTAGGATTCATCCCGTTCACCTGCGCTGCAAGAAAAAATACCACTTTTTTCTTGCAACAGCAAGCTAGTACAAACATCCCAGAAGGTGAAACGCAGCGCAACAATCGCAATAGGCTTAATGCTTCAGGGCTCATAAAGCGACCCCGGCAGTTGTGTTTCAGCTATCGCACAACGGCTGGGATCTACTGCAAGATTTTTTGGGCTGCTCCCCCCACGGGTTCAGCCCAAGTCCGCTCGGTTAATTTTGGTAGCAAATTGGTAGCATTGGTAGCAAACTGGGCCGGTTTTGCCGACTCAGCCGACTAATAAGTCCTTTTCCGTCAATAACTTGCGTTTTCGTTCGTTCCATGGCATGGAAGAGGTCACCGGTTCGATCCCGGTCAGGTCCACCAATAACTTCCCTCCCCGATCGCACCAATCTACACATCAGCCGCAGCCTCCCAGGCTTGAAGGCTGCTGAAGCTGCTTCGACGGCCCGCTATAGTTTGCACGAGCCTTGAACTCCTCCCCGGTCCCTGCCGGGATCTGCCATCAGTAAACCCTGGCTATTCGCAGTTCGCGTGCCGCAGTACTCCTGCGCTAAGCCACCAGTCACAAGAACAGCCTGGCAGGTCGATCTTCGACGGACACGGAGTTGTGCGACCCATCTGTTTGCCTTCGTGCTGCCCGATGCAGCCAGCTTCCAATCCGAGCGAGACCGTGCACCTTTTGCATGACACGCGGTGACTGCCTTTATAGGAGCATAGGTGTGCCACTCACAGTGCTCTTGATGTCCAGCCCAAATTGCAGAGGAACCGGGCATCCTTGACCGCTACGGGCGGCTCACCTTGTGCGTTCAAGTCGCCAGCTGAGCGGCGTTTCGACTGCCCTGTCACCCAAGTTTCCGGGGCGGTTATTCCCCTCTTAGAGCAACTCGGTATGGGAAACGTTTTATCAGGACAAGACTATTCAACGCTAAGAGATCGGGGGTTAAACTTCACTGATGAGCAATATGGGGCGAGACGTTCGATTCGGCTTTCGAATGTTGTCACGCAACAAAGCATTCACATTCATTGCCGTCATGATCCTGACGCTTGGCATCGGTCCCAACGTGGCCATCTTCAGCATCGTCTACGCCACATTTTTCGCGCCGATGCCGTACCCCGACCCCGATGAGCTCGTCGCACTCTGGACCTTGGTGAAAGGGGAACGGGCACCAATGCCGGTGGACGAGTACCTGTTGCTGAAGGCGCAGAACAAGTCTTTTTCTTACCTTGGATTTGGTTCCTGGTCGGTCGAGCCCCGCATCACGGGATCTGACCACATCCCTGAAGAAATTTCAGGCATGGCGATGACTCCAGGTCAATATACAAGGGGCCTGGGACTGCGCATGGCACTCGGCCGCGACTTTCTTCCCTCAGAGGGTACACCGGGGAATGACCATGAAGTCATTATTACGCACAAGCTCTGGCAGGAGCGCTATCGTGCGGACCCTGCCATTATCGGCAAGACGATAATGGTAAATGACCAGCCCCATAACATAGTTGGCGTAGTCGCGGCAGGTATGGGCGATCGTATACCAATGCAGTTTATTGTCCCCGCCGCGTTCAGGCCGGAAGGACACAACACCGGACAATGGGGCGGCGCGATGGGGCGGTTGAAGCCAGGAGTGAATCTGGCGCAGGCGCAAGCGGAGCTATCTGTGCTCGATGGCGCATACGTTACATCCCACAGCCGCGAGGTTCCCAAAAGCGGATGGAGTATCAAGGCGGAGCCGCTCCACAATACCTATCTCGACAAAAAATTAGCCACCAACTTGTGGATGCTACTTGCCGCGGTCGGCTTCGTTCTGCTCATTGCTTGTTCCAACCTCGCGAACTTGCTCCTGGCCCGCGGCTCCTCCAGGCAGCAGGAGATCGCTGTGCGCGGCGCAATGGGCGCAAGCCGTAGAACCATCTTCGCGCAACTAATCCTCGAAAGCCTGATACTGTCTGTCACCGGAGGCATATTTGGAATTGCATTAGGCTGGGCGATGATGAAGGTTGCGATTGTGCTATTGCCTGCCGACTTTGGCTTGCAATCGGAAGCACTCGTGGAGTTCAACATTCCGGTTCTATGCTTTGCTCTGGCATCCACCTTGTTTGCCGGGGTGCTCTCCGGCTGTGTACCCGCCTGGAGCTCCGCGAAGCTCAATTTGAGTGAGATGCTCAAGAAAGGAGCGCACTCCATCAAAGGTCGCGGTCGCCCAAGGACGCAGGCGATTCTCGTTGTCGCTGAATTCGCGCTGGCTCTTACTCTTCTCTCGGGTGCAGGTATGACCCTGCACAGTTTCTGGAATCTCGCCCACATTGATGTGGGCGCCCGGACTGACCACATCCTGACGAGCTATCTTCGTCAGTCGCGAAACGCTCTCGAGAACCCGGACCAAGTGTCCGCCGAGCTCCACGCAACGCTGACGAAGATCTCCTCACTGCCCAGCGTGCTCGATGTGGCGTTTGCTTCCACCCTGCCGCTTCAGGGGCATGATAACTTCGCGTTCAAAATTGCCGGCAAGCCTACAAATAACAACGATAAGCCGATCGCCGATCTGGAGGTCGTAACTCCGAGCTATTTCGATACTTTCGGCGTGCAATTGATCAGGGGGCGATTGCTGAATGACAGTGATACGCTGCACGCTCCTAATTCCGTTGTGGTGAGTCAGGGCTTCGTCCATCGGTACCTGCAGGGCGCGGATCCGCTCGATCAGAGACTGCTTTTCACCCTGACCCCGCCGGGACAAAAGGAGAAGACAGAGACAGCCTGGCAGATTGTAGGCGTCTTTCGCGGAGTTATCAACGGCGATCACCTCACTGAAGCACCCGCTCCGGAGATGTTTGTGCCACTTTGGCAGCTTCCTTCTTGGCACGTCCAACTGGCGGTGCGCACATCGTCCGACCCAGCCCTGGTTACCCGTAGTGTCCGTGCCGCCGTAGCAGAGACCATGCCCGGAGCCACGCTTGTGGATATCCAAAACCTGCAGCAGCTTCTTGACCAAGAGTTGAGCGCCGATCGTTTCGGCTCAATCTTGTTCGGAGGATTCGCGACGCTCGCATTGTTGCTTGCGGGTCTCGGAATCTACGGTGTGATGTCCTTCGTTGTAGCCCAGCGGACAAACGAAATTGGAATACGCATGGCCCTCGGCGCGAAGCGGAGTAGCGTTATCCGGCTCATTCTCGGCGACGGCATGAAGCTGGCTCTCGGCGGTGTGGCGATCGGGATAGGAGGAGTGTTCGTGCTGGGACGCGTAATGCATAGCGTTCTGTACGGAGTAAGAACCGTGGACGCTGTTAGCTTCATCGTCGTTGCAACAGTGCTCCTGGCCGTCGCTTTTCTGGCATCGTATCTGCCTGCACGGCGTTCAGCGAAGGTCGATCCCATGTTGATTCTCCGATCAGAGTAATCGGGATAGCGTTTGCAAGCGCACTGACCGATCCAATGCATGCGCGTTCGAGATGCTGAGGGAACAACAAGCAGATGCCGCGGCCCGAGTTTGCGGATAGCGCATCACGCAAGTACCCCCTTAGCGGCGCTGCTCTACTCAGGCTTCAGCTCCGGGCAACCACCCACAACCTGCCGTGGCGGCAGTTCATCGCCCTGAATGGCGAGGACGAGCGAGAGTCTTTCCACCGTCCGCGTTCAGAGGCCCAGGTCCCCCGCCCTGCAGCATCAGCAGGGCTTTGAGAACTCGTCGCGAAACTGTAACAATGCTACAAGCCAATCAACGATCCTTATGACTGAGTTGAAAGCGAGAATAGAGCACTACTTCGCCGCCGGTGTCGCCGCGATCGGCAATGCCGAGGCCATGGAGTGCTTTGTCGAGTTGCGGGAGCGGCTGGAGGCTGGCACCCTGCGCTCCGCTGAGCCGGATGTAAGCGCACCTCTGGGGTGGCGCGTCAATGCATGGGTCAAGCAGGGCATTCTGCTCGGCTTTCGACTGGGCTTGATGGTCTCAAGCGGGGACGAGCTCTCTTTCGTCGACAAGCACACCTACCCGGCGCGAAGGTTTGATGTGGGGGATGGAGTGCGCGTCGTGCCAGGCGGCTCATCGGTGCGCACAGGTGCCTACGTGGCCCCGGGCGTGGTGTGCATGCCGCCGATGTACATCAACGCCGGGGCCTTTGTGGATCAGGGCACGATGGTTGATTCCCACGCGCTGGTCGGCTCCTGTGCGCAGATCGGCAAGCGCGTTCACATCAGCGCGGCGGCGCAGATCGGCGGAGTGCTTGAGCCGGTCAATGCCAGCCCCGTGATCCTCGAAGATGACGTGCTGGTCGGCGGCAATTGCGGGGTCTATGAAGGCACACTGGTTCGACGGCGCGCCGTGCTAGCTGCGGGAACGATTCTCACCCGCGGCACCCCTGTATACGACGTCGTGCGGGGTGAGGTGCTTCGCGCGGAGGGCGAGTGGCCGCTGGTCATTCCGGAGGGCGCCGTGGTCGTCCCCGGGGGGCGCAACGTCAACAAGGGCAAGGGCGCATCATGGGGACTCAGCGTCTACACCCCCGTCATCATCAAATATCGTGACGACAAGACGGACCTCAGCCTGGCCCTCGAAGACCTGCTGCGATGAGATAACAATCCCGACCTCTTGGCTCTCCGCCTTGAGTAAGCGGATCCACGTGGATGCTGCCGCTCACATCGTGCTAGCATTGAAGTTTCATGACTGAAAGTAAATTAAGAATCATTCCGCTCGGCGGATTAGGCGAGTTCGGAATGAACTGCCTTGCCCTTCGCTACGGTGATGACATCATTGTCATCGATGCAGGATTGATGTTTCCTGAGACCGAGTTGCTCGGCGTCGACATCGTCGTTCCTGACATCACCTACCTGATGGAGAACCGCACCGCGGTCAAGGCCATCATCCTCACCCACGGCCACGAAGACCACATCGGCGGTCTGCCCTGGATACTCTCCGAGCTGAATGTGCCTGTTTATGGCACCGAGTTCACGCTGGCCTATGTCGAGGGCAAGCTCGAAGAGCACAAGCTGCTCGACCAGACAGAGTTGATCGAGATCTCGCCGGGCGCGAAGTTTACCATCGGCCCATTTACCGTTGAGCCGATCCGCGTCACGCACAGCCTTGTCGACTGCGTTGCGCTGGCCATCGAGACTCCGGTCGGCGTGGTCGTCCACACGGGCGACTTCAAGATCGATCTGTCGCCGCCCGATGGCAACGCCTTCGATCTGCATAGCTTTGCGGAGTATGGCAAGCGCGGAGTGCTGGCGCTGCTGCAGGACTCGACCAACGTCGACCGCCCGGGCTACACCCCGAGTGAGTGGGCGGTGAAGCCGCGTCTGGACGAGATCGTCTCCCGCACCAAGAAGAAGCTGTTCTTCAGCTGCTTCTCGTCTTCGATCTACCGCATCCGCATCGCCCTCGAGCTGGCGCACGCACATGGCCGCAAGGTTGCTATCGTTGGCCGGTCGATGGTCGAGTCGTCAGAGATAGCGCAGGATCTAGGCTACCTCGAGGTACCAAACGGGCTCATCATCAATCCCGGCCAGATTAATGACTTCGCTCCAGAAAAAGTCATGATCATGATCAGCGGCACACAGGGCGAGCCTATGAGCGCACTCTCGCGCGCCGCCGTGGACAACCACAAGTACGCTCACATTGTGCCCGGCGACACGGTTGTGCTGAGCTCCCGGGTTATCCCTGGCAATGAAAAGAGCATCTTCCGCGTCATCGATCACCTCTGCCGCCGCGACGCAAACGTGATCTACGACGACGGCTCAGCCGGGCTGATCCACGTCAGCGGGCACGCCAGCCAGGAAGAGCAGCGGCTGATGATCAACCTGCTCAAGCCGAAGTATTTCATCCCGGTACACGGCGACTATCGCCATCTCAAGAAGCACGTCGAGGTCGCGCTCAGCACCGGCGTGGTCGAGACAGCGATCCTGCTCGAGGATGGCCAGGTGCTGGAGCTGGGCAAGACCTCGGCGCGCACCGTTGAGAAGGTCACAGTCGGCCGCGTGTGCATCGACTCCGGGGGTTCGAGCACCGATGTAGTCGCAGACCTCGTCATCCGCGATCGCCGCAACCTTAGCGAAGACGGCATCGTGCTGCCCATCATCACCATCAACAAGGCGACCGGCAAGGTCGAGAGCCGGCCCGAAATTGTGACCCGCGGCTTCGTGGCCAACGAGCAGGGCCTGATGGAAAACGCCCGCCAGGTAGTCACGCGTACGCTGGAGCAGTCCAGCGCCGAAGAAAAGGCCGACTACGGCGTCATCAAGGAAAAAGTGCGGATCGACCTGAAGCGCTTTATCCAGAAAAACACCAGCCGCAGGCCCCTGATCATGCCCGTCATCCTGGAGATCTGAGCCTTACGGTTGTCGCTGGCTCTCGCGTTGCTTCACCATTACATCAGGTGCATGCGCCGCTAAGCGCGGCATGAGCCATCGGAAGAGCAAAGTTGCGGAGAAAGCTCCCGCGAGCTGAGCTGCGACGAATGCTGGGACATCGATTGGCCGCACGCCCGAGAAGGTGTTTGTCAAGGACCTCGCGAGAGTGACTGCGGGATTCGCAAAAGATGTAGACCCAGTAAACCAGTATGCTGCGGTGATGTAAGCTCCCACCCCGAATGGTACGACGTGAGGTCGGCTTCGGGCACAACCCCAGATCACCGCCATCAGACCAAAGGTAGCGATAAATTCGCTGAACACCTGCGGGCCTCCGTTCCTGATCCGAGTCGAGACCGTGAAGACCGGTAGTTTAAACATCAGGTGGGCCACAGCCACTCCGGCAAACGCGCCGACAACTTGAGCTGACAAGTACGCCGGAGTTTCGCACCATGGGATTCCCTTAAGCCACGCATGGGTCAAGGTCACAACCGGGTTGAGATGCGCTCCGGAGACCGGACCGAAGGCGAGGATGATGGCGATCAGCGCGCCGCCTGTAGCAATGCAGTTAGCGAGCAGAGCAATCGCAACGTTGCCCGCAGCTAGCCTCTCTCCCATTATCCCGGAGCCCACAACCGCAGCAAGTAGCAGCAGGGTGCCGCTGAACTCCGCCACAACGCGCCGTAGAATGCTGGGCCTCAAGAGCGGCCGATCTTTTCTAGCTCGCTCTGAATCGCAATTCGATCCAGCGTTGCCAACCGGAGCGAGATGAAGAGACCAATCCTTCGATCCAGCAGGACGAATGCATCCCGGAACGCGCGATCAATCTCCTCCGGCGTACCGCTGACTGCAGCTGGGTCCCGAATACTCCAGTGAGCAGTTATGGGCTGCCCGGGCCAGTAGGGGCAGACCTCCTTCGCGGCGCTGTCGCAAACCGTGAAGACAAACTCCAAGCGGGGCGCATCGGGAACTGCGAACTCATCCCACGACTTGCTCCGTAAGCCCGCCGTTGACAGGCCGGCGGACTCGATCTGCTTGAGCGCCTCAGGCCGGGGAGAACCCGATGGATGGCTGCCGGCACTGTATGCAGCAAAAGAGCCTTTGCCTTTGTAGTTGAGAATCGCTTCGGCCATGATCGAGCGAGCTGAGTTTCCCGTACACAGGAATAGAACGTTGTGATGAGTCGGCATCTTTCCTCCTGGAGCGCTTACGCCGAGGATGCGCAGCAGCCCGGCTCGCAGCAAGGAGCAGCCGGCTTGGCAGCACGGATAAATGCGCTCAGGAACTTGCCTTCAACTTCGCCGGCAATCGTATCGACATCGATGCCGGCCTCGCTCAGGAAGTGGCGGGCATCCCTGACATCGTGAATTCGGGTCGGCTCGATCCCCACGTCAATAAAGCCCGCCTCGCTCAGCAGGGATCTATAATCCTGCTCTTCCAGTGCACCAGCGATGCACCCCACCCAAAGAAGCATGCTTTGTCGCACGGAGTCGGGAACTACTCCCCGCACGACCACGTCGGAGACGGCTAATCGGCCACCGGGCCTGAGCACGCGGAAAGCCTCGCGCAGAACGCGCCTTTTGTCCGCAGAGAGATTGATCACGCAGTTTGAGATCACAACGTCTACCGAGTGGTCAGGAAGCGGAATATTCTCGATCTCGCCCTTCAGGAATTCGACATTCGTCGCCCCGGCCTGCCGCTGGTTCTCGCGAGCGAGCGCGAGCATATCGTCCGTCATATCAAGTCCAAAAGCCATGCCGGTGGGTCCGACGCGGCGTGCGGAGAGCAACACATCCATGCCGCCACCCGACCCAAGATCGAGCACCACCTCGCCCGGCCTCAGTTCAATCAGAGCGGTGGGGTTGCCACATCCGAGCGAGGCCAGGACGGCTCCCTCGGGAATAAGTGTCTTCTCGCCCTCGCTATACAGGTTCGTCGTGATCGGGTCACAGCAGCTAAGGGCGGGGTCGCAGCAAGCCTGAAGCCCCTCTCCGCTGGATACCGATCGGGCAGCACTGCCGTATTTCTTTGTGACTTCAACTTTCACATCGAGCGGGATAGTCATTTGGGAGGCCCTCATATATGCCAAGGCAAATGTAATGGTCGCAAAAACATTTGTCAAGGCGTATATATTACACATGGTTCGCACCGCTAAATCTCCCAACCTGGCTGCTATTTTCGCCACACTTGCTGACCCGACGCGCCTCAGACTGCTCAACCTGATGAGCGGCCGTGAGGTTTGTGTCTGCTATCTCGTTGAGGTACTGAGTCAGAGTCAGCCAAAGATTTCGCGGCACCTGGCTTACCTGCGGAAGGCCGGTATCGTAAGCGCCCGGCGTGACGGTAAGTGGATGCATTACCGCATCCTTCGCCCGGCCGATGCCGGGGCCGCTGCCATCCTCGAGGCGACGCTCAGCGTCCTGAAAGGAGACCCCAGGATGCAATTGGATCTCACCCGATTAGGCAAGGCGTGTTGCCAACCCAGTCGCTTTACTTCGTTGCAGGGTGCGCCGGTTCCTGCGCATTTAGAGAGTCAATGACCGGCCGAGTGCCGGTTCGACGGCAGGTACTAACCGACCCACGCAGACAACGATGCTGCAAAGGGAAGGCTTGCGATGACAGCGTTCCCCGCGGCGGCGGCGTGTTCATTGTTAGCGGTGAGACGCCTGACCGCCTCCTGAGCGCGGTGCTAAGAACTCGCCCACGTGCCGCCGGGCGGTTCTGTAGCGAGCAGTCGCCACTCTAAGGAAGAACGAACCCGCCACCGCAGGCGCTCAGAAGCGCAGCAGATAAGACATCTTGATAAAGATCTGCCGCCCGTCGTTCAGGTACTGTGACGATCGCGGCAGCAGCACGCTGTTCGGGCTGCAGACCCCGTTTGTTCCTCGATCACAGAGCGTCCTGTCCAGATTCTGCAGGTCGTTGTTGTATCCGACATAGATGGCCGTGCCGGGGTGCGGCAGCCACGTGAAGAGCGCCTGGGTGCCAAGCTGCTTAGTGCGGGAGAGGGAAGTCTCCGCGGGATTGACGAGCGTTGAGTCGTACTCCACAATGACGCGGGCCGAGAGCGAGCGGGAGAACTGGTAGTTGATCTTGGTGCGGAAGGTTTGACTCTCGTAGACGAAGGCGTTGTTTGAGGCGGCATGGTCGCGATCGAGCAGGTACGTGTTGTCCATGGTGAGCTGGTTCAACGGCTGCACCGTAAAGAGGGCGGTGACGTTCTGTTGGTTCAACAGGAATGGAACCGCACCCGGGACAGGGTTGTAGTTAACGTTGCCTGAACGTAGTGCAACCACATTGAGATTAAGCTGCGCAAAGGGAGCTCCGCGAGCGACGATTCCGGCAAAGTTCTCAGTAAAGTTCCTGTTCGAGGTGAGCAGCGTACCATCCTGCGGTCCCAGGGTGTCCGAGTTCTGACCCACCAGAGGCGCCAACACTATGTTGCGAGGCAGCTGAACAAACGGGTCAAAGGTGGAGTAGTGATACACCCGGTTTCCCTGGTGATCGAAGGCTATGTTCTGGCTTGTCTCCACTCCAAGGTTTTGAACCACGCTATGCTTCGGATACCACTGATAGGTCGCGTGAGTAAAGTTATTGCGCAGGTCAGTGGTGGGAACAAAACCCAGCTGAGTCTGGAAGCCGGTGCTGAAGTCTTTGTAAGACGTGTCAAGGTTGAAGGCATGGCTCTGGCGCTCAAGCTCAAGGTAGCTGGCAGGACCGGCACTATAGGTGGGCGTCGTTCCGCTATCGGCAGTACCTTTGGTTGAGCTTTCAACCCACTGGCCAAAGGCCGTCCACTTAGGAGTCAGTCGCGCTGTGAAGTCGACTCCTCCGATACGGTTCCAACCCCGGCCAAACTCCTCATCGGTATAAATCGCGCCTATGCTCGACCCCTTTCCAAGGTCCTCGGAGACCCGCCCCACCAGAAACTTCGCGCGGGCGTGATAGAGGGGGTCATCGAGCCCCACAGTCTGCCCGGGTTCGCGATCGTCGATAGCCAGGAAGCCGATGTTCGTTCGACCCATCTTTCCAGTGACCCGCGCGCCATACTCCGGATGAATGATGTTGCGAGTGTAGAGCAGCGGCAGAGGAGTCGTGAAGTAGTTTGCATTCTCGAGAAAAAACGGCCGCAGCTCGGGGAAGTAGACCGCATATCGTTGATTGACTGTGAACTGCGGCTGGTCAGATTCCACATCGCTGAAGTCTGGATTGATCGTTGCATCAAAGACGATACTGTCCTTCAAAATCACCTTGGCCTCACCACCGGCCGTCCCCTCTACATGCCTCGAACTGAAGTACGGATTTTGCGGATCAAGATTGAGCAGAGTGCGCTCGTTCTGACCGATGGTGTAGGGGTTCACCTGCACGTTGCGGGAACCCGTCACGCCCTCGATGCCTTGCAGCGTACCCTCCTGACTCAGCACTCCTGACACGCTCGCCGAGACTCGCGGCCAGTAATCGACCTCGCTGTTGCGGGGCAGGCTGCGCATGAGCACGATGCCCCAGTCAAAGCTGCCCGGACGGAAGCGCAGACTGCGAAATGGAAGGGCGAAGAGCGCCATCCAGCCGCCCGGAGTGACCGCGCCTTCCGAGTCCCAGACCTGGTCATAGCTGTAGTCGGGGTTGTCGTTCTCCGTCCATGCTGCGTCCGCCTGCACTCCGGCAGGGTTGACGGTGAAGAGCACGCCTCTGCGCCGGTCCTGAAAGGGATCAAGCAGCACGGACACGTTGTCATCGTTCAGGATGTTTTCACGCCGCGCGAGGTGCCCGCGTATGCGAGCCGGCTGGGCATCGTGGCAGATGAAGACGATGTATAACGCAGCCCTGCTACGGGCCAGCCAGACCTCGGTCTGTTGAGTAGCGGGTTGACCGTCGGCGGGAGTGTTCTGGATGAAGCCCCCGATCCTGGAGAGCTTGTCTCGCAGTTCAGGCCGCGGTGTCATGCCTTCAAAGTCAGATAGCCGCAATCGTTCGGCAATCAGCGGCACTGTATAGATGGGCGGCGCTTGGCGGCTGATGGCGGCGGCATCAGCTGCAGCCAGTGGGGTTCCGCCCGCTTGCGCGGCCAATGTTCCACCAGACACTGAGAGAAGAACGAGCGCAAGCTCCAGCAAACAACGCCTCATCCTCCACTTATACGGGCAGCCCGCGCTGATGGTTCCTTTACAGGCGTTTCAAGGTTGTGAAGGGCGAGAAGGCCCTCTGACTAGCCAGGCAGAAGCCATTGCTCTCGTGAAAACCCTGCCGAACTGTACCGAGGCCAGAACCGCTCAAGCTCTCGCGATGGCGCCCGGGCGGGTTGCGCTGTTACCTTTGGCGGCCTCTGGGTCTCTCAACGTGAGCAGCCAGTAGCCAAGCACGACCAGGTACACTGCGGCCACCGTGTAGGACCAACCGATATACATGCCGGCATCGCGGTGAACTGCTGCCTGGTACCGTTCGACCTGTGAGGCGAGGCTGATCCCGCTGTAGAGCGCGAAGCCCTCCATCTGGCGCCGCACCAGCCCCGAAGCGCCCACGGCAGAGCCCCACACGAAGAGGAGGACGAACAGCACGGCGAGCGCAATCTGCCCTCGATCGAGCGAGACCCGCCCCCGCGTCTGCCACCTGAGTCCGGCGGCCCAACCGATACTCGCCGCAACTGCGAGTAAGCCCAGCAGCGCGCCGCTCCGTCCAAGCGTCAGGCCGCCCCGCTGCCTCATCGCCAGTACTGCGATCTCTGCCGCGACCGCGATCTGAAGCATTAAGTCGGCAAGCGATAGTCCATTGTAAATAGCCGCAAGGGCGGCGCGGCTCACGTGCCCGGAAGACCCGAACAGCACCGCCGACCGCACCAGGTAGAACGCGATCAACAAGGTGAAGACGGGAATACGCCTGGGGAGGCGGCGCACGATTAGAGCCATCAGCAGAGTGGACTGCATCGCCACACCCAAGGCCCACACCCACGTATTGACCTTCGCCTGCATGCCGGCTTCCTTAAATTTCGCCTTAGTCGTCGTCAGGTGGGCCTGACGCCGGCCTGCTCAGGAAGTAGTCAGGCGTGAACGTTACCTCTATCGGGGCATACGGCTGCGGCGACTGGCTGTAGTTAAAGCAGTCCGCGAAGTCGTCGGCATTCGTATCGCGCTGCCCCAGGCCGGGTACACCGAAGACCTCCTCCGTGTATCTGAGGAAGCTGCTGAACTCGTGCGTGGTATGCGAGATGTAGCCGGGCTTCGCGTAGGGGGAGACGACGATCAGGGGCACACGGAATCCAAGACCCATCGCATCCACCTGCGGCGGATTGACGTGGTCGTACCAGCCTCCCCAGTCGTCCCAGGTGATGAAGATGGCCGTAGAGTCCCAGAACTTGCTGGTGCCGATAGCATTGGTGATACTCGCAACCCAGTCCGGCCCTTCCGGAGTGAGAGCAGGGCCTGCATGGTCTGAGAAGGCCATCTCGGGCACGATCCAGGTCACCTGCGCGAGTTGCCCGTTCTGGATGTCAGTCAGGACCTGGGTCTCGGGCGAGATCACGTTGGTCGTCCAGTCCGCACCGAAGCGAATGTGCCGGATAGCCTGGTATGCCGACCAGATGAAGCCGCTGTCGCCCGACCCCGGGGCGTAGTACCTCCAGGTAATGCCCTTCGTATCCAGGTTGTCAGCCATGGTCTGGTAGTCAAAGCAGGGGTAGACGCCTGGCAGGTCGGTTCCGTTCGGCCCCAGCAGCGCGACCCGGGTCGAGGCGCTCGCATCGCATCCCCAGATTCCGTCCGGATTCTCATCCGTCTGCTGCGACTGGCCCGCGATCATATACTGGTGCGCAACAAAGCTAGGCCCGGTATTCGACTGGAACATCCGGTCGCCGAGCGTAAATCTCTTCGCTAGTGTCCAGTAGGGAATGGTCTCGCTCTGCGGCACGTAGGCGTAAGGGAGCTCCGGGATCGGATACCCTTTCTTGGCGTGAGAAAAGCCGTCCATCTGCCCGTTGTTCCAGTCCGTCCACCAGCCGATGTGACTATGATCCAGGTCGGTATGCTGCTCAAAGGGCACTGCTTGCAGGTTTACGGCAACCCCGTGGCTCATGCCCGATTGCACTGAGTCCGCCCCCGGAAAGCCGTTGAAGAGGTTATCGAAGCTGCGGTTCTCCTGCATGATGATCACGATGTGCTGGATCCTGGAGGAGGCGGTCGGGACGGGCGGGGGATTCGGGTTTGGATTCGAGGAAGAGGATCCGCCTCCGCCGCAACCGGCCATGGCTCCCAGGCTCAGACCGAGAAGTATCGCCGGTCCACGGCCGCATTTCAATCCAGACATAGAACGGCAACCTCAACGCTCAAGATATATTGTGGCTGACTTTCGTGGCAGTAGAGAAGACCCTGTTTGAAGCCGTAAGGTTGCGGTCCGGTGCGCCGTGGTACAGGAGCGTGTCCCCTCGATACGGCCGAAATGTATGGCGAACGGATTTCCGTGACGTTCCCCGGGATTCCAGGGGCGCCTGACCCTGGACGGAGACCGTAATCGCTTTTCAAGACCGGGATGAGTATAGCGCGCAGGTAGAACGAGCGGGAGGGAGGAAGACTCAAGCGGTGCGGGGCAGACAGTAGAAGCCGCCGGCCCCCGTACGGTGAGCAAATCTCTCACCGTACGGGTAGACCGATCAGCCAATTTCACGACTTAGGGCTTGAAGCTCTGAATCGTGTAGTCCACAGGGCGCCAACTTCCATTAGTCTCGAGCATCTGTAAGTAGTCGTTGGCACCGGCATAGTCGTAGTCCCAGATGCCGGCTCCAGCATAACCACCATTATCAGTATTCGAGAGCATGTTCGCCCCAACCGTATTCTGGATGGAGTCGCTCCACGACTTGGTCCCTTGTCCATACTCACCGACGTAGATCGGCTTATCCAGTCCGAGCGAAGACGCAGTAGGTACGTATCCGTTGTCGGCATAGACGTGGAAGTCATAGAAGTCCAGTCCCAGACCCTTGAAGTTCGAGATATTCGTCCAGGTATGCCATCCCGTTGAGCAGGAGACGAGTCGACCGGAGTCCACACTGTGTACGGCTGAGGCGATAGTCTTGATGTAAGCCTCGGCCTGTGACCAGGTCGAGCCAGTATTTGTGTAGTTGCCGGAGTTTCCTGCGACGGTGCCATCGATCTCGTTCATGGCATCGATCGCAAAGACGGCGCTGTTCCCCTTGTAACGCTGAACCAGCGGCTTCAAAGCATTATTGATGAAGGAATTCAGCAGGGTAGAGTTTTCCTGGAAGTCTGCCCGGCCGCCGTTCGTCGTCAGGTAGAGAGCGATCTGGTTGTTTCCTGCGAGACGAACAGTATCGTCCAGGTTTGTCCAGAACTGCGACGTGACGCCGGTTATGTTTCCGCTGCCGTCTAGCGTGCATCCCTGGTCATCCTGGAACAGCCACAGGCGTACTACCTTGATGCCCATGTTATGCATGTCTGCAAGGTGTGAATTCATGGAAGACGAGTTATAAGCAAGTCCATAATCCACATGGTGAGGATCGATACCAAGGTAGTTGGAATATGCTCCATCAAGCCATGCAAGGTTAGCGCCCTTGATGTAGCCACAGGACCCCATCACGGGTAAGTATCTCGATCCGCAGCTACCACCACCGCCCCCGCCCCCGCCCGACGTGCTGGCAAAGGACCATAGCTGGTTGGCGTTCCCGCTGGAGGTGTATTGGATGAGGGCGGTGCCCGCGGTCTGCGACGCGCCATTCACATCGAGTGCTAACCCGCTGTTCTGGCTGATCAACTCGTAATAACCGCTGCCCTTGCTAACTACCTGCCAGCTCTGATTTTTGCCGGAGTTATAGGGCCACTGGTCGATGGCGGCGCCGTTCGCGGTCGAGGCTCCAACTACGTCCAGTGCCATTCCGCTGTTCACGCTGATAAGTTCGACATAGTTGCTGCCCAGATTCGTCAGTTGCCACTTCTGATTGTTGCCGCCATTCGCCGGCCATTGATCGACCACTGCACCTTCGGCAGTCGAGGCGGAGGAGACGTCCATTGCCTGGCCGCTGTTACGATTAGTGATGACATAGGTGCCATTCGCAATCAGGTTCTGTGCGAATGCCGGCACTGCCGACATGGAAACAGCGACCATAGCCAGAGTGGCGAGTGCTTGCCATAACCTTCCGAAACTGGAAAACTGTTTGTTACCTGCTTGTCTTACTGATGCGCTTATATACACGAATTTCCTCCAGATCGATTGCTAGGTGCAGAAGGTCAGCTTCGCCTTGTTAGTTGTGGAGGTCTCACCCTCCGGGTAGGCGACGCGTGAAAACAGCCGGCGAGGCCGGCTATTGCATCCCTGACTCGTTCCTGATTATCTCGAGCAGACTGTAACTCGAACCATGGAGTGAGCGCTTGCAGTCTCTGGCCTTCGCCCCCGCTTTTGCGGTATAGCTACAGTGTTGGGGAGACTAGAGAGCGGCGATAGAAGATGTCAATGGCTTGAAGAGCTAGCCAGGTCTCGTAAAAGCACCATGTCGCGCGGAAAACGCGAGTTAGTGCGGGATGGAGTGCGCGAGCTAAACTACTTTAGGCGACACTGACCGATAATTACTCTGCTTGCAGCTAAAGCGCTAAACACTCGACATTACCGTCATGTGAGTGTGAATAGCCGATCTGCAGCAATTTGCCTGAAATCGGACGAGCATGAACGCAGCAAACAGACAAAAATAAATCGGCAAACGTCCCGGTAATGTGGCCTAACGGATTGTTCCTTTGGCGCAAGAGACCGCAAGCATGGCAGATCTCAGATCGGCACGATGCTACTAGCGAACTCGCAGATTCTGCGGTGGAAGGCGGAACTACGATCGTCTGGCCAAGACACAAATAGAAACGTTTTCATCAGATAAGGCGTCCTAGGTGCGTGATGCTCATTTCCCTCGAAAACAAAACCGGAAGTAAGGCGATCCTGGCTGGCGGACTCGGCCTGGTGCTCAGCCTGGCGCACGGCAGCTTGTTGGCACAGAAGCCCCAGCCCAGGCCGCAGGGCGCCTTCGCCACCTCTATCCGCGACGCGCGGCTCTATGTAGCCGCCTCTGACTCGTCGCAGAGGCTCTCGACCGTTGCCGCAGGCCGCGAGATGGTGATCGTCGAGCACAGTGGAGAGTGGCTTCGCGTCTTCGCCAACACCGACGAACAGCAGTCTACCGACGAGAGTGCGCCTGTCTTCACCGAAGACGCACCCCCGCCCGTCTCCGGTTGGATCCCGGATAAGGGTGTGGTGCGGGCCGACACTCCGTCCGGAGACCAGGTGCTCTTTGGAATTGCAGCCAACCTAGAGGAACAGGCCACTGAGACTAACGCGCTCCACGGCGCTGCCCAGACTGCCCGGTTGCTCTACCAGCGGGTGCCGGAGATATTTCCCCAGTCGTCTCGCGCTCCCGAGGCAGCGTGGCGGGCCGCTGATATTCGCTGGCAGCTGGACAAGGCGGATGTTTTCTCCCGGCCCTCCGCGCATGAAAAGGAGAACTACCTGCGCCAGCGTATCGACGAGACAGAGCTGAGAAAGCTCGAGAAGACTTACCCGCACAGCCGCTGGGGCGACCTCGCGGCCTACGATCTGCTGGATAACAAGATCTGCGGTGATTGGCAGGGCTCGACCAAGTGCCCGGAGCAGGAGTCCGAGTTGTACCTGAAATATGTGGATGAACACCCTGACTCGCCCAAGGCTGCCGAGGCCCTCTACAAAGTAGTCTGGCGCCAGGGCTCACTTGGAGACATGTATAGCGCCAACGGCGACGAGAAGAGAGCAGAGCAGGCGCGGGCAAGGACCAAGGAGCTTGCCGGACGGCTCACCTCCCGGTATCCGCAGTCGGATTATGCAGCCCGTGCCGCCGGTCTGGTATACAGGTTGGAACAGTCCATCCCGATCTATGGCAGCGACCACGAGTAGCCTCACGCCTCCGGACGCGCATTTGCGAAGGGGACGGGCACTGAGATGGTCGCGCCGGAGGCTATTTGAACGACTATCTCCTCTCCGTTCTGCTCGGCGTCGTTGAAGGTTTAACAGAGTTCCTCCCCGTCAGCTCTACCGCTCACCTGAGGATCGGTGAGGCGCTGCTGCACATCCCCCTCGGCGACCCTTACTGGAAGATGTACACCATCGTGATCCAGCTCGGCGCCATCCTCGCCCTTTTGCTCCTCTTTCTGAAGAGGATCATTGACTTTATCCGCTCCTTCCCCGAGGGCGAAAACGGCGATCGGAACAAGTGGGACCATCCCCTTACCCTGACCCTGATCGCATTCGTCTTCACCGCTGTGCCTTCACTCCTGTTGACCAAAATCATCGGCAAGCATCTGGAATCGATTCGGGTGATGGCCTTGTCGCTGCTCATTGGAGGGGTCGTGATGTGGGCGATCGACCTGTGGAGCGAGCAGACCTACCCGGGCACCAAGGACGTTGAGGAGATGTCTCTCTGGCAAGCGATCTGGATCGGAATCTGCCAGGTGACCTCGGCGGTGTTCCCGGGCACTTCGCGCTCGATGTCGACCATCGCGGCAGGCCAGATCGCCGGAATGACCCGGACGGCGGCGCTCGAGTTCTCCTTCCTGGTGTCGATTCCCACCATGATCGCTGCCACCGGTTACGACCTGCTGCGAACGCTTCATCCCCGGCAGGTTGCGGGCGCGGAGGCGATTGCCCCATTGTCCATGAATGCGCACGGATGGCTCGTTCTGGCCATAGGCTTTGTCGTTTCCTTTATCGTCGCGCTCGGCGTTGTGGAGTGGTTTCTGCGTTGGGTCCGGAAGCACGGCTTCACCGTATTCGCGGTCTACCGCATCCTGCTTGGAACTGCCTTGCTGGTGTTTGGCAGCCGCCTGGCAAGCCACTAAGATTCTGCTATCCAGGCGTTGGGTTTGAGGGGATGCGCCACGGGGTACGAGGCGGGTTCCCCCACTCTTCCGGCGGGCTTTTTCTCGTCCCGCGCGCCCCCGGCCTCTGCCATAATCTAGGTGCTCTGGAGGTTCGGAAGGCGGTGGGTGGTCGCACCCTGTCGGGTTTGCGGCGGGCACCGCAATGCGCCTCACATGAAGCCACTGAAACTGGTTTTGACGCCAACCCGCAACCGCCGCCTGAATGAACTGATCGGGCTGCTGATGCTGGTCGCCGCGGTCCTCCTCCTCCTCTCGCTCGTCTCCTACCGACCTACAGATCCGTCCTTTGACTCGGTAGGGGGGTATGCCTTCGGACGCCCTGCGCATAACTGGACCGGACTGGTAGGCGCAACTTTATCCGACCTGCTGCTGCAGTCCGAGGGTGCGGCTGCGTTCGCGATTCCGCTGCTGATGGCGGTAATCGGGCTTACCTGGATGCGCTCCCGTCCTGCCGGCTCGCCACTGGCGAAGACCGTCGGCGTCCTCCTCTGCCTGCTTTTTGTACCGGCCCTGTTTGGCCTCATACCCGGGCACTTGCAATGGATGTACGGGCTTCCCGTCGAGGGGCTGACAGGTCGCCTGATGGCGGACGCACTGCTGCACTACCTTAACTTTCCCGGCGCCTGCATCGTAGCGGCGAGTATGGTGGCGATCGCGCTGTATCTCTCGACCACTTTCAGCTTTAACACGGCAAGGGAGTGGATCACGATCCGCTTCGCTTTCGTGCTTGCGTGGCGCGACCGCCTTGCCCGGTGGCGTTCAGAACGCGCCCGCAGGCGTGAGTTCAAAGCCGCAGAAAAGCACGCACGTCTGCAGGCCAGGGCCGAGGCGAAAACCGAGGCGAAAATGGGGGTCAGGGCTGCCGCCGGGAATCCGCTGAGCCTCTTCAGCCGGAGGGCCGCGCCTGTGGAACCGTCAACCCCCGATCGCCTTCCTGAGGGCCACACCTCGCTGCCGTCTGAAAAAAGCAGGCCGGCCAAGGAGGAAGAAGAGCTACCTACGACTCGTCGAGGGGGCTTCTTTGAGGTTTACGCGGCGCCGGGCGCAGGCGAGCCCGAGCCTGCACCGAGCTTATGGGAGCAGATGCCGAGAGCCACGGTAGGCGATCTTGAGATTCAACTCGATGACGAATCCGAACAGAAGCCGGCGCAGAAACCTGAGCTGAAGCCGCAACTCGTTCGCGTACCCAGGGTGCCCGAGTCTCCAGCGCCAACGCAGCGGCCCGAGTTTGCCTCGCAAGGCGGTTCGATCTCTGTCGGCGAACGCGCCGACGCGTCGATCAAGTCCGTCACGCTCGCCCCAAAATCGGTGAGCGGCTACCGTCTGCCTCCGAGCACCCTGCTCACCCGACACGAAGAGCCGCTGGCCGTCCGCGAAGACGAACTGCGCGTGGAGGCGCAGGTCCTGGTCGAGAAGTGTGCCGAGTTCGATGTGCGCGGTCAGGTTGTACAGATCAACCCGGGCCCGGTCGTCACGACGTTCGAGTTCCGCCCCGAGGCTGGCGTCAAGTACAGCCGCGTCACCGGCCTCGCCGAGGACCTCTGCCTCGCCATGCGCGCCGAGAGCATCCTGATTGAACGCATGGCCGGCAAGAGTACGGTCGGCATCCAGGTGCCAAACCATAATCGCGAGACCATCTGGCTGCGCGACGTCATCGAGTCGGAAAACTTCCTTCACCCCAAATCGAAGCTCACCCTCGCGATGGGTAAGGACATCAACGGCCGCATCGTCACCGCCGACCTCGCTGCAATGCCGCATGTACTCATCGCCGGCTCGACCGGCAGCGGCAAATCCGTGGCCATCAATGCAATGATCATGTCGGTCCTCTACAAGGCCACGCCGGAGCAGGTGCGACTGATACTCGTTGACCCGAAGCGAGTAGAACTGGGCATGTATGAGGGCATTCCGCACCTCTTCACCCCCATCATCACGGAGGCGAAGCTCGCGGCTAACGCAC
Source organism: Acidisarcina sp. (assembly GCA_036401375.1). Classification (GTDB taxonomy): domain Bacteria; phylum Acidobacteriota; class Terriglobia; order Terriglobales; family Acidobacteriaceae; genus DASWUZ01. The sequence continues at coordinate 308,356 of DASWVB010000002.1, forward strand.
TGCGTAACGCGGTACGGGAGATGGAGCGCCGTCTAAAGCTGCTGGCGTCGCGCAGCGTGCGCAATATCGACCAGTACAATCGCCTCTTCGAGGCCGGCACACCGTCGCTCTTTGAAGACACCGACGACCAGGAGCCTCTGCCCTACATCATCATCATCATCGACGAGCTCGCCGACTTGATGATGCTCGACAAATCGAACGTCGAAGAGTCGATCACCCGGCTCGCACAGATGGCGCGCGCGGTCGGCATTCATCTCGTGCTTGCGACCCAGCGGCCGTCGGTCGACGTGATCACCGGCCTCATCAAGGCTAACGTGCCCACGCGCATCTCCTTCCGGCTCGCCACCAAGGTCGACTCTCGCACAATCCTGGATTCCAATGGCGCCGAGGCGCTGCTTGGCCGCGGAGACCTGCTTTTTCTGCCGCCGGGAACGTCCCGTGTGCAGCGCCTGCACGCGCCCTTCGTAACAGAAAAAGAAATCACGGCCGTAGTCGATTTCTGGAAGACCCAGGGGCAGGCGGAGTACGTGCAGGGCTTCCTCGAGTCGCCGCGAGACGAGAAGGGCCGTGAACTCGACGAGAACCCTGATGGCGGAGAAGGGAACGACGAGCTCTATGAGGATGGGGTGCGGCTGGTGCTTGAATTCGGGAAGGCGTCTACCAGTCTGCTACAGCGCCGGTTACGTATTGGCTATGGCCGCGCCGCACACCTGATCGACATGATGGAGCGGGACGGCATCGTCGGCTCCGCTGATGGATCGAAGCCGCGCGAGATCCTGAAGCCGCCCGGCTGGTTGAGCGAGGTCGAGTCCACCCTGCGCTGAGCCGCGGGGCGACTAGCAGCCTACAATCGGGATAGCCGGTCGTTCCACGAGGATGGCTCGCGTCCTTTTAGGCGCTTGTCTGCACGTCTGGAAGATCAAAGCAGTCGGGCATAATGATGTGAGGAGGTTCGGTTATGGCAAATCTTGACTGGTCCCAATGCTCTGCCGTCGAGAGCATTCCCGGTAAGGTGAGCGGGGCGTGGGTCTTCCGCAATACTCGTATGCCTGTCGCTACCGTCTTCGAGAACCTCGAAGATCTGAGCGTCGAGGGAGTGATGGAACAATTCGATGTGACTCGCGACCAGATCGAGTCGGTACTGGAGTTCGTGGCTCAGAGCCTGAGGGCCGCTGTCCCCGTCGAACAGTCGACGGCAATCGATGCGCATCCTCTTTGACCATGGGACCCCACGAGGTCTGGCTCGTGAGTTACCCGGCCATACAGTCACCCCGGCTAAAGCTATGGGATGGGAGCTGCTGAACAACGGAGACCTCCTGCAAGCGGCAGAGGAAGCCTCATTCGACATGCTGTTGACCACAGATCAAAGGATTCGCTATCAGCAGAACCTGACAGGCAGGAGAATCGCAATCGTCGTTCTGAGTGGGTCTACGAAATGGTTGCGAGTGAAGCTGCATTGTCAACAGATAGCCACAGCTGTAAATGCCGCAACTCCAGCAAGCTACACCGAAGTGTTCGTGACGTTCAGCGGGAATGACCGAACATCTGATAGAGAGCAATGGTGAGCACCGCCTTCACGCGTGTGCTACGTTCAGCCCCAGGTCCTCTTCAAGCATTGATGCTTGAGCTTTTCTCTAGAAGTCAGCCGGCTTGCTGCGATGTAAGTTCACTCCGAGCACCCGTTCTCCGGCACCCACGCGATCAGGCTCCTCGGCAACGCGCAGCCCACAGTCCTGGCGCGCAGAGTCGTGGTTTCAGGCGGCGCTGCTCTTCTGGTTCTCAGGGATGGCCACCCGATCAAAGTCTCCGGCAAGCCTGCGCAACGCGGGTGCAACATCCACCCCAGATAGCGGCTTGCCGTGGCCCGGGATGACGACCTTGGGGTCAAGAGTCGCAAGCAGCTGCACAGACCGGCGCGCGTCTTCCCAGTCTGAGGTGAAGTAGGACGGAGGACCATGCAGCTCCGGCTGCTGAGCGAGGGCCGATTCAAAAAACGACTCTGGCTTGGTGGTACAGAACGCGTCGCCTACCAGCAAGGTTTGATCGGACGCCCGGTAGAACGAGACGTGTCCAGGCGTGTGCCCGCGCGTATGAATCACCTCCCAGCCCGGCATCACGGGCAACGAGGCCGGTCCGCCCTGCGCAGTTGGCAAGGGAAGCAGCCGATCGCCTAGATCGATCGGCGCCCGAGGGTAGAGAGGCGAGAGAAGCGACATCATGCCGCCGCCAGCTCCAGCGTTCGGCTTCGGATACTCGCGCTCACCAGTCAGGTAAGGGAACTCCAGAGGATGAGCATAGACAGGCACGTTCCACTTGCCGGCGAGTTCGCCTGCCGCGCTGACGTGGTCAAAGTGGCCATGGGTCAGCACGATCGCCTTCGGTGCGCTGTCGAAGTGCTTCTCGGCCCAGTTCAGGATCATCGACGCGGTGAAGGGAAGAGCGGCATCGATCAGCGTCCATGAGCCATCGGGATGGGTGACTGCAAACACGTTGACGAAGGCGATTCGCAAGCCAAGAATGTTTGGCGCAATCGACTCCATGGGAACAACCTGGCTGTCTGGGACGGTGACCTGGTCCATGTACTCCTCCGCATTGTCTGAGATGCGCAGGATCAGTCAAGGAAAGAGGTTTGCAGCAGTGCGGCAGGCTAAAACAGGCGCTTCAGCGCCAGGTTTGCGGCGTGGTGGCCGCACATTCCGTGCACTCCACCACCGGGAGGAGTGTAGGAGCTGCAAAGAAACAAGTTGGGGTCGCTGGTCGCGTACATGCGCGCAGAGGGGCGCGCCAGGATCTGCATAGCCGTCATCGCCCCTCCTGCAAGGTCTCCACCGACCAGGTTCGGGTTCCAGCTTTCCAGCAGCGCGGGCGGCCAGGTGCGTCGCGCCAGGATACAGTCGCGGAACCCCGGTGCAAAGCGCTCGATCTGCCCTTCGATGGCTTCCGTGCAGTCAACCGTGGAGCCATTTGGCACGTGGCAGTAGCCCCAGGCCGTTCCCTTGCCGGCCGGCGCCCGAGACGGGTCGCACACACTCGGCTGCACCAGCAGTACAAAGGGCCGGTCCGAATGTTCACCCCGGAAGACGGCCGCCTCCGCGGCGACAATCTCCTGCATCGAGCCCCCTACGTGGACGGTGCCCGACCGGCGGCACGGCTCCGCGAGCCACGGGATCGGCTCCGAAAACGCCCAGTCCACCTTGAAGACGCCAGGCCCCTGGCGGAAGCGGTTGAGAGAGGCGCGAAACGCAGGCGTGAGTCGCTCGGCTGCTATCTCGCTCATAGCTCGAGCGCTCGTGTCGAAGAGGGTGGCGTCGGCCGGTTCCATATCAGCGAGGCGATTTACCCTCAGGCCGGTGCGTATCTCCCCACCCAGAGAGCGCAGGTGACCGGCCAGTGCATCGGTGAGCGACTGCGATCCGCCGCCGCTGACCGGCCACCCTGCGGAGGTGTGAGCGGCGCACGCCAGCAGCAGTCCGACTGCCGAACACAGGGCGGCATCGAGCGGCATCACGGAGTGTGCCGCGCAGCCGGCAAAGAGCGCACGCGCAGGCTCATCGCGAAAGAAGCTGGTTGCCAGCCTCGTCGCCGGCCAGACCGCCGTCAGCCCGAAGCGCCCCAGCGCGAACGGCGCGCGGGGAAGATGCAGCGTGGGTCCCAGGATCTCCGGCACGAGCCTCTCCCAGTCCTTGACCATGGGGCCGAAGAGCCTCTGCCACGCGGCCCCGTCGCGCGCTCCGAGTTCCATCGGCATGTCAGTCAGCCGGTGTTGAAGGCAGACCGCCGTCCCGTCATCCAGCGGGTGGGCGAGTGGAACCTCAGGTTCGATCCACCGGAAGCCGTACCTCGACAGCGGAAGCGAGCGAAAGAAGGGTGAGCTCGAACCCATGGGGAAACACGACGAGCCGAGGTCGTGATGAAAGCCCGGCAGCGTCACCTCGGCCGTAGAGCACGCCCCGCCGATCCTTTGACTTGCCTCGGAGACGGTGACGCGCACACCGGCCTGCGCAAGGGTGATGGCGGCAGCGAGTCCGTTCGGCCCTGAGCCGATGACATTTGCCGTCTTCATGGCGGACTCAAGCCCCTACTCACGGCCCCGCAGGGCGAGCCAATCCCGCTGATAGGCGAAGCTGATCGCCAGCAGCAGCACACCCAGTCCGAGAAAGCTCATCACCCGGTAACCCTGGCTGAGGCGGCTTGCGTCCACTACAAAGACTTTGCCGACAGCCAGCGCGAGCAGCACCAGTGCCTGCCAGCGCAGCAGTTCACTGCGCCGCAGAAAGCCGATAGCCATCAGCACCGCGCCATACACCATGAACCAGACGCTGTAGCTGAAGCCCACGGTATGTGTTCCTGCCGGCGGCAGCCGGAGCGCGGATTGCTGAAGATCGTCGCGCATCCAGTAGAGGTGTATCTGCACGCTGCCTGCTATCAGCGCGACCAGGTTGAACGCGATCGCGGCAAAGCCCGCCAGGAAGACAAGGCTGCCCGGCTCGACAGCCCTCTCTCGCCACCCGCCAGCCTTGACGCCTGGCTGGAGCACCTTCGAGTCTGACTCGTGTGCGGCGCTCGCCCGCGCACAAAGCCACGCAGTCACCGCCAGCACGACGAGTCCGAAGAGGTAGGTGAGGAAGTGTCCATTCAGCACAGGGCGGGTAAAGTAGGGTGCTGGATCCAGGTATTCGAGCAGCAGAAGGGTCACCGTTGCCGCCAGTAGCATTAGCGTGGCGTAGACCCGCGGAGAGGTGACGTGGTCCGCTGCGGTGGCGGGGTGATGGTGGTGCGGCGGCGCCAACGTCACGACTGCAGCGAGCACCAGCGCCTCGACCAGCCAGCAGCCGGTGAGTTGGGCGAGGGAGAGGCTATGCCTGTCGAACTGGACCCACGCCGCGACGGCCAGAAAGAAGATCCCCAGCCCGAAGTGAACATCGGCAAGGTGGTCGGACGCGCGACGCGCCGGGTGAACCGGAGCCCCTCGCACGGACCTGCCGTCAATGCTGCGGACGACCAGGTCAACTGCGAGTGAGCTGGCAGCCAGCCCAAGCGCGATCCACGGCCGCAGCGAGGTCCGATGCGCTCCGCGCGTCCAGGCCCATGCCGCCAGGAACGTCGAGGTGTGGACCACGACAGGCAGTCCAATCACCACCAGGTCGCTCAACGGGTTATCAACAGCGGGCGGAGCCGCAGCGTCGGTCTCGCGGCCAACCGCGATCAGCCGAAGCCCAAGCAGCGGTGCAACCGTGAAGGCCAGGAAGAAGAGCAGCAGAAACATTCCAGTGAGGGCGAAGGCGTCTGCGGAGAAGTACGTCTGGTACCAGAGCCCGTAGTAGACGACGGTGCCGGTGAACGCACCGAGTACCAGCCTGTTCCAGGGCCGGTGTGCGCTCAAAATCAGCGCGCCCACATCCAGCAGGAGCAGGTAAGAGAAGAGAAAAAGCTCATGATTCTGCCCGGTCGAGAGCAGCGCGGGGGTAGCCAGTCCGCCCATCAGTGCATAAGCCGCCAGCAGCTCCGAGTCCTGCAGCCATGCCATACCCGCATTTACCACGGTTATCACCACCATTGCGGCGAACGCGATACCCGCTCCGATCAGGCCGTAGACACTGTAGGCGGCCCATAAGGCAAGGTAGGCGATCGCCGTTCCCAGAGCCTTCAACGAATAGGAGAAAGCGGCGAACCTGCGGCGGCGGAAACTCTCAGACCAGACCACCAGCCCGACGGCGATCCCCAGTCCGATGGCAATGCGCAGGGGAGGGCTGACCAGGTTCCTGTCAATCGCCAGCTTGAAGAAGAGACCCATCCCGATGATGACCCCCAGCACGCCGATCCGGTTCAGCAGCGACGAGCCGATGCGGGATTCGAGCGTCTGCGGTTTCGACGCAGACTGGGAAGCGCCCTGAATCGGCGGCTGGGCGACTCCGGCGCCGGCAGGAGAAGTGGCCTGTCCGCGCGCAGCCGAAGGAAAGCTACGCGCGTATCCTGTTGCTGCTGACGGCTGGATGCTGGCAGCGAGTACCTGCTGGAGGGTCTGCTCCAGGGCGCTGACCCGGGCGGCCAGCGCCTGCAGCTCTGCCCGGGTCTCTTCCGGGCTTCCTCGAGAGGGCTCGGTGGCTTCGCTCACCCCGTCAGGGTACAGCCACGCCCGCAGGATCGCAAAGCAGGACTGCAGAGGCGCGCGCCGGCTTGTAGATGTGGCCCGAGGAGTCAGCCAAGAATTTTCCAGCCTCGTTCCCCCCTAAAGTAACCCCGGATGCAGACGCCGCTTTCGTGGCGAATGTGTCCTGATGCAGCCTTCAGGCATCCAACTGGTCGAACGGGCAGGTACGAACTCGCGATCTCGTGGGCGGCTTGCCCTGACCCGGCACTTAACCGGGTGCAAGCGAGGAGTTCAAACGAATGAAGATCTTGAAATCCCTGTTGATCGCCCTTCCTGCCGCAGTCCTTTGCGGCTCTGTCCATGCGCAGGAGATGAACCCTACCGCCCAGCCTCCCTCCAGTGAGCACCCCCAGGCGGAGATGCGCGACGGAGTCCCTGTCTACAAAGTCACCGTAGTCGGCCGTGACATCCCGGCGATCAACTACTTTCACCGCAGCGGTGCGACCAGGATCGGTTTTGAAGGCACCAGCCTGCTGCCCGCCGGCAAAGGCTCCGCCTCTGTCGAGAGCCGCCGCGGCCGCATGGTCATCGACGCCAAGTTCGAGGGGCTGGTGCCGGCTAACAGCTTCGGCGAGGAGTACCTAACTTACGTGCTCTGGGCGATCACGCCCGAGGGCCGTCCCATGAACCTGGGCGAGGTGCTGCCGGACGGCAGCAAGAGCTCCATCAACGTGACAACCGACCTGCAGGCGTACGGGCTCATCATCACCGCCGAGCCTTACTACGCCGTCTCCATGCCGAGCGACATCGTCGTCATGCAGAACGTAGTCACCGACCGCACCCAGGGCATCATTGAGCAGGTCAACGCCCACGTAACACTGCTGCCGCGTGGCGCCTATACACAGACTGCCGGCAGGCACACTGTGCTGCATCCGATCACCCGCGACGAGCACTCCCCGCTCGAGCTCTACGAGGCGGTCAACGCGGTGCAGATCGCACAAGTCGCAGGAGCAGACAAGTACGCCGCAGATACCTTCCAGCGCGCCACACAGAACTTGCGGAATGCCCAGGACCTCGACGTGCACAAGCGCGACCGCAAGCAGGAGATTACCTTTGCCCGCGAAGCCGTGCAGTCGGCAGAAGACGCCCGCCTGATCACAGTACGCAAGATGATTGCCGAGGACCGTCAGCACGAAGTCGACGCGAGGGAGCAGGCGCAGGCCAGTGCAGCGGCGTCGCAGGCCGCTGCGCAGGCTTCGCAGCAGGAGGCCCTGCGTGCGCAGCTGGCAGCGGAGCAGCAGGCCGCGGAGCGGGCCAAGGCGGAGGCGCAGGCAGCCGAGGCTGAGGCACAGGCCGCCAGGGCACGCGAGGCTCAGAAGGCAGCCGAGCAGACCGCTCAGCAGGCCGCGCAGCAGACCGAACAGATGCGTGAGCGACTCAAGGCACAGCTGAACGCAGTCCTCAACACCCAGGAGACCGCGCGTGGACTCGTGGTCAATATGTCGGACGTTCTCTTCGACTTCAACAAGTACACCCTGAAGCCGGAAGCGCGCGAGAAGCTGGCCAAGGTCTCCGGCATCCTGCTCTCCTACCCGGGCCTCAAGCTGCAGGTTGAGGGTTACACCGACAACATCGGATCGGACGAATACAATCAGAAGCTCTCGGAGCAGCGCGCTGGCGCAGTGCGGGACTATCTAACGTCGCAGAGCGTTGCGGCGGCTAACATCACGGCGGCAGGCTACGGCAAGAGTTCTCCGATCGCGGATAACTCGAGCGCCTCCGGGCGGGCGCAGAACCGCCGCGTTCAACTGGTGGTCTCGGGCGACGCGATTGGAGTTCAGGAGACCGCGCCGGGCGCTCAGAGCGATATGCCGGCATCGCCTTCGACGGCGCCTGCCTCGAGGGCGGACAGCGCTCCGACGGGAGTTGCCAATCCACCCCAGTAGACTGGCGTCCTGACCCACGCACGGATTGCACCAGGCCCCTGGGAGGATCATCTCCCAGGGGCCGTCCCGTTCAGGACTTGTCTCCACGATGCAGCCCAGGAGACTTAGACCTGCCGTACGGCCGCCGTACTCTGTGGCTGCGATACGATCAAAACATGCTGGATCTTAAGGGCAAGGTGGTCTTCATCACGGGTGCGAGCGCGGGCATCGGCGCCGCTTGCGCTGAACTGTTCGCAGAGCAGGGGGCGCGCCTGCTGCTGGCAGCCCGCCGCCACGATCGCCTGGACCAGGGCAGACAGCAGCTCACCGCCGCCGGCGCAGCGTCCATCCACATCGTGGAACTCGATGTGCGGGATCGTGCCTCGGTAGAGAAACAGATCGCAAGTCTGCCAGCAGAGTGGCGGCAGATCGACATCCTCATCAACAATGCGGGCCTGAGCCGCGGGCTCGACAAGCTCTATGAGGGACACATCGATGACTGGGAAGAGATGATCGACACCAACGTCAAGGGCCTTCTGTACGTCACTCGGTCCGTGGTGCCCGGCATGATTGAGAGGGGCAGCGGACATGTCGTTAACCTTGGTTCGACGGCGGGGGAGATGACCTATCCCGGCGGCGCGGTCTACTGCGCGACCAAGGCCGCAGAGCGGGCCATCAACGATGGTTTGCGTCAGGATGTCCTCGGCACTGCGGTGCGCGTCACCACCGTTGACCCCGGCATGGTCGAGACGGAGTTCAGCGGAGTGCGCTTCCACGGGGACTCGGAACGCGCTGCCAAGGTCTATAAGGGGCTGGTGCCGCTGAAGGCCTCTGACGTGGCTGACGCCATCCTGTGGGCCGTTACCCGTCCGGCGCACGTGAACGTGGCAAGGATCCTGCTGACTCCGACCGACCAGGCCAATTCTCTGCTGATACACCGCAGGACAGAGTAGCGATCTCTCCTGCTGGTTCAGTCCTCGCCTAACTTCACGTCGAGTGCCTTGAGCTTCGATTCCACCTCGGAGAGGGCAGCCCCGAGGGCGGCACGCCGCAGCGGGCTTGAGGTGCGCTCGGAGAGGATGCGTTCCCGTTGCAGCTGCAGGGATTGAATCTCGCGCTTGCGGGCGGAATCCTCACGCGCCTTGTGCAAAGCCGGCGCCTTGGCGAGATGAATCTCGTGCTCTGCCACCTGATCCTCGACCGACTTGCTCTCCCAGCCCCTGGCCATACCTCTATGGTACTTCCAATCGCATGCATCGTGATGCCCGGACGCAACATCCTCTCTTACGCAGCAGGACAGGAGTAGCGATGAAGGTCTGGCGCATCCCCTCTTTCGGCATCGACAACCTGGAACTGGCGGAATTGCCTGAACCCGTCCCGGGCCCCGGCGAGGTGCTCATGCGCGTCAAAGCGGTGAGCCTGAATCATCGCGACCTGATGATGGTGAAGGGGACGTATAACCCGAGGCTGCGCCTTCCGCGTATCCCCTGCTCAGACGGCGCGGGCGAGGTCGTCGCCATCGGGGACGCGGTGCGGAGGATAAACGTTGGCGATCGTGTGGCGGGCATCTTCATGCAGAACTGGATCAATGGGGAACTTACTGCAGCCAGGGCCAAGGGAGCCCTGGGAGGCGATATCGATGGCATGCTGGGCGAGTATGTCGTGCTTCCGGAGAGTGGCGTTCTCCGATTCCCTGAGCAGCTCTCTTTTGAGGAAGCAGCCACTCTGCCGTGCGCCGGAGTGACAGCATGGAATGCTCTGACGCGTGCCTCGAACACGCGGGCTGGAGACACGGTGCTGATTCAGGGCACCGGCGGAGTCTCCCTGTTTGCGCTGCAGTTTGCGAAGCTGCTTGGAGCACGCGTGCTCGGTACCTCAGGCAGTGATGCAAAGCTGGACCGGGCGCGAGGCATGGGGCTGGACGAGGGCGTCAACTACCGCACGACGCCTGACTGGGCGCAATGGGCCCTGGACCAGACCGGCGGCAGGGGTGTCGACCTTGTGGTTGAAGTCGGCGGCGCCGGTACGCTCAGACAATCCTTCAAGGCCGTCAAGTTTGGAGGCACCGTGGCGCAGGTCGGGATCCTGGCCGGGGCTGCAGAAGCTCTCGACCTGCCCGCGGTTCTGCATAAATGGATTCGCATCCACGGGATCTACGTCGGTTCGCGCGCTGACTTCGAGCGGATGATCCGGGCCTTCGACAGGTTACCTGGGCCGTTGCCCGGAGGCGAAGCACTGCCCTTCATGCCCGCCCATCAACCCGAGGAGGAGGATCGGCTCACCCGGCAGGCAACCGAGCCGCTCCCACTCGCCGTGACGCGGCTCGTACCCTCCCCTAAGCTCCTGATCGACCAACGCTTTGCCTTCTCCGATGCCCCGGAGGCGTTTCGAAGGATGGAGTCGGGTACTCACTTCGGTAAGCTCGTCATCCACATGGATTCATAGGCATCGAGAGCCCTTTCACCCTGCTGCGCATCTAAAAAGATAAAAGGGAGACCCACGAAGGATTCCTTGAAGAGCGGCTTTCCTCAGGCGAAAGTGCAATTTGGAGGTATATATGCGCTGGATATCGGCGATCCTTGGCTTCTTCTACGAAATTCTGCTCGGTTGCCGGCACAACAAACTCACACGGCCCTTCACGCTCGAGCAGCAGACTTACAAGGTCTGCCTCGATTGCGGGCGCCAGGTCTTCTACTCCGCGGAGAGCATGCGCCCGCTGAGCAGCGGCGAGATTCGACGGATGCAGCTGGCGAACGCTGGCGCGAACAACGTTGTTCCGCTTACCGCGCGCGTCCGCGAACTGGCCACTCCGAGTTCAAAGTCACGGGCGGCTGCCTGAGTCCGGACGCACGGCAAACCTGATCTGAATTGGCTTACTCGAGCACCGGCTCATCCAGCGGTGCTCGTTGTGTTGATAGCTGCACTTCAGGATTCTGGATTCGCCCGTCCTCAGACCGCGGGCAGTTCAAGAACAAGCTGTGAATCACACTTGCAATCTCGTTACTACCCCGCGAAGTATGGAATCATAGTCCTGCCGCCTGGTAACTCGTTTTCGCTGCACTGGGGGCAGAATCGGTTTTGCTGTCGGGATGCCTTAACGGCTCCCTTGCCCCATCAGCAGGCAGCAAAGTCCCCGCATTGCAGGACTCTAGACGTGGCTGGCTGGGCAAGGACTACGACGATCGAGAGCAGCCGGTTCCCGCGCGCGGGCAGCCAGGCTGCCGCTCCAACCGCTGAGCGGTCGACCCGCTGCGGACGCTTCGCTGCGTCCGCGCTGTGCGCCATGGGACTATTGATAGCCGGGTGTGGCAGCGCCTCGCGCTATGCGCCAGAGACGGCAAACCGGGTCTTCTTCATCAGCGCCCCGGCTACCACGCTGACAACCAGCGGCCAGGTGCAGCTGCGTGCGACTCTGGCCTCGGGGGCCGCCGCCCCGGTCACCTGGAGCATTGCCGAGGGGCAGAACGACCAGTTGCTGGGCCAGGGCAGGATCGATGCTACCGGCCTCTACACTCCCCCGGCGGCGCTCAGCCGGGATGCAGTCCAGGTACTGGTTACGGCGCGACTGCAAAGCGCCAATGGTTCCAACCCGCTCTCCCTAGGCGCGCCGGCTCCTCTTGCATCGGATGTGTTGACCGTAACCCCGGGCTTCCTGCAGCCGCTTACTCCAGAGACGGCCACTCTCGCCCCCGGCGCCTCGCTCGAGATCACTGGCAAGCTCGCCGAGGTAAATGGAGGCAGCGTCCGCTGGAGTCTGATCAACAATGGCAAAGAGGCGGGTGCCGAATCGGGCGCCATCCTCTCTCAGGGCTGCGAGCGTGGAGCGGCAAACTACACAACCTGCACTGCCCTCTATACCGCGCCCACTGTTGTGCCGGGCGCTGCAGCAGCTGTGATGGTCATTGGAACCGTATCCGGTGCGGCGGAGGGTGCGCCTGCCAGCGCCCCCGTATCGATTCGGCTGAGCAGCGAACACATCACCAGCACCCCTCTGGTCAACCAGCGGGTGCAGGCCGGCCCCATTCAGCTTGGTGCGTCCGGAGGAAACAACAGCGACTACGATGCGGATCCGGGCGGCAATGTCCTCGAGTGCTGCGGCGGCACGCTGGGCGCAATCGTCTCAGCCACCGATGGCGCTCAGTACATTCTCAGCAACAACCACGTGCTGGCGGAGTCTGACCAGGCTGTAGCGGGCGACACGATCCTGCAGCCTGGGCTGATCGACAGCGGCTGTTCGCCTCATCCAGCGCGCGGTGCCGGCCGGCCGGTCGGGGCGCTGCGCTACTACGTTCCGCTCTCCAACCCTCAATCGAACGTCGATGCGGCGCTCGCACTCGTCAATCCAGGAGCGGTGCAGGCCGACGGAGCGATTCTGCAGCTCGGGCCGAGAGGTCCACTCAAAGACGGTGAGTCGAGGCTCGAAGCGGCGCCTCCCGCAGGCGGACGCGGCGAGATGGTGGGCCCCTCCAGCTTCACTGGAGACGGCCTGCTCGAGGTCGCAAAGAGTGGACGCACCACCGGCCTGACCTGTTCGACGATCGACGCCATCGACCTCAGTGTTGCCGTCGATTACTTCAGGGATTGCGCCGAGAGCCAGCCCTTCTACACCAAGGTATTCAACGGCCAGTTTGGCATTCCCGGGGATGGGTTTGCTGACAGCGGCGACTCCGGCGCTCTGATCGTCGACAGCCGCAATGCCGAACCCCTCGGAATGCTGTTTGCAACCGGCACGGACGGCAGGGGCGGCGGCTACTCCGTTGCCAACCCCATCCGGGACGTCCTGGCGGAGCTTGGCTCGCAGGCAGGCCAACAGCTCAGCGTGGTTGGCGGCGCTCAGCACCCGGTCGCGTGCCTCAACTATGACCGCGATACCTCTGATCAGGACTTCAGCGCGCCCGCGGTCACCAGCCTTGCCTCGCACCTGGTAGAGGAGCGCAACGTGTTGCGCAGCCTTTCTCCCCAGTCAGTGGAGAAGGCGAAAGCGGCCGCTCAGCTCGCCGATACCACCCTGGTACATCGTTCCGGCGGTGTGATCGGAGTCGCGGTTGGTCGCAGCGCGGATGATCCGCGGGAGCCCGCAGTTATTGTCTACCTCGACCGCACAGCCTCTGACGTTTCGACGTCCGGCAGGGCTCCTCAGGGGCCTGCAGCGGACACGCCTCGACCAGCAATGATCGGCGGGGTTCGCACCCAGCTGATCAGGACGGATGCCCGTACGGTGGCCGGCGGATTAGCGCCTCTCACCCCCAGGAAGAATATCGGGATTCATCTCCCTGAAGATGTCCTGACGGCAGCCGGAAAGGTACAGAAGGACTATGCAAAGCAGTTGATGGCCGATCCGGCAATCTTTGGTGTGGGAGTGACGCAGAGCTATGACGATCCCTCTGCGGCCGCACTGCTGGTGCTGGTAGATGCGCATCAGACGCCAGTCTCCACTCCAGCGCTGGTGGGCGGCCTTCGAGTGCGGTATGTGTTTCTCGATCGCTTGCACGTGACGAGGTCGAAGAATGCAGGATCGAAGAGTGCCAGCTCAGTGGGCTCCGGGTTGCCGCGCCCTGCAAGCTGCTCTGCCGCTCCCTCTGAGGCGCAACAGTGGTCTCCCTCCCGGCGTGACGCACTCTCGCCTGAGTCGATCTCTCCGGAGACTCAAAGATAGAGACGGCGGTCCGGCTAGTCGGCCGTGATTGCCTCGAGGGCACGCCCCTGCTTTTGCTTGAGGTCTGCGGCGATCTGTCGTCCGTGGAAGCGCCCGTTCTCGATGAAGATCTCGTTGGTGCGATTGCCCGCTACTATGACGCCGGCCAGGTAGACACCCGGAATGTTGCTCTCGAGGCTCTGCAGGTCGCAGGCCGGGCAGCGATCCTTGCCATCCATCCTGATTCCGAGTGATTCCAAAAAGTCGAAGTCGGGATGATAGCCGGTCAGCGCAAAGACGAAGTCGTTGCGCTGAGTGACCGTGCCGGATGGGGTCGCTATCGTCGCCGTGTCAGCGTCAATGCTGATCACGTTGCTGTTGAAGTAGGCGGCGATCTCGCCGTTCTTGATGCGGTTCTCGATATCGGGCAGGATCCAATACTTGATGTGCTCCCCCAGGGCGTGCTGGCGATGCACGAGTGTGACCTTCGCGCCATGCCTCCACAGGTCGAGAGCAGCGATGGCGGCTGAGTTCTTGCCGCCGATCACGATCACGTTCAGACCGTAGTAGGGGTGCGGATCGTGGTAGTAGTGCAGCACCTTGGGCAGGTCTTCTCCCGGAATGTGAAGATAGTTCGGCAGGTCGTAGTAGCCGGTCGAAACAATGACCTTGGCGGCGCTGTGTACGCTCTCGCGTCCGAAGCGGTCGAGCGTAGTCACCCGAAAAGCGCCATCGCTGCCGCTCATCCCGGTAACCTGCTGGTACTGCAGAATATTGAGCCGGTAGTGATCGGCCACCTTCCGGTAGTACTCCAGAGCCTCGTTGCGGTTGGGCTTCTGGTTGGGGCTGGAGAAGGGGATATCGCCGATCTCGAGCAGCTCCGGCGTGGTGAAAAACGTCATGTTAGATGGGTAGTGGAAGAGCGAGTTGCAGAGGCATCCCTTGTCCACAATGACTACGCGAAACCCGGCGCGCTGCGCCTCGATCGCACATGCCAGGCCGGTAGGCCCCGCGCCGACCACCAGCACATCGGCACCCGCTGTAGTGTTCTGCGCATTCGAGCTCCGCTCGTTCACCATGGTTCAAGCTTAGTCGAAAGCCTGCCGCAGGAGTACCCGCTCCGCCTTTCGAGCCGCTCCCAATCAACATGCCGTGCGCTTCGATTCGTTGACGCGCAAGGGAGCTGTGCCTAAGATTAAGCTGCTCCGCAGCCCGCTCCATGCTCTGGTCCCACCTCAAAAAAGCCCGATCGCGGACCCATGATAGGCCAGACCATTTCGCACTACCGCATAGTCGGAAAGCTGGGCAGCGGCGGCATGGGTGTCGTCTACAAGGCGGAAGACACCGAACTCGGCCGCTCTGTGGCGCTCAAGTTTCTTCCCGCCGAGCTCGAACAGGACCCCCGCGCACTGGAGCGGTTTCGACGCGAAGCCCGGGCCGCCTCCGCGCTGAACCATCCGAACATCTGCACGATCTACGAGATCGGGGGAAGCGATGGTCGGTCCTTCCTGGCCATGGAGTTTCTCGCCGGCGTAACCCTGGATAGCTACATCGCCTCGCGTCCGCTGCAGACCGATGTCCTGCTCGCACTCTCGATCGAGATTGCGGATGCACTCGATGCGGCGCATGCGAAAGGCATCATCCATCGCGACATCAAACCTCAGAACGTCTTCGTCACCGACACTGGTCACGCCAAGGTGCTCGACTTTGGGCTGGCCAAAGCGATGAACCCCGGACCGGCAACAGTCGACAACGGCCGCTCGGAGACGGTGGAATATGACGCAGTGCTCACCGAGCCCGGCTCTACGATCGGTACCGTCGCTTACATGTCCCCGGAGCAGGTGAGAGCGCGCGACCTCGATGCCCGCACTGACCTGTTCTCCTTCGGTGCGGTGCTCTACGAGATGGCAACCGGCGCGGCGGCCTTTCGCGGCAACAGCATCGGGACGATCTTCGAAGCAATACTCAATCGGGCTCCGGTACCTGCGCTACGCCTCAATCCAGACTTGCCTCCTGACTTCAACCGCATCGTCGAGAAGTGCCTCGAGAAAGACAGGAGCCTGCGCTATCAGCACGCCCTTGAGATTCGCACCGATCTGCAGCGCCTCAAGCGGAGTTCGGAGAGCACTCCGGTCGTGAGCGATGGCCCGGCGGCGCCGCAGACAGCGGCAGCAGGACCGGGGCGGAGCGGCCGGAGGATTGCTGTTGCAGGCCTGCTCCTGCTGGCCTGTGCGCTGCTGGCAGCCGGGTGGTACCACCACTCTAACCGTAAAACGCAGTTCACCCGGAAGAACACAGTCGTGCTCGCAGATTTCAACAATGAGACCGGCGACCCGGTCTTTGATGACACGCTGCGTCAGGGCCTCTCCGCACAACTGGAGCAATCTCCCTTTCTCAGCCTTGTCTCCGATCAACAGACACAGCACACCCTGCAGTTGATGGACCAGAAGCCGGATGTGCGTCTGACCCCCCAGATCGCCTCCGAGGTCTGCCAGCGCACCGCCAGCGAGACAGTGCTGCAGGGGTCGATCTCACAGATTGGGACCGAGTACAGCCTGATCCTCAAAGCGATCGACTGCTCGACAGGCGACACGCTCGGCAGCGCGGCGAGCGAGGCCAGGGACAAGAGCCACGTCCTCGAGGCGCTCAGCAAGGCGTCGACGGAGATAAGGAGCAAGCTCGGTGAGTCCTCGGCCACGGTCCTGCGCTATGACACACCGCTGTTCGAGGCCACGACTCCATCTCTTGACGCTCTCAAGGCCTTCAGCTCCGGCATGAAGGTGCACTACAGTACCGGCCCCGCTGCGGCCATCCCTTTTTTCAAGCAGGCCACCGAACTCGATCCAGACTTCGCCCTGGCCTACGCGTACTTGGGTCGCGCTCTGGGCGATCTGGGAGAGTCGGAGAGCGCTGTCAGCTACAGCAAGAAGGCCTACGAGCTTCGCGGCCGCTCCAGTGATGCGGAGAAGTATTTCATCACCTCTACCTACTACATCCTCGCGACTGGAGACCTGCGAAAGGCCCAGCAGACCTGCGAGCTCTGGGCGCAGGCTTATCCGCGCTCAGAGGTCCCCCATGACTTCCTCTCCGGCATCATCTATCCGACGCTCGGGCTCTACGACAGGGCTATTCCCGAGGCCACGGCGGCCATAGCCCTGAATGCGGACGATCCTATCTCATATGCGATCCTTGCCTTTGACGACCTCGCGCTCGACCGGCTTGACGCGGCCTCGGCTGTCGTCGAGCAGGCCCGCAAGCGCAACCTGGACTGGCCCGACCTGCATAGTTCCCAGTACTACATCTCCTTCTTGAAAGGAGATAAGGCGGGAATGGCGCAGCAGGTGGCGTGGTCGGCAGGCAGGGCCGGTGTAGAAGGCACATTCCTGGACCACGAGGCGGCCACCGCCGCATTCTTAGGCAGGTTGAAAGAGGCCACTGATCTGACTCGCCGCACCGCTGCGCTGGAGGAGGAGGAAGGCCAGCACGAGTCTGCTGCCGACTACGAAGCCGAGGGCGCGCTGCGGCAGGCCCTCTTCGGCAAGCCAGCAGAGGCGCGGCTGGCTGCCACCGCCGCCCTCAAACTCTGGAAGGGGCGGGAGACACAATTTCTCGGTGCCTTTGTCTTTGCCAGGACCGGCGATGCGGCGCAGGCGCAGACCCTGATCGACGACTTGAGCAGGCGCCTGCCGGACGACACCGTGGTCAAGTTCGATTACGTCCCTGCTATCCGGGCGCAGATCGCAATGGACCGAAAGAATCCAGGCGCGGCCATCGATGCCCTGCTCGGCGCCACCCCGAGTGAGCTGGGCGAGGTAGGCAGCGGCACCTTCTGGTTTGCGATGTACCCGGCCTACATCCGTGGGGAGGCGCAGCTTGCGGCGGCACACGGCCCCGAGGCAGCGGCCGAGTTCCAGCGGATCATCGACCATCGCGGCGTCGTCTTGAACGAACATATCGCCGTCCTGGCCGTGCTTGGACTCGCCCGTGCTTACGCGCTTGAGGGCGACGCGGCCAGGGCGCGAGCCGAATACCAGGCCTTCTTCTCGATCTGGAAGGACGCCGACTTGGACATCCCTCTCATCCAGGACGCAAGGACCGAATACAGCCGGCTTAAGTAGACAATAGCGGCCCGGGGTGGTGGGCAAGATTAGCGGCCTTCCGCCATGATGCTTCTACAACTCGTGCGCCTCCCGCGTCCGATGTTTCCACTTTGCACGGCGGCGGACTCTAAGCTAAGGTGTGCTTAGCATTCGACAGCGGTAGATCAGGTCAAGTCCGGTCGGGCCCTGGAGGCAGCATTGAAGAAGATCGGCGTCCTCTTCGGCATGGAAAATACCTTTCCCGGCGCGCTGGTGGAACGCATCAATTCCTGGAACCTGGAAGGCATCGGCGCCGAGTTCGTTGAGATTGGCGCAGTGCAGATTTCGCGTCCTCCGGAGTACTCAGTCATCGTGGACAGGATCTCGCACGACATCCCGTTCTACCGGGCATTTCTAAAGCACGCGGTGCTCAACGGGACAGTCGTCATCAACAATCCGTTCTGGTGGTCGGCAGATGATAAATTCTTCAACTACTCCCTGGCTGAAAAGCTGGGCGTAGCCGTTCCTCCCACCGTCATCCTTCCCCACAAGTGTTACCCGCCGGGCACGACGGAGCGCTCGATGCGCAACCTCGAGTTTCCTCTGCCGTGGGACCAGATCTTTGAGTACGTCGGGTTTCCAGCCTTTCTCAAGCCGGTCGATGGTGGAGGCTGGCGCGACGTCTACAAGGTCGACAACCCGCAAGAGTTCTTCGCCGCCTACGATCAGAGCCGCGACCTCTGCATGACTCTGCAGCGTGGAGTCAACTTCAAGGAGTACTTCCGCTGCTATGTCGTAGGTCAGGAAAAAGTTCGAATCATGCCTTATGATCCCCGCCGTCCGCACGCCGAGCGCTATGTGCTCGATCCGCCTGCCTACGACAAGCGGCTGATCCGCCGGGTTGAGCGGGACGCGCTGACCCTCTGCCGTGCGCTGGGCTACGATCTCAACACCGTCGAGTTCGCCGTCGAGGATGGAGTGCCCTACGCGATCGACTTCATGAACCCGGCGCCTGATGCTGACCTGCACTCCGTCGGAGCGGAGAACTTCGAATGGATCGTCGAGGCGGTGGCGCGGCTCGCGGTGAAGAAGGCGTCCAAGGCTCCTCACCTCGCTGCCTTCCACTGGGGTGCGTTCCTGAACAGTGAATCCGCTGTACCCGCCAGAAAGAAGCGCACCGTCAGGAAGCATTCTTCCAGCAAGAAGGCCGCTCCGCCGGCGGCCGAGTAAAAACGCTCAAGGAAAGTGCACCCGATGCAGCCAAGCTTCAACATCGGTATCGAAGAGGAATACCAGACCGTCGATCCGGTCACGCGCGACCTTCGCTCCTACATCCAGACGGAGCTGCTCGCCGAGGGCAAGCGCCGCCTGGAAGAGCGGGTAACGGCTGAGCTGCACCAGTCGGTCATTGAAGTAGGTACTCGCGTCTGCCGCACCATCAAGGACGCGCGCACCGACATCTGCGAGCTGCGGCGGGAGATGGTTCGCCTGGCGCACGAGAACAATATGTTGCTGGTGGCCGGGGCCACCCACCCCTTCGCAGACTGGCGTGCGCAGGAGATCACTCCCAATCCGCGCTACGAGCGCGTAGTCGAGGACCTGCAGCTGGTCGCCCGTTCCAACCTGATCTTCGGCCTGCACGTGCACATCGGCATCGAGGACCGCGAGGCCGCGATCCGGGTGATGAACTCGATGCGCTACTTCTTGCCGCACCTGCTCGCGCTCTCGTCGAACTCGCCCTTCTGGCGCGGCATGAATACCGGATTGAAGAGCTATCGCGCAAAGGTCTTCGACAAGTTCCCGCGCACCAACATTCCTGACTCGTATGCCAGTTGGGGTGAGTTCGAATCGTATGTCAACCTGCTGATCAAGACCAACTGCCTCGACAATGCGAAGAAGATCTGGTGGGACATCCGGCCGCATCCCTTCTTCAACACCATCGAGGTGAGGGTCTGCGACATTCCCATGCGGGTCGAGGAGTCCCTTGCCATCGCCGCGCTCATCCAGGCCACCATGGCGAAGCTGCATCGTCTTCACGAGCGCAATATCGACTTCCGCCAGTACTCGCGCGCGCTGATCATGGAGAATAAGTGGCGCGCCGGCCGCTATGGTCTCGACGGCAGCCTGATCGACTTTGGCAAGCAGATCGAAGTGCCGGAGCGCGAATTGATACATGAATATCTCGGCTTTGTCGATGAGGTCGTCGATGAACTGGACAGCCGCCAGGAGATCGACTACATCCGCACGATGCTCGAGAACGGGACCGGGGCAGACCGCCAGTTGAGAGTCTTCCAACAGACTGGTGACCTGCGGGCCGTGGTCGATTACATGGCAGAGGAGACGCGGGCTGGACTCTGAGACGGGACGCAGAACACGATGTGCCGCGCAAAGCATCTTCGAGTAGAAGAAAGCGAACGAAGAACTAGGCTGCGCGTTTGGACTAGACTGCGCCTTGTTCAAAATTGAACAGCGAATTCTTAGTACGTTTTGTATTGTCAAACTTGTAGGTAGGTAGATGTCGAGTGATGATACTGCCGGTGGCCACCGGTGGTGTGCGGCAGAGGTACCCCGTACATCTATTCTTCGCCACCTGCCTACTGATTTTCTGCAGGCACCTGCGCCCCGTCCGGCTCACTCTGCCCGCCTGACCGCGGGGCGCGGTGTTTACAGATAGTTCTGCAGCATACGCCTCCAGGTTGGCCAGTCGTGGCTGTTCCAGCTGTCCCATACCTCGAGCCTGCAGGGCACGCCCTTCTGGTGCAGCAGCCCTGCCAGTCTGCGGTTGTCGTCCAGGCACTGGTCGTCGTAGCCGGTTCCGAGCACGTAGGTGTTCCGACGGTAGCGGTCCAGAAACCAGCCATCCGAAAGGTTGGCGATGTAGTGCGGCGGCAGGTTAAAGTAGACATCCTGGTCGTAGTACCCGTGCAGGAAATTACCCAGCTCAAAGGCTCCGCTCATCGACAGAAAACTTGTGAAAAGATCCGGATGGCGCAGGGCGATATTGACCGCGTGATATCCGCCAAAGCTGCAGCCGATCGTGATCAGGTTCCGGTCCGGGTTCTTGAGGCGAACCAGCGGCAGCACCTCATCGATCACATAGCTCTCGTACTGCATCTGACGCGCGATCCGCCAGCGCGGAGGCACGTTACGGTTGTACCAGCTCTCCGCATCTACTGAGTCAACGCAGTAGAGCTGTATCTCTCCATGGTCGATCTTGTACCTGAGGCCGTCGACCAGCCCCCGCTCCTCAAACTCGTAGAAGCGGCCGCACGACGAGGGGAACACCACTGCCGGCAACCCGGAGTGTCCGAAGACCAGCAGCTCCATGTCGCGACCAAGTCGAGGCGAAGACCACCTGTGATATTCGCGATTCATGCCGTGGTTGTTATCGTCAGTGTCTCAGAGCCTGGGTTGATATCCTAGATACTGTAGCAGGCAGCTTTTCCCATCGGTACCGTGCTCCCGAACACGCATCGCCTCCAGAGTCCAGTAACGTCCTGCACCCTTAATGTCCCTAGCTGCCACCATACCGGCTGACGACGGCGGTCCACTCGTGACCCCGCACCCCCGCTTGCGTCTCCACCGGCGGTTTCACAGTGTTCACCTGCCGGACGACCGGGACGTCATGGTCTACCTTCCGCCCGAGTACGATGCAGTGTCGGCACGCCGTTTTCCTGTCCTCTACATGCACGACGGTCAGAACCTCTTCGATCCGCGCACCTCGTTCATCCCTGGCCGCACATGGCAGGTGAGAGAGACGGCCGATTCTATGATCCTCGCCGAAGACGTCGAGCCATTGATCATCGTCGGCATCCACAACGCGGGGGAGCGGCGACTGTCGGAGTATACCCACACCCGCGACTGGAAGGTGGGCGGCGGGAGCGCTGACGCATACGGCAGACTTCTGACCCGCGAGTTGCTCCCCTTCGTCGATGCCGAGTACCGCACCCTGACCGGACCGGAGAACACCGGCATGGGCGGATCCTCGCTGGGCGGCCTGGTCACGATGTACCTGGGCCTGAGGTATGCCAGCATCTTTGGCAAGCTGGCGGTCATGTCTCCCTCGGTCTGGTGGGACCACAAGAGCATACTCGCGGAGGTCAACGAGTACGAGGGCCCGCCGTGGCCGCGTATTTGGCTCGATGTAGGAGAAGCAGAGGGGGCGCGGGTCGTCTCCGATGCAAACCTGCTGCACAAGAAGCTCGCCCTGCGCGGCTGGCGCGATGGCGCCACGCTGCACTACGAACGGGTAGACGGCGGTACCCACGATGAGACCGCATGGGCGGCGCGCATGGGTCCGATGCTGCGGTTCCTGTTTCCGGCCAGGCCGCGGGACAGAGGCTCTGCCGGTGAGTGATAGACCCAAAGGTAACCTCGGTTGTGGCGTAATTGCACCAGAAAGCAGCAGAAAAGGGTAATCTTAAGTACCTACCAGAGCAATCCAGGAAACGGAGCCGGCAGCTCCTCCACCGCGGAGGTAGCTTGGACGATTCCGGTAGCAATGGCCTGCTCCAGGTCAGCAAACACCCGATCCGGCGCTGTGATCTCACCATGGCCTTCCAGCCTTTTGTCGATGTCAACGACAAGAGCGTCTACGGCTACGAGGCACTCGTCAGGGGCACAAACAACGAGCCGGCCAGCGACATCTTTGCCCATATCGCGCAGGGCGAAGAGGCGGGCTTCGACCTCGCATGTACGGCCCTCGCCATCGATCTCGCCTCCACCCTCAACGTCTCCACATACCTGGGCATCAACCTTTCAAGGGCTCATTCCGGGTCCATAGACGGGAACGAGGCTCACCTGATCGCCGCCATCGCAAGGGCAAGAGACTTTCCCGTGCAGCGGGTGATGATCGAGATCACCGAGAGCAGAGATCGGGTCATCCGAGAGCGCATGCCTGAGCTTCTATGCCGGTATAAGGCTGAGGGCTTTGCCACCGCGATCGACAGGTTCGGACTCGGAGACCTGGGGTTGGACGTACTGGGGCACTGCCGCCCCGACGCCATCAAACTCAGCACCTCGCTGGTCCGCGACATTGATGCAGACCCGGTTCAGTGCTCCGTCATTGCTGGGATTGCGCAAGTCTGCAACGAGTTGGGCATACAGGTCATCGCGGTCGGGGTTGAGACGGCTGGAGAGTGCCGGGCGCTGCGCGACGCGGGCGTCCACCTGTTCCAGGGGTACCTCTTCGCTCATCCCGGCCTGAACAGGCTGCCGGCCATCCTGCCTGCGGTGTGGCCGGGCATCGAGCGCCGGATGCAGCTGGACCGCAGACGTGGGGACCGTGATCTGGCCCGAGGTGCAGGGCGCGGCGCCGTGCGGGGTGCCGACCGGCGGAGCCACTAGGCTCATGCCTGGTCCAGGCGAGTTAGAAGGTCTCCGTCCTCATCCTCCCCCACATCTACCGCCCTGTCATGTCAGGGAATAGGCCGGGCGCCCGAGCCACTTCCCGGGCCAAGCATGTGAATGGTGTGCAGCCACGTCTCTGCGAGGGCAGGCCAATGGGTTATGGGTAAATCTGTAGGACGAAGACCGTAGCCGTGCCCTCCCTCGGCAAAGATGTGAAGCTCTGCTGGCGCCTTGGCCTGCTTGAGCGCCTGGAAGTAAACGACCGCGTTCTCGACATGAGCGCCGTCGTTCTCAGCCTGCAGCAGGAAGGTAGGCGGAGTCGTCGCGGTCGGCTCGACTCCCGCAGCCAAAGCGCTGAGCGTTGGACCAACCGCAAGATAGCCGGGGTAGAGGACGAACGCGAAGTCGGGCCGGGCGTCAGCCGCATCCGTTGCTGCGCCAGCCGCCTTGAAGTCCCAATGGTTGCTCAGGACCGCGACCAGGTGCGCACCCGCCGAGAAGCCGAGCGCACCGATGCGATGCGGATCGATCGCCCACTCCGCCGCATGCGAACGGGTGAGCCGCATGGCCTGCTGCGCGTCCTCAAGGTCGATGGTGCTCTCCGGATAGTGGGCCTTTACGGGCACGCGGTACTTCACCAGCACGCAGGTCACGCCGATAGAACCGAGCCAGTCGCAGACCTCCGTTCCCTCGAGGTCATAGGCAAGAATGCTGTAGCCACCTCCGGGAAAGACGACTACGGCAGCCCCAGTGTTTTGCGCTGCTGTCGGCTTGTAGACGGCGAGGCTGGGCTGGCTCACATCGGTCAGCCGTATAATGCGTCGCCCGGCGATCAAGCCGTCGCTGGGCTGGTAGATATCGCGTTCCGGGCCGGTGGTCGCGACAGGCTCGGGAGCGCCGTTGGGCCAGAGCGGCATAGTGACTTGCTGCCCGCACGCGACGGAGGCAGCAGCAACCAGGAAAGGAAGTAGAAGCTGAGTTTTACGCACCCAAGCATCCTACGCGGTCAACACTGCCGAGACTAGCCGGACGAGCTATCTCCGGGCCGCGGGACGCAGTGCCTTCGGCCACACCGGGCGTCACACCAGGATCGGAATGCCGGCGATACGCGACTGCCACTCCCTGGGCCCGGTCTGGTGAACCGACGTTCCCTTTGAATCGACAGCTACCGTTACCGGCATGTCCTTGACGTCGAACTCGTAGATCGCCTCCATCCCAAGGTCTTCAAAGGCGAGCACGCGCGAGCTCTTGATGGCTTTCGAGACGAGGTAAGCGGCTCCGCCAACTGCCATCAGGTAGACCGCCTTGCTGTCGCGAATCGCCTCGATGGCCGCCGGCCCCCGTTCCGCTTTGCCGACCATCCCCAGCAGCCCGGTCTGCTCCAGCATCTGGCGGGTAAAGCCATCCATACGGGTCGCGGTAGTCGGACCAGCCGGACCGACGACCTCCTCGCGCACCGGGTCGACCGGCCCCACGTAGTAGATGAAGCGGTCCGTAAAATCAACCGGCAGCGTCTCACCGCGGCTGAGCATATCCGTCATCCGCTTGTGAGCCGCATCCCGCCCGGTGAGCAGGCGCCCGTTCAACAGCAGCACCTCCCCTGGCCTGAAGGTCGCGACCTCGGCTCGCGTGATGGTATTCAGGTCTACCCGGCGCGCGGTCGAGACGTCGTGCTTGAGCTTTGGCCAGCTGTCGAGCGAAGGAGGATCGAGAGCTACCGGCCCGGATCCATCGAGCACGAAGTGCGCGTGACGAGTGGCCGCGCAGTTCGGGATCATCGCCACCGGGAGGTTCGCCGCGTGGGTCGGATAGTCGAGGATCTTCACGTCGAGCACCGTAGTCAGCCCGCCAAGCCCCTGCGCGCCGATGCCGAGCGCATTAACGCGATGATAGAGCTCAATGCGCATCTCTTCGAGCTTGTTGGCAGGCCCGCGGGCGATCAGGTCGGTGATATCGATCGGCTCCATCAGGGCTTCCTTGGCCATCAGCATGGCCTTTTCAGCGGTGCCGCCGATACCGATGCCGAGCATGCCTGGAGGGCACCAGCCCGCCCCCATCGTCGGCACCGTCTTCAGCACCCAGTCCACCACCGAGTCCGACGGGTTCAGCATGACGAACTTCGACTTCGCCTCCGAGCCGCCGCCCTTGGCTGCTACGGTTACCTCCACATTGCCGCCGCGCACCATCGATACGCTGACGACAGCAGGGGTGTTGTCGCGGGTATTTCGGCGCGCACCGGCAGGGTCGGCGAGTATGGACGCGCGCAGCTTATTGTCGGGATCAAGGTAGGCTTGTCGCACTCCTTCATTGACCATCTCGTCGACGGTGAGCGTCGCCTCCCAGCGCACATCCATTCCGATCTTGAGGAAGACAGTGACGATGCCGGTGTCCTGGCAGATGGGCCGATGACCCTCCGCACACATCCGCGAGTTGATGAGGATCTGCGCGATGGCGTCCTTCGCCGCCGGCCCCTGCTCGCGCTCATAGGCGCGCGCCAGGTTGGTGATGTAGTCGACCGGATGGTAGTAGGAGATGTACTGCAGGGCGTCGGCAACGCTCTGAATCAGATCCTGCTGACGGATGGTTGCCATCTGGCGGAGATACCCCTTGGAGATCGCCGCCCGGGAGCGCGGCTGATCAGAGTATATCGGGCGGCCCACCCGCTGTTATACCTAGCTGTTGGTGGAGACGATTCGGTGAAGCTGCAACGGCGGAGTCCATCGGCTGGCGCGATTCTCCTTCGCCGACGGCAAGCGGAGGAAATCGCGAAAACCCGCGCCCCCGCCGGTACATTTGTCCGTCTCAATTATGAGAGCGGTCGAAGCGCATGGTGAACGACCTCACCGCGCAACTTTCAGAGAGATGCAAATAGACTCCGTTAAGGTTTTCTAAACGGGCGCATCAACCCGGCAGCGGAACCGCGATGATCCTGCGCCGCGATACGGGGCAGTTGCCCGGATCGGGAGGCGATTGGCGCGCCCCGGCGCCGCGAAGCTTTCCTTCGAGACCGCGCTGTGCCACCATGGTCTCAGCCTGCGTGAGCCGCAGTCTTTGCCCGCTGGGAAGCCAGGCGAACCGCAGATAGCCGGCCAGCCCGTCCAAGCCAGGAAAATACTCTTCATGACCCCGGAAGCCGCTGCCACTGATTCACTACTCGCGATGGACTACCCCGCTGACTTCATCGCGGGAGCCCGCAGCGCCGTGAACACCTGCCTGCGTGTCCAGGGGAGTGAAAAGGTGACCCTGATCACCGACCGCAAGACCGCGCCGATCGCAGCGTCGATCGCCGCACAGCTGGAGGCGATCGGCTGTCGCTGGACCCCTTTCATACTTGAGGACCTCGCCGCCCGGCCCCTGACCGACATGCCCGCCCAGGTGCTCTCCGACATGGAGACCTCCGATGTAAGCATCTTTGCCGTCGAGGTGCAGCAGAACGAGCTGCGCTCCCGCATGCAGATGACTGACGTGGTCAACCGCCGCAGGATGCGCCACGCCCACATGGTCAACATCACTCCGCAGATCATGTGCGAGGGCATGCGCGCCGACTACAACCAGGTCGACCGGCTAAGCCAAAGGGTCATCGAGCGGGTGCGCAACGCAAGGTACATCCGCGCGACTACCGCTGCGGGAACAGACATCCGCGCAGACCTGAACCCGGCGTACAAATGGTTCAAGACGTCAGGCATCATCTCCGCTGAAAAGTGGGGCAATCTGCCCGGCGGCGAGTGCTTCACCTCGCCCGGCGAGGTCAATGGCACTTTTGTGGTCGATGGAGTAGTAGGAGACTACCTCTGCGGCCGCTACGGGCTGCTCCAAGCCACCCCCCTCACCATCGTCATCGAGCACAACCGCATCGCCGAATGCCACTCCAGCAATGTAGAGTTGCGGGAAGACTTCCGGGCATATACGCACACCGATGAAAACTCCGACCGCGTAGGCGAGTTCGCCATTGGCACCAACATCGGGGTGCACAAGGTGATCGGCAACATACTGCAGGATGAGAAGTTTCCCGGCATCCACATCGCGTTCGGCAATCCCTATGGAGAGCACACCGGCGCGCCGTGGTCCTCGACAACTCACATCGATGTAGTGGGACTCGGTTTTAACATCTGGGTTGAGGAAGAGCAGATCATGCGTGACGGGCGTTTCCTGATCGAGCCCTGAGCTGCGCTTGCCGTAGATCGCCTCGAGGAAGAAGCTGCCATGTCGATCAAGACGCTCTCCAGCCGCATCGTCTACAAAAACCGCTGGATGACCGTGCGCGAAGACGAGATCCAAAGGGCCGACGGCTCGCTGGGAATATACAGTGTCGTCGAAAAGGCTCCGGCAGCCCTGATCGTGCCCATCGACGGAGATCACGTCTTCCTCATCGAGCAGTTTCGCTACCCGGTCGGAAGGCGCTTCATGGAATTTCCCGGCGGCGCGTGGGAGCTGCTCGGAGCGCCCGATCCGGTCGAGTTGGCGCGCGGGGAGCTGCGCGAAGAGACCGGCCTGCTCGCCGGCAGAATGGAGCACCTCGGGCAGCTCTTCTACGCCTACGGCATCACCGGGCAGACCACCGACGTCTTCCGCGCAACCGATCTCGTGCAGGGCCCAGCCAGCCGCGAGGCAGAGGAGCAGGACCTCGTCGTCAAACGGGTGAGCATGCATCACCTCGAGCAGCTCATCTACCGAGGCGTAATACAGGACGCAGCCACCATCGCAGCATGGGCATTGCACGGGATGAAGCCGCGCAAAGTACTTCCAACGCCCGCTGGTACGCCTTGACGGCTCGGTCTATCGTAAGTCGTTCCGTCCGGCATTGAGGCACAGATTCAAAGTAGTCTGCCCGGAGTTTGCAGCAGGATCAATCCCACTAAGCCGGGGGCCTCAAGACTTGCACCTGCTCCATCGGGATCGCATCCAAAGGGACATGGCTACCTCACAAACCCCCGCCTCCATCTCCGCCCCTGAACTAGAAACCCGCACCCTTGGGAACTCCGACCTTGGCCTCACCGCTATCGGCTTCGGAGCGTGGGCCATCGGCGGCGGTGACTGGGAGTTCTCTTGGGGCGCACAGGAAGATAGTGAGTCGATCGCTGCAATCGAGCGCGCACTCGACCTCGGTGTGAACTGGATCGATACCGCGCCGATCTACGGGCTGGGCCACTCGGAGCAGGTGGTGGCAAAGGCGCTCAAGAACGCCGCCAAAAAACCTTACGTCTTCACCAAGTGCGGCATGCGCTGGAATGACGACCGTTCCATCTACCGCAGCCTGAAGAAGCAATCGATCCGCGAGGAGGTGGAAGCCTCGCTGCGCCGCTTGAATGTTGATGTCATCGACCTGTGTCAGATCCACTGGCCCAATCCCGAGGGCGAGATTGAACAGGGCTGGGAGGCACTCGCGGAGCTGAAAGCCGAGGGCAAGCTCCGGTACATCGGCGCCTCAAACTTTAACGTGGAGCAGATCAAGCGGCTGCAGGCGATTGCTCCAGTCACCTCGCTGCAGCCCCCCTATTCGCTGCTGAACCGAAGCGTTGAAGCGCAGATCCTGCCGTTCTGCCAGCAAAACAACATCGGGGTCATCAACTACTCGCCGATGGCGTCGGGCCTGCTTACGGGAAAGATGACAGCCGAGCGCATCCAGGGGCTGCCATCTGATGACTGGCGGAAGCGCACGCCCCAATTCAAAGAGCCGAAGCTCTCCCGGAATCTGAAGCTCGTCGAAGTGCTGCGCGAGATAGCCGAGGCCCACGATGTAGAGCCCGGAGTCGTGGCCATCGCGTGGACACTCAGGCATCCCGCAGTCACAGCCGCCATCGTCGGCGCACGCCGCCCGTCGCAGGTCGATGGAACGGTGAAGGCCGCCACTTTCCGCCTAAGCGAGTCTGAGATCGCCACCATCGATCAGTGGCTTCAATCGAATTCCTAGATCTGGCGAGGTCAGACGCACTCACTCGGCTGGAAGCGTCTGACCCCCGTGTACGCTGGAGCTGCGCAGGATACGAGGCTTGATAGGGCGGCAGGGATTGCCGGCGCAGATCGTCCATGCCGGCACATCCTTCGTCACTACGGAGCATGCACCGACAACCGCCCCCTCCCCTACCGTCACTCCCGGCGAAACGAACACGCCCGCCGCGATCCAGGCGCTCCCTTGCACCGTGATTGGCTTGAACACGAGCCGGAACGCCGGGTCGGTGTAGTCGTGTGTCGCCGAGCATAGATAACTGAACTGCGACACGACGGCGCTGTCGCCGATCGAGATGTACGCCAGGTTATAGACGCGAACTCCCTCCCCAACCACCGCGTAGTCTCCCATCCGCAGGTTCCAGGGCACCCACACCCGGCTGCCACCGGCGAACATGCAACCGCGGCCGATCTTCGCGCCGAAGAGACGGAGGAGCGCAATCCGCAGCGGGCTCAGATACTTCGGCATCTTGGGAAAGAAGGGCAGCTGTACGCAGGCCCAGAGCATACGCCTGGCAAAGTAGCGCCAGCTGCGATCGTCGCGGTAGGTCGACAGATCGACGCGCGGCTGAGTGGGTGACTCCATTCGTTCTTTCTCCTTCCGATGTCGACGCCGCTGATATCTGTAAATCGAAAGTGAGTCGTGTCGCGAACCTGTAGACCGGCGCCGCCGGTTCTCCTCATCGAGTCTACCCGCGTGCGGTCGATAATCTTCACCGCCCTCCGATCCAACTCCAGGTCGTGTAACCCGCAAGCTGCAGGTTGCTCCCATGAGCATCGACATCCGCGGCACTGAGAGGGGCTGTCAAGGCGGCGGGCCACGACCGGAGTCTGCAAGAGCAGGATTCCTCAGACCTTACACCCGAATCAACGCTTGGCGTAGTGAACGCACGCCAGTTGATATCCTGAATCTAAGGCTTAGGGTAACTACCGAGGAGGCGCAAATGCGTCTCCTCCTTCTTTTAGGTCTACATTTCATGAACCCGGATGGCTCTGAAACGCCATCTGCTCCCCGGTCGAACCGTCGCCTGGCCTTTCCAGGTCAAGCACCGGGTTCAGTCAAGTCAACGCATGCATACAGGCCGCATCGCGGCCGTGCAGCAGGCAGAAAAAGAGGCTGAAATTGCACAGTGAGGGTATCGCGGTGAAGGCACGGCTGAAGCTCCGAAGCGGTTTGAGCATTGCGATCTTAGCGTTGATGTTTGGTGCCCAGCCCCTGGTGCACGCCACCCCGGTGAGCACCACGACCGTGCAGGGCACGGTCTACCGCGCAGATGGCAGCATCGCGGCCGGTACGGTCATCGTCAGCTGGCCCGCCTTCTCTACCGCGCTCGGCCAGAGTGTGGCGGCCGGCACGGTCACCGCGACCATCGCCGCCGATGGCTCGGTTACGCTCAACCTCGCTCCGAACAGCGGGGCTCTACCGGCTGGCACCTACTACACGGCCATTTACCACCTCAGCGACGGCACGGTGAGCCGGGAATACTGGCTTGTACCCGCGGCCACGACTGCTTCGATCGCCTCCATACGTGCGCAGCTTGCGTCGGTGAGTACGGCCGGACAGCCGGTGTCGAAGCAGTACGTCGACAATGCGATCGCCGGCATCGGCAGCGGCAGCGGCAGCAGCTCCTCAGTCGCGCTCGCCGGCGGCACTATGACCGGCCCGCTGCTGCTGAGCGGCGATCCTGTCTCGGCGAACCAGGCAGCGACCAAGCACTATGCCGACGTTCTCTCCGCCTCGGCCGTGGCACTCGCCGGAGGATCGATGACCGGCCCGCTGAACCTCGTCGCAAACCCCACCTCCGCCTCGCTCGACCTGCAGGCAGCCACTGCCGGACTGGTCCGAGCCGTAGCTCCCAGGAGCGTTCTTGAGTTTGGCGCGGTCTGCGACGGAGTGACCAACGATCAGCCCGCCTTCCAATCCGCTTTCAACTGGGCGCTCACCAATAACAGCGGAGTCTCGTTTCCCGCCAAGACCTGCTTCCTCGCCTCGCCCGTGATCTGGAACGGCCAGCCCATGCAAGGGCAGGGAAGGTCTGCGACCTTCATCAAGCAGAATGCCGGCTACGACGTCTTCGAATCGGCGGACGCGAGTACCGGCGGAGTCAACTTTGTCAGTGGCGGACACGTCAGCGATTTCACCGTGCTGATGGATAACACCGTCGACTCCTCTCAGAACGGCAATGGCCGCTACAATCGGCCGGCGGGCTTCAACACTGTCTTCGCGCCAAACCAGGTCGGCTACATCACCTCCGCACTGCCCGCTTTCCAGGTAGGTGCGTGCGCCTTCGCGGTGCCCTCCTACGGCTTCCCATCCGCCGGTGCGCCTAACGCAACTGTCTTCGAGCGTGTCCAGATATACACTCCCGCAGGTACCAACCGAGTAGGTGCGACCTGCGGCTTCTGGTTTCAAAGCCTTCCCTATGGAGTGGTGTGGCACGACGTCTACATAGCACAGACCGAGTACGGAATCATCGAGGCGCTGCCGAACGACAAGACTACCTGGGCGGCATACCTCTCCAGTCTGGGTACGTCGTCGGACACTAATATGTTCGACGATGTGAACGTGACTACCGCAGTAGGCATAGAAATCCTGCTGGGCAACCATAATAACTTCAAGGGAACCCACATCTATGCGCGAGGCAAGTACCAGTCCCCCGGGTGCACCGATGGCCATTCCGCGGCAATCATCCTGGATAATGCCGGATTAAGTGGAGTACAAAACAATTCCTTCGATAGCACCTATGTCGAGCCCGGCTGTCTCAAGACAGGAGCTACCCTCACTGCAGCCATTGGCACTACCGACACCACCGTGGCTCTGAGTGACATTCGCCAGCTGACACCCACTGGCAGTACTGTTTACCTCGAGACGCAATACGGGCCCAACCCTGGAGAGTGGGTGAACTACACCGGCATAACTGCCGGTGTCTCCCCCGCGGGAACTCTGACCGGGGTCACACGCGGAGCCATGGGAACCACGGCTATTGCGCACGCGACCGGAGAGTTTGTCAGCAACGCTGCTGAATACATCAACGGCACGCGCCTGACCTTTACTTCAGGGAACCTGAAGCAGGGTCTCGACGGAATCGTGGTAATACCGGCCTCCGACTCTTCATTCCGCGGCATCGGCGTTGTCAACTCAGCTCAACCATTTTCCCTCCAGGTAATGGGCAACAAGGACGACCTGGATATGTTCGACCTGACGCCCTATGACGTCCTCGACCTGGGCACAGGCAACAAGATAGCTTCTCCAACGGACAATGGCTCGACTAATCAGTACACTCCGAAGATTTATGTCAATGCCGCAGCCAGGCCCCTGCTCGCCAACAAGCTCATGCCGGATTGGCTCAGCACCGGAGGCCCTTTCTATCAGAGTCTCGACGACCTGCTGTTTACTCCTGACCGGATGACTACTGTGGGAGGCATCGGCGGCAGCTTTGGATCGGGCGTTCCACTTAGCGTCGACGTGACCGCGCCTGTCTCTCAGCGCTACGTCTATGTGCCCTCGGGAACGACCATCAACGGCCAGCGCTTCAACGGTATCTATCAGTACCTCGTCTTCGGCCGTATCCTGCCGCTCGGCAAGGTGAATCTGAACCTGTATGTCAAAGGCGACGCAGCTACGACGATTACCGCAACGGTGAGCGGCCAGAGCGGAGTCTGCTCTGTGACTACCTCGTGGTCGCTGTGCACGCTTCCCATGGACTTCACCAGTCAGACAGCCGGTACGACGACGGAGCTCGACATATCTCCTGCACCTGCGGGCATTAAGTATTCGGCGGTTGCATTTGTGCCTGTCTCCTCCGCCACCAGTACCGCTTCGCTCGCCCAGCACATTGCGCATGTGTGCATCGAGGACTACCTGACGGGAGCTATGGCGGGTGACTACGCCCAGGCCTACAACGCCGCCGTACAGGCGCAGTCGCTCACCTCTCCTACAGAGGTGCGAGCCTGTAGTCCGGGCAACCACACTTGGGGATCAGGTGGAGCAGGCGGAGTAGCCGACAGGCCCATCATCACCGACTTCTCCGGCTCTACGATGGTGCTGGCGAGTGGCCTCGCCTCTACTCCGGTCACGGTAAGTGGCACAGTGACCGCAGGCAGCCTGACCGTCGCGGTTGCCAGTACTACTGGTCTGGTCGCCGGCCAGCATATAGGCGGTACAGGCCTGCTGCCGGATACCATGGTCGCCAGCGTCAACTCCGGGGCATCCACGATTACCCTGACGCAATACCCGCTGCTCAGCGTGAATGGCTTCACCAGCACCAGTAATGCTGTGACTAACCTGAGCAGCGTGGGCGGTCTCGCCGTAGGTCAGACTATAGTGGGGTCAGGCATCCCGGCGGCTACTACGATCGCCACCCTCGACACCTCCGGGTATGGAATGACACTGTCTGCGCCTACAACAGCAACCAATGCAAACGGGCAGGCCCTGACGGTGACAGCGGGCTCATGGACGGTCCCCCTTACTGCAGTAACCGTCAAGAAGGCGCTTCGTTATACATACAATGCTGCGGCAGAGCATAACTACCAGGGCCAGATGATCGGCGGCGAGATCAGGAACATCTGGTTTACAGATCCGGGTTATCGCAGTCTGAAAGGTGTAGCGGGTCTGCAGATCGATGCATGGGATACTCTGCCGATCAATCACCTGAGGATCGACAATATAGCAGGCAGCGAGTTGATCATAGGTGGCTCAGACGGCGCCAATGTTGTGAGGGAGAGCGACTTCTGGGGACTGCAGCTGCGGGACGGCGGAGAACCTATGACCGGCCAGGCCTCGCTGGTGATCAATACGCCGCCGGGAACCGTAGGTTCAGACGAAAATAACAACCTTAGATTCGATGGGCACGTGGTCTTTCCGTACTATCTAGGCGAATATATCGGCACTGCCAACCTGAACCACACGGGAACTAACGGACCCCGGCTGATCTATCACACTGCCAACTTCCAGCTTGAGGGTGGCGGCCGGCTGCTGCAAAACGATGGGACCTACGCCAACGTCTACATCGCAAAGCCCTATGACCTTGTACAGATCAACCTCGCGGGCGACGTTTTTTACCAGGGCGGCGCCATGAATATACCGGGCCTGGGTAAGTCGATCTTCCGCGTAGACACGGCGCGTTACCTGGGTGCAACGGGGGGCAGGCTGGAGCCGATCGCGAATGGAAGCTTTCTCTTCAACGTGACTGTCACTGCAGGTTCCCCGACAGTCACTTACGTGAGTTACCCGGCCAGTGCGTCGGTCAAGAGCTTTGACTTCAATGCCGGCGGAACGCTCAGGGAAGGTACCAGAGTTCTCATTGGATCATCTACCTACATCGTGCAGTCGGTAGCTGCGGCGGGTGGCTCACTTACTTTGACCTCTAACTACTCAGGAGCAACGGGCAGCACCACGATGACTCAGACTGACGGCGGCTTCTATCTGAATGTCACTAACAGCCTGATTACCGCGCAGACCAGCGGCTACTATAACGATTTCTCGGTTCCGGGTCTGGGACTGGCGGGCCTGCCCAATGCGAGTTATCCTGCTCTCTTCCAGGGGCTCTCGAATATTACCTCGGGCTATGGCTTTGAAGATTACCAGGGCAGAGACAAGCGAGGCGAGGGGCTCGATGTAGTGGCTGACTCCGGAGGTCTCCCGGGGCTGAGCGTTGGAAGTGGTGCTAATAACGCCAGCTTTATCGGTATAGGTGGGTCGTATGCGCTGGCCGACTGGAGGTACTTCGCCGGGTTTGGCGGGGGCCAGGCTATTATGCAGGCCTCTTATCAAAAGAACCTTTGCCTGATGCTGAGCTCGCCGAGCAATACCTTTGCGGTAGGCACCTGCGTGTTGCAGCTGACTAACACCACCAACGCGGTGACCACGCCTCAGACAACCCTGGACGATGGCAGCGGCAACTCCATCTTTTCGAAGACTACAGCGGCCAGCTTCGCAACATCGACCAACTGCGCCTCTGGCCTGTCACCGGCAGTCTGCGGCT
This sequence comes from Acidisarcina sp., assembly GCA_036401375.1. Lineage (GTDB taxonomy): Bacteria > Acidobacteriota > Terriglobia > Terriglobales > Acidobacteriaceae > DASWUZ01. The sequence continues at coordinate 343,365 of DASWVB010000002.1, forward strand.
CCGCGGCAGCAGGAGCGGCAATCGTGCCGCCGGGAGTCACTACTCAGACGGTAAATACGACGGCCATCGGCGCTAACAGCCAGGTGATTGTCCAGCAGGATAACGCGCTGGGCACGCGCCTGGGAGTGACCTGTTATACGGGTGGCAATACTAACCCCTATATCTCGGCCAGGGTAGCCGGCACGAGCTTTACCTTCACAGTAGGTGCTCCAACAACAAACCCGGGGTGCTATAGCTACATAATCATGAATAAATAGCAGGCTAGCCAGAGGGAGAGTCACAGGCGGGGAGCAAGCGAGCAGTCAGCTCCCCGCCTTCGGCTCAGGAGAGCAGCAGCTTGCCGGATAAGCCATCGCCTACGTGGCGAACCGATGGGCGCCCGACGCTCAAGTAAGTGAATCCATGGCTGAGCATGTAGTCAGGTTCATACAGATTGCGGCCGTCGATAATGATCGGAAAGCGCAGCGCCGAGTGTAGTCTCTCGAGCTCAAGGTTGGCGTAGTCCTGCCAGTCCGTCAGGATGAGCAGGGCATCGGCGTCCTGGGCTGCCAGATAGGGATCGTCGACGTAGCTCATCTGCGGCCCCGGCGGAAGTACCTGCGCGGCGCGTGTCATCGCGGCCGGGTCATGCGCAACCATGATGCAGCCCGCCTCGTGCAGCATCCTGATGAGGTCGATGGCGGGTGAGTCGCGGATGTCGTCGGTGTCCCCTTTGAAGGCCAGGCCGAGCGCGGCTATCCTCTTACCGCGCAGGGTCCACAGCGCGGCGCGAATCTTGTTGAAGAAGGCGGTCTTCTGCCGCTGGTTGATCCTCTCGACCTCTGCGAGTAGATCGAAGTTCACCCCCTGCTGTTCTGCGATCCATCGAAAGGCTGCGAGGTCTTTGGGGAAGCACGAACCGCCATAGCCGATCCCGGCGCGCAGAAACTTCGGTCCGATCCGGCCATCCATTCCCATCCCGATGGAGACATCTCTCACATCGGCATCGACGGTCTCGCAAAGCGCGGCCACCGCGTTGATGAACGAGATCTTGAGCGCGAGAAATGCATTGGAAGCGTGCTTGATGATCTCCGAGGTCTGGGCAGAGGTCATCAAGATCTGTGCCGGCTCGGACTCGGAAAGCGGGCCCGGCAGGGAGCCGGCGCGGCTGTAATATGCGCCGGTGGTAAGCGGCGCATAGATGCGGTCCATCAGGTCGCGTGCCGCCGGACTGGTGGTCCCGACGACGATCCGGTCCGGATGCAGGAAATCAACCACGGCCGTACCTTCGCGCAGAAACTCCGGGTTCGAGACGATGTCAAAGTGCTCTTGAGCTACGCCGTGGCGCTCGAGCACTCGCTTGATCCACTCGTTTGTGTAGACGGGGACTGTGCTCTTCTCGACGACGACTTTATAGCTGTCGATGCTGCGCGAGATCTCGCTTGCGACCGCCTCGACATAGGAGAGGTCTGCGCTGCCCGTTGCACTCTGGGGAGTTCCGACGGCGATGAAGATCGCCTCCGATGCACGCACCGCCGATGCCAGGTCAGTGGTGAACGTAACTCCTTCATTGAGGTGGCGGGCGAGCAGCTCTGGCAGGAAATGTTCAAAGATGGGTACTTGGCCACTGCGCAGCCGCTCCACTTTAGCGGCATCGTTATCGACGCAGATGACGTCGTGGCCGATCTCTGCAAAGCAGACTGCCGCGACCAGACCCACATAGCCGGAGCCGACGACGCAGATCGAGACTGATTGACTCATGAAGGCCTATTCTCCTGAAACGGCTGAGCAGAATGGGGTGGGAAGCAGCAACTGCTGGTATGAATGCGTGAGTCAAGTCTAGAGCAGAAGCAGGCGGTTCGCAACGAAACCAGACAAGCGGAGACGTGTCCGGCGGGGGAGGAAACAGCGCGCACGTGCCGGCCGATGCCGCGTCCTGTTGCTCTGCTATAAGATGGGCTAGGGAATACCGCAGCGGAGCCGCGCGTGGTCGATCGGGTAGCTCCATGCTCACACTCCCGCGAGGGCGCTGCACTGGGCGGCATGTTGGAATCAGCGATTAGAGGAACCAGTCCATTGAAGAAGATACGCCGGCCGGCGACAGCGCAAACAGTCAATCAGCGCCGGCCCAGCCATGGCTGATTTCGTCAACAATTTTTCGCCCTCCGCACCCCAATCAGTCCTGCCCGCAGATCGGGGAGACGCCGGGGTCAAGCGCAGCTGGCTGTTTCGACTTCCAAAGCTATCGATATGGGACTGGTATGCATTCCTCCTGTCCACAGCGAGCTGGGCAAGCATCAACGTTGGCGGTCTTCTTTTTGGCTCAGATTTCATGCTCATCCTGGGCCTGCCTATCGTGCTCACCACCAACCACAAGGTGCTGTTCTACAGACCCGTTCGCCGGGTGTTGGTGCTCGCCGGACTGTGGCTCCTCGCTCAGATCATCACCGACCTGATACGGGGTACCGAGCCTAAAGACTTCCTGCGCGGATGGCTGAAGATCGGCTTCACGATGGCGCAGTTTTGCGTGATCTGGGTGCTGGTGCATAACTCGAAGAAGAGAGTTGTGCTCTACGCGATCGGGCTGGCCCTGGGAACGACACTGAGAATCCTCACCTTTTCGAATCCCTACTTTGTGACCGATCCGTGGAAGTTCGGTTTTGCCTTTCCCGCGTCGATCGCGGTGCTGTTGTACGTCTCGTTCCTGATGCGCAACCGCTACTCGGTCTACCACCTCTTGCCGCTCGTCGCACTGGCCATGTTGAACGTCTACGAAGCTTACAGAAGCCAGGCATTTATCCTAATGATCACCATCGTGGCCACCCATGGCTACAAGAGCTTGCGCGTCAGCGGCCGCACGCTGTCCAAGACAAAGCTGGCGGGCATCGCCGTGGTACTGATACTGGCAAGTGTGACAGTGGACAAGGTCTACTCCTACGCAGCGGCGCAGATGTGGCTCGGAGAGGGAGCCTATCGCAAGTTCGAGCTGCAGAGCGGCGGCGAGGGCGGCGTTCTCCTCGGCGGACGCAGCGAGATACTGGCATCGAGCGCTGCAGTTGCTGACTCTCCCTGGATAGGACACGGCTCCTGGCCTCACGATCCGAAGTACCTCTGGATCATGATCGTGCGCCTGCGGTCACTTGGCTATCATCAGCTCAAGGACGATGAAAATACGCAAGCCGATGCACAGAACGGCACCATCCCAGCTCACTCCGCACTCATGGGGGCGTGGGTTGAGGCCGGAATCTTCGGAGCTGTGTTCTGGGTCTACATCCTCAATCTGCTGGTCCGCTACCTCGTAAATCTCCGAGGAGATGAACCGTTCTTCGCCTTCGCCATGTTTCAAGTCATCCTGCTTGCGTGGGACATCCTGTTCTCCCCGTTTGCGGCAGAGCGGCGCTTTTCGGTCACGTATTTTCTTGCGCTGTTGCTGGCCATCAACTATCAGCGGGATCGTCAGCAGGAAGAATCGAAGAGACTTCCAGAACCCCATTCAGCGCCGGCCTTTGCGACCTCAAGCTAGCCGCTTCTTTCAGGCTCCTTGCTCAGAGGAGCAGGCGAGATTGTGCGCATGAGCCGGCCAATGGATGTCGCCGGGATCGTGTCCCGGCTGCAGTCGGCTGCTGCAAAGATGCGCGCGGTGCTCACGCTGCGCGCCGGGGAGACGAGTAGTGCGGCGGGGCGCTCTCGCGAGCGCTACCGCCGCGCTGCAATCACTTCGTTGACGGCCGTCGCTACCAAGGGAATAAACATCGGCGCCTCGCTGATCACGATTCCGCTGACGCTTCGCTACCTCGGCGCAGAGCGTAACGGGATGTGGTTGAGCATGAGTTCGACGGTCTTGATGCTCGCCTCCGCGGACCTCGGCATCGGGCTGGGCCTGGTGAACGTCATCGCGGACTCGATCGGACGCGACGACCGCGAAGAGGCGCGCCGGGCGGCGTCGAGCGCCTTTTGGATGCTGGCGGCGATTGCACTGCTGGTGCTGGTTGGATTCGCCATCGCCTACCCGCTCGTGCCTTGGAACAGAATCTTCAACGTGCAGTCGGCTACTGCAATCCATGAGTCCGGTCCCACCCTGATGGTCTTCTTCGCCTGCTTCGCGGTGAACCTGCCGGTCGGAGTGGTGTACAACATTCAGACCGGTCTGCAGAAGGGGTATGTGAACAACCAGTGGTCCCTGGTTGGCAGCCTGCTCTCGCTCTCGGGGCTGCTGCTTGCGATTCATCTTCATGCCGGGCTGCCCGTCCTGATCCTGGCGATCAGCGGCGCTCCGCTGCTGGCGCTGATGATGAATGGTGTACAGCTCTTCTTCTGGGGGGAGCCGGGCCTGCGTCCCAGCCTGCGATATCTGTCTCTGCCGACTGCGAGGCGGCTGCTACGGACCGGGCTGCTGTTTTTCGTCCTGGGACTCTGCCTGGCGGTCGCTTACCAGTCCGACAACTTCGTCATCACCCGCATCATGGGGGCTCGCGCCGTAAATGGGTATGCCCTGCCGGCCCGGCTCTTCAACATCGTAGCGAGCCTGCTGGTGTTGCTGTCGGGCTCCATGTGGCCGGCGTATGCGGACGCCAAGGCACGCTCCGACGCGCAATGGATCCGCAGGAGCTTCGTGCGGACCGTCAAGCTGGGTACGGGCTTGAGTGCGGTCATCACTCTCGTGCTGATGGTCTTCGGCAACCGCATTCTCGCGCTCTGGGTGGGGCCGGAGATCAGGGCCTCCGCACTGCTGCTGGCCGTCTTCGGCGTGCGCTGCGTGCTGAACGCCTACCTGCAGCCTATCAACCTGCTCTTGAACGGGCTGAACGAGCTCAGATCTCAAACCATCCTGATGGTCATCATGGCGGCCGTAAATATTACGCTTTCGATCTGGTTTGTCAGGCTCTTTGGGGTAGTGGGCGCGGTGCTGGGTACAGTCGTTGCCGAGGCGGTGGTCCTGGTCGTTCCGATGACCGTCGTCGTGAATCGCACGCTGAAGCGGCTCGAGACCGCCTGAGCCGCCTCGACTTCAGACAGACTGACCGGCTTAAGGTATGCGGCACTTCCCGCGTCACGGTGCGAGGGAGCGGCGGCACAGATCGATCAGCCCGCTGACAGAGGTCTTCCAGTTCAAGCGCGTCTCATACTCTCGGAAGGCACTTACGCAGAGGGCTGCATAGCGGGCGCGGTCTGACAGCAGATCGCGTATCGCCTCCGCAAATCCGGCGGCAGGAGTGCCGACCGCCAGGCATACTCCGTTGACGTCGTTGCGGACGTAATCCGGCACTCCGCCGGTGGCATAAGAGATCGACGGCAGGCCAAAGGCGCTCGCCTCGCAGAAGACGATGCCTGCCGCCTCGGCGCGGCTTGGAAGGATCAGGAAATCGGACTCGCGCAGCAGGGACTTGATCCGCTCCACACCCTCGGGGCTCGCTTTGTCGATGAATCCAAGTGCGGAGACGTAGTCCGGCAGCGGGGTCGGCGGCTGGGAGCCGACTACGGTCAAGTGGGCCGGGATGCCGAGAGCGTTCAGCAGCCCGGCGGTTTCGATCGCGATTGGTCCCCCCTTGCGCTCCCAATCCACCCCAAAGAAGAGCAGTTCGCAGCTGCGCGGGCGCTGCTCCCGCCTCGCTCTGGCCCAGACCTCAACGTCGGAGCGGGAGTGGTCAACCGTGAGGCTTGCACCAAATGGCAGCACGGCCACTTTGGCAGGATCGGTGAGCTGGCGTGCGCTCTTCGCGGCCCATTCCGAGGCGTAGACGGCGAAGGTGGCGTTGCCGAGGCCGGCCTCCTCCTGCCTGCGGCCTCGTGCAACAGCGCCGGGCTTGCCGCTGAAGGAACCCTCGTAGTAGCCGTACATGCTGTGAAAGACCGCGTCCGTCCAGAAGATGATCGGTTGGCTGCACTGGAGGGCGGTTATCGGGATGGAGCTGGGTGCAAAGATGACGTCAACCGGGCGCTCCGCGATCATCTTCGAGATCTGGCGGGCATAAGAGTTCAACATCAGCGGATAATGATCGAGCGAGATGCCGGTATGGCGCAGCCGGGCGAGTGCCTTGGCAGGGGAGAGCAGGAACTTGGCCCTGGTGCTCAGGGGCGCATAGACTTCGACGCGCACCCCGAGGGTGCGCATGGCTTGCAGGACGTTGTAAGGAATCCCGGACCATTGGTTGACGTCGTTCGGGTCGTTGATTGAGACAAAGCCGACGCGCAAAGGCTTATCCATCTGTCCTCCGATGAGATTGTTGCGCTGCTTTCAGGCTCAACTGCGTCGAGCATCCGTAATACACCTTGCGAGCAGAGAATCGAGCATGGCCGATGTCGCTTCCGCTTCGAAGTGCTCCAGGAAGCAGCGACGCGTTGCCGCTCGCATCGCCGCTTTCGCCTGCTCCCCCATGCTTATCCACTGCGCCAGCAGGGACGAGGTGCCGGTGAGGGTGTCCTCGCTGCATAATCCGGCTCCCGCGGCCTCGATCTCGGCCCAGATATTTACCTGCTTCGAGATCAGAACGGGCAGCCCGCATGCCAGGGCCTCGACGACGGCGATGCCGAAGTTCTCCTGGTGTGATGGGAGGGCAAAGATCTCGGCTGCCGCAAAGGCGCCCCACTTCAGATCATCGAGCAGCATGCCTGTCCAGGTCACACGGTCTTCGATGCCGAGGGTGCGCGCCATCGCTTCAAGCTGTGGCCGCAAGCCGGCCTGGTCGGGGCCGGCCATCACCAGGCGCCACTCCGGGTCAGGGGCGAGCACGGCGGCAAAGGCCTGCAGCAGCATGTCGCAACCCTTCTTGGGGTGCAGACGCCCGATGAAGAGCGCAATCCGCCTTCCTCGGAGCGAGGGATGCGCATCGAGGAATGTCTCCCGCGCGATGGGCAGGTCGGCATTCGGCTCGGAGGTTCCGTAGCCCACCACGGACTCGCGCACAGTGAGGGGCGGAAAGGCCTGCCGGGCAAGTAGTCGCTCCTGGTCGCAGGTGAAGGCGACCGCCGCGGCGTCTCCAAGCACGCGCCTCTCAAAGAGTCGCCAGTAGAGCGCCTTCTTACGGTGCTTCCACGGAAAAGCGTGCTTGAAATAGGGGTCGAGCATGCCATGGGGGAAGACCACGTAGGGAACGCCGGTCTCACGGGACGCCTTCCAAACCGCGCGGGAGAGGTACTGCCAGAGACCGTTTACAACGGCTATGTCATAGGCCTGCAGGTTGGCTCTCAACCAGCGCAGAATCCGGGGCGTGTATCCGAAGGTCGACCCCACCGGGCCCACCGCGTGAACGCGAAATGGGCAGCTCTGAACGAGGGGGTCGGCCGGGTCGTCGACGGTGAGTATTTCTACCTGGTTTCCTGCCGCAGTCGACCACCGGGAGGTCTGCAGCACTCCCTCCACCGGCCCGCCGACGGCTGGGTTGATGGACGCTATCGCCTGCAGAATCTTCATTTGCGCATACAGTCGGTCTCCACACGAGCTATCACTGGACACCCTGGGGTTGGAGGATCATTTCCGCACCCGGAAGGCGGAGCAGGCGTCGGTCCGCCGTGCCTCAGTCTCTCACAGGGAGCGTCTCCGGCAGCATCGAGGCAGGGCAAGCAGCGGCGAGGATCGCCTCGTGCAGTCCACCGTAAATCTCTGAGATGTGAGGCTCTGGCGGGTAGCAGGACGTCGAATCCGCCCGGAGGCTCCGGAGCGGTGTTTCTGGTAGACTTTAGGCGGAGTCAAAGTAGAAATCTGTCTCCGGTCTCCTGTCACCAGAGTCAGGCAAAGATACGGCAGCAGCTAGCAGAAGCGTCGGGCGGTCCTTGCAGTTACAAGCCCCTCCACTTATCCATTCTCCCGCATCACGCTATCGGAGTACGCTTGTGGCAAGCTCAATTTCTGCCGTTTCGGGCGATGTGGTTCTCCGTCGCCCCACGCCTCCAGGCAGTGGAGTCGGCCCTGACTGATATATCCTTGCCTCGCCCGTCTCTGAGCCGATCCGAGTTGACAAGCAGGTACCAGAACGCAAGTCCGCTGGTTGCGGACGGGGGACGCCTGACGCAAGAAAATGCGAGACCAAGGAGCAGATTCTAGATGTCAAGTGGGGTAATCCAGCAGCATCCGGCTCAACAGGACGATTCACATCGTGAGATGAGTTGGAGCGTCCCTGACGAACACGAGATGACTCTGCTGGATCTGCTGCAGATCCTTCACAAACGCTTCCTCGTAGTGCTGGCAGTCACGGCTCTGGGAGTGATCATTGCGCTGCTTTATACCTCGCGTGTGATTCCGCAGTACGAGGGCAAAGCGCTGGTCAATATCGACCCTGGCCGCTCGACCAATGTTGGAGTGAGCGGGGTGATCGCGGACGCCGGAATGGGCGACACCATCGAAAAGCTTCAGACCGAGGCCAGGGTGATCACCAGCGACACAGTTCTGCTGGATGTGATCCAGTCCATGGATCTGGCTCACAAGCCGCCCTTCTCTGACATCTTCAAGAAGGAAGGGGGCTACAAGGGCGGAGAATTCAGTCCGGGGCAGCGCGAAGCCCTGCTCGGCATGACCAAGGGCGCGCTGACCGTCGCCCTGGTGCCCAATACCAAGCTGTTAGAGATTCGCTTTCGCAACCAGGATCCGGTGCTCGCCACAGCCGTCCCCAACAAGCTGGTGCAGATCTATCGGGAGCATAATCTCCGCGACCGCTATGAAGGCACGATGGAGATCTCAAATTGGCTGTCGGGCAAGCTGGAGGGCATCCGGCAGCAGGCGACCGAGGGGCAGCGGAAGCTGGCGGACTTTGAAAGATCGCACAACCTGATCGGCATCGATGAGACCGGCGGCCTGGTGTCAGATACGCTGCGCCAGGTGAACGTGGAGCTGACCACGGCCGAGGCGGACCGCATCACCAAGGAAGCGCGGCTCAAGCTGGCCCAGACTCGCAATCCGGAGCTCATCTCCGCCGTTGCGCCCAGTACTACCCTGGGGGTGCTCCGCTCGCAGCACGCCGAGATGCTGGTGCAGGTAGCCGCTCTTTCAACCCGCTTTGGCTCGGGCTATCCGCGCCTGCGGGAGTTGCAGGAGCAGCTGAACAAGGTGCAGGCCGACATCGACACCGAAGTGACGAATATCACCAAGCGCCTGCAGGACGAGTACGACACCTCGGCGCGCACCGAAGACCTGCTGCGAGGCCAACTGGAGGCGCAGAAGCAGCGCGCCTACGATGTGAGCCAAGGCACGGCAGAGTACGAAATCCTGAAGCACGAGGTGCAATCGGCGCAGGACCTCTACGACGCGCTGCAGGAGCGGCTGAAAGAGGCCAGCATCACCGCAGGATTGACTGGCGTGACCATCAACGTGGTCGACATGGCGAGAATCCCGGCCAGCCCGGTCGCCCCGAGGAGGCTGCTCAACCTCCTGATCGGCCTCGGCGCTGGTATGTTCCTCGGCGTCGTGCTTGCTTTTGTACTGGAGGCGCTCGACGACACGCTGCGCACCTCGGAGAACGTGGAGCAGGTCTCGAAGCTGCCGGTTCTGACCGTCGTTCCGCATCAGACCTTCTCTCTGAAGTCGGCCCTGCCGGACCAGCCGGCCGGCAGCCGCAAGAAACTGGTCGCGCTCTACCAGACAAAATCGAGAGCGGCGGAGTCGTTCCGCCTGCTGCGCTCCTCGCTATTGCTGTCTGGAGCCGACGCTCGCCTCAAGACGATCATGATCACCAGCTCCTTCGAGGGCGAGGGCAAATCGACCATCGCGTGCAACACGTCGATCGTTCTCGCGCAGAACGGTGCGCGGGTTCTGCTGGTCGATGCCGACCTGCGCCGCGGCACCGTTCACGACTTCTTTGGAATGGAGCGCAAGAGTGGACTTTCGATGGTGCTCTCGGGTCAGACTAACGAGCCGTCCTACTTCAACCCGGTCGCCGAGCTGCCAAACCTGACGGTGCTGCCATGCGGTCCGCAGAGTCCTAATCCGGGTGCGCTGCTCTCGTCGCGCACACTGGTCGATACGGTCGAGCAGTGGCGGAGGGACTACGATTACGTGATCATCGACAGCGCGCCGATCCTGCCGGTGGCCGACTCTCTTTACCTGCCGTCGATCATCGATACGGTGGTGCTGGTGGTGCGAGCCGGGCTCACTCGCAAGAAGGCTCTGCAGCGCACCCGCCAGCTGCTGCTCAGGGTGAACGCACGCATCGCCGGCATCGTGGTGAACGATATCGATCTGCGCATCGAGAACTTCTATACCTACTCCGGTCGCTATGGCTACAACTACAGCTACGGCTCCAGCTACTACGAAGAGAAGGAGGGCTAAGGTGAACCTTGACGCTCTCCGCCGCTTCCTGTCCTGCGGTCTTCTCCCCGCCCGTCTACTGCTCGGGGCTCTGGTAGGCGCAGTGCTGCTCTGCGCGAGCTCAACATTGCTGGTAGCGCAGTCAGGGCCGGCCCCGGCTGCGACGGAGCAGGCTGCTCAACAACCTGCTCCCGTCTCGACCCCGCAGGCCATGCCATCGAACGCTGTCTCTCCGGCCGCTGCTGCCGGAGCTGCCGCCGGCGTCGATGAGACGGCGTCGGTCATGTCTTCCAACGTGAGGATCGGTCCAGGAGACCTGGTCGAGATCACCGTATTCGGAGCGCCGGACCTCTCTGGCCGCTTCCGGGTTACGGATGAGGGTAACGTCGACCTGCCGGTCACCGGACAGGTACATGTCGAGAACCTCGATCCCGAGTCGGCTGCACGTACTGTCGAGCAGCGCCTCAGACAGGCCGACATCGTCAAAAATCCGGGCGTGGTCGTCTTTATCCTTGAATACGCCTCGCAGGGTGTGACCCTGATCGGCGATGTCAAGGCTCCGGGAGTGTATCCTCTGCTCGGCAACCGCCGCTTGATGGATGTGCTCGCGAGCGCCGGCGGCCTGGCGGTCACAGCGGGCAAGGACATCCGCATCCAGCATCGGGCCGACTTCGACCACCCGGAGGTCATCAGCATTGATAACGTGACGGTGAAGCCGACGCGCAACCCGGTAATCCAGTCCGGCGACACGATCACCGTTCCCCGCTCAGGCGTAGTCTATGTGCTTGGGGACGTGGGGCATCCGGGCGGCTTCCTTGTCGAGAACAACAACCGTCTGGATATGCTCAAGCTGCTGGCGCTGGCCGGGGGGCCGAACCGCAGTGCGGGACTAAACAAGACCCGCCTGATACGCACCACCGCCTCGGGCAAGGTGGAGTACGACATCGAGCTGAAAAAGGTGATCGAGGGCAGGAGCCAGAGCCTGATGCTGCAGGACAGCGATATCCTCTACGTGCCGGCGAGCGATCGCAAGTATCTCACCTACCGCAGCATCGAGGCCGCAATCCAGGTCGGTACCGGCGTCCTTCTCTACAGGAACTTCTGAGTTCCTGCCGGCTCATACGCAGGTCGTCGTTGAGCACGCGGGCCGGCGATGTGCTTCAGCGCGCATCAGAATTTGAAAGCCACGCTCCGCCGAGGCGGCCAGCCGAGACGATCAGACTAGCCCGGGTCGCAAGGCCCTCCAAAGTCGCAGGGCTATCCAGGTCGCAAGGCCAACCACAGTCCTCAGGCCAGGAAAGGGACGATGCACAAGGTATCGATCGTCACGATCTCGTTCAACCAGGCAGAGTACCTGCAGGAGGCGATCGAGTCGGTACTGCAGCAGGACTATCCCGACATCGAGTACATCGTGGTCGACCCCGGATCGCGCGACGGCAGCCGCGAGATCATCGAGCGGTACCGCAGCCGCATCAGCCGCATCGTCTATGAGCCCGACCTCGGTCCGGCCGATGGCCTGAACCATGGCTTCCGATACGCCACCGGGACCGTCTACGCCTACCTTAACGCTGACGACCTCCTGCTGCCGGGCGCCGTCTCGAGTGCAGCCGGCATGCTTGAGAATTCAGATCTGGCGGTAGTCTACGGCGATGGATACTTCATCGACGGTGACGACAAGGTACTGCGCCGCTGCTTTTCCAGCAACTTCTCTGCCCGGCGATACGCCCTCGGGGCTGCCATGATCATGCAGCAGTCAAGCTTCTGGCGTGCCGACTGGCATCGGAAGGTCGGCGGATTCAAACTGGAGAACCGCACCTGCTGGGACGGAGAGTTCTTCTTCCAGGTGGCTCTTGCGGGCGGCAAGTTCCGTCATGTCCCGCAGTACTGGTCCTGCTTCCGCATCCATGGTGACTCCATCACCGGCAGCGGCCGCGTCACCGCAGAATACAATGCCTACCAGCGGAAGATGTTTGCCCCGCACCTCGAGCGTCACGGGAGACTTCTGCCCCTGCATCGGGCTGCAGCCCGGTTGATGAAGCACGTCGAGAACCCGCGGATCCTCGCGTGCAAGCTCGCGGAGAGGGTGTTTGGAGCGCCTTCGCTGCCGAAGCCGAGATTGTCGTGAACGGCCCCGGTGCCGGGACTCCGCATTCCGGAATGAGGGCAGTCGCGGCTGGGCAAGTTTGCAACGACAGCGGTGTGGGAGGCGAGTGACTCTTGAAGGTCGCGGTGTTGTGGACGCAGCTTGCCGGATACATCAGTTGCTGCATGAAGGCGCTCGCGGCCCGGCCGGGTGTGGAACTCTACGTCGCCAACGAGGCGCCGGCAACCGTCGCCCCCTACTTGAGCTCCGTCTTCGACTGGATCGAGCGCCGCTATGTCTACGCCCAGACTCCCGACCCGGAGCGGCTCTTTCGCGAGCTGGATGCCTTCGCGCCCGACGTGATCCTTGCGTCCTGGCACGTGAAGCCGTTCCAGGCCGCCTGCCTTCGCTACAAAAGAAGCGCTGTCGGTGTGGCTTGCGCCGACAACCAGTGGTTCGGGAACGCGCGGCAGCGGGTTGCGAGTATGACCTCCGCGATGCACCTGAGGAAGTTCTACGACGCAGCCTTTGTGCCCGGGGAGCGTCAGGCGATCTGGGCCAGGCACATGGGCTTCGATGAATCGCGGATCTGGAGAGGGACCTTCGCGCCTGACGTGGAGAGATTCGGTCCTGCGGGGAAGAAGCGCAGGTCGGATGCTCGGTCCTTCCTGTTTGCAGGGCGCCTCTCGCAGGAGAAGGGGCTCGAAACTCTGGCCGAGGCTTACGCGGGCTACGCGGCCGCGATCACTGCTGAGGGTGGGCGTCCATGGGACTGCCTGGTGGCAGGTGCAGGCCCTCTCGAGCGGATTCTGAGTCATCCCGGTTTCGTCAAGCGCGGTTTCGTTCAGCCCCGCGATCTGCCCGCACTATTTGCCGAGGCCTCGTGCTTCCTGCTGCCCAGCCATTATGAGCCGTGGGGCGTCGCCCTTGAAGAGGCAGCTGTCTCGGGCCTTCCGATCATCTGCACACGCACCTGCGGAGCGTCCGTTCACATGGTGCAGGACAACTGGAACGGCTACCTTATCGACCCGCGGAGCGCCACTCAGCTGCAGGCGGCCATGATCAGGATGACGCGCCTGCCTGCCGAGCGCCGGGAGCAGATGGCGGAGGCCAGCCGCACCCTCGGTCTGCAGTTCACCCCGGAGCGCTGGGCGACGACAGTGCTCGAAAAGGGCAGGGAGCTGCAGGAACGCCTGGGGCGGGGCTGATCCTTTCTTGCTGGCTGGCAAGTTCCGGGTTTGCATAAGGCCGAGGCTACAATAGCAGAGCGGAGCAAGTTGTCTAGGCAGGCGGCGAGCCTCGCGGGTGTTTATCTATGACGGGTTTTGTTGGAAGCCGGCAGACCGGAAATACACGCTGGGCGTTGATGCTGGCGACGGCAGTAGCGCTGCTGTGCGTTGGTGTCGGAAGAGCGCAGGATCTGCCCTCGTCTGATTTTGGCAGTCTGCCGGATGCCAACAGCCTGACAAACCTTCCCGATGTGCCCGGCGATCGCCCAGGCAGCGTAGGGGGCAGCGTACTGTCGATGGCGACGTCGGGGGTCTCCGGCGCACTGGGCGCCCAGGTGTCTACCGGCGTGTCAGGTATGGTCGATCCGACCGTTGAGGGCGCGCTGCGCTCCTCTTCCGGAGGCGTCGGGGGAGCATCCGGGACCGCTTCAGCATGGCAGGCGAGCGGCTTTCGGGTTCAGGCTGCATCAGCCCGGTCCATATGGAATCTTCAGCCTGGGAGCACACTGTACTCGGCTCCGGCCTCGGTGAACGGGGATGCATCCTTGCCGGGGTCCTTTGGATCTGCGGCAGGATCGGGTGCAGCTGGCGCTTCGCAGGTACAAGTGGACCTCCTCTCCTTGGATCGAGCCGCTCAGGCGGCGAGCAACCCCCTGTTGACGAGCGATGTGCCCGATCTGGCAGCGGCTGCGGACTCGGCCGCCGGCGATGTGCCCTCTCTCGTGCCATCCTTCGGCGAAGCGATGGTGTCTTCGGTGCAATCGCCCGCGGAAGGTCTGCAGTTCTCGATTCTAGACGCGGTATCGCACTATTCTCCTCCGCCGGCACGCGCGCGGCGGCGCAGCATCGCCACTGCGCACGACCGCCTCGCTGGCAACCGGGTACGGCCCTCCCTCAGGTCGCGCACCGAGGCCAGGCTGCGGCGCGGTAAGTGACTCGTCTACCTGTAGACAGTCGGTGCGCGGGTTTTGGAGGCTTAGTCGAAGACCTCGGAATCGGCGAGCAGGGTTCCCGCCTTGTCTTTCGGAGAGAGGATCGGGGAAGCATCGATACGCCAGTCAAAGGGCCAGTCAATCCCCACGGCAGGATCGTTCCACAGCAGGCTTCGCTCCCCGGCCGGCGCATAGAAGTCGGTGGCCTTGTAAAGCAGTTCGGCGGACTCGGAGAGCACGACGAAGCCGTGCGCGAACTTCGGTGGAATCCACAGCATACGGCGGTTTTCGGCGCTGAGCCTCTCGCCCACCCACCGGCCAAAGGTAGGCGAGGCGCGCCGCAGATCGACGGCGACGTCGAAGATCTCACCGCTGCCGGCCCGGACGAGCTTGCCCTGCGGGTGCACGGTCTGATAGTGCATACCGCGTAAAACGCCCTTGATGGACCTGGAGTGATTGTCCTGGACGAAGGTATCCGGGATACCGAGTTCAGCAAACATACGCTGGTTATAGCTCTCGAAGAAGAAGCCGCGGTCGTCGCCAAAGATGCGAGGCTCGAGGATGAGCACATCTGGAATTGCGGTGGGAATCGCTCTCATGTCCGTCTTTCTTGATGCGCTGCGAGATCAGGAAACGGCGTTGGGGTGTCTGACTTCCAGCATAACGTCAGAGAGCTCTTCCTCCCACGAGCGAAGGCGGAAACCGAAGGCAGCAGCAAACTTCTCATTGGAGAGGGCTGAGTTCAAGGGCCGCCGGGCTGGTGTCGGGTACTCCGCAGTGGAGATGGGAAGCACGGCCGGTGGAACAGTCAGATGGGCGCGGTCGACAATAGCCTGGGCAAATCCATGCCACGAGGTGAGCCCGGAGGCGGTCATGTGGTAGAGACCGGGGTCTAACCCGGCGCGACCCGAACCGGGATGCGCGAGGATGCGCGCGCTCGCCTCGGCGATCTGGCGTGCTGATGTGGGAGCGCCCCACTGGTCAGAGACGATGCGCAGCTCGGGGCGCTCGCGCGCCAGGCGCAGGATAGTCAGAAGGAAGTTCCTGCCATGCGATCCGTAGACCCAGCTGGTGCGCAGAATAAGCGCCCGGGCTCCGCTGGCAAGGATACGCTTCTCCCCTTCGAGCTTTGATCGGCCGTACTCGCCCATTGGGCAGGGCCGGTCGTCTTCAGAGTAGGCGCCGATCTTCGAACCGTCAAAGACGTAGTCGGTTGAATAGTGGATCAACGCGGCGCCGATGGCTGCGGCCTCTTCAGCCAGGACCCCCGGAGCGATCGCGTTGGCGGCGTAGCATTGCTCCGGCTCGCTCTCCGCCTTGTCTACTGCCGTGTATGCCGCGGCGTTGACGATCGCGTCCGGCCGGGTAGAGCGAACCAGCCGGCGAAGCGCCTCAACGTCGGCCAGGTCGCACTCTGCCCTGGAGATCGCTTTAATCTCTCCGAGATCGGAGGCGGCGCGCCGAAACTCGACGCCTACCTGACCGGCCGCTCCAGTGAGCAGGATACGCAGATAACTTCCTTCCGCAGCGGTACAGCCGCTGCCCGGTTGTGACCGGCAGTCAAGATGCGCCGGGCCAGGGTTAATCCCATTATTCCGGCCGTCGGTTTAGAGGAAGGCGACGGACTGGACGCCCGCCACGTCGAAGCGTTTGCGGCAGCGGATGTTCTTGCAGGCGACCAGGTCATCTGTCCGCACCATGTAGGATTGCGCCTTGGCAAACCTGGCGCGGTCGCGTTCATCAGCATTGCGGGGCAGGGAGGCCCTTTTGCGGCGTACCAGCCATCCGAGCTGATATTCTTCTGCCTTGCCGCAGTGCGGGCAGGTCATGGTGTGGGTGCGCTGCTCAGGCTTCTCTTCGAAAAATTCACGTTCTTCCATGGGTGTCCTTCTTCGAATCGAAGTATAGAACATGACGCTTGGCGAGGTATGCCGGCTGACCTATGGAGTATCCAACCGGCGTGCTGCCTCTATCGCTCCGCGCCGGGAGGTGAGAGCATGAGCCGGAGAGCTTGAGTCAAGATGGCGGCGAAGAAGAAGGCGGGAAAGTTCTCGGTGACGAAGGCAGTGAAGGCGAATGCCCGTGAGCGCGTGGGCCAGCCAAAGCCCTCCCGCCTGATCGAGGACAAGCCGGGGGCGGCGCGCCGGCTGACAAAGCACAAGGAGAAGCTGGTCGATCTTCTGACCGGTGCGGGGGAGTAGCCTACGCGCAGTAGGGTATCTGTTTTCACCGCGTGGTGTTCAGCGCTATGGAAGTCGGTTGAAGTAAGACCGGGAGGGTCAGATGGGACGTGCGGTCGGTCTGGGCGGTGCATTTTTGAGGACCAGCAATCCGAAGGAGCTCTATAGCTGGTACGAGACGCACCTGAAGCTCGAGTGCAAGCAGGGATGCTTCATCTTCCCTGACGCGAAGCAGGGTTCCGGCTACACCGTGGTGGCATTCTTTGCCCGGGACACCAAGTACTTCGACCGGGCAGGGGCCGGGAGTTCCACGCAGCCGGTGATGCTCAACTTCCGGGTTGAGGGGCTGGACGAGCTGCTCGATGAGCTAAGCAGGTCGGGTGTGGAGGTCGACCCAAAGCGAGAGACCTACGAATACGGGAAGTTCGGATGGATCACTGACCCCGAGGGCAACAAGGTCGAGCTCTGGGAGCCGCCCGCAAGCTGAACGTGCTCAGGCGCTGTGCGATACGGTCGCATGGTCTTGCGCCCCGGGGACTTGCGCCCGGCCGCGCTCCTTTCCATTGCGAGCAGGAATCTGAGGTGTAGCGCGCAGTGTTTCGTCTGGTGATGCTGGCGGTGGTGCTCTTTGCCGTGTCTCGGTTCGTCTGGGGCATTCGGCAGGGCTACCTTGGCAGGACGATCGAGCACCCGGCTCGGCAGCCCGACCGAGAGACCCGGCGTCCCTAGATACTTGAAATCTCGATGCGTCTGGAGCCGTGGCGCAGCGCGTCGACATGGCTTGGCTGGGCTTGGCTGGTCGAAGCAGAGGGGATGGCCCAGTTTGGGTCAACTCCGATTTCACACGCACTTTTAAGTCTGCAATTGCTCACCGGGGAGTATGCTGAAAGGAATGCTTCTTCCCGATTTGTGACCCTTTTCAGCTACCGGGCAGGTGAATCCGGCCCGAGCTTTGTCCTGCAGCCTGGCAAACAACAGAATCTAACGAAACAGAACTGAGGCTCCATGCGCTCTGAACTGGTCTATTCCGCTGGCATCAAGATTCCCAACAGATTTCTGCTGGCGACCGTCACCATCAAAGCCGTACAGAGTCTTCACATCAGCACAACCCGCACGGAGGACACGGCGAACCGCGTCTTTTCAGAGGTTGCGCAGGGCCGCTATGTCGACGTTACTTTGCCCGAAGTCATTCCGCAGCCCTCGATCGAGCCGTTGCTGGTCGCCCCCGCGGCCTGACAAGGCCGGGTCTGGCGGGACGTGATTCCGTCGATTGCTCTGAAGCCCAGCACCGTACATTGAGCCGACCCTGATTTCCTGGCCCGCTCTCCACTGAGGAGAGTGGGCCTTTTGCTGTTTATCCTGCACTTACGAGGCGGGCTGCTGCCGCAGCAGGGCTGCAACATCAGGGTGGTTGCGTTCCGACGCATAGTCTCCAGCCGTCTTCCCCTGGTCGCAACGGAGATGAGCCTTCGCATGCCGCGAGAGCAGCAGCTGGACCATCTCGAGCTTGCCGCCTGAGGCTGCCTGGTGCAGAGGTGCGAATCCGCCAGGCTGGGCGAAGTTGACGTCTGCGCCCGCCTCGATCAGCAGCCTTGCCGTCTCGACCGAGTCGCTTAAGGCGGCGCAGGCGTTCAGTGCCTGGTTGCGCATGGCGTTGCGGGAGATTTCGTGAACGTGAGCGCCGTGCTCGAGCAGCAGGGTCACAGTTTCGGGAGTGGCGAAGGCAGCCGCGAGGTGCAGGGGAGGCCAGCCATCCGGCGAGACTGCCCGGGCAAGGCTCGCGTCCCTCTTGAGCAGAGTGCGGATGCGCTCGCAGTCGCCGGCGGCCGCGGCCTCGAAGATGTCGAGCTCTTCAAGGCCGGATAGCAGGAAATCGCGGGTCAGAGTCTGGCGGGTGTAGACGGCCCACATCAACGCGGAGATGCCCTGGACGTCGCGGGATTGCGCCACCTCGGGATGCGCCTCCACCTCGGCGGCGATCTCCTTGGTAGCGCCCTGTTTGATCAGGTTGATGAAGTGCTGGCTCATGTTTTTGATCTGGTCCTGCCTTGAGTCTACCCAAATCAACTTGAGGAGAGCTCACGCTGGTGCCTCAGATTAGGGCTTCGATCGGGTCATCGCGGCTCGCTGCGCACCATCAAGGGGTCCCGCGGACGCAGGGTGATCTTTGCCTCTGGGACCGGCGGTGCGCTGCCGGCGTAGGTGAAACGCCAGCGTTGTGCGAGGGTCGCGATGGCCAGCACGCCTTCCATCCAGGCGAAGCTCTCGCCGATGCACTGGCGCGAGCCCCCTCCAAACGGGAAGTAGGCAAACTTCGGGCGCGCTGACTTTGCCTCGGGGGTAAAGCGATCAGGGTCGAAGCGGAGGGGCTCAGGATAAAACTCCGCCACCCGGCTGATCACGTACTGGCTCATGTAAAAGAAGGTGCCGGACGGGAAGCGGTAGGGGCCGAGTTCGATGGGCTGGGTCGACATTCGCGCGACCACCCACGCCGGAGGATAGAGGCGCATCGACTCCGCGAATACCTGCTCGGTGTAGCGCAGAGCGGGGTAGTCGGCGAGGGTCGGCAGCCTTCGCGCTTCACCGCAACCGAGTACTTCATCGAGCTCGGCGTGCAGCCGCGCCTCTGCCTCGGGGTTCTGGGAGAGCAGGTACCAGGTCCAGGTGAGACCGTTGGCCACCGTCTCGTATCCGGCCAGAAAGATGGTCAGAACCTCGTCGCGCACCTGCAGATCGGACATCTGCACGTACTTGCCCGTGGGCCTGCCGTCGGCATCGAGCAGCTCATCCCGGCTGCTGAGCAGCATGGATAGCAGGTCGCCACGATCTTCTTCGCCGGCCCGGGAGCTCGCCATGTATTCACGATGCCGGGCAATCAGCCGGTCAACGACCGCATCGAGCCGGGCCTTTGAGCGGCGAAACTTGATCACGCCGGGGATCGGCAGGTGTAGAAACGATTCCAGCCGGGGAAAGGCAACGATGAAGTTGTAGAGGCCCATGATGATGTTGACCTCGTCGTTGATGCTGCGGATCTCATCGTCCACCTCCGTGTCGAAGAGGGTGCGGGCGACGATCTCGAGCGACAGCGCCATCGACGCTGCGCCGATGTCCAGGGTCTGGCCGGGTTTGATCTGGTCGCGCGCCGACGCCGCCGAGGCGACTATCTGATCGGCATAGGCGGCGATGCGCTGGCGATGAAAGGCCGGCGCCATAATGCGCCGCTGGCGCATGTGGAACGGGTCTTCCGAGGTAATCAGGCCCTCGCCGAGGGTCACCTTCATGCGGCGCACCGTGCGCTCCTTGACGAAGCTGGCGCCCTGGGTGACGAGGATTTCGCGGATGTATTCCGGCTCGTTGACCAGCACGATGTGGGTATTGAAGAAGGTGTAGCTGGCCATGTTGCCGTAGGTGCGCTGCAGGTGTTCGAAGAGGATGATGGGGCTGCCCAGCTTGACCCACGGCTTGAGGATGTAGAAGCCAAGGCCGCGCCTGAGGCCCGGCGGCAGCCGCCATTCGGTCTCGGTCTCGATCGGGATTTGCTGAGCAACGGGCATGGCTTACCGTGTCGATTCAAAAGCCTGGTTCTGAAGCTTGGTTCCCCTTTGTTCCGAAAGGCCTGGCTCGAGTTACATTGTCAGCTCTGGTTCTTTACTCTGCTTCCGAGAATGGGTCTGAAACCAGATTTATTCGATCTTGGTGGAGATTCGTTGTTCAATCTGGCTCTGAAACGGTGCCCCATTCATGAGGCGCTCTTTGTCGTCATGAGGGAGCACGCAAGTAGATTAGTCTGGTTTCACCAGCTGCTGACTCAGTTCAATTCCCAAGGGGCACGGCTTCAGCCTCGACTTGACTTCGTCGATAGCACTGCGTCTTTGGCCGCTGCGAGATTCTACGGATTTGACCAGAACTACCCCACCTCATCACGGAGAAATCTATGGAAGTTGCCATCCTCGTCTTCAATGATATTGAAGTATTAGATTTTGCCGGCCCGTTTGAGGTGTTCTCGGTCGCCTCGCGGGTCGCGCAGCGCGATGAGCTTTCATCCGTTGCCGTTTTTGAGACGTTTTTGTTCAGCAGGACCGGCCAGCCGGTCACCACCAGGGGTGGAATGATCCTCGGCCCGCACCGATCGCTTGGGGAGATGGCGCAACCTGACGTTCTGATCGTTCCCGGTGGCGTGATGACGGAGCCGCTTGCCGATGCGGAGTTGATCAAGTGGATTCGCGAGACATCGGCCATCACTGCTTCGGTCTGCACCGGGGCATTTATTCTCGCGCGCGCAGGGCTGCTCGATGGACTTAGCGCGACTACTCACTGGGAGGATATCGAGGAGTTGAAGCAGTTTGCTCCCCGAGCCAAGATTCTCTCGGATGTCGCCTTTGTCGATGAGGGTCGCATTGTTACTTCCGGAGGCATCTCGGCCGGGATCGACATGAGCCTTCACCTGGTAGGTCGTCTGACAAGCCCGGAGCTGGCAGCCCGCACCGCCCGCCAGATGGCCTACCGTATCGCGCCCGCGGCGTCTCTTCCTGAGACGACGAGCGTACTCGGCTAAAACGACCGGTTGATGGGAATTCGCTTAGTATCGGGGATTGAGTGAGTATCAGTCCGGGGAGGCGACCAAGTCCCCGGAGTGCTGGGCGAGATGTAGAGGTCGCGGACCACAATCCGAGAATTCAGGCCAAACTACAGTCGATGTACACCGTCTGGCAGGCAGGTATCGCCGGTGTATTGCGTGAGGCGATCAAGCAGGGCGAACTCAAGAAAGCACGAAGGCTGAACCTCTCGCTGAGTTCCTGCTCAACAGCTATGAAGGCGCGCTGGTCCGAATGAAGGTGAGAAGAGCGACGGCCTTTGGCCAACTTTTCACACTTCACCTTCGATGTCCTTCTCAAGAGCTAGAGGAAGGCAGATTTCATAGCAGCTGAATAGATTGAGTCGCAGAACCAACCGGTCTTCTCCTATGGGTGAGCAGATTGAGATTCATACTTTCAGCTCTCAGGAGAACCGATCATGTCGAACTCAAGCACCCTGTCCAAAGGCACTGCACTCATCACCGGAGCATCCACCGGCATCGGCGCCGTCTATGCAGATCGCCTGGCCAAGCGCGGCTACGATCTGATCCTGATCGCACGCAACGGCACGCTGCTGAGGGAGCTTGCGAAATCTTTGACGGCTACGACTGGACGCAGCGTCGAAGCGTTCCCCGCAGACCTCACTGACAAGGATCAGTTGCGCAGAGTGGAGCAGAGGCTCAAAACCGATGCGTCGATCACCGCCCTTGTAAACAACGCTGGCTTTGGGGGAGTGTCGACCCTGCTGGATTCCAATGTCGATGACATGGAGAACATGATCGATCTGAACATCACGGCATTATTGCGCCTGACTGCGGCCGTCCTGCCAGGTTTTGTAGAACGGAAAGGCGGAGCAATCATCAACATCTCTTCTATCGTCGCTTTAAATCCTGAGCTTTTGAATGGAGTTTATAGCGGCACCAAAGCCTTTGTCCTCAACCTCACCCAGTCGCTTCACAAGGAAGTCGGCGACAAGGGTATCCAGCTTCAGGCCGTGCTGCCTGGTGCGACTGCTTCTGAGTTCTGGGATCGTGCCGGCATCGGCGGACATCAGAACCTGCCCTCTGAAATCGTGATGAGCTCAGAGGAGATGGTCGACGCTTCGCTGGTGGCTTTCGATCGCGGTGAACTGGTGACGATCCCTGCACTGCCGGAGATCGGTGACTGGGATAAGTTCAATGCAGCACGAATCAGTCTTGCGCCAAATCTTTCTCACAAGCACTCCGCGGAGCGCTACGGCCTGCACGAGCTCGCGACCCGCTAGCGTGACGGCAGTGCCCCAGGAGCTAAGGCATAGCCGTTAGTCCCACCGTTTAGTGACACGGCTGATCGTAGTGCGTGTTTTATGCGGACAACGGTCACCTGCGCTCAAGCGCTTGTTGGAGACTTGCCGGCGCGCTCGTTGCGACCGGTTATGTGGCAATCGTCCGCAGTCGCTGGCGCTGCACTTACGAAGTCCGATCACAAAGTGCTTCCTGGGAGATCCAAATGAGCAACTTTACGCACCAGACAGCACCCACGCAGTTCGTCGAAGCCAACGGGATCCGTTTTGCTTACCGCCGCTTTGGCAACAAACAAGGCATTCCGCTGGTCTTCAACATCCATATCTTAGGAAACCTGGACAACTGGGACCCCGCAGTGACCGACGGCCTCGCACAGGGTAGAGAGGTCATCCTGTTTAATAATGCCGGGGTTGCAAGCTCCAGCGGTGAAGTGCCGAGCACGTTTGCAGAGATGGCGCGGAACGCAGGAGCTTTCATCGATGCGCTCGGCCTTCAGAAGGTGGATGTGCTCGGGTTTTCCATCGGCTCGATGGTCGCGCAGAACATCGCTATGCAGCGGCCGGACGTGGTACGCAAGCTGGTGATTGTGGGCAGCGGACCTCGCAACGGCGATGGCATGCCCGTCACTCCGCAGTCGCAGATCATCTTCACCACAAAGGATGAAAGCCAGGACGCTTTCTGGATCGACGGCTTCTTCACGGCCTCCTCCAGAAGCCAGGCGGCCGGAGCGGCTTTTCTGCAACGCCGAAACGCCCGAGTCGAAGGGCGGGATGTGCCGATCAACGACAAGGTCATGCCGGCGCAGTTCGCCGCGCTTCAAGAGTGGGCTGAGCCGAAGGGCGACCGGTTCGCTTACCTGAGGGACATCAAGATGCCGGTGCTGGTGGTGGGCGGCAAGACCGACATCATCTTCTACACCGTGAACTCCTACTACTTGCAGCAAAACCTGCCAGATGCGCAGTTGATCGTATATCCCGACTCCGGCCACGGAATGCTCTTTCAGTATCCGGAGCTCTTCGTCAGGCACACAGACATGTTCCTGACCGCCTGACGCGAGCAGTCTGACAATACAGATGCCCTGGCAGTCAGTGCAGACGGATGGTCTGATGGTAACGCGGGAGGGAGACGCTTCCAGTTGCCGAGCGGCATGGCTCTGCGACGAGTGCCCGACTTGAACCGTATACAACCCCCCGCATACCTGATATTCGACGCTGCCTTCAAGGCGATCGGTAGGGAACATCTAACCAATCTACAGACACAAGAGCTTGCCTCCACTGATCTGACGGAATTGAGATATGTCATAGAGGACGAAAGCAACGGCCTGTTTTGGGTGCAGAAGAACGAGAACGACCCTCCTATGAAACGAGACTCTTTCAAATCTCCATGTTGTAGGTAAATTGGAGTCAGTCGCTTTGATTCGCCGTAATGAGCGGGTCGGCGTCGTCGTCAGGTGCTGCGTCACCGCGACCTCGGCTTCAGGCATGCCATATCACCTTCAGGTCGGTGAATCTATCCCCGCTAATGGTTGTTTGGCGCGGCGGTTTTACAATGTGGGTATGGGACCTTTGGTGATTGCGGGGAAGGCCTTTCAGTCGCGGCTGATTGTGGGCACGGGGAAGTATAAGGATGGGGCGGAGACGCAGGCGGCGATCGAGGCCTCGGGCGCGGAGATGGTCACCGTCGCGGTGCGGCGGGTGAACCTGGACCGCACTAGAGTTGGGTCGGGGGAGTCGCTGCTCGACTTTCTCGACCCCGAGCGCTACTTCCTCCTGCCCAATACGGCGGGGTGCTACACGGCCGACGAAGCCATCCGCGCCGCTCGTCTGGGCCGCGAGGTTGGCCTCTCCGACTGGGTCAAGATTGAGGTGATCGGTGACCTGGCTACCCTCTATCCCGACGTGCAGGCGACCCTCGAGGCGACGCGGGTACTGGTCAAGGAAGGGTTTACCGTTCTGCCGTATACCTCTGACGATATTGTGTTTGCGAAGCGGCTGATCGATGCGGGCGCGGCGGCGATCATGCCGTTGGGCGCTCCGATTGGGACGGGGCTGGGGATGCAGAACACGGCGACCTTCCGCATCTTGCGGGAGATGATTACCGAGGTGCCGCTGATCGTCGATGCGGGCGTGGGGACCGCTTCGGACGCAGCGATTGCTATGGAGCTGGGGGCGGATGCGGTTCTGATGAACTCCGGCATCGCGGGCGCGGCGCGGCCGGTGCTGATGGCCGAGGCGATGCAGCATGCGGTGATCGCGGGCCGGCTGGCTTATCTTGCAGGGCGCATGTCGCGGAAGCTTTATGCGACGGCTAGTTCGCCGCTCGAGGGCATTTCGAAGTAATTGTCTGCACATCGCGATGCCATGTCTCTCTGATAGTTGACATGGGCGTACTCCGGCTTACGGTCGATCCCATTCATGCGCGAAGTGCTGCGCATGAATGGGGCACCCCGGCCTCTCGTCGACGGCTTTTCGCTCACCTTGCAGATTTCGACAAAGAATTTTCTGCCCTCCAGCTCCCATGTCTCAAACGCGAGACATGGGGCACCCGGCGAGCAGAGTGGCTGGGGCCCCCCTGACAGGGCGCAATTAGCAGCTGTCTCGTTCACACGAGCGACGGGTGAGCGGCAAGCGGCGCATCCCGGGTGCTACTGGGAGGGCGGCTGGCGGTGGGGTAGACTCAAGCACGCATGCGCGTCTTTGGGATCGACTGCGGCACCGAGTGCACCGGCTATGGGGTGGTGGAGTGGTGCGATGACGATCGCGACCCGCACCTGGTAGCGCTCGCTTCCGGTGGCATCCGGCTGCCCAGGAAAGAGCCGATGCCCCAGCGGCTGGCTCTGGTCTATGCTGAGTTGATGGCCTTACTCGCGATTCACCGGCCCGACGTTGTGGCGATCGAGGAGGTGTTCTTCTCGGCCAACGTGCGGTCGGCTTTGAAGCTCGGCCAGGTGCGCGGAGTCGCGCTGCTGGCGGCCGCGAATCACGGATTTCCGGTGGCCGAGTATGCGCCGCTTAAGATCAAGTCCTCCGTAGTGGGTTACGGGATGGCGCAGAAGGAGCAGGTGCAATATATGGTTACGCGGCTGCTGCGGCTGGATTGCACACCGGAGCCTGCCGACGCGGCGGACGCGCTGGCCGTCGCGATCTGCCATCTTCATACCGCGCAGACGCTTGCACAGCAGGTGGAGGTGTCGCTACCGCGGGCTGTCGCGTTAAAGCCTTTCGCTCCCAAGGCATTGGACCTGAAGCCAGCCAATGGGAATGCGCGGGAGAAAAAGCCGCAGCAGGCCGCCTCTTGAAGAGACGTCGCATGCGCATCAGCCAGACGCGGAGCGGAGGTCATCCGGGCGCCGCGATCCTACTGGGCGTCACGTGTCTGCCGGCGATGCTGGTGATCGGGCTGACGGCTCAGACCCCCTCCACAGCCAGGGCTGCTGCGCAGATCGAGTTCAACTTTGAGAATGCCGGCCTGGACCCCCAGCGCTACTCGATCAAGGTCGATGAGAGCGGCCACGGCCACTACCACTCCGAGCCCGGTCCTCATAAACCGGACGCGGAGGCCGGGGAGATGCCGTCACAGCCCCAGGAGACCGATATCCAGCTCAGCCCGGCGACCCGCGACTACCTCTTTGCCACAGCACGGGCGCGGCAGTTCTTTGCGAGGAACTGCGACGACGGTAAAGGGAAGGTCGCCTTCGAGGGCAAGAAACAGGTCTCCTACCACGGGGCCGACGGCACCGGGAGCTGTACATATAACTGGTCGAAGGACGACCGGATCGATCGGCTCACACACATCTTCGGGGGCATCTCGGAGACGCTGGAGGCGGGTAGCAGGCTGGCGATCGAGCACCGCCATGATCCGCTCGCGCTCGATCACGAGCTCCGTGCCCTCGCGCTCGACTTCAAAGAGGGTCGTGCCTTTGAGGTGGGCAATATCGCCGGCGAGCTGCAATCGATCGTGCAGGATGAATCCGTAATGGTGCGCGCGCGTTCAAGGGCAGGCGAGTTGTTGCGGGCATCCAATCGCAATCCCGATTGAACTCTGGTGCGTGTGTAAGCAGGGCAGCTGAAATCTCTCGTCCAGGGGAGCCGTTGCTGAGCGAGCGGGGTGTCCGCAACCGGCATCTCGGCCCGCTGTTATAGTCAATCCGCGTCGCACGCAACTTATAAGCGGGAAAATAGTCTTATTCTTTAGCACCGGTCTTTCAAGTGAGGGCTGGTGTGACGGAGGCGCTCGCATGCATAGCCGGAGCTCACAATCTTCAGATTGGCTTAACAGTATTACGCGGCGTGCTTGCAGATCGATGTTGCCGTCGCTCGCTCTTAGCCTGCTGTGCGTTGGGGGCAGCGCCACCGTCAGGGCTCAACAGGAGGCTGGGCCCCCGAGCCAGGGACAGACTCAGGTTCGGGCTGTGCGCCTGAGCGACGTTGAAGGAGGAGCCCAGATACTGCTCGGCGATGGCTCTGAATTCAAGCAGGCGTTTGTCAATATGCCTGTGGTCGAGGGCTCCCGTCTGGAGACGCGCGATGACGGTCGCGCCGAGATCGAGTTTGAAGACGGCGCAGTCGCTCGCCTGACCCCGAACAGCTCGCTCGCGCTGAATCAGCTGAGCCGAAGCTCTGACGGAGGGACCATCAATCAACTTGAGGTGCTCTCCGGGCTGGTCTATTTTGAGGCAGGCGCCGATCGCAGCCAGCAGTACTCGATCGTCTTCGGAAAGAATGTGATCACCCCGAATGAGACGAGCACCTTCCGCGTGAACATGGACGCCAATCCCGTCGAGGTCGTTGTCCTGCAAGGCAGCGTACAGGCGTCGAACCCTGGAGCATTTTCGGTGAGCGTTCATGAGGGCGAGACGATTCGCTTCGATGCGGGCGATGCTCGCTACTTCCTAGCCAGCGAAACGGCGCCCGATTCGTGGGACCAGTGGAACATCGATCGCGACAAGGCCCTCGCATCCCTCTCAGCGCAGCAGACCTCCATCGATTCTGCGGGTGTTAACTCCGGTGCCCCCGGCTGGAGCGATCTCGATCATTATGGTGACTGGTACTCGGTTCCCGACTACGGCAACGTCTGGGCTCCGAGAGGGGTCGATGCAAGCTGGGACCCCTATGGCTCGGGCTACTGGGGCTACTATCCCGGCACCGGGTATCTCTGGATTTCATCGAATCCCTGGGGCTGGCTGCCGTACCACTGCGGTGCGTGGAATTACTTCAACGGCTTTGGCTGGGGCTGGATCCCGAATAATTGCGCCTTGGACGGGTCAGTCTGGTACGCCGATATCACCATCTGGAATGCACCCTATTCTTATATCTGGCCGCGGCGCCCGCACCCTGTGGAGCCTCGCGATAACCTGCCCCATCACGGCTCTCCGCACGCGGGCACCTTCATAGCGGTGAACCGCGGGCCGCAGCTCCTCGATGGCCAGCGGCGCGGGACGGTTTCCTTTCCACGCAACTCTCCGCGAACGCTTTTCGTCGGCGGCCAGGCGATTGCCCCGCTGCCGAAGACCTTTAACCCCAGGGCCGGCGAGATGGTCGATGTGTCAGGGGCAGGGCGGGTGGTGTCCTCGCAGCCGGGCGGGTACCAGGGTCTGAGACCTCAACTCGGCGCTGGCAGGCCACCGTCCGAAGGCGGAGGCGGTCATCAGGAAGGCAATGGGTACCAGGGCGCGAATGGTGGTTATCAGGGCCGTTCGGGAGACGTTCCGCTGACGAGGCAGCCGTACCTCACGTCGCCTCGGGCGCCGTCAGCGCCTCAGGAGCCGCGTCAGCCGGGACTGTATGTTGCGCCGCCGCCCTACCAGCAGCGCACGATCGCTCCGCCCGCGCCTCCGCGCATGATCGCTCCGCCTGCGCCTCCGCGGGCGAGTGCTCCGGAGCGGTCAAGCGCACCTGAGTCGAGGTCGAGTGCACCGCCTCCAGCTCCAGCTCCTGCTCCTGCCGGTAAGAAGTGATACCCGGCAGGAGGGCAGGATAATTGTAGGCGATTCGGCTGCGCGCGGAGCTCTGAGCAGCTACGGCTTTCGGGCGAGCTCAGCAGTCGCTGCGCTCATCCGCTGGGCGGACTGCCGGCTGGCAGAGCGCGATGGATCGCTGCGGCGTCGTCCAGGGTCAGAGCCTCGGAGCGAATGAGAAGAGGGATGCCGCATTGCTCGAGCGCGGCAATCACGCTCTCGCTGCTGTAG
This sequence comes from Acidisarcina sp., assembly GCA_036401375.1. Lineage (GTDB taxonomy): Bacteria > Acidobacteriota > Terriglobia > Terriglobales > Acidobacteriaceae > DASWUZ01. Next base: position 372,049 of record DASWVB010000002.1, read on the forward strand.
CCGGCTGCGCGCAGGTTGTTGGCGAGCGTCTTGCGTTTCTGCGCAAAGCTCTGTTTGAGGAATTCGATGAACAGCGCCGGCTCGACCCGCAGCTCTTCAAAGCGCGGCCGCATAGTGAGCCGGAGAACTGTCGAATGCACATCCGGCGGAGGCGAAAAGGCCGATGGCGGCAGGGTAAAGAGCCTCTCGACCGTAGCGTAGAGTTGAGCCGTGGCAGAGAGCAGGCCATAATCGCGGGTGCCGGGAGTCGCCGCGACACGGTCCGCGACCTCACGCTGCACCATCAGAATTGCGCGGCCAATCACGCGGTGGAACGAGAATATCCGCAGCAGAATGTCGGACGTGATGTAGTAAGGCAGGTTGCCGGCTACCGCGAGCTTCGAGCCGCCTTCACTCGACACTTCATCGAAGTCGAACTCCAGAATGTCGCGCTCGAGTACCTCGACGTTGTGCTGCCCGGCAAATTGCACTTGTAACTGAATCGCCATGTCATGATCGAGTTCGACGGCCACCAGCCGGTGAGCTCTCGCGGCGAGCAGTTCCGTGATTGCGCCCCGTCCGGGCCCGACCTCGACAACGGTGCGTTGCGTCAGGTCGCCAAGAGCTTCGACGATTGCCATCGATGCCGAGGGATCAACGAGGAAGTTTTGCCCAAGCTTCGGCTTACTCACCACGATACGCGACGTCCTGCGGCTGATCTTCTGCTCAACAGCCTCGTTGACTTTCTTCGGATGTTCATAACCTGTGCAATGCCATCTTCATCAAGATACCAAGGACGATCGCGCTGCATGCAAGGCTGCACAGCTTGGGGTTCGCTGGCCCCGGGGCTGGGGCACGGCGTTACACTGACTACTGCGCCCATGCGGTCTGATGAACTGCTGTGCGAGGCGCGGAAGTGGAGCAGTAACGATGAAGATTGTCTTTGCGGCGTCGGAGTCTCTGCCCTACGCACGGACCGGCGGACTGGCGGACGTGATAGACGCACTGCCGCGTGAGATTGCCCGGCAGGGCCATACCGTCAGCGTCTACCTGCCTCTCTACCGGCAGGTGCAGTCGAAAGGCAAGGACCGCAAGGTCCTCATCCCATCGCTTACTATTCCGTTCGCAGATTACAACCGCTTTGCGGCCGTGATCGATGGAGGCATTCACGGCGGAGTCCAGATCTACTTCATCGATTGCCCCGAGCTGTTCGATCGCGAGTATATGTACGAGACTCCCTCCGGCTACTATGGGGATAACTGGGAGCGCTTCGCCCTCTACAGCCGCGCGGTGCTGGAGAGCACGAAGCAGCTTGGCGTTCCTGACGTCTTCCACGTGCACGACTGGGAGGCCGCAATGCTTCCGGTCTATCTCGGCACCGTCTACCAGTCAGACCCTGCATTGCGCAAAGCAGCGACAGTGTTGACCGTGCACAACGCCGGCAACCAGGGCATTTTTTCAGCGGAGACCACGCAGCGGCTGCTGCTGCCTGCACAGCTTTTCACCGCGGACCGGCTGGAGTTTTACAACCAGTTCAACTTCCTCAAGGGCGGGATTCTTTACGCGGACGCGGTAACGACCGTAAGCCCTCACTATGCGAAGGAGGTGCAGACGCCGGAGTTTGGTAATCGCCTCGATGGCGTGTTCCGCTCGCGGAGCAACGATCTGCACGGCATCCTCAACGGCGTCGACTACGCGAAGTGGGACCCGGCTACCGATGGCAACATCGCGGCGCACTATACGCCCGAGAACCTGCAGGGCAAGGTTGCGTGCCGGCGCGACCTGCTGCATGCGTTTGGTTTGGACCATGTTCCTGAAGATGCGCCGGTGCTCGGGGTGGTATCGCGATTCAGTACGCGGACTGGCTCGGACCTGCTGGCTGAAGCCGCCGATCGGCTCGCGGCCGGGGACGTGAAAGTGGGCGATCTGAGAGTCGTCATCATCGGCTCAGGCGAACCGTACTACGAGGGCCTCTTCAAGGGACTCGCTGAGCGCTATCCAAAGACGATCGCAGTTCGCAACGTCTACGATGAGACGCTCGCGCACAAGGTAGAGGCGGGTTCTGACATGTTCCTGATGCCGTCGCACTACGAGCCGGGCGGACTGGGACAGATCTATGGTTTGAAGTACGGGACCGTACCGGTAGTGCACGCTACCGGCGGTCTAGAGGATACGGTCGAGCAGTGGAACCCGGAGACAGGCGAGGGCACCGGCTTCAAATTTGCGGGGGAAGATGCGGGTGAGTTTCTAGGGGCCATCCAAAGTGCGGTCAAGTTATTCCGCGACGACAGGGCGGCATGGCAGAAGCTGATGCGCAACGGCATGGCAAAGGACTTTTCCTGGGCCGAGCCCGCCAGGCAGTACATTGCGACCTATGAAGAGGTCGTGCGCAGGCGTTCCTGAGCGGCTCACTGCACCAGTACTGCTCTTTTTCTGAAGAGCAGGTACAGCGGAATGCCGAGCAGGATGATGGCCGTGCCTATGAGCGAGCTTCTAAAGTTCTCTACGTAGGAGTAGTAGAGGAGAACCGCCGCGGCCACGATGAAGAGCGCGGGCAGCGCAGGGTAGCCCCACACGCGGTAGGGGCGGGCAGCGTCGGGCAGGCGCCGGCGATAGACGAAGATCGTTGTTGAAGTGATCAGGTAAAACAGCCACTCCGAAAAGATGGCAAGCTCGAAGAGCTGCTGGAAGCGTCCCACCGCGAGCAGCAGGAATGTACTTAGGATTCCCTGAACGATCAGCGATGTAGAAGGGCTCTGAAAGCGCGGATGAATATGCGCCATGCGCGCGAAGAAGAGCCTGTCGCGGGCCGCCGCGAAGGGAACTCGCGCGCCCGACATCACTGTGCCGTTCAAGGTCACAAAGATGCTGAGCGCCATGCCCGTAGAGACCAGCGCCGCACCCCAGTGACCGGCAACCACGGCGAGTGCTGCGACTGCCGGCCGTGGCGAATCAGCAATCTGCGTCGCAGGCAGCACATACTGGATTGCAGCGTTGGTAGCCATGTAGAGCGCACCAACGATCACCAGCCCGCCGATGAGCGCAATGGGCAGGCTGCGCTCCGGGCGGCGCACCTCCCCGGCAACCATGGTGAGATCGTTCCACCCGTCGTAGGCCCAGAGGGACGCGATCAGCGCGATCATGAATCCGCTGAAACCGCCGTGGGCGCCGGGGTACGCCGTGTGGAAGTTGGCGATGCTGCCATGAATGTAGGTAAAGCAGAATCCAGCGATGATGACGATCAGCAGCGCCTTGAGCCAGGTGAAGAAGAGTTGGAAATCCGCCGCTCTTTTAATGCCGAGGTAGTTTAGCCCGGTGATCAGCCAGGTGACGCCGATTGCGAAGATCTGCGCCCACGTGATCAGCAGCGGCGCGCGCATCGCAGTTTCGTTCAGCCAGTGAAAGATCGAAAAGATGGCCAGAGTGCGCGCGAGGCCGGTGGTCACGCTTGCGATAGAGGCGGGCTTGGCAACGGAGAACCACGTCCACATGTAGAGGAAGGCGGGCAGGTCTCCATAGGCGTTGCGCAGGTAGACGTATTCGCCGCCCGCGGCGGGCAACATCGCGCCGAGCTCCGCGTAGGTCATTGCGCCGAAGAGCGAGAGCAGGCCGCCGACGATCCACGCCAGGTAGACGAGCGAGGAAGAGCCGACCGCGCGCATCATCTCCTGCGGGACGAGAAAGATGCCGCTGCCGATGATGGTTCCAACCACGATCGCAGTCGCGTGCCAGGCGCTCAGGACGCGCGGCAGGTCTGGCCGGAGCGTTTCCATGGGCGGCGAGGTCGGTGCGAGCGGCATTCAGAGCAGGTTAGCATGCCGAGTCGTTCGACGCGGGTCACTCGAAGTGCTTGAACTGAGGCCAGTCAGCCGTGAGATTTATCTTCCTGCCGCGGGCGATGTAGATGGTGCGATGTTCGTAAGGCATCGAGTAGGGGTGGTCGACGCGACCCGCAACTTCAACCGATCTGTAGAATTCGCGCAGATCTTCCGGCGAGTCGCTGCTGACCAGGATCATCACCTCGCCGGTATAGCCGTGCGGCCCCCACAGGTAATAGTTGTTGTGGCCGCTGATGGCGAAGGGCAGGTGGTAGCTCTCGCCAAGGAAGTTGATTGAGCTCGCATCGCCGTAGTTAGGGCCGTAGATGCCTGCCCTGGCCTGGTCGGCGGGCGAGAGCGAGCGGTAGGCCGTCGCGACCTTGTCGGTGAGCTCCTGCCAGCCAAACCTGTCAGCATAGAACTGCGGCAGCGGGCCGGAATCAGCGCTCTCTCTCTGATCGGTCTTGCTGACCAGGTGCAACGTCTGGGTATAGTGCATCCACGGCTCAGGTCTAAGCACGGGCACAGCCATGGGAAAGATGATGGCGCCAGTGACGAGCAGAGCGCCGGCCATGACGGTTATATAACGGCTGCCGTTACGTAACTGCTGCCACGCGACGCCCCCGGCTGCAAAGAGCACCGGGTAGATAGGCACGAGATAGTAGTCTTTTCCATGGAGCGCCATCATGGTCCCGAGGAACACCAGGTAGCAGATTCCGATCCAGCGCATGGTGCGGGCGTCGCGATGGATGAGCAGCCACACCAGTCCCGGCAGCCAGACGAGCACGTTCAGAGGATGCAGCGCGAGGATCTGCTGCAGCAGGAACGCCGGCGGGCTGAGATGGATGTTCTTGCCGAATACGGCGTCGTTGTGGAGGAACTCCATGGTCGGCCAGTGGTTCTGGACCTGCCAGATCAGATTCGGCAGAGCCAGCAGGACTGTAAGGCCTGAAGCCGCTGCGAACCATCGGTTGAAGAGCAGGCGGCGTTGCGGGGTGAGTAGCATCCCGACGATCAGAGCTACCAGATAGAACGTCATGGAAGGCTTGTTTTCGAGGCCAAGCCCGGCGCATAGACCGACGAAGAGCCACCACCGCAGCGACTCTCCCCGGGCGAGCAGGATCGCCGCGAGCATGGCGCCCATCCAGAAGACCGGCTCGAAGGCATTCATCGAGAGAAAGCTGTCCAGGCCCATGTAGCACGGCGCGACAAGGACCGCGGTCATGGCCAGGGCCTGTGCGGCACGCCTGCCGCCGAGCGACCAGGCGAGCAGGCCGGTGAGGAAGACCTTGGCGGCTCCGGCGAGCGCGGCAAACATGCGGATGCCAACGATTGATTTGCCGAAGAGAGCCAGCCCGAGCCGCGCCTGCAAGGCCACCATGGGACCCTGATCGACGTAGCCCCATGCGAGAAGGCGGCCGCACATGATGTAGTAGAACTCGTCGCGGAAGTAGCCCCATCCGAGATGGACTGTCCAGGCCGTAGCGCCCACCTGGATCGCTAGTTTCAGTAGAGCGAAGACAGCTGCCAGGTCAACGGCTGTTCGCAGGGTCGTTTTGGTTGCGGGCAGGACAGCAGTGGCGGCCATGACGGGATAGTACGGAGGCGCGCGGCGGATGGTTCACTGAAAGTTGCCAGATCGCGTGCCCCTCTTGGCCTGCCCCCCGGGTCGACCGCGCCTTTCTTGGTCTCGCAGAGCGCGGCATGCGATGAGACGAGAAGGCCTCGATTCGTTCCAGCCTAGCTATTCAGGATTGTGAAGGGTGTCTCAGGATCGGCGGCCACGTCCTGTGGCGTCGGCGCCGGCGGCCCTGAAGTGTGGAAGAAGCCGTGAATCGTCTCCGCCACCTTGCGTGGGACTACGGCAGTGAGCGCCTCCATATCGGCCTGCTGCACGCTGCGCAGGCTGCCGAAGTGTTCGATGAGCCGGGTGCGGGTGCGCGAGCCGACGCCGGGGATCGATAGCAGCTCCGAATCACGGTCGCGCATCTCGCGCCGCTTGCGATGATAGGTGATGGCGAAGCGATGAGATTCGTCGCGGATGCGCTGGATGAGGTGCAGAACGGGCGAGCGGCGGTCGAGGACTATAGGGTCGTCCTCCTGTCCATAGAGGTAGATGATCTCTTCGCGTTTGGCGATGGACGCGACCGGCTGGGTCGTAAATCCGAGCGCCTCGAGCGCGCCCGCCGCGGCGTGCAGCTGACCAAGGCCTCCGTCGATCAAGACGAGGCTCGGCATGGGCAGGTTCTCCTCCTGCATACGCCTGTAGCGTCGCGTCACCACCTCGCGCATCGATGCAAAGTCGTCGACGCCGACCACATCGCGCACCTGGAACTTGCGGTAGTCGGACTTCTTCATCGCTCCATCTTCCCAGACCACCAACGATGCGACCGTCTCCGCCCCCTGGATGTGCGAGATATCGAAGCACTCGATGCGGCGCGGCAGCTCCGGCAGCGTGAGCAGGTCCTGCAGCGAGTCCTGGATAGCACGCTGCGTCGGCTGCAGGACGCGAAAGCGCTGATCGTAACTCTGCTTCGCATTCTGGCCGGCGAGGTCGACGAGGGATCGCTTCTCCCCGCGCTGCGGTACGCAGATCTCTACCTTGTGTTTGGCGCGTTCGCACAGCAGCTCTGAGAGCGTCTCGCGGTCACTGAAATCCACGGGAATGTAGACCGTGCGCGGCACGTAGTTCTGCTCGATGTAGAGCTGCTTCAACATGGCCGAGAAGAAGGCGCTCGCCTCGAATGCGCCGGCATGGAAGGCGGCAGCGTTGAGTGAGGCAGCGGGCTCAGCCGCTTGTTCATCGCCCGCCTCGGCCTCTGGCGCCGCATCGGTCAGCAGCAGGTCCGGCAGCTCTTCCCAGAAGAACTCCCGCCGGTCGACGATCTTTCCCCCACGCATGTGGAAGAGGTTAACAGCCAGCATTCCGTTCTCGTAGTGGTAGCCGAAGACGTCGGCATCGTCATTGTCTGCCGTGGCGATGCGCTGCTTGTCCTGCAGCTGGCTGACGGTGATCAGCAGGTCGCGATACTTTGCCGCCAGCTCAAAAAGCTGCGAGCTGGCGGCGGCCTCCATACGCTGCTCGAGCGAGCGTCCGAGCTCGGCCTGCTTGCCCTCGAGGAACATCTGGGCGTCGCGTACTGCTTCGCGGTAGAGCTCCGGCGTGGTCAGCTCTTCAACGCAGGGTCCCAGGCAGCGCTTGATGTAGTACTGCAGGCAAGGGCGAGGATAGTACCGCGATAGATCAAGCTTGCAGCTCGGCAGCAGAAAGCTGCGATGGATGAGGTCGACGATGCGGTGGGCGAGGTTGCCGGGGAAGTAGGGGCCATAGTAAGCCGCTCCGTCCTTGCGCACCTTCCTTGTCACGAAGACCTTCGGATGCCGATCGGCCAGCGTCAGCTTCACATAAGGGTACGTCTTGTCGTCGCGCAGCAGTATGTTGAAGCGCGGCTTGCGCTGCTTGATGAAGTTGTTCTCGAGGGCCAGCGCCTCGCGCTCATTGTCGACAAGGATATAGTCCACATCGACGGCTTCGCGCATGAGCGAGCCCGTCTTCGCATTCGCCTGCGAGGCTTCCAGCAGGTAGGAGCGGACGCGGGACCGGAGGTTCTTGGCCTTGCCGACGTAGATGACCTCGCCATCGGCGTTCTTGTAGAGGTACACTCCGGGCCGCGTCGGGAGTGTGCGTATCTTTTCGTGGAAGTCCATCGGCCTAGTTCTATTTTATCTGGTTCCAGCGCTTCGACTCAGGCTGCCGAAGTTTGATGATTTGCCTGGAGCACGCCAGAGAGTTGACTCCCTGCTGTCAGCGACGCACAGGCTCATGAGCCCCGATGGCTGCGAAGGTCAGGTCGGTCGCGTCACTGCCCGTCTTCTGCTTCCACATCTCAAACAGTTTGCCGTAACTCTGCGTCATGAAGGCATCTGACGGCAGGCCCAGACCTCGACCTGTCGTGTCGATCCACTCCGCTGGGCCCTCGAGCTCGGCGAAGACTCCGATGGCAGTCTCATCGATCACGCAATGGCCGGTACCGTCAGCCCACTCGGTGCGCCACTTCTCATAGGTAAACACCGGGCCAAAGCCAAGGCGCGTGAAGATGTAGGCAGCCGCCTCTCCATCTTCAACCTTCGTCTCTGTCTCGATCCGCTTCTTGTGGCGGTCGCTGGGATCGTAGTCGCTAGGCACTCCCTTGTGTGTGATCACCCACTGCGGGCCATATTGCCGAACGCGCAGGATCTCCTGCCGGGCACGCAGCGCACGGTCCGCGGTGTCGTAGAGGGTATTTCGCTCGAAGGTGTTCGGCGTGAGCAGCCGAAAGCCGATTGCCTTCAGATCGCGCTCGAGAGCTGCGACATCGTCGACGCGAAACTTGACCTCGGTTTCGATAGCGCTCATGCCGGAAGTATAAGGCAACCCGGCAAAGCCCGGGAAAACGGCAGGGAGCCCGGCGAAAGCGGCAGGGCATAATGGTAGCGGCGCTGAGCGACGCGCGCGAGGAGAAGTTGGCCAAGACTTTACACCTGCTCCTAGATTGCCGTGACCTTGAGAGTGCACTGTCTCGAGAGTCGCTCCAGATTGCTGCGGAGACGATCCGCTCAGGCGGGCTCGTCGCATTTCCTACAGAGACGGTCTATGGACTAGGCGCGAACGCGCTCGACCCGGCTGCAATCGCCCGCATCTTTGAGGCCAAGCGGCGGCCAAGGTGGGACCCGCTCATCGTTCACATCAGCGACGCCGCGATGCTCGGGAAGATCGCCAGAGATATTCCCCCTTACGCACACAGCTTGATGCAGAGGTTCTGGCCTGGTCCTCTCACTCTGCTGCTGCCAAAGCGCGAGAGCATCTCGCCGGCGGTAACGGCGGGCCGGCCGCGCGTCGGTGTTCGCATGCCCTCGCATCCCGTGGCCCTTGAACTGATCCGCCGGGCGGGTGTCCCCATAGCGGCTCCGAGCGCCAATCTCTTCGGCCATGTCAGTCCTACCTCTGCAGCCCATGTGATGGAGGACCTGGAAAGCAGGATCGACGCCGTGCTCGACGGAGGAGAGACTCTTCATGGGCTCGAGTCAACGGTCGTCGACCCGTGCGAATCTCCGGTCGTGATCTATCGCCCTGGTGTGGTCACGCTGGAGCAAATAGCTTTGGTGTGCCCGGGTGCTACGCTCTACAGCGAGCAGACTCGGAGCGGCAGCGATGTGTCCACTGCAGAGGAGCTCGCTGGCAGCCCTTCTTCCGCAGAGTCGCCAGTTCTGTCGCATGTCGATGTGATCGGGACGAGTGCGCTGCCTTCCCCTGGATTGGCGATGCGGCATTACGCTCCACGGGCGCGGCTGGTGCTGGTCGACGGAGAGGGCGAGGCGCAGCACGCCGCCTTCAACGCGGCTCTGGTGCGTGCACAGCAACTTGGCGGCGACATTGGATTGATGCTGCCGGACAGCTTTATACCAGCGACGCCCTGGGGAGGGAGTGCAGCTAATTTGCACACCTACAACTGGGGTCGGTGGGCCGACCCGGATGAACTTGCTCATCGTCTGTTTGCCGGGCTAAGGTACCTCGATGCGACGGGTGCAGCAGTGATCGTCTGCCCGTTGCCCTCCGGGTCCGGTGTCGGGGCGGCGATCCGCGATCGGCTCTTGAAGGCAGCGCGCCAGAAGTAGAGCTACGTGGGTCTGTCAATGGCCCGGAGCTAATCTCACGAGCGTTACAGAACGATTCTGAATGAAATTAGCTACCCATAGTATGAAGAGTTGAAGGTAGCTGGACGCTCCATGCTGCTGCTGAAGAGCATCTCAACGCCATGCTTCGCACCGGTACGGCAGGGTGGAGTTTGCCCAGGGATGTTGCGAGAGAGGGTAGCCATCTATTCACCTACTCGCGTGCTCTGCCCTGTGCTGAGATCAACTCGACGTTTTATCGGCCGCACCGGCCTGCTACATGGGCCAGGTGGGCAGCCGAGACGCCGGAGGACTTCCGCTTCTCGATCAAGGCGCCTAAGGCGATAACTCATGAGGCAAAGCTGCGGGAGACGAAGCTCCTGCTCAAAACCTTTCTAGAGCAGGTCGCTCTAATTGGCGAAAAAGCAGGTCCTATACTGTTTCAGCTACCGCCCTCACTCGGCTTTGACTCCATAATAGCCAAGGATTTTTTCGATACCTTCAGGTCGCTCTCGGGGCGGGAAGCTGCGATAGAGCCTCGAAGTGCGAGCTGGTTCGAGCCTGATGCCGACCGGCTGCTGACAGAGTACAGGTTGGCGAGAGTAGTCGCGGACCCTGCGAAGGGCGGTGCGTCTGCAGGCGAGCCGGGCGGCGATCGGACGCTGGTCTACTATCGCCTGCACGGCTCTCCGCGCACTTACTACTCAAGCTATGAGGATGATTTCCTGATAAGGCTGGCAGATAGCGTAAAAGGCAGTGAAAATGCGTGGATAATCTTTGACAACACGACTTTATCTCACGCCTATCCCAATGCTCGGAAGCTGCAGCAGCTTCTTTCCCGGTAGGTATCTCTTCTACCGACCTATCGGTCAGGTAAGGAGCGTGCCTGCTCGTTATATCGCGCCGCGGCCGCGCCGCCGAATCGGTCTACAAAGGGTGCTTCTTTGGCGCGCGTCTTCCTGCCTGGCAGAGCTACGCGTCCATCGGGATTCGCGCCCGCTTTGGGCAACATCCAGTTAACCAGTCTCAGGATGCGCGCCGTTGTGGTGGGCATAAGTGCGGCGGCGCGGACTCCGGCCGCAGCTTGCGGTGAGATGATCAGTTCAACGTCGCGCCGCGCCGCTGCCCCGACGATCAGTCTTGCAGCACGCGCAGCGTCTACGGATACGAAGGGAAGCGATGCGCCCGCGCTGAACCAACGATATTCATCTGCGTGCCTGCCCTTGAACTCAGCGTTAAGGTGCGAGCCGGTTCGCAGCAATCCTGGACAGATGGTAGTGACATGGATGCCGTACTGCTTGACCTCGGTGTGAAGGCCCTCGGAGAAGCCGGTCGCGGCAAACTTGCTCGCCGAGTAGGAGAGCATGTGCGGCACCGCGACCTTGCCGCCGAAGGAAGTGACGTTGATGATGTCTCCTGCGCCGCGCGCTATCATGTGAGGCAGCACAGCCCAGGTGCAGTAGAGCATGGCGTAGAAGTTGGTATCCATCGCCTCAACAAAGTCCTCAATGCTCTGGGTAGCAGCGGGCCCGACGCGGATGATTCCAGCGTTGTTAACCAGCACGTCTACGGTGTCCCATCGGGCAAGTGCAGACTCAATCATCTTTTCGGCGTCAGGTCGCGATGCGAGGTTACAGACCTCCAACTGCACCTGCCTCTCGCTCGAGATGTGACCGCGTTCGAGCAGTAGATCGCGAGCGCGGGCCAGTTCGTCTCCATCTCGCGCGGCCAGCACTAGGTTTGCGCCTGACCGTCCAAACTCCGATGCCAGGGCGAAGCCGAGCCCTCGAGAACCACCCGTGATAACGACAGTCTTGCCGGTCCAGCGGTTGCGGGAGCGGAGAGCCGACCACGTCGCCGCTGCCACCCCTGCACCAGCCGCAGCAGCGCCCAGCAACACTCCCGCAGCGGCGACGCTGGAGGGTTTAGGAAGGCTCGGAGTGGCGCGGAGAAATGGAGATCTGCCCATGGTTGACCTGCAGGCGAACTATTCAATCTCTGATGCGGAGAGATTTCCACCGCATTCCGGTTGAGCCCTTATTTGCAGCAACGGCTGAGGTGCGCGGCGACGCTACCGGCGAAAATTGATAGCATCAACAGTTTTGACTGTGCAGCTTCATTCCGCTATAAATTAAGTCTCGGTCATTTCTTCAATGTCACCGTCAGCCTCGGTCTTCTTACAGCCATCGCTGACGGTCCACCTATTCCTGCAACGCAATGGGACTCTCGGGAAGACGGTGAAAGTCCGTCGCTGCCCCGCAACTGTAAGCGCGCTATCGCTGGTTTTCAACATTTCCCAGCGAGAAGATGAAGCCAGGAGAGCCACTGGAGGTAACTCCGGGAAGGCGGTTTCGTCAGGCGTGCAAGTCAGGAGACCGATCCACTTGCGCCTTCAACCGCGTTCCGAGGGGAACGAAGGAGCTTCATGTCAACTTCGCAGCGGTCTCGCCGCCGCCGGCGCATCTATTCGCTCGGCTTTCTACTCACATCATCTCTCCTTTTCTCTTGCCCATTGCAAGCTGTGCTGGTCCACGGTGTCGTTACAGACCCGCTGGGTGCTCCTATCCCAAACGCCACTGTAGCGCTGGTGCAGAACGGCAGTGCCGTCTCCAGCGCTCGTACAGGCTTGGACGGCTCATACCAGATAAGCAGTGGAGCAGCCGGCCGCTACTTCGTACTAGTCTCGGGGCAGTCGTTTCGGCAGCTTGCCACGGATAGCTTCTACGGATTGCCGCTCGGCAGCGTTGAACGCGACGTGGTGCTGGAGCCGGAGTGGGTCAGGCAGCAGATCGTTGTAACTGCTACCGGCACTCCGCTACCTCAGGCGCAGGTTAGCGGATCAGTCACGCTGCTCACCAGCGAGCAGTTTCAGAGCCGGGCGATGATGGTCGACGCTCTGCGCCAGATTGCTGGGGTGCACGTAGTTCAGCAAGGTCAGCGCGGCAGCCTCTCCTCCATCTTCGTCCGCGGTGGTAACTCTGCTGCTAACAAGATTCTTCTGGATGGCGTACCCATCGAAGACTTAGGTGGAGTCTTCGACCTTGGCAACATCTCAACTACCGGGATATCCAGCGTCGAGGCCTATCGCGGGCCAGACAGCGTACTCTATGGATCCGACGCGGCGGCAGGCGTCTTCAGCTTTACCACTCCTCATGGCACCACTCCTTTTCCCTCGCTCTTCTATGACGGTGACGTAGGCAACTTTAATACTTACCGCAATGAGGCCGAGTTAGGCGGCACTCACCGGTCGCTCGACTACTATGGTGCGTTTTCGCGCCTGAATACCTCTAATGCCCTGCCCCTGGATGAGATGCACAACGTGACAGCCAGCCTGAACCTGGGCTGGGCATTCAGCCCCTCGACCCAGGTCAGGATGACGGCGCGCAACACAGACGCATCGACCGGCGTGCCCGGCGCCTATGACTTCTACGGAATCTCAAACAACAGCAGGCAGTCCGATCAGGATGTGTATCTAAGCGGAACTATCGACAATGAGACTACGGAGCGCTGGCGTAACACTGTGCGATACGGGCTCGCCCGAAAGCGTGAGCAGGAGTATCAGCCTTTTCCAGAGGGTCAGCTGATTGACGAAAACGGCGACGGCGGCAACTACTATGGAAACCCTGTAACCATCAAGGGCGCGAATGGCTACTCCGTGCAGGGGCAGGCTCTGTTAAATGGCGGCCCGGGGTTTTTCGCCAGTTATCCTAATTCTTCAGACTCGGCCTCAAACCGCGATCAACTTCAGTTTCAAAGCTACTATCGGTTTACCCCGCACCTGTCCGGCCTCATTGGCTTTCACTACGAGGATGAGCGAGGGGCCGCTCACTTTCCTGCCTACCAGGAGAGTTATCCACTCGAGCGGAGTAACTACGACTACACTGCGCAGGTACAAGGCGACTTTAAAAACCGCCTCTTCTATTCTCTGGGCGGCGGCGTTGAAAAGAACCAGCTGTTTGGCACGGAGACGACGCCCCGCTTCGGCTTGAACTACTATGCAGTCCGGCCGGGAAAAGGCTTGTTCCGGGGAACGCAGGTGAAGTTCAACTTTGCCAAGGGTGTGCAGGAGCCCGGATTGTTCGATCAATTCGATTCGCTGTATGGCCTGCTTACTCAGTTCAAAGAAGGAAGCGTGGCGACTCAGAACAACGTGCATCCTATCGGCGCAGAGCGCTCCCGCTCCTATGACGGGGGAGTGGAACAGAGTCTCTTCAGTGAACGTCTGGTGCTGCGAGCGACTTACTTCCATAACGAGTTTGGAGACCAGATTGAGTTTGTAAATGCCACCGTGTTACCGCAGCTGGGGGTCAGTCCTGCTGTAGCTGCCGTTATCGAGAACCTGTTTGGGGGCGCCGACATAGGTTCGCTGGCGTTCAGGGCGCAGGGCGCAGAGACTGAGGCGGAGTTCGGCATAGGTCACAACATCTTCCTGCGCGGCGGGTATACCTACCTGGACGCAGTCGTACAGCATTCCTTCGCATCGAGCGCTGTGAACCCAACATTTAACACAGGCCCGGACGACGGCGCTCCGCCTTCCTTTTCTCAGATACCGATCGGCGCCAGCTCCCCTCTGCGTGGAGCGCGCCCGTTCCGCAGGCCTCCGCACACCGGGTTTGTGACCGCATCGTACAACGGCAAAAAATGGGCAGGAGCCTTGACCTCATCGTTCGCCAGCAGGAGCGACGATTCCACATTCCTTGGCGGCTCGGACCTGACCTACGGCAACTCGCTGCTGCTCCCCAACCGTAATCTTGACTTCGCCTACGCCAAGCTTGATGCCAATGTGAGCTACCAGGTGCAACCCTGGGTCAACCTATATACCCAGTTAGATAATCTTCTGAATAATCAGCACATCGGCCCGATCGGCTACCCCGCACTTCCTTTTAATTTCCGGGCTGGAATGCGATTTACGCTCGGGCATACTAAGACTCAGTAGGCCGAAAATCCGTCAGGTCGCATCGGAAGCTGGATTGAGGTGCCCCATGTCTCAGAAGCGAGACATGGGGCGCCCGGCTATCTATAAGTACCTGGCAATTAGAACTTCATCAGTGACTCGAGCGCGCGATAGAGATCTTCCGGCTGCGGAAGAATGGCATCCTCGAGCAACGGCTGATATGCGACAAATGAATCCATGGCTGCGACCCGCTTGACCGGAGCGTCGAGGAATTCAAAAAGCTCGTCGCCGATGCGTGCCGCAATCTCGGCGCCATAACCCCAGCTCAGCATGTCTTCGTGGGCCACGATGACGCGGCTGGTTTTCTTGACGGAGACGGCAATTGCCTCCCAGTCGTACGGACTGAGTGTCCGCAGATCGATGACCTCTGTCTCGATGTCGAGATCCCTCTTGGCGCGCTGGGCTGCCTGCAGGGCCCTCGGCACCAGCGCACCGTAAGTCACCAGGGTGACGTCAGTCCCCGGGCGCACGATACAGGCCTTACCGAAGGGGATCGCATAGTCCGGGCCAGGATAAACTCCCCGCCCGTAGCTCTCGCGATAGAGCCGTTTATGCTCAAGAAAGAGCACAGGGTCGTCGCAACGGATCGCGGTCCTCAGAAGTCCATTCGCATCGAGCGCGTTTGAGGGGAACACTACCCGCACCCCCGGGGTGTGGGTGAAGATGCTTTCCCCACTCTGCGAGTGGTAGATCGATCCGCCGGCGAGATAGCCACCCACCGCAACTCGAATGACCACGGGTGATGAGAATGCTCCGTTCGAGCGCCAGCGCATGAGACTAAGCTCGTTGCGGATCTGATGAACTGCTGGCCAGATGTAATCGAAAAATTGCACCTCGACGACCGGCTTCATGCCGCGGACTGCATAGCCGATCGCGCGCCCAACGATGTTCGCCTCGGCAAGCGGAGAGTTGAAGACGCGCTCCGAGCCAAACTCATTCTGCAGCCCGGCGGTCAGCTTGAAGACGCCGCCCTTGCCCTTCACGCCGCCTTGCACAAGGTTTTCTTCGCGGCTGCAATCGGCCACGTCTTCGCCATAGACGATCATGCGAGGATCGCGGCGTAACTCATCCCTCAGGCAGAGGTTGATGAGGTCCGCCATCGTACGTTCCTGCCGGTCTGTGGTCGCGGCTGGCTCCGATTGCAATGCCGGGTCGCACACGTCGAGGTTCTCGGAGTAGACGTGCCTGAGGATGGTCGACACCTCCGGAAGCGGCGAATGCAGAGCGCGCTCGGCTGCAGCCCGCACCTCATCCTCGATGCCCTTTTCGAGGTCGGTGATCCCTGCTTCGTCGAGGATGCGCTCTCGCAGCAGGCGCATCTGCATCTTGGAGATCGGGTCGCGCAGACCGTCCGCCTCGATCTCACTCTGCGGGCGGTAAGAGCGCTCGTCGTCTGAGAGCGAGTGAGAGTAGGGACGAGTGACGTGCCCGTGGACAAAGGCCGGCCCCTGCCCTGACCGGCAGTAAGCGACCGCTGTCTGAAAAGCCTGGTAGCAGGCAACGGGATCGGTCCCGTCCACCTCGGCAAAGTGGAAGTTCGGGAAGTTTGCCACCAGACGCGAGATGTTTCCGCCCGGCGTGTTGACCTCTACCGGCGTGGAGATCGCGTACTGGTTATCTTCAACGACGAAGAGCACGGGCAGCTTCTGATTCGAGGCCGTATTCATCGCCTCCCAGAACTCGCCCTGGCTGGTGGAGCCTTCACCGAGCGAGACGTAGACCACCTCATCGCCGTGGAACTGGACATCCTTGTACTGGCGGTAATCTCCAGAACCTGGATCGGCGGCCTCGGGGTGCCGCGAAAAATAGCGGCCTGCCTCTGCGCAGCCAACTGCGTGCAGGCACTGCGTCGTCGTGGCCGAGGACTGCGACACGATGTGCAGCGATGGACTGGCCCAATGCGACGGCATCTGTCGTCCGCCGCTCGCCGGGTCTGCCGCCGCGCCTACTCCTTGCAGGAACTGCTCCTCAGGAGTGTTGCCCAGCGTGAGGCAGAGTGCGCGATCGCGATAGTACGGGAAGAACCAGTCGTACCCGGGCCGCAGCGACAGCCCCGCAGCGACCAACAGCGCTTCATGGCCGGCGCACGATATCTGGAAGTAGATCTTCTGCTGCCGCTTGAGCATGATCTCGCGGTCGTCGACCTGCCGCGAGAGGTACATCAGCCGATACATCTCGATCATCAGCCTTGGGTCGAGCGCAGGGGCCGCCGCGACCGTGCCGCGTTCCGCACTCAAGGCTGCTGATCTGGCCATAACTTCTCCTCACCGGGCGACCCGTCCGGCGTGCTGATGCGCGCCAGGCAACAACAGATTGTAACGCTTTCGCCTGTGCATTCGATGGTCAAATGGAGCGGAACGATGCGCCGGATGTACCCGCTGCAGGCATCCAATGCGTTGCGTTGACCATCGTTTTCTCTGCGTGCTCTAATGACCCGTTTAACTGGTTTTACTTTCGTCCACAGGTGGCGTGCTCTTTCCACCCTCAACTTAGACTGGAGCACCATCCTCCAGCCCTTCGCAAAGCGGCGCTCTCTTTGTTACCTTGACTCACGAACTATGTTTACATCCGTGGTTTCTTACGCTCCGGAGTGAAGCAGCAGCAGGCACGATCTATTTTGGAGGCAGATGAATGGCGTTTCTCACCACGCTGTCCGCCGCACTTTGGCAGACCAGCAGCTTTCTCCCTCAGCAGGACGGCAGCCTGTTCCTATGGATTGCCCTTGCCGTGGGTGTTCTCGGTCTTCTTGTCGCGTTTCTTTTTGCGCGCAGCGTTCTCAGCTTCGACTCCGGCACGCCGGAGATGCAGGCCATCTCAAACGCAATCCGCGAGGGGGCGGAGGCATTCATGAAGAGGCAGTACGGCTCGATCGCAATCATCGCAGCCATACTCGCAGTTGTCCTCTACGCCGGCTACTACTCGTCCTCCTTCACTCGCCCGTTTGCCAATAAAGTAGTTGTCAGCTTTCTCATCGGAGCGTTCTGCTCCGCGCTTTCCGGTCAGACGGGGATGTTCGTCTCGATCCGCGCAAACATCCGGACCGCATCTGCCGCGCGTTCGAGCCTTGGCAAGGCTCTGCAGATTGCGCTCCGGGGCGGAGCAGTCACCGGCCTGGTCGTAGTCTCGCTCTCCCTGCTCGGTGTTGGCCTGCTCTTTCTGGTCTTTGGCGGACTGAACGATCCGCAGCACGCACCCTACCAGCTTGTAGGCTTCGGCTTTGGAGCTTCGCTGGTTGCACTGTTCGCCCAGCTTGGCGGCGGCATCTATACCAAGGCCGCCGATGTCGGAGCTGACCTGGTCGGCAAGGTCGAGGCCGGCATTCCTGAGGACGACCCGCGGAACCCCGCCGTCATCGCCGACCTGGTCGGTGACAACGTGGGCGACTGCGCCGGTCGCGGGGCCGACATCTTCGAATCTACCGCTGCCGAAAATGTAGGCGCGATGATCCTCGGAGCGGCCTTGTACCCCGTGTTTGGAGTGAAGGGCATTCTCTTCCCGCTGATCGTGCAGGCGATCAATCTCATCGCCAGCGTCATCGGCGTGAGCATCGTCCACAGCAAAGAGACTGAAGACCCGATGCACGCGCTGAACCGCGGTTATTACGTTACCTCGATCGTCGCACTCGCCGGCTTCGCGGCCGCGGTTCACTTCATGCTGCAGGACCGCTGGTGGCTGCTCGGCTCAGGTATCTGCGGCATCATCACGTCCTTCCTCTTCGTGCGCATTACGGAGTACTACACCGAGACCCGCTTCCGTCCCGTCCAGTCGATCGCGAAGGCCTCACTCACCGGTCCGGCGACCAACATCATAAGCGGACTGGCGGTCGGCATGGAGACGCCCGCAGTCCCCATCGTCGTGATCAGCGGCGCGCTGCTGCTCAGCTACTACTGCGGCGTTCGAGGACTGGCCGACATCACCACCGTCACAAACTACTCGA
Source organism: Acidisarcina sp. (assembly GCA_036401375.1). Lineage (GTDB taxonomy): Bacteria > Acidobacteriota > Terriglobia > Terriglobales > Acidobacteriaceae > DASWUZ01. Next base: position 390,389 of record DASWVB010000002.1, read on the forward strand.
AGGGCATCTACGGCACTGCGATCGCCACCATGGGTATGCTCTCCTCCGCGGCCTACATCCTGGCCATGGATACGTTCGGCCCCATCACCGATAACGCGGGCGGCATTGTGGAGATGTCAGACCAGCCGCACTCCGTGCGCGAAAAGACAGACCGCCTCGACGCAGCCGGCAATACTACCAAGGCGCTGACCAAGGGGTACGCGATCGGATCGGCGTCGCTTGCCGCGTTCCTGCTCTTCTCGGCTTATCTCGAGACGATCCGCAATATCGTAGCGCAGCGACTCGCTGTCGTTGGACAGACGCTGTCCCCGGAGTGGACCTTCTCTACGGTGAATCTAGCCTCGGTGCCCGTCTTCGTCGGGGCGCTGCTCGGTGCGATGCTCACCTATCTCTTCTCATCGATGGCGATCAAGGCGGTCGGCCGCACGGCACAGACGGTGATCGAAGACGTGCATCGCCAGTTCCGCGAAAACCCGGGCATCATGGCGGGCACGTCGAAGCCGGACTATGGACGCTGTGTCAGCATCGTCACCGGGGCCGCTCTCAAGGAGATGATCCTGCCCGGCCTGCTCGCAGTCGCCATGCCTCTGGTGGTCGGCATCACCTTCCGTCATCTCAGCGGCAGCTTTCATATTCGCGACCACGGTTACGTGCCCAGCATCCAGGGAGTGCCCATTAACCTTACCGGGGCAGAAGCGGTTGCCGGATTGCTGATGGTCGGCACGATCAGCGGCATCCTGCTCGCGATGCTGATGAACAATGCGGGCGGCGCTTGGGATAATGCCAAGAAGCTGATTGAGACCGGCGAACTGGGCGGTAAGGGCTCCGAACCGCACAAGGCTGCTGTCGTCGGCGATACGGTGGGCGATCCCTTCAAAGACACTGCGGGCCCATCGCTTCACGTCCTGATCAAGCTGCTGGCTACAGTCACCCTGGTGCTGGCGCCGCTCTTCGTTTAGTCGCTCGCTGCCCGGATGTCCCGCGCGTCTCAGCTCGAGACGCGCCGGCTCTCCAGGATCGAGACGTGCGGGTTCGAGAACGCTGTGCCGGTCGATCAGGGTGATTAGGTCAGCGCTCGCTGACGAGCAGGGCGACCGGGAAGCTCCCGAAGAGCTCTCGAAGCAGCAGGCCTCCGTCGGCGCCTGGGACGACACGCTCATCTGTGAAGACATTTCGAAAGGTCCCTCCGGGTTCAGCCAAGGTGACGGCCGCGTCGCCCCATGCGTCGCCCAAGGGCATGTTCGGCTTGCCCTTCATGAGCGAACAGGCAAATCGCGGAACCATCGCCACAATGGACGTGCCCTCGAGACTTCGCACAAAGCCAAGCACCTGCTGCTTGTCCGCTTCAACTTGAAGAGGAAGATAAGAACCGCGGCGGAAGACCTCATGATGCCGGGCTCGCAGTTCCAGTGCACGATGTGTGGTCCACAGCTTCGCTCTGCCATCTGCGAAGCTACCGAGCAGCTCGGCACAAAGAGCGGCGGCCCCGCGGGTCTCAGCAGTGTTCCGCATCTCGCCGAGCGCCTTTGAACGAAGCTCATAATCCACAGGCCGGCGATTATCAGGATCGACCAGCGCCAGGTCCCACATCTCCGTGCCCTGATAGAAGTCGGGAACTCCAGGCGAGGCTGCCTTCATAACGACCTGGGCCAGCGAATTGATGCCGCCGAACAGCTGCAGCTGCGGCAGAATCGATTTGAGAGTCTCGACGAACCTTGTCTCCTTCATGCGCGGTCCGGGCAGCAGGATGTCTTCAAGAAAGCCGTGCACTGCCGCTGCATAGTCAGGGTCAGGGTTGAGCCAGCTGAGGTTCACCTTGGCCTCGCTCAGCGCCTTGGACGCATACTCCTTGAGCCGGTCAAGGTAAGCCTTGCGCGCGTCCAGCCCCTCCATGACCCAGGGCCAGGCGCCGGCGATCGTCTGGTAGAGCAGGTACTCTTCATTGGCGTCGGGAGCCACTCGACCGTCCTCGAGCTTCCGCTTGAACCTGGCATTCATCCTCTGCCACCGGCGCACTGCCGCAGACCACTCCGCCGGCATCTCCGAGATGACGTTCAGCCGTGCACGAACATCCTCACTGCGCTTCGTATCATGCGTGGAGGTTGTGACCATCGCGTCCGGGGAGTGCTCCAACCGGTCTTGATTACTGGCGTGGAAGGTCTCGGCCGAGATGCCGAACGCCTTCATCGAGCCACCTACCTCATTGGAAGAGACGAATCGGTTATAGACGTAGAAGGAGGTGTCCTCGACTCCCTTGGCCATCACCGGCCCGGTAAGCTGCTGAAACTTGAGTGCGAAGTAAAGCTGCTGCGGATCGACTTCATGCGGCCCGGCGTTCTCCTTGCGGCCGCCCAGCAGCAGCGTGTCCCGCAGGAAGTCGAAGGCGGAGGTGTCGAGGTCCGGGTTCAGACGCTTGCCTCGCGCAACTGCAAAACGGATGAAGGTGCGGTCCTTATCGGTGTAGCGTCCGCGGTCGTCGATGTACGTTCTATAGACAGGGAAGCAGGCAATCGTCTCGCGTATCACCGCCTCGAGTATGTTGTCAGTGAAGTCGCGCGCGCGCCGGTTCGCAGCGGCCATCTGGCTCAGCAGGTTGGTGAGCACGTAGACCTCGCTGGCCAGCGAGCTCTGCATCACCTGCAGCTTGCTGCGGTAGATGATCTCGTCGGGATCAAGCCGGTGACCGATGAAGCTCTCGTACAGCGCGTTTAAGCGCGCCTCATTCTTGCTCTGGATGAAGACCTCATTCGCCTGGTAGACGAAGTCGTAGCCGGACGTTCCGCGCACCGGCCACTCCCTCGGCAGAGACTCGCGTGGCTCGAGGATCTTCTCGACAACGGTATAGAGCGGCCCCTGGCTGCTGCTCCAGTCATAGCCGCGCAGCGCTTCGCGAATGCCGGCTTCTACTCCGTTGGGCACCGTCGGGCCCACCGGCGACTCGCCCGCACACTGGCTCGCGATCGCCAGCAGCTGCAGGCGGATGAGGTACTGCCGCGGGTTGAACATGCCGTCGCAATGATCGATCCGCAGACCGGTAACCTGCCCCTTGGCCAGCAGCTTGCGAATGAGGCAGTGCGTCTCCTTGAAGACCGCAGGATTCTCCATCCTCAGGCCGACCAGGTCGTTCACGTCGAAGAAGCGGCGGTAGTTGATCTCTTCAGAGGAGACACGCCAGAAGGCCAGCCGGTAGGGTTGCGCCTCAAGCAAGGCATGCAGCCGGTCAAATCTGGACGAATCGGTATCTCCCTCGCCCTCACCTTTTGTCCCGCCGGTCTCGCCGTTGATCCGGTACAGAGCCGCTCGGATCGCGGGCTGCATGCCCTCCGAGCGCAGAGCCTCCTCAAGACGAGGCCGCAACTCGCGCAATTGACTGCGTCGCTGCACCCAAAGTGCGGTGTCCTCGCTGTCGTGCGGAGGCACATGCACGATCTCCTGCAGCAGTGAGCGAAAGCTTTCAGGCACTCCAAGTTCGTCCTGCTCGCTCTCTGGAAAGAGAATCGGAAGCGTCCGCGGTGCAACCGGCATGGTGTGATCGAAGTAGCGGACCAGCGTCCGTCCATCCTCTACGTCCACCTGGATGTGGCTGCTCTCGAGCTCCTCGCCGTACTGGTTGCCGAGAATGGGCAGCAACAGCTTGCCCTGCATGTCAGGCTTCAGCGGGCTCCAGTCTATGTCAAAGAACTCGGCATACTCCGAGGACCGCCCGTTCTCAAGCACGTCCTGCCACCAGAGCGAATCGTTACCGACCCCCATATGATTCGGCACAATATCGAGCAGCAGGCCCATTCCTGCCCGCTTCAACGCGGCCGAGAACTCCTCGAATCCGGCGTCGCCGCCGATCTCGGGATTAAGACGGTCATGCCGCGTCACATCGTATCCGTGCAGGCTGCCAGGACGAGCTTCGAAAAAGGGGGAGGAATAATAATCCCCGATGCCAAGCTGCTTGAGGTAGCCAAGGGTGGCCTCGGCATCCTTGAAGGTAAAGCCGGCATGCATCTGCACTCGATAAGTAGAGAGGGGAACGCGCGCATCTTTCTTGAGGTGTTCATCGATGCAGGTCTTCAGGTTCTCGCCATCTCGAGCGAGATCGTTCTGGGGCAATTCCTGCGGCATATGAGAGGTTTCGCTCGCGTTGGGCATCGAGCCGTTGGATGCGCCGCAGAGACAATGCGTTTCTACGCGACAGCTCGATGGCGCTTAGCTTACGCACCCGACGGCTGTACCGCGGCGCCTTCTGAAACGCAGTGGTGAGAGGCCCATCTCGCGCGCGACCACCACCTTTCGTCTAGATTAGAGATTGAGACCCGACAAGAAGGATTGATGCCCGCAAACTTCAGACTGTTCATCACCAGGCTGTCCGAGTGGACGGAGAGGCACGCGGGCGCTCTTCTCCCACTGATCCTGATCGCCTTCGCCGCCCAGCGCTGGGTCGCCAGCAGCGCTCGCCCTTTGTGGTTTGACGAGATGTTCACGTTTGACCTGGCAACTGCTCCAACGTGGCGGCTTTTTAAGGCCGGGCTGACGGCGGATGGCAACCCGCCGGTCTATGCGCTGCTGGCGCGGGTGAGCATGCACATCTTTGGCGCAAGCGAGGCTGCTCTGCGGCTTCCCTCGCTGATCGCCTACCTCGCTGCCATCGTGCTTCTCTACAAGTTTGTGCGGTACCGGCAGGACGGCTTGACTGCTCTGCTTGCGGTGATGGTATTCGTGACTCATCCCTGGCCGAGCTACTATGCCACCGAGGCGCGGCCGTATGCCATAGTGTTGCTCTTTGCTGCCCTTAGCCTTACCGGCTGGCGGATGGCCGTCAGTGCTCACCATCCCCGCAGGTGGGGCATTTGGATCATGTCGGCGTCCATCGCTGCGGCCGTCCTCAGCTATCACATGGCGCTGCCGGCGGTGTTGCTGCCGGTTGCAGCGGGTGAGCTCTGGCGTAGCTTTCAGAGGAAGCGGCTCGACCTCGCCCTGATCGGAGCAGGCGCCGCCGCGCTGCTGCCCCTCGTCTATACTCTGCGGCTGATCAGAGCGACCAAGACCCTGATGCTGGCTCACGTACTGCAAAATCAGCCCGTCTCTCTCGTAAATCTGGTGCACGGATATGAGCAGATACCCTCCCCGTACCTCTTTTTCGTAAGCCTTGCTGCGTTCGTTCTCACGCTGTACCTGACGAGACATCGGGCTCCGGCAGTGTCTCCTTTGATCTCTTGGCCCGGTTACGAATTATTCGCATTGCTGGTTCTGTGCGCCAATCTCGCCACTGTCTTTATCCTGATCCGCTTGAGCACGCATTATTACGCCGGACCCAGGTATGGGATCTCTTCCTTCTGGGGTGTAGCCATCCTGGAAGCGCTCTTGTTCAGCGCATTCCTGCCGGAGTTTCGACTCGTGCTGCTGGTGCTGTTGACTCCGCTGCTCCTGCGAGGCATCCACCCCTCGACAAGGATGGCAGATCCGGTTCTCTCCTGCCTGCAGTCCCTGCCAGTGCAGCCGATCGTGGTCGGCCGCGGACTGTATTATCCCTCTGCCTGGCACTACGCCGCGCCCCCGTTGCGCAGCCGGCTCTTCTACTTGAGCGGGGCAGAGAACGCCAGCCTCGGCCGCTACAGCGTGGAAGATCTGGCTATCGTCCTCGCCGAGCCCCTGGCGCCCATGCAGGTCAGTGAACTTCGCCCATTTCTCGCGACCAACCCCCACTTCCTGGTAGTCACCGACGACGCCGGAATGCCCGATGAAGTGGAGCTGTTGAAGTACTTGACAGCTCACGGCTTCCATATGGAAGTCATGAAGGAGCCGAGCTGTGAGGCGCCTTCGCTCCAGATCCAGGACGTAACCCGGCCCTGAAGGCTCACTGATCATGGCGGCAGGCTCGCCTGCTGCTGGCGGTCACGAGTGATTACGTCGGCGAACCGCGGCGCAGCCGCTCCCGGCGCGCCTATACTTCTGGAGCCAACCTCATCTGGCGCCTCAGCTCCTTCAGTCTGTCCCACACGGAGGTTCCAATGATCAGACGCCCTGTTAGCCTCATCCTGTTCACCGCAGCACTGCTTCTCTGCGTCTTGCCCTGCCTGCAAGCTCAGCCTTCGCTGCCTGCCAGCTTTCAGTCCCGCATGGTCCACAGCCCTGCCGGCGCAGACATCTTCGTGCGCTGGGGAGGAACGGGCCCTGTCGTCGTGCTGCTGCACGGCTACGCAGAGAACAGCGACTCCTGGGGCCCGCTGGCAGCAGACCTCATGAGGGACCACACTGTCGTGGTGCCAGACCTTCGCGGTATCGGGCGCTCGTCAAAGCCGGCCGGCGGCTATGACAAAAAGACCCAGGCGCAGGACATTCGGGCTGTGGTGACGTCTCTGGGCTTTGACAGAACGTTCGTAGTAGCTCACGACATCGGCAACATGGTGGCTTATGCGTACACTGCCACCTACCCTGACAAGGTGGAGCGCCTGGTTGTAATGGATGCTCCTATCCCGGGGATCGGACCCTGGAACGAGGTCCTCCAGATGCCGGGAGTCTGGCACTTCAACTTCCACGGTCCGGATGCAGAGCGGCTGGTAGCAGGACGCGAGCGCATCTATCTGGACCGGATCTGGAACGACTTCACAGCCGACCCGAGCAAACCCGACGAGGCAACGCGAAACTTCTACGCGGCCACCTATGCGCAACCGGGCGGCATGCGAGCCGGTTTTGCGCAGTTCACCGCCTTCTCGCAAGATGCCAAAGACAATAAGATCTTCGAGCAAACCAAATTGACCATGCCGGTCATGGCAGTGGGAGGCGAGAAGTCCTTCGGCTCTCTGCAGGCTGTGATCATGCGGGAGGTCGCGACTAATGTGCAGGAGGAGGTTGTCCCAGGCGCCGGACACTGGCTCATGGAAGAGCGGCCCGAGTACACGGTGGCATTGATTCGCAAATTCATTGATACGCCGGCAGCCAGGACGGCTCCAGCGGCATGACCCTCGGCAAGGCTGACACCCGCGTACTTGCCTGCTAGTAAACCCTTGCGCACACACGACGGCGCAGTGTCAGCCGCCCTTTACGAATCGCCCGCAAACCTCCAGAATGGGACTGTCTACCAATGGATCTTACGAATGAGGACAACCATGCCACTCTCCGGCGAAGCAATCCGATTGATGAACTACATCGATGATGTCACCGTGACCCTGCGCAGGGTGCTCGCGCTGGCGCCGACCCTTACCGATGACGAGCGTTCGCGGGTGAGCGAATATCTTCAGAGCTCCCGGCCAAACGCGGACACGGTGCTCGCCGCCCTCGCCATCAAGCACAACCTGTAGGGTCCCTGTGAATACCACTAATACTCCGGCCGCGAATGCCCTGGCGACGGCAAATGCGGGCGCGGCGATACGGCGCGTTGCCGTAATAGGGGCTGGCACGCTTGGCGGCCGGCTCGCAGCCATCTGCAGCGCAGCGGGCTACTCCGTGATCCTCGAAGACGTCTTGCCTTCGAAGCTGAGGAGCGTGGCCGAGGCAATCGACGGGGCACAGGCGCTCCCCGCCATCGCGTGGGACAAAGCTTCACCCGCAGGTGCGGTCGAATACGCACTGACGATCGAGGAGGCCGTTCGAGATGCCGATCTGGTCATCGATTGCGTACCCGACGAGCTCGAGTCGAAGCTCGAGATCCTGAGCCTGATCGACCGGATGGCGCCGCCTCGTACTACCATCGCGACGCCCACCCGCGCGCTCAGCATAAGCGACCTCGCCTCCTGCATTTACCGTCCCGAGCGCTGCCTCGCCCTGCAACTGCTCGAGGACCTGAGAGGCGACGCCAATAAGCCTCCCGAGGTACACATAATAAGCATCCCGCAGACGGACCCGGCGGTGCTCGCATCCGTGGTCAGCTTCTGGAAGACCCTGGGCTTTGCAGCCACTGCCGCTCTCGAGCCAACGGTGGCTGAAGCGGTTTGACTTGCAAGAGCAGTGCGCTCGGGCAGTGCGCCAGGGCTTGCGCGTACAGCAGGTCCGCAAAGACAGGGGGAAAAGGCCACGAGCGGCAGGGAACTGTAAGAGCCTGCCAAACGTAACCATCCTTGACACGGCTTGCCACGGGTAAAGAGTCTTCATGCAGAACATAGCCGACATCCTCGGTCAGGTCTTCAACGCTATCTGGGCGTCGAAGCTGCGCTCGTTTCTGACCATGTTTGGCATTGCATGGGGAGTCGGCTCGATGCTGCTGCTGATCGGCGTCGGGGAGGGTTTTCGCTCCGGGCAGCACCGTCAGCTGGCCAGCTTCGGCAACGATGTCATCATGCTCTGGGGTGGAATCATCCCTGCGGTCCCCAACCAGCACACCGGCATGCGCCCGTATCGCCTCACCATGAGCGACATCGATGCGCTCCGGGTCGAGGCGCCTGAGGTCCGGGCCATCACTCCCTTGGTCAATCGCAACGACATCCAGCAGGTCAGCCAATACACGACCGCGGCCGGCCAGGTGATCGGCACCGAGGAGAACTACACGGCTATCCGCTTCCTTCCCATGCAGGAGGGGCGCTTCCTGACGGCCAACGATGTGCGCGACCGCAACCGGGTCATTGTGCTGGGGCAGAAGAGCGCTGCACTCCTTTTTCTCGGTCATCCCGCCCTTGGCGAGTCGGTCGCGCTCAACGGCACCAGCTTTCTAGTCATAGGAGTGGTCGCGAAGAGCGGCCACGGCAACAACAATGACGAGAATCAGAAGGTCTACATCCCCGTTACCACGATGCTCGAGATGTTCCCGATCAAGGGCGATAACGTTCCCCAGGACGCGGTGAGCTCGATCAACTACCAGCCACGGGTCGCTGGTGAAAACGCGCTGGCGGTGCAGCAGGTGCACGAGATCATCGCCCGCCGTCACGGGTTCGATCCCTCGGCGCCCGACGTCTTCAACGAGTGGGACACGATCAAGAGCCAGCGGATGGTGGCGAAGATCTTCGACGCCATGGACATCTTCCTGGGAGGCGTGGGAATCGTCACCCTCGGCCTCGGAGCCGTCGGCATCATCAACATCATGCTGGTGACGGTGAGCGAACGGACCAGGGAGATCGGCCTTCGCAAGGCGCTCGGCGCGACCAGGCGCAGCATCCTGATGCAATTCTTCCTGGAGGGCCTTCTGCTGACTGCGTTCAGCGGGATACTCGGTATCGTCGGCTCCGGCTTCTTCATGTATCTCGTGGACCAGGCGGTGGGCACCAACATGCAGGGCTTTGATCCGCCGCGGCTTGTGCCCTGGTCCGCCGCGCTGGCTCTTGGCTCATTGACTGTCAGCGGCATCGTGGCGGGGCTCTACCCGGCCAGTAAAGCCGCCAACCTCGAGCCCGTCGAAGCACTGCGGCGGGAGTAGCGTGCACTATTCGCAGGCCAGACCTCCCGCGTCCATTCACCCGGGATACCATGGAATCACCGGAGGCAGCCATGTTTCGTGATCTGTTGACCCAGGCCTATGAGGCGATGGTCTACAACCGCCGCCGCACCATGATCACCATGATCGGCATGGCCTGGGGCATTGCGACGGTGGTGCTGCTGCTGGCCTATGGCGCCGGCTTCGGGCGCGCGATCGAGGCCATCTTCGCGAACTGGGGCACCCAGCTCATCGGCGTCTGGTCGGGTACGACCAGTGAGCAGGCCGGCGGCGCCAAGGCGGGAGTCAGGATCAAGCTGACCCAGGACGATGTTGATCTGCTTATGAACTCCGTGCCCGGCATCATCGCTGCGTCGCCGGAGATGTACATGGACGTCACAGTGCAGAACGATCTGCATACCTATACCTGGCCGCTGAATGGCGATCGAGCGAACATGGGCTCGATCATCAACCTCGATGTTGATACCGGTCGCTTCTTTACCGAGGAGGACGATGCAGAGCGGCGGCACGTCGTCGTGATCGGCTCCGAGGCCAAGACGAAGCTCTTTTCGGGCCAGTATCCAATAGGGCAGTCGATCCGTCTCAACGGTATCCGGTTCACCGTCGTGGGGGTGCTCAAGGCCAAGATGCAGGAGGGCGACGATGACGTCAACCGCCAGATCCGCATCCCCTTCAACACTATGGGCGACTTTCGCGATCTGAAGTATATCGATGGCCTGTGGCTCACCTACACCGGTGACCATATGGATGTGGAAAGATCGATCCGCAACACCCTCGGCCAGGCGCACAACTTCAGGCCGTCAGACCACAACGCCATCCAGGTCGCAAACCTGATGGAGCAGCTCAGCCAGTTCCACATCATCATCATTGCGCTGAAGGCGTTGCTGCTCTTCATCGGCGCGCTCACCCTGGGCATCGCCGGCATCGGCCTGATGAACATCATGCTCGTCGCGGTGCAGCAGCGCACCCGCGAAATCGGGATAGAAAAGGCGCTCGGCGCGCGTAAGAGGCACATCCTCATCCAGTTCCTGTCAGAGGCCCTGGTGATCACCGGTATCGGCGGCCTCGCGGGTATCGCGCTGGCCTATCTTGTCTCGGCGCTAGTCGGCCGCATCACGTTCTACAGTGCGGTTGCGGCCAACGCCGATGCGGCAGATATTCAGCTGCTGATCTCGCCCGGCACGGTCGCGCTCGCGACGGGTATCCTCATCGTGGTCGGACTGGTAAGCGGCATGCTTCCTGCCATTCGCGCCGCCAACCTGAACCCCATCGAGGCGCTCCGCTACGAGTGAGCGAGCGCGATGATCTTCGGTCTTCGGTTGAAATATTAGATCGCTAGGGCTCGCCGGAGGCATCAGCAGATGCGCTCTCGGGCAGAAGATCGCGGTCGGTCACCTCGGTCAACGCAGCCAGCTTCGCGGCAAGCGCAGGACCGAGGACGTGCTCCGGGCAACGCCAGCCCCAGTTATCGCTGCTGCTTGAGGGCGTATTCATCCGCCCCTCTGAGCCGATCTCGAGGATGTCCTGCACTGGAAAGAGACAGATGTCCGCCACCGAAGTAGCAGCTGCGCGGATCATCGGCCAGACTACCCCTTCTTCTCCCGGATGCAGATAGGTGTGGACCGCACTCTTCTCGGCGGCGCCGGCAGTCCCCCACCAGCCAAGGGTTGTGTCGTTGTCGTGGGTGCCCGTGTAGACGACCGTGTTCTCTACAAACTTGTGCGGCAAGTAATTGTGGGCACCGCGATCGGAGAACCCGAACTGCAGGATGCGCATCCCCGGCAGATGAAACTGCTCCCGTAGGGCGTCCACCTCAGGGGTAATCACACCAAGGTCCTCCGCGATGAAGGGCAGCTCGCCCAGCACCTCACGAAGGCGCGAAAAGAGCGCCGCGCCAGGAGCTTTGACCCACACCCCGCCGACCGCCGTCTCGTCCTCCGCAGGAATCGACCAGTAAGCCTCAAAACCCCGGAAATGATCAAGCCGGATGAAGTCATAGAGCTCACGCGAGCGCCTTATCCGCTCCACCCACCAGTCAAATCCCCGCTCTTCGAGGGCGTCCCATTTGTAGAGCGGATTGCCCCAGCGCTGGCCTGTCGCGCTGAAGTAGTCCGGCGGCACGCCAGACACCCGCATCGGACTCAGGTCCTCATTAAGCTCGAAGTTCTCAGGGTGTGTCCACACATCGGCGCTGTCGTAATTGACGAAGATGGCGACATCCCCAATGATGCGGATGTCTCTCTGTGCGCAGTAGCGGCGCAGCATGCTCCATTGCTCGTCAAAGGCGAACTGGATCGCCTTCTCGACCGAGAGCGCCTCGCCCTCCTGACCGCGAAGCTCCGCGAGAGCAGCGGCCTCGCGATGCGCGATAGCGGCAGGCCACTCATTCCACGGTAGCGAGTTAAACTTCCTTCGCAGCACGCTGTAGAGCGCAAAATCATCGAGCCAGCCTGCATTGTCGCGGCAGTAGGTCTCGAAGCCTTTCCACTGCTCGGGCCTGGGCCGGGCGAGGAAGTTGCGCGCAGCCTCAAAGAGCAGTGGCATCTTGACCGCGAAGACGTCTTCAAATTGCACATTTCCGGAGCGCCCCGGGAGGCCGGCAATGCGCTCCTGCGGAATCCAGCCCCAATCGGACAACGTCTCAAGGCTCACCAGCAGGGGATTGCCGGCAAAGGCCGAGATCGCCGCATAAGGTGAGTTGCCGTAGCCGGTCGGACCCAGCGGCAGTACCTGCCAAAGGCGCTGCTTAGACGCTGTCAGGAAGTCGACGAAGCCATACGCCGCCGGCCCCATGTCGCCGATACCGCCGTAGGAAGGCAGACAGGTAAGGTGCAGCAGCAGACCGGAAGAGCGTTCGAAGGGCATGAAAGAAGCCTGTGTGCGACAGGAAAGAGGAGGGCCTGCGCTTCGAGAGAGATTCCAAAAGCGCAGACCGCGGTTGCTTGGGGTGAACTGGAACGCAGCTCACGGATCATACCGCTGGCTGGATCAGCCAATCAGCGTCGTGTCTGTAATCGGTTGCCGGCGATCGGACTCACCGGCTACTGACCTACTGACCGAGCGGATTGGGTGCGCCCGGCATGGCGGGACTCTGCGCCTTCTGGTTCATCCGAATGCGCTTGCTCTTCGTAAACTGGTCGACCAGGGTCGATGCGAAGACGGCGAAGGACTCCTCACGGCGCTGATCGAGCACCGACTCCCTGGTCTGGTCAAAGTTCTTGGCGATCTCGTCGCTCGATGGCTCCTGCTTTGCAGTCAGACGCGCCACCACGCCCGTCCGCCCGGTGTTGATGGGGCTGCTTACCTGGCCCACGTTGAGGGTGAAGAGTTCAGGCGCGGCACTCGAGATCTGACCGATATCAGGCACCTGCCCATCGCGTCCAACCAGATCGCTGCTCTTGAAGGTGGCGCCGACCTCCTTGGCCGCCTTGGCCAGGTCGTTCTCCGAGTGAGCGCGGGCTGCCAGTTCGGTCGTCTTACTCGCCAGCAGCTGAGGCAGCTGTTCCTGCTTGTAATCTTCCGCGATGTGCGTCTTGTACTCCGCGAAGGTCGGAGCATGTGCAGACTTGACATCGAGCACCTGGAAGACCGCAAAGCCCTCCCCGGTCGATGCGACCTGCGGAGCCGCACCGGGCTTGGCGCTGAACGCATCGGCCAGCAGCTTCGTGCTGTCCGCCAGCCCCGGCACAATCCCGCCCTGAGGAAGGTAGTCGGTGGTGACCGCCTGCAGATGGTGCGCTTCCGCGGTCTTCTGCAGACCGTTTTTGCCTGCCTCAGAGGCGAGCTGCTGGGCGAAGTTCTGCGCCTGCTTGGCCTCGCCGTCGCGCATCAGTGTGGCGATGATCTGCGGCTTCACCTCATCGAGCGACTTGGTGTGCGCGGTCTGCTTCTCTTCAACCTGCAGGATGTGATAGCCGAACTTGGTGTGTATCAGGTCGGAGGTCTGCCCGGGCTGCAACGAAAAAGCGGCCTGGTCAAACTCGGGCACCGTCGCGCCATGTTTCAGAAAGCCGAGCTCTCCACCCTGCGTCTTGCTTCCCGGATCGTCTGAATTCTTGGCAGCCAGCTCAGAGAAGTTGGCGCCCGCCTTGATCTGCTTCAGCAGGTCACCGGCCTTTTGCCGTGCCGCAGCGTCTGCCTGCGGAGATGCGCCCTGCTCCACCTTGATGAGGATGTGGCGCACCCTGACCTGGTCCTCCAGCTTGTAATCCGCCTGGTGCTGGTTGTAGAAGCTCTGCACCGCAGCTTCGGTAATCTGGCCACCGCTGCCAGGTATCTGCGTGCTGTTAAAGGAGAGGTATTGAAGCTTCCGCTCTGCAGGCACGGCGTTGGCATAGCGCCCGCTGTTCTTCTGGAAAAATGTCTGCAAGTCAGCGTCCGTCGGGTTGATCTGCTTCCCGAGATCGTCCGAGCTTAGCACTGCGTAGTCGAACTTGATCTTCGTCCCCTGCTGCTTGTACGAGTCGCGAATCTCCTTGTCGGAGACCGTCACCGGCCCGGTCACGTAGGCGCGCAGCCGCTCTTCTTCAATCTGCTTCTTGACCTCGGCCTCGAACTGATCGCGGGTGATGTGCAGATGTTCATCGATCAGCGCCGCATACTGCTGGTCGCCGATGTAGTTGCCGTTAGGAAAGATCGCCTGCCCGAACTGGCCGGTATGCAGGAACTGGCGCACATCTTCATCGCTCGCCTTAAGCCCGAGCTTGTCCGCCTCCTGCAGCAATACAGCCTCGCCGATGAGGGTCTGCGCGGCCTGGGGCATCATCAGCGGTATCAGGGATGCCGACTCCGGCAGGCCCTGCCGCTGCAGCAGCATGGCGGCGCGCTCCTGCACCTGGCTGGTGGTAATGTCGGTCGAGGCTCCCAGGAAGCGGCCGAAGGGCCCCGCTCCGTTCACCGTCGCGTACGTGTTGGCTGCACTCGCCTGATCCTGGAAGATGCCCGGGATCAGGGAGACAACCATGGTGATTACAGCGACGGCGATGATGCCGATGAAGACGTACTTGATGATGCGGCTGTCCTGCTGCAGGAAACGAATCATGAATGCGTTGCGACCTATACTCTTCTGTGCGTCCAGGGGCAGCCGATCACGGCAAAGCCCCCGGAGAGACGGATTCTCCTGGGGTCAGGATGCTCATCGATTATAGAGGATGGGGCTCTGCCGCTGCTGGTGAAGTCAACACTCGCCCGGGTCGGCGTAGCGTGCGTTAGAGGTGTCCGCTGTGGGGCGAAGTGAGCCCCGCCGATCAGACGATCTGGATCGGCGGGGCTTCAGGTTGCCGTGGTGAGGCCATGAGGTCGGCGGGTGAAGGGTCAGTACCAGTACGGGCGATAGTAGACCCGCCCGTAGTAGTAAGGCGGCGGCGGTGGCGGCGGCGGATAGTAGCCGCGCTGGCGCAGGTAGGGTCTGGCCGGCTGGGCGGCCGAGGCAAGCCGCTGCGCCTCCTGGTTAGAGACCGGGTTGACGGTAACCGGCTGCGTGAGGTGGAAGGTCAGGATCGTCTCCGGTGCGAGTACCATCCTGGGCCCGGCCGAGGCTGAGGATGCGGCTGCGCCGGTGGCCCCGCCGGCAACCGCACCGATGGCGGCGCCTGGGCCGCGACCGATCACCGCTCCGATAACAGCGCCTATGGCCGCGCCGCCGATGGTATTGTTCGCCGAGTAGGCGCCTTTGCCGGGACCGTTGCCCGTCCACAGATCGGTGGCAAGGGAGTAGGAACGGCCCTCGAGATTAAGGCTTGTCAACTTGAGCGATAGAGACGACGCGCCTGTCATCGAGCCTGAACTGCTCGACTTCACGTCAGTAACCACCCCATCCAGCACTGCTCCACGGGGCACCGCGAGTACTCCGCCAACGAACACGTCATTTGCAGCAGTCACCTCGAACATGGAACCGGGCTGCAGCTTCTTAACATCGAGAAACTCGCTCGTACGCACCCGCAGCATGGTCGCCGCAGGCAGCGTTACAGGACCGGAGTTGCGGTTGTCATTGCGGCGGGAGCGATTGCCGTCGCCGTCCGGCCCCTGATCGCCGTAGGCCCCGTAGTTGCGATCTCCGTAGCTGCCATCGCCGTAACTACCATTGCCGTAACTGCCATTGCCGTTGCTGCCTCGATCATAGGGCTGCCGGCCGTTCTGACCGGGTCCATAGGAAGGTTGCGGGCCCTGGGGGTAGCCCTGGTTTGCGTCTGCTGGGCCGTTCTGCGCCTGGGGCGGGTTTGGGTAGCCATTCTGATCCCCCGGTCCTGCGTCCATGCGAGGCGCTGGCCCTGAGGGGTAAGGATAAGGTGCGTTACTCCCCTGCGGCTGCGAAGCCTGAGCACTACCGGGAGCGCTGCCGTCCTGCATCTGCCCTGAGCCCGAGGCAGAGGACCCCTGCGCAGACTGCTGCATCGGAGGCTGCTGCGCTCCGCTCTGCTGATTGTCGGATGGCTGGTTCTCAATTCGCTGGTTTGGGGCCTGCTGGCTGGGGGCCTGCTGAGGCTGCGCCTGAGATTGGTCCATCACTGGCGCCTGGTCCTGAGCCTGGTCGGTCTGCTCCTGCTGCTGCTGGATGTCAGGGCGCGACGTCTGATCGATGGTGGCTACCTCGGTCGCTGCCGGCTCATGGTTCGCGGCTCCCGCAGCCCCTGCTGGGCTCTCGTTTCCTGACGGGCTGGCAACGGTGAGCCGGTTCACGACCGAACGCACGCCGGCAATCCTGTCTGCAACCGTCTCTGCCATCTGCTTCGACTGCTCATCGCGTACCGTCCCGGTGAGCGTGACATCGCCATCGACGGTCGCTGCTGCGATCTGCTGGTTCTTCAAAGGCGCCGCCGAATCCAGCGCAATGATCACGTTGGTCTCGGTCTTCGCATCCTGAGCGGCGTGATCGGCGGTCTCCGCCGCAGGGGAGCCATCCTGTTGAGCGAGAGCGCTCCCACTGGCACCCAGCGCCAGGCCGAGGCAGAGTACCGCCGCGCCAAAGCCCCTCAGCCGGGAATGGCACTGGACGGGCCGATTCGATAAAGCTCGTTCCCGAATGATCGGATGTATGACATTCATATGCAAAGCACCTTCTCTAAGTAACATCGTCGGCTGCCGGGTCGGGCCCGGAACGTGAGGCCTGCCGGTTCGCCACTGGTTCAGACCCCGACTCGAGGAAAATGTTTCGGTCACTAGCGCGGCGCATGGCCGCTTGCGTCACCTTGCCTGCTGCAAACCTAGCGAAGAAAAGCGCGGCGCAAACGATGGTCGAGCCCGCTATAAACCACTCGAAAGGACGAGATCGCGCGCAGACGACAGCACATGCGCGACTGACTCCCTGGAGCAGGACTCCGCGTAGACGCGCAGCAGCGGCTCGGTGCCTGAGGCGCGCAGCAGGAGCCAGGTTTCGGCCGCATTCGGCTTCGCGGAAGCTTCGGGATTGTCGAGAAAGAATTTGATCCCATCCAGCGTCTCGACGCGCAAGACCTTCATCCCGGCAATCTCCTCGACGCGGGCGCCGGCCCTCGCGATGGCCGCACTCTTCAGCGGGTCCTCGATATGGAGATCGATTCGCCCGTACTGGTGCTCGCCATACTCCTGCTGCAGACTCTCGACCAGCTGCCCGAGGGTGCTCGACTCCTCGGCCATGACGTTGGCGAGGATCAGCGCCATCAACAGTCCATCGCGCTCCGGCATGTGGCGGGTGATGCCGATGCCGCCCGCCTCTTCGCCGCCGATGAGGATGTCTTTATCGAGCATCAGGTCGACCACATTTTTGAAGCCTATGCCGTGCTCATACAACCTGCGGCCATGTTTTGCCGCGATGCGATCGAGCATGCGTGTCGTGTTGAAGGCCCGCGTCACGTCGCCCGGCCAGTGCTTCCGCTCCAGCAGCCAGCGCAGGACGATGGCGAAGATCTTGTGGGGATCGACGAAGCTGCCATGCTCATCGACGGCCCCGATGCGGTCCGCATCGCCGTCGGTCGCGAGCCCAGCCTGGCAGCCATGCTCGACCACGGCCTGCTGCAGCGCGGCGATGTGCGGCTCGATCGGTTCAGGATTGATGCCTGGAAACAGCGGATCGACGCCGGCACGTATCTCCACAAACGGAATGCCTGCTGTTGTGAAGAGCCCGGCGAGAACGCCCCGGCCTGAGCCATACATACAGTCCACGGCAAATTTGAAGCCGGAGCGTGCGATCAGCTCCAGGTCCACGAACCGCGCCAGCTCCTCGACATACGAGGACTGAAAATCAGTCTCGACTATGCGAGCTTTGCCGGCGGCCACAGGAGCAGGCTCGCCGAGATGGCGCTCGATGCCCGCGATGATCGTAGCGTTTGCCGCACCACCGTACCAGGCCTTGTACTTGAGGCCGTTCCACTGGTAAGGGTTGTGGCTGGAGGTGATCATCACCCCGCCGCTCGCGCACCGCTCGCGCACCGCCCACGAGAGTGCTGGCGTTGGTGTATAACGGTCCGCCATCATCACCGGAATGCCCGCGATAGCGAGCACCTCCGCTACCGCATCGGCAAATTGCCGGGAGAGAAAGCGGGTGTCGTACCCGATGCAGATTCCCCTGGGAGCTTTAGAGTCGGTGCGGACACCTGCAGCGGCCCGGCCAGTGGGGGAGCCAGCCGGTTCGCCGGCGGCATTGTCGATCAGCACGTAGTTAGCAATCGCGGCTGCAGCGACGCGCACATTGGCGAAGGTGAAGTCGTCCGCGATAACGCCGCGCCAGCCATCCGTCCCAAACCTGATCTGGATCGCTCGCTCGCCTGAGCCGGAGCCGCTCTCAGCCATGGATCTAAATCAGTTCGTCGCGCCTGGCAGCAGCCAGCGTCTTGACGATGCGTCCCACATCCTGCGAACGGTGCCTCGTAGTCACCAGGATCGCGTCCTCGGTCTCAACCACGACTATGTCGTCGACGCCGACTAGGGCAACAAACTTTCCGGGACTGTAGGCATAGTTGCGCCGCGCATCAATCGCGATACTATCTGCAACCTCGAAGACATTCTCGTCCGGGTCAGAGGCTGCCGCCTTGGCGAGTTGATGTTCGTAGAGGGCAGCCCACGAGCCAAGGTCGTTCCATCCGAAGTTGGCTGGCAGACAGTAGAGGTGCGACTTTCCCTCGCCCTTCTGAGAGCGCGGCTCCAGCACCGCGTAGTCGACGCTGATGTTCTCGCATTTTGGATACAATTCGGCGAATACGGAGTCGAACTGCGGCGTGCCCCACGCATCGGCGATCTGCTTGAGCAGCGGCGCGGTCTGAGGCAGGTGCTCGCGAATCGCATTGGCCAAGGTGCGTGCACTCCAGATGAAGATCCCACTGTTCCAGTAGAAGTTTCCGGCTGCGCGGAACTGCTCGGCGCGCGCTGCGTCCGGCTTCTCGGTAAACCGCCGCACCTGGACCGCGCCATAGCCCATGCCGTAGGTAGATCCCGGACCGTCGGGCGAGTCGCTGTCGAGCGATCCGCCCGTCTCGATGTAGCCATAGCCGGTCTCTGCGCGGGTGGGAGCGACCCCGAGCACCACCATGTTTTCACCGTCCGACGCCAGCGCGATGGCCTTCTGGAGCACCGCGCGAAAGTTCAACTCGTCGGCAATGACGTGATCGGCGGGGAAGACGCCCAGCACCGCGTCGGGATTGCTCTTCTCGACGAGAAAGGCTGCCAGGCCGGCAGCCGGAGCGGTGTTCCTGGCTGCCGGCTCCTGCACGATCTGACGCGCGGGTACACCTTCAAGCTGGGCGCCGATCGTCTCCGCGAGGATGCCGTTGGTGATCACCCACACGTCCTTCGCGGTGGCCAGCGGCGCCAGACGGGCGACGGTCTGCTGGATCATGGTTCGGTCGCCATCGAGCGCCAGCACCTGCTTGGCGCGGGCTTTGCGGCTGCGCGGCCAGAACCGCGTTCCGCTGCCGCCGGCCAGAATGACAGGGCAGAACTCCACTCCACTCACACTATCGACCATCCCTGTGCGTCTCCTCCTCGATGAAATGTAAAGGTCCCCGGTCGGGGTGAGCAGCAAACCTGTGGAAAACCTCATAGTTCCACGTGGAACATTCTAGGCTGGCTTGCCGCGCGGCAGGATCCGCAGGATCTCGACAGGGCCATTCGCGTCCAGGCTCCAGGGGGCGGGCAGAGACGGCACCACCGCGACCTGGCACTTGCCAATCCTGAATGTCTCGAACCCATCCCCGCGAATTGTCGCTTCACCCTCTGCCACGAACAGGATCAGGACGGAAGGATTGACGCCATCGACGGCGAGCGCAGATCCCGCGTTCACGCCCTCGACGGCGAAGCGATCGAGCCGGAAGTAGGGGGCATCTATCAGTGTGGTCCGGGCGCCCTCGCTTACGGGTGGCACCAGTCCCGCTTCCGTGGTCATCCGCATGGCTTCAAACGACTTACCGAGGTGCAGTTCGCGGCCCCTGCCGTAGTCGTACATCCGATATGTCAGGTCGCTGGTCTGCTGCGTCTCCAGGATCACCGCGCCGGGCCCGATGGCATGCACGGTGCCCGCATCGACGTAAATCATGTCTCCCTTGTGTACGGGCAGCCACATCATCAGGTCTTCGAGCCGCGCCTCATCGATGGCGGCGCGAATCTCCTCCGGGGTCGCGCCGGGCCTCAGCCCCAGGGCAACCGCCGCATCCGGGTCCGCGGCCAACGCATACCAGCACTCCGTCTTGCCGCGCGGCTCCCCATACCGCTGTGCCATTGTGTCGTCGGGATGCACCTGGACGCTCAGCTTCTCTTTGGGGAAGAGCATCTTCACCAGCAGGGGAAACTCCTCGCCGACGTGGTGCGGCCCGAGAACCTGGTCCGCATGATCTTTGGTTATTTGCTTTAGAGACTTGCCGGCGAATGGGCCGGTCTCGGCGGCGCACTCCTCCCCGGTGAGCCAAACTTCCCCGATCGGCTCGCCATCGGTCTGGTAATTGAACCACGGCTCGAGGTTCTGAAAGCCCCAGATGCGGGTGCGGAAGTAAGGCGACAGTCGAAATGGTGGCAGTGAGGGCATAGGATCCAGGTCCGATACGACTCTGCTAGAGGTCGTGAGGTGCTCCGGTCGCGTTCCGGTCAGTCAACAAAATCAAGAGATACGGGGTCGAACCGGGTTGTCTTCAACCTTAACATTGCCGCCCAGCCCATCGGACGCAATCTTCGGCCACTTCGCCGCTGCCCGGGTCGGTGCTGCCATTTGCATTCCTGTCCGGGCAGCCCTAGTCTGACACTCGTGAATCCATCGACCTCAAGTTACCGGACGGCCATCGCTGAGTACATCGCCCGCGAGGCCAGACCCGCGGAAAAGTTCGGCCACCAGCCCCGTCTCTATGCGCTTACCCGCACCATCGGGCATGAGCTGGAGTATGACGACGATGTGGTGTACGCCGCGGCCTGGCTGCACGATCTGGGGGTCTTTATCGGCCATCGCCCTGAGGATCCGAAGCTGCTGGGCCACTGGGACCACGTCCAGTACGCAGTTGAGAAGCTGCCGGGCGTCCTCTCAGAGGCCGGCTTTCCAACAGCCAAAGTTCCGGCTGTGCTCGATGCGATTCGCACCCACCAACCGAAGGACGAGCCGACCACCATCGAAGCTACCATCCTGAGAGACGCGGACATCCTGGAGCAGTTGGGCGCCGTGGGTGTGCTGCGCGCCGTGTCGAAGGTAGGCAAGGACACCCGCTTCACAACCTACACCCAGGCGATCGGCGCCCTGCGCCGTGTGCTCTACGAGCTACCTGCGATGCTCCGTCTGGAGGTTTCGCGAGCCCTGGCAAGACCGAGGATCGCCGCGCTTGACTCCTTCCTGAGAGCGGTAGAGAACGAAGCCGGGCCGTCCCTCTTCTAGACCGCCGCCTGCTGCCTGAGAAGACTTTGCTCCGGATGGCAGGCGCCAGTTATGGCCTAGCTGCAGGCCTCTGCCATGACTCGCTTGATCGCTTCACACGCAGCGTTCATGTGAGTCTCGTTCAGGGTGGGATGCACCAGGAAGATGAGGCTGGTCTCGCTCAACTCCCGCGCGACCGGAGTCTCTGCCTTCAAAGGATCGGCAGTCTCCCTCTCCGTCATCTCCCGTGCTCTCTCCTTTGCCCCGGCTGCAAGCCCGGCGTCCCACTCTTCCCGGGCGTGTTCGGGGCTGAGTGTCGAGAAGGCATGCTCCTGACCGATCTCGCTGTTGCTCCAGGCAAAACAGGGGACCCCCGCAGCGACGATCTGCGCAACGATGCGGTCGCGGCTCCAGCCCCCGCGCAACATCGCCGGCTCGATGAAGGCACTGAACCTGTAACACGCGTGCGTGATGTTGCCCGGGGGCTCAGGAAGACGAAGCCCCGGAACGCCCGCCAGCCCGCGCGCCAGCGCTGCCGCATTTCGACGCCGCTGGGCGACCCACTCAGGCACCCTGCGCAGCTGCACCCGTCCGATGGCTGCCTGCATCTCGGTCATGCGGCCATTGGTGCCAAAGCGTTCGTAGATGCGCTCTCTGCCGCCCGGCTTATTATCTCCGCTCGAGGCAGGGTCCCCGCCGCTATGGGCCATCGCGAAGCTCTTGCCGTGGTCCTTCAGCGACCAGACCGCCTCATGCAGGCGGGCATCGTTGGTCGTGATCATTCCGCCTTCGCCGCCGGTGGTCATGATCTTGTCCTGGCAAAACGAGAATGCACCCATCACTCCCATCGATCCCACCGGACGGCCCTTGTAAGCGGCGCCGTGGGCCTGTGCGCAGTCTTCGATGACCGCCAGGTCATGACGGCGCGCAAGCTCGAGAATCGGATCCATGTCGCAGGGCCATCCATTCAGATGGACAGCGATCACAGCTCGCGTCCGGGCTGTGATGGCAGGTGCGATCGTGGCGGCGGTAAGGTTCTGCGAAGCGCGATCGACATCCACCAGCACCGGACGCGCGCCCACCGTGGCAGCGCAACTTGCCGAGGCGATAAAGGTCCGCGCGGTTGTGATCACCTCGTGGCCCGGACCGATCTCAAGCGCCCGCAGCGCCAGTTCCAGGGCGAGGGTCCCGTTCGCCAGGGCGACGCCGAAGTGGCAGCCCGCTGCGGCTGCGAACTCCGCTTCGAACAGGCGGCCCTCGTTGCCGGTCCAGTAGTTAACCCGGCCGCTGCGCAGTACGCGCTCCGCAGCGGCCACTTCTTCCTCGCCGAAGCATGGCCATGGGGCAGCAGCAGGTAGTCCAGTCGTCACTGTCCAAGTCTATCTCCGCCGACGAGATCGCCTCCCATGCACGGTGACACGATCAAAGCGTGGCCGTGTCCACCACGGGCAGCCGCATCGCGGCGCCCCATCCCCTAGATAAGATCAACACAGCAGGAAGGTGCCAATGCCACAAACTGGTACTGCCCGCGACATCGAATCCGCGGTTGTGGAGACATTCCGCGGTCGCACCGCTCTCATTACGGGAGCTGCGGGGTCGATCGGGTCAGAACTCGCGCGGAGGGTCGCAATGCTCCCGGTCGAGCGACTGCTGCTGCTCGACCGCGACGAGAACTCGATGTTCGAACTCCTGCGGCGCTTCGAGCGCGAAGGCGCCGGGGCCATGGTCAGTCCTGTTCTGGGCGACATACGCGACGAGCAGCTGATCGACGGTCTATTCGCCCGATGGCGGCCCGGCATCGTGCTGCATGCGGCGGCCTACAAGCACGTGCCGATGATGGAGGCGAATCCCTGCGAAGCGGTCATCAACAACGTTACCGGCACCCGTATCCTCGCCGATGCCGCCGCGGATCACGGCTGCGAACGCTTTCTGCTCATCTCAACCGATAAGGCCGTTCAGCCCGTCAGCGTGATGGGCGCGACCAAGCGGGTGGCCGAGCTTCTAATGCAGCGACGAGAGAGGAGCGTTGCTCCCGGCCGCTTCGGTGACAGACGTGAGCGAGACGCGTCCGCCGGCGGGACGATCTTCAGCGCAGTCCGGTTCGTGAATGTAAGCGGCAGCCGGGGCAGCGTAGTTCCTATCTTTGCCGAGCAGATCGCGCGCGGGGGTCCGATCACCGTCACAGACGCGCGGATGACTCGGTACTTCATGTCGATCGAGGGGGCCGCAGAGCTGCTGTTGAGGGCAGCTACGCTCGATCAGGACGGCTGCTTGTACCTTTTGGAGCCCGGCGATCCGGTCAGTATCCTCGACCTGGCCCAGCGGATGATCGACGAGGCGGGCCTTCCTGGTGGTCCTATTGCGGTTGAGGTCACCGGCATTCGGCCCGGCGAGAAGCTGGAAGAGCAGTTGTGCGGCGACGCCGAGGTGCTGGTTCCAACGGCCTTCGAGGGGATAAAGGCAGTCCGTTCTCTGGTCGAGTCGGTGCTCGAGCCGGCTCTGCTTAGCGCGTTGGAAGAAGCGGCAGGGCGGAGGGACGTTGCGACGGTGATGCAGCTCCTTCACCAGCTGCCGATCGATTACCGCCTGCCCCAGGAGGTGAACGGCCAGCCGGCGCCCACGATGCAGTGACTCGAAGGGGGCGTTGCAAACCCTTGACGGGCTCCCCGCACCGTATACTTGACGGGAGGCGTACCGCCTGAATCTAAGCCAATATGACTCCAACCTCCGTCGAAATCTCTACCCTGGCAGCCTCCAGCACGGCGGCCGGCATCCAGGCTAAGTTCGAAGCACGCACCGCAAGGATCGGCATCATCGGAATGGGCTATGTGGGCCTTCCGCTGGCCCTGCTGTTCAGTGAGGAGCGCTTCGCTGTCACGGGTTTTGACATCGACTGCGCCAAGGTCGACACGCTGAACGCGGGCGGCTCCTACATCGTCCGCATCCCCGGCACCGAGATCGAGCTCGCACAGGAGAGCGGCTTTCGCGCCACTGCGGACTACTCCGCCATCGCCGGTATGGACGCGGTCATCATCTGCGTTCCAACCCCGCTAAACGAGCACCACGAGCCCGACCTGAGCTACATCACCGAGACGGTGCGGTCGATTGCGCCGCACGTGCATGCCGGCCAGCTCATCGTGCTCGAGAGCACCACCTATCCCGGCACGACGGAGGAGATCGTCGTCCCTCTGCTTGAGCAGAACCCGCATGGCCTCAAAGTAGTTCGCGATCAGGGGCCGCATCCAGACGACCGCGCCGAAGCAGGCGCTGCTGAGAGCGCCCTCTACGTCGCCTTCTCACCCGAGAGGGAAGACCCCGGTAACGAGACCGTTGCGCGCCGCGATATTCCCAAGGTCATCGGCGGGGTCAGTGCAGCGGCTACGCAGATAGCCTCCACAATGTACGGAGCCATCTTTGATCGCACCGTGCCGGTCTCATCACCGGCAGCGGCAGAGATGACCAAGCTGCTCGAGAATATCTACCGGTGCGTCAATATCGCGCTGGTAAATGAGTTGAAGCAGCTCTGCCACCGGATGGGCATCGACCTCTTCGAGGTGATTGACGCGGCCAAGACCAAGCCCTTCGGCTTTCAGGCCTTTTATCCGGGACCGGGACTGGGCGGTCACTGCATCCCCATCGACCCGTTTTATCTCTCCTGGAAGGCGAAGCAGTACGACTTCCGTACCCGGTTTATCGAGCTGGCGGGCGAGGTTAACACGGCCATGCCCTACTATGTCATCGAGCAGACGGCGGCGGGGCTGAATGAGCATTGCAAGTCGCTGAAGGGTTCGAAGATCCTGGTGCTCGGCATCGCCTACAAGCGCGACATCGACGATCTGCGCGAGTCGCCCGCCCTGACCATTATCGAGCTGCTGCGCCACAAGGGCGCCATCGTCAGCTATAACGATCCTTACTTCGCCACAGTGGGACGCGGGCGCCACTACGACCTGAATATGACGAATACGCCGCTTGAGGATCTCGGCCAGTATGACGCGGTGATGATCGTCACCGATCACTCCGATTATGACTACGCGGAAATAGTTCAGGAATCAAAGCTGGTCATCGACACCCGCAATGCCACCAAGGGTATCGACTCGGTCAAGATTGTTCGCTGCTGAGGACGTACCCGGCGAGCAGGCGGTTTAGAACGCCCACGGTCCCGCATCAAGTCTGACGATTGGCGTTGCGAGAGTTGCGTTCAGTTTGCCAGACGGTGACGACTTACTTGCCAGGCTTGGCCGGGGCACCTGAGGTAGTCCTGGTCCCCTCAAGGACCGAGTGATGGCCGCTGTGCCGCGCCATCAGGACAAACAAACCAAGACAGGTCACCATGAAGCAGACTGCCGACCAGGTGGTCAGCTTGGTCAGCAGATTGGCGGCGCCGCGCGGCCCAAAGGCGGTCTGCGAGCCCTGTCCGCCGAAGGCTCCGGCGAGGTCGGCACTCTTGCCCTGCTGCAGCAGGATCACTCCGATGAGGAACAGGCAGACGATGATGTGCAGCACGATGAGGAAGTAATAGAGAAAGGTCATTGCGAGCAGTTCCTTCAGATTGGGTCGGTTCGAGAGCCCGGAGGTTTGTTTGTGGATTGACTTCAGTAAGGCTCCAAAAGCTTGGTGCGGAAGAGGGGACTTGAACCCCTATGCCTTTCGGCGCCACCCCCTCAAGATGGTGTGTCTGCCATTTCACCACTTCCGCAGCTGCGACTCGACCGGAGGCAGAGCCCGGGTCTAACGCACAACACATCGATGGTATCGCGTCTGACCCGGGCGGGCAACACACGCAGGTTCCGAAGGGACGCGGGCGCGCCGGAGGAACGCACTTCCGCGGTATTCTCAGCCCTCGAGGTAAGGGCGAAGTTCTGCCCAAAGGGCATATTGCGAGCCGAAGCCTTCCGCCGGCCTGTGCTCTTCAGAGCACAGCCAGAGCTCCGCAGCGGCGCGCATACTGATCCCGCGAAAGAACCTCTCAAAACCTTCCGCGGGCAGGTCCAGAGACTCCACGAAGCCCACCCATACATCACCGGCCTGGAGAAGGATGTCTTTGCCGGCGAGGCTCTCCGCAGCGCGAAGGAAGGCGGCCAGCTCACGCTCTGCCGCGACAACCATGTTCCTGGACTCAGTGACCTGGATGCTTGACATGTCTGCTCCCCTGCGGATGCCATCTGGCGACCCGGCCGCAGCGCCTGCTGCTGCAATACACACTATGAACGGGAGTGTGTCCCGATGCACCCCACAAAAGGATGGAATAAATGCCCCCACCTTGAAACAGCTTGACTGCCGTGAGCCTGTGGAAAAGTACGCTTACGTTGCATCAGCGGCCCCGAGCGGTATCGATCTCGTTCCGGAGACCGTCGAGCAGCGTTCTAGTCTCTCGGCGCCTGCGAGGCCTCGGGGATGAGGATCTCCCGGCGTCCGAAGAGGAAAGCGTCGAGGGAGTAGGCCCCGGGCCCCAGAGCTACGAGCGCAAAGGACATGACAGCGAGGTCGATTGCGGTGACGGTCCTGGGCTGCACGTCGAAGTTCGGAGCAAAGAAGGAAGGGACGATCGCGGCCACGCTGGCCAGGGCTGCGGCCAATCCGGCAAGCGGGGTGAGCAGGCCGAAGAGAAGGGCAGCGCCGAGTGCAATCTCCAGGGGGCCGGTGATCAGCGGGCTGAACTCCCCGGCTCGCGGCGCGGTAAGGTTTTCAAGACCCTGGACGGTAGCAGTGATCGCGACGGCCAGGCGCATGAGTAAAAGTCCGAAGCCCGGCCACCCGCCAGGGAAGGTGGAGAATAACTTCTGCAGCCGGCGCCTCCTCGGGTACAAGGAACGTACCAGCGATGAGATTAGCCTCCCTCAGCCGCAGAAAGACCCCTAGAAAGTATGTTTTTGTGGAGCCCGGCGCTGCTCAGAGCTGGATGATCCCCCTGCGTATTCCAATCGCCACTGCCTCGGTACGGTCGCCGGCCCCAAGCTTCTCCATGATGTGCTTGATGTGCCCCTTCACCGTCTCCTCCGAGATGAAGAGCAGTGCGGCGATGTCCTGATTGCGATTGCCTCCAGCCACTCTCTGCAAGACCTCGACCTCGCGCTTGCTCAGGGAGTCATCTCCCAGGTGCTCGGCCAATTGCGCTGCAATCTCGGGGGGGATGCGCTTCTTGCCCGCATGCACCTTGCGTATCATCTCCAGCAGCTCCTTGCGGGGCATGCTCTTCAGCATGTAACCCATGGCTCCTGCCTGCAGCGCACGCTGTATCTCCACATCGCCTTCAAAGGTAGTCAGCATGATCATGCGGGCATGCGGGAACTCGGTGCGTATCGCGATCATGGCGTCGATGCCGTTGATGTCCGGCAGCCTCAAATCCATCAGCGTAACGTCTGGCCTGTGCTCGCGAAAGCCCTGGATCGCGCCCTGCCCGTTCGACGCCTCCGCCACGAGCAGCATGTCCGGCTCGTTCCGGATGATCGCTGCTATGCCCTCCCGCATCAGCGGATGATCGTCCACACTGAAGACGCGGATCTTGCCTGGTTCGCCTGTGCTGAAGTCTGTCATTTGATCGCTCCCCTCGATTCACCCTCATCTGCTTCGCCTATCACTTTCACGGCACTGTGCCGGGCGTCCTCCGATTTCATGGCGCCGGTTCCTCCCTCGAACCTCTCCCTGCTGAGCCAGGGAAGCCAGTGAGAGAGCGAGCGAGCGCTGTGCCCCTCGAATGCGATCGCCGCCGGTACGGTGAGTTCCACCTCTGTGCCTGCGCCCATGCGGCTGCGCAGCCTGAGACTGCCACCGATGCACTGCGAGCGTTCGCGCATGCCGGGCAGGCCCCAGTGACCTTCCCGGCCTGAATAGAGCACCTGCGGATCGATTCCACAGCCGTCGTCGCGAACCAGGACCCGCAGGTAGGTACTGGCATACTTTACTTCGACCTCTACGGTGCTCGCACGGGCGTGCAGGAAAGCATTCACCAGCGCCTCGCGTCCAATGCGGTAGACCTCGTCGCGGATGGCAGGGTGCAGCCGACGCGTCTCAGTATCGGCCATCACGCGGTAGGCGATGCGGCTGTCAGTGGCAAGCTCGTGGCGGATGCGGGAGAAGGCAACCTCGAGGTCGTGATTGTCCGTCTCCGCGTTTCGTAAACCCCGCAGGGCGTTCCTGCCCTCCTCGATCACCTGCCCCATCAACCGCAGCACGTGTCGCAGCGCCGGACGAGAGGGCGAGTCGGCAGGCAGCTGGTCTTCCGCGACATCCAGCTGCATCGAGGCACTTAGGAATCCCTGCAGCAGAGTATCGTGCAGATCCTGTGCGATGCGGGTACGTTCGTCCAGACGCGCCTGGAACTGCGCGTTCAACTGCTGCTTTAGCTGGTATATGCGCAGGCGCACGAGGGCGAGTATGAGTATCCCCCCGGCCAGCAGGCAGATGCTGCGAAACCACCACGTCTCCCAGGGTGCCCGCTCGATGCGGAAGGGAACTACCGTCTCAGCGCCGTTCCACAGCCCCTCGCTGTCTGAGGCGATGACCCGAAAGCGGTAGTCCCCGGGGCCAAGGTTTGTGTAGTTCGCCTGGCGGGTCGCGACGGTGGCGCTCCAGCCGCGATCGAAGCCGTCCAGCTTGTAACGGAACCTGACCCTGCCCGGATCCGAAAGGTTGCTGCCTGCGAAGTTGAAGGTTATCCTCTGCGGCCTGGCCCCGATCTTGAGCTCGCCCTGGATAGTGACGGACCCCTGGTCGGTTGACATGGATTCCATCCGGACGCGCGCCGGGACCGCGCTGTAGAAATCGATCTTCTTGTCCGCGACTGCCACCCCGTGATTAAGAGACACCCAGACCCGGCCCATGCTGTCCGCCACTACAGACCGGTCGCGCCGCACGCCCTCCACACCGGAGAGCCCGTCGTCGATGCCGTAGACGCGGACATCGGTATCCTGCAGATTTCCGGATAGTATGCCGTCCCGGTTCACCTGCAGAACGTGATCGGGAGTGGTGATCCACAAGGTTCCGCGCCTGTCTTCAGCGATGCCGAAGACCTGTTCGCGCAGGGAATCAGGCAGGTTCCGCGGTACCTGCACTCGGCCGTTCGACAGATAGGCGAGGCCCGCCGACGTAGCGATCCACAGGACGTGCCTTGAGTCTTCGTAGATCGTGCCGACGTTGGAGGATGGGAGGCCGTCGGCAGAGGTGAGATTACGCCAATGTTCCTGGTCGAACGAGGCCACGCCCGAGGGCGTCGCGAACCACATCGTGCCGTCGTAGCCCTCAACGATCGAGTTGACGGCGTTCGAAGCGAGCCCGTTGGCGGTCGAGTAGGTGGTGAAGACACCATCCCTCAGCCTGCTGACGCCGCCGCTGACCGTGCCTGCCCATACCGTGCCGTCTCGATTCTCGTGGACGGAGTAGACGCGGTTCTGGGCCAATCCGTGCGCCTCCGTATAGGTGCGCGCTACGAACCTGTTACCGCTGCTCCTGAGCTGGGTGAGTCCGCCGCTCTGCCTGCCGACCCAGACCTCGTCTTCTCCGCCGCTGATCGAGTAAACGACGTCGCGACCGAGGCCTGCGACGGTGACCGGCACGACCTGCCCCTCTCTCAGCCAGTAGAGGCCTCCGCGGAGTGGAGCGAACCAAGTCCTGCCGTCAGAGTCGACATATACTGCGCCGTTGCTGCCCGGAGGCAGGCCCTGGCCGGTAGAGTAGGTTGTGAACGCGCCGTCCCGCATCCTCTCCAGCCCTCGCGAGCCTCCGAACCATAGATCACCATCGCGATCCTGGAAGATTGCCGTCACGGAGCTGCCCGGGTCGCGCTCCAGTCGTTCCTGGGAGACGAGTCCGCCGGCAGTGATTCGGACCAGGCCGCGGTCCGTTCCTACCCAGATATTCGAGGCTGTGTCCTTGTAGATGGCGAATATCTGCCGGCCGGGCAGCCATTTGGCTGGCGGGTCCTTGGGTCCGCCGGAGGTGTCCCAGAGGTAGAGTCCCTGGTTGGTCCCGATCCAGAGTCCACCATTCACAGCCGGGAGCAGGGCGTTGACCGTTGTCCCTGGCAGTACCGAAGCCCCCTGGTCGCGTCTGCTGTGCAGACCAAAGACGCCGTCGTCCTGGGTCCCCACCCAGATCCTGCCGTCTCTTGTCTCGGCCATGGAGATGGCTGTACTGGGGGGATCCTCATCGCTTGGAATGGGGTGGAAGTTGCCGTCATAGAATCGAAGCGCATTCGCCCCAAGGCCGCTCAGCAGCAGATGCCCCAGGTTGCCGAGGGCCATGGCAGTTAAGGTGAGGCCCTGCAGGTCGTGGCTGGCGAAGACGTCCTCGAACCTTCCATCGCGGTATCGCAGCAGCCGCGGACCCTCCAGCCGGACCCAGAGATTTCCGTCATGGTCGGTGGCGAGGCTGCGAACAGGGCCGAGCGCCGGTTCGTCTGGAAGGGGGCGCTGCATCAGCGTAAAGGTGAATCCGTCGAAGCGAAGCAGCCCCCGCTCCGTCCCAATCCAGAGATAGCCGTCGGGAGACTGGCTGATGGAATAGATCGCCCCACCGACAAAGCCGCGGTCTGCGCCCCAGCGGTCATGGGTGTACTGGGAGAGCGAGCGGGCAGGATCGAGCGCACGCGCGGAGTTGACAAGGGAGAGGGCGCCGAGAGCAGCCAGCATCCAGCGGCTCAGCCACTTGCGCTGCCCGCGTCGAGCCGCATCGCCTTCAGGGTAGATATTCGAACTTCTCAATCACGACCTCGGCTGGACGCTCCCCCGTGTTCCTGGAGTGATGGTAGTCACACAGGTTCATGTGCACAGTCTCGCCGGCGGGGGTTGGGATGCTCGAAGTAAACACGTGTTCGTTCACCATCGGTCCGGTTCCACCTCCGCGCACAGTTTTGAAGGCCGCCACCCCGGGGGACCAGTGAAGAAGATGTGTCAGCTCGCCCGCCGGAACGTTGAATCGGGTTATATTCTCGGGAACATAGAAGGGCTGAACGACATATTGTGCGTTCTTGCTCTCCGGCTTGCCCCACCGGCTTAATTCAATGTCCAGCTCGTTGCGGATGTCGTCTACACGGCCTTCATCCCAGGTGTAGAGACCGAGGGTGTCGTTGGGCGCGAGATGGCCGGTGTCTTCGATGACAAATTTGTAGGAGCCATAGCCGAGACTGCGGGTAAGGCTGACCTCCGCGCAGGTCCAGCGGTGACTTCGCTCTGACGTACGCAGGTGGAGGCGGCCGCCGGCATCAGTCCAGGCGTTCGAGGTGTCATAGAAGTTCGGTTCGCCGCCCCGGTCGCTGCCCGCCGCACGCACCATCCAGTCGTAACCGCTGAAGTGAACCACCTTGGGGGTGATGGGTGCTGTCGCCTGCCCCTTGGCGGTCGCTATCGCCAGCACGCCGTTGCCGACCGGCGGCAGGGCGGCCAGCTTTGCGAGAGGGCGGTAACGCGCTTCGACGAGCAGCGCAGCGTACTCGGTTCCGAGGTGGGTCGAGTTCTTCCATGTGAGGTCCGGCTGCAGCCTGGTGAACTGCTGGTTGGCAAACGGCTGAATCCACCAGACGCCGCTGTGGGCATAGAGGACCACCTGTTCCTCGCCGGTCACGCCTGCTACTCGGCCGGCGATGTAATCCAGCTCGCCTGGGCCCCCCGGGTCGGCGGGCGGCACCTGGGTCAACTCGATGGAGGGAAGCTGCGCGCCGGGGTGCGTCTTACAGCTCGAAAGCAGGAAAAGAAGAGTCATCGCCAGAATGCCTGGTCGTCTTCGCCTGGGGGAGAGAGTACCAGTGAGCAGACTCATATGCCTCTTCTGACGCGTGCGTCGAAGGCTTGGTAGAAAAGCGGGCTTAGCCGTCGAACCTGCCGTCACCCGTATCCGAAAAGGATACAACCTCGATCCGCGAAAAAGCACTTTAGACCGTGCCCCTTTGGGGGCGCTCTTAAGATGAACCCAGACGCGGCGCAGGCTCAGAGTTCCATCGCTGGCTGAACGGGAGAAGAACATCGGGCCCTGGATCGGGTGAAGCGTAGCAAGATGGGCGGACTTGCAATACACTTAGTCCCTTGCAGAACAGACGACGAATCAGGATCGTCTGCAACGCCTTTCCATTCGAGGAGCACGAACGCATGGACCCGAAGAAGTCAGCGCTCACCCGCAAGATCACAGCGTCGAAGAAAGCTGCGCCGGCAAAGTCTGCCAAGCCGGGCAAGAAGGGCAGCCGCGCATCTTCCGATGTGCCTCCAACACAGCTCCCTGAGGTGGAGTTGAAGGGCTCGCATCGCAACGTTGCGGCCGGCGCAAAGCCGGTCGGCGGCGTGGATGACAACGAGGTGGCGCAGGTCACCCTGCGACTCAAACGCAAGGCGTCCCCAGATTTTGACAAACTGCTCGCCGAGCTCACCCTGCGGCCGGTGAGTGAGCGCAAGTACCTCACCCAGCAGCAGCTCGCGGAGGCTCATGGGGCCGCGGCAGAGAGCGTGGCCATCGTAGATGCCTTCGCTCACGCCCACAGCCTCACCGTGCTCGAGACAAGCCTGGCCAAGCGCACTGTCAAGCTGCAGGGCACACTGCGGGACCTGCAGACCGCCTTTGGGGTGAAACTCAAGAACTTCAAGTCGCCCGTCCTGTCGTACAGGGGCCGTGTGGGGTCGATCTTCATCCCCAAGGAGCTGGCGGCTGTAGTGGACGGAGTTTACGGGCTCGACAATCGGCCCGCGGCGAAGTCGCACATCCATTTCGGCGCGTCAGGCGCGCCTACTCTCCTCAAGAAGACGGGCAAAAAGACCTCGAAGAAAAAAAAGAAGAAGAAGCCTAAACCAACTCCCAAGCCCCAGCCGCCGTCGGGGACCGCCAGGAGCTTCAATGCGCCCGAGGTAGCGGCGCTGTATAACTTCCCGACGAACTTGAACGGCGCGGGACAGACGATCGCGCTGATTGAGTTGAACACCCCGAACGACCCAAATCAGCCGACCCAGAATGTGGGCGCCGGCTATGTGCTCAGCGATTTGAAGGCGTACTTTTCTGACCTCGGCCTTACTCCTCCGCAGGTGACCGCCATCTCCGTCGACGGCGGTGCTAATCTACCCAATCTCAACCCCAACGCCGATGGAGAGGTCGAGCTCGACATCGAAGTAGCGGGCGCGATCGCTCCGGGTGCAAACATCGCGGTCTACTTCGCTCCGAATACCGACCAGGGATTCATTGACGCCGTCAGCGCGGCCGTCCACGACACCGTGCGCAAGCCGTCGATCGTCTCGATCAGCTGGGGCGGGCCGGAAGACTTCTCGACCCAGCAGTTTCTCGATGGCATCAATGCGGCGCTGCAGGATGCGGCGTTGCTCGGAGTGACGGTCTGCGTAGCTTCAGGGGACAGCGGCTCCTCGGACGTGGACGCGGCCAGTGCCAGGACTGCAGCTTACAAGGGCGCGCATGTCGACTTTCCAGCCTCGAGCCGCTACGCTCTTGGCTGCGGGGGCACCCGCCTGATAGGCACGGGGGCTGAGATCAGCAGCGAGGTTGTGTGGAACGAGGGCCGAGCCGGAGGGGCCGGCGGCGGCGGGGTGAGCAGCATTACGCCGCAGCCTGCATGGCAGCCAAAGGGTTCCGTACCGGTCTCGCCTAAGGGTACGGCCGGCAGGGGCTCACCCGACGTGTGCGGAGATGCGGACCCGAATACCGGCTATAACATCGTGCTGCAGGGGGCGACGCTCTCGATCGGCGGCACCAGTGCGGTCGCTCCGCTGTGGGCCGGACTGCTGGCACTCATCAACCAGCAGCTCGCGACGAATGGCAAACCGTCGCTGGGCTTCGTCAACAGCCTGATCTATGGACTGCCGGCGTCAGCCAACGCCTTTCACGACATCACCTCCGGGAACAACGACATCGACGGCAATCTTGGGGTCTACAGCGCCGTTCCGGGATGGGATGCCTGCACGGGGCTGGGCTCCCCCAACGGCTCTGTCCTGCTGGCTGAACTGACGAAGTAGATGAGCTCCCCGGAAGCTGGGGACAGCGGGCCAGAGATGCTCTGGCCCGCTGTCGGTGCGATCCCTCAGCTTGAGGCTCAGTCTATCCATGTGTGGAGTTGGCGTGTCGGCGGCCTCCCACGTCTTGATCAGACGTCAGATGTCGTCACGACCCCGGATGCCATGGCCCTGCTCTCCGAGGAAGAGAGGGCTCGGGCCGGGCGCTTTGTCTCTGCGGCCCGGCAGGCGCGCTTCGTCGAGGCACATGCGGGGCTTCGAACCATCCTGGGAGGCTATCTTGGCCTGCGACCCGGCGAGGTAGCCTTCAGCAAGGGCGAGCACGGCAAGCCGGAGCTGGCCGGGAACTCCGGACTTCGGTTCAACCTGAGTCATTCGCGTGATCTGGCCATCCTTGGCGTAAGCTGCGGCGTGGAGCTGGGAGTGGATGTGGAGTACATACGGCCGGCCTCAGCGGGGATAGCTGAGCGCTTCTTTTCTGAGCCGGAGATCGCTGCGCTGGCCCAGGTGCAGCCAGCTGACTACCTTGCGGCCTTCTACGCCTGCTGGACGCGCAAAGAGGCATTTCTGAAGGGGCTGGGGACCGGCATATCCGGCGGCCTGCATACCTTTTCAGTGTCAATCGCTATGCACGCTGAACCGGAGCTCTCCGACCGCGAGGGTCTGACCAGGGGATGGAAGCTGAAGCACCTCGAGCCGGCCACCGGCTACATCGGCGCCCTTGCCTGCAGCGAGGATGAATGCGGCATTCAATGTATGACGCCTAGCTGGGATCTGCACGGGGGCGGCTAAGCTATACAGGGACTCTCAGCCGAGAATATGGCCCATCTTCTCGTGCTTGGTGTTGAGGTAGCGTTCGAAGGACTCAAGGGGCTCCACCTCGGCCGAGATACGCTCCACGACGTCGATGCCGGCCGACTCGAGCGCCTCAACCTTGTCGGGATTGTTGGTCATCAGCCGCACCGCGCTCACTCCGAGCTGCTTTAATACCTCGGCCGGCAGCTCAAACTCGCGGCAGTCCGGCTTGAATCCCAGCGCCAGGTTTGCCTCGACCGTGTCAAGGCCTTCATCCTGCAGCTCATAGGCTTTGAGCTTGGACATCAGTCCGATTCCCCGGCCCTCCTGCCGTTCGTAGAGCAGGATCCCGGCGCCCTCTTCGCTGATCCGGCTCAGCGCCATCTCCAGTTGCAGACGGCAGTCGCAGCGCAGCGATCCGAAGACGTCCCCAGTGAGGCACTGCGAGTGAATGCGCACCACCGGTGGAGACGAGTGAATATCGCCCATCACCAGCGCGACCAGGTCCTCCGGCTTGTCCTTGCGGACGATCGAATCCGTACAGCAGGGCGGAGCGTCGAGCAGAACTCCTTCAAACCCCAGAATGCGGAAGTTGCCCCAGCGGGTGGGGAAGTCTGCATCCGCAACCTTGAGTACGCTTTCGAACGGCATATCTTGATTATACGTTCGCAGAAGCAGGCTTCGGTCCCCGTGAGGCCGCAACTGGGGCCAACTACCGGGAAGACGTAGGGCGGGAAGGCATTAGCCGATATACTGCCTAGGCGTGGCGCTGCGAATGCATCCTCGCAGGAGCATCCGATAAGAGCGCGGCGTCCGGCATCGAAAGGGTCAGCAGGTCGCGCAAATCTCTCGACTCGCGACGGGCAGGGGAAGCATAGGAGCAGGATGAGCCGGATCGTGCTAGCGACGTCGGGATCGTGCGGCGATGTTCACCCGTACATCGCGGTAGCCCTGGGCTTGAAAGAGCTTGGCCATGCGGTGCGGCTGGCAGCGCCTGAGTTCTACCGGGCCAAGATCGAGGGCGAGGGCCTCGACTTCTTTCCTATTCGTCCGGATTTCGTACCGATGGAGGCAGACCCGCAGACCGTCCGCCGCGCCTTCAACCCGGTCAGCGGGGCCGCATTCCTCCTACGAAAGCTGATCCTGCCCTGCGTGGAGGAGACCTACCAGGATCTGCTCAGCGCCTTCGCCGAGGCAAACCTCGTTCTCATCCACCCGCTGCTCTTTCCCGCCCCGCTGGTGGCGGAAAAGCTTGGCCTGAAGTGGATGTCGGTGGTGCTGTCACCGATCGTCTTCGTCTCGGCATCGGATCCGCCGATCCTTTCGCCGCTGCCCTGGATGCATGGGCTGCGGCGCTTTGGGCCAGCGCCTCATCGCGTGCTGCTGCGCATCCTCAAGGCTTTGACCCGAGGCTGGATGAGGCCGGTGGATGAGATCAGGCGTCGCGAGGGACTCAGTCCGGTTCACGGCCACCCCATGCACGACGACATGTTCTCCCCTTACGGCACGCTGGCCTGGTTTTCGTCGAAGATGGGGGCCGTGCAGCCTGACTGGCCGGCACACACCGAGATCACCGGCTTTCCGGTGTATGACCGCGACGAGCCGCGCAGCGAGTTCGCCCCAAGACGCAATCCGGCGCCGAGAAAGGCGCGACTGGCTGCCGTGGAGAGTCTTCCTCGCAATCAGGCCGGTGCGAGGGGTGCGAGTGCAGCTTCCGGACTCGAAGACGGCCTGGAGAGCTTCCTGTCATCCGGTGCGCCACCGGTTGTCTTTACCCTGGGAAGCTCGGCGGTGGTCGATGCGCGCGACTTCTACGCTCAAAGCCGCGCCGCGGTCGAGCGGATCGGCTGCCGCGCCGTCTTCGTGGTTGGCAGGAACTCTCCGCTGCTGCTCGATGCAGCGCAGCGCAGCGATGTTTTCGTGACCGGCTATGCTCCGTTTTCTGAGCTCTTTCGACGGGCGGCGGCGGTGGTGCACCAGGGCGGTATTGGCACGACCGGGCAGGCGCTCACCGCCGGAGTGCCTATGCTGGTTGTGCCCCTGGGCCTCGATCAACCGGACAACGCCGCCCGTGCGGCACGACTCGGCGTTGCGCGAGTTCTGCCGCGAAAGCGCTATCGCGCAGCAGCCGTGGCCGCACATCTGCAGGCTCTGCTCTCGGAGCCCGCCTACGCTGCCACCGCCGCGCTTGTGGGTACCCAGCTAAAGGCCGAAGACGGTGTTTGGGCGGCCTGCGCCGCGATCGAGCGGGTGCTCCACAGCGACAGAAAGCCGCTCCCTTTCCCGCTTTCCTCGTTAGCCCAGCCGTCAACGAGTGTTGCCCTGGCGGGGTTGCGAGAGCCACCCCTGCCAGCTTTCGCCGGCACACCCGCCAGGGCAGCCCGAAGTTCGAAAGCAAAGCGATGACGGGCCGCTTTCCTGATCTTTGAGATCGGCAGTGGCAGGACCGGCGTGTTCAGGGCCGGGGGCGCAATCCGGCCAGAAAATCTTCGACGGGACGCGTGTTCAGCACATCCTGCCTGCGTAGCCACGCGCGGCGCAGCTGCCGCACGCCGTAGCGAATCATGGGCAGATGGCTGGTGTGGTGGGAGTCCGTGTTGATGACGATGGCGCAGCCCGCCTCGTGCGCCATGCGCAGGTCGCGGTCGCAGAGATCGAGGCGGTCGGGGTAGGCATTGTGCTCCATCGCCACTCCCAGCGCAGCCGCCCTGGTGAGGATCGCCGGAAGGTTCAGATCGTAGGCATCGCGCCGCAGCAGAAGCCTTCCCGTCGGGTGCCCAAGGATGCGCATGTAAGGGTTCTCGAGGGCGCGCAGGATGCGTTCTGTCATCTGCTGCTCCGGCATGTTGAAGAGGGAGTGTACGCTGGCGATCACCACCTCCATCTGTGCAAGCACATCGTTTGAGAGGTCGAGTTCGCCATCTGCGAGGATGTCGACCTCGATGCCAGGGAGCACACGAATGCGCCCCTCCATCTCGTCGTTCACGCGTGCGATATCGCGGATGTGCTGCAGTGCGCGGGCGTCATCGAGGCCATTCACCATCGACAGGTTTTTCGAGTGGTCGGTGATCGCCATGTATTCGTAGCCCATGGCAGCGGCGGCCTCCCCCATCTCGCGGATGGTGCATTTACCGTCGGTTGCGACGGTGTGCATGTGGACGTCTCCGCGAAGGTCGCGCTGCTCGATCAGCAGAGGCAGCCGTCGTTCGGCTGCTGCTTCGAGCTCGCCGTGGTTCTCGCGCAGCTCAGGTGCAATCCAGTCCATACCGAGCGCGTCGTAGATCTCTTCCTCGGTGGCGGCGGCTACTGTCGTCCCGTCTTCAATCCTGGCGAGCGCGTATTCGCTCAGCGTGTAGCCGCGCCTGATGGCTCGCTGCCGCAGCGTCACGTTGTGCATCTTGGACCCGGTAAAGTACTGCAATGCGGCGCCGTAGGAGCCCTCCGGCAGCAGCCGCACGTCAACCTGCAGACCGGAGCGGAGGCTGAAGCTGACCTTGTTCGGCCCCTGGGCGATGATGGCGTGAATCGGCGGGTAGGCCGCGGTATGATCGGCCGCTGCCTGCACGATATCCTCTGCGCAGGCAGGGCCCGTGACCAGTAGATCGAGGTCGCCGACGGTCTCGCGTCCGCGGCGCAGCGAGCCGGCCGGGATCACCCGCTCCACCCCGGGAAACGTCAACAGGTAAGCAGAGATCTTCTCGGCGGCCGTCTCCGCGTCGTCGAGGTGGAAGCGTCCCGAACGTGCGCGATATTCGACGATCCCCTTGCGCAGCTTTTCGATCTGTCGCTCGCCAAACCGTGGCAGACCTTCGAGCCTGCCGGCGTCGAGCGCGGCCTGCAGGCTGTCAATGTCTGAGACCTGCAGCGACTCCCACAGCAGCAGCACCGTCTTGGGCCCCATGCCGGGCAGCTTGAGCAGCTCGAGCATGCCTGGCTTGTACTTGCTCAGCAGCTCTTCGCGCAGGGGCAGCGTGCCGGCACGGTGGATGTCGCGGATGTTGGCGGCCATCCCCTTGCCGATGCCGGGAATCTGCTGCAGCTTCTTGGGGTCTTCAGCGATCTCGCTCAGCGGGACCGTGGTCGACTCGACGGCCTCGGCCGCGCGGCGGTAGGAGCGGATGCGGAAGGGATCGCCGCCGCTGATCTCAAGCAGGTCGGCAGTCTCGATCAGCAGGGTCGCGATAGCGCGATTGTCCATGCCTGATTAGAGCATGCAGGCTTCATGAGTTCAGAGAGCCAGCGTGAGGCAATGCCGGGCAGCAACGGGTATGTTACCGGGCCTCTCCGGCAGGTAGTTCAAGCGAGAATGCGATCCCGCATGCCTCCATAGATCAGACCACGCACCATCTCCAGGTTGTAGAAATCATGTGGGAACCCGAGTTCAATCGCGCTCGCTTCGTCGAGAACCTTGAGATGCTCGATGCTGAGCTGAAGTTCAAAGCTCGCCAGATTGTCCTTAAGCTGTGCGACCTTGCGGGCGCCGAGGATGGGGATCACCGGATTGGGCCGGTAGCGCAGCCACGCCAGCGCGACCTGCGCCATACTGCGATTCACCTGCTCTGAAACGCTCTTGACCGCCTCCACGGTTTTTTCGGTGCGCACCTTCTCCGGAATGAAGTCTTGCATCATCTCGCTGCTCATCCGGCCGTCGACCGCCTTGGCGCCGCCGTGGTACTTGCCTGAGAGGATGCCGCCTTTGAGCGGCGACCACGCCGTGACTCCGATGCCGAGCGCCGCTGCCGCAGGAATCAGCTCCCGCTCGACCGAGCGCTCCAGCAGGCTGTCTCGATCTGCAGACCGATGAAGGAGGTCCACCCGCGCAGCGTCGCCAGAGTGTTCGCCTGCGCAAGCCACCAGGCCGGCGCGTCCGACACGCCGACGTACAGCACCTTGCCTTGCCGCACCAGATCGTCGAAGGCGCGCATCACCTCTTCGACCGGCGTCATCTTGTCCCAGATGTGCATCCACAGCAGGTCGATGTAGTCGGTCTTCAGCCGCTTCAGGCTAGCCTCAACCGCCTGCATCATGCTCTTGCGATGGTTTCCGCCCGCGTTAGCGTCGGTGCCTGGGGCGGCATTGGTGTACTTGGTCGCAAGGACGACGCTGCTGCGATGGTCCGCGATGAACTCGCCGACCAGGGTCTCGCTCGTGCCATTGGTGTAAATGTTGGCAGTGTCGATGAAATTTCCACCGGCTTCGCGGAAGGCCTCATAGACCTGCCTGGCCTCTTCCTTCTTGGAGCCCCAGCCCCAGTCCTCGCCGAAGGTCATCGTGCCCAGCGCCGCCTCTGATACCCTCAACCCGCTATGTCCCAAGAGTCTGTAGTTCATTCATCTCTCCTTCAGCAAGAGCACTCGCTCGAGCGTCGCTCAACTAGATGACGAGGCGGGATGGCTCGATTCGCAGATCGGCGGCGAGACTGGCGAAGATGGGGTGGTAATTCACGTCAGGAGACTGAAGAGCAGGCGGTCCGGTACGGATCAAGACGGGATCGCCGCCCTCGAGCGCGTGGCGGTCTGCGCCACGATGAGCGAAGCGATGAGCAGGCCAGCGGCCACAAAGAAGGGCGTGCCGGGCAGTGAAATCGCCGCATTCGCTCCGATCGACTTGCTGAAGATATAGGTAAACATGCCCGGCCCGATCAGCCCCGAGATGCCCCTCAGGCTGTTCACGGCACCTTGCAGCTGGCCCTGCTCGGAGGGTCCTATATCGCGGGACATCAGGCTCTGCGCGGACGGCCAGGTGAGCGCCATCAGGTTCAGGAAGGGAATAGCAAACCAGAAGAGCACGCCGGTCGTCGACAGCCCAAACATGGAGTAGCCGATCGCTCCGCCGACAAGACCCAGCATGATGGTGCCCCGTTCCCCGAACCTCGCGACCGCTCGCTTCACCAGCAGCATGCTGTAGAGGCCGCTGAACAGCCCAACCATGCCAAGCGAAAGTCCGACGGTGCGATTAGTCCACCCGTAGCGATAGTCCGCGTAGATGACGTAGACGTTCATCAGCGACTGCTGGGAGACGTAGCCGAGCAGCAGCAGCACGGCCATGCCCATCAGCGCGCGGCTGCGGCTCAGCAGGGAGAGGGAGCCGACCGGGTTGGCTCGCTTCCATGAAAAGCGGCTGCGATTGGCGAGGGACAAGGACTCCGGCAGCACGAAGAGTCCATAGATGCCGTTGCACAGGCTCAGGCCGCTCGCCACCCAGAACGGCAGATGAGGATTGCGATTGCCGAGCAGCCCTCCGACAGCGGGGCCGAGGACAAAGCCCAGCCCGAATGCGCCGCTCAGCATGCCGAACGCGGCGGCCCGCTTCTCCTTGGGCGTGATGTCTGCCATGTAGGCCATGGCAGTCGGGATGCTCGAGGTGGTCAGCCCCGAGATGACGCGCCCGACGAAGAGCCAGCCCAGCGCCGGCGCCCAGGCCATCAGGAGATAGTCGAAGGCTGTTCCGAAGTTCGAGAGCAGCACGATCGGCCGGCGCCCGAATCGGTCGGAGAGCGAGCCAAGCACCGGCGAGAAGAAGAACTGCATGCTGGCGAAGACGGTGCCGAAGATGCCGAGCATCTGCGCCGCGCTGACCGCATTGTTGTTCATGAAGCCGGCGATCAGGCGAGGCAGCACCGGCGCGATCAGGCCCATCGCGAGCATATCTGTGGCTACGGTGATAAAGATGAAGGTGATGGCAGCTTTGCGCGGGCCCGCAGGGGGTACCGGGCTGATTCCTTCTGCGTCTTCGTCCGGGGGCATTGGCTCATCTGATCGATGAACGGCGTCTCCACCTGAGACATCGGTTGAATCGGCGGCAGAGGTGTTCGGAGCACAGCCATCGAGCGCCTGGTCGATGCCCGGGCTCGCCTCCCATGACTCAGGCGAGTCTTCAGCGCGAGCAGGATTGTCGATAGGAGCAGCCATGAGCGTTGCAGCTAGTCTAGCTTAGCCGCTGCAGCGATGCCGGAGTGTCGGTGATGAGGAGGAGCTCAAGCCGGTTAGTAGATAGCCTGCATCAGATGGAGTCGCACTACCCCACTGCACATCGAGCAGCAGGACCATGAGAGGAAGCAGGGCGGGCATCAGGCGGCAGTCTCGCAGTACTGGAGGTCCCGCTTGCGTCGCGGCTATCGTGTTGGAACGTTGAAGACTACGTTAATTTCAGTCTCAACTTCGACCGGCTTGCCATCGAGCAGGTAGGGCGCATACTGCCACTTCTTCACGGCGTCGACGGCAGCTTGCTGCAAGGTTACCGGTCCGCCCAGGACTTCGATGTCCTCGACCGTTCCGACTTTAGTGATGATGCCCCTGAGCGCTACGATGCCCCCTGTTCGCATCAGCCGCGCACCAATGGGAAGTGTAGGCGGCTGATATTTAAGCAGGTGACCCGTTATGACTCCGTGTTCGGGCTTTTGCTGCGGCTGAGGCGTAGCATCCGCAGGTGGCTCCGTTCGGCTTCGTCGATGGTGAGAGCGGGATCAACCACGTCTATATCCACCTGAACCAAGAGCGTTCCTAACTCGTACAGTCGGATCGTCTTGGCGAGATAGTGTTCATGAAGCCTGACAATGCCGTTAAAGCTCGTCTGAGCCGTGATAGCGCCGCCCTGCGTCGATATTACTAATCTTGGCACGGGTAGAGCATCCTTGAAGCAAAACAACTCTCCTACCGGTCCCGGCTTCTCGTCGGAGTAACACTGGAAGGTGACTCCTCCGAAGGTCTGATCCTTTTCTGTAGTCATGGATGTCGCGAAGGTCAGCGGCGCAAGAACTAGACTCGAAACTTTATTTTGGATCCAGGGCTCCCGCCCAGCGTCACCCCTGACGTAATAGAGGTTGCCCGCACGATAAGTCGTCCTGGTAAACTCCGGGCTGGTGAAGGTGCTCTTCGACGAGTCCGGCGCGGCCCACCACACCTCGAATGTCCCCTGGTGTTTGACCGCACCCTTCTCGTCCAGTTGCTGATATCTGGCGCGAAGGTGCCAGGGCTTTGTGCCGGGGCTGGTCAGGTTGGTCGTCTCGATCGCGCTCTTGATGAAGGACACAGCGTCAGGGGCGCCACTCTGCACACCTGAGGGTAGCGTGGCGCCGAACTGCGCAACAGCAAGAGAAGAATCGAAGGCAAGAAGAAAAAACACGGGCAGGAAGAAGATTAAGCGGCGAGGTCTCATGATGGTTCCTGAAAGGTTGGCCCCATCATACTTCACCGGTCCCAGAGTGCTGGCTGCTTGTCTTCTAAGCACTGCCTAGCGTGAATAGGCGGAGGGCTTGGTGGGATTGATACGGACGCCGAGGGCGTTGAGGCGGCTGCGCGCCTGCTGCGCCTCGGGCGTCTGAGGGTAGCGCTGGATCAGGCTGCGCAGTTCGCGGACGCCGGCATCCTTCTGGTTGGTCGCCATCAACGCCTCGCCCTTGCGCAGCTGCGCGGCGGGAGCCTTGGGGTTGCCGGGGTACTGCTCGAGCACCGCGTCGTAACTCTTAATCGCGTCGGGATATTTCCCCTGGCGGTAAGCGATCTCGGCGATGTAGAACTGCGCGTTGCCGGCCAGATCGTCTTGCGGGTAGTACTTGAGAACATCGCTGAACTCCGCACTCGCGACCGCGTAACTGGCCGAGTTGTAGTCGCGCACCCCGCCCTGGTAGAGGTCCCTGACTGGCGGAGCCTGGGGCGCGGCGGGAGCCTGGTTGTAGGTCGAGCCGGCCGGTCCCCCAATTGCGGGTCCGCCGGCGGCAGGAG
Source organism: Acidisarcina sp. (assembly GCA_036401375.1). Lineage (GTDB taxonomy): Bacteria > Acidobacteriota > Terriglobia > Terriglobales > Acidobacteriaceae > DASWUZ01. Next base: position 433,994 of record DASWVB010000002.1, read on the forward strand.
CGCCCGAGGGCTGCCCGCCCGTCGGCTGCGTGTTCAGATTCTGCAGCTGCGCCTGCACGTCTCCGAGGGATTTGCTGACTGCGGTCAGCCGCGTCTTCAGCTCGTCGACGGAGTCGTTGAGGGTCTGCACCTGCGCCGACACGCCATCAACCTTGGCGGACGTTGCATCGTTCTCCGCCTTGACCGCTCGCTCGAGCGTGCTCATGTCCGACGACATCTTGTTGACGTTGTCGGCCGTCTGCTCGACCAGGTGCTGCAGCACGCCCATGCGCTCGTCGTTCGATTGCTGCAGGTGCTGCAGCATGTTCTGCAGCTCCTGTACCTGGGTCTGCAGCTGGATCATCTCTTTTGAGACGGCGTGGGCCCTGGGCACGACATTGAGCAATGCAAATACGGTGAGGAAGACGAGAGTACGGGGAAGCTTTGGCATATTCAGTCTCGCTGGAAGATAGTTGGCAGCGGTGACCTGCTGCTGTTAGCAGTTTGATTGTCTTGACGACGGAGCCGGCCTGCCTCTCCGGCGCTGACAGGCGGCGCAGCGAGCTGAACACCAGCGGCGCCCTCCTCAGGTTGACGAAGACCCCTTGGCTATCGGTCGATCGAGAACTGCGCGCGCCGGTTCTGCTGCCAGCAGGTCTCGTTGTGCTCCGAGCAGAACTGCTTCTCCTTACCATAGCTGACGGTGCGCACCCGGTCGGGCGCAACCCCGGCCGTAGTCAAGGCGACCTTGGCTGCGTTAGCGCGGTTCTCGCCGAGTGCCAGGTTGTACTCCGTCGATCCACGCTCGTCCGTGTAGCCGCCGATCACCAGGCGCAAGCCCGGATGTGCGGCCAGAAAGGATGCGTCTTTGGCGATGATGGCCTGCGACTCGGCTGTCACCTCGTAGCTGTCGTAGTCATAGAAGATGTCCTGCACGTTTTGATGGAAGGTCGCTTCATCCATCGTGTTGTCGGACCCGCTTGACGGGGCAGCGCTGCCTGCGCCGCTCGCTGTCACGGTGACACGCACGGTTGCGTCCGTCGACCCTCCATCCCCGCGCGCAGTCAGGTGGTAGTTGGTCGACTCGGTCGGCGCGACCGTCCTCGTACCGGACGAGGGCACCGGCCCAATCTGGTCAATGGCGACATCGGTCGCATCCGTCGTGCGCCAGGTGAGCACGACCTGGTCGCCGGGATTGATCGCGGTGGGGTTGGCCGAGAGCTGGGCCGACGGTGCGGGGCCGGTGGCTGCCGGGGGTGGCGGCGGCATCGGGGCCGACGTCTTCTTCTTGCATCCACTGGTCGTGAGCAATGCCAGCAGTGCGACGGCGGGGATCAGAGTTCTTACAGCCAGTGTGCGGGGATTAGCGATCATTGTGTCTCCTCCTCGGAGAGGTAGCGAGCGGATTGAGGAATAGCGAATTGGGAACTGCCGTGCAGCAAAGGGGGTGGCGCCGGCAAGGCGCGACAGCAGTCGATCGGAATGAGAGTGTAGCGGCGATTACTTCCAGCTCCAGTTCGGCATGAAGTTGTTGCCGCCGCGAGAGAGTTGATGCTGGCCGGAGCCGTCGGCGAGCATGGACCAGATCTCGGAACGCCCACCCTGCTCCCGTTCGAAGACGATATGGCGTCCATCGGGGGCCCACGACGGAAAGTCGTTGCGGCCGGCCTCGTGAGTCAGCTGGATCCAGCGCCGGGTGGCGATATCCATCACGTAGATGTCCTGCCCGCCGGGTGATCCGGGGCCGTACTTCCTGTCCCATGCGAAGGCGAGGAACTGCCCGTTCGGCGACCATGACGGCGAAGTAGCGTAGCCTCCGTCGGTCATGCGCTGCACGTTGCCGCCGTCCGAATCCATGATGTATATCTGCGGCAGATGGGTGCGGCCGCTCACCCACGCGATCTGCGCATTGGTCTTTGGGTTCCAGGTCGGGGAGACGTCTGGACCGGCGAAGGAGGTCAGACGGCGCGCTCCGTTGCCATTTGCGTCGGAGACGTAGATCTCGTTATCGCCGGTGCGACTGGAGGAGAAGGCCAGGGAGCTGCCGTTGCTTGACCATGCCGGCGACAAAGTAGTTCCGCCGGTTGCGGCGAAGTTGACCAGCCGGTTGAGTTCGAGCGAATAGAGGCGGATGCTCCAGCCGGCGCGGCCCAGGGTGGTGAATGCGAGGCGGGAGTTGTCGGGCGAGATGCGGGGCGACAGCGACACGGTACCCAGGTGAGTGACCTGGTGCGCGCCCTGGCCGTCGTAATCCATCTGCCAAATCTCTTTGCTGCCGGTGCGGGAGGAGACGTAGTAAATCTTCGTCTCGGCAATGCCGTTGATGCCTCCACCGAGGCGCAGGATGATCTCGTCGGCAAAGCGGTGGGCGATCAGGCGGGCGTTGTCCTCCGACGCTTGCTCGTTGTACTGCTTGCCGAGAATCTGCGGCGACTGCGCATTCTTTGCGTCGAAGAGCCAGCCGTAGACCGTGAGGCGACCGCCGTTGACGGCGAGCGCCCCGAAGGCAACCATTTCCGCATTCGAGGGCGAGCCAGACCACTGCGCCAGGTTGATCTCCCCCGGGGAGCCGGGCGCGGCAGGCGGAGCGAGGCTCTTAGAGACCATGTCAAAGATGCCCGCGTTGGCCAGATCGTCAAAGAAGGTCTGGTCAAAGGTAGTTTTCAGGGTGGGAGTCTGCGGGTCGGCCGATGCTGGCTTGAAGTCGGCTGCTGCGAGGCGGATCTTCTGCCCGCCAAGGTTCGAGCCGGTTCGCACCCATTCCTGCGCGCCGGAGCGCGGCGTCAGAACCGAAGCGATCAGCAGGAGCGCTGCGAGCATCGCCAGGGTGCAAGATCGGCGGCCTGCCCTCTCTGCTGCAAGTGATACTGCAAAAAACGTCATCGGCTGCGTCATCTCCCGAAGCCACTATTATCGCAGTGATAGTGCACTCCGAGGCTCTGGAGGCTGTAGCCCGCAGGCAGAGGACCAAAGGTGTCAACCCGCTGCACGGCGCGAATACAGGCTGAATCGAGCGAAGGGCTGCCGCTGCTCTGCTCCACCTCAACGCCGCCTGGCGCTCCGTCGCGGTTGACGTTGAAGATCACCGAGACGTGTGCTTCGGCCGGAGTGCGGGGGTCGACCTCCTGCTGGTGCCCGCTCTGCGCGACCTTGCGTTTTATCACGTCAACATACCAGGCGAAGCGGGTTCCGAAGTCACTGCCTGGAGTGGTCACTGTGCTCGGCGGCCCCTGACGATCCGTCATGGACCTGGCCATCTGCGGAGCAGACTCACCGTACTGCGCGCGATTGTCGTGCCTGGGGACCGGCTGGGGGTGGAGCGCCGCTCTTGCGTCTGTCAGCTCCTTCTTGGTTGGAGGCGAGGGCTGCTCCTGCGCCTTCCTGGCCGAGGTTAGCTTGACCTTAGGCGGCTGCTTGATGGGTATGGGAACCGCGTCACGCTCGGGAGCCGGCGCAGCCCTCGGCTGGGGCGCCTGCTCGACAGGAGCAGGGCTTGGCGTCTCCGTCGCAAGCACGTTGGGAGTAGGGGGCTGTTCCTGGGGCAGCGGCAGGGCTGGAGCGTGGCTGACGAGGGTGGCCTGGATTGCGCCCTCGTGGGAATCCGCACCCCAGTAATCGTGGTGCAGATGACCCTGGATGAAAGCCCACACAAAGATGGAGCCGAAGACGGCGATGTGCAGGAGCAGCGCTCCGGCCGCCGGCGTCGTGAGCCTTGACCTGGCCGCATCCTCCTGCGGTGCGAGTTGAGAGGTGAGCGCCATCAGCTACTTCGCGGGGCCGTTCTGAATCGGCTGTGTCACGATGCTGATATTGGTGATGCCGGCCTGCTTGACCGCATCCATCACCGAGGCAAAGGCACCGAAGGGTACGCGTTCGTCGGCGCGCAGGTAGATGACCTGGTGCGCCGGATCTTTGCCTGCAGCGGAGCCAGACTGCTGCAGCCGCCCGGGCAGCTGGGCCACATTGACCGGCTGATCGCCGAGGAAGACACGCTGCTGCCGATCGATGGTCACGACCACGCGCTGCTCCGTGATCTCCCTCACGGTCTTTGTCTTTGGAACCGCTACTTCGATGCCCGACTGCAGCACCGGCGCAGTCAGCATGAAGATGACCAGCAGTACCAGAACCACGTCGACCAGCGGAGTGATGTTGATCTCCGACATCGAGGTGCGGGTTTGTCCGGCGTTAGTGGTGAAGGCCACGCGCAGCCTCCCGCTCATCGCTTCTGCTGTCAGGCCGAAGGGCTACCTCTTCCAGACTGTTGAGCAGCTCGCGGGAGAAGTCGTCCATCCGCGATGCAAACTCGCGCAGGCGTCCGGTGAACTGGTTGTAGGCAATCACGGCAGGCACCGCCACAACCAGCCCGGCTGCGGTCGTGATCAAAGCCTCCGACACACCCGGAGCGACGGCGCGCAACGTTGCCGCGCCTGCAGTACCAAGACCGTGAAAGGCGTCCACGATGCCCATGATCGTGCCGAAGAGGCCGAGAAATGGAGACACCGCGCCGATGGTAGCTAGCCACGTCAGCTGCGACTCCAGGCCGGTGAGTGCCTCGCTCGACGCGCTTTGTGCGGACCTCTCAAGAGCTGTGACATTGCGCGGAGGCCCGGAGCCGCCGGTCTGCCGCCGGTACGTTTCGTATACCTCATCAAAGATGCTGACCAGCGGGCTCGGCTTGAACTGCTCGCTGACGGCGAGGATGTCCTGCAGGCGCGCAGCCTTGCGGAAGTTACGCAGGAAGCGCCGGCTCTGGGTGCGCGCACGGCGAAAGCTGCCCAGCTTGCCGAGGATGATCGTCCACGAATAGAGGCTCGCGAGCAGGAGCAGAGCAAGCACCGTGAGCGCGACCGGGCCGCTGTTGTGCAGCATCTCCATGATGGCGCTGCCGCCCCCGCCGGCTGGAGCGGCGGGGACTGCATCCGGGTCCGCCTGGAGAAGGAGAAGTGCGCTGAGGAGTGGAGTCATCGCGTCATCCTCCAAGCTACCAGACCGGGAGAGCGCCTCCAAGTCGCCAACCAGGTTCACGAATGGAAGACGCGGCTCCGCGTAAATGGGCAAAAGCCAACCTGGTTGAGATCAGTTGAACCCCCACGTAGCTGCAGTAAACCCAAAGTTACAAGGCGCAAACCGGAAGACACCGAGGCGGCCTCTTCGGTTCGTGTCAGGCCGGGATCGTGTCCACGTCGGGTGCGTGTCTGGCGCCGTGACACCCGGAAAGCCGGTAGGAACAACCTGAAACCTGGAGCCCCGCCGAATAGTCCACACACGTATCGGCGCAGAGCCGTTTCGACTGACCGATGAAGAACCAAATGCAGCTACCCGGCACTCAAGCGTAAGCAGACCTTGACCCCACTTTAACGCAAGAATCTTTGGAGACCATGATGCAGTCACTTATTCCACGTGCCCGCGAGGGGCATAAGCCGAGGGGAACGCTCGTCTTCCTTCTTCCTTTTATCTTGATCCTCCTGCCCGGAAGGCACACCGCCCTTGCCCAGGTTACGACCGCAACCCTCAACGGAACAGTCACCGACTCATCGGGCGCAGTCATCAGTGACGCTGCAGTAGTTTTGAAGAGTGCGACCGGCAACGACACCCGCAAGACGACGAGCAACGGCTCAGGGTTCTTCTCCTTCTCGGCGGTTCCGACCGGCGATTACGATCTGAGCATTACAGCGTCGGGTTTCGGCACTTATACCCTGAGCGGCATCCACCTCGATCCAGGCGACCAGCGCAGTGTACGTGACATCCGTATGGCGGTTGGAGCAGCAACGGAACAGGTCACGGTTACCGCGGATGCGGGCAGCGTGCCGGTGGACAGCGGGGAGCAGAGTTCGCTCATCTCTTCGCAGGACATAGCGCATCTCTCGGTTGAGGGCCGCGATGTGACTGAGCTACTAAGGATACTTCCGGGCTTTGCCATCTCGCGTGGCAACGGCAGTGTCGATAACACCACCTACGATCCGTCGCAGGTGAGCGTCAACGGAGCGCTCGGCAGTTATGCAGCCAACGGCACTCCTCTGAACGGTGTAAGCCTGCTCTCGGACGGCGCTGACATCACTGATCCGGGCAACTTTGGTGCGGCCATTCAGAACATCAACTATGAACAGGTCAGCGAGGTCAAGGTCCAGACATCGAGCTTTACGGCGGACGGCGCGCGCGGGCCAGTAGTAATCAACGCAGTAGGCAAGTCAGGCGGAGACCACTTTCACGGCTCCATCTATACCTACGGGCGCACCTCACAGCTGAACTCGACCGACTGGCTGGCGGGGTTCACGCACCAGGCAAAACCGCCAGATCGTGAGGTCTATCCCGGCTTCACGCTGGGTGGTCCCGTGAGGATTCCATTTACCAGCTTCAACCGGGCTTCCAGGCTGGCCTTCTTTGCAGGCGCCGAAGACTACGCCCAGCGCAATAACTACGCGTACGGCGGAGCTGGTTCCGCCGTACTAACTGCCCTGGTTCCTACTCTTGCGATGAGGAGTGGCGACTTCAGCGCACAGCAGCTGCAGGCCTACCTGGGGCCCAACTATCTTCCTGCTAATGCTGCGGGCACCACCTGCAATGGGAGTTATGCAAACATCTGCGGTGTTCCTGTGACTGGTCCGCAGGGCCAGGCAGTTGTGAACGGAGACATATCTTCCTTCATCGATCCAGGCGCGCGGGCGCTTATCAACCTACTCCCGGCGCCGAACACGGTCAGCAATGGTACTTACAACTACATAACTACCAACCTTGCTGACAACAACCTGTGGCAGGCACGCGGAAGGATCGACTACGCGATCACTAATAACAACCACCTTTTCGCCGTTTATAGCACGGAGCGCGGCAAGAGCGGCGTGCCGCAGATAGAGTACTACTCGCCGCGGGGTTCGCTGGGCGGCATCAACACGCCGGGCGGCGGCCTGCTGAGTACAGTAAATTCCGAACTGGGAAGCTTTAACCTTTCTACCGTTTTATCTCCCACACTTACAAATGAACTGTACGGGGAAGGCTCCTGGCTGCTGCAGAACTTCGTAGCGAAGAATCAGAATGCCTTTGGATCGAGTGCGGGTTATCCGTACCAGGGACTCTTTAACAATCACAGCCAGGTAGTGCCGCAGCTCCAGGATTACGGTAACGACGGCTTGCCTGTAGCTCTATTTCCAGACACCAGCTTCGGGGGGATCTTCGCGAAGAAGTGGGCGCGCGGCGGCGGTGACAATGTGACCAAGGTCCTTGGTCCGCATACCTTCAGAGCAGGTGCGTTCGTTCAACTCGACACCAACCACCAGGTTGCCCCTTTTGTGAATACGAATGGAGCGCTCTCACTTTACTACTTCGGCGAGGCATTTACGGATCCTGTCGCAGGCCTGATCCACAATACCGGGGTGGCCGGCAGCGGCAACGGCGGCAATTACCTGGCTAATTTCCTCGAGGGTCATGTGCAGACCTACTCGCAGACAAACATTATGCCCGCACCAAACCTGTATTTCTGGAATATAGACTGGTTTGGTCAGGACCACTGGCGAGTAAGTCGTCGCATAAGCCTCGATCTGGGGGTGCGATTTGAGCATCTGGCGCCCTGGAACGATGCGCACGGGCAGGGCATACCTGTCTGGGAGCCGTCGACCATCAACTCCGGCGTCAGCCCGCTCCCGGGGTTCTTATGGCACGGGATCGATCGGAGTATCCCCAATGCAGGGCTGAAGACACGCTGGGCCTACGTCGAACCTCGTGCAGGTATTGCGTGGGACGCTTACGGCACCGGTAACACGGTGGTACGCGCGGGAGCAGGCATCTATCGCGCCCACGACTCTTATAACGACGCGACAAGCGGAGTGGGAGTCGTGGAGGGTGAACGAAGCGCTACCGTGAACAATATCCTGCTCTCGTCTATCAGCTCGCAGGGGCAGTCAGCGACGGCCGGGCCGGTATTCAGCCCTGGCAGTGACGGGTTTGGCTTCACCCCTGGCGACGACCGGCAGCCGCAGGTCTATACCTGGAACCTGGCCATCGATCAGAAGATGCCGAAGAACTCCATCGTTGAGATCGCCTATGTCGGCAACCATAGTAACGACCTGCTGGATAACGGAGCCAATCAGAATACCAACCTGGACGACATGAACAAGCTGCCTGTCGGGGCCTTGTTCCAACCTAACCCTGTTACAGGAGTGACTGTACCTGTCTATGCTCCTCCGGGCTCAAATGCTCTTACGGTCGGCCTCTTGAACACAGCACAGATCGATCAATACAGACCATTCCCGCAGTATCGGCGGGTGCTGGTTCCTCAACACCGGCTTTATGCGAACTACAACGGCCTGCAGACCTCGTGGACCAGGCAGCAGGGACACTTTCTTTACGGAGTCAACTACACCTGGTCCCGTGCCCTTGGCGTGCTGGGTGGAGACTCGAACGGCCTGCCCGCTGATCCGTTTAACCTCAGGAATGACTACCTGCCCGAGGCCTATGACCGCACCCACATCTTTAATGCCAGCTACACCTATGACTTTGGCGCCCCTCTGCATAACCGATACCTGGGCTGGGCAGGTAACGGGTGGCAGCTCTCGGGTATCACCAACATTCAGAGTGGCGGCGACCTGCAGTCTACCTTCAGTCCCGACTTTGCCCTGGGAGGTACCCTGGCGAATACCCAGGGCACGATAGGCATCAATAACCAGACTCTGCTCGGCACCCCCGATGTAAGTCTGCAGCCTATCCTGACCTGCGATCCCACTGCCGGGTTAAGGTCTCACCAGTACGTGAATGCCAACTGCTTCGCGCTTCCTCCCACGATCGGGCAGAACGGTCTTTATCGTCTGCCTTACCTTCACGGGCCGGCGTATACGCAGTCAGACCTGACGGCTTCAAAGGCGTTCAAGTTATCGGAGACCCGCAATGTGCAGTTCCGGTTTGCCGCCTTCAACTTCCTCAACCATGCCAACACCAGCTTTACCGAGAGCTTTCCGACTCAGACCACTCTCAACTTCACAAATAACAGCCCGAGCGGCACGCTTGCGAACAGCACCAATCAGAATGCCGACTTCGGGACTGCACCTCTGCGGGAGGGAAGGCGCGTTGTGGAGATGGCGATCAAGGTCAACTTCTAGGGCCACCTTAGTTCGCCGGCATTGACAGAGGGGCTCGTGCCTGTTCCTGAGTGGGAGCGGGCACCGCAGCCCTTTCAACCATGAAGAAGACTATGAAGGAGGGAAAAGATCACGGCAGCCGGGTAAGCGAGCTCTGATTACGCTTAGCATGGAAGAGCCGCTGGTGCGTGGCATGAGAAGGTGTTAGAGATGCTGCTCGAGCTGCGAGCTGAAAATTACGCGGTGATCGATCACGCCATCGCCAACTTTGGGCCCGGCCTCAATCTGCTTACCGGAGAGACTGGCGCGGGCAAGTCGATCCTGGTGGACGCCCTGGCGCTGTTGATGGGCGGCAAGGCGTCCTCAGACGTGGTGCGCCACGGGTCAGACAAGGCGGTCGTGGCGTGCGTCTTTGAGAGCACGCCGGGCGCAGAGGCGACGCTCGAGGCGAATGGCATCGACTGCGACAGTGCGGAGATCATCCTGCGCCGCGAGATACAGCAAGGCGGCAAGGGCCGAGTCTACGTCAACAATCAGCCGGCCACCGTAGCAGTGCTGCGGCAGCTGGCGCCGGAGCTGGCGCTGGTGCACGCGCAGAGCGAGACCCACAGCGCGTTCGATGCGGCACAGCAGCGCGGGCTGCTCGACCGGTTCGCCGGCATCTCGACCGAAGCCGTGAGTGCGGCGTACGCGAAGTGGCGTGAGATCGCAGCGCGCCTCGATGCGCTCGAACGCGACGAGCAGGACCGTCTTCGCATGGCTGACCTGTGGAGTTTTCAGCGGCGCGAGATCGCCGACGCGCGCCTGACACCGGGCGAAGACGAGGCACTCCAGACCGAGAAGCGTGTGCTGTCGAACTCGGAGAAGCTCTACGCAGCCGCGATGAGCGCGCATGAGCAGCTCTACGAGGGCAGCACCTCGGCCGAGGTCGCGCTCAAGGCTGCTCTCAGGAATGTAGAAGAGCTGGCGCGTTATGATCCCAAGTTTTCAGAGGCTGTGCAGCAGCTCACCTCCGCGCGTGCCATCGTTCAGGATGTGGGCGCCACGGTGCGCGACTATGCCGAGGGGGTGCAGGCCTCACCGGAGCGGCTCATCGAGATCGAAGACCGGCTGGCTGCTCTCGACCGGCTCAAGCGCAAGTACGGCGCGACTGTCACCGAGGTCATTGCGTTCGGCGAAGACGTTGCGGCGAAGCTGGCCGAGATTGAGAATCGCGACGAGACTATCAAGGACCTGCGGGGTCAGCTAGAGGCAACTGCGGCTAGCTACGAAGTCTCAGCGCGCAAGCTGAGCAGCGAGCGCGTGAATGCAGCGAAGAGACTCGAGAAGCTGGCCGAAGTTCAAATCAACGATCTCGCGATGAAGGTCAAGTTCGCGATCGCGGTCATCGCTCACCACGATCAGAGTGGCTGGACATCGTCCGGTTGGGATGAGGTCGAGTGCCGCATCGCGACCAACCCTGGCGAGCCTCTCAAGGCGCTCGGCGAGATCGCGTCGGGGGGCGAGATGTCCCGCGTCATGCTCGCGCTCAAGGTCAGCGTCGAGGAGGGCGCCAACGCCTGCGGGAACCACTCCCAGGCGAAAGGAAAGCGCCGGACAGCCGTGCCGAGGACTCTGGTGTTTGACGAGATCGACATCGGCATTGGGGGGCGCGCCGCAGAGGCCGTCGGGCAGAAGCTGAAGGCGCTCTCGCGCGCCCAGCAGGTCCTCTGTGTTACGCATCTGCCGCAGATTGCTGCCTTTGCCGATCAGCACTTTCTCATCGGCAAGCGGGAGCAGGGCGGGCGTACGAGGACCTCCGTTCGCCTGATCGAGAACGCGGAGCGCACCGAGGAGGTCGCGCGCATGCTCAGCGGCGCCAAGCTTACCGACACCTCGCTGAAGCACGCCGAGCAGATGCTCAAGATGAGCCGCTGAGTCTCTCGTCCTCGGACATAACCTCCTGCGTCCACTCTGGGACGCGAAGGCCCATATGTAGAAGCGGTGAGCTTAACCGGAACATAGGGGCATGAGGCCTCGCTGCCGACCATCTCCTGGCATACGTACTTGACACTGGTCCCTTGCGCGCCTACTCTCGGCGCAACCCTCAGAGCAGACAGAAAAGTTGAAGAGGCGGGAGCGAATCCCGCAGAGGAGCGTGCATCCTTGAAGGCGACCCTCCATCCCGAACCCCTCGACGAATCGGTTAGTGAGAGTCTTAGTGAGCCGAGCGCCGAGCCGGTCTCGACCTCGCCAGCCCCGCTCACATCCCCCGGCAACTCGGCTGCAGGAAGCGCCAGCGGCCCACTGACAAGCGCTCCGAGCAAGAATGGCGTCGTGCCCGCACCGCCGATGGAGACGGCAAGGCTGGCCTGGCTCGCGCTCGCCCTCGCACCGGGACTTGGGCCGCGCCGGATCCTGCAGGCAGTGGAGCGGGTCGGCTCCGCTGCACGCGTCATTCACCTGCCGCTCACTGAACTCGAGTCTTTGGGCTTTCCGGCGACCGCCGTGCAGTGCATCGCCGACGGGCGCGCGTTGCGCGACGCTGAGGACGAGTGGCAGCACGTCTCGGACGAGGGCGGCTCGATCCTCACCTACTCCGACGCCGCGTATCCTGAGCGGCTACGCGAGATATTCGACCCTCCGCCTGTGATGTGGGCCCGAGGGGACGTGCAGCTGCTCTCGCGTCATTCAATCGCTGTAGTGGGCACGCGGCACCCCACTCCTTATGGATTGGGCATGGCCGAGGTGCTCTCGCGCGACCTCGCGATGCGCGGGCTGCTGATCATCAGCGGAATGGCTCGCGGCGTCGACACGGCTGCCCACAAGGGCGCAATCGCGTCGAAGTCGCCGACCATCGCCGTCTGGGGCACGGGCATCGACGTCATCTATCCAAAGGAGAATAAATCGCTCGCCGAGCAGATACTCGCCGGCGGCGGATTGATACTGTCGGAGCATCGTCTCGGCACGTTTCCGGCGCCGCAGAACTTTCCTCGCAGGAATCGTCTGCTGAGCGGCATCAGCGTCGGAGTACTGGTGGTCGAGGCAGGCGAACACAGCGGAACCCGGGTGACGGCACGCTGTGCGCTCGAACAGAATCGCGACGTCTTCGCAGTACCCGGCAACGCTACCACCAAGAACGCATGGGGACCCAACACGCTGATTAAACAGGGCGCCAAGCTGGTCGTCACCTGGGAGGATGTCTGGGAAGATCTGCCATCCCAGGTGCGCGTCGACCTTGAAATCGCGCTCGAGTCTGCATCTTCGGTGGGGCCTGCCGCATCGTTATTCGAGGAAGCCCCGCTGCCGGCCAACGAGGCGCTGGTGCTCAAGGCGCTCCGCCAGGACGAGTCGCTGCACCTCGACGAAGTGATGGAAAAGCTCGAGGCGGAGCTGAGTTCCTCGGAAGTGTTTACCGCCTTGTTCGAGCTCGAGCTCGCCGGACGCATCAAGCAGCTTCCCGGCAAAAATTACGTGAAAAGTTTCTAGATTCGGGCATCGCATGCCTCAGCTTTCCTGTAGCCGTGCGTACCTTTTCGAGTGATAGCAGTCAGACCAACAATGGAAGCTCTTGTGGCGGGCAGTTGACACGCATGATAGCTTCCAGACAAAGATCGAGTGCGAAAGGAAGCGGCGGAAGCCGAACACATCCACGCACTGTGAAGGAACAAGATGGGTAAATCATTAGTGATCGTCGAGTCGCCAGCCAAGGCCAAGACGATCAATAAATATCTTGGCAGCGACTACATCGTGGAGGCCTCCTACGGCCACATTATGGACCTGCCCAAAAAAGAGATCGGCGTTGAGATCAAACATCGCACCTTCGAGCCGACCCTCGAAGTCTCAAAGGACAAGATCGAGCTCGTCTCGAAGCTGAAGAAGCTTGCGTCGAAGGCTGACGCCGTCTACCTCGCTCCAGACCCCGACCGCGAGGGTGAGGCGATCGCTGCGCACCTTTCCATGCAACTCACGCCGTCGCTCAGGAACGGGGCAAAGATCCAGCGCGTCACCTTTAACGAGATCACCAAGAAGGCCGTCACCGAGGCGTTCGAGCATGCTCGCGGACTCGACGAGCACCTCGTCGATGCCCAGCAGACCCGCCGCGTGCTCGACCGGATTGTGGGATACCAGGTTTCGCCATTGCTGTGGGACAAGGTCCGCCGCGGGCTCTCCGCAGGCCGGGTTCAGACCGTCGCTGTCCGCCTGATTGTCGAGCGGGAGCGGGAGATCGCCGCCTTTCACCCGGTTGAATACTGGACGCTCGATGCGGCGCTTACTCCGGCTCCGCAGGGCCCGGAGTTTGTAGCACGCTTCGTCGGCATCGATGGAACGAAGTCAGAGGTGAAGACCGTGGGCACGGCCAGCATGCCCGACTCCGATTCGATGGACGCGGTAGTCGCCGCGCTCGATAAAGCAAAGTGGAGCGTGCGCTCGGTCGAGAAGAAGGAGCGCAGGCGCACACCGCAGGCACCCTTCACGACCAGTAAGCTGCAGCAGGACGCCTCCCGGCAGCTCGGCTTCAACGTAAAGCGCACCATGGGTGTGGCGCAGCGGCTCTATGAGGGGCTCGAGATCGGATCCCAGGGTACGGTCGGTCTTATCACCTACATGCGTACCGACTCCACACGAGTCTCGCCGGACGCCGTCGCCGCGGCCCGCAAGTACGTTGACCGCAAGCTGGGCAAGCACTATCTGCCGGCGACCGCCAATACATTCAAATCAAAGAAAGATGCGCAGGACGCACATGAGGCGATCCGGCCCACCGACGTCGATCTGCATCCCGACGAGATCAAGCAGTACCTGAGCGACGAACAGTACAAGCTCTACCAGCTCATCTGGAGGCGCTTCGTGGCGTCGCAGATGGTGCCTGCTGTCTTCGATCAGACGGTGGTCGACATTGCGGCAAAGTCCGACCGCCGTTACGACTTCCGGGTTACGGGGTCGGTGTTGAAGTTCGATGGCTACCTCAAGGTCTACGAAGAGGCGAAGGACGCCAAGGACGAAGACGACGAGGCGCTCAAAAACAAGCTGCCGGAGTTGAACGAAGGGCAGGCGCTCAATCTTCAGAGCCTGACGCCGGAGCAGCACTTCACCGAGCCGCTGCCGCGCTACAACGAGGCGTCTCTCGTCAAGGTGCTCGAAGAGCAGGGCATCGGCCGGCCTTCGACTTACTCCTCGATCATCACAACGATCCAGGACCGGCAGTATGTGACGAAGCAGCCGCCCACCGGGCGCTCGGGCAAGTTCTATCCCACCGAGATTGGAGTCGTGGTCACCGATCTGCTGGTCGCGAACTTTCCCTATATCTTCGATCTGAAGTACACCGCCAAGCTCGAAGAAGAGCTCGACGATATCGAGGAGGGCAAGGAGAAGTGGGTCGACCTGCTTCGCGGCTTTTACGGGCACTTTGAGAAGGAGTTATCGCACGCCGGCGAGCACATGGAGTCCATTAAGCGGATGGAGCAGCCGACCGACGAGAAGTGCGAGCAATGCGGATCGCCGCTGGTGCTGAAGTGGGGAAAGTTCGGCTCCTTCTATGCCTGTAGTGCTTACGACAAGAAGAAGAAGGACAGCTGCACCTTCACGCGGGAGAACTTCGCCTCCAAGCCTGACTTGAATACTGCCGAGGCGCAGGATGCGGAGGCTGCCGAGGAGTATTGCGAGGCGTGCGGCCGTGTGATGGTGCTGAGGACGGGCCGCTTCGGCATGTTCATGGCGTGCCCGGGCTACAACGAAGATCCGCCCTGCAAGACGACCCGGAAGCTTGACCAGAAGCAGCAGCAGAAGCCTCCGGTCCCGCTCGATGAGTACTGCCCGAAGTGTGGCGAGCAGCTCGTTCTGCGCAATGGGCAGTATGGGGAGTTCGTCTCCTGCAGCGGCTACCCGAAGTGCAAATACATCAAGCAGAACCTGATCGAGGGCATGAAGTGCCCGAAGTGCGGCAAGGGCGACATCGCTGAGAAGAAGTCCCGGTTCGGAAGCATCTTTTATAGCTGCACCAACTACCCCAAGTGCGACTTCACGGCCAACCAGCGACCCGTGCCCCAGCATTGTCCGGAGTGCGTCAGCCCTTATCTGCTTGAGAAGACGCTGAAGACTGGCGTGTACCTCGTCTGCCCGAACAATAAGAAGTCCGCGGCCGAGGATGAGTCAGGCAAGAAGCGCAAGAAGAAAGTGGTAGAGGACGAGGGCCCGGTAGTGCATTGCACCTTCAGCAAGAAGATAGGCGAGCTTCCGCCCCCGGTCGAGATGGCGCCTCCGCCGACCGCGGCGACCCATGCGCCGGTGCTCGAGCCCGCTACGGTGTGACCACCTGCCCTTGCCGGGTGACAGCGCACGCCTGTGGACTGACGCCCGGGCGCACAGCGTCCTGAAGCGCTGAAGGAAAGCGGGTCCGCTCCTTTACCAGCGTCGCTTCCGCGGTTAGATTCACTATTGACGGTCGCGTGAGGCAAGGGGCAGCTATGAATACCTGGAAGGAACAGGCGGGCCGGTGGCGGGAGATGCCGCTGGCATCTTCCATCCGCTTCTTTTCGGGCGTCTTCTGTCTATTCGCTGCGCTCAGTCTGATCAGCTCCTGCATGCATTTCCAGTCGCAAACCCCGCTGGATTTAGTGTGCACAATCCTGGTTGGCGGGGGTTTCGCGATCGGCTGGGCCTTTGCAGGCACCCGGCGACTCCTGTGGTTGTTTCCAGTAGTCGGCGGGACCCAATTTCTTACCTATGCCATGCTGGGGAGCTCTTCCGGCCGCCACTGGCTCGACTCTGCGGGGATGGCGCGGAAGCTCAACCTGGACGGATGGCTGGCGATCGCCTTTATCGTTTCAGGCTACATTCTGTTCCTTCTATTCTTCCGGAACGAAGGCGCCAGGTTCTTCAAGACGCAGACCGAGGTGCGCCTGGCGGGGGAAATCCATCGTGCCCTGGTTCCCGTCCGCCACGTGACCATCGCCAATGTTGAGATCTTTGGCACCTCGATCCCCAGCAGCGAGGTTGGCGGCGACCTGTTTGACATCGTGCAGTGTGAAAGCGGCTGGCACGCCTATGTCGCCGACGTCTCGGGACACGGGCTTGCCGCAGGCATCCTGATGTCGATGATCAAAAGCGCCACATCCATGCAGTTGAACAAGCTCAAGAGGCCGGATGAACTGCTGACCGACCTCAACGACGTCATGCAGCCGTTTACTTCCCCTGCAAATTATCTGACGTTCGCCTATGTGGGCGGCTCCGGCAGCTCGCAGTTGAACTTTGCGCTGGCCGGCCATCTTCCGATCCTGCATTACTGCGCCCAATCGAAGACGATCATCGAGCACGCTGATGACAACGTTCCCATTGGCCTTTTCAAGGACCAGACCTTCGCGATCTCTCAACTTTCGCTCGAGCGTGGCGACCTGCTCGCTATAGTCACGGATGGATTCACAGAAGTCTTTGACTCGAAGGAGCGCGAACTGGGTATTGAGGAGTTGAAACACATGCTGCTGGCTCGCGCCGGTCTCCCCCTGGCCGACATCTACGGGCAGCTGCGAAGCATCACGATGAGCTACGGGGAGCAGACCGATGACCAGACCATGCTGCTGGTTCGCGCTGTAGCGTGAATGAGTACCAGACGCAGATTGATCTGCTGCCCCTGCCGGGATTCTGATAGTGTGAATAGCGATTAAAGCACTGGATGGGACAGAAGCATGGCAAAGGCAAGCTGGAACGGCAAAGTCATCGCGGAGAGCGAGACGATCGAGACTGTGGAGGGGAACGTCTACTTCCCTGAGGCGTCAGTGAAGCGCGAGTATTTCCGCCCCAGCTCCACCACTTCGAGCTGCCCATGGAAGGGTCAGGCGCGCTACTACAGTCTGTTGGTGGACGGGCAGGAGAATCCCGACGCTGCCTGGTATTACCCCGACCCCAAGCCAGCCGCTCGGAACATCAAGAATCATGTAGCCTTCTGGCGGGGCGTCGAGATCGAGAAGTAGGAGCTCCCCCGTTCCTAGTGTGCACCGGCGGGAGGCTTGGCGCCGGGGTTTACCTTCCTGAACATCCAGACTGCAGCCGCCGCTCCAAAGGCGAGCAGCGCCGTCCATCGAAATACATCGACAAAGGACCACAGCAGCGCCTGCTGGCTCAGCTGGCTGTAGAGCATCCCCCGCGCACCGGCACGTGCCTGCGCCCTGCCGATGTGGCCGGCGAGCAGATCGCTGAGACGGCTTACCCGCTGCTGAAACCAGTAGCCCGACTGTGGCGCGGAAGCCGCGATCAGCGTCTGGTGGTAGTCTGTGCGGCGGACGAGCAGCGTCTGCGCGGTGGAGATTCCGATGGATCCGCCGATGTTCCGCAGCAGGTTGAAGATGCCGCTGGCGTTCCCGATCTGCTCATTGCGCAGTGTGCCGTAGGCCTGGGTCGTGATCGGCACGAAGACAAAGCTGAGCGCGAATCCGGTGACGATGATAGGGATCAGCAGTGTCGTAGGTCCGATGCCGAGGTTGATGTCGGCAAACAGGATGGAGCAGACGCCGAAGACCAGGAATCCAGCGGATAGCAGGATGCGGCCATCGATCTTGCCGCTCAGGTACCCGATGACGGGCATTCCTGCGATAGACCCCAGGCCGCGCGGCCCGACTACCAGCCCGGCACTGAAGGCTGTGTACCCAAGCACCTCCTGGTAGAAGAGCGGCAACATCGTGATGGTCGTGTAGATCGCGACTCCGAGCATCGTGATCAGCAGGCAGCCGACGCCGAAGTTCCAGTCCTTGAGCACCTTAAGATCGATGAGCGCGCCCTTCTTACGCCAGCAGTGTGCTACAAACCAGATGAATGCCACCACCAGGAACCCGACTGCCCAGCGAATCCAGGTCGCTCCAAACCAGTCATCCTCCTGGCCCTTGTCGAGCACAATCTGCAGGCACCCTGTCCAGACGGCCAGGAGGCCAAATCCCAGGTTGTCGAAGGGGCCTGCTTTGGCGTTCTTGATGTAAGGCGGGTCGTGCACGAAGCGGTTGATCATGAAGACGGCCAGCGCTCCAACAGGGATGTTGATATAGAAGGCGTATCTCCAGCTGTACGTGTCGGTTAGCCAGCCGCCCAGTGTCGGCCCCAGCACTGGGGCGACCACGATCCCAAAGGCAAAGAAGGCCATCGCCATGCCCCGTTTTGCCGGTGGAAAGCTCTCCAGCAGGATCGATTGCGAGAGCGGCTGCAGCGCTCCACCACCGGCACCTTGCACCACCCTCGCGACCAGGATGAAGGCGAGTGAGGGAGCCGCTCCACAGAAGAAGGATGCAATGGTAAAGATGATTACGCAGGTGATTAAAAAGCGCTTTCGGCCGAAGCGGAGCGCAAACCAGTTGCTTGCAGGCAGGATCAGGGCGTTTGCGACCAGGTAGCTGGTGAGGACCCAGGTCGCCTCGGAGTTGGACGCCGACAGGGAGCCGGCGATGTAAGGCAGAGCGACAGATGCGATGGCGGTGTCGAGCACCTCCATAAAGGTCGCCAGCATTACGGAAATTGCAATCAGCCAGGGGTTAACACCTGCGTTTTGAGCGCCCTGACTGTTTGCCGGTGCTGCTGCTGCCGTGCCCATTGAACTCCGATCACACCGGCGAGATACCTGCGACCCTCTTCAACTCAGATGCTTGGGCGACGTAGCCGGGGGTCGGCTACTTTCGTTGCATCGCACTTGTCATGCGGAGCATCAGATACATTGACAACAAGAGACTCAAGGTGCGATGCTGAGTCCAGTTGACGGGTTCGGAAAAGATTACAGACGAGGACGAGAGACCATGGCGAAGATTATCGGTATCGACCTAGGAACGACGAATTCAGTAGTGGCGGTAATGGAGGGCGGGGAGCCCAAGGTGATCGCCAACGAAGAGGGCGGACGGACGACTCCTTCTGTCGTCGGTTTCACCAAGAGTGGTGAGCGGCTGGTGGGTCAGGTGGCTAAACGGCAGGCCATTACCAACCCGGAGAACACGATTTATTCCATCAAGCGCTTCATGGGCCGTCGCTTCAACGAAGTGAACGACGAGATGAAGATGGTGCCTTACAAGGTGAAGCAGCAGGGTGACAACGTGATCGTCGAGGCGCAGGGCAAGAACTATACCCCGCCCGAGGTGTCCGCGCTGATCCTGCAGAAGCTCAAGAAGGCGGCAGAAGACCACCTTGGCACCACTGTGACGGAGGCTGTGATCACGGTTCCAGCTTACTTCAACGATGCGCAGCGCCAGGCGACCAAGGACGCCGGCCGGATCGCCGGCCTTGATGTGAAGCGTATCGTGAACGAGCCTACGGCGGCAGCACTGGCCTACGGCCTCGACAAGAAGAAGGACGAGACGATTGCCGTCTACGACTTCGGCGGCGGTACCTTCGATATCTCGATCCTTGAGGTTGGAGAAGGCGTGATCGAGGTCAAGTCCACCAATGGAGACACCCACCTTGGCGGAGACAACCTCGACCAGCGCATCGTGGACTGGCTCATCGACGAGTTCAAGAAGGACGAGGGACTCGATCTGCGCGCCAAGGGCAACGAGATGGCGCTGCAGCGTCTGAAGGACGCGGCTGAGAAGGCCAAGATCGAGCTGTCGACGGCGCAGGAGTCGGAGATCAACCTGCCCTTCGTGACCGCCGACGCGAGCGGCCCGAAGCACCTGGTCAAGAAGCTGACCCGCTCCAAGCTGGAGCAGTTGGTCGACGACCTGTTGCAGCGTTCGCTCGAGCCCTGCAGGAAGGCGCTGGCCGACGCCGGCATCGACGCCAGCAAGGTCGACGAGGTGGTCCTGGTCGGCGGTCAGACCCGCATGCCCAAGATCCAGGAGATCGTGAAGCAGCTCTTTGGCAAGGAGCCCCACAAGGGCGTTAACCCGGACGAGGTTGTTGCGATCGGGGCAGCCATCCAGGCCGGAGTACTTGCCGGTGAGGTGAAAGACCTGCTGCTGCTCGATGTGACTCCGCTAACCCTGGCAATCGAGACGCAGGGTGGAATTGCGACGCAGATGATTGCGCGCAACACCACGATCCCGACCAAGAAGACGGAGACGTTTTCAACGGCGGCAGATAACCAGTCCGAGGTAGAGGTCCACGTGTTGCAGGGCGAGCGCCCGATGGCTGCACAGAACCGTACTCTGGGCAAGTTCAAGCTGGGCGGCATCATGCCTGCTCCGCGGGGAGTGCCGCAGATCGAGGTGACCTTTGACATCGACGCGAACGGCATTCTGAATGTGACTGCAAAGGACAACGCCACCGGCAAGGACCAGAAGATCACCATTACGTCGTCTTCGGGTCTAAGCAAGGACGAGGTCGAGCGCATGGCCAAGGAAGCCGAGGCCCATGCGGCGGACGACAAGACGAAGCGCGAGGAGATCGAGGCACGCAACGGACTCGATAACCTGGTCTACAACATCGAAAAGATGCTGAAGGAGAACGGCGACAAGGTCTCCGGCAGCGAGAAGAGCGATGTTGAGAGCGCGCTGGCCGATGCGAAGAAGACGCTTGAGGGCAGCCCCTCTCCGGCCGAGCTGAACGCGGCGCGGGAGAAGCTGACCGGCGCATCGCACAAGCTCGCCGAGGCGATGTACAAGTCGAGTGCGGCGACGCCACCGACGGATGGGTCGGCCTCCGCCTCCGGAACCACGGAGCAGGCGGCGAAGGACGAAGGCGTCATCGATGCAGAGTATGTAGACGTCGAAGAGAAGAAGTAAGGCAGGGCGAGGCGCCCGGTCTTACGACTCATGTAGGAACTTTCGCCTGGATATGGGGCGTGCCGAACGATCGCGCAACAAGCGGGTCAATCTGCACGCCCTTGCTTTCAAGGCCTGTTCTCCTGCCTGGCTGGCCTCCAGAAGACTTGCTGGTCCTGGCGAGACTACAAGGCCGGCCAGCGCGACCAAGAGGGGGGAAATCTATGACTACGACCATGTGGAAGTGCGAGCAGATGAGGGCTGGCAAGGTCTACAACAAGATGCTGTTCAACACCCAGGCCGAGGCGGAGCAGTTCGCAGCGCAGTTGCGCCGCGCCGAGCCTGACCTGATGTACCGAGTAGAGCCGGTGCCGGCCTGGATGGAGTGGAACTAACCTTTTCAACTGAGGTACTGTACGGCTGGGCGCCGCGGAGTTCGATCGCATGCAGATGGACTGGCAGGAGACCACGGCGCTTGCAACCTTTGGCCTTGTGATCAGCAGCTTCGCCGCGATTCTTTACGCGTCGAAGCAGCTGCACCACGAGCGGGCCTACCGGCAGATGGCCAACCTGGAACGCCAGCTGACACTCTTTCTGTCGGAGCGTTTTTCAGGTGCACGCGGCAGGCTGGCGGAGGACAGGCTGGAGGAGAGCAGGTCCCTCGAGGCGACGCTCAAGCCCTTGAATGCCAAGAATCCTCCGATGAGTGTCTTCGAGGTGCTCGACTTCTATGAACACATTGCACTGCTGATCAAGAAGGACCACCTCGATATTTACGATGTGTGGCACACGTTCTATGAGTGGCTGCAGCCGGTCTATTTCGATCTGCTGCCGATACTAGATGACAAGGACGGGCAGTGGTTCTATCACTACTCCGACCTGTGCAGGATGATGACGCAGCTTGACACTCTGCAGAAGACGAAGATGACTGGAACGGGCAGGAGCGCCCGCCAGGCGCTCTGGACCGCGGAGAGGATCGTCGCGCACTACAAGTACGAGCTTGAACTGGGACGTGGCCGGCGAGTACCCGGGGGGATGTAGGGGGTCCAAGGGTCGCCACGAGAGGATCCGCTCCGGTTGATGTAGAAGTAAGAAGAACCGCATATGCCAACGACACAACAGAAAGATTATTACGCCAGGCTGGGCGTCAAGAAGACAGCGACGCCGGAGGAGATCCGGAAGGCGTTCCGCAAACTCGCGCGCAAATACCATCCCGATGTGAACCCGGGGGACAAGAAGGCGGAGGAGAAGTTCAAGGAGCTCTCTGAAGCCAACGATATTCTCAGCGATGAGAAGAAGCGGAAGGTCTACGATCAGTTCGGCTTCTACTCCGACAATATCGATGCGGCAGCTGCGGAGGCGGCGGCGCGGGGCGGGGGCGCGGCCGGCTACCCTGGCGGCGGCGCAAACGGCGGTCCGCAAGGCGTACCCTTCGACTTTGGCGGCTTTGACTTTTCCGACTACGCGGCGGGGGGCGAAGATCCGCGCAGCGCCGGAACGCGGGGCTTCGGTGGAGGTTTCCGGGACATCTTCTCCGGGATATTCTCTCAGGGACACAAGGACCAGGGGCCGCAGCCAGGCACCGACCTCGAATACACCGTGCCGGTTGACTTCTGGACGGCGATCCGCGGCGGGACCATTCGCCCGCAGATCACGAGGCAGGAGGTCTGCCCGGCGTGCAAAGGCAAGGCCTCGTCAGGCGGCGGTCACAGCTGCGCCGAGTGCAACGGCACCGGCCAGGTGACCCAGATGGGCGGCCGTATGAAGTTCAACATCCAGTGTCCGCGCTGTGGTGGGACTGGCAAGGTCCAGAGCAGCTGCACTACCTGTGCGGGCGAAGGCGTGGTGCGAAAGTCGGAGACGGTGGAGTTTCGCGTGAAGCCGGGCACTCGCGATGGACAGCGCATCCGTCTTGCTGGCAAGGGCAACGCGGGCATCTCGGGCGGGCACGCCGGGGACCTTTATATAGTAATAAAGATCGGCACACATCCGGTGTTCACTCGCTCTGCGGATGACATTCTGCTTAGCGTCCCTGTGACGGTGGCTGAGGCTGCCCTGGGGGCGAAGATCGATGTGCCTACGATTGACGGACGCACCCAGTTGAAGATTCCTCCCGGCACACAGTCTGGCCAGCGGCTGCGCATGCGTGAGCGGGGAGTGCCCTCAGCTGCCCATGAGGGGGCACGCGGCGACGAGATCGTCACCGTCGATATCGTGGTTCCCCAGTTAAAGGATGAGCGCTCGAAAGAGATACTTCGCGAGTTTGCCAGGCTCAATCCGGATGACCCGCGCACCACGATGTGGGAGAAGGTTTGAACGGGCGCAGGAAAGCCACAGCCAGCCGGAAGAAGGGCTATCAAGAAGACTGATGAAGGCGGGTTCGAGAGCGACGAGTTGGTGGAACCATCCGGAGCAGGAAGGGTCGCCGATTCCGGTGTGGCGGCTTGAAGGTACGACCTAGCTTGAAGGTTGCACGTACGAAGGGCACTCAATAACGCCGGGTTAGCCAGGAACGAAGATGCCGACGAAGAGAAGGTCAAAAGGCGCGTACATGATCTCCTCGGTAGCGGAGATGTACAACATCCATCCCCAGACCCTGCGGCTCTACGAGCGCGAGGGTCTGCTGAAGCCCTCCCGCACCGATGGGAATACCCGGCTTTACACGGATGAGGACCTCGAGCGGCTGGAGTTTATCCTCAACCTGGCCCGTGACCTAGGTGTCAACATTGCCGGCATCGCGATCATCCTGCAGATGCGTGAGCGCATGGAGGAGATGAACCGGCAGATGCAGGGCTTCGTCGACTATGTGCGCACGGAGATGCTCAGCAAGATGCAGGGCAGCTCGCCGGCGCAGGAGGCTGCGATCGTACCTCTGCGGCGTCCTGTCATGGTCCCGGTGGTGAGCCTGAGGACGAGCTCAGCGCGCGCTGCCGTCTTGAACGCGCCGATCCCGAGTGCCTCGAGGGCTTCCGTTCCGAGCGCTCCCATTGCTGACGGGGACGGCGCGGGGGTGGGCGCGGCAGCAAACCCCGACTCCGCTCTGCCGCCTCGGCGCCGGCGCTGAAGGACTGCCGACGGTTTAGACACGACGGCTAAGTCTGCCGGTTGCGATAGAATCGGCAGGGAAGCCCGTCCCTGCAGCAGCGGACGAGCAAAGGCAAAGGAGCACCTCTGGAAGACAGCGTAGGCTCTTATTTCGAGCAGTTGCACGATGCGATCACGAGAGCCCGGTGCACGGACCGCAGGGGCGGCGAGATCAGCCAGGCCGAGGCGTACGAATCCGCCATCGCCCTGGCGGAAGCAACGACGGCGAACGGCAACAAGCTGATGTTCATCGGCAATGGCGGCTCCGCCGGTATCGCCAGCCACATGGCCATCGATTTTTCCAAGAATGGCAACATGCCTGCGCTCGCTTTCAATGACGGCGCGGCCCTGACTTGCCTGGCTAACGACTTCGGCTATGACGAGGTCTTTGCCCGGCAGATGCACTTCCACGCCCGCCGCGGAGACCTGCTGGTGGCGATCTCGAGTTCCGGCCGTTCTCCGAGCATCCTGCGCGCGGTCGATGCCGCCCTTGAGATCGGCTGCCGCGTCATCACCTTCAGTGGATTCGACCCTGCCAACCCCCTCCGTTCGATGGGCGACGTCAACTTCCACGTCGCACGGCACGACTACGGCCTGGTCGAGGTGGCCCACACGGCGCTGGTCCACGCCATCGTCGATCTCAAGGCAACGGGATCCTTCCTAGCCGCCGCGCAGTCGCTGGTTGCAGAGCCGCTCCCCGCCGGTACCTTTGCGACGCCCCAATCCGCTGACGCCGAGCCTGCCCTGCGGAAGTCCGGGAAGTCCAGCAGTTAGGCCCGGCGCACAATGATCATCAGCAAGACTCCCTGCCGCATCAGCTTTGCCGGGGGCGGCAGCGACATAGCCGCCTATTACCGCGAACACGGCGGAGCGGTCGTAAGCGTCACGATCGACAAATACATTTACGTCGCGCTAAACGAGAAGTTCGACCACCGCATCCGGGTCAGCTACTCGCGGACCGAGGAGGCGGACACGGTCGACCAGGTCCAGCATCCCATCGTGCGCTCATGCCTCAAGCTGCTGGGTCAGGAGCGCGGCGGCATTGAGATCGTCTCTGTCGCAGACATTCCTTCGCGCGGTACGGGCCTGGGTTCGTCGAGCTCCTTCACCGTGGGGCTGCTGAATGGGCTCTTCGCCTACCAGGGCCGCCAGGCGTCGCCGGAAGAGCTGGCCCGCCTGAGCTGCGATGTTGAGATCGATCTCTGCGGGCAGCCGATCGGCAAGCAGGACCAGTACGCCGCCGCATTCGGCGATCTGCGCATGTACCGCTTTCATCCAGACGGAACGGTGGCTGTCGATCCGCTGATCTGCAAACGCCAGACCATGGAAGCGCTGCAGGGCAACCTGCTGATGTTCTATACCGGGATGACGCGCAACGCTGGAGACATCCTCGAGCAGCAGACCCAGGTGCTCGCTCACGACCTCGACGCGCAGGCGAAGATGCACAAGATGGTCGAGCATGCCGAGCTGGTTCGCCGCACGCTTGAGGCCGGGGATGCGGACGGGGTTGGTGAGATCCTGCACGAGAGCTGGATGCTCAAACGTACCCTGACCGGCGGCATCTCGACGGGCGAGATCGACGGCTGGTATGCGAAGGCTCGTGCGGCGGGCGCACTCGGCGGCAAGATCCTCGGCGCCGGGGGCGGCGGATTTCTACTGATGTACGCGCCTCTCGATCGCCAGCCTGCGGTGATCGATGCTCTGCGCGAACTGCGGCGTATCCCGTTCCGCTTTGAGCGCGAGGGCAGCAAGATCGTGTATTACCAGCCCGCCAATCTCGACGAAGAGCAGACTGCCGCGGAAAGGAATGCATGCCTGCGGTACTTGTGACCGGAGCGGCCGGGTTCCTCGGCAGCCACCTCGTCGATGCTCTGCTCGCGCAGGGCGATCGGGTCATCGGGGTCGACAATTTTCTGCGCGGCACGCGCGCCAACCTGGCCGAGGCCTTCGCACGCGGCGGCTTTGAGCTGCTCACCGCCGACCTTGCCGATACCGAGAGCTGCAACCGGGTGGTGCGCAACCTGGAGGCCGCCGAGGTGCAGCAGGTCTGGCACCTCGCTGCCAACTCCGACATACCAGCCGGAGTCGATGACCTCAACGTTGACCTGCGCGATACTTTTTTGAGCACCGTCGGCAGCTTGCGCATCGCCAAGCAGCTTGGAATCAAGCACTTTTTCTTTACCTCGACCTCTGCTGTCTACGGCGAGCGCGAGGGCCTTTTGACCGAGGATAGTGGGCCGATGCAGCCCATCTCAAACTACGGTGCTATGAAGCTGGCGAGCGAGGCTGCAATCTCCGCCGCCGCCGAGGCTTATCTCGAGACGGCACGCGTCTTTCGCCTGCCCAACGTGGTCGGAGCGCGCAGCACCCACGGCCTGATCCATGACATGCGCGGCAAGCTGGCGGCTTCACCAGATCGGCTGCAGGTGCTCGGCGACGGCACCCAGCGGAAGCAGTATCTGCATGCAGGCGAGCTGATCGAGGCCGTGCTGTGGGTGGCGGAGCACGCGTCTGGCCAGTACGAGGTCTACAACGTCGGTCCATCCAACGACCCGGGCATCACCGTTCGCCGGATCATTGAGATCATTCTGGAGACCTCCGGCAGCAGCGCTACCGCTGTCTATACCGGGGGCGACCGTGGGTGGGTCGGCGACGTGCCGCGCTTCTTCTACTCGGTCGAAAAGCTCGCGGCGTCAGGCTGGCGAGCGCGCGGCAGCTCCGAGAGCGCAATCCGGCAGGCTTGCTTCGAACTTCTCGGCGGCGCTCCTGATTCTCTGCTCAGCGCGGTCGGAAAGCCGTTGGGTGCACCGTCGCCGCGTGGAAAGGCCCCGACCCTTGAAGTTCTGGCAGCAGGGAAGTCAGCGGCGGACGAAAGAGCGGATGAAGCGAAGGCCGTTCCCCTGTGAATGCAGTGATCCTCGCGGGCGGCAGAGGCACCCGCCTGGCCGCCCGCACCGGCGGCCTGCCAAAGCCGCTGGTGGAGGTAAACGGCAGGCCGCTGCTCGCCTACCAGCTTGAACTCCTGAAGAAGCACGGCGTCGACCAGGTTACGCTGCTCTGCGGCTTCGGCGCCGCGGCCGTCCGCGATTTCTGCGGAGACGGCTCCCGATGGAGCCTTCACTTACGCTGCATCGAGGAGCAGCAGGCCCTCGGCACCGCGGGAGCCGTGATCGACGCACTGCCTCAGCTCCCGGAGAGCTTCCTGGTGCTCTACGGGGACACGATGTTGAACGTCGATCTGCGCCGCCTGAACAACGCGCACCTCGCCAGCGGCGCCGAAGCCACCCTCTTTCTGCACCCCAACGACCATCCCGAAGACTCCGACCTCGTCGAGACCGGTGAAGACGGCTTCGTCACTGCCATCCACCCCTGCCCGCATGCGGACCTTTCTGCGCTGCCGAACCAGGTCAACGCTGCTCTCTACGTGGTGAACGCGGCGGCACTGCGAGGGTTCGATGTCAGCTCGGGCGAGCTCAAGCTGGCCCGGAGCGCAGGCCCTCTGGACTTCGCTCACGACGTGTTTCCCAGCCTGCTCGGCAGCGGAGCGCGGCTCTACGGCTATCGCAGCCCCGAATACATCAAGGACGCGGGCACCCCGGAGCGTCTGGACCGCGTGGCCGCCGACGTAGCGAGCGGCCTGGTCGCGCGCAGCAGCCTCGACGTCCCCCGTCCCGCCGTCTTTCTCGACCGCGATGGAACGATCAACGAGGAGGTCGGCCACCTCAGCCGCCCCGGCCAGTTTCGGCTAATCCTGGGAGCCGCGGAGGGCATTCGGCTGCTGCGGGACGCGGGCTACCGCATCGCCGTAATCACCAACCAGCCGGTGATCGCCCGCGGGGATTGCACCGCCGCAGGCCTGGCACAGATCCACAACGCGATGGAGATGCAGTTGAGCCGCGAACACGCCTTCGTCGACGGCATCTTTCACTGCCCTCACCATCCTGACCGCGGATTCGAGGGTGAAGTGCCCGAGCTGAAGTTCGACTGTGAGTGCCGGAAGCCGAAGCTGGGCCTCGTCGAGCGCGCTGTGCGTGAGTTGAACATCGATCTCCGCGGCAGCTGGCTGATCGGCGATCGCACCAGCGATATTGAACTCGCCCGTCGAGCCGGTATACGCTCCATCCTCGTCAAGACGGGCGCCGCCGGAGGCGACGGTGCTTACTCCGCCGTCCCTGCTCTCACGTTTGCCACTCTGCTCGATGCAGCAAGCTTCCTCGCCGAGAGGGCAGATTTCCCGAACCAACAAGGCTGACTCGGTGCACGTGCGAAAGCAGGGCCAAGGCAAGCGAACAGCGTTCAGGCACAAGCCACTAGTACAATCAAAGAGCGTCCTGGATAGCAAAAGCAGGGCTAGAGTCTTCAACATATGGGTCATGTTGCATGGTTCCTCTTCGCGATCGGCTGCATGGGATCGGCGTCCTCTACCGTGTTCCTCGGGCTTGCGCTACTAGGAACGATCAGATTTCGAGGGCAGTCGGGGGAGCAGGCGCGTGCGGTCAGCAAGCTGCAGGATTCTGACCTGCCCCCGGTCTCGATACTCAAGCCGCTGCACGGAAACGAGACCCAGCTCGAAAAGAACATCGAAAGCTTCTTCCAGCAGGATTATCCAGCCTACGAGATACTGCTGGCCGTCGATCACGAGGACGATGCGGCGCTGCCGATAGCCTTGGCCGTGTGCGCGCGTTATCCCGCTATCCCTTCGCGCGTCCTGGTTACAGGCGAGCCGCCCTGGCCCAACCCGCCCGCCTACTCGTTTGCGCGAATGGCTGAGGTCGCGACTCACGAGATCCTCGTCACGAGCGATAGCGACGTGATCGTCTCACCGAGCTATCTTCGGGAAGTGGTGCCCCCGTTGATGGACCCTAAAATCGGGATGTTGACCTGTGTCTATCGCGGGTTGAACAGGGGCGGCCTGTGGTCAAACATGGACGCTATCGGGATGAGCGTTGAGATGACGGCGGGCGTCATGGTCGCGAACCTGCTCGAAGGGATCAAGTTCGGACTTGGACCTACTATCGTCGTGCGACGCGATGCTCTAGAGGGCATCGGTGGCTACCGGTCGCTCGGCGACTACTTCTCCAATGACTTCGCGATCGGCAATATGATTGCTGCTGAGGGGCGGGAGATAGTTCTCTCACGCCACATCATTACTCATGTGGTGCCGCCGATGAGTTTCAAGAAAATGTGGCACCGGCAAGTACGATGGGCGACAGGCACCCGGCGCTCTCGTCCGCTCGGCCATCTTGGCACAGGGCTCATCTTTGCGACCCCCTTTGGAATACTTGCAGCAATCACAGGTCCCGCCGTTCATCACGGACTGCTGGGCGCTGGTTTGCTTGGCTGGTCGATCCTCAATCGGATGATCGAGTCGATGTTGATCGGCTGGGGCGTAACCCGCAGCCGCGAAAGCCTGACCCGCCCCTGGCTATACCCATTGCGCGACCTGCTTGGCTTCAGCGTGTGGCTGGCCAGCTATATGAGCCGCAGCATGCGGTGGCGCGATGGTCGCTTTGAGTTGGTTCGCGGGGGAAAAATCCTGCAGCGCGACCGCAACGGAAATGTGATCCACATGGGCGCGTCGTAGGGCGAGTCCTCGCGCGAGTCCCTTGGTGCGACATCATGCGCGTAGATGTCCTATCTGAGGGCTCGGTCGGTGTAGAGCGTCTTGTCGGCTAGCTCCTGAACGGCCTGTGCTCGGGAGCCGAGCAGTGCGGCTACATGGGCCTTATATTCTCCGGTAACAAAGAGAAACTTGCGCGGCCCTGTGCCCCAAGCCTGAAGCAGCGCCTGATCGTCGAGGAAGATGTGCGGAGCGTCGGGGTAGCACGATCCCCACAGCATCGACGAGAGGCCGGGACACTGGCCGGGCACGGTGTTATGCACCAGGTAGGCTTGCTGGTTGGTGTAGAAGGGGATCGACGAGCCGTCGGACTGGTCCCCATAGAGCAGAACCTGCGCCCTGGAAGAAGCGGTTAGACCCGAGCCTGACTCTGAGCCCGGCTCCAGAGCAGACTCGCGAAGCTCGATGCGCTTGATCGTGTCGGCCATGGCGCGCGAAGAGAGCAGCGGCTCGAATCGCCCGAACGCAGTATGGGCGGCGATCAGGAAGATGGCAGAGGTGAAGGCTATCGAGGTGGTCGCCTCAACCGGATGCCCTTTACGCCGGAGGATCCACGCCAGCAGGGGACCGGCAAACAGCGCGATCGCAGCCATGGCCGCCGGTTCGCGCAAGGCCGCAAACGATGGCGCTGTCAGGTCGAAGAAGTGCGACATCGACAGCGAATATCCGCCCACAGCGCGATGGGCCAGCAGCGTTCCGATGTCGGGGACGAAGGGCAGCGATCGCGAGGACCACAGTCCATAGCCGAGTGCCGCCGCCGACCCAATGCCAACTACGGCAAAGACAGCATGCAGCCAATTGAACCAGTTCGAGGGCGCACGCGGCGACTGCTCCGCGCTGGTGAGCGCACCGACGGTGAGCAGCAACAGGGCGAAGTACGCAGGGTAGGTGTAGTACTCCTGGTTGGTGGACAGTGCGAAGAAGATCAGGATGAAGCCCGCATAGAGCGCCAGCAGCCAGCTGGTGCGGGCGCGGAACTTCAGCCGGGCAGCGTGCGCGGCGGGGTCTTGAAGGTGGGCGCGATCGATATAGAAGTCGACAGTCTGCGGTGTGAACGGCCTGAGATCGCTGAGCCAGCCGCGGCGCTTTCGCCAGGCCTGACGCAGCGCGATGGGCAAGAAGAGGCTCCAGGGAAAGAGCCAGACCAGGTGCAGCGGCCAGTAGAGGTAAAAGGGCAGCTTGTTGTAGTCATGGGGGAAGCGCCTGCCTAGGAAGCGCAGTACCTGTTCGTTGATGAAGTAGAAGTAGAAGAACCCATGCACATTTCCCGGGCTCGGTATGTTGCCGAGCGGGTGTCCGTGGTCCGGATTGCGCAGCGAGGCGAGCACGTGCCAGGGGGCGGCGATGGCGAGAAAGAGCAGCAGGCCGGAGAACAGGCGGAACTCACGCCACCTGCGCCAGAAACCGGTGAGCAGCAGGTAAGGAATTACCGCGGCCAGGAAGAAGACTGGCGCAATCAGGCCCTTGGTCAGGACCGCGAGCGCGAGTGAGGCGTAGACGAAGTAAAAGCGGGCTGGCCTGCGGTCCTCGAGCGCGGTGAGGAAGAAGTAGAGCGCTGCAGCCAGAAAAAAGCTTAGGATCGCCTCCGGAATAAAGAAGCGGGTGAAGAGGAAGATCCCTACGCTGGTGAGCAGCGCGAGCGCGGAGTAGAAGGCGGCCCGTTCGCCATAGGCGCGCCTGGCCCACAGCCAGCCGAGGACGGCCGTAGCCAGCACCGCCAGCGACGCCGGCAGATGACTCGCGAAGACGTTGAACCCGAAGATGCGATAGTCGACAGCGGCCAGCCAGTAGGGCAGCGGCGCCTTTTCGAGGTAGCGAATGCCGTTCGGCTGCAGCGTGACCCAGTCACCCGAGAGCACAATGTGCTGCGCGGCGAGGGCGTGGGTCGAGTCGACGTCATCGAGCAGCGAGGGGGAGAACAGTGCGGCGAAGTGGACGGCGATGTACACCAGCAACAGGACGGTCCATGCCTTGGCGGGTGTGAGCAGAGAGGCAGTTGGCACGGCAGACGTGGCCGCTTGGGTGCTTGTGTTGGGCATGGTTTCGCGCAATCAACAGAATAGCAGTCCAAAGAACAGCGACTCTGGCCGGGGCTTTATTGAGCCTTACCCTGAAACGTTAGTTATGCCGCGCTCACGCAGGCGTCCACTTCCAGTCCCTCACCTCTGGCAGGTCCTCGCCATTCTCTGACACGTAAAGCTTGTGGCGCTGGATCGATTCCGAGTAGGTCTGTAGCGCGGCGTCGACCCGGCCAGCCATTCGCGGCGTTCGCCGGACCACGTCGAGCGCGAGCTGATAGCGATCGATGTTGTTGAGCACGCACATGTCGAATGGGGTGGTTGTGGTGCCCTCTTCCTTGTAGCCGCGCACGTGGATGTTGTCGTGATTTTTGCGGCGGTACGTCAGGCGGTGGATTACGGTGGGATAGCCATGAAAGCAGAACACGATCGGCTTGTCGGGGGTGAAGATCTCGTCGAAGTCCTCTTCAATCAAGCCGTGAGGATGCTCTTCGCTCGACTGGAGGCTCATCAGGTCGACGACATTGACCACTCGGATTCGCAGATCGGGCTGCTGCTTCCGCAGAAGGGTCACGGCCGCCAGAGTCTCGAGGGTGGGTACGTCGCCGGCGCACGCCATGACCACATCAGGATCCTTGCCGTCGTCGGTGCTGGCCCACTTCCAGATGCTCACTCCGGCGGCACAATGGCGCACGGCATCGTCCATGGTGAGCCAGTTCTCGGCAGGCTGCTTGCCGGCGATGATGAGGTTGATGTAGTTCTTGCTGCGCAGGCAGTGGTCGGCGACGGAGAGCAGGGTGTTCGCGTCGGGCGCGAGGTAGATGCGGACGATGTCAGCCTTCTTGTTGAGCAGGTGATCGATGAAGCCGGGATCCTGGTGCGAGAATCCGTTGTGGTCCTGGCGCCAGACGTGCGAGGTGAGCAGGTAGTTCAAGGAAGCGATGGGCTTTCTCCAGGCCATGTGGCGTGTGACCTTGAGCCACTTGGCGTGCTGGTTCACCATCGAGTCGATGATGTGGATGAATGCCTCGTAGCAGGAGAAGAAGCCGTGCCGCCCGGTCAGCAGGTACCCCTCGAGCCAACCCTGGCACATGTGCTCGCTCAGCACCTCCATGTAGCGGCCGTCGCGCGAGAGGCTGACGTCGACCGGCAGCTGCGCGTCCTCCCACGTCTTGCCAGAGGTTACGTAGCCGTCATCGATGCGGTTTGAGGCGGTTTCGTCGGGGCCGAAGATCCGGAAGTTCCTGCTGTCCAGGTTGCACTTCATGACGTCGCCGAGGAACTTGCCAAGCACCCTCGTCGCCTCTGACAAGGTTGTGCCCGGCGTGGGAACATCGACGGCATAGTCGCGGAAGTGCGGCATCTTGAGCGGCTCGAGCAGCAGGCCGCCGTTGGCGTGCGGGTTCATGCCCATGCGGCGCCGCCCCTTCGGAGCCAGCTCTGCGAGGTCGGCGCGCAGCTTGCCGTTGCCATCGAAGAGCTTTTGCGGCTCGTAACCCTTCATCCAGTCTTCGAGGATGTGCAGGTGGTCGGGTTTCTCATGGAGCTCTGAAAATGGCACCTGGTGGGCCCGCCACGTACCCTCGACGGGCTTGCCGTCGACCTCCTTGGGGCCGGTCCAGCCCTTGGGGCTGCGCAGGATCAGCATCGGCCAGCGCGGCCGCTCGGTGCTGCCCTCCTCACGGGCCGCCCTCTGAATCGCGAGAATGCAATCGACGATCTTGTCCAATACCTCGGCCATGCCCGCATGCATGGTCATCGGGTCGTCGCCTGTCAAGGTGTAAGGCTCATAGCCATAGCCGCGAAACAGCTCCAGCAGCTCTTCCTCAGGGATCCGCGCGAGGACGGTGGGATTGGCGATCTTGTAGCCGTTCAAATGCAGGATAGGCAGCACTGCGCCATCGCGCTCGGCGTTGATGAACTTGTTGGAGTGCCAGCTGGTCGCGAGCGGCCCAGTCTCCGCCTCACCGTCGCCCACCACGGCAGCGACGATCAGCTTAGGATTGTCAAAGGCGGCGCCATAGGCGTGCACCAGCGCGTAACCGAGCTCGCCGCCCTCGTGGATCGATCCCGGGGTCTCGGGCGCGACGTGGCTCGGTATCCCGTACGGCCACGAGAACTGGCGGAAGAGGCGCTTCATTCCGTCCCGGTTCTGCTCGATCGCGGGGTAGATCTCGCTGTAGGAGCCCTCGAGATAGGTGTGCGCGACGATTCCCGGGCCGCCATGTCCCGGCCCCATGATGTACATCATGTTCAGATCGCGCTCGTTGATCAGCCGATTGAGATGGACGTAGATGAAGTTGAGCCCCGAGGTCGTACCCCAGTGCCCAAGCAGGCGCGGCTTGACGTGGGCGAGGGTCAGCGGCTGCTCCAGGAGGGGGTTGTCTTGAAGGTAAATCTGTCCGACAGTGAGGTAGTTGGCCGCTCGCCAGTAGGAGTCCATCCTGGTGAGAAGTTCCTGGCTGGGTGCGGTCATGGGGAGCCCTCGTTGAGACGATTGGATTGCGGGTGGTCGCCTTCAGTCTAGCGGAAGGATGGATTGGAGGCCGAATGGCGAAGAGGAGCGGCGGAGTGCGCTCTTACTTGAATGTACCCGTGAAGTCTGAATGCTTCGTTAAAAAGCAGGGTGGGGCGCCTGGCAGGGTCCCCGCGCATGGCCAGCCTGGGGGCGGTGAATTTCCGGGGAAGCCTTCGGCGCATCCAAGTTTCGAGTAGGATTGCAAGGCAAGGAGAAGGGCAGATATGCACATCAAAGCTTTGGGTTATGGGGTTTTAGCATCGGCGTTATTCTTGAGCGCCGGTTCGTCGTTCGCGGCCCAGTCTGATACTGGCGCCAAGCAGGACATGAGAAACGCGGGCACCGACACCAAGGATGCTGCGAAGAGCACCGGGCGGGGCGTCAAAAAGGGTACTAAGAAGGCGTACCACGGAACGAAAAAGGGCACCAAGAAGGCGGTGCACGCCACCGGCCATGGATTGAAGAAGGTCGGCAACAAGATGGAAGGCAAGAGCGACACCACCACCCCTCAGTAAGCAGATTCAGTAGGACAGGTCAATCTGGGGCAGGCGCGGCGAGGTCGGCCCTCGCGCGCGCCGCACTGACATTTTCGATGCCATCATCAAGATACTGCGCCTCACAGCCGCACTGGCGAGTGTGGCGTTCGGGCGTCGTAAAGTGCGCAAGCTAATACTTAGTAATGCTGGTACAGCCTGACATAGGATGTGCGCATCGGAGATAGCCCTTTATGCCCACAGCCGCCCGTCGAATGCTCTCCATCGCTTTGCTGGCTATTGCGCCCGTCAGCGTCCGCGCGCAGACCGGTGGGATCGACAAGGTCGCGGCTTACTCCGGCTCGTGGAAGATCACCATCGAGCACCTCGACACCGCACTGAGCAAGGCCAGTAAAGAGACCACCAATCTGCGCAACGACTGCTGGCGCTCGGCCGGCTACTTCGCCTGCAACCAGTTTGTGGACGGCGACTCCAAGGTTCTTATCGTCTTCGTCTATAACGCGAAGGACGATACCTACACGTCCTATCAGATTCCGCCTGGTGGAGGGCCCTCCGGTTCAGGCAAACTCCTGATCCAGGGAAATACCTGGACGTTTCCTTGGGAGGACACGGACGGCGGCAAGCCGATCTACTTCCGCGTCGTCAACGTATTCACCTCGCCTACGACGATTGAGTACCGGCAGGAGTTTTCGCGGGATAAGTTGCAGTGGACAGTAACCGCGCGGGGTTCCGAGCAGAAGCTGCCCTAGCGCAAGCTACGAATCTTGCTTTAGGGAGTCTCCCTGGTCGCCAACGGCAGCCTCCATCGCGCGCAGGATTCCGTTCGGCTCCGCAACGCCCGCTGCGACAATGGCCTCGGCGCGAGCCTGCGTATCGGCTACTGCGTAGATGCGCAGCTCGTCGGCATTTCCGGAAGGACGCAGATGGGCGACGTCGCCGTTTGCGAATCGGATTCGCACACCATCGGTGTAATCGAGGCCGGTGATCGGAGCGAAGCCGCGAGCCGGAGAGAAAAAAGTTGCCAGGTCATCTCGAATGGCCAGCAGCTGCGATTGGCTGGACTGCGCTGGTACAGAGCCACCCTCATCTAGCGCCGTGACTCCGGAGGAAAACAAAGCCTCTTTCAGCGCGGCAGCGGCTGGCGAGAAGCGTTGCACAATTCGCAGCGCTATGGCCCGCGGGAACTGTCGCAGCAGGGCGGCACGGCTGAAGCGGAGAGGCAGCTTGGCGAAGAGTTCCGGCAAGGTGCACTTCTGCTGCCGAGCGCTGAGCAGCACTCCAAGAATGGGCAGCATAGCGTCGCGAGTAGGCAACGCCTTGAGCGTCTTCCCGTCACGTATGATGTCGCATCCAGTGAGGAAGCCGCCATTCGCCTCCCATCCGCAGACAGCGCGACGACCCTTGGCGACCGCGGCTTCCATACCCGCGATCACATAAGGGGAGCCGATGCGTGTCTTCGGCTCACAGACGCCGGCGAGCGAGCTCCGGTCGATGGCGTCGTTGCAGCTGATGGGAACGACCACCGAGTCGGCCCTGAGATAATGGGCGACCACCATGCCAACCAGGTCGCCGCCATAGAACTGCACCTTACCTGTCTCGGGCTGAACGGCAAGCACCAGCGGTCGGTCGCTGTCGCCGTCTGTCGAAAGTACCGCGTCAATCGGGCCATGCTCAGCCACTGCCGCGTCCCTCAAGGCCTGGATCGTCGCCAGCTGTGCCGCATCGATGTTCTCCGTATCGATGGGCACGAAGGTGTCGCTGCGACCGGTGCAGATCACCTCCGCACCCATGCGACGCAATATCTCCGGCACCAGGTCACGTCCCACAGCAGAGTGTTGATAGAACAGCAGCCGCATGCCATCCAGCGCGCCCGCTCCCGCGAACTGGACGTAGCGGTCGATGTACGCCTTGCGCGCCTCATCACTCGCTGGAGGCAGTTCTGCATGGCCCGACTTGAAGCGTCCACCCGGCTCAAAGATCGATTCAGCCAATGTCTGCGAGTAAAGCCGTTGGCGGACCTCATCCACCTTCCTGCCAATCGGAACCTCGTGGTGCTTTAAAAGCTCGCCGCGGCAGGTGTTTGTCTTGTAGCCGTTCCGGTCGAAGGGAATATGACTGCCTGTGACCATGATGCTGCCCTTACCCCTGGCCAGCGCAAAGGAGGTCAGCGCCGGCGTCGGGATGGCTCCCAGGTTGACCGGCCTCATGCCCGCGTCTGTGATCGCGCGCACTACGGCCTGGACGAGCTCGCCACGGCCCTCCTCCTCGGCAACGTACTGAGTCGAACTCGACCGCAGGTCATAAGCGAAATAGAAATCGTCGCCGTGGCGGATGGCTCCCTCGGCCGGAGACAGCGTCTGCAGGTATTCGAGCTCCGCCAGGGCACAGATGTACACCTCAAGCTGCGTCAGGTCGACGACCAGGCCGCGTCGCCCGCTGGTCCCGAACTTCAGCTCGCGCGGGGAGTGGTTCAGGCTATCAGCCAGCGTTGCAGTCGGTGTTTCGAGTGCCATTCCAGAGGGCTCCAGTTGTCTTTGCCGAGGGGTTGAACCTTTGGCGCTTGGCTGCACTTGGTTGTGGTTGTCTCATCCAGGTCGCAACAGTGTAGTTACTAGATGTTTAGCGTGAGGGACGGCCCTGCTTCAGGTCAGGATCATGAGAAACGTCAGCTGATTCGAGGTTCCAGCGTGCCAGAGCCTCGGCAAGGTTGCGTCTTTACGAGGTCCGTCCGGGGTCTGAGAAGAGTATAAATCGGCACCCTTCATTCGGCTCTCTTTACCTGGATTTGCGGGGTGAATCAGGCGTGACCTTTACTTCTGCAGCGAGGGAGGACCGCTACTGAGGCGCCGGTGCAGCGGACCCCTCGAGCGTCAGCTCGAAGCGATGACTGACGGGCTGGGCATCCTGCCGCTGGCGCTGCTCTGCCGCCGGGATCGCCCGCGCGAGCGCTGCCGCGGCGGGCAGTGCCTCGGCGGCTGCCGAGACGTTAATGACTTTGAACCAGGCCGACTCGATGTCGTTCTTCCGCTCCGTGTCATAGGCCACGAGCCGCGCCTGGGCGAGCATGGGAGTGTCGAGCGTGGCGAGGTTCACTCCCGCGACCAGCTCGTCCGAGGTAAGGGTCGCAACCCTTCGATCATCGATCAGCAGATCGTAGTTGCCGATTGGCAGTCCATGCACCTGCAGCGTCTGCTGATCCAGGTTCGAGAGCAGGTCAGAGGCTTTGAGCGTAAGCGCCATCACAGGGTCGAGTTCAGCGGGAGGGAAGGGTAGAGGCAGCGCCGCATCGAGCTCGCTCCACGTGAGGCGCGCCTTCGCGTGGCGCGGATCGACGGCCGCATGCAGGTCGGTCACCTGCGCGTTGCGTGCCTCGGCTCCGCCCTTCGCTCCCGCGCTGAGCACCACTGAGGAGACGACCGCCGGCGCGTTCCACGCCTTGAGCAGGCTCTCGGCCATGATCCAGTGGCCGGCCTGTGCCGGGTGAATGCGATCCGGAATGACCTGCGTGGCGAACTCGGGCGACTGCTGCTGCAGCGTCTTCAAGAGCGCATTCACGGGCGTGTTGAAGTCCGCCACCAGGGTCTGCCGTTCGTGGCTCAGCTGCGCGATGAATTCGCTGTCATGCACCAGGGGAGCGTTGTAACCGGCGCCCTGGAGCGGCTCACGGGTGACGTCGTCATAAGGAGACGGCTCGATCAAGGTAATGCGCGGGTGCGGCGCATTGCGCTGCAACTCTTCAACGATGTGCCGATAACCTGCGGCGTAGGTCGAGAAGATTCCCAGCTCTTCGGGCCGGTAATAGATGTCGTTCATGCCCAGCATGACCGTGACTACGGTCGGATTAAATGCGAACACGTCGCGACGCAACCGCAAATCGACTGGGCCGGCCCAGCCGCCACTCACCTTGTCTCCGCCCACGCCCGCGTTGTGGAAGCTAACTTTCCATCCGGGGAAACGTGTGAGCACGAAGTTTTCAACGTCCTCGGTGTACTCCCGTTGCTCGGTGATGCTGTCTCCATAAAAAGTGACGCGGTCCCCATCGTGCAGCCCAAAGGTGGAAGCAGACGCGGCGGTCTGCGCGCGCAATGCGGGCACGTACGCCAGCAGCACGAACGCTGCGAGCGGCAGGGGACTGAGGTGACGCAGTACTCTCTTTTTCACTACTTCTCCAAACACTGGACGGGATCGGTTATGCCGCCCGTTCAGGGTAGACAGATGCGCGGCGCTTAGCAATGGAGAGGCGTCAGGACAGCAGGCAATAAGCGACGATGGTCTGGCCATGCGCTCCGGTTACCGCTTGCAGCTCCGCCAGCAGCGCAGCTTCCAGATCATCCGGATCTACCTCCATCTCGCACGCCGATATCTCTTCGTCGGTGGCGCCGTGGTAACAGAGCTCGCAGACGCCGAGCCCTTCTTCAGAGCGGATTGGCGGCCCAAACACGCGGCACGTCATCGGTCGTGCTGCGTAGACTTCACACGCTCCTGTCGCAGGGTCGAGCGCAGGGCAGGGTTCATCGTCAGCAAACTCCTCAAAGCGCGCCTTCCCCTCCTCGGACTCATCCAGGATGCCATTTGCCCGATCACCGGGGAAGTCGTGCATGTGCCGGTTTACATACTCGGCGGCGCGGCCGCGAATGCGCCCGGCGCGCGCAGCATCTTTTTCCGTGAGCAGAGCGAGTTCCCGGCGCAGACGCATGGCGTCGAGTGGGCTGATGGCGAAGGCGCCATAGCAGCACTGTGTGCATCCGGAGCGGCAGACGAGCCATTCGCCGCTCTTCTTCGTTGTGTCGAGCAAGGCCAGATCGATGATCTGCACCAGGCGACCATCGCTCTCGATGATCGCTGCCGGAACGCCAGCCGTTTCAGTCAAGGTTTCAATGCTCGTGCACCCGGATGGCACAACGACGACCCGCGCTCACCGGTCTCCGCAACGTTCGACGGCGCGACGTGTTTCCCGTTCCTTGCGGACGGGATGCACACATAGCGTGATTGTCCTGATGGCAGGAGATCGATAGGCACTCAGACCGACTTGCTCTTGCGATAGCGCTCGATCAAGGCGTTAGTGGAGCTGTCGTGCTTTAACTGAGGCGCCTCGGCAGCCTCAAGTTCAGGGATGATGCGCACCGCGAGAACCTTGCCGAGTTCGACGCCCCACTGGTCAAAGGAGTCGATCTGCCAGATCACGCCCTGCACGAAGACGCTGTGTTCATAGAGTGCGATCAGCTTACCGAGCAGCTCCGGTGTGAGCCGTGGCGCGAGGATGGTATTCGATGGTCGGTTACCCTCGAAGGTCCGATGAGGGACCAGCCACTCGGCGGTGCCCTCGGCTCGTACCTGGTCCGGTGTCTTGCCAAACGCCAGAGCCTCAGCCTGGGCGAAGACGTTCGACATCAGGATGTCGTGGTGCTCGCCCAACGGATTGAGGGTCTCAAAGAAGCCGATGAAATCGCACGGGATCAGCCGGGTCCCCTGGTGGATGAGCTGATAGAAAGAGTGCTGGCCATTGGTGCCGGGCTCGCCCCAGATGATCGGGCCAGTCTCATAGTTCACTACCGCGCCTGAGAGAGTGACGTGCTTGCCGTTGCTCTCCATGGTGAGCTGCTGCAGGTAGGCTGGAAAGCGCTTCAGGTACTGCTCGTATGGCAGCACGGCCAGGGTCTGGGCGTCGAAGAAGTCGGCATACCAGAGGGTGAGCAGCCCCATGATCACCGGCATGTTCTGCTCCAGCGGCGCCGTGCGAAAGTGCTCATCCATCGCGTGGAAGCCGCTCAGCATCGCTCGAAAGTTCTCCGGTCCGATGGCAATCATGGTGGACAGCCCTATAGCGGAGTCCATTGAATAGCGTCCGCCGACCCAGTCCCAGAAGCCGAACATGTTGGCGGTATCGATGCCGAACTTCGCCACCTCTTTGGCATTGGTCGAAACTGCGACGAAGTGGCGTGCAATTGATTTGTCATCCTTCAGCTGCTTCAGGGCCCATTCGCGAGCGGTGTGAGCGTTGGTCATCGTCTCGAGCGTCGTGAATGTCTTCGACGAGACAATAAAGAGCGTCTCCTCCGCATCGAGATCGCGCGTCGCCTCCCCGAAGTCAGTTCCATCCACATTCGAGACGAAGCGGAAGGTCATATCTCGTTCGCTGTAGTAGCGGAGCGCCTCGTAAGCCATGACGGGCCCCAGGTCCGAGCCGCCAATGCCGATGTTGACTACGTTGCGAATGCGTTTGCCGCTGAAACCCTTCCAGGCGCCGCTGCGAACGTCAGCGGCGAAGGCGGCCATGCGGTCTAGAACCGTGTGCACCTCGGGAACTACGTCGGCCCCGTCCACCACGATCTTCTGGTCGCGAGGCGCACGGAGCGCGGTATGCAGCACGGCGCGGTTCTCGGTGATGTTGATCTTGTCGCCGCGGAACATCGCCTCGGCGCGCTCCTTGAGCCCCGATTGCTTGGCGAGTTTAAAGAGCAGCTTCAGAGTCTCGTCTGTGATCCGGTGCTTCGAGTAGTCGAGATAGATCCCGTCCACCTCGAGGCGTAGCCGAGTTCCCCGGCCGGCATCCTGAGCGAACAACTCACGCAGGTGAACGTGCTTTATCTCGCCATGATGCGATTCAAGCGCCTTCCAAGCAGGGAGCTCGCGCAGTGGGGTAGTCGCCTTTGTAGTCGCAGGAGAGGCAGGGTTATTCGACGGTGCAACCGGGGTCATGTCTGTGCCTCGTGAGAGATGATGATGCTTCGGAATGAACGCCCGTCCGATGGACCGGTACAAGTGCTACGGCGTCAAGCACTAGTGCAGCACCGGGAGGCTGAAACGTCAAGCAGCACCGGTCCAGTCTTAGCACGCGGACATCTCAGCGCCGGGAGGGCGATGCGAATGTACTACTTTGAGGGGAGAGCAAAATAATCAGCTACTTACACCCCGCGCAGCATATACTCCGTTGCGGATACCTTTTCGCATTTTACTGGATGGCTATGGGAGAGATGTAGACAAGGATCCCTGAGCGAAGAGACTGCCTTCGCCGGACGGGGGTGAAACTTGCTATCTGGATTGGTCTATGCCGCGGTTGGTCAGAACTCTAATCGATTCAAACTGTGTGCTTCCGTCTCCCTGGCTACGCGGAAGCTTCACGTACCATCCACCCCTGTAGGTACTACGATCGGCAGGGTGCTGGATACGATGGCCTCCGGTCGCTATCAGCCAGGTCCCAGCGCGCTCATTAACTCCGCGGAGATTCGCGAGGCAGTAAAGCATCGCATCGGCCTGCACGAGGAGACTGTGGACCTCAGAGCCTGGGGCATGCACCTTCCGCAGGATGTGCTGCTGAGCGATCTGAATCGAGTTCTCGGTATAGGCTAGCTTTAGGCCTCGCGCGCGCCGGCTTATCGCTGATGATGAATGATGCACTACCCTCGGATCGATTGTCCGGCCCGGCCACCCGCACGCGCCGTGGTATCTGGCGAGCGAATCCAGTGCTGCGTCCCTTTGCCTTTGCCGGCGTGCTGGCCCCGATGGTGCGTGCTCTGGCGCTGGGCTGGTTTGCCTTGCTAACGACGGCATCATGCCCCGCCCTGGACACCCGGGCAGCGGGCGCGGGCCCGTCACAGGCCGCATGCACTCTGGTGGTCCACGTAGAGGGAGTTCGTAACCAGAGGGGGGTCGTCGGCGGGGCACTGTTCACATCGAGCAGCGGCTGGCCCGAGGACGGGTCGAGGGCCTTCGCACAGGTCTCGAGTCCGACCAAGGGCAGCACCGCTACACTCGCTTTCAGCCATCTGCCGCAGGGTCGCTACGGGGTCGTCGTCCTGCACGACGAAAATCAGAACAAGAAGCTCGACCGCAACATGTTCGGGGTGCCGAAAGAGGGCTTTGGATTCGCTAACAATCCGCGCGTTATGCTGAGCGCCCCCTCGATAGACAAGGCGACGCTGAATGTCAGCTGCCCGTCTACGGAGACCACGATCCGCCTGATCTACAAGTAGAGCGGGGCAAGTAAAGCGCGGCAAGTAGAGCGCGGCACAGGTAGAGCGCAGCGGCAGGTGAGGGCTGGGAATGGAGAGCTGCTGGATGGGAGTAAGATTAAGGGTGAGTCAGAGGTTCTGGGCGAGTCGACCCGCAGTCCGCTCCGTCAGGAGAAGACGGTCGATTGCGGCTCACCTCCGAAGAGCCGCTAGCGTCCAACTCCCGGTAGGTGTCGCATGATGCGATTCTCGCAGCCTCAGTCCCTGAACACTCGACTGTTAAAGTCTGCCGTCCTGGGCTCCCTTTCCGTGGCCGCAGCCCTGGCGGCAGCAGGTACAGGCTCAGCCCAGACGCAGACCTACGCTCCGCCGCCACCGGCCGTGCAGCCGGCTCCAGAGTGGGCACCCCAGGGGATCGAGAGTCTAGGGCAGAACGCCACTACCCGTGAGGACTTCACCCTCAGCAAGCAGATGCTGCAGTTCGCTCAGAAATTCCTTGACAACTCTGATCAGGAGACCCGCCGGGTAGTCGCTGGTCTTGATGGGGTCACCGTGCACAGCTATCACTTCCGAGAGCCCGGACTCTATGATTCAGGCGCTGTCGAGGCCATCAAGGAACAGTACCGCGCCGCCGGATGGAAGCACCTGGTGAGCTCCCACGGAGTCCAGGACCACGCAGGGGTCACTGACCTCTGGATTCGTTTCGACAACGCTCAGATCACCAACATGGCGGTGCTGCTCGCCGGCCCTCGCGATCTGAACTTCGTAGCTTTTTCGGGGATGGTAAGGCCGCTGGACCTTTTGCACCTGAGTGGACACTTCGGCATACCCCGCTTTGATGCGGGAGCGTTCGTGCCCGCGCCCGACAGCCGCCCCTGATCGTCCGGTGCCCGCCGGCGTTGAATCATAACTATACGTCTGAGTGATCCTCTCCTTCTGAGAGATTGCGCAGGCTCATGCCCATCGCGCTCCGAGGCATCGGGCTGGCCGCTCTGACACGCTCAGGTGCTACCGACTCAGCTCACGGCCGGTCCTCAGTGGACGGCGGATCTCAGACCGGCCCCGCACTCCCGTACTCTTTCCCGTCTTGATTCCTTTCAGTAACCCTCTCTTCAAGCGCCTGTTTGTGGAGTATTGTGATCCTGCTCCCCACAACAGAGAAAACGGCGTGCCGTAACGGCGTTGCGCCAGAAAACTAGTAGTGCTGAAAACGAGGTTGGTCCCATGTTCGCCTTCCTGACCAGGGTTGCTGTCTTTCTTGGCCTTCTATCGAGTGCGTCTTTGGCGCTTGCGACTCAGGTGTATGTGTTCCCGGGCGGGACTGCCGTAGGTAGCTCTGCCGCGCTTGCAGCGGTGAGCGTTACCTTCGACCATAGCGGGGTTCTGGCCAGTACGCAGGTGCTGACGCAGGGCGCACCAGGCCTTGACTTTAACGATGCCGGGGGAGGCACCTGCTCGCCTTCGACGGCCTACACTGCCGGGCAGAGCTGCACGGTGATGGTGCAGTTCTCACCTCGGCTTCCGGGTGGTAGAGCGGGAGCGATCGTGCTGCTTGACAGCGGCAACAATACGCTCGCGACTACTTACCTCAACGGAGTCGGGGTAGGCGGCGCCGGTGTCTTCGTGCCGACCACGATCACGAGTGTGGCGGGCAGCTTCACTTTCATCTTCTCCGGCGATGGAGGCCCCGCCGGCAATGCCGGGATCAAGCTCCCGACCGGCGTGGTTGTCGATTCGCTGGGAAACATCTATCTTGCAGACTCAGGTGACAACCGGGTCCGGCGGGTGGACGCAACGTCCGGAGTCATCACCACCATCGCCGGCGACGGATCCTCCGCCTTTCGAGGTGATGGCGGACCTGCGACCCTGGCAGGACTGAGCCAGCCCGCGGCGCTTG
This sequence comes from Acidisarcina sp., assembly GCA_036401375.1. Classification (GTDB taxonomy): domain Bacteria; phylum Acidobacteriota; class Terriglobia; order Terriglobales; family Acidobacteriaceae; genus DASWUZ01. The sequence continues at coordinate 478,266 of DASWVB010000002.1, forward strand.
CTCTCGACGGCGCCGGCAATCTCTACATCTCCGACACTGCGAACCAGAGAATCCGCTCCCTGAACCTTGCCAGCGGCATTATCACCACTGTTGCCGGCGGGAGCCAGGGCTATGCCGGTGATCTGGGACCCGCGGTCGGCGCCAGCCTGAATACGCCATACGGGCTGGCAGTAGACAACCTGGGAGCGCTTTATATCGCCGACAGCGGCAACAACGCAATCCGCAAGGTGAGCCTGCTCACCGGGGTGATCACCACGGTGGCAGGGACAGGCCTGGCCGGCTCGACTGGGGATAGCGGACCGGCGGTTGCTGCGCTGCTCAACGCGCCGTGGAACGTGGCCTGCGACAAATCCGGAGCTCTCTTCATAGCCGACACGGGTAACAATCGCGTGCGGATGGTAAACAGCTCGGGCTTGATCTCGACGGTTGCCGGGGTGGCGGACGCGGGCTACAGCGGCGATGGAGGGCCAGCTACATCCGCAGCGATCGCCTCGCCCTCCGGGCTGGCGGTCGATACCGCTGAAAATATCTACATCGCGGATACCGCTAATAACCGTATCCGCAAGGTGAATGCCGCAACCGGCGTGATCGATACGGTCGCAGGACAGGGGACCCAGCAGTACGGAGGGGACGGATTCTCCGCTGTGGCTGCGTCCGTCTTCGGACCGTACTCGTTAGCGATCGACAGTAGCGGCAACATTTACATTGCGGACACCTTTCACAACCGCATCCGTGAACTTGTGGCGGCCGCGACGGTGGTCTACCCGCAGGGTACATATCACATCGGGCAGATATCGCCAGTGTCGGTTGGCGTCTTCGAGAACGACGGCAACGCGCCTCTAAATATATCGTCACTCACAGCCAGCGTGAACGCGCAGCTCGACGGTCCCTCAACCACCTGCGCAGCCTCGACTCCTCTAGCTGTGGATCAGAGTTGCGCTATCGGGGTACAGGCCGCTCCCACCGTGCTGGGCGATCCGACGCTGGGAACCATTACCGTTGTCAGCGACGCCGCGAACACGCCCGGAGTGCTTACTGTCGCCGTCCAGACGGTACCCGCCACGGCCAGCACGGTCACCCTGAGTGCAAATACCAACCCCGCGAAGGTAGGCGCCAGTGTTACCTTCTCCGCCGTGGTCCAGGGCAGTAGTCCTACTGGCATGGTGACTTTTTCGGACGGCGCGACTACCCTTGGCAGCGGCAGCCTCGACTCAGGGGGTACGGCACTTTTTTCGACGAGCAGCCTCACCATGGGCCAGCACGCGATCACGGCGAGCTACGGGGGGGATGTTGCAAACCTGGCGAGCGTATCCGCGGTGCTGACGGAGGTGATCGTCGAGCCAAGCGTGGTCACCCTGACCTCGTCTCCCAACCCCTCCGTCGCGCCTGCACTTGTCACCTTCACTGCGACTGTCAGGGGCTCGCTGGGCATCGTTCCAACGGGCACCGTCACCTTTACCGACGGTGGTGTCGCGATCGGTACCGGGGCCGTCGATGCCAACGGCAACGCGATCTATCAGACCACTACTCTGTCTGGCGGAGCGCACGCTATCCAGGCCATATACTCGGGTGACAACAATGCCAGTGCAGCGACCTCGCCGGCCGTGGTTCAAACCGTGCTGTCCTCCGCCACCGGGACTGATCTGCTGGTTTCGGCGACATCGTTGACGGTCGGACAGCAACTCACTCTGACTGCGCTGGTTACCAATTCGAAAGGCTTTGCGCCCACGGGAGTCGTGACCTTTCTCAACGGCTCAACTGCTCTCGGTACGGCGACACTTGACGCGCATGGGGGAGCTACCTTCACGGTTTCTCCCGGAGCGGGCACGTACCTCATCACCGCAAGCTATCCGGGTGACGCTCAGAACGGGGCCTCAGTCTCCCCGGTCGCCACGGTGGTTGTCGCTGCGCTCTCCGACTTTGCAGTGACTTCGACTCCCACAAAGATCAGCATTCCATCCGGAAAGAGTGCAGGTCTGGAGGTGACGATCACCTCGCTGAACGGCTTTGCCGACAAGGTGAGCTTCGGCTGCGCAGGCATGCCCGCGCTCTCGAACTGCACCTTCAACCCGAACTCAGTGATGCTGGCCGCCAGCGGGAAACAGACCATCCAGCTCTCGGTGAATACCTTTCCGCTGAATCTGGGCTCGCTGGGACAATCCGGTCCCGGCGAGTCTCCGACGCGACCACCTACCCTGGCGCTGGCACTCCCCGGGGGGATAGTCCTCTGCTGGCTGGCGCTGTCTTTACGCAGGCGCGACTGGAGGCTCACGATGCTGCTGCTCGCCCTGGCTATGGCCGGAGTCTCGGTGCTCAACGGCTGCGGAGGAAGCAGCGTGAATACGACGGCGCCTGGCTCCTACACTGTGCTTGTTAACGCGGTCGGGAACACTACCGGCGACACTCATTCCGTCCCGCTGACGATTACAGTCACGCAGTAGCGGCGGAGCGCCATTCACTTGGGAGAACCGAGGGAGCCCCACTGGCGAAGTGTTCTGTCATGCCTGTGCACTTGACATGCTGACTCCGCCCAGCAATGCTTATGGGTTCGGTTCGCGCGAGTAAACAGCGCCGGCGACGCCCAGGAGCTTCCGACCTTGAAGTTACGCGTTCTCTATCACGACAAATGTTTCGATGGGGCCTGTTCGGCCTCACTCTTCACCCGTTTCCACCGCGAGTGCATCGATCCCTTCGCGGAGTATGAATACCATGGCCTGGTGCACCGCGCCGGTGCGCTCTTCAGCGAGGCTGACTTTGCCGGCGATGAGAACGCCATCGTCGACTTTAAATACTCGCCCTCACCGCGCATTACCTGGTGGTTCGATCATCACCTCAGCGCGTTCCTGTCGCCCGCCGATCATCAGCAGTTTCTCGATGGAGTGGCGAGCGGCAGATTCGCGGACCGCCGCTTCTACGATCCCGATTACACCTCCTGCACCGGGTTCCTCGCCCATATCGCGCAGACGCGCTTCGGCTTTGACGCGAGCGGAGTAGCGGAGCTGATCCACTGGGCCGACATCGTCGACGGCGCACTCTACGCCAGCCCCAAGGCCGCTGTCGAGATGGCCGATCCTGCAATGAAGCTTACTGCCATCATCGAGTCCATCGTCGATCCGGAATTCATCCCGCGGCTTATCCCCCTGCTTACCACGAGTTCATTAGCTCAGATTATTGAGGAGCCGTTTGTCTCGAGCCTGCTGCCCCCGTTGCTCGAGCGGCACCAGCAGGCGTTGGACCTGATACGCGAGCGCTCGGAGGCGATCGACGGCACGATCTACTTCGACCTGACGGATCAGGCGCTCGACGGCTACAACAAGTTCATCCCCTACTACCTGCATCCCGAGGCTACGTATTCTATCGGACTGTCGAAGGCGAGTTTTCGTACCAAGGTCTCGGTAGGCTCCAACCCGTGGACGAGGGCGGACCCTGAAAAGCTGGTCAATCTTGCCGAGATCTGCGAGCGCTACGGCGGCGGAGGCCATGCCCGCGTCGGAGCTATCTCATTCCCGCCCGACAAGGTAGACGAAGCTCGCGCGGCGGCCCTGGAGATCGTTGCCGAGCTGCGAGCACATAATCCGCTGGACTGACTAGCCACATCCTAAGGCTTGGCCGTTGCGCCCGATGACGTTGCTGCCGGAACAGCGCCTATCTAAACTCCCCCCGCGGCGGCGGGGGGAACTCGGCCCGGGAGCGTGGGATTCAGAGGCAGCAGCTTGGCTATGCGTCCCGCCGGGCCGACGATCCACGGCAAGCTGATGGCATTCCAGCTGCCATCGTCGATTGACGTCCAGGTGCGGCCATCGTCTCGGCTGATGTCGGCTCCATTGGCGCCGACGGCGATCCAAAGATTGTCCCGTATGTCCCACGCCACTGCAGAGCGGTACCCGTGGGGCGGCGTAGTAGCTGCGGTCCAGGTCCTGCCTCCATCGGCCGTCCACGCCGCAGTGCCGCTCGCCTCGCCGGGCTTCGTGTAGTCGCCGCCGACGGCCATCCCACGGAGGTTGTCGCGGAAGGCCAACGAAAAGATGCCGGCCGAGTTGCTGCCACCGGCGAGAGGCACGGGGACTGAAACCCACTTCATAGTAGACGCGCTTCCGGAGGCCGGTGCAGCCGTAGAGGCAGATGCACCGATGGAGCTATCGGCCGGCTTCACATAGATTCTGGCCCCGACCCTGCCCCCGCTGGCCAGCCATTCTGAGGACGCTGCGTCGTCGCCTTCTGCGAGGATCAGCGATGAGTTGCTGGCTGCAAAGGCTCCTGCGCCGGATGCGGCAGGCAGCATATCGGTCGTATCCCGCGTCACTCGTTGGCCACGTTCCGTGAGACTGAACAGGACGAAGCGTCCATTGACCGGATCTCCGGCTATAACCCCGCTTTCACTTCCAGGGTTGGATTTACCAGAGCCCCGGAACTGCATTGCGTCCCAAAATCCGGACGGATCGGGGTTGATGTAGAGCAGCTTCCAGTGAGAGCATCCGTCAACGGTGCTGTAGAGTCGCGACTGATCGCCGGGGCCGCTCGACATGACGACCGCGTTGTCTGCGTCCCAGCCCCAGATCGCGCGGAAGTCCAGCTTTTCGGCGCCAGGAGGCATGTCGCAGGTCTGCCATACAAAGCCGGAATCTTCCGTGCGCAGCACGGTGCCGTTCGCCCCGCTCGCCCAGGCCACTCCGCCGCCAACGGCATGAATACCGCGCAGGTTGGCGCTTGTTCCACTGCTCTCCATGTCGAAGACCGCATGCAAAGAAGGCTTCTTAACGGCCTGCGCCTTTACGACCTCCGCCCTCTGCGCGGACAGGCGAAGCATCCAGTTGGCAGCCTCGGTGACGATCAGCATGAGCGCACCGAACAGCGCCACCACCAGGATCGCAAGCGGCGGCGCCTTGAACCGCGAGCTGGCGGAAGAGGGAATCATGAATGAGCCAGTTTAGCGCGGGGTTTGGAGGTGTTTGGGGCCATGAGCATGCGTAAGGCTCCGGGGATCAGGCTCCGGCAGCGGGTAACGATTATGGAGCAGGATCATCGCACGCGCTGTTCTTGGCGGCCCCGGGAAAGATGAAGGGAGCCACTGCGGATTGGTCAGCGCTTGAATCGCACCACGACTTCAGTGCCGGTGGGCACCATTGTTCCCGGAGCGGGTGCCTGCTCGGCGGCGATGCCGTTGCCGATCGCCTCGAGGGTCAGTCCGCTGAGGCCCGCCTCTTCGATGGCCTTACGCACGGAGTCGCCGATCAAGGAGGGTACCGGAACCCGCTTGCGGGCGTCGAGCACCACTGCCGGTCCACCCTCAGCAGGCCGGCTGGTCACGGCATCAGCCGACAAGCGCTCGCTGGATGCAGCCGCAGAGCCGGAGACAGCGGGCGCGGTACTTTGCTTGAGCGAAGCTGCCGCAACGCCTCCACGCCCAGCGCCTGCCGGTCCACTGAATCCTGGTCCGTTGCTATCAGATCCACTACTGCCCTGATGCGCGGAGGCGTTGATCGAAGAGGCCGCCGTGCGATCGGAGACAGTTGTCTGTTCGGGTCTGGATGGATCGTCGACAGCGCGTCCGGACGCCTCAGCGTTCGGATTTGGTGTCAAAGGCGCGGTAGCTGGGGGCTTACGAAGCGGGTCATCGGCGGGCAGCTCGTTCAGGTCGGCGAACAACGCATTCAGATCGCCGGTATGTTCCGAAGGCTCTTCCCGCGGAATCGCGGCCGTGGCCGCTTTCGGCGCGAGCTTCAGGTCCATATCGTGGGGGACGCCGAGATACTCCAGCACCTGCTGCGCCACCTCCGCGAAGACGGGAGCGCTGGTGGCTCCTCCATAGTGCGAGATCGCCGACCCGGCGGTTGGCTGATCGATCACCACCGCCACGGAGATAGCCGGACTGCTCACCGGCGCAAAGCCCGCGAAGCTCGCTACCAGCTTGGTGTGCGAATAGGTATGCGTCTCGGGATCGACCTTCTGCGCCGTCCCCGTCTTGCCGGCCGAACTATACCCATTCAATTGCGCGAGTTTGCCTGTGCCCTCGAGCACGATGCCCTGCATCATCATGCGCATCTGCGCCGCAGTCAGCTCTTTGATCACCCGGTGAGCGCCGTCAGGAAGCTGCTCCGGCAGCTCATTTTCAGGATGAAAGGCCGCTGGCTGCAGGCGCGCATCCCCCTTCATCTCGCCGGTCGATTGCAAGAGGATGTGTGGCGGCATATAGACGCCGCCGTTGGCGATCGTGCTCACCATGCCAACCAGCTGCACCGGGGTCACGCCGACCTCCTGCCCGATCGCCATCGAGAGAATGCTGGTCGCACCCCACCGCTTCGGACTCTGCAGCAGCCCGCGCGTCTCGCTCGGCAGCTCGATGCCGGATCGTTGGCCAAATCCGAAGTCCCGCATGTACCCGTAGAACTTAGCGGGCCCTAGCTTGAGGGCCATCTTTGCCGCAGCCACATCGCTCGAGTGCTCGAGGGCCTGCTTTACAGTGATCACTCCGTAGTGATCCGACTTGTCGTCATGGAGGGTGCGCCCGAACATGGTCATCGAGCCGCCCTGGCAGTCGACCTTATCCGTAGGCTGAACTCCCGCGGCATCCAGTGCCGCCGCGTATGCCACCAGCTTGAACGTGGACCCCGGCTCATACACATCGCTCACCGCGAGATTGGTCAGCACTCCCGCGTCCATATGGCGCGAGTCGTTCGGGTTGAAGCGCGGCGAGATGGCAAGGGCCAGGATCTGCCCGGTATGCGGATCCTGCACCACCACGGTGCCGTGAAGGGCCTTCATCCTGGCCATCTGCTCGTCGAGTGCGCGCTCTGCTATGTACTGGATATTCTGGTCGATGTTCAGGACGAGGTTCTCGCCCGGGAGAGGTTCGCTCTCCTCGCTGCCGAGCACGTGCCGCTTGGCGTCGAGTGCGGTCAACATGTGACCGGGCGTGCCATGCAGCTCATCGTCGAACTGCTGCTCAAGCCCACCCAGCCCGTTATCATCGGTGCCTACATAACCGAGCACCTGGGCAGCGATGTCGTTGTTGGGATAGTAGCGCTTGAATTCCTTTTGGAAATATATCCCCTTGAGATTGAGGGCCTTGATCCGCTCGATCATGGAGGGGTCCTGTTTGCGTGCGACCCAGGCGAAGTCTTTGGAAGCCGTCATGCGTGCAAGAATGCGGGTTGAAGTGGTGAAGCTCTCTGCCGGGTCAACGTGCACTACACGCGCGAGCGCCTCTGCCGTGGCGGCCTTGTTACTGATCTCGATGGGGACGGCGTAGACGGAGTCAACCAGCACCGTCATTGCCAGCTCATGCAGGTTGCGGTCGTAGAGCACTCCCCGCCGGGGAGCGACCTCGAAGGTACGCTGCTGCTGACGGGCGGCGCGGTCTAAAAATTCCTGGTGACGGACTACCTGCAGCCAGACCAGCCGCATGCAGATGACGGAACCCCAGAGGCAGAAGAAACCGAGCACCCAGACGAAACGTCTCCGGCGCCCGCGGCCAAGGGCTTGACCGCGAGCGGAACTGCTGCCGCCCGCGGTTTGTTCGACGATGCTGCTCCCTGACCCACTACTCTTACGGAAGAAAGACAGCTGCTTCACCGGGTTTGGGACCTCTGCTCCGCTCTGAATCTATCGCAAGATCGGCATCAGTGGCGAAGCCTCTGCCAGGGTGGGCGAATTCGGATCGGGCCCAACCTCGGGACGGACCACCTGCCCTGGCCGTGGCGCGTCGAGACCAAGCTGCCGCGCCATGCGGTCGATGCGAGCCGGGTCACCCAGCTGCGCCTCACTCAGCCGCAGCTGCCGGTTCTGTTCGGTCAACGACAGGAGTTGCTGCTTCTCCGACTCCACACGGTAGCCGTATTCGATCGCGCTGAGATGCTGCCATCCATACACCATGATCAGAGAGAAGAGCAGGACCATCGCTACCGCAAAGCTGCGCATCTCCCTGGCGCGTGACGGGTCGGCTGCCTTGACCAGGCGGGAGTTGTCAATGCGCTTGAGGAAGAAGACCTCGGGCGTCGGTCCGCGACGTGCCCGCACCTGCTCGGCGAACAGGGACGCGTTGCGCTCCGCAGCGCTCCTACGCGGCTGTGTACGCACGTCTACCCGGGCGTCACTCGCCCGCATCGGGTTCGCCTGTGCCGGGTTCGCCTGCATCAGGGTCTCGGGCATTGTCATCACCTGTGTCGCCATTGCGGGTCTCCTGCTACTGCATCTTGTGAAGTCGTACTCTCTCGACTTAACTCTGCCTGCCCTCTCGAACGACCGGACCCGGGTCGTTGATTGTGAGGAGGGGGTCGTGCGTGGGTTTGTCTTTCGCCATTGTGTTCGGCAGGACGACCCGGGCCCGATCTCATGTGCGAAGCAAGCGTTCACTCCGCCTTCGCTAGCTCTTCTAATGTCTCCGGCGCTATCCGGCTGCCTGTACTTTCGCCACCAGCGCGGTACGTTCCGCCGCCCTCAGCTTCGCGCTGCGTGCCCGCGGATTGCGCTCCGCTTCTTCTTCGGTCGCGGTCACCGGCTTGCGCGTCAACACCTCGTATATGCCCAGCCGTGCTGCCTCTTTGAACGCGTCCTTCACCAGCCTGTCTTCGAGGGAATGGAAGCTGATTACCACCAGCCTTCCCCGCGGCTTCAGCAGGCCAGGCGCAAGCTCGAGCAGCGCCCTGATCTCGTCCAACTCTCCATTGACGTGAATGCGAAGCGCCTGAAAGGTCCGAGTCGCTGGATGAATGAAGTGCCTTGCCTTCTTACCCCTCGCACCCTTCGCCGGTTTCATCGCCGGGGCGGCGGCCGATACGGTTCTGGCCAACTGCGCCGTCGTCGTAATCGGCCGCGCCCTGACAATGGCTCTGGCGATTCTCCGCGACCTCCTTTCTTCTCCGAATTCGTAAATCAGGTTGGCGAGCTCCTCTTCTCCAGCCTGATTTACCACTTGTGCGGCGGTCATGCCCTCGCGTGCGTTCATCCGCATATCCAAAGGGCCGTCCGTCTGAAAACTGAATCCCCGGTGCGCCTGATCAAGCTGCATCGAACTCATACCGAAGTCGGCCAGCAATCCATCTACACTAGCTGCCCCTAACAGCTCTGCCGCCCTGGAAAATTCCACATCGTGGAACACCAGTTCTGGCCCTCCGTCCTGTGGCTCCAGCCGCTCGAGCCGTATCTTCGCTAGCTCCATCGCCTCCGCATCACGGTCGAATGCCACCAGCCTTCCATGCGTCCCCAGCCTGCCTGCGATCGCGCTCGCGTGACCGCCGAGTCCAAGCGTCGCATCGACATACGTTCCGCCGGGCTGCACATCGAGGTAGTGCAATGCCTCCTCCATAAGCACCGGCACATGCCGGTCATCTGCGCCGCGATCTCCCGGTCCGCGCTCCCGGTCAGGGGTATCCCCGCCACGCCTCAAACGCCGTGGCTCTCTAAGTTCGCGTCGTCCTCAGGCGTCCACGGACTCGCATCCATGCCTTGCTTGAAGGCGTCGTGGTTCACCACTTCGAGATAGGTGAGGTGGCCGAATACATCCACGTCTCCCACCAACCTGGCCGACTCCCGCAGGATTTGCGGCAGCAGCAATCGCCCCTGGGAGTCAAGCTCAACCATTTGCCCGTAGTAGTTCACACGTTCCAAAAATTTCCTTTTCGCTGGGTTAAAGCTCGAAAGAGCCGCAATCTTCGCCTCGATCTTTTCCCACTCCGGCAGCGGATAGATCTCGGCCGACTGGCCGTCCTTGCTGGTAATGAAAAACTGCGTTCCGTAGACCTCGTCGACCCGATGTTTGAAGTCAGCCGGCACCTTAAGCCGGCCTTTCTCATCGACCCGGGTTGGGTGGTTACCTCGGAACACGTCGTCCTACTTTCGCCAGAGCACGGCGTAATGGGGCCGGCCCCTGCCAGGCTCTGTGTGGCTATTGAGCGTCGCTTGACGCCGTTCGAGGCGGTTTGGATTCCACTACCTGCCCCTTTTCACCACTTTCGACCACATCGTATACCCAGCGAGACATCTCTCCTAGTGGAAAACTTGGTCGTTACCAATCGCCTACGGATTAAAGATTTTGCGCCGGATGGCGCTCCCAACAAAGGTCTACTAATGGGCTTCCGCGGAAGCTAGAGCGCTATTCCTAGGGCTAACCAGCCAGGTTCTCCCCCGGCATTTGGTTAGTGGTAGAGCACCGCTAATGCTGTTAGGTGATCCCGCTAATCAGCTCCGCGGCCTCTGACGAAGTCTTCGGCGGCGGACCGTGCCCGCCTGTACGTGGAACACGAGGTAGATTACGACCAGCACATTGATCACCGTCAGCCCGGCCTTGAGCCAGGAGGCGCGCCGAACGATCTCGAAGAACTCCCATGGCAGGAAGGACGCAGTCAGGACAAGCGTCAGATACTCGGCCCATGGCTTCTCGAGCATCAAGCCTATGCCCTCGGTGATGTCAAGCGCTCCTACGCAGAACGCCAGCGCGCTGATCTGTCGAAGCCGGTGCGCATTAATGAGGGAGACTTTGTCAAGAACGATATTGATAAAGTGGCTCTCAGGATCAAAGCGGAGGTCCATTGCGAGCCGCGTCAGGATAACGACGAGGTCTTTGTGGAGCAATTTGAGAACGCCGAATCCTACGAGGATCAACAGCAGAGCCCTCAAGAGTTTGAGCATTCCGATGAGGATCAGCCACCGGTTGTGATGAGCGAGGCTATTGCTTCTCAAGACCTTGCCTTTTGTGGGAGTTCCGAGCACGTCTACAACTCTACGCCGTTGTGCTTTTGCGAAGAGCGACCACGGTGCGAATCAGCCACTGGTGTGCTCTAGCCGTTTGCCGCCGTCTGCTGCAAACTTCGCCGCGATTTCTTGACTAAATCACAAAAAGCTTAATACATATCGTTATGGGCCGCTATCTCCTGCGCAGTAGGCGGATGGTGCAATCTGATGCTTCTGATTAGCCGTACTCAGTGGGAAGCCCAGAAAACAGCGGGCAAGAGGACGATCTATGAGAAAGCTGATACCTGCAGTTATGACTCTGACCTTGGTTCTTTCAAGCGTCTCCGCCTTTGCACAGAAGGATCCGATGGTTGGCGGCGCTGCGATGTACCCGTCAAAGAATATCGTCGAGAATGCAGTGAATTCACAGGACCATACGACTCTCGTGGCAGCAGTCAAGGCTGCCGGCCTGGTGGATACCCTTGAAGGTCCCGGACCGTTTACGGTCTTTGCCCCTACCAATGAAGCCTTTAACAAGTTGCCGGCAGGCACTGTAGATACCCTGGTAAAGCCGGAGAATAAGGATACCTTGACCAAGATCCTTACCTACCATGTCGTTGCGGGCAAGATGTCTTCGAAGGATCTTGCGATGGCCATCAAAACAGGTGGAGGAACAGCGACTCTCAAGACAGTAGAAGGTGGGACTCTGACGGCGACCATGAAGGGCAAGCACATTTTCCTGACGGATGAAAAGGGCGGGATGTCAATGGTGACGATTGCTGATGTAAATCAGTCCAATGGAGTCATTCACGTCATCGACACTGTACTGATGCCTAACTAACTTTCCAGTTGTGCAGTTTGCCAGAAAAGCGGGAGGAGCGCGCAGATGCCGCTCCTCCTAACTTTGAGTGCTGGACCACATATTCCTGACTTGCGTGGGCTGCATCAAGGTGCGACTCGCACATTTGCCTGAAGTTGCCGAGCATCGGACGAGCCACCCACCATCAGATGCACGGACTCAGGCTCGACTACAAAGCTGTGCGTGGCATCATCCCAGTAGCCGAGTGACGAAGCCTTCAACTGCATGACTACTACCTTGCTCTCGCCGGGCTGCAGGGAGATGCGGCTGAATCCCTTTAGCTCTTTCAGTGGTCGAGCGACCTTCGATCCGAGGTGACTCACATAAAGCTGCACTACCTCGTCGCCCGCAGTCGTGCCGGTATTCTTCACCTGTAGCTTGAGATTCAAATCTCTCGTGGAACTGATGCTCTTGGAACTGAGTGAAAGTCCAGAATACTTGAAGGTCGTATAACTCAAGCCATATCCAAATGGATAAAGCGGCTTGCCCTTGAAGTACATGTAGGTGCGTCCATCCCGCAGGTTATAGTCCATCATCGGGGGAAGCTGGTCGATAGACGCGGGCCAGGTCTGGGTCAGTCTTCCGGCAGGGTTGTAATCTCCAAAGAGCACATCTGCCAGCCCGTTGCCTTCCTCTTCACTGTTATGTGTCATCGCTACGATGGCTGGGACGTTGGCCTGCGTCCAGTTAATGTCGAAGGGGAAGTTGGCAATCATCACGACGATAGTATGAGGGTTGGCGGCATAGGCCAGCTTGACCAGGCTCTCCTGCTCAAGGGAGATCGACTTGCGATCAATTGCCTCCTTGCCGTCGCTTGGGAGCGGGCACTTCGCCCATCCGGCATTACAGGTGGGGTGATTTCCCACTACGACGATTGCCACATCTGCATCGTGCGCGATCTGTGTAGCAGCCGCAGTGTCTTGTCCATTCGAGAATGTAACCTTTGCTCCCGAAGCGCGCTTGGTGATTCCCTCGAGAGGGCTGATGGAGTAGGGAGGTGTGCCGCTGTACCAGTCAAGAGCCACCTGGTCAGCATAGGGGCCAATCACTGCGATTGACTTGATGGCGTCAGCTTTAAGTGGCAGAGTATGGTTGTGGTTCTTGAGCAGGACGATTGACTCGTCCGTGACTCTTCTTACCAGCGCATGGTGTTCGGGCCAGTTCCATGGGTCGCCTCTGGCTGCTTGTTTGTCGAGCCCTATCTGTGCGTAGGCGACCGAGGCCTGCGGATCCAGCATGCCCAGCTTGATCATGACGCGAAATATACCCCGGAGATTCTCATCGATGTCCGCCTCGGTGATCAGCTTCTGAGCGTATGCATCTCTTACTCCTTTGTCGTACCTATCCAAAAATTGATTGATGCCGGCATGGATGGCGCTTGCCGCCGCGTGACTCATATCCGGCGAATACTTATGCGCAGTCACCATGTTTGTGAGTGCGCCTGCGTCTGTGCAGATAATCCCGTTAAATCCCCAGTCCTTCTCTACGACGTCCTTGAGAACAGGCTGCGCCGTCATAGGAATGTGGTTCCAGGCGTTGTAGGAGGTCATGAAGGCGCGCGATCCACCCTCCTCAATGCCCATCCTGAAGGGGACCGAGTAATACTCGTGAAACAATCGGGTGTCGAAGTCTGAAGACGAGCCATCGCGGCCGTCCTCGTTACTGTTAGCGAGGAAGTGCTTCATCAAGGAAGCCGTCATCCAGTATTTCGGATCACTACCCTGCAGCCCCTTCACGAAGGCTACCGCCATGGTTCCTACAAGGTAGGGATCTTCGCCGTATGATTCTTCGCTGCGGCCCCACCGGGGATCGCGGCTCAGATCAGCGTTCGGCGCCCGTACTACCAGACCTCCACGATGGTACTTCTCGCTCTGGAACGCATAACGTGTCTCATAGGCTTCCACAGCAGCGGCCTGCTGGAGGAGCGCAGGGTCCCACGTCTGGCCCAGACCTCTGGATTGCGGGAACTGCGTAGTCGGAATGACGGCCTGGCCGCGCCTGCCCTCCCAGTGACCAGGTCCACCGAGCGCAAGTCCGTGCAGGCCTTCAACGTGGCTTGTACCTTTCACGCCGAGTCGCGGAACACTGGGATTCGTTCCAAGGCACGCGAACTTCTCGTCAAGCGTCATGCGCGCAAGCAGGTCATCAATCCGCTGCTCTGCGGGCAGCAGTGGGTCCTGGAACGGAAATGGAACTTGAGCCAGCGCATGACTTGCCATCAGCAGGCAAAGTGCGCATGCGGAAATTCGAGTTAGTCTCATAGGTCCTTGTAAGTTCATTCTTCGGAACGAGGTGATATACGTCTAGTGGTTCGGCTTGGCTAACTCGGATGCTAATTCCATAGACCAGATAGAGCCGGGTCGCATATACATTCCAGCGCGATACAATCCGCGGGAGTCATACGCCTCGGGTGTGCGAAAGAAGTAGCCGCGGTCTCTCCAAACAACGTTATAGACGCCCTCCGCCGTCCTGTAGCCCTGGTCGCGCAGCCCCTCGGAGAGCATAGTTGACGCGACGCTAAAGGTGGTTCCTGTCCAGACTTCTTCTACCTGTTCGTTTTCATGCAGCAGAGTTCCATCCGCCCCGATGCCATTGATTGCGCCCATGTTCCCGCCAGCAAACTTCATCACGTTGAAGTCGAAGACGTGTTGCAGCGCCGAAAGTCTCATCTGCCTAGGCACAAGCTCGCCCAATCCCGTTAGGTTGGCGTACCACTGCCCGGCAAGCTGCTCAGCCATGACGTCGGTGTGGTAGCTGCTGCCCACGTCATAATTAAAGTAGGTGCCGTTCCATAGCTTCATTACAAAACTGCTCTGCGCCCGCTTGAAGAGTGCGTCATAGCTGGCCGCAGTTGCCGGTTCGCCCAGCGCCCGAGCTATCTCAGAGGTGGCACGTAGAGCCGCAAGGTACAGACTTCCGCTATACGAACTCTCGCCCGTAGCTACCCAGTTATCATAGGTCTGGTCGGGAAATCCGCCATTCTCGATGAGCCCATCACCATTTGTGTCATATTGACGCAGATGCTCCATAGCCATCTTTGTCGCGCGCCAGGTGTAGCGAAGAAAAGTAGTGTCCTTGCGCCCACTGAGTACGTAATCGCGCCAGATCATCAGGACGTATTTGCTATTCAGGTCACGCCAGTTAGAGACTTCCTGAAAATTGTACTGATTGGCGATGATGAAGGGGTCCTCGGTAGGCGAGCCGAGGTCGTGAGGAGCTGATCCGGCCGTCTTTCTTTGTTCGAGCGCAAGTACATGCTGATGGTCCGTCTTCCAACCCCATTGGTAGCTCTGGGTGTTGACCTCGGGAATAGTGTCCGTATATTCGCGCATCTCCTGCTTTTCAATCTCCGGCCAGAACTTGATAAGTGGAAATGATCCATAGAAGCGAACATCGGATGTTCCATAATACGGATAATCGAAGCATTCCAGATAACTGAAGCTGTCACTATTAAGCGCGGAGGTGTGGAGAGGATTGCCGTGGCCATTGAGTTCATGAGCCCACATGGTGCCTCCATCCGCGAGGATATACATCTCGTTGAATAACTCGCCTCTGAACCAGAGCGGCTTGGACTCGTCCGTGACATACGGTTGCTGCCACTGATCGATCTGCTTACTCCACTGCTGACCCTGCTCGAGGGCAGTCTTTGCCAGCGTCCAGGCGTTAGTGCCAGATGCGCCCACGTACTTTGTATAGTGCCGGACCCACTTACGACCTCCTCCAAATTGCACGATAGGAAGGTCCCATGAGAGGGCCATCGGTATCAGCTTCTTTTCGTGTGGGGCAAGGGTAAAGCGGACCGCTATGGCAGCGGCCATCTGCTCGCCGCTGCTTGCCACGTCAGGCTTCGAATTGGACAGGCGACCCGAAGAGGAGAAAGGCTGCCATACCTCGGCGCCTGGTCCCGTGGGGTCAAAGTCGGTGATATAGCTCACCTCGACTCCCGGCGCGTTCAGTGTAGCGATCGCGAATTGACCGTCCCACTCCTCGGTGACGGGGCCCTTCCGAACTCGATCAAAGACTATGCCCGACATATCGCCGCCGGGTGCAGTTTCGCGGCGGAAGCTGTTCTTGTTCTGAGCGTTCAGCGCTCCATCGAAATTGTGCGTATTGTCGCGGAACCAGCCGATCATATTGGTCCACGAGAACAGCAGTGATACGGTTACCGCTTTGTCAGAGGGATTATCCGCATACCAGTTGTAGACAGCAACTGGATAGCTTGACTCTTTATAGTTGTCGGGGAGTATCGGGGAGAATTGCTCAAGAGTGAGTTGGACGGGCAGCTGGTCCGACTTATAAGAGAACCACGACTTGGGGTAGAGCGCGGAGTATTCGCCCGCTCCTACAGGGTAAGTCCAGTTCCAGCTGGAGAGGGCTCCCCGGACAGGCTTACCGGTAGATAGAACCTGGGCTACAGGAGCACCGCCCTCAGATTGCTCGAAGACCGCGAACTGGTTGGCGGGAACATCCTGATATTTGTGTACTCCGGCCTTGACGTGCCATCGCTCGAAGTTGCCGCGATAGGTTCTTGAAAAGGTGCCCGCGCCAAAGCCGCCGACGGGTGCGCCCTGCCAGAAGCCATCATCGATGTTGCCGGGTAGCTCCGGCTTGCGTCCCCCGGGATGAGCAACGGGCTGACCGATGGGTATGCGCCACGCTGCGCTTGGAATTGCGTCGTCTGCAAGGAGTCGTGGGCCCGCGGCAAGTATACAAAAGAGGGCGCAGCTAAATCGGTTTAATCGCAATGTTCAATGGCCTCTGCACGAGAATATAACAACAGGGTAGTTGGCGGTTTCGCGAGACGCTGCTGCACGTCCCGCGTGAATCTTGGTGATTGTACATGGTTGTCAGAGCGCGCGGCCGAGGCTGGTGCACACTCGCGGCCGCTCATTTAGGATGAGTCTGGTTCGGGGCCTGGAGTCCGCTCGACGTGCGACCGGCAAGGCCGATGCGAGAGACGATCAAAGCCACCATGGAGAGATAGATGACGAAGGTAAATAGTCTGATAGCAGGGGTGGTGCTGATGTTAATCGGGTGTGCACCGGTCCGGGCTCAGCAAGAGGGCACTGCCATCAACTACGAAGCAGAGAGCAAGGTGTTCCGCGTGGATGCGGGGGGTGTGACCTACGCCTTCGGCATCAACGAACGCGGCGAGCTGCAGCCGCTCTACTGGGGCGCACGTTTGCGGAGCACTGACAAGTTATCCGCTGCACACATCAAACCCGAGCATGCGTCCTTTGACGTGACCAGCTCGGTTACTCCACAGGAGTATGCGGGCTGGGGCGCAGGGCTTTACGTGGAGCCGGCGCTGAAGATCAGCTTTCCTGACGGCAACCGCGATCTGGTGCTGCACTACGTTTCTCACCGCATCGATGGCTCCTCCCTCACACTTAAATTGAAAGATGTTCTTCGTGATGTGGACGTCGAGCTTCGTTATCAGATCGACTCCGATACGGGCATCATCGGCCGCTCGGCCATCGTTGAGAACGCCACAAAAGAGCCGCTGGTCATTGACCAGGCAGCGGCAGCTACATGGACCCTCCCCCGCGGCACTGACTACTCCCTCACCTACCTGACGGGACGTTGGGCGGGGGAGTGGAACTTGCAGCACGAGGCGATCCGCCCTGGCCAGCGTGTGCTAGAGAGCCGCCGAGGGTCTACCAGCCATCAGAACAACCCCTGGTTTGCAGTCGCACGCGGCGGTGCTGCGGACATCCTGCAACAGGATCAGGATAGCGGCGAGGTATGGTTTGGAGCGCTGGCATGGAGTGGCTCGTGGCGCATAAGCGTTGAGCAGGACCAGCTTCAGCAAGTCCGCGTCACCGGCGGCTTCAATGCCTTCGACTTTGGCTATCGCCTTATGCCCGGCGGGCGGCTCGAGACGCCCGTCTTCTACGGCGGATACACGCGGGAGGGTTTCGGAGGAGCGTCAAGGCTGCTGCACCGTTTCGAACTCGGGAAGATCCTGCCGCAATCGCCGCACCCGAAGCCACGTCCGGTGATCTACAACTCGTGGGAGGCGACGGAGTTTAACGTCAACGAAGCAGGCCAGGAGGCGCTGGCTGAGAAGGCGGCCAGCATCGGAGTTGAGCGGTTTGTCATGGACGATGGCTGGTTCGGCGAGCGTGACAACGATCATGCCGGGCTGGGGGACTGGCAGGTCAACTCGGCCAAATTTCCCAATGGGCTTGCGCCGTTGATTCAGAAGGTTCACTCCCTCGGCATGGATTTCGGCCTGTGGGTCGAGCCGGAGATGGTCAATCCTGACAGCAACCTCTACCGCGCCCATCCTGACTGGGTGCTCAACTTCCCGGGGCGGCCCAGGACCGAGGGGCGCAATCAGCTCGTGCTCAACCTCGCGCGTCCCGATGTACGCGAGTACGTATTCAATTTCCTCGACAAGATACTCAAGGAGAATGACATAGCTTTTCTGAAGTGGGATTACAACCGCAACTGGTCTGAGCCGGGCTGGGATGCTGTCGCTCCCGAAGATGAAAAGCAGGTGTACGTGAAGTATGTCGAGAACCTTTACTCCATTCTGCGGCAGCTGCGCGCCGCGCACCCGGGCGTGGAGATAGAGTCCTGCTCGGGCGGCGGCGGCCGCGTGGACCTCGGCATCCTCCGCTACACTGACGAGGTCTGGCCCTCCGACAATACTGATCCCTTCGATCGGCTCACCCTGCAGGACGGCTTCACCTACGCATATACACCGGGCGTCATGATGGCGTGGGTCACTGATTCGCCCAATGGATTCGCGGGTCGCACGACCTCGCTCGATTACCGCTTCCTGTCTTCCATGCAGGGCGGGCTGGGCGTGGGCGCCAATCTTCTCAAGTGGCAGCCGGAAGACTTCGCCACCGCGACCAGGATGATTACCGCGTACAAGCAGGTGCGCGAGACGGTGCAGCACGGATCGCTGTATCGCCTCATCTCTCCGCGCGGAGGCAGCGAACATTCCGTAACAGAGTCGGTTGCAAAAGATCGCTCGCAGGCGGTGGTCTTTGCCTTCCTGCACTCCAGCCAGTTTCTGTATCCGTTTCCAACCATCCGTTTGCGCGGACTTGAGCCGGAGGCTGACTACAAGCTCGAGTGGATCGAGGGCAGGGCCAGCCGCGCCCCATCCGTCGCCAGCGGAGCCTACTGGATGTCGAATGGGATCGACCTCGAGATGAGAGGAGACTTCAAAGCAGCCGCATTCCGGCTTGAGCGCGTGCAGAAGTAGCGAGGCAGGGGGTGGGTGGAACCTTAGGTTCCGCCTTGCTCCATCTCCAGGCTATAGATGGGTAGTTGAATAGTTTGATAGGCTAGCAGCGCATACGGAGCCTGACCAGTGCCACCTCAAACAACCCGTCGCCTCGCAGCAGTAGTCGTAATCGGCCTCTCAGGTCTTGTATCCGCGGCCTTTGCACAGGCACCTGTTCCCGACAGCCCTGCCATCGAGCAGCGTGTTGACGCGATGATCTCCAAGCTCACACTCGAGCAGAAGATCGACCTCATCGGCGGGGAAGACAGCATGTTCATCCGGGCAATGCCGGCAGCCGGCTTTCCGCGGCTCAAGATGTCTGACGGCCCCTATGGGGTGCGCACCTGGGGACCGGACACAGCTTACGCCGGCGGGATCGCGCTCGCCGCATCGTGGGACCCTGAGCTGGTTCGCCGCACCGGCGTCACGCTGGGGCAGGACGCGCGCGCGCGGGGGGTAAACTTTCTGCTCGCGCCGGGTGTCAACATCTACCGTGCGCCGATGAACGGCCGTAACTTCGAGTATTTCGGGGAAGATCCTTTCCTCTCGGCACACACCGTCGTCCCTTACATCGAAGGCGTGCAGAGCCAGGGGGTCGTCGCTACCGTGAAGCACTACGCGCTCAATAATCAGGAGTGGGACCGGCACAACGCCAGCTCAGACGCGGACGAACGCACCATCCGCGAGATATATCTGCCTGCCTTTGAGGCTGCGGTCCGGGTCGCGCATGTGGGCGCCGTCATGAACTCCTACAATCTGGTCAACGGCGTGCACGCCACCCAGAATCCATTCCTCAACCTGCAGGTCCTGAAGAAGGAGTGGGGTTTTGACGGCATTCTGATGTCGGACTGGGACGCGACTTATGACGGCGTAGCGGCGGCGAACAACGGCCTTGACCTTGAGATGCCCGACGCCAAGTTCATGAACCGCGCGACCCTGCTTCCCGCGGTCCAGAGCGGTCAGGTAAGCCAGGCGACGATCGACGATAAGGTCCGCCGCATCTTCCGCACATCGATCCGCTTCGGTTTCCTTGATCGGGCCCAGCTCGACCTCGGCAAGCCTCTCTTCAACCAGCAGGGCCGCCAGGTAGCCCTCGATGATGCACGCGAGAGCATCGTGCTGCTCAAAAACGAGGGCAATCTTCTTCCCCTCGATCCAGCTCGAGTGCACACGGTGGCCGTGATCGGCCCGATTGCGTGGCCCGCGGTGACGGGAGCCGGTGGGAGCTCCACGGTCACTCCGTATGAATCGGTGAGCCTGATGGCCGGTCTCAGCAACCTGCTCGCTGGCCGCGTCAATGTACTCTACGCGGGAGGATTGCCCACTCTGGAAGACTTCTTCCGCGAGACACGCTTCAGCAGCAGCTCGGCGGGAGGCAGCTCGCAGGCAGATCACTCCAACGCACCAAATATCAAGGTCGAAGTCTTCCACAACGGCACCTTCAGCGGCCCACCCGACCTCCAGAGCGCTGCCCGCATTGCGCATTGGACGCCCAGTGAATGGACGCCCGCAGCCACGCGCAGACAGAGCATTCGCTACACGGCGACTTTCATGCCTGCGACCTCCGCCGACTACCTGATCGTTGCGGCGAGCGGAGGTGACGATGCCTTCAAGCTCCTGCTTGACGGCAAGGTAGTTATTGACCAGCCCAGGCGCGAGGGCCAGGCGCCGAAGTCGATCGAAGTACCGATGACCGCCGGCAGATCGGTGCAGGTTGAGCTCGACTACGTTCCGAATTCAACGACACCTGACATCGGGCTCGGCATCCGGGCCGTCCCAGACCTGGTCTCCGATGAGGCGAAGCAGATCGCGCGACAGGCAGACGCGGTCGTCATCGCAGTCGGTTTTGGCCCCAGCACGGAGAGCGAGGGCTACGACCGCAGCTATCAACTGCCATACGGGCAGGATGCCCTCATCCGCGAGATCAGCGCCATCAACAAGCACACGGTGGTGACCCTGACAGGCGGCGGAGATGTCGACACCCATCGCTGGCTCGACGCGGTGCCTGCGCTGCTGCACAACTGGTATCCCGGCCAGGAGGGCGGCACCGCTATCGCCGAGATTCTCTTCGGAGTGCGCTCGCCGGAGGGCAAGCTTCCCATCAGCTTTGCGCGCTCGTGGGAAGATAATCCTACCCATGACAACTACTACGCTCCCGCGGTCGCGCCCGGCGAGGTGCCGCATGTGAAGTATGCGGAGGGAGTCTTCCTCGGCTATCGCTACTACACATCGATGAACAAGAAGCCGCTGTTCCCCTTCGGCTACGGGCTCACCTACACCAAATTCGCCTTTAGCAATCTCGCTGTCTCGCCCCAGTCGGGTGCAGGTGAGTTTTCGGTCTCCTTTGATGTAGCGAACACCGGAGCGCGCGCTGGCGCGGAGGTCGCACAGCTCTACCTTGGCGACCCCTCAGCCAGTATCAAGCGGCCCGAGCGCGAGCTTGAGGGTTTTCAGAAGGTCCGCCTTGACCCAGGCCAGTCCCAGCACGTCACGCTCACCCTCGACAAGCGCTCCTTCTCCTACTGGGACGAGACGGCGCACGACTGGCGCGCGGATCCAGGCAAGTTCACCGTCTTTGTAGGCGACTCCTCCGAAGACACGCCCTTGACGGCATCTCTCACTCTCAACCGGTAGAGTCCGCAATGGAGATTGCAGGAATAGCGTCTGCGAACGACGGTCGAGCGCCGGTAGCGATCAGCTATCGGCCTATTTTCCTCCTGCTGATCGTTGCGAATACGCTGTCGCTCATCCTGATCGGCGTTCGCGCCTTCTCTTACCCTCAGCTGGTCTCTCTGCCAGGCGCAAAGACACTGATCGCCGAATCCGCAGCCCTGCTGCTTGTCTACCTTGCGATCGTGGCGTGGAGGTCCCGCGCCATCCCATCCAATGCGCTGCCGTGGGCGAGCAGTTCGTGGCTAGGAGTGCTTGGCGGCCTTCTGCAGTGCGTTCATCTGTCGATCGAGAGGTTCGTGGTGCTTCCCCCGCGGTGGAACGGACTGGTCGCACTTAGTTTCATGCTGGGACGTTTAGCCTCTGGGGACTCGCCGGCTACCGCGCGGCGCGAACCGAGGCGAGAATAAGAGCCGGCATCCTACCCGCAATCTGGAGCGCCATCGTAACCATGAGCATCGCCGTGGCTGCGGGAATCCCCCTCGAGTTGTTTCTTGCGCCCACACCGCTCGAACCGATGCGCGCCTGGCCGGAGTTTCAACGAAGCGGATGGACCGATCTCTACGCCTTCGGTATCGCCAACACTCTCGACTCCGCCATCTCTCACCTGCTCATCGGCCCGATTGTCGGCGCCATCTTTGGGACATTCGGCGGCCTGCTTACACTAGCATCGCGAGCAACCGGCAAAATCGCAGAGCCTCCAAGAGCCTGAAGGTAACAGCCCCCAAGCTGTCTCGGCACTGACGATCTAGTTACACTGAACTTGTAGTACGTTAACCGAATGGATCATCTGATCGACGGAGTGCTCCGGTTCCAGCGCGAAGTCCACTCCAACCGCGAGGCGCTCTTCCACGAGCTGGCACTCGGCCAGCGTCCTTCCGCTATGTTCATCGGCTGTGCGGACTCGCGGATCGTCCCGGAGATGCTTACCAGCCAGGGCCCGGGCTCACTCTTTGTTGTCCGCAACGCCGGCAACATCGTCCCGCCGCACTCTAACGAGCCGGGCGGAGTGACGGCCAGCATCGAGTATGCCGTGGCGGTCCTCGGCATCCCGGACATCGTGATCTGCGGCCACTCGGGCTGCGGCGCCATGACTGCGATCCTCAGCGGGGCGCAGCAGCTGCAGAACCTGCCCGCAGTCGCGCGCTGGCTGCACTATGCAGACCGAGCCCGCGATACTGTTGCCGCTGAGCACGCCCGCTCTACCGGCGAAGAGAGGCTAAACGCCCTCATCCGCGAAAACGTACTCGAGCAGCTCGATCATCTGCTCACGCATCCAGTGGTCGCGGAGGCGGTCGAGAGGAAGCAGCTACGCCTGCACGGATGGGTGTATGACATCGGCTCAGGCCAGGTTGAGATCTACGATGCTCGGGTGCGCAACTTCATCCCCATCAGCGAAGACACCTTCGCCAATGCCACGCCTGCGCCTTGAAGTAACCGAGTTGATGATGGAAGCGTCACTACGCGGCTCTGAAGCCTTTGAGACTTCGACGAGCTCCACCATGTGAGCTATCCTGTCTTGCGGCGGCGAGGGGTTGCGGCCTTCGTTGATGGCGCAGAAGCCGTGGCAGCAGGCGCCTCGGCCGTCGCCGTCTCGGACCGCTGAGGCTGCTTCTTCTCCGCCTGCGCTTCGATGCTCTTTTTGAGCGCGTCCATCAGGTTGATCACTGGAGCCAGCTTCCGCTTCGGCTTCTCGGGCTCGTCGGGGTGCCCGGCCTGCTTGCTCTCGACCAGCTTCACGACCCGCTCCTCATAGTCATCTTTCATGTCCTTCGGCTTCCACTCGCCCACCAGGTGGGTCATGAACTGCTCCGCGAGATCGACCTCAGGCTTGGCGAGTTTCATATCTTCATCCTTGCCGTACTCGGCGATCTCGCGCACCTCTGCAGGGAAGTAGAGCGTGTGCAGCACCATTCCCTTGTTATAAGGGCGCACCAGCACCACCTGCTCCCGCTGGTGCAGAGTCACCTTCGCCACGGCCGCGACACCGAGCTGCTCCATGCCCTTCATCATCAGCGCGTAGGCGCGCCTGCCAGGCTCCTCCGCGACGGTGTAGTAGGACGTCTGGTAGTAAATCGGATCGACCTCAGCCAGCTTGACGAACTGCAGAATCTCCATCACCTCGGACGACTCCGCCTCAAGCTCCTTCAGTTCCTCATCGGTTACCAGAACGTAGTTATCCTTTTCCACGGGGTAGCCCTTGGCCAGCTCCTTGCGCTCGACTACCCGCTCGCAGTGTGGGCAGAAGAGCTGCTGCTTGATGCGCGTGCCGCAAACTTTGTGAATCTGGTTAAAGCTCACATGCGTTTCGCGCGCGGCAACAAACAGTCGCACCGGCACCGAGACGAGCCCAAAAGAGATGTAACCCTTCCATACTGTCGACGCCAATGGTCACCCTGTGGGACGAAGACTCGTCCGCTACTTCGATGAAAGTACACGTCTTCGCGCTCATGAATCAAGAAGAAAGTGCCCTGAAACAGGGCAATCAAGGCGCAAACCTCAAGGATAGACGGTAAGAGCCCTAAGGAATGGCCTGCGCGCTTGCGGTGCGCCGGTCTCAGCGGGTGAAACTCTCCGCATCGGCGCTTTTCTCCAGCTTTGAAGCCGAAGCATCAATCCTGCCCTGAGTTCGCACGATCATCGATGCCACATAAGCCGCCCCAAAACCGTTGTCGATGTTCACGACGGTCACGTTGGGGGAGCAGGAGTTCAACATCCCGAGCAGTGCCGCGAGCCCTCCGAACGCCGCTCCATAGCCGATGCTGGTAGGCACCGCGATGACCGGGGCAGCAACCAGCCCGCCTACCACGCTTGGCAACGCGCCCTCCATACCTGCGCAGACGATGACCACGCGTGCCCCATCCAGCACCTCGCGCTGCGCGAGCAGTCGATGCAGGCCTGCGACACCCACGTCGTAGACGCGCATGACCTTTACCCCGAGCACCTCCGCCGTGACTGCGGCTTCTTCGGCTACCGGCAGGTCGCTTGTCCCGGCACACAGCACCGCGATAGGTCCCGCATCTCCGCCAGTCGTCGACTGGCGCAGGCTGATGGCGCGGGCGATCGGGTGAAAGTCCGCCGCGGGAACCAGCTCTCTCACCGCATCCCACGCTGCTACCGAGGCCCGGGTGGCCAGTACGTCGCTGCCCATTCGTGCCATGCGGAGGAAGATCTCGCCTACCTGCTCCGGCGTTTTGCCCTGAGCAAAGATAACCTCCGGCAGCCCCAGGCGCAGGGAGCGATGATGGTCGATCTTGGCAAAGCCGGCATCTTCGTAGGGGAGCCTGGCGAGCTGATCGAGCGCACTCGTGGCGCTCACGTCGCCGGCCTGCACGCGGTTCAGCAGTTCGAGAATGGACTCGCGATTCATCGCCTCACCTCGATCGCGTGCTCTGACTCCGCGAAGGCGCGCATCGCGGCGTCCATGACCTGCTTCAGCGGAGCGCCGGCCTCGTGTGCGAGGCGGCGACAATCCTCATACTCGGGATGTGCGTGATACTGCTCCCCCTGTGAGGACGCTACCTTCACCCGCACCAAGCCGAACGGGGTCTCGACCTCAACCATGTTGCGCGCAAGGTGGACCCGCTCTTCGTGCCGCACACGTATGCCCAGCGTGCTGGTCTCGCGAAAGAGGAGCTGCTCGAAATGACCTGCGCGCTCCGGCCTGCAAAGTAGTGTGATCATCGTGCCAAGCCTGCCTTTTTTCATGACGACAGACGTAGCGGTGACATCGAGTGCGCCCTGATCGAGCGCCATCTGCGTGCAATGCGCGAGCACCTGCGGGTTCATATCGTCGACCGAGCATTCGAGCACCGCAACTGTCTCAGAGGCGAAGGGCGAACTCTCCCGCTCCCCCGCTGCACCCGCGGAGAGATGTCCCGCGGCTCCCTCTCCGAGGCTAAGCCGCAGCACATTGGGAGTTCGCTTCGGGTTTCGGGTCCCCGCCCCGTAGCCGATCGTCTCGACGGTCATGGCCGGCGCATCGCGGAAGGTGCAATCGAGCGCGCGGATCAGCGCGGCACCGGTCGGCGTCACCATCTCCATCTGCACTCCCGAGGAGTAGGTCGGGGCACCGCGCAGCAGATCGGCCGTCGCGGGAGCCGGAACCGGGAACCTGCCATGCGCGCACTCCACGAAGCCGCCGCCTACGTTTAGAGCGGAGCAGACCCACTGCTCTACGCCGAGCGAAGCGAGACCAACAGCGCTGCAGACAATGTCTACTATCGCGTCCACTGCCCCTACCTCGTGGAAGTGGATCGTCTCGAGCGGTACTTCATGGGTCTTCGACTCCGACCGGCCGAGCAACTCGAAGGTCATCAGAGCCAGAGCCTTCGCTGCCTCAGAGATAGCTGCGCTCGCAATCAGAGCACGAATCTCTGGCAATGTGCGGCCGTGGGCATGTCCATGCTCATGTCCATGCTCGTTCTGCTGGTGCTCGTGCCGATGCTCGTGGTCACCCGGGTGGCTATGCGAGTGTTCGTGCTGGTGAGATTGCGAGTGAGAGTGATGCTCGTCCTCGTGCGAGTGCGCATGCTGGTGAGATTCCGAGTGCCCATGCTCGTGCGACTGGCTTACTTCGTGCGGCTCACCTGCCTCGTGCCCATCTTCGTGTGAATGCGGGTGATCATGGCTGTGACGGTGTTCGTGAAGAGGCGCTTCACCCGCAGCAGCATCAGCAAGAGCCCCATTAACGACGACGTCAACCTTGGTAGCGCTGATCCCGCTCCTGTCTACGCGCCCAATGCGCAATCTGGCACCAAGGCCAAAAGAAGCAGCAGTTTGCTCCAGCAACTCGCGCGACACCCCGGCATCTACCAGCGCACCCAGCATCATGTCGCCGCTCACCCCGGCGAAGCACTCGAGATAACCAATTCGCATCGTTCTCTATCCTCGCGCCCGGCCAGCGCGCTCTGAGGCGAGATCAACGACGTCGTCGGAGACGCGAAGCGGCGCAATGTGCGCGGCCGGCGGCAATGAAGCGGTTAAAACCTCGACCGGCAGGATTTCATTCATTGATCCCGACCGGTAGCCTTCGCAGTCCACCGTCACATACTGAAAGCCTGCCTTGCGGACCAGGGCCGACATCTGCCGGAAGGTAGTTGTATTGAGCGCCCGCGCCATCTCTTCTTCGGCGATCTCAATGCGGGCCACGGTCCCATGATGCCGCACCCGGAATCGCCGCAGCCCAAGCTCCCGCAGCGCATCTTCAGAGACCTCGATCATGTGCAGCGCCTCGGGAGTCACACGCCGCCCATACTCCACCCGGGAGGAGAGGCAGGCAGAAGCAGGCTTGTCCCAGATGCGCAGACCGGCTTCCCGAGCCAGCGCGCGAACGTCTTCCTTGGTCAAGCCTGCCTCTGCCAGAGGCGCCGCAACGTGATGCTCCGCAGCCGCGCGATGGCCCGGGCGGTAGTCTTTCTTGTCGTCAACATTCAGGCCGTAGGCGATGGTCTTGAAACCCATCGCGGCGCGCTGCTGCTCGAGCACCGTAAAGAGCTCATCTTTGCAGTGAAAGCACCGACCCGCATCATTGACGGCATATGCTTCGTGTTCCAGTTCGTGAGTCTGCACGGCGCGAAAAGGAATGCCATTCTCCTCGATGAACTTCACCGCATCGTCATACTGGCTGCGCGCCAGGCTGGCCGAATCAGCCAGCATCGCGATCATGCCAGTGCCGAGCACCGTATGGGCCACGTAGGCAAGATACGCGGAATCTATGCCCCCAGAGTAGGCCACGATCACGCTGCCCAGGTCTCGCAGCCGGCTCTCCAGCCGTTCTCTCTTTTCAACCAGTTGCATGCATCCCCGATCGTTGATTCACGGCAGCCCATTGGCGGGGCAACCCTCGAAGCCGAGTAACGAAATGATTCTAGTCCGGCACGGACGGCTTTAGTACACGCTGAAGTTCACACCGCCTAAATCGTTTTCAGCGGCTATCACTCCTAGGATGCCGCGTTCTCACGAGACTGCGCCTGAACTTGCCGCTTCGCGCATCGCTGCTTGACGGCATCGCCAACCGGGCCATTAACATCGATCCATTCACTATGATGCGAGAGCGGACGTCCTCCTGAGAGTTCGTGCGCAGAGATTTCCAGAGGTGCATCTGAGCATTGTGGTGCTTCCACGCTCAGCTCGGGGGATGAAGAGGCCATGAAATCTACCCTTGAGCCGCGTCTTACCCCGGAAGAACGGCTCCAGAGGCGGCGACTGCTGGCAGCCGACACCGCGTCGTTGCTGGCGCTCCTGGTCTTCACGGTCGCGCTGTTTGCGGGCACGGCCTTGCTGTTTCGCGGCTTTACCTATCGGAGGGCGGATCTTGCCGACCGATGGCGGCAGCGCGGTGACGCTGCACTGCAGGCTGGCCATCCAGACAAGGCCGTCGATGCGCTGCGTACCGCGCTGGAATACTCCCCCGGTCAGCGCGCGGTGGAGGTCGAACTTGCCACTGCTCTGGCCGCATCCGGCCGCACGGCCGAGGCGACCGCCTACTTCAATGCGCTCTGGGAGACGGAGCCCGGCAGCGGTGAGATCAACCTGGCGCTCGCCCGTCTGGCCGTGCGCCAGGGTAATGAGCCGGCTGCACGCGAGGACTATCATGCGGCCATTTACGGTACCTGGGAGGGAGACGGCACTGTCCGGCGTCGCGAAGTCCGGCTTGAGCTTGTGCAGTACCTGCTCAGCCGCGGCGACTTTGAACCCGCCCGTAACGAGCTGCTGATCGCGGCCGGCAACGCCCCGAGCGACCAGTTGGTAAGACTGCGCATCGCCTCTTTGTTTGAAGCGGCGCACGACGACCGCAACGCTCTCCACCAGTACCGCGAGGTGCTGGCGCAGGGCACCGGGCACCGATCCGCCAATCTTGCAGCGCTCGAGGGAGCGGGCCGCACCGCCTTCGCGCTGGGCCTGTACCAGCAGGCACGCGATTATCTTGAACGCGCTCAGAACCATCCCGAAATGGAGCGAGAGCCGCCCGCGATCCGCGCCGCGGCTGGCAGCGAGCTGCGCGACGCGGTTCATATCCTGCTGCTCTACCCCTCCCCCGCACTCCCCGCACGCGTCCGCGCCGAACGCATCCTTCATGCTCGCAGCATCGCTGCGGCTCGCCTTGCCACGTGTCTTCCGCAGGCCTCGTCTGCCCTGGCCTCGTCGACGCAGACCTCCTCGACCCAGACCTCCTCGACCCAGACCTCTGCTCCCATATCGGCTTCTCCAGACGCAACTGTTCCAGGTCGGACTGTTCAGGGGTCCTCCACTTCAGAATCGTCAAACGTACTGCCTACGTCCGCGCCGGCCTTTGAGGCTCTGCTCGCCCGCTGGGCGCAGGAGCCGGCCGAGCTGTCAGTCAGGCAGCTCGAGCGGAGCGGGCAGGTGCAGCAGGCCGAACTACGCCTCGCCTACGACACGGTACTCTCGATGTCCGCTTCTGTCGCCAGCGGTATGCCGCTGGCCTGCGGGCCGGCCACGGGCAATGCCGCGCTCCTGCTGAGGATCGCTGAACGGCCCGATGCAGTGGAGCAGCAGCCATGACTCCACTGGCAGAGCCATCCAGCCTGGAGCAGACCCCGGCACTGGCACGCGAGAGCCTGCTGCGGCGCATCGCTCCTCATCGCGAGGAGCGCCTCTTCCTCGTCCTGTCGATCTTCATCGGCATTATCTCCGGACTCCTGGTCGTTCTGTTCCGCATGGCGATCGAATGGATCAGCATTCTGACTTTAGGATCAGCTCCCCATCCTGGCCAGCCGCGTCTGCTCATCATCCCAGCGGTCGCCGGTCTGATGGTCGCTGCGCTGGTTCGCTGGATCTTCCCCCATGCTCGTGGCAGCGGCATCAATCAGACCAAGGCCGCGCTCTACATCTACGACGGCTACATCTCTCTCAAGACCACGACGGGCAAATTCCTCACCTCCGCCATTGCGATCGGGGCGGGGCATTCGCTCGGCCCGGAAGACCCCTCTTTGCAGATCGGCGCCGGCGTCGCCTCCTTCGTAAGCCGCCACCTCAAGCTCTCCCGTCAGCGGCTGCGGCTCTTTGCCCCCATCGGCGCCGCCGCCGGTCTCGCCGCCGCCTTCAATGCGCCAATATCTGCCATCCTGTTTGTCATTGAAGAGGTGATAGGGCGCTGGAGCGCGGGAGTGCTCGGCTCGATCGTGCTCTCCGCCATCTCGAGCGTGGTGGTGGCGCGCTGGTTCTGGGGGTCGGAGCCGATGTTTCGCATTCCCCAGGTCAACCTTCGCGACCCGCGCGAGTTGATCGCCTATGCTGTTCTTGGGGCCGTGGGCGGCGTTGCTTCGTTGGTCTTTTCGAAGGCCCTGGGCTACCTCCGTCCCCTGTTGCGCCGCCAGCCTCGCTGGACCGAGTTCCTCCAGCCAGCAGTGGCCGGACTGCTTGTCGGCCTCATCGGATATCTTGGCTTTCCGCAGGTCATGGGTCCCGGCTACGGCGCCATTGATCAGGCCATGCACGGCCAATTTGCCTGGAAGGTGCTGCTGGCCCTCGGTGCGCTCAAGATCCTCGCGACCACCGTCTCCTTCTCGAGCGGAACGCCGGGAGGTATGTTCGCGCCCACCCTCTTCGTCGGTGCGATGCTGGGCGGGGCGGTCGGTTCCTTTGAAAAGGTCCTCTTTCCCCACTTCACCGGCGCGGTAGGATCGTATGCACTGGTCGGAATGGGCGTCCTCTTTGCCGGCTTCATGCGCGCGCCCATCACGTCCGTATTCATGGTGCTCGAGGTGAGCGGCAACTACTCGATCATTCTGCCTGTGATCCTGGCGAACGCCATCGCCTACCTCATCTCCCGCATTCTGCAGCCGGTGCCGGTCTTTGAGCTCTTTACGCATCAGGACGGCCTCGACCTGCCGTCGATGGAGGTCCAGCGTGAGGAGTCTTCGCTGCATGTGGAAGACGCCCTGCGCCCGGTCGACGTTCCGATCCTCTCCGGATCGGCAACGCTTGCCACCGGACTGAGCACCATAGAAGAGGCGGGAGCTGCTTTTCTCCTGATCAGCACGATCGGCCAGCAGTGGCATGTACTCTCCGCGGCCGGGCTTCGCGACCTCTCGGCGAACCGCGGCGCCGAGGCGACCCTCGATCAAACCATCGGACCCGAACGCACTCCTACCCTCTTCCCTGATATGGCCCTGGACACGGTCATACCGCACCTTGCTCACTGGCCGCTCCTCCCCGTGATGAACCGCGCCAGGCGCGGGAGCCTCGAGGGCGTGATAACCCTTGACGATGTGCTGCGCCGCTACCAATCGGAGTGAACGGGCGTCCAACCTGAGTAAAGATTGAGCGGCGCCGAGGGACCCGTCGCTAAACCTCACCTCCAGCCCAGCTATCAGTTGCCCCTAGACGATACAACCAAGCGGCCTGATTGACCGTCGGGAAGTCTCCGGGATAGCCTGAACACACTACCCTGCATCACTCATCTGAGCCCGTTAGTCGGCCGCAGGAGCACGCATATTTTTCTTGAAGGGCCTCTTGATGACCCAGGGCAATGCCTCTGCCCCAAAAAGCAGCACCTATCTAAAGCTTCTGGTGTTGACCTGCTCTGCTGTTCTTGTTCACGGCTACCACCTCGGCACCGATGACGCGGAGATCTACCTGCCGGCGGTGAAGAAGTTCCTGGATCCGGCGCTCTACCCCTTCGGTGACGAGTTCTTCATGACCCATGGGCGCCTCTCACTGTTCTCAGATACCTTGGGCCTCTCTGCACGAGCGCTCCATCTCTCCGTCGACACAGCGGCCTTCGCCTGGCACATATTCGGAATATTCCTGCTCCTGCTCGCCTCTCTGCGCCTGCTCGAGAGCTGCTTTGAGGGCCAGCGCGCACGCTGGACGGGCGTCTCCCTGCTGACCGCCGTACTCTCGGTCCCGGTAGCTAATACCGCGCTCGTCATCATGGATCCCTACCTCACCGCAAGGTCCATCTCAACCCCCGCGTCGATCTTTGCGGTCTCATGCCTGCTGTCGCGAAGCTACAAGCGGGCGCTGGCATGGTGGCTCGTCACAGCGTTCATTCATCCGCAGATGAGCGTCTACGTGCTGGCTTTTGCGGTCTGCCTTTCGCTCGCCCATGTGCGGCGCCGTTTTCCTTCCCTTGAGCCTGCGACGGCCTATGGGCTGGCACCCGCGATGCTGAGCCCGGCAACCCTGCCGCATGGCTTTGCCATGGAGCCGGCTCAAGGCCCGTATCGCGAGGCGCTCATGATGAGGACCTACTTCTTTGTCGGGAGCTGGGCCTGGTACGAGTGGTGCGGTGCGTTATTCCCCCTCGCGATCCTGTGGGGACTCGCGTCGCTCCCGGTGCGAGGCACCCTGCCCGCCTTTCGCGCCGTCTGCCGGACGTGCGCCGTCCTCGGTGGACTCTCGATAGCCGCCGCCCTGCTGATCTCCGTACCTCAACGGATGCAGATGTTTGCGCGGCTGCAGCCGATGCGCTCACTGCACCTGGTGTACGTGATCCTTTTCCTGGTTCTAGGGGCACTTACAGGCGAGTATCTGCTCGACCGCCGGCCCCTGCTGCGTGCCGCTCTGCTCTACGTACCGCTTGGCATCGGAATGTGGTTCGTCGGAGCCCGCACGTATCCCTCCAGCCCCCATATCGAGTGGCCCGGGCTGCATTGGCGCAGTCCCTACATCTCGGCCTTTCTGTGGATCAAGAGCAATACGCCCAAAGATGCCGTGTTCGCCATCGACCCGCGCTACATGAACTCTCCCGGGGTCGATGAACACGGCTTTCGAGCGCTGGCAGAGCGCAGCGTGCTGGCCGACTACTACAAGGACAGCGGCGCGGTCTCACTGTTCCCGCAGCTGGCCGAGGAGTGGAAGCGCGAGGTCTCTGCTCAAGAGGGCTGGGAGCACTTCCAGCCGGAGGACTACGAGCGCCTGGCGGGCGAGTTTCCAGTGAACTGGGTAGTAGTGGAAGGCACGGGTCCAGCCGGCTTCGAATGCCCCTATCGCGACCAGGGCGTGGCGGTATGCCGCATCCCCCCGGCCGTGGCGCAGCAGCGGGCTGCGCTCCAGCCTTGATGACAGCTCTGGAGCTTCATTCCTCCTACTTCTTTTTGAGCACCGCGCTGCTCTCTTCGTCGGCGCGGATCGTTCCCTCAAGGCGACGCAACTCGGCATAGCGGATGGCCGGAAGCTCAAGCTCTTTGACCACGTACTCGCGGGTGTAGTGCAGCGCCTTGTCGTCCGCCTTAACCTCGCTGCGGTAGGTGGCGAAGCCGACGTCGATGTTGACAGGATTGGGCAGGTCATCGACCACATAGCCCGCCGGCAGGTTCACGTCATAGGTGTCACGCCACGTGCCGGTCGCCTCCATGTCAATCGGGTAGACCCGCGGCTTGTTGTTGAAGGGAGCAGAGTCAGTTCCCAGCACACGCGGGCGTACCAGCAGCAGGCTGCCCGCGGGCTTAGCGTACATCTTGGCGGTCAGGGCGTAGGTCAGCACCAGGTTCTTGTCGAGGTCGCGGGCATTCTTGGCGGCCTCGGAGTCGAGCGTAAAGCTCGAGAAGTCCTGCCGCAGCAGCCGCTCGATCTCCTCATGCTGCTTCTTTTCGCCCAGCTCGTTGTAGACCGTGCGCAGGTACCGGGAAGCCGTGCCGAAGCGCGACTCGGTAACATCCCCCTTCAAGGTTCCATCTTCGTCGAGGTTAAAGGTCGCTGTGCGTTCGACCACATCCTGGCTGGGCTTCAGGGTGGGAAGCTCGATGACCTGACTGGAATTTCCATCGACCAGGATCCCGTAGCCACCCTGCAGATACTCCGGCAGCAGGCCGATGGGGGTGTACGTACTGGTGGGGTCGAAGATGAGAAAGCGCTTGCCCGATCGGGCCTTGACCACAGCCTGCAGGCGAGGGTCGTTGTAGCCGACCGGCATCTCGATCGCTGCAATGGCATGGTTACCCTGCATCGAAGGCAGGCTCGGGTCGACGAAGCCGCGGTGCGTGTCGACCAGCACCCAGGTGGCCCGCACCCCCACCGCGTTCAACATGGAGATGAGCAGGGTAGCCTTGTCCTTGCAGTCGCCATAGCGGTTGTGAAACACGTCGATGGCGGCATGGGGCTGCAGGCCGCCGATGCCGATCTCAATGCCCACGTAGCGTATCTCCCGCTGCATGAACTCGGCGACCTTCTGAATGCGTGCGGTGAAGTCAGGAGCTTCGCCGGCAAGTCCTCTGGCCTTTGAGGCGATCTCCATCGGGCCGTCGGTGCGCGATGAGGCCAGCTTGTCATACCAGTTGCCGATTTGTGTCCAACGCTGCTCACCCTCGGGGAGCGGAAGGGCAGAGAAGTGCACCACCATACGTGCTGCCAGGGAGCGCACCGAAGGCGCCATCCATTCATCTTCGAGGTCGATTCCCGCGATGTTCTCGAGCTCCCAACGCTCGTGGTTCGGTGCGATCTCCACCGCGGCCGGCGCATCACGGCGCAGCCACGCCTCGTAGTGATGCCAGCTGGGAGGCATATCGACCTCAAAGACGGCGCGGGCCACGGGAATTGAGCGCTGAAAGTCCCAGTCCTCTTCGTCGAGGTAGGTTGGCAGCTGCTGTTCGCTCTCGTAAGCTACGACTCCGCCGGGATCGGAGCCGGGCGGGTGGACCACTTTGAATCGCTCGTCGATGTAGAGCATGCCGGATGCATCCGCGCCGTACTCGCGCACCTGATCGTCCTTCACAGTGAACTGGTGTCCGTCGGGGCCGATGCTCCAGCAGTGAAAGGAGTTCAGCTTCTCATCCTTGGAGAACGAAACTGCGATCTCGGCAAACTCCCGACCCTGAGGGCGCAGAATCTTGATCACCTCGCGATGCCGCTCAATGGCCCTGCCATCCTCCCCGATCGAGAGCAGGCGATCGTCGAGCAGAACCACGGCCCTGGTTGCAGGTGGGTAGACCGGGGTCTTCGTAATGGCGGCCTGCACGACCCAGTCAGGGAAGGAGCTGCTGCCGCCCCACGCCGAGCTGACGGCGGCGGCGAAGAGCAGGGTCAGCGACTTGATGGCATGTCTCATGGGTGGTGCTCCTGTGATACACGGCAGATGCGAACGGCTAAAGCCGCATTTGAGGCAAGTGTGAGGACAGTCGAAGTCAACGACTTGGGTTTAGTGTGGCTGGTCCCAGGCTATTGCGGGGGACTCGGAGCCGAGGCAGTCTGCGGCTCCGCCTTGAGGATGACCTGCTGCTGGTCCTGTGCATTCATCTTCTGGTAGAAGTCTCTGAGCTGCGGATATTCCTTGACGTCGAAGAAGACGTTGGCCAGCACGAGCTGCCGGTCCTGCGTGTAGCCGTCGGCATTCAGCCTGTAGCTCTCGACAAAGACAGCCTCGTGGGGCAGTGGAAAGTTGGCATCTTTGGGAACGCTCTCCGCCGCATACTGTGCAGGAAGCTTCAGTTTCACAGTGTCTCTCAGCAGGTAAGGGAAGTGGAGATCAACGGGGAGCTCCCTCCTCTCCAGAGAGAAGAGCGGTTTGCTGCTCGCCTCGAAGAAGGAGGATGGCAGGAAGAGCCGCTTCGACGTGGAGGTGCCCATCGATCCGGAGACATCGAGGGTCGCCATCAGTACGGTCCTCCAGTCGGTCAGCCCGATGAAGTGGTTCATCTTTAACTCCACTCCTGACGGCACGACCTCCTGCAGGGAGTCTTGAAACTCCTTCTTGACCTGCTCCTCGTCGGCGGCGAGGGCGCTCTGGCGCCACTTCAGGGCCTGTGCACCGCTCATTACGACACGAAGATGGCCGCTCAGCTGACCGTCCGGGCTCATCTTCAACTCCGCGAAGCGGACCACCGAAGTGTCCTTGTAGTTAATGCTCGGCGAGTCGGCTATCTCCGTTCCGCCATCAGTCTGTCGCAGTCCCTGGGTCAGAGTGTGCTTCCAGTTCATCTGCCCAAAGCTGCAGTAGCGCTGCCCCGGATCGAAGAAGTGTTCCTTGCCATCGACCACCACGATGGCGATGTCGTCGTCCAGCTGGTCCATATCGAGGAAGCTGGCTCGAAACAGTTGTGCATCACGGCTGGTAACTCTCATTGCGTACGCCCTGAGGCCCGCCGCTCTCGCCATCCCGATGAACAGCAAGGTGATCTCGTCGTCATTGCCGCGCTTCTGCGTCCATATGTCAGCGGCTGTCTTGATCTTGATACCCTGGTCCTTATCTTCCTCCCGGCTATGCATCCGGGTGAAGCTCGTGTTCTCCAGCGTCATCATCGCGTCGTAGATCTTCGAG
Source organism: Acidisarcina sp. (assembly GCA_036401375.1). Taxonomy (GTDB): domain Bacteria; phylum Acidobacteriota; class Terriglobia; order Terriglobales; family Acidobacteriaceae; genus DASWUZ01. Next base: position 513,930 of record DASWVB010000002.1, read on the forward strand.
ACCTTCTGTGCATCGGTGTCTGCCGGCTCTACAATCTTCCTGACCTCGTCCGACAGCTTGTCAGGGGAGGCGAACCGGTCCACGTCCTTTGACCAGTATTTGCCCTCTTGTTTCCAGTACTCCTCCTGCTTACTCACCCCGGTGTAGTAAAAGCGCACCATGTAACTGAGGCTTGAGATCGGCGGCATGTACTCTTCGGATGGCACGCGGGGAATACTCTGCAACCGCAGGTCGTAGGAGTTGGAAGAGGCGAGATACTGCACCAGAACTCCCGGCGGCAGCTGATAGGTGTAGGTCAGCTGGCCTCCGTCGGTGACGTTCCCGTGTCCGACTACGAGGTCATGCGTGGTAGGAACGAAGTGGTAGTGAGAGCTGCGTACGGGAATCTCCAGCTGAATCTGCCATGTCGGGGCGTCGGCGTAGTTGTCATCGTAGCGAAGGCTGTAGCGATACTCGATGATGCTGCCGACCTGCACATCAGGCAGGCTGAAGACGCTGGTGTGGTACTGATAATCCTTCGTCTTCACTACCAGCTTGTCCATTGGCTTGCCCGTATAAGGAATGACTGTGCCGTCGCTGTGGATCGTCCGCCCCTGTACGTCGGCGATCCGGTAGTGAGCGCGTTCAAAGACGGGCATCTCGACGTCTCCATACTTCTTGCCCTCTTCGGTGAGCACCTTGAGCCGCACATACAGGCTGTGAAAGTTGAGCTTGTCGTCCCCGATCTCCTCACGATACAAGTAGATTCCGGCGGCTCCGGGCGCGCGGGGGTCGGACGTCACGCTGAGCTCCTCAGGGGTGGGCTGCTGCCAAGAGATCGCAGAGGCAATCGAAGGCAGGGAGGCCAGGCAAAGCACAGCCAGAACGGCAGAGAGTAACCGGCGCACCGGCATAGAAGCAGTCAGATAGAGGCCCAGGCGTGCCCTGGACAGCAGTTTCGTAACCACGGTTCCTCCGGAGTCAGTCCTGTTGTCTTTTGAAGCGGAAGGGGACCATAGGCCTCCAGCTTTTCCAGAGGCAGGGTGACATCTTTGTACTTCGGATCAGGTGCATGTACAAGGAGATTCGTAAGCATCCGGAGCGGCAACGACCATCCGGCGCCCCGCGATCAGGGCAGCAGAGTGTGAAGATGTTTACGTCTTCCGGCTTATACGGGTCGCGAAGCTACGACCGTGAACCTCTTTTTAAGCTTCAGGAACGGCTTTTCAAGACAGGTGTAGGAGAGGACTGCGCAGGTCACCGTGAGCGCCAGTCCGGCCACACCGATGGCGCCCACCAGGAGGTAAGGGGAGTGGTGGGCCAGGGCCGTGCGATCCATCAAATCTTCGGTGACCAGCAGACTGGCCACGTGAAACACGTATAACCCGTACGAAATCTTTCCCAGGTACACGAGCGACTTTGGCACCGCTCCCCTGTCCCAGCCGGCCACTGCGGTAAACAGCGCGAAAGTCCCGAGCAGTACCAGCAGGTAGCCTCCAACCAGGTTGAGGGTTCCAGGGGAGTGGGTCGCAACGATGTGCAATCCGCCACCCGCAAGCACCCAGCATGCGAAGCCGCCGACGCCCAGCACGAGCCGGGCTAACAGGGAGATGGTGCGCGTCTCGGGCGAGGAGAGACAAGCAGTCAGAGCTCCGGCCGACAGGAACAGCGCCTGCACCAGGGTATTTGGCCAGGTTGCAGTCACCTCAGTTCCGGCTCGATGGCCAAGATAGATCAACGTACCCACAGAGACAGCTGCCAGGGCTACCGAGACACCGATAATGGCTGAACGTCCGTACCGGGCGAAGTTTGGCCACACCAGGTAGAACTGCTCCTCCACGGAAACGCTCCACAGCGGCTGGATGGAGATGCTCGCCCATCCGTGCAGCACCGCCGCCCAGTTGGCGATGAAGAGGACAGACACCAGCATCCGCCCCGCCGTAACATGCAGCACCGGCACAAGGAGCGAACAGAGGCCAATCAGGGCCAGGAAGAAGAAGTAGAGGGGCCAGATACGCAGGCAGCGCCGGACATAGAAGTCGCGGACGGCCACCGTCCCGCTCGAGCTCTTCTCGATTAACAGCAGGCGTGTGATGAGGAACGAGCTCAGGAAGAAGAAGAGGCAGACGCCAAAATCGAGCGACTGGATAGCTCCCAGGCTGAACGAATCGCGCACCGGCGGAGCCGAGGTCGTACCGACCGCGGTCGCAATCGCGGCTGTTCCGTGGGCTGACCGCAGGGTGTTGCCCAGCACCCCGGCTACGTGCCGAAAAAAGACCAGGATGAACGCCAGGAAGCGAAGTGCGTCCAGCTCGGGCGCGTAAAAGACTCGTCTCTGGGGCTCAGGCGCAGCAGAGAGCTTATGGATTGCGACAGGGGTAGCGGTTGACACAGTCGAACCTTGGCCGGTTGGATTTGTCTACAGTCCAGATACAACCAGCAAGTTCCGACGGAGATACGGCAGTAAAGCGCAGCTTCAGAGCTACAGAACAACTTCCAGGTCTTAAACGCGGAGGTTATTGACTTTGTAGCCTCTGCGAGAAGCACGTACATTGGCTTCTCTACTTCTACAATGTTACATCATCACCTCATATGCGAGCCCTTGGGATGGGCGCGCCTCAATACGCTCGGGAACCAAAACGGGACGTCGAACGAGGGGCCGCTCTGCTTCTGCCGGCACCGTTCGATGGCCTTTCAGCCCTCGCCTCTGTGATATTTTGAAGGGAGTCACTTTCGTGAGCTCGTAGCTCAGTTGGTAGAGCATCGCCCTTTTAAGGCGTTGGTCCTGGGTTCGAGCCCCAGCGAGCTCACCACTTCCTTTTTCCGCCTGACTCCGACCCAAGAAACGCATTTACTGCAGCTCGCCGACGCAGCCCTCTCGCGGGCAGCACACGCCAACTACCGCAGGGTGAAGTGCACCTGCGAGACGGCGCGCAGCCGCTCCGCTGCGCTCTCTGGCGTGATGTCCCGTTGCGGCATGCCCAGCATCTCAAATCCCACCATGAACTTCCGCACCGTCGCCGAGCGCAGCAGCGGCGGATAGAAGTGCCCGTGGAAGTGCCACTCCTCGTGGCCGACCGGAGCCAGGCCGATGCCTTTTTCTCCATCGGTAGGGCTCTGGTGAAAGCCCATGGTGTAAGGAAAGCTGGTCTCGAAGAGGTTGTCGTACCGGGTCGTAATCTGCTTGAGGATATCGCCGAGCCCCGCCCTCTGCCCGTCGTCGAAGTCACAGAGGGAGCGCAGATGGGCTTTAGCGAGCAGCAGAGTCTCGAAGGGCCACACTGCCCACCACGGCACCACGGCCAGAAAGGCGTCGTTCTCGCACACGATGCGCGAGCCGTCTTTCAGTTCGGTCTGAGCATAGTCGCAGAGCAGGCAGCTATCGTGCGCCTGCTGGTATTCCTTGAGGGCAGCGGTCTCGATGGCGGGCTCGTCAGGCACGTGTTCCGTGGCCCAAATCTGGCAGTGCGGGTGGGGATTGCTGGCGCCCATCATCGCGCCCCGGTTCTCAAAGATCTGCACGTGGCTAATGTGCGGCTGCGAGCCGAGCTCGGCGTACTGCGCCACCCACGTGTCGACTACGCGGCGAATGTCGCGCGGCTCCATCCTCGCGAGCGTAAGGCTGTGGTTAGGGTGAAAGCAGACGACCCGGCAGCGCCCACGCTCCTGTTGGGCGACGAGCAGCGGCTCACCGGAGGTCTGCTGTGGCGCCGGCGAATCCGGCAGCAGCGCCGCGTAGTCATTATCGAAGGCAAAGACGCCTTCGTATTGCGGATTTTCATGGCCGCCGGCCCGCTTGTTCCCCGGACAGAGGTAGCACTGCGGGTCATAAGTCACATCCGAAAATCCACTGGTGGGATTCACCTCTCCCTGCCACGGACGATCGGTGCGATGCGGGGAGACGAGCACCCACTGTTTGCGCAGAGGGTTGTAGCGGCGGTGGGGAAACTGCAGAGTCGATTCTGACACGTGGAGGACGTCCCTTCAGGCGGTAGGTTTCAGAGGTGGGGGTTCAATGGCGCAGAACTCTTCGAGGAAGCGCCGGCTTAAATCTTCGAGCAGGCTCCGGACACGCTCCGGCTCTGCCGACTGAACGATCAGTCCGGCGTGGTGGTGCTTCTTCATGCGGTAGACGATCTCAGGCGCATCGTAGGCTGAGATGTCAGGCGTTGCCGTCTTCGCCAGGCACAGCACGCTGCCGGTGTAAGAGTGGAGCACCGGCGGCAGAGCGTAGGGGAGGCCGCGCATCGAGTTTACTTCGATGCGGGCCCACTCCCGCCAGAGATTGATGCCGGAGGCATACTCCACCAACTCAGAGATGAAGGCGCCGCCTACGCGGGCCGCTACCTCCAGAAAATAGAAGCGGCCATCCTCTGCTCCACGGATGTACTCCGCATGCGTCACTCCGCGCAGCAGCCTCAGCGCGGAGAGCACATGCGCGTTCATCGCCCGCAGCGTGATCGCGTCTGAGGACTCGCGGTCAATGGTTCGCGTGGTGAAGACGCCACCCTCGTGCATCACCTGCATCGGGGGCTGGCCGTAGCGGCTCACCTCCGCAAACAGCACCGCGCGCTCGCTGGTGATCGCGTCCACGTGGAAGATGTCTCCCGGGACGAAGCGCTCCAGCAGGTAGTTGCTCTGCAGGTCGCCAAGCTCGTCGAGAGTACGCCACAGCTGCTCCGCCTCGTAGATCTTGCGGATACCGATAGCGGAGGCCTCGGAGCGCGGCTTCAGAACCCATGGCGCTGGCACGCTCTCCATATAGGAGCGCAGGTCGTCGTAGTAGAAGACGCCGGTAAACTCCGGGACCAGCACCCCGGCCCGCTGCGCCTCCGTTCTCATGGCCAGCTTGTCGCGGAAGTTGGCAGTCGTAGTCAGCCCCATCCCGGGTATGCGCATGTGTTCGCGAAGATGCGCCGCGATTTCCATGTCGAACTCGTCGAGGGCGACGATCCGCGCAAACTTGCGGCTGCGGGCCAGGTAGGTGACCGTGTTGGTAATCTGCTGCAGGGTCAGGTGCCCGGGCATGGTAATAAGCTCGGCGAGCGCATCATGCGGCCAGTCTGCATCCGCCAGCTTGTCGACGGTCAGCAGGACGACGCTGCACCCCTCCGCCGCAGCCTGGCGCAGAAAGGCCTGCCCCTTTTCATAGCTGCTAATGCAGAGAATGCACTCTCGATCTAGCCGCTCAGTTGACACAGATGAACCCGCTCATGAGTACCCTTTCAAGGAGTAGCAGAACGTTCCGTCCAGTGAGGAGCCAAAACCATCCTGCCAAAACAGCATAGCAACAAGCCCCCGTCGGCTGAGAGGTATCTAGGCGGTATCAGGACAGAGAACATGACCGAACCAAGCTCGCGGAGCGATCCGGGTTGAACTAGACCGCGGGAAATGCGTCCAGCCTGCATCGGAGTTCGGAGATGTTGTTATTCGCTCTTCGGCGGCCAGAGGTTTTAACATAAGCACTCCTCGCGTGCTCGGTCGCCACGCATCGGCGGGCTTGCAGGACGAGACGATCCGTACAGGAAACCGGTATCTATGTTGTCAGCCCAGGCCATCACCTCAGCCCACGACCATCTCACCGCCCTGTGGCACGCGGAGACGCCTTCCGCCCAAGACTGCGGAACTCTGCTGGATACGAACAGCCCGTGGCCCGAGTTCGCTAACGTACTGGCCGGCCAGCATCTTGCAAATTTCAAGCTGTGGCACGCCGAAGACGATGCCCGCTCTCCCGGCGCAACCGACCACGACATCGTGGGGAGCAAGCGCTATATCGACAAGGTCAACCAGCAGCGCAACGATCTCGCCGAGCGCTGTGACCTTCTGTTAATGGAGTACCTCAGAGCGCGAGACCTGCCGCAGCTCGACGCGCCGCTTCACTCCGAGACGCCTGGCCTGATGATCGACCGCCTTTCCATCCTGTCGCTCAAACTCTTTCACACTGCCGAGGAGATCACCCGCCCCGGCGCGCCCGCGGGCCACGCGGAGCGCAACCGCAGCCGTTATGCGATCCTGCTGGAGCAGCGGGGCAACCTCGCCAACTGTCTTGACGAGCTGTGGAGCGACATACTCTGCCGGCGTCGACGTATCCACCTCTATCAGCAGCTGAAGATGTACAACGATCCTGAACTGAATCCGCGCCAGTACAACGCCCGTACTTCTGGGTAGGTGGTGGGGGGATAGAATGGGGAGCGGCCGTGTTTTTACGTGCGCACCGCGCCTCCCGCACCGGGCACCAGAGTTGACGCCGCCCGCTCCTATGCGTATAAAACGTGGGCAAAGGTTTCAGGAATCCGCTCCCCCGAAGCCGATGAGTCCTTCGATAGCCCGACCGTTCCGAGGAGGAGCGAATCGGTATTGGCTTCATTAGCAGAAGAGGAAGATTGCAAATGCAAGATGCTCCTCCGGGCTCCCGCCGCCCCCCCCGCACCATTGCGGGCAGGACGCGCCCTGCTGCCGCGCCCGCCTACCAGCAGGCCATGCAGCATTACCAGACCGCCATGCAGTTGATGCAGGAGGGCAAGTTCGAGAAGGCCCGTGGTGTCTTCGAAAAGCTCACGTCCAACGCCCCGCCGGAGCTGCTCGAGCGAGTGCGCGTCTACCTCGTCGCCTGCGAGCGAAACGTTACTCGCCCCGCGCTGACCTTTGAGAGCGCAGAGGAGCAGTACGACTACGCCATCTCGCTGCTCAATACAGGCAACTACGAAGAGGCCCGCGAACAGCTTGAGAGCATCCTCAAGACCAATGCCCGCGCCGATTACGCACATTACGGGCTGGCCATGCTCGAGAGCATGACAGGGCAGGCAGAGGAGTGTCTTGAACACCTCTCCCGCGCCATCAAGCTCAACCCTAGAAATCGAATCCAGGCGCGCAGCGACTCCGACTTCCAGGACATGGCCGATGATCCACGCTTTACGGAACTCATTTATCCTGAGATTCCGTAGTCTCTGATATCCGCATACCCGCGGTGGGGCTCTGCGAGCCACTGTCACTCCAATGAAGTCAGACCCCAGCGTCCGATCGCCCCTCACTGCCAAGTCCGCCGCGGCTACCTCCCGGAGCCAGCGCGTCGTAGCCATGGGCGGCGGAACAGGACTCTCGACCATCCTGCGGGGCTTTCGCCGTCACGTCGCCTCTCCCCTCGGCGAGCAGCTCGGCGACAAAACTGAGAATGGCGACTGCCGGCAGCAATGCCCCATCAGCAACCTCGCCGCAGTCGTGAATGTGACCGACGATGGAGGCTCGAGCGGCCGCCTTCGTAAAGACCTCAAGATGCTGCCGCCCGGCGACCTGCGCAACTGCATGGTTGCGCTCTCTGAGGACGAACACCTCATCTCCCGCCTCTTTCAGCATCGGTTCAAGACCGGGGTGGGATTGCGCGGACACAGCTTCGGCAACCTCTTCGTCGCGGCGCTCTCAGAGATGACCGGCGACTTTGCCCAGGCCATCAAGCTCTCTTCCCAGGTGCTCGCTACCCGAGGGCAGATCTATCCGGCGACTATCTCGAACGTGTCCCTCGTCGCCTTGATGGACGACGGTTCGCGGGTGCGGGGAGAGACCCGCATCAGCGCCAGCAAGCGGCGCATCGTGCAGCTGATGCTGGAGCCGGAGAAGGTTGAGCCGCTGCCCGAGACCCTCGACGCGATCGCGCGCGCGGACCTGATCACTATCGGCCCGGGCTCCCTCTACACCAGCCTCATCACCAACCTGCTGGTCAATGGAATTCCCCAGGCACTCGCTAACGCTACCGGGCAGCGTATTTTCCTCTGCAACCTCATGACCCAGGCGAATGAGAGCCTCGCGCTCACCGCCTCCCAGCACATCGAGAAAATCTACGAACACGCCGGTCAGCCAATCTTCGACTACGCCCTTGTCAATACCGCACCCGTGCCGGAGACAATCCGCCTGCGCTACGCCCGCGAAGGCGCCAGGCCGATTGAGCCGGACGTAGCCCGCATCGAGGCGATGGGGATTCGCTGCGTTAGCGGCGAGTTCGCCGCCGAAGGCGACGTCCTGCGCCACAATGCGGACCGGGTTGCCGAGACGGTGCTTAACATCGGCCTGAATGCCCCTATGCGGTCGAAGACGCCGCCTCAAATGGCTGCGATGCTGGATCCCACTTCGGTCTGAAGCATCGGGTCGTCGCCTGGATGCAGTTCGGAAGACAGCCGGGCGCTGATAATCGACCTGAAGCTTCATTGACCTACAGTCTTATGGGTGTGAACAAGGCCCAAGGCTGGCACGCTGCAATCTGATCAGTCTCTATGCAGCCGGTTGAGCCGGGTGGCACCATCGGAGGAGTACCCATGATCGTAATCGACAATGAGCATGTGGAACTCGCCACGCCCTACGGCCCTATGCGCACTCACATCGTTCGTCCGGCAGCGCCGGGCAGATATCCCGGCATCGTCTTTTATTCGGAGATATTTCAGGTTACCGGCCCGATGCGCCGCGCCGCCGCGATGCTGGCCGGCCACGGCTACGTGGTTGCGATTCCGGAGATCTACCACGAATTTGAACAGGCGGGCACCGTATTCGCCTACGACCAGGCTGGCTCCGACCGCGGCAATGTGCTGAAGACCTCAAAGCGACTCGCGAGCTACGATGCCGACGCCAGCGCCGTTCTTGACCACCTCAAGTCGCGCTCCGACACGACTGGCGCGCTTGGCGCAATGGGCATCTGCATCGGCGGCCACCTCGCCTTCCGCGCTGCCATGAACCGCGGCGTCCGCGCTGCTGCCTGCTTTTATGCGACGGACATCCATAAGGGCGGCCTCGCCAAGGAAGGCGACGACTCCCTGCTGCGCGCCGAAGACATTCAAGGCGAACTGCTGATGATCTGGGGTCGTCAGGACCCCCACATTCCTCTCGAAGGCCGCATGAAAGTGCTGGCCCGCCTCAACGAGGTCGGCGCCACCTTTAGCTGGCACGAGGTCAACGGCGCGCACGCCTTCATGCGCGACGAAGGCCCCCGTTACGACCCCGAACTGGCTCTCCACCTTTATAGGCTGGTGCTCGACTTCTTCCACCGCCGACTTGGCTCAGGCGATCTTTCGGCTGACGCGCAAGGCTGCGGGAGTTGATTCCGACATTGAGTTCAGCGATATGCCTGCGCGAACCGAGGAACAGCTCAGCCGCATGATCCGCTTCCGCGACCGGAAGAAGATCCCTGTAAGCCATCGTCTGGACCCGCAAGGCCTGGAGCGGCTCAAGTTCAAGGGCGAAGGTCACCTGACCCTCATCAACGACATCCTGACTAACCTCATGGAGGCTGAACAAGCCAGCGCCCGTCGTCAGGACCCAAGGGCAAGGAGCGTAATTGGTCTTGATTCCACCCTGATGAAGACTTCGCAGCTCAGGCAGACCGGGGGGATTGCCTGCTAAACTCTTCTGATTCCGAGGTAAAGCATGACGAAAGCGCCGCCCCTACATGCCTCCCCCGCGAGCAGCAGAGTAAGCGCCCTCGCGTTTGCCCTCTGCGC
>DASWVB010000003.1:0-2001 GCA_036401375.1 Acidisarcina sp.
AATTCATAGGCAAGGTAGCGCACGGAAGCCTCAAGCGCCGCCTTTGCCACCCCCATCACCTTGTACTCCGGCACCACTTTTTCAGCGCCATAGTAAGTCAGCGTCAGGATGCTTCCACCTTCCGTCATTAGCGGCGCAGCCGCCCGGCTGAGCGCGACCAGGGAATAGACGCTCACGTCATGTGCCATTCGAAAGCTCTCCCGGCTCGTTTCCAGAAACGGATTCTTCATTGCTTCCGACGGAGCATAGGCGATGCTGTGCACGAGGATGTCCAGCTTGCCGTAACGCTCCTTGAGCTTGGCAAAGACGGCGTCAATCTCGGCGTCGTTCGATACATCACACTGAAAGGCCTCGGCGCCTGGCAGGTCCTGTATCAGCCCTTCGGCCTCTTGCCGCAGACGGTCGTTCTGGTAGCTGATGGCCAGCGTTGCGCCGGCCTCGTGCAGCTTTTGTGCGATGGCCCACGCGATACTGCGCTTGTTGGCGAGGCCAAATATAGCGGCCGTGCGTCCTGCGAGACTAACCATGATCGAACTACTCCTTAAATTATTCTGCTGACTACCTGCCCCGAAACGGGCTTTGCTCCGGATAGATACCGGCAACTGGTAAGAATATCAGCCGCCAAGGTCGACCAACTCCACGTCGCCAATCAGCTGGCCAAGAAAGCGGCTGCCAAGGCTGCGAAACTTGGTAACTGAATCGGTAGCGAAGAACCGCACCGCCTTCGAGTATTCATTCGGATTGACTAGAGCGGACGGACTGGCGCTTGTCGCTCGCGAAGCAGCCGAACCACGGGAAGGCCACACCGGCAGTGCGGCAACAACCCTCTTCGCGGTGGCCTCTGCAGAGTCGATGACCTGGATCGGCCCTTGCCGCAACTCCCCGTTCGTCAGCTCATTGAGGACACGCTCGATGGGCGCCCGCAGCAGCGGATAATGCGTGCAGCCAAGCACCAGCGTGTCGGCTGCGAGGAGATAATTAGCGGCCTCGCCCAGTAGCTCGCGCAGGTAAATGCGAATCACGTCCGCCGTAACAGGATGCCCGATCCATCCTTCTTCGACCAGTGGAACCAGCAGCGGGCAGGCCTTCTCGTGGGCCCTCATGCCGAGCCCGGCGAGCGCCGTCGAGTACGCGTGACTTTGCACCGTAGCGTCGGTCGCGATCACCAGCACATCGCCGGTCTTTGTAGTGTCCCTGGCCTCGGCGGCCCCGGTCTCGATCACGCCCAGCACCGGTACTTTGCCCGCCGCATCGCGTATCTCATCGATTGCTAGAGCACTCGCCGTGTTGCAGGCAATCACCAGAAACTCAGCACCCTGGTCCACAAGGAAGCGAACACTCGAAACCGCATAGCGCGCAATCGTCGCCCGCGACTTCGACCCATAGGGGAGCCGCGCGGTGTCTCCGACATATACAAATTCAGCCCGAGGCAGTCGCGGCAGCATGGCGCGAAGTACGGTCAGCCCGCCGACGCCCGAGTCAAAGACACCGATCTTCGTAGACGACATCGACGTGCCAGACGACCCAGAGGGCTGAGCACTTTCTCTTTCCATCATGGTTTCGCCCCCAGACGTAGAACCCGCAGTCTAGTCGAGGGCATAGATGGCAAGGCCGCTCAGCAGCTTCGGGAAGAAGTCGGTCGACTTCTGCGGCATCACTTCACCGGCAAACGCGATCTCACGCAGCTGGTTCATGGTCACTGGGTTCATCAGAAAGGCGACATTAGCCTCGCCGCGAACGACCTGTTCGACCGCCTCACCCGCCTCGCGCAAATACCGCAGGTGCGTTTGATCGCGGATCGCCTCCGCGCTAATGCCCAGCAGTTGTTCCAGAATCAGCGAATGTAGCTGCACGACATCAAGCTGGCGCTGGCGCTCCGGAATCTGCCGCAGGGCGTCGGCGATGGGGGTAGCCTTTGCACGCAGCAGGAACCGGCCGTTCGCGGTAACCGCGACAAAGGCGGTCGCGCTCTCGGATGCGAGCCGCGCGGTCAGGGCCTGG
>DASWVB010000004.1:0-70937 GCA_036401375.1 Acidisarcina sp.
AGACAGACTCTACCTCTTTGAACAGCGGCTGCGCGAGTACGATGCAGGCGTCTACCAGGCCACAGCGAGCTCGTTGCCATCCATCATCGCGCGGGTGCTTTCATTCCGCGAAAAGAGCAGCATCGCCGTCCCGCAGGGTATCGCGCAAGGCTGGATGCAACATCCCGCCACCTTTGTGACCGATGCTGTGTCTTATTCCACCCACGCACTCGATGCGCTCGACGGAGTGCTCACCGGATGCACCGTTGCAATCGCTCTTACGGGCACTATCGTCCTCCAACATACGCAGGCCCAGGGTCCCCGCCGGCTGACCCTCGTTCCCGACTACCATCTCTGCGTCGTCTTCGCAGAGCAGATCGTTGGCACCGTCCCTGAGGCCTTTGAACGACTTGCTGCAACCGGGACCCTGCCTACCACCTTCATCTCCGGCCCCTCCGCCACGGCAGACATTGAGATGACGCGCGTGAAGGGCGTACACGGACCGCGCTTCTTCGACGTGATCATCGTAAGCTGATACAGCGCACAGGAATTTCTAATCTGATTGCCGACTGCCCGCAAAACTCAGAGCCGGCGCCAATGCTCAAGGATGAAGTTATCCGTCATCCCCGCAATATAATCGGCCACCACGCGAGGCGCTCCATCCTCCGCCGCAAGCGCCGCATAACTGCCGGGGAGCAGCTCCGGATGCTTCACCCAGTAGTGGAACATCCCGCTAACGACCTTTTCTGCCTGTTCATGATCGCGCTGCAGCTCCTCTGATACATCAAGGTGCGCGCGCAAATACTTCTTAGCCTGGCAGCGTGCCTTCTCCATCTCGGGCGAGAGCGCGACCAGCCTCGCAGGATGCCGCCGCACATCATCGAGGGTCACGACCCCCGCGTCCTCGATGCGCCGCGCCGTCTCGCGGATCAAGTCGCTGGTCATCCGGTTCAGCATGCGTGTGAGCGCGCCCGCCAGCAACAATTTACCCGCCGCCGCCGAGTGCTCCGTTAGCATGCGTGCATAGCAGTTTGCAAACAGTTCAACCTCGGCGAGCGACTGCTCGAGGTCGAGAACATTCGCCTCCAGCCCATCATCAAGGTCCGCTGCGAGATACGAAATCTCGTCCGCAAGGTCGATCAGCTGCGCCTCGAGCGGCGGCCGCAGATTGAGAAAATACTGCGCCAGTTCAGGGTGCTGCTCCACACTGTAGTCGCGCGAATGCTTCACGATACCCTCGCGCACACCCAGGGTAAGATTCAGCCCGGGATGCGCCGCGTATCGCTGCTCAAAGTGCTCCACGATGCGGAGCGCGTGCAGGTTGTGATCGAAGCCGAGCCCATACTCCTGCATGCCGGCGTTGAGCGCGCGCTCCCCCGCATGGCCGAATGGAGGGTGCCCTATGTCGTGCGCGAGCGCCAGGGCCTCGGCAAGGTCACGGTTCAAGCCCAGAGCGCCGGCCACGGTGCGCGCAATCTGCGCAACCTCAAGGGTATGCGTCAGGCGGCTGCGGAAGTGGTCCGAAAATCGCGTCGTAAAGACCTGCGTCTTCCCCGCCATGCGACGAAAGGAGCGCGCATGCAGAATGCGTCCGCGGTCCCGCTCAAACGCGGAGCGGTACGCGTGCACATTTTCAGGATATGTGCGGGCCGCCAGCAGGTCGCCCTCTCCGGGCTCTTGCACCGCATGCCCAGCCAGGTGGCTGGCAGCGGCGGAAGACGAGTTTAGAAATATCGGAGGCACTATCTCAGTCTACCTTTTGAGACCGCCCGCTTTCGAGAGCTGAAGCCTGGAGGTCGCAGCGGTAAGCGACAAAAGGCCTCGTCAATCGCGGATTGCGGGATACTACCGCACGATCCGAGCCTCGATGGAACCGTGCGGCTCATCGATCGGCACAAAGATCTCGTTCGGATTGTTCTGCCCAAACGGCGCCAGGTTAACGAGGAGGCAATGCCGGTTCGGCATCGACAGGTTCATCTCGACCACGCTGCCCGCCACAGCCAGCACCGCCTCGCCCATGGCAAACAGGGTATGCTGCACCGACAAGCTGCGATGCTCCGCAAATGCAGTAAGCAGCGTTCCCGTGATCTGCGCGCGTAGTGCCGGATAATCGAGCGGGCCCGCCGCGTAGGCCCACGTGGCGGTGAGCTCCGTACCAAACAACCGGTCCGAGGATTCAGGCAGCGTTGTAAGCCGGTCCCGGACGAAACCCTCGAAAGCCGAATTCGCAGTCTTCAGAATTATGAGGTTCTTCACCCCCGAGACGACACGAGACTCGCCCTGCCGCGATCCGCGCACCGCTGTGGTCTGTATCGCAAGATCGCGCTGCTCGAACGTCGTGGGGTGAGCCTGTCCATCGACCAAGACGTGCGCCCACCGCTTCTCTGCGATCTCCACACTGACGGTGCTCGCCGCCGCTGCTGCAATCAGGAAATGCTCCACCAGCTCCCGCGCAAACTCCTCGACCGAGCCCGCGGCCGAGTCACGCGCGAGGGAGTAGACCGTATTCTTCATCGTGTCTGTCGGCAGTACCCTGCTGTTGTCGCCCGCGACAAAGCAGCTCTCGTAGTCACCCTCGAACGCGATGTTCACGTTCCAGTCCCTCACCTCATGAGCAACCTCGCCGCGGGTCACCTTCACCAGGCGTACTCGCGACTTGCCGTAGCGATTTTCGGCCAGCTTCGCCATCTCTCACGACCCCCGGTACGTTGTATAGCCGTTCGGACTTAAGAGCAAAGGCATGTGGTAACTCGAACTTGGCTCGCGCACAATAAAGCTGATCACGACTTCGGGATAGAGCGGCGACTCGCCTTCCATTTCCAGTGTGCCCGGCGGATGAGACGCCCGAAAGTAAGCTTGCGTATTGAAGACGAGCCGATACTCCGACCGCAGCACGTCCCCCATGGCAAGCAGTTCCCTGCAGCGTCCGTCGGCATCGGTAGTCTGCGCAGCAACCTCCACCCAGACTCCGTCTATAAGACGAAGCAGCTTGACGCTAACCCCAGCAGCCGGTCCCCCGAGCGCCAGATCGAGCACGTGCGTGGAGATTCCGCTCAAGCGCCGCTCCCTTGTGCCGCACCCAGCCACTTCGCCAATCGAAGACGTGTAATCAGCCGCTGCTGCTCCGCCGCCTCCCCGATCTCGCTGGCGGCATCGTTTTGCAGACGCCGCTTAAGAATGCCCAGCATCTCCTCCGCCGACTTACCCGTAGCGCACACAATATAAGTGAACCCGAACCGCTCCTCATACAATCGATTCCCCTCGGCGAGGGCGCGGTGCACTTCGCCATCCGCACCCCGTGCGCCAGCCTGCTCCTGCTCGGACCATCTCGCAAATTGCGCCTCAGCCCCTGCAGCCCGCGCGCGCTCCCCGATCCGCGGATGACAGGCAAAGGCCTCGATCCAATCCTCACGCCCGGCCGACGACCACGCCTCATCCGCCGCACGGAACAGCGCATCCTGGGTGTGAAGCGGCCGCCGCGCCACCACCGCAGCAGCCCACGCACGCGACCCGCAGCAGGGCAGCAACTCGCTCACCGCATCCTCCGCACCGCGCGCGTTCCACACCGCCAGCACCTCATCCATCGCAAGCCCTCATGCCGCAGCCGAGCCGGCTAGGGCAGCCAGCGTCTCCGCCAGCACCAGCACTCCGGCAGCGATGTCCTTCGGACTCGCATATTCGTCAGGACGATGGCTGACGCCACCGCGACATGGAATGAAAACCATCCCCACCTCAGCAACCCGGGACATGAACAAGCTGTCATGGTAAGCGCGACTCACCATTGGCCTGTGACTCACATGATGCTGATCACACGCAGCCGCGATCGCTTGGGTGATCACCGGCGAACACACCGCCGGGGCGTCCGCATTCAGCAACTCATACCTCACCGTCAGCCGCCGCGACGCGCCAACCTCATCGCCCGCCGCAACGATGCTTTGTAACACGCCATCCCGCCGCTTCAGCTCCGTATCGCGCACGTCGAGCCCCAGCGTTACACGGCTCGGGATACTGTTCACCGCCCCCGGAAAGACCTCGCACAATCCAACTGTGGCGACCGTGTCGACGGCTCCCGACTCTCGCGCCGCCCGCTCGACCGCGAGCACGATCTCAGCCGCACCCGCGAGCGCATCGCGACGTTGCGGCATCAGCACCGCACCGGCGTGCCCGCCCTCACCCTCGATCACAATCCGCAAGCTGGCCGGCGCCGCAATGCTGGTCACGATTCCGATGGCGAGGCCCTCCCGCTCAAGCAAAGCTCCCTGCTCGATGTGCAGCTCGACGAAGTGAGAGTAGTAGCCACTCGGCAGCACAGTCCCAAGAAGCTCGCCTTGAAACCCAGCTTTACCGCGCAGCAGATCGAGCGTGCAGCCCTCACGATCCTTCAGCTTCGCGGCCGCCTCTGGCGCAAGCGATCCAGAGAGCAGCCGGCTGCCCAGGCATCCGATGCCAAACCTCGTCGGCTCCTCAGAGGTGAACATCAACAGCTCGATCGAGCGCCGCGGACGAAAGCCGCTGCGCTGCAATGTGCGTATCGCCTCGAGCCCGCCCAGCACTCCTACCGTCCCGTCGTACATCCCCGCATTCGGTATCGCATCCGTATGCGACCCCGTTCCGACCGCGCCCGGCAATGAGTCTTCAACGGCCCAGCGCGCGAAGGTATTTCCGACCGCATCCACGCGCACCTCCAGTCCCGCTGCAGCAAACAGACCCTTGAGGTACTGCCGCGCCTCGTGGTCCTGCTCACTGAAGACCACTCGCGTGACCGCCGGTGCAGTCGCCTCAGAAAACGTGGCGAGCCGATCGAGCTCCCGCTGCAGTCGCTCCGTGTCGACGATCAGCTCCATAAGAGAATCCTCTACCGCACCGCAGGCGAACGGTTCCAATTCTTGTAGATGAGGTACTTCGCCGGCGCCTTGCCGAGTGCGCCAAACCACTGCGGACAGAAGGGCGCCATCCAGATAAAATCTCCGGCCGCCACCGGGTACCAGCTATCGGCGAGGCGATAAATCCCGCCGCCTTCCAGCATCAGCAGCCCGTGCTCCATCACGTGCACCTCGACCATCGCGAGCGCTGCGCCCGGCTGGTACGTCATCGTGTTCACCGCAAAGTCGAAGCCGAGATGGTCAGGCAGCAGCGAGCGCACCTGCAGCGCCTCATCGCCCATCAATGCCTGCGGTGCAATCTCTTCTTCCGTCGAGATGAGAGCCGCGGCCGCGGCGACGCCATCAATCGGCTGATACGGTTTCTCGATCACTGCGAGTCGCGCCGCACCGGTTGCCGAAACCACGTGCTGACAATCCTGCGGAAGGTAAGCAAAGCCGCCTGCGACCAGCGCATGTCGCATGCCGCCAAGCTCTACAACGACCGCACCCGAGAGCACATAGATGAACCGCTGCACAGCGGTCTCGCCCAGGCACCCGCCTGCCTCCAGTTCAGCGGAGTACTGCGTGAACCCAGAACCCATCGCCGGCGCCGCATGCACAATCGCCGTCGCGCGCTCCATCCCCGGCAGCGGCGCACGCACGAATGTGTCGGGCGATTGCAGCAGGTGCGAACGACAGATGGTGCTGCGCGTGTGCCCCAAATTTTGCAAAGACTGCCTCTCCAGACCAGATCTTCCCCGGGGGCGATCCGTCAGCAGAGCGACAGGCCGCCACGTCGCCCATCAAGGGCGCTGCAGGTGGTCTAAGAAGTATAGTCCGGCATCAAGCGCAGCCTGCACATCTTCAACCCGCACCGTCTCGTCGGGATGATGGCTGATTCCGCCGGGCGAAGGGAGAAACAGCATCGCAGCCGGCACCTTCGCAGCCATCACCATTGCATCGTGTCCGGCGCCGCTGGTCAGCCTTCGAGAGATCGATCCAGTCGCCCGCACCGCCCGCTCCAGCTGGTCCGTCAGCACAGGGTTCATCGCAACCGCATCGCGCTCAGAACGCGTTCGCGCCTCGACCTGAAGTCCCCTCTGCTGACCGATCCTGCGCGCCCGCGCTACAAGCTGATCCAGCGCCTCCCCGCGCTGCTGGTCGCTCGCGTGGCGCAGATCGAGGCTGACGATCGCCTCACCGGGAATCACATTCGCGGTGTCAGGCCGCACCTCGATCTCACCCACTGTCGCCACCATGTCTGCCACCGAGCGGGCCACCCGCTCGACGGCGAGCAGCCACTCCGCCGCGCCCGCCAGGGCATCCCGCCGCATCTCCATCGGAGTCGTACCCGCGTGGTTCGCCTCGCCTACGAACCGCAGATCGAGCCGCGTCTGACCGGCGATCGCCTCCACCACTCCGAGGTTCCGGACGCCGGATGCTTGAGTCCGCGATGCAGGTGACAACGAATCGAGAACCGGCCCCTGCTCGATGTGAAACTCGACGTAACCGAAGGTATCCGGATGCATCGCCGCCCCGGCCATCTGCAGCGGGTCGAGACCGAAGCTTCGGATCGCCTTTTCGACGCTGATCCCGTTTGCGTCACGGCGCTGCATCAGCTCTTCATCCACCTCGCCCGTCAAGGCGCGGCTGCCCAGGAACGGCAGTCCGAAGCGAACTCCCTCTTCCTCAGAGAACGCCACTACCTCGATGTCAAAGCCCGGGCTGCGACGATCGAGACACCTGAGCAGCTGAATCGCGAGCACCACCCCCAGAACCCCATCGTAAGCACCGGCCGCAGGAACAGTATCGACATGCGAACCAAGCAGCAGCCGCGCACCGCGCCCCACCTCATCCCGATATAACCCGCGAAGGTTCCCCATCGCATCGAGCCAGACCTCCATGCCGATCTGCAGCATCTGCTCCCCGAGAAGGCGGTGCACATCGTGCATCGGTGCCGACAGAAACGTGCGCGTCGTGTTGGTCGGGTCTTCACTCAGCTGCGCAATGCTGCGGCAGTCCTCGATCACCTGCTGCGCTCTTGACTTCATCGCACCAGCTCCACTCCGTGCGGCTCTCCTAAAAAGACGTCGTCGGCATAGACCCTTCGTCCGCGCACATAAGTGGCCTTTACTGAACCCCTCAGTTGCTCGCCCATATAGGCCGAGATGGGGTGGCGGTACCATAACCGCTCCGGCGTCACTGTGACTGCCGCATCCGGATCGAAGACTATAAAGTCAGCATCGAAGCCAGCCTCGATCCTGCCCTTCCGCTCCTGCAGGCCGGCCAGCCGCGCAGGCGCCTCCGCCATCCAGCGCACCAGGTCGTCGATTCCGACCCCCCGGGCCGACGCGTCGGTCCACATCACCGCCAGGCTCACGCTCAGGCTGGCTATGCCGCCCCATGCCGTTAAAAAACTTCCCTCTGCAGACCGCTTCATCTGCGGCGGGCATGGGGAGTGGTCCGTCGCGACGAGGTCGATCAATCCCTCTTTGAGCGCACTCCAAAGAAGCTCACGATTAGCCCTGCCGCGTATCGGCGGGGCACACTTGAGCAGCGTCGCACCATCGGCAATCTCCTCCGCCGCGAAGTGCAGGTAATGCGGACACGTCTCGACCGTAATCGACAGCCCCTCAGACCTGGCCTGGCGAAGCATGGGCAACGCCGCCGCGGAAGAGAGATGCACGATGTGAACGCGGCAGCCAAACTCCCTCGACAGATCGATCATCAGCCGGATCGCATCGGTCTCTGCCTCGTCGGGCCGGGAGGCCAGGTAGGTCGAATACCGCCTCCAGTCCGCGCCCTCAAGCTCGCGGCCCGCCCGCTCCAAAGCCGGCGCAAGCTCCGCGTGAACTAACAGCGGCAGCCCGGTCCGCGCGACGTGAGGCATGGCCGCACGAAGCTCCTGCTCGTTAACCATCGTGAACCCATCGATGCCAGGGAAGACGAGAAAGCACTTGAAGCCAGCGACCCCTGCAGCGGCCAATGGTTCGATGTCGAGCTGGTTACCCGAGACGACCCCGCCCCAGGCCGCCCAGTCTACCCAGCAGCGCCCGGCCGCGGCCTGGCGCTTCTGCTCAAGCGCCGCAACCGTGCTGGTCTCGGGCAGGCAGTTGAGAGGCATATCGACCAGGGTCGTATAACCGCCCGCGGCTGCTGCGCGAGTCGCGGTTTCGTAACCCTCCCAATCCGTGCGGCCGGGCTCATTGATATGTACGTGCGTATCGACCAGGCCGGGCAGCAGGTAATGGTTGCCCAGATCGTGGACCTCATAACCACCCAACGCTGCGCCACCCGGCAGCACTGCCTCGATCCGCCCGTCTGCAAAAAGCACAGCCGCACTCACCACCCCTGCCGGAGTAACAACGCGCTTCGAGGCAAAGGCCGCCTTAAGGCCCCTCATGCAACCGCCGCGCTAACTCTCAAGCGAGTCATCAACCTGTCACCATCTACTCAAGAGTGGAATTCCTTACCTTTATCGCATAGTCTCAGACTTGCAGGCCTCTCCGCCAAACAGGCTTGAGGGTCCAGGCTGAAAACAACGTCCGTTCCACGAGGCAACCGCGATGTCCACTCTCCCCGAGACCGGGCTTAATCTCACGCGCATTACTCCAGCGTTGCCCCGCAACTGCACCTTCAGCGACTCCGACTGGCGCGCCCTGGCGCCCTCGTGGTTTCCTGTCGCCTTTTCGCACGAAGTGACCACCGCCCCCTACGCCACAAAGCTGCTGGACGAACGCCTCGTCCTGTATCGCATCTCCGACGGCTCTGTCATCGCCGCTCGCGATCTATGCCTCCATCGCGGGGTTCCGCTCAGCCTCGGCCACGTCGATGGCGATGAAATAGTCTGCAAATATCACGGCCTGCGCTACGATCGCGAGGGCCGCTGCACCTGCATCCCCGCTCATCCTGGAGGCGCTATCTCGCCGCGTCTGCGGCTGCAGACCTATCCGGTCCGCGAGCGCTACGGCCTCGTGTGGACGCGACTCATCGACGACGGTCCAGTCACCTTCCCCGACTTCTCAGAATGGGACGACCCGTCTTACCTCCAGGTGCTGCCGGCCAGCGTCGCCCTCGAGGCCGCCGCTGGCCGGCAGGTAGAGGGCTTCCTCGATGTAAGTCACTTTGCCTTCATACACACAGATACCTTTGGCGAAGCAGACAATCCGGTAGTTCCGACTTACCCTGTCGAAGCTACGCCCGGAGGCTTTATCGTGGATTATGTAAGTACCGTCAGTAACTACTCACACGGGTTCAAGCATCTAAGTCCGCCCGGCTTCCTCTGGCGCAGACGCTTCGAAGTCTGGCTACCCTTCACGGCCAAGCTCACCGTCTTCTTCCCTGGCGAGGACCGGCTTTGCATCCTCAACGCAGCAATGCCCATATCCGCGCGGAAGACCCGCGTGTTTGTACCTATTTGCCGCAACTTCGACCTGAACGCACCGCTGCAAGCTACCCTCGACTTTAACCACCAGGTCTTTGCAGAGGACAAAGCGATCGTCGAGAATCAATACCCTGAAGATCTTCCCCTGGACCTGCACGCCGAGGCGCACATCCCGGCTGATCGCAGCTCTATCACCTACCGCCGCAGGCTCGCCGCCATGGGACTCGGGCGTAGCTACACGGCATGACTTAGCGGCGCCATCCCTCGAAGCGACCTACTTCTCGGTGGGCAGATGATCGCGGTACCTATCCCAGTGATCGACCAGGGTCTGAACAACCCGGTGCCCGACAGAGTAAGCCGCCTCGAGCGAGGGTATATAGGCCCCGTACTTTCCGATCTTCTGCTCCGCCAGACCATCAGCGGCGGCTAGTCCTGGCCGCGGCTGGTCGTAGTTGCTGATTGTTCTCAGCACCAGTACTCGATGAAGATCAATTCGTCCTGCCTTCGCCAGGAAGCTAAGTGACTGCAGCGTTCCGGTGTCCTCCATCGCGGTAGTTACAAACGTTCCTCTGCCGGCGGTGTAGTAGCTCACCCAGGAATTAGCCCACTCATCCATCAACCTTCCATGCCAGAAGGTAGAAGAAGATAACTCGTCCCCCTTCATTACAAACGGTGGCCGCTGCGCCGTTGCCTCCGGGTACTGCATTCGCCGCGCCTGGATCACCGGAGTATCTACCAGCGGAACGTCACGTGTTAGCTCATAAGCCCATTCAACCATCGCAGGATCGAGGTGATAGACCTGTCCCTCATCCGCAGCCACCGGCAACTCGTAGGGTGAAGACTTACGCAGCGGAATGAAGCCTGTCTTCCACTCGGCGGGTATCTCGCGCCCATCGATCTCGTACCCAAGATCGCCATCGACAACCCACTCAGCCCACACGGCAGAGCCGAGAGAGGTCCTGGCGGGATTGCCACCCGCTATGCCGGCTACCACAAAATAGGCGTGGCTAAGATCGAACCGGGGGTCCAGCCCAAGAGCCATGAGCGACGCGGCCGCCTTGGCCGTACCTACGCCAGTGACTACCCCGAGCACTCCATCCTTGTTCAAGCGAATGTCGCGATTGCCCGCTGGAAAGGGCATGATCAGGTCGAGCGGCTCGCGCTCCACCCACGCCTGAAACTCGCCCGGTGCGTCGCCACTATCAGCGCCTAACTCGAACATGGTGATAACTACGACCTTGATCGGGATCGTAGTAGCGGATGACTGCGGCGGCGCCACGGCATGGCTAATAACAGGCGAAGCAGCAAGACATAGCAGTGAGAAGACAACAAGCTCGTTGAATCGGCGCATCTGCCTATCCTGACCTGTGGGACGACTAGTCTAAATTACGTTTGCTTACCCGCACCTTATCAATCCACAGCCTTCTTTCTTAGAAGCTCCTCGCCAAGAGGGACAGTGGTCAGTACTTGCGCGATCACCTCAGACGCATGCCCGTCGCCATAAGGATTGACCATGCCACTTAGACTTTGGCGGAACTCGTCGCTCCGCGCACGGGCCATAGCCTCAAGGATCGAAACAACAGTAGGCGCCTCGTCCGGCATTGCGTCTATGACGTTGCGCGCCCGCTCACGCCCCTTCTGTCGCAAGCCGATATTCAGCGTCGGAAGGGCAAAAGAGGGGGACTCCATGATCCCGCTGCTGGAATTCCCAAGCATTACATGGACAAACCGCAGCAGGCTCCAGTAAGTCAACGCAGGCAGGTTGACAAACAAGCGACCATTGCCCCGAAGGTCTAAGAATGCTTGCGCTCGCCGTACAATCTCGCGGCTGCCGGCATCCGCATTCGGATAGCAAAAGAGTATCTGACCCTTCAGGTGACCTAGCGCCTCGAAAAGCGCATCCACCTCGCGCGTAGTCTCCCGGGCAATCGTCACAGGATGATAGGCAACGAGGGTAGTAGGCGTACCAAGATCCAGACCAAGCTTGTCGGATAACTCTGCGCGCGTAAGCAGGTGATGCCGCGTAAGATGGTCGAGCGAAGGCGCGCCCGCGCGGTGGACACGCCAACTCTCCTCGCCCATCCCGATCACACGGTCGCGTGCCTTGTAAGTTGAGGTGAAGTGCACATGGCTCATCTTTGTAAGTGCGTTGCGCACCGCGTCGTCAATCGCGCCCTCACTGACCTCGCCGCCCTCAATGTGGGCGAGAGGAATGCGTAGCGCGAGCGCCACAGTAGCAGGGGCCATCATCTCGTATCGGTCCGCTATGAGCAACATCAGATCGGGTCGCATCTCTCCGAGCATGTCGGCAAAGCTGAGCGTCGCCACTCCGATGGTCTTCGCCATCCCGACGTCTGAATCCGAGCTAAGCAGGCACTCAACGCGGCCGGCGATCTCAAAGCCATCCTGCTCAATCTCCTGAACTGTCGATCCAAACTCCGGGGAGAGATGAGCGCCCGCCACGATCAGTTTCAGGTGCACATCAGGATGACGAGCAAGATCATAGAGGGGCCAGTACAGATGACTATAGTCCGCGCGCGAGGTTGTGACGACAGCGATCGTGCGCCTGCGACTCATGCCTTCATACTAAGGCAGCGCGCTCGAGGTGGATACCTGCGGAACGGCCGATCGCATGGTTGTGGCCTCGTGTCCGCCAGGGCCGCGCACGGTGTCCTGCTGAAAGCGCGACAACATCCTCTTCCACGAGGCTGTCGCTGCGATGCTCCCTGCAACCAGGGCAGACCCGGCCGTCGTGTAGTGGTCTGTATCGAAAAGCAGCGGCGAACTGCCGACACTCGTAGTACAAACATCGGGGCAGAGAAAGTCGTGCAGCGATATATAGTCCGCACCCTCCTCTGCGGCTATCTGCCGCAGCTGTCCACCTACTCGCAACGGGCTTGCCTCCTCAAAGCGCGTCGGCAGGTACGCGTCCTTACGCCTTGTTCCTATGGCCAGCAGACGGGGCAGCGGCATGGCGTACTGAGTGCCCGGACCGATCAGCAGGACCGGGATCGAACGCCTCTTCAGGTCTGCCAGGGTAGCTCTTAGCTGACTCATCTCATCTTCCTCCCAGGTCGCAGACAATATAACCAGATCTATCCTGTTCTTTTCGAGGAAATCACCCATAACATAGTTGAACATCTGCGTGCACTTACTCGCAGGAGTAATAGCCCTGTCGATTACCGGCACACATTTCCACCCGGAAGCAGTGGCTTGAAGTATGTTTACCCGGCTATCGACCTGTGACAAGCCCTCCCACAGGTGCGCGGCATGGCTGTTGCCGAGAAGCAAGACGTTGGCTTTGCCGGGCTGCGTGCGCAGACATCCAGAGCGGGTCAGTTGATCGATACTGTCCTGCGTACGAAGGAAGCAACTATGCTCTCGAAACGGCTGCCCTGGCTCATAGTCCAGATAGTTAGCCATACTTATAACGTCGGGGGAGTAGCGACGGGGAAATCCGTGCGACACAAGAAGAACTAAACCGATGGCTGTTACCGCAAGTGCGGACAGTGCGCTGTAAGTGAAGACCAGACGCGAGGGCGCACGCATCGTGCGAAACGGCTGCTCTACAAATCGCCACGACAGGGTCGCGAGCACCATCGCACCCGCGAAGATTAGACCCTGCTGCAAGTGTGACAGCTTGGAGGCTGGCGCTGCATATTGGACAAGGACAATGAGAGGCCAGTGCCACAAGTAAAGTGAAAAAGAGATAAGTCCTATAAATACTACAGGCTTAAAGCTGAGAGCCTTCTCTACTATATTGCTCCCATCCCTTCCGCCGGCGATTACGGCGACTGCACCGAGGCAAGGCAGCAGGGCGGCGGCTCCCGGAAACGGCGTGCCCACTTTGTAGGTAAAGACGGCAAAGAGCATCGCGGCAAGACCGGCTACCGCGAGGAAGTTGCGGGCGATCGCAGACTTGAGCCATCCCTTCGGCGAACCCGCGAGTATGACTCCCACCAGGAGCTCCCAGGTGCGTCCCGGCAGCAAATAGAAGGCGGCTTCTGGTTTGGCGGCCGTTGAATAGACTGACAGCCAGAGAGAGAGTGCCGCAACCAGGGCCATGCCGGGAAGCAGCAACGACGACCTGATCCGGTACAGCAACAGCGCTCCAAGCGGGAAAAAGGCATAAAACTGCTCCTCTACGCCAAGCGACCAGATATGCAGCAGAGGTTTCTCTACGGCGCTGTGATCGAAGTACCCCGTGCCCCGCCAGAAGAAGATATTAGCCACGGAGAGAGCAGCCGCTATAAGAGACTTACCATAGGCACTTAGATCAGGAGGCAGCAGGATGAACAAACAGGCTATGGAGACTACTAGCAATACAAAGGTAAGCGCGGGCAATATCCGCTTAAACCTGCGTAGATAAAAGTTTGACAGACTAAAGCTGCCATCTTTTACGCCGTCTAGAACAATGCCGCCTATCAGGTAGCCCGAGATCACGAAGAATATGTCAACCCCTACGAAGCCACCCGGCACAAACTGCAGTCCAAGATGGAAGGCCATCACCGCAAGCACTGCGATGGCACGAATCCCATCTATATCCCGCCTGTACTTCATCTAAAGTCCTTTCGTGTGCACTTTCGAAGAGGCAAGGGAGGAGTTAGATGCTGCAGGCTATCGATCGCAGATCAGTAAGGCGCGAGTGCTGGCAGGCAGCATCGCATAGACGCCGGGAAGCGCGTATTACGCGTTTCGGACAATTGAACAGCGGTAGCCTTCTACCGTCGGGAGTGCGCGAGCAGACCAAGGGGTTTCATAGATAAGGATAACAATGGGGTTGAGCAGGGTCAAGCGGCGCGCCGTGTCTACTCTGATCAGGGCCAGCAATAAATGGGAGTTGACTGGTCAGGAACCGAGAGCAATCAAACCAGCGTAGGCTGCAGCACCCCATCCTGCGCAAACATGTGTCTGATTCCTCTGAGTGCCTGCCGCGTACGCTCCTCATTCTCAATCAGTGAGAAGCGAACATGGCCGTCACCATACTCACCAAACCCGACACCGGGGCTCACAGCGACCTTGGCCTCTTTCAGCAGCTTACTCGCGAACTCAAGAGACCCCATGCTGCGATACGAAGCCGGAATAGGCGCCCACACGAACATCGTCGCCTTCGGACTTACAACCTCCCAGCCTGCCTTAGTGAGTCCATGGACGAGGCAGTCACGGCGGCTCTTATAGTTGTCGCAGATCTCGCTGACACAATCCTGCGGCCCCTCAAGGGCAAGGATCGATGCTACCTGGATCGGAGTAAACATTCCGTAGTCGAAGTAACTCTTTAATCTGCCCAGTGCGGCTACAAGCGTCTTGTTGCCAACCATGAATCCCACCCGCCAGCCAGGCATGTTATAGCTTTTCGACAGAGTAAAGAACTCGACGGCAATATCCCGCGCACCGGGAACCTGGAGTACTGAGGGTGCCCGGTAGCCATCGAAGGTAATATCGGCGTAGGCCAGGTCATGGACGAGATAAATGCCGTGCTCCTTGCACAGGGCTACTACCCGCTCGAAAAACGGCAGCTCGACACATTGAGTGGTAGGGTTGGCCGGGAAATTCAGGATCAACATCCGCGGCCGGGGATACATCAGCGGAATAGCCTGCTCTAACTCACTTAGAAAATCGTCGGTGTTATGCACCGCTACACTTCGGATATTTGCGCCAGCTATGATCGGCCCGTAAATATGAATCGGGTAACTTGGGTTGGGAACTACGACGACATCGCCCTGGTCGAGCGTCG
Source organism: Acidisarcina sp. (assembly GCA_036401375.1). GTDB lineage: Bacteria > Acidobacteriota > Terriglobia > Terriglobales > Acidobacteriaceae > DASWUZ01. The sequence continues at coordinate 14,960 of DASWVB010000004.1, forward strand.
CCATACAAAGATGGGCGATTCCCTCCTTCGAGCCGATTGTGACGATCGCCTCCGTCGCAGCATCAAGCTCGACATCGTACCGGCGCTGGTACCAGTTACAGATTGCCTTGCGCAGGCGGGGCAGTCCCTTGGAGACGGAGTAGCGATGACTCGACGGCTTCTGTGCCGCCTCTACCATCTTGTCCACGATGTGCTTCGGCGTGGCCCCGTCCGGGTTGCCCATTCCAAAGTCGATGATATCTTCACCGCGCCTGCGCGCAGCCGCCTTGAGATCGCCGGTGATGTTGAAGACGTATGGAGGCAGCCTCTTCAGCCGCGAAAATTCTTCGTTCATGACTTACTCATTCTAAGTCACACGCTACCGCAACGAGCGCGACACGCCGCAGGTGTCTACAGGAATGCACTCCCCTGGGAACTGGCGCCGGCGATCAGGGAATTGTTTCAACAGGGGAGCCAGATCACGCCGCCTTACCCCGCCGCAAGATGCGAAGCAGCAAACGAGAGCTCATTCCCTCGGCGTAAACCTTCAGCAGTGCGGTCCGCAGCCCGGGCAGCGTCAATGCCTGAAAACCGCGGTCGGGATTGGCGTAAAACGCATTCGCAGCCCGGGTCGAAAACGCCAGCATCTCTCGCAAAGGTGCGAGCGCCTCGGTATACTGCCGCGCAGCACCTCGGTCGTCGCTAAGGCGAGTTCCAGCGCCTGCGCTCGAGACACTGAGATCGCAATCGATAGCACGAGCGGCTGCCTGTCCGCTCACGACCGCGCTGTAAATCCCCTCGGCTGTGAGAGGATCGACCAGACCCGCCGCATCGCCAGCCAGCAAAATCCGTCCAAAGGCGCAGGCGGTGTCCGGCTCTGACACACCCAGGTACTGCCCGACAACATGCTCCAGCGCGTCCGTTCCAAGCTTGTGCCGAACATACTCCGCCAGCCGCTCCCGGTTCAGCCTCTCATCGCGTGGTCCGCCGTAGTATCCGAGTCCGACATTCAGATGATCGCCCTTGGGAAAGATCCACCCATAGCCGTTCTTCACCGCACCAAAGTCGAACGTGAGATCGACCGCCTGCGCCTGCAGCGGCACCTGGGCCTCGAGCGCAAAACCTCCGCTGACCGTGCCCGCGCCCGGGCAAAAGCGCCGCACCTGGCTATGCACTCCATCCGCGCCGACACAATAGCGCGCTTGCAGCACCTCGTCGCCAATATCGATCGAGACTCGTTCGCCATCATCATCGATACTCCGGATGCCGCGCACCTTGCGGAACGTCGCACCAGCCTCAAGCGTCTTGCCAAAGCAGTATGCGTCGAACTCAGACCGCACCGTCATCACACAGATCGGCTTGCGCGTCTTTACCAGCGTTGGCGACACGCCGTTCTTCTCGAGCACGATCCGCTGCACCACTTCGCGCGTCACCGGTTCGACGGAGTAGCGCAACGCCCGAACCGTCTTCATCGTCAGCCCTCCGGCACACGCCTTCGGCCGCGGAAAGTCGCACCTGTCCAGCAGCAGCACCGCGCGCCCGGCCACCGCCAGATCATATGCAGCAGCGCACCCTGCGGGCCCGCCGCCCACGACCACCGCATCCCACATCTTCATCTACGCGTGTCCACAGCTTTTCGCATCAGGTCTCTCAGTTATATCAAGCGCACTCATCCGCTCGCAGGCACCAGGCGCTTTTGGCCCCGCTGCACACGGTCGCGCAAGGCTTGCGCTACTTACAGGCACTGCTCACCGCCAAGCCAGGGTGCTGCGAACGGACCGGGTGCGCTTGCCTTCGGTCTTACTCAGGCGATGAGCTCAGCGAACCCCAGCAACCTTGTAATCGAAATAGTCGATAGTAAGATCGGCAGTCCCCCCAAGCCGGGTCCTCGTCTCCGTTCGGTTCTGCTCCGGCAGCCAGAACTCGCCCACCTTTAAATACTGATGATGGATTTCGGTCTTCCTGATCCAGAACGAGGGGTCCCTGGCGGGCTCGGCCTCAATGCGCGTCACTGCAAAGTCGACCGCATCCACCCAGATCTTTCCGCGATACAAAAACTTGCTGTCGACCCGCGGCTGCACGCCCAGGATGTACTCGCTGCCGCGTGCGCCGCTCTCCATCCCCTGCAGTTCGAAGTTGTAGTTCGCCGGTGTCAGCGCTGTGCGCTCTGCATCGAGCGCGGCCTCACGTTCGCTCTCCATCAGCCGGCTCAGCACCCGATCGATCAGCAGTTTCGATCCTGTCTCCGATAGCACTTTGAAGCTCTTCTTACCGGGCGCATCGTAGGTCATTGCAACCTTCATGCTCGCCTCGCGGCTGCTCGGAAATCCGTGATACTCGATCCGGTAGCGTCGCCCGCAGGTGTAGTGCTGCAGATGCGCGGCCCGCTCCTCGTTCCGCCGCACGAGCCGCTCCACAACCTCATCGGAGGTCAGTCGCCCCCCACTCGATCTCGACTCAGGGCCGCCAGCCGGAGCCGCTCCCCGGAGAGCAGTCGACCAGATTAACACCGCCAGACAGCCCATTATCAGCACGCGCATGCGGACGCGCGCAAAGGCACCGCGGCGCACGCCCCTCCATCGACTTGTTAGAAGCAATGCTTGAGCCCGCATAGTTGCGTCTACTGTAACAACCCGCGGCTTTAAGCAGCATGAATCCCCATTTCGCATCGGGATGTGCGTAACGCCCGCGCCAGCATTCCGAGCAGGCCTGGGGTGGGCAGCATAACCGCCGCCCATCCTTGTTGCCAGCCGCGCTTCCCAGGTTAGGCCGCGAAGACGGCTGTAACGAGCTTGTACTTTTGAGTTGACAAACAATAACCATAGGGTTATGGTTTGTGCATGCCCAACCCTGAGGCCATGCTCTTCAAGGCCCTTGCCGACCCCACCCGCAGGGCCATCTTTGAACGCCTCATCCGGGACGGCGATCAGACGGTTCATGCTCTTACTGCGCATGCCGGCGTCTCGCAGCCCATGGTGTCGAAGCACCTGTCTGCCTTGAAGCGCGCCCGCCTGGTCAGCCGTTGCCGCAAGGGGCGCGAAAGTCACTACCATGCCCGTCCCGACGCTCTGACGCCGCTCGCGGACTGGATCGGGCAATACGGTGCATTCTGGCAGAACCGCTTTGATCGACTCGAAGACTTCTTGAAAAGGATGGACCCATGACTACGAACCGCTCGCTCGCGATCGAAAGGGAATTCCCTCACCCACCCGAAAAGGTCTGGCGCGCTCTCACCGAGGGTCCCCTTCTCAAGGAATGGCTGATGGACAACGACTTCGTGCCCGCGGTGGGCCAGGATTTTCACTTTCGCTCCCCACCGATGCCGGGCTGGGACGGCATCATCGATTGCGAGGTCCTGGTCATCGAAGCCGGCAGGACGCTGTCTTATAGCTGGAACGCCCTGGGACTGGAGAGCGTCGTCGTCTGGACGCTGGTGGCGACCGCGGGAGGAACCCTCGTGCGCATGGAGCAGTCCGGCTTCCGTCCCGATCAGGAGACTGCCTTCAAGGGTGCGAGCTACGGCTGGCAGAAGTTTCTTGGCAGCCTGGAAGCAGTCCTCGCCAGGCTCGACTAATCCCTACTTTAAGAGGAGGAGAAAATATGAAGCCTACAAGCAGCCCGGATCAAGTTACAGCTTCAGCTAAGATCAGCAGGCGCATCGAGGAGTTGGCGGACTGGCGCGGGCAGACCCTCGCGCACATGCGCCAGCTCATTCACGACGCCGACCCCGACATCATCGAGGAGTGGAAGTGGGCGAAGCCTGCGTCGCCCGGGACCCCGGTGTGGTCGCACGACGGCATCGTCTGCACGGGAGAATCGTATAAGCAGGTTGTGAAACTCACCTTCGCGCGCGGAGCTTCGATCAAAGATCCGAAGAAGCTCTTTAATTCGAGCCTGGAGGGAAATACCCGTCGCGCCATTGACCTCCGCGAGGGGGAGAAGATCGACCCGCGGGCATTCAAACAACTCATCAGCGACGCGATCGCGGCCAACTCCGCAGCCATCGCCGCGAGAGCAGCCAAAAAGAAGTAAGCAGCGCATTATCCGTAGTAGTACCAGCCGCCGCAGAAGGTGAGCGTCGCGCCTGGCGCCGCTTGATTCCTGATCCTGGCGATTGCGTGCGCACACAGTGCTCCTCACCCTGCTCTTGCCCCGTGCGCCACCAATGAAGCGGATAGATGCTCGGGCGCTGGATAGGCTGGGGTGGAATCAGGTGTCGCGCCACGACCTGAAGCGCCGCATCCGGTAGCATCGATCAGCACCCTTATGCGCGTTTATCCGAGATTTGTAATCTCCGCCTTTTCCCCCAACCAGTTCCCCGCCCCGGCGGCGCCGGAGATCGCCTTTCTTGGCCGCTCCAACGTAGGAAAATCGAGCCTCATCAATGCTCTTCTAGGCTCCCGCCAGGCCAAGGTCTCTGCCACCCCCGGGCGCACCCGTTCTATCAACTTTTTCTCGCTGACCGAGACGGCCGAACGCCAGCAGCCGCAGTTCTTCTTCGCCGACCTGCCCGGCTACGGATACGCCAAAATCTCAAAGTCCATCTCTGCCGAGTGGCCCAGCTTCATCGATCCCTACCTCTCCAGCCGGGAGACCCTCGCGCTCTGCATCTGCCTGGTGGATAGCAACATCCCGCCACAAAGGAGCGATGGTCAGCTGATTGCCTTTTTGCGCTCGGCAGGACGCCGCTTTCTCGTGGTCGGCACCAAGGCTGACCGCCTCTCCGGCAACGCACGAGTGAAGGCGAAATCAGCCCTCAAGGCCGGCCTCGGGGTTGACGACCTGCTGCTCTGCTCGGCAGAGACCGGCCTCGGCATGCCCGACCTGTGGGCCAATATCAAGTCCGCTGCCAACCTGACTTGACGCAGGGTCTGCAGCTCTCACCAGAAGCGGCACTTATCCAGAGCTACTTCTCTCCGGCGAGCTTGGGGCAGTCGGCGACTGGGATGAGTCACAGATTGAGCGATTCAGCGAGGGAGGAAGCTGCAACCCGCCCGCGGCGCACTGCGACTCCAGCGGAAAGCGAGCCCGAAGCTATACCCGAAGCGACAGCCTCGATAAGGCGCTCTGCCTCCGCAGTCGACATGCGAACATAGTGCTCCGGCACCCGGCCAAGGTAGCGAGCGGCGACGCGCAGCCAGCGGAGCCGTGGGTCGGGCTCGCCCGGCCTGCCTGCGATCGCCTCGACCGCCAGAGCATCGACCTGCGGCAGCCACCTCGCAGCAGATTCAGCCGCGCTCCACCACACCTCTTCCCGGAGGCCGGCAGCAGCGGGACCCGCCGTGCTCCACTCCGGCAACTTGACCGCGCCGCGCGCAACAAACAGCTCGAAGGCAGAGTCAAGCCCCGCCCGCGGGCAGGCGACCACATCGGGCTGCACCCCGCGCTCGACCATCTCCTGAAGGCAGGCAGGAACATCGCAGACCAGCCCGACGGCAACCGGCTGCCTCTTGCGCACCTCGTTCTTGAGGATGCGAAGAGCCTCATCCAGCCCGTTGACTACGAAGTCGCAGACTCCTCTGCGTAGCGCCAGCTTCAGTCTTTCCTCGTCCGCATCGAGGCCCAGCGAAGCGGCTCCAGCGATGCTTGAAGCGAGAGCAACCGCCGCTCCGGAAGCATCTGTCGGCGCGTAAAGCACTAGCCGGCCGCCAGGTCCGGGTCCGCTCGCAGCGTCGATGGCGACACCCTCAGCCTCCACGCCGACGCACCTATTCAGGGCCTCAAAGGCTGCATAAACATCTGCAATCGATGGAGCTGCAGGGACGGCCAGGGAGACCGGACTACCAGGCCGAGTAGGGCTGTCCATCACTGCCCACTTCCTGCGACCCGCTGTGAACATCGTTGATCCCAGGTTCCGTCTGATCGACGCTCATAAGGGAGTCATCCGTGGTCGTTACCCAGCTCGAGCTGTTGCCGGTCATCGGGTCGCGCGGGATCGCCCGCAGATAGCCGGTCTGCACCAGGTCGTCGAGCGACTGGGGAGCCTTTTCTTTATCCATCGTGTATGCGTCTATCCCTGCCCGGATCACGTGCAGGTCTTCGCGCAGCACAGCTTCCCGGGCGTGCTTCATCTGCCCTATATAGCTGGGAATGGCGATGGTAGCCAGCACCGCGATGATCGCCATCACGATCATCAGCTCGACCAGCGTGAACCCGCACTCCGCCGGCAGCATTTCGGCCTCGACACCAGACCGGCGCCGGACCGTCAACCCCGCCGTACCCGCATCGCCATCGCGCCGCCGCACCGCTGTCTCACCCATGCCTACCAATCCGAATACTTCGTTCCGTCCAGCGCGGTACCGGTCGACTTCGAATACACATCGAAGACGCTCTGCCCGCCAAAGGAGTCGCTCTTCGGGTCATCCTGCATCGAGCGGAAGCCCCAATCCGGTTTTGCGGTCATAGGGTCAACCGGAATTCTGCGCAGAAATTTCACGTTTTTGCCCTGCACATCGACCCCGTTCACCAGAGTGTCCATGTCGGGCGGATAGTTCCCGCTGTCGACCTTGGTCACGAAGGCGCCCTTGTCCGCCGCATCCTTATAGTGATCGATCGCGTCGCGCATCTGCCAGAGGTCGTAGCGCAGCTCGCGCTCCTTCTCCCGCTTAACCTGGAAGCGCGCAATCGGGACCGCCGCCGATGCCACAATCGAGAGGATCGCGACCGTGACGATCAGCTCGACCAGCGTGACTCCGCTTTCGGCCCCCGCGCGCCGCGCACGCCCGCTGCGACCCTCCGAGCGGGGCCATCGCACTCCCGATATAAATGAGAAACCCATCGCCCACTCCAACACACCTGCCAGCCTCGGCAAGAGCCTACTGCAGGTGAATGACTGCCTGCGACCCCATCACGCTCAGCGTCTGCTGCGAGCTGTTCCGCGCGCCGGGACGGGTGATCGCCACCACTGCATCCCCGGCGCTCTTCGCCTCGAAGGTGAGCACGCACACGCTCCCCGAGCCACTCACCCCCGGGACACCCGGCGGCCGCGAAGCCGTGATCATCACCCCGCCGTTTCCATCGTCCCGATGAACCAGTGCGACCGCCTGCCCGTCCGCTCCAAGAAAGGTGCCCGCGTCGACATTGACCAGGCTCAGCTTCGCCGCGTCATACTGCACCTGCATTGGTACCGAGAACACATCTACACCGCCCGCAAAGCTTACCGTCATCTGGAAGCTGCTGCCGACTTTCTGTGTGCTGTCCGCCGGAGTCATATCGAGGTGCATCGAGGGAGTAGCTGCTCCGCTGCCTGCCGGATTGCCTGCGAGAGCTGCAGCTCCTGCGCCCGCGCCTGCGCCCTTGGCGGACTGCTGCATTTGCGATATTGCCTTATCCGCAGCAGCGGCGGCGGTCACCGGCACTGCCGCAGGTACAGCTACCGTGGCCGGTGGAGTGATCGCCGCTACCCCAGGCGCTGGCGCAGCAGCAAGGTTCTTGAGGGCCGCGGGAATCTCCGCCGCAGGCATCCTTCGCAGCTCGATCGTCTGCCCCGAGCCGGTATCGATCTCCTCCAGATTTGTCGGGCTGATCTGGGTGGCGCGCACCACGTGAGGGATCAGCAGGAACACGATCTCATCGGTCATGTGCTCCTTCTTGACCGAGCTGAAGAGGTACTTGATCAGGGGAATCTCACCCAGCCCCGGCGTGCCTCCGATGGTCACGCTATCGGTCCTCTGCAGAATGCCGCCAAGGATGTTGGCCTCGCCCTCCTTCAGACGGATCGTATTCTCAATCGTGCGCTGACTGATGACCGGCTCATCGATGCCGCCGATGTTGACCGTATTGCTCTCGGACGATACCTCGATCTTCAGCTTCAACGTGACGTCACGGTCATAGTGCACGGTCGGAGTGATGTCGATGTTCACGCCCACGTCGATGTACTGGAACTGGGTCTGCACTCCAAAACCAGCCGAGGCCGAAGCCGTCAACCCGCTCGAGAACGAGCCCGTTGCCTCCGGGATCCGCGATCCGATCTTCAGGATCGCGTGCTGGTTATCCGACGCCCGTATCCTTGGATTCTGCAACACCCGCGTATCGCTGTCGCTCAACAGCAGGTTCGCCGTGGCCTGACCCACGGTCACCGCGAAGTTGGTCGAATTCAGGTGCGCCAGCGAGTTCAGTGTCAGGTTTGAGGTCGAGCTGGACCCCGCGCTTGAACCCGAGGCCGCGGTAGTAGGGCTCGCCTGGAACGAGACGGAGGCCGTCTGCGGCAGCTGGATGCCGATGTTGCGCAGCTTGTCCCGGCTTACCTCGAGCACGGCGACGTCGATCACCACCTCGGGCCGCGCCTTGTCGAGGTCGTTGATCAGCTTCTTGGCCAGCAGCAGCTCGTCCGGGGTGCCTCGCATCACGATCGCGTTCTGGCTGGGAATCCCATAGACCTTAAGATTCACATCCACATTGCGCAGCGCAGTCTGGATGTCGTTCAGGTCGGTCGCGGCCGCAGCATTGGCGAGGTAAAAGGTCTGTACCGCCTGCTGATCGAGTTCGGCACGCTTGGGCCGGGTGTTCTGCGCGACGAAGATCGTATTGGGGGTAATCGGACGCCAGAATGTACCAGAAATCGTTCCGATGATCCGTAGAGCATCCATCAGGGGAACATTCGTGAGGTCGACCTGGATGCGCTTGGAGGTGTAGTCGGGATCGAAGAGCACATTGATGCCCGCCTCCTTGCCCAGGGTCTGGTAGATCACCTTGCTGTCTTCGACCGCGTGCTGGGTGATCGGCTCGTTCGAGACAGGCTTGAGATAGACTGGCGCGCCCATCTCGTCAATGGACGCGGCCGAGCCCTCGGTTATCGAGGTGTCCTGACCCGGCGTCGGCGCCGACATCCGCTCCTGTACGCTATGAATGTCCTGCTGCGCGACCTCGTAGCTGGGATCGATCTCGAGGGCCCGCAGGTACTCCGTCATCGCGCCCGCATCGTCGCCCTTGGCACGCAGCTGCTCGCCGCGATGCACGTGAAAGGCCGCCGCGGCCAGCCGAGTCCGCTCGTATGACTCCTGGTAGCGAATGTCGCGGGGAGACTTCTGATACGCCTTGGAATAGCTGGCGAAGGCGGCATCCACATCGCCGCGCGTCTCCGCCGACTGCCCCTGGCGGTAGAGCGAGCCAGCCGACTGGGCGTGCAAGGCCGGCGAGCCAAGGCCGGCAACCATCAATGTTACAGCCAAAACCGCGGAGAGGCGTCCCCGGGGGGCAATGCGGAGGTTCATGCAGCTCCAGATCCACGTACGAGCGGCGCCGGGCACGGCTGTGGGGGCGTCACCGGTTGTTAGACGAAGGCGGCTCACGCACGCCGCCCGATATTCAACTTCGCTTTCACGGCGACCGACCCTGACGCCCGGCCCGCCACCAGCAAGGCCGCACAGCCTGCAAAACGATCCACGCCAGTCCTCCACGCACAAAAAAAACCAGGCCCGATAACCCTGCGCACTGGCTCTCTCTGTATTCGCGGGTGATGCGCGATTATAGCATCGGGCTACACTGCTGAATGCTGCCTCAGGGCCCGGAGCTGCCGCGGCACTGGACGCAGCCGGGGCCTGCGCCGCACCGTCACCGGCCGGGTCGAAGCCGCTACACAGGCCCTTGCAGACGCTGCCTGCGGCCGCTTGCGCACCGCATGCTAGCATGAGAATTCGTACCGGCCAACAGCAGCCGAAGCGCAATCATGCCCCGCCAGACCAGCTATCAGACCAGCGCCGCCTCGGGCCCAGCAGCCAGCCATAAACCGAAGCCGAGAGACCCGCTCGCAGCCGGGGAACGAGATGCCGCCTTCAACCGCTCTGCCTCTCATAACTACTTCCTCCTTGAGCGCTACGAGGCCGGAGTCGCCCTGCGCGGCACGGAGGTCAAATCCATCCGCGAAGGCAAGGCCAACCTCAAAGACGCCTACGGCCTCGTCAAGGACGGTGAGGCGTTCCTGCTCAATGCTCATATCGGCGCGTACTCCCATGGCAACACGATGAATCACGACGCCACCCGAACCCGCAAGCTGCTGCTGCATGCCGGGGAGATCAGGAAGCTAATCGGACAGACGCAGCAAAAGGGCCTCACGCTCATCCCCACCCGCCTCTACTTCAAGAACGGCCGCGTCAAGTGCGAGCTGGCGGTGGCGAAGGGTAAGCAGGACTGGGACAAGCGAGCCACCGAGAGGGCGCGCGAAGGCGACCGCGAAGCCCGCGCCGCCATAGCCCACTCCCAGGGCAAACGCGCCAAGTAGAAGGACCTTTAGCTCCCGGCACTGATTTAGCTGCGTATCCATCTGATACGTTGCTTCACTGCTCAGCCAAGTCGCTCGAAGGTTGCCCGGAAACTTTAATCCGACTACCGCCCTGTCGAACACCGGAGCGACGGTGCGCACACCTCCCTACAAATTCAAATGAGTATTGACCGGACCCTCCAAATCCACAAAGTTGACGTTTAGGATTTTTCGCTATGTAACCACCTTTTCCGGCCGCTGGAAAGCTGTGCGGCTGCCAACCTGGAACCTTAGTACGTCTCACGCTCCGCGAGGAAACCATGAAAACATCCGCTCTGGCACTAGTGGCAGTCCTGGGCTTGCCAGCCTACCTTGCATACGCTCAGACCTCAGACACGCTGACTATCAACCCAACGGCGACACCATATCAGGCAATCCCATCTGATTTTGCAGGTATCTCGATCGATCACAACGAAGGAGCTACAGAGCTCGGTCCCGTCTATTACCAGTTGTTCAACAACCTCATCAATGCCTCGGGAAGCACGATGTTCCTCCGCATTGAAGGAGACGGTGCTATGGCGCCGAACAACACAAGCCCTGCCCCGTACTACAACAACTGCAAGACTGCGGGTGGAACCCTGCAGCAACCCCAAAGCGCGTTAATTCCACCTGTTAAGATCCTGTTACAAAATGTAAATGTTAAGGTCACGCTCGGTATAGATATGGCGTGCGCCCAGGTCACAGGTATGAATTGGGCAAAAGCCGAAGCTCTCGCCTACTACAACGGTCTTGGCTACACGTTGTATCAGAAAGTTGCCGCGCTTGAATTGGGAAACGAGCCTGACAACTATCCCTCTCAGGGTTTTCGCGACTCGCACTACACCTTTAGCGGCGCAGGTGATTCGTACCTAAGCGATTGGAACACCTGGATCCAGAACATAGGGAATACGCCGTCAGGCGTTAAGTACATGGGCCCGAGTGCCGCAGGGTCGAGCTATGGCATACCACCGGGCGCAACAATCGTGAGCCAGCACAACTATCCCCTGCCAAAACTTCCGCTCTGCGCTGACGGTCAGACCGTGGGGTGCGACGCTGTCGATCTCCTTCTGCAGGACTCCTCAGTACGCGGCAAGGATGTCGGGCCAATGCTTTATCAAACTCATCTTGCCAATGCTCATGCTGCAGGCCTCAAATATCGCATGGCAGAATTCAACGATATAGGTGGTGGTGGCGAGCCGGGACTCAGCGATACCTTCCAATCGGCTCTGTGGCTTCTTGACACGGAATTCGAATATGCGTCCCTGGGTTACGACGGAACTAACATTCACACGGGTAACTATGTAGATTACAGCTTGTGGGAGATTAAGAACACCAAGCTATATTCGACCTATCCGAAGTATTACGGGCTCCTAGCCTTTCAGATGGCGGGTGGACATGGGGCCAAACTGATTCAACCTACAAGCGACGTCAAGTCGCAAGGTTCCAATACTTACTTCGTGGACTGGGTGACGATCGACTCGAATAAGCACGTCCACGTCGTCATTATCAACAAGGATGAGAATAACGACGAAACCACGACAGTGAACCTGCCTGGCTATAACAATGGAACGGCTACCCTTCTCGGCGCACCCGCCTTCAATTCAGGCGTGGTTTGTAATAATGGTGTCTGCACTTCTGGCGTGTTTATCGGACCCAATACGTTCGATGGATCCACAGACGGAAATCCTCTTTACTATACGTGCCCCTATGCGCAGTCAACTCAGTGCTATGAAAGCTTCACGAGTGCCAAGGGAACTTACACCGTAAATGTACCGAAAGCTACTGCGATGCTTCTGGACCTTTCGCAATAGTGAAGTAGCTCCAGCTTTGAACGGCGTCGAGACAGAAAGCTTCGTAGGTCCTCTCCTTCATCGTTCCAAAGCGATTGAGGAGGCGAGTAGGAGGTCGAGGTGCCGTGGTCTTCATTAAGAGACTACGGCAGCCCCTCCCGTCGGCTTCATCCTTGCTCACAGCCCGCGATCACGCTCCAATCTACCGCCCGACTCTGGCGCACGCGGCTCGCACGCGCCGGAGTTACTGGGCTCGCAGCGCCTCGACCGGATCGATCTTCATAGCCCGCCTCGCCGTAAAAACACTGGCAAGGACGGTGAGCACCAGCAGCACAGCAGAGACTCCCAGCAACACCGTCCAGCTCCGCATGCTGCTCTCGGTCCAGCGAAAAGCAAGGTCGCTCAAACCGGCACTCAACCCGATTCCGATCGCCATCCCCGCGCCCGCGCTTAACAAGGAAGGCCGGATAACCAGCCGCAGAATGTTAAGGCGGCTCGCCCCGAGCGCACTGCGGATTCCGATCTCGCGAGTGCGCTGCTCCACCGCGAAGGCGACGACGCTAACGAGGCCGATCGCAGCCAGCCCGAGCGCCAGCGACGAGAAGAATCCAAAGAGGGTAGAGATGAACCGCTCCCGCGCCCACACAAACTCACCCAGATACTCGTCGAGGACGTAGGACCGGGCCACCGCCTGCAGTCCGTTAAGGTCGCGCAGCGCCTCGCTGGCGGGACGTATCATCTCATTTGGATCGCCAGAGGTGCGAATCATCATCCACGAACCCGACGAGATCACCACGCTGCACGGTACGTAGACCTGCGGCTGGGCAGGCCGATGGAGACCGTCGTTGCGGATATCGGCAGCGACCCCGACGATGGTGTACGGCTGATCGGCATCAGGAGCGAGCAGCACCCCGGGATAGTCGGGCGCCAGCTCTTTCATCCGCATCTGCCGGCCGAGTATGGCCCCCTTATGCAGGTATCTCTGCGCAAAAAGCGCGCTCACTACTGCCACGTGCGCTCCTCTCAGCACTTCAGAACGGGTGATCGCCCTGCCCTGGAGCAGAGGGATCTTCAGAACGGAGAAGTAGTCAGAACTGACCAGGTAGACACCGGACTTGTTGGCCGCGCCCGACTGGCCGCCTGACACATCCACCTGCTGCACCCAGTTCCCGTCCGGAGGGACAGCGCTTTCGACCGCGGCACCCTCGGATCGAGGAAGTGTCGCGAGCTTTTGCAGGGTTGCGTCCTGGTAATTGACCCGCGCCTGCCAGCTCTCGTAGCCGTGTTCCGGCAGACGGAGGAGCAGCAGAAGCACGCGATGCGGGTTAAACCCGAGGTCTGCCCTGTAAGCTTCAAGGAAATGGCGTATGGCCGCTCCCGACGCGGCAAGCAGCAGTACGGTCACCGCAATCTGACCGGTGAGCAGGGCGGAGCGGGCGCGTCTTCCAGAGGTGCTCGTGCTGCTCTTAGTGCCTGTCGCCTGGATGGTCTGATACACCTGCGGTCGCGACAGCTGCAATGCGGGCCACAGCCCGGCGAGCAGTCCAGTCGCGACCGACACGGCGGCACTGAAGAGTACTACCGGCACATTGATTCCGATCGATACCTCGTGCGGTATCGAATACTCCGGAATCAGCGCCACGATGAGATGAACGGCCCCGTACGCAAGGGCGATCCCCGCGACTCCGCCGCTCACCGACAGCAGCACCGTCTCAGTAAGCAGCTGACGCACGATGCGTCCGCGCGTCGCGCCCAGCGCCGACCTCATGGAGAGCTCGTACTCCCGGGCCGCGCCTCGGGCCAGCATAAGGATCGACACATTGCCGCAGCCGATGAGCAGCAGAAAAGCCACCGCAACAAACAGCGTCAGCAGCGTCCCTTTAAACTGACCGAGCAGGTAATCGTTGAGCGACTCAAGCTCGATGCGGAAACCATCATGAGGGAAGGCCTGCGGATGATCGTGAGCGATCTGCCGTACTGTGCTCTCCATCTCGCTCTTCGCGACCTCCATCGTGGTTGCGGGGGGCACACGAAACATCGGCTGCAGGAGACTCTGCGGGTCGAGGTCGGCAGGCAACGGCAGGTAGACCTCGGCGTCGAGCCACGTCATCCGTGGCCCCATCACCCCGATCACGGTATAGGTCCGATGGTCGAGCTGCAGCGGTCTCCCGATCACTCCAGGATCGGCAGCAAAATGCCCCTTCCAGAACAGGTAGCTGATGACGGCGACGGGCTGCGGGGCTGTGCCCTCGGGCGCGTCGGAGACAGTAAAGACCCGCCCCAGCAATGGCCTCACGTCAAGGAACTGCAGCATGTTCCCGGTACCCTCCGCGGCGTGGATCGACTCCGGAACGTCTCCACCGGTAACCAGCTTGCTGACCAGCCGGTCGCCCATCACGCTGGTCCGCGAGCCAGCGACGGAGTGGGTCTGCCTCAGCAGATCGATCTCGCTCTGCGTGAACTGCGCGTCCTGCTTACCGCCGGTCTTGTCCACGACAGACATCGCCGCGATGTGGGCTGCATCGTGGTAGGGGTAGGGATCGACGAGCACCGCATACAAGACGCTGTAAACGGCGGCCGTGGCGCCGATGCCGAGCGCCATCGAGAGGATTGCCGTGGCTGCATAGACGGGATGCCTGCGCAACTGGCGGAGAGCGAAACCAAGATCTCGAGCTGAACTCCTCATGATCGGCATCTCGGAAAAAACCTCGCGGGAAAAGCAGCAATCCAGACGCCAACACCGGACGGCCCAGACCGGGCCTAAGTTCAACAATTAGAATCACCGGTTCGCGCAAGGCTCCCGGCTTCTGTCCGGCCGCGACATCGAGTGTCCGCTAACGGACACTCCGCCTGGGCACGGGCCCCTGGAGAGACGAGCCACCTATGCTAACCTCAAAGGTTGACGACCCATGCCTCAAGACCTCCCCAAAGCCTATGATCCTGCTGCCATTGAGGACCACTGGGCAGAGTACTGGGTCCGCGAACGAATCTTCGAGCTAGCCCCGCAGCCGGCCATTCCGCCTGAGTCTTCGAACGTTGATCCTTCCCCCGACTCTGCCCCCGAATCGCCCGGCACTCAGCCTCGCGGCGACGGCGCCCTCGACGGCCAGGCCAACTCCCCGGCGCAGCGCAACTTCACCATGCTGCTGCCGCCGCCTAACGTGACCGGCCGCCTCCACATGGGGCACATGCTCAACCAGACAGAGATGGATATCCTCACCCGCTGGCACCGCATGTCTGGCGACCGGGCACTCTGGATTCCCGGCACCGACCACGCCTCGATCGCGACCCAGATGATGGTCGAGCGCCAGCTGGCCACCGAGGGCCTCAGCCGCCACGACCTGGGCCGCGAGGCCTTCGTCGAACGCGCCTGGAAGTGGAAGCAGCACTACGGCGGCGCCATCCTCGAGCAGATGAAGAGGCTCGGCGTCAGCGTCGACTGGTCGCGCCTCTACTTCACCATGGACGAGCGTCTGAACGTCGCCGTCCGCGAGGCCTTCGTACGCCTCTATGAACAGGGGCTGATCTACCGCGGCGCCTACATCGTCAACTGGTGCCCGCGATGCCAGACTGCCATCTCCGACCTTGAAGTGGTCCACGAGGAGCAGGCCGGCAAGCTGTACGAATTCAGCTATCCGGTCGAGGGCGAGCCGGGCAGCTTCCTGAACATCGCCACCACCCGCCCCGAGACCATGCTCGGCGACGTAGCCGTGGCCGTTCATCCCGACGACGAACGCTACACCCACCTGCACGGCCGGCACCTCCTGCTGCCGCTCAGCGGCGGCCCAGGGGATCACTCCACCAACCGCCGCATCCCCGTCATCACCGACGCATGGGTCAGCCGCGACTTCGGTACGGGAGCGGTCAAGGTCACCCCCGCGCACGACCCTAACGACTTCGCCCTAGGCAAGCGCCACAACCTGCCCTCGATCACGGTGCTCGACGAGTCAGCCCACATGACTGCCGCAGCCGGAGCCTACGCGGGCCTGGACCGCTATGAAGCCCGCGCCCGCGTCGTGGCCGACCTCGACGCGCTCGGCCTCGTCGTCTCGATCAAGGACCACCTCAACTCCATTGGAAAATGCGATCGCTGCGGCACCGTCGTCGAGCCCCTGCTTTCGACCCAGTGGTTCCTCAAGATTCAGCCCCTCGCCGACAAGGCCATCCAGGCCGTCGAGGAGGGGCACATCCGCTTCACCCCTGAGCAGTACTCCAAGACCTACTTCCAGTGGATGAGGAACATCTACGACTGGTGCATCTCGCGCCAGCTGTGGTGGGGCCAGCGCATACCCGCCTGGTTCTGCGACTCCTGCCACGAGATCACCGTCTCGCGCCAGGACCCCTCGGCCTGCTCGCACTGCGGCAGCGCCGCCCTCACCCAGGAGAAGGATGTCCTCGACACCTGGTTCTCATCCGGCCTGCTGCCCTTCACCCTGTTCGGCTGGCCTGAGCACACGACGGCCATGGACAGACTTTACCCCACGCAGCTGCTCATCACCGGCTTCGACATCCTCTTCTTCTGGGTCGCGCGCATGATCATGCTGAGCTGCCACTTCATGCTTGACGTGCCCATGCCTGACGGATCGGCCCGCACCCTCGCCGACGCCGTCCCCTTCCGCGAGGTTTATATCCACGCGCTGGTGCGCGCCGCCAACCGCGAGAAGATGTCGAAGACCAAGGGCAACGTCATCGACCCCATCGGGATCGTGGAGCGATTCGGCACCGACGCGGTGCGCTTTACGCTCGCCTCAATGGCCTCCCCCGGCACCGATATCGCCTTCTCTGAAGCGCGCACCGAAGGCTATCGCGCCTTTGCCAACAAGATCTGGAACGCCGCCCGCTTTATCTTTATGAACGTAGAGCGGGCCAAAGAAGCCGGCATCCCGGTAGACCTCTCAGAGTTGGCTGCATCGTCGGAGTTAAAACCGGGTGCATTGGCTTCATCGGCGGAGTCAAAGCCGGGTGCCCCATCCATCGCGTCCTCTGCGATGAGTGGGAGTGAATCAGCTCCCCCACCCCGTCTAACTTCCATTGAATCTCGCTGGATACAATCGCGATTCAACCAGACCGCAGCCGATGTCAACCAGGCCCTCAAAGACTACCGCTTCGATGAAGCAGCTAACCTGATCTACCAGTTCTTCTGGGGAGAGTTCTGCGACTGGTACCTCGAGATCGTGAAGCTCCGCCTCGACTTCACCGACAGAGCCGACAAGCAGGCAACCGCCGCAGCCCTCAACACGCTGCTGGAGGTCTTTGAAGCCGCCCTCCGCCTGCTCTCGCCCTTCATGCCCTTCCTCACCGAGGAGATCTGGCACGCCTTCTACAACAACAATCCTCCCGCCAGATCGATAGCTCTGACCCGCTACCCCCAGCCGATGCCCGAACTCATCTGCCCCAACATCGATAGCGAGATGACCATCCTCCAGGACCTCATCACCGCCGTGCGCACCGCTCGCAAAGAAGCCGGCGTCGAAGAAAAGGCCGTTGTCCCGATCCTTATGCGCGCGGCCGCCGACGAGCGTGAGCTCTTCGAATCGAATCACGACATTATCAGCAAACTCGCACGCGTCTCGACCCTCGACTTCCCCAACACTATGCCCGAGGGCGCACGCTCCAACCCCAGCTTTGATGTAGCGATCGTCTACAAACGCACTGTGGACATCCCAGCGGAGCGCGATCGCCTCACCAAGGAAGTGGCGCGCTACGAAAAAGAACAGACCAACGCCCAGCGTCAGCTAGCCAACGAGAGCTTCCTCGCCAAGGCCCCGGCCCCGGTCATCGAAGGCATTCGCCGACGCGCCGCCGAGCTCATCGTCCTGCTCGAGAAGACCCGCAGCGCTCTCGATAGTTTGAATACGTAACAGCAAAAGAGATAATCATGGATTGGAAGACAAAGCGCATCGAAAGCATCCTCGAGCAGGCGCTGATCGAAGACAAGGCGACGGGCGACCTGACCACCGCCATTACCATCGACCCGAAGCTGCGCGCCTCCGGTACCGTCATCGCCAAGCAGGATTGCATCGTCGCCGGCCTCGGCGCGATCCCCGTTTTCCTCGACATCTTTGCCCGTCTGGATAAACGTAGCAGCGGCCGATACGAGGTCATCAGTCACCCCGAGATGTTCGACGGCGTGCGGGTCAAAAAGGGCCAGGCGCTCGCCGTGATCCGCTCGAACGCGCGCGTGATCCTCGCCTGCGAACGCGTCATCCTCAACCTGTTGCAGCACCTCAGCGGAGTGGCCACCGTCACCCGCCGCTACGTCGACGAGATCAAGGGCACCGGCGCCGCCATCCTCGACACCCGCAAGACCGTCCCCGGCATGCGCCTGCTCGATAAATACGCGGTGCGCTGCGGAGGAGGAGAGAACCACCGCCTCGATCTCTCCGACGGCATTCTCATCAAGAACAACCACATCTCGCTAGGCGGCGGCGTCCAGGCTGTGCTCGCCCACGCGCTCGCCAGCCGCAAGCAGGGTCAGACTGTGCAGGTCGAGGTCCGCACCTTTGAGGAGCTCGAACAAGCCCTCGCAAGCGGAGCCGAATCTCTCCTGCTCGACAACATGACTCCGGCCCAGATCAAAAGGGCCGTAAAGATGGTCCGCGACAGCGGCTCCAACATCCCCCTCGAGGCCTCTGGCGGGATTGTTCTCGAAAACGTCCGCAAGTACGCGCTCGCCGGCGTCAACTTCATTTCGGTTGGAGCCCTGACCCACTCCGCCAACGCCGTAGATCTGAGCATGCGCATCACCGCCGAAATCTACTAACCCATGTCGCATTCCCATGCCCCCGCGCAAATCTTCACGCCATCCAAAAGCGGGTGCCCCATGTCTCGCACCTGAGACATGGGTTTGACCAGCTCCCGATCCTACCCTGACCCCACCTACCATGAACTATCAAATCCAACACGCTTCGCCAGCAGACGCTGAAGTCGAGCCCTACGACCTCACCGCCCTGAACGCCAACCTATCAGGCACCCCATACCAGAACAAATTCCACTACTACCCAACCATCCCCTCGACCAACACCCACGCCATGCAGCAAGCCGCCGCAGGCGCGCCCGAATACACCGTCTACTTCGCCGACGAACAGACCGCGGGCCGCGGACGAGGCGGCCACACCTGGCACTCCGCACCCGGCTCGGGCCTCTACGTCAGCGTCCTCCTGCGCCCCCGCATCGTACCTGCCGACGCGCTCTGGCTCTCACTCGCCGCCGGTCTGGCGGTTCGCGAAGCGGTCCTCCAGCTCACGGCCATCCTCATCCCTCCACTCGCCACTCCACTTGCACCAGACCTGCGCTGGCCGAACGACCTGCTCCTCGGCACCCGCAAATTCTGCGGCATCCTTACTGAACTGCACGCCGAAGCCACCCGCGTCCGCCACGTCGTCATCGGCATCGGTATCAACGTCCACCAGCAGAGCTTTCCGCCTGAGCTCTCCGCCCTCGCAACCTCGCTGCACATCGAGACTGGCCGCTCGTGGCCGCGCCAGCAGATCCTCGTCGCGCTGCTCAAATCGCTTCACAATCAGACCGCCCCACTCAGCGAACCAGATGCCGCACCAGCGGCGAGACTCGACCTGATCGAGCGCGTCGAAGCCGCCTCCACCTGGATACGCAATAAGCAGGTCATCGTCGGCGAGGGTAGTGCGGAAGGTCCCTTCCGCGGCACCACCGCCGGCCTCGACGAGCGCGGCTTCCTGCTCGTCGATACTCCATCCGGCCTGAGGACCGTGCTCTCCGGCGGAGTCCGCGCAGCGCCACCCCAATAGCCGCGCATAAGAGAGCCGGGCGCAGCGGCCCGACAACGCAGCCGCCAACAGCACTCGATAAGCCGTACAACCCTGAAACGTAAGAACGTAAAATCAAAAGCATGCTGCTGGCCATCGACGTAGGAAACACCAACACCGTGCTCGGCCTCTACAAGCTGCAGCCCGACTCCACGTCCGAGGCGCAGCCGGCTCAGCCCGAAGCCGCCAAACCCCTGCTAGCCCACTGGCGCATCACCACCCAGCGCATCCAGACCGCCGACGAATACGGCATGCTCATCCTCAGCCTCTTTGCCATGCAGGACTACAAGGCCGCCCAGGTCTCGAGCGTCATCATCTCCTCCGTCGTCCCGCCGCTCGATACAACTCTGCGCCGCGTCTCTGAGCGCTACTTCAAACTCAAGCCGCTCTTCGTCGAGCCCGGCATCCGCACCGGCATGCCCCTGCTCATCGACAACCCCTCTGAGCTAGGAGCGGACCGCGTCGCCAACGGAGTCGCCGCCTTTGCCCGCTATGGAGGTCCTTGCGTGGTCGTCGACTTCGGCACTGCGACCACCTTCGACGTCATCACCGCCAAGGGCGAGTACGCCGGGGGAGTGATCGCACCCGGCCTCGGCATCTCCGCCGACGCGCTCTTCTCCCGTGCCGCCCGCCTCGCCCGCGTGGATATCCGCAAGCCCGACAAGGTCATCGGCACAAATACCCGCGTCAACCTGCAGAGCGGCATCTACTACGGCTATATCGGCCTGGTGGACGGCATTCTCGAACGCATTCTCGATGAACTTGGAGGCGGTGCCGGCGGGAGCGCTGAGGCCGGCTCGCAAGCCTCCCGATCACCTGGCCGCAAACTGCAGGACTCCAAAGCGCCCGTCATCAAGATCATAGCCACTGGCGGCCTGGCAAAGTTGATCGTGGCGGACTCGAAATACATTACCGAAATCGACCACATGCTCACCCTCGACGGTCTGCGCATCATCTACGAACGCAACCAGAGCCAGGGCCCGTCGCGCGGCCGCAAACGAGTGCCCACTCAACCTGCGGCATCATGAAGAACTGATCAGAGAACCTGCATGAGAGACTGCGCCCTTCCTTGAAAAATTACTTCAACTACTACACCGAGATCGAAGATCACTTTCAACGCCGCCGAGGCTCGCTCCTCATGCTCTCGACCCTGGACTGGGCTCTGATCGAGACCTGGCGCGAGGCAGGAATCCCCATCGAGGCCGTCCTTCGGGGCATCGACTCTGCCTTTGACCGCTACGATGCCCGCAAGGCTAAAACGCGCGTCCGCCGCATCAATGGCCTCGCCTGGTGCACGCAGGAGGTCATCGCCGCGGTCGAACAGATGAAGGAAGCAGCGGTCGGCGCCAACCCCGCTACCAAGCCGCGAGAGACGGCCGCCGGCTTCGAGCCCGAACGCATCGCCTCCCACCTCACCACCTGCTCCGCCAGGCTCCGCAGCGCCGCTGAAAAGCTCCCCGGCCTCGCAGCGGAGACCGCACTCACCCTCGCAAACCGCCTCGACGAGCTCGCCGCAGCCGTCCGGGCGGCGAGTGCCCGGGGCGAGGCCGCCCCGCACCTCGAAGACCTCGAGCGCAATCTGACCGTGATGGAGGAAAAGCTCTTTGCAGCACTCACGGCAACGGTTGACGAAGCGGATCTGCTTCAAGTTCGCGAGCAGGGAGCCCGGGAACTTGCTCCGTACCGCAGCCGCATGCAGGCCGTCCAGATCCGCCAGGTCGAGCAGCAGTTCCTGCACAAACGCCTCCTCGAGAAATTCGCCCTGCCGCGACTCAGCCTCTTCTACATGAGCCACTCGTGAAGAAAAGCCGCCCGGCAGGTGGGCTCAATGCAGGGCGCGCGATGAAAGTGCGCTCGATGAGGTGCGCTGGATGAAGCTGCGCATCGAGAAAGCAGTCTACGGCGGCGCCGGCCTCGCGCGCGTCCCCGTCGGTGAGGCTGCCCACCCCGGCGAAGCCGGCAAGACCATCTTTGTCCCTATGACCCTGCCCGGCGAGTTAGTCGACGCCCACATTACCGAGGACCGCAACACCTTCGCTAACGCAGAGCTCGACGAAGTTCTCGAATCCGCGCCCGCGCGCACTACACCGGGCTGCCCCTACTATGGTTTATGTGGGGGCTGTCACTACCAGCACGCCACTTACCCCCAGCAGCTGGAGATCAAGCTGGCCATATTCCGCGAAACACTCGAGCGAGCAGGCGTTGTAAGAACAAGCTCCACCTCCTTTAACTCAACGCGAGCTAGCAACATTATCTCGGCTGAGCCTTGGGGCTATCGCAACCGCATCCGTCTCCACGTGCGGCCCGCATCGAGCGGCGAGCCCGCTGCCCTTTGCTACCGCCAGCGCGGTTCGCGCACACTCCTGCGCGTGGAACAGTGCCCCATAGCGGCACCCGTCCTGGTCCGCACCCTGCAGGCGATTCAACGACTACCATCGAGCCTCAGCCTTGACAGACTCTGCAGGGAAGTTGAGATCTTCACAAACTCAGAACAGGATGCCGTCCTTCTATCTCTAACAACAACTGGTCAAGCTATAGATGCAGCCGATGATCTTGAACATTTTTGTGAATCGATCAATCCGACCGTGCCCGAGTTACAAGGAGCAAGTATTTTTGCGGAGCCGTCTGACGCTCTCAAACCGATAAATGCCTCTTCGAACAGGACGATCATCGCAAAATGGGGCAAGCAGTCTCTGAATTACTACGCGGCAGACTACAATTACCGCGTATCTACTGGCGCCTTCTTCCAAACCAACCGCTTTTTAGTCGATGACTTAGTCCACCTGGTAACCAGCAACTACTCCGGCGACCTCGCCTGGGACCTCTACGCTGGAGTCGGCCTCTTCGCCCGCGCCCTCACTCGCAGCTTTAAACTCGTCCGCGCCGTCGAGCCGGCGCCCATTTCGTGCAGCGATCTTCGTCATAACCTCGATGGCACCCGGCACAAGATCGTGGCGTCGACCACCCTCGACTTCCTGCGCCTCCAGAGCGCGACCGGCGCAGCAAAGAGACCGGCAAGCCATCCTGACCTGGTGGTCGTCGATCCGCCCCGCGCCGGCCTCGGCAGCAAAGTCAGCACCCTGCTCGCCTCCATCGCTCCCCATGACATCGTCTACGTCTCCTGCGACCCCGCGACTCTCGCTCGCGACCTTCGCGCGCTGATACAATCCGGGTATCAACTCCACTCCACCACGCTGGTCGATCTGTTTCCGCAGACCTTCCATATGGAGAGCGTCTCCCGACTATCGCTGAGATAGGGGCGCAGATTGGCAGCCGATGCCGACCCTCGCCGCCCCGCCGCTCGCCGCCGAACCAGAGGTTCGCCCAGTCCCGCCGATCGCGCACTCAGGCCGCCGCCACCGCCTGAAAACTTCACCCCTAAGCTTCGCCGCAAATCCAGCCCTCTTCGCGGCCACCGCCTTCGCCGCCGGCATTCTCTCCGCCCGCTACGTCCCACCGCATCCGCCTCTCCTCGAGCTCCTTCTCCTGCTCGCAGCGGCGATCCTCGCCGCCATCGCCAGCCGCCGAGCACCGCGTATCGTCCTCGCCCCGCTGGCCGCCGTGTGGCTGATAACCGGGATGATCTGCGCTGCCATCGAACCCTCGCCGGATCCGCAGACCGCACTAATAGCTGCGACGGGCAGAGCGCCGCGCGTCTTCACCGGCGAAGTCTTCCGCCTCGGCACACCCCGCATGGAGCAGATCGTTGCGCCCTTTTCGAACAAGGTAAGCGAGGAGTACAGCCAGCAGATCGACATCAGCCTCGACCACGCCAGCGTCGAGTCCTTCCCCATCGCGCGCGGCTGGCATAGAAAAGCTCCGCCCGCCGCCATCACGAGGCCATCGCCTCAGCAGTCCCCTGACATGGCGCCTCTCACTGGAGGCGTTCGCCTTACCGTCTACGCCCCCACCTCGGCTGAACTACCGAGCCTTACATGCGGAACCGCGATGCAGGTCAAGCTGGCCGTCCACCAGCCGGACCGCTTCCTCGACCCCGGCGTCTGGGACGCGCGCGCCTATTTGCTCGCCGAGGGCATAGCCGCCGCAGGCAGTGCAAGGGCCACCGAAGTGACCATCCTCCCCACGACCACCGCGCGCCACCTGAGCCGCAGCCAGAGCTTCCACTGCCGGCTCTACCAGCTGCAGCAGGCCGCCAGCAGCCGGATCGCAGCCTTCGCGCAGACCCAGTCCCCGCGCATCCCGAGGCTGCTAAGCCTCAGCCCCGACGACGCCGCCATGCTCAGCGCCATGATCGCCGGGGACCGCAGCTGGCTCAACCGCCGCATCCGGATCGGCTTTGAACGCACCGGCTCCTTCCACCTGCTCGTCGTCTCTGGAATGCACCTTGCCATCTTTGCCGGCCTGGTCTTCTACGCCGCGAACCGTATCCGCCTCTCGCGGGCGCTCAGCACCGTGCTCACCATCGCGCTCTCCTTCGCCTACGCCCTCTGCACCGGCTTCGGCCAGCCCGTGCAGCGCTCCTTCTGGATGGTCGCCCTCTATCTCCTAGCCCGGCTCTTCTGGCGCGAACGCAATGGCCTCAACGCCATCGGATTCGCAGCCCTCTGCCTGCTCGCCACCAGCCCTCGTGCCCTCTTCGACGCAGGATTCCAGATGACCCTGCTCTCCGTCATCACCGTCGCCGGCATCGCCGCGCCCATCGCCGAGCGCACCTTCGGCCCCTGGCTCCGCGCCGTCGGAAACCTTTCCGATGTTGAACTCGACGTCGAGCTCCCACCGCGCATTGCACAGTTCCGCATCAACCTCCGCCGGCTCCCCGAGCGACTCGAACCGCTGACCGGTGCGCGCCTCTCCCGCTCGATCGTCCCACTCTCGCTGCGGTTCGCACTCCTGGCCGCCGAGCTCCTGCTGGTCTCGGCAACCATCGAACTCACCATGTCGATGCCCATGGCCATCTACTTCCACCGCATCACCGTAATGGCTCTGCCCGTCAACTTCCTCATCCTGCCGCTTATTGGACTGCTGCTTCCCGCAGCCCTCCTCACCTTCCTCGTGCTGCTCTGTTCAAAGGCGCTTGCTATCATCCCCGCCGCGCTCGCCGCCCTGCTGCTGCACCTCGTCGTCGGCCTCATCCAGCACTTTGGACACCTCGCCGCCGCCGACCTCCGCATCCCCTCGCCCGCACCCTGGGCCATTGCGGCCTTCATCCTCCTGCTCGCCTTCGCCGTCTGGGCTGCCCGCCGCCTGGGTGTTACTGCAGCCGTGCTCGCCATGCTCGCCGCAGCCGCTGTAGCCATCATCCCGAGGCCAGTCCCGCACCCCTCCGGCGCGCTTGAGATCGTTGCCATCGATGTTGGACAGGGCGACTCCCTGCTCGTCATCACCCCCGACGGCAAGACCCTGCTCATCGACGCCGGAGGAAGCCCCTTTGGCCCGCCCCCGGGCACGTCAAACTTTGAGATCGGCGAAGATGTCGTCTCCCCTGTGCTCTGGTCTCGCGGCATCCGCCGCCTCGATGCTGTCGCTCTCACCCACGCCCACGCCGACCACATGGGCGGGATGCCCGCCGTCTTCGCCAACTTCCGCCCGCGGGAGTTCTGGATCGGCCACAACCCCCACTCCAAGCTGTATGACGCCCTGCTGCAGCAGGCGGCCGAGCTGCATACCGCCGTCCATCTGCACTCCGCCGGCGATAGTTTTCTGCTGGGCGCCGCCACGCGCGTTCAGGTCCTCGCCCCCGAACCGAACTACCAGCCCGGCCCAACCCCCACCAACGACGACTCCCTTGTCATGCGCCTCGTCTACGGCAACACCTCAGCCATGATGGAAGGCGACGCCGAACTCCCCAGCGAAGAAAGGATGCTCCAGGATCACCAGGTCAGCGACCGGCAAGTCGAAAACCAGCAGCCCCTCGAACAGAAATTCGAGAACCAGCATCCAAAGGCCCAGCAACTCGCCAGCCTGCAGAAGAAAGCCGCGCCGCCACGACCGGACTGCGCGACATCGACAACCCTGCACAGCGACCTGCTTAAGGTAGGCCATCACGGCAGCCGCACCTCGACCAACCCCGCCTTCCTAGCCGCTGTAGCGCCCACCTATGCCGTCGTCTCCGTTGGCGCGCGGAACTTCTACGGGCACCCCCGTCGCGAAGTACTCCAGCAGCTCCAGGACCGCAAAGTGCAGACCTACCGCACCGATACCCTCGGCTTCGAAGACTTCCTCCTCGACGGAATCCACGTGACCCGCCGGCCCCCGCCAGCAAATCCCTAGGCAAGCCGCGAAACGCCGGGTGCCCCATTCATGCGCAGCTTCATCGCGGATGAGTGGGACTCATGCGAAGCATCCGGCATAAACCCACTACGAAGCAAGAGTGCAGCAATCCCAAGCCTACTTAACCAGGCAAACACCACAACACACGAGCCGATTCTTTTCTATTCTCCGCCGACCAAAATGCGTTGTAGGATTTGGATCAACAAGCAAGCGAGCAGCCGGCAGGAGGGACAGCGTCCATGGCCTCACCCGAATCGGAAGCGACAAACCCGGGCACGAACCACACCCCACCGCAGCAGTCCGGTCCCGACCTCGAAGCAGCCTCCGGCCGGCAGACTCCAGCCGAAATCCTCGAAGAGCGCCGCAAGATTCGCCGCCTGCAGATGATGATGGATATGGTCATGTCGGTGATCGGGCAGGACGCAAACCTGCCCGTCGAAGAGGCCGCCGAGATGGTGGCCGACAGCCGCCGCGCCGCCCTCGCCATGTTCCCCGACAAGCAGCTCGCCTACGACCTCATCTACAAACCGCGGCTGCAGCGCCTCATGCGGGAGCGCTACCGAATCCAGTGACAGACCAGAGCACCAACAAACGACCAGGGCGCCAGCTTCATCCACGTGCAGCCGTTTAACGCAGCATCCCGCACCTGGCCCGGACACCAACCCGGAAGCGTCTACGTCTATTCGATAGGAACACTACTTCGACTCAAGACTGGTAAGCCGAAACGTAATTGTCCCCCAGAAGAGCCGCGCCCGCATCTGCACCGGAGTATGCTTCGCATCGTCCGTATACCAGATCCAGATCTCGCCTCGCGCCTTCACTACCCCGGCGTCGGCGGTGGGCTGCACGCGTATGGTCTGGTATGTCCCCGACGGAGTCTTCACCTGCTCCTTGCCCTCTGCCTTCAGCGTGACCGCGACCGTATGAATCGCGTCCCCCACCGGAATCTGGAAGCTCTGCCCCACCCGCATCGGCTGCGAAGCGGCAAAAAACGTAGCCGACAACAAATCGGTTACGCAGGACGGGAGTGGAGCCTCCTGGTGCTTCCCCGTTCCCGTGACGAGGTTCTTCTCGTCCAGCCGCGCCTTGCCCTGCGCGTAGTCGAACTTCAGATCGGTATTCACCTGGCGCCGGCCCTCGATGGTCTGCTTGCTGAATCCGGCCGAGCAGCCCGTAGTGCGATCGAACGACGACTGAAACTTGTCCGCCACCCTATAGATCAGGTTCACCGCACCATAGGAGTCGGCCGTCGCAATCACCCGCTCCATATTGCCTGCCGACTCGACGTGCAGCACCGCCGTACCCGCAGGAAATACCCGCCAGTCGACCGCATAGGTCAGCGTCTCGCTGGTTGGATAGACATAGCCGGGCTGGGGACGAGGGAGCGCCGGGATTGAGGGAGCCGCAGACTGGGCCGCCACCTTATCGAGGGTCGTACTGGCGAACAGCAGGAAGAAGCATGCAGCGACCACTCCAGCAAGGAGCCTGCGGTACCGAGCCTCTCTGAACAAGCTCTTTCTATACAACATGATTCGGGACGGGGTCGTCCGAGACAAGGTCGTTCGATACAGGGTCAATAGGCGCTCGCGTGGAAAGGGTTCCCCTTTCGATTCTATGCGCATCGACGGCCGGGGGCGCAGCTCTGCGGCGGCGTAGCTTGTGCCCCGGTCAAAGTGATTTGGTATGCTCCTGCTGCGCATTCTCAATGCCACCACTGGCCCGACGCAGACTACCGAACCCACAGCATCCGCAGCAGCAGCGCAAGGTAGACGCCAAGCGCACCAGCCAGGGCCTGATACTCACGATGCTGACGGTAGAGCGAGGCCGAGAACCCGCCACCGTCCTCGCCAAGCGGCCCCGGACCTCGCCCTGACAAGGCAGGCCCTGGTATGCGGAGCCGAGGCAGCAGCCGCGGTACCCGCCGCGCATACTCTGCAAACTCGGGGAACGCCTGTCGAAGAAACTCCTCTTCCCCCCGGATCACCGGCCCATAGATCGCCGCAAACAG
The DNA here is from genome assembly GCA_036401375.1 of Acidisarcina sp. Lineage (GTDB taxonomy): Bacteria > Acidobacteriota > Terriglobia > Terriglobales > Acidobacteriaceae > DASWUZ01. The sequence goes on from DASWVB010000004.1 coordinate 42,989, forward strand.
CCCGGCCAGCAGCCCCGCCACCCACCAGCTGCGCGCAGCGGCCGCAAACCCGAATGCGATCATCATTGAGCCGAGGTAAAGCGGGTTACGCGTATATGCGTAGGGCCCGCTGACTGCCAGCTCCGCATTTTTCCTGACGTAGCCCGAAGCATAAGCACGCAGCCACACTCCGGGTACCACCAGCGCCAGGCTCCAGAGCAGCGATCTGCCCGTCGGCCGCGCAAGCCACAGAAACAGCGCGGTGAAGGCGAACCCCAGCGGCACCCGTATGCGCTTTGCAACCTGTGCCCAGCTCACGGCCGTGCTCCAGTCGCAGCGTCCGTGCCCATTAGCTCGAGCGCGGCCTCAACCACGGCATCAACGGAGATGGTCAGCAACCCGGGCTCCGGGTCTGCCAGCCGGCTATGGTCGCGCCGGCTCTCCGGATGCCGCAGATTGCGGAACTTTGACCCGAAGGGTCCATTCCTGCAGGGATCGGTAGGCCCGAAGATCCCGACCACGGGGCAGCCCAGCGCATTCGCGAGATGAAGAGGGCCCGTATCTCCGGCGATGACCAGAGCCGCACGCCGGGTCAGCGCGATCAGCTGGCTGATGTCCGGGCTGACGGCCACTGCCGCGCCACCGCTGGCAGCGCCCACTGCAGCGGCGAGATCCGCCTCTCCCGGACCGGCATTGACCACCACGGAGCAGCCCATCCGGGCCAGGGCCGCTGCGACCTTGCCGTACCGGTCGGTCGGCCAGCGCTTCGCTCCCCATCCGGCTCCAGGATTGAGCAGCACCAGGGGTCTGCGGCGATCAGGGGGATTAAGGGCGGCCGCAAGCCACTCCCGGCACCAGCCCTCCGCCGTCGCATCCCGAGGCAGTGCAGCCGCCGTGAACGGTAACGTCTCGCTCGCGACCCTCCCGGCGACCTCCAGGCATTGCTCGATCACATGCCGCCCCTGCGTCTTCACCCGCTCTGAAAACAACCATCGCGCCGCTCGCTCCCGAGGATCATCCTCGCCGATCATCCGCCGCGCTCCGGCCCAGCGGCCAATCCAGGCCGACCGCACGGCACCCTGCAGATCGAGACAGACGTCATACTCAGCCTCGCGAAGCTCCTGCTTCACCCGCCGCACCTCACGCCAGGTCGCGGCAATCAACGGCCGCCGGCCCCAACCCTTGGCTCCGGCCAGATGAACGCGGTCCACCACCGGCATCCACTCGGGCGTTGCATCAGGCGAGTTAGCGCGTCGATGGTCCTGGGGCTGGGCTTTGCGCTGGACGTCTTCAGAGGGAGTTGAAGAGCAATCCGCCAAGCCGGTCGAGGTCTGATCCCGAGCGCGAAGGAGTTCAGCCCAGCGAGGCTCGACCACCCACCCGAGAAACCACTCAGGATGAGCCGCCCGCAGCGCCGTCACGGCCGGCAAGGCATGCAGAATGTCTCCCATGGCGCCCAGCCGCACCACCAGTACCCTCAGCCGCCCGTCCCGAAGCTCTATTTGGTCCGCCAACAAACGACCATCTTCTCACATGGTCTGGCGCAAGCTCGCTGTCTGCCTTGATGTGACCGCTCCTAAGGCAGTCTGTCCTATGGCCGCCGCTCTGTTACGGTGCGGAACCCGCGGCGGCCGCCGTCTCGAGCCCCGGCAGAGCGAGCAATTCGTTGACGACCCTGTCCTCATCGAGGAAGACGGCATTCAGCCGCGCGACTTGAATCCCGGTCTGACCGCTGCCGGTCAAAATCTTGAGCAGCGCCGGACCAAGCCTTACCGCATCCTTTTCAGTAGTGACGAAAGCCTCAGCCCGGGCCTCGATGGCAACGCGGAACAAGCGGCTCATATCGGGAGGCGAGTAACGATGATGGTCGCGGAAGGCCCGCGTAGATACCACCTGCCCGCCTGCTTCCCTCACCGCCGCAAAGAACTCGGCCGGCCGCGCGATGCCGCAGAAGGCGACGACACGCCTCGTGAGCTGCCGGCCGCCAGGCCCTACCTCACCCGCCGCAATGTCAGCCGGGGCGAACTGATCCGAGACAAATCGATCCGGGGTGACCTGATCCGGGGTTACTTCGCTCACCGGCAGCTCACTTTGCTCACCCGGCGGCAACTCACGCGCCGGCAACTCGCCCGCCAGTACCTCACCAGCCGGTACCTTACTGGGCGCCAGCTCGAGCGAGCGCCGAACCCACCAGATCGGCGCATCCAGCCCGCGAGCCCGCAGTGCAGCCTCGAGATCGCGATCGCCATCCCGCAGCACCAGCACACCTGCCCGGCGAAGCGCCCGCAAGGGCTCCCGCAGCCGCCCCACCGGCAGCAGCCGCGGCTCCAGGTCGCTCCGGTGAACCACCACCACATCCAGGTCCCGTGCCAGCCGCCGATGCTGGAATCCGTCATCGAGCAGATGCACTCCACGCACCCCAGCAGGCCACAGGCTTTGCGCCAGCAGTCCGGCCCGAAATCGATCCGCGCCGACTGCGACCGACGCCCGGCCCCACCCGGGCCGGCCGGCTTCAAGCCCGCTATCCCGCCGAGCGCCATCTTCTGGCCCGCCGTCTTCAGACCTGCGGTCTGTTGACTCGTGGACGAACTTTTGCAGCCGACGAGCGATCAGCAGAGGCTCATCCCCGAAGCGCTCCGCCGTCCCACCCGGGTCCACGACCTCAACTGCCGCAGACCGGCGCCCATACCCGCGCGAAAGCACAGACACGGCCACCCCGCGAGCGCGCAGCAGCTCCGCCAGCAGGATTACGACCGGAGTCTTCCCCGCTCCGCCCACCGATAGATTGCCAACGCTGATGACTGGCCAGTCAAGCCGTCGAACACGCGCCCAACGGCGATCGTAGGCGGCATTCTTGAGCCCGGTCGCCGCACCGTAGAGATATTCCAGGGGCGTCAGCCACCCCAGGCTCATGCCTCGACTCGTGTAGACGATGCAGAAGTGGGCGACCCTGACGAGGTCGTGGTGCTCGCTGCACTAGAAGACCCAGCCGGGGCCGCAGGAGTCTGCAACCTTGCCGACTCTGACGAGCGCAACAACACCGGGTCCGCATCGTCAACGCCCACAAGCGTGTCAGCCGCTGCCTTGTCAGACACGTTGTCAGTCGCACCACCAGATCGGGAACGATCAGCCAGCAGAGCCAACAGCGCCTGCACCGTGCGCGCCGTAGCTCCTGACTCGCTCGAGAAGACGGCACTCCCCCGCTCTCCAAGGGCCTGGGCCTCCTCGGCGTCTCCCAGCAGTTCGCCAAGGATCTTGACCAGCGATGGCCCCAGCGAAGCCAAAGGACGCACGCTCACCCGCGGCGCTGAATCAGCAGCGCGCCGCCGCGATCGGCTGCTGCTCATCATTCCGGCATCGCCCACGATCCGGATTCCGTCCGCGTCCAGCAGCCGCTTCACGATCCCGCGGAAGTTCTGATAATGCGGCCCCATGACTACGGGGACTGCAAACTGCGCTGGCTCCAGCGGATTGTGTCCGCCGGCGGTGACCAGGCTGCCCCCCACGAAGGCCACCGAGGCCAGCGAATAGACCGACGCCAGCTCGCCAATCGAGTTCAGCAGGAAGACCGACCCGGGCCGCAGTGTCTCCTGCGCATGCATCCACTCCGTGCGCCGCTCCCAGGCCAATCCGCTCTCGTCGAGCAGCTTCGCTACAGCCACACAGCGCTCCGGATGCCGCGGCGCCAGAACCATGCACAGCCTCGCGCGACCGCCGCCGGCCCTCGCGATCAGGGTGGACCAGGCCTCGATCAGCATCGCCTCTTCACCCTCGACCGTGCTGCCGCAGACCAGAACGCGGGTTCCCGGCGGCAGATGCTCGCGTAACGCCGAAGTCACGGCTGCGGTTGGAGCCGGCCGCACATCGAACTTCAAGTTGCCGCCCAGGCGCACGCGGTCGGCCGGTGCGCCAATCTCTCTCAGCCGCTCCATATCCAACTCGCTCTGCGCCAGCACCAGCGACAGCCGCTGCAGCAGCGGGCGCCACAGACGGCGCAGACGCAGATACCGCGGATAAGACCGGTCAGAGATGCGCGCATTGACCACCGCCACCTCGACCCCCGCCCGCCGGCACTCGTTCAGCACATGCGGCCAGAACTCGGTCTCGACCAGTATCAGCATTCGCGGCCGCAGCACCCGCAGATAGCGACGGACGATGCGCGCCAGGTCAAAAGGAAAGTAGAAGACATGAGCTTCACCGAACCGCGCCCTCGCCAGCCGCTGGCCGGTGCGCGTCGTAGTAGAGACCACCACCCGGTAGCCCTCGGCGCGTAGTTGTCTCACCAGCTCGACCACCGCGACAACCTCACCTACCGAGACGGCATGCACCCAGATCGTCTCCGGGGCAGCGGAGTCTTCCTCCCAGCCGCGTGAACCACCCCTGCGGGGATGGGTAACCCGCAGTCGCCGCGGCACCACTCCCAGCCGCTGGGTGAGCCCCTCGCGATACTTCGCGGCAGTGGCCATTCTCACCAGCCAGTACGGCAGCCCTACCACCAGCACCATGAGCAGCGCGAAGCTGTACAGCAACAGCATGGCCGACACGATTGTCATTCCGCTACCAATGCCCTCAAGGCCCGCAGGTGGGCCCTTTGTCCCTGGTCTTATCACCAGCTGTTCGCTTCCCAATTCTCTTTACGGCGGTCTTACCCGAAGATCATAATCTCCAGAGTCCTCATGCGCTTAGCTTTCAGCCATCGTGTATGTCCCATTTTGAAGTTCATTCCGGCTATCGCCCTCGCACTAGCGGCGGCCGCCCCCGCCGCGGCGGCCAGCCACGACGTCCCGCCGGTCACCGACGCCTCCACCTTCCCTGACGTCGAGGTTCATGCGCAGGAGAAGGTCTCGATCGCCGCCGACCCGTACGACACCAAAGAGAAGTGCAAGCTGCTTCGCGTCAACTACAGCCAGTACGAGATACTGCCTATCCGCGTCATCATCACCAACAACGGCGACAAGCCAATCTCTCTCGACCAGGCGCGCATTCATCTCATCGCCCGCGACGGCTCAAAGATCGAGGCTGCCGAACCCGAAGACGTTGAACGCCGCGCGTCGAGCGCATCGAACCGCGGCAAGACCATCCCCCTGCCCAGCCCTCTGCCCTCCATCCATACCGCGCCCGGGGGCCGCAACAGGGACATCGAAGAAGACTTCAGTGAGTTTGAGTTCCAGGCCCTGGTAGTCGAGGCGCACACCACCCGCGCCGGCTTCCTCTTCTACGACGTCTCCGGCCTGAGAGACCCGCTGAAAGGGGCCAAGCTCTACCTGCGCCGGCTAAGAGGGGCAGACGGCCGAGACCTCTTCTACTTCGAAGTGCCGTTTGATAAGTACCTTGCCGCCCAGCCGAAGTAACTCAGCTGCTAACCACACGGTTAGCTTTGATTCGAAGCTGAGTAACGCACCCACAAAGTCAAAGTGATGAGACGCTCTGCGTTTGCACGCTCGGGAGCCGCTTCAATGCGTTTGATTCCGTTCCGCAGCTGGGGCCCACCTCGACTGGATCGCAAAGTGTCCAGTCCATGGCCGCTCCTCGTACAAAGTCTAAGCCGTTGAGAAGAGCGTCATACGCCTTTCTTCATTGGCTCCCAGACATACTTGTGAATCTGGAGGTTCAGCCGCGCGTCCAGGCCGTCTGCAAGCATCCACTCTACTAACTCGCGAGGATCGAGCAGGCAATTCACACTACTTCGCTCGGGCGCTGGAGTCTTGCTGAAGGCAGGAGACAGCAGCACGGAACCGACCTTGCCGCTTATTCCGTGATCGCCGACAAACTGCCTGGCAAACTCATAGTCGATGCGGTCGCTTATCACGAACTTGATCTCATCACGACGGGTAAGTACGTCAAGGTTCGCCGTCTGGAACTTGCCGCTCTCGCCGGACGCGGGACACTTCACATCGACGATCTTGTGTACCTCGGGCGGCACGCCCGTCAACAGCCGCTCGCCGCTGGTCTCGATCATCAGCTCATACGAGGACCCTATGAGCCGCTGCATCAGCGGAATGAGCTCCCGCTCCTGCAGCATAGGTTCTCCGCCGGTAAATTCGATCAAACGAACCGGCGCAAGTCTCTCGATGTCTTTGACTACCTCGTCGGCCGCACGCTTGTAGCCGCCCGTGAAGGTATACTCCGAGTCGCACCAGCTGCATCGCAGGTTGCAGCCCGCCAGCCGAACGAAGATGCAAGGTCGTCCCGCAAAGCTGGACTCACCCTGCACCGACTTGTAAACCTCAATCAAATACAAAGTAGATCCCGCGATTAAGTCATGAACACTGAGAAAGCGACCCACGTGTCGCCTTGACACGAGCCAACCTGCGTCAACAGTTCACGCCATCAGCGTGTGCAGATATCGATAGCTCTCCCGAACCGCTTCCAGCGGAGGAATGTCGCTCTGGTCCTGCTCGACGAAGTAGTGCTCAATGCCCGACCTCTTCGCCGCGGCAAGGATTGCTCTCCAATCGAGCGTTCCCTTGCCTACCGGGGTGAAGTGACTCGCCGCATCGTCCAGGTCCTGGGAGGTAGGTACGTCGGGCTTGCGGTCCTTGAGGTGAATCATCCTGACCCGCTCCCCCAGACGGCCCAGCATCTCGACCGGGTTCATGCCGGCTTGGGTGATCCAGTATGCGTCCATCTCGAGGGAGACGAGAGACGGATCGGTCTCGGCAAGCAGCACCTCGTAGCCGTCTTTGCCGTCAAACTTCTTGAACTCGTAGTTATGGTTATGGAACGCGAAGCGCTGTCCCTGATCCTGGGCCCGCTTCCCCCAGACATTGAACTGCCGGGCGGCCGTATGGAAGCCGTCAAGGGACGTCCACTGCGACTTTGGCAGCATCGGGCAGACGATCCACTCCACGCCCAGCTCTTTCGCGTAGCTGAACTTGCCATCGAGGCCGTCATAGTCAAAGTGTCCGCTTGGTGCGCGCAGCCCGCTGTCGCGGATCATCGACCTGAGCTCCCTTGCCGGATGCGAGTAGACATTCCAGTAGAGCTCGACCTGTTCATAACCTATGGCGTGGACGCGCTTGAGCACGTCAGGCAGGTTGGCCTCGGCGAGCGTCCGCACCGTATAGAGCTGCAGGCCGATGGGAGTATGGGGCGCAGCGAAGGCTCTGTCGCCGGCGAGCAGCATGCCCGCTGCCATTGCCGAGGTGGACTGCAGGAAGGATCGCCTGGTTGTCATAGGGGACGATCATAATTCCCGCGCACACTCCGTGACTAGTCTCTGAACGCACTCACCCGATAACCCTGGTGCGTCTGACTACGATTCAGGCCGGTGTTGACCCGGCGTGCGGCCAATCGGCATTGCAGTCGCTTGCTGTAAGATTTTTTCGGGGCCTATGAAGCAACGTATTCTGGTCGTCGATGATGAAGGTCAGATCACCCGTGTGCTGAGGACCGCGCTGGCGATTCAGGGGTACGACGTACGTACGGCCAACGACTCTGAAGAGGCACTGAGAGTCTTCGACGAGTGGGAGCCGGACCTTGTAGTGACCGACCTTGCGATGCCGGGCATGGACGGCATCGAGATGTGCCGCGCCATCCGCAGCCGCTCAGACACCCCGATCATTGTGCTGTCGGTGAGGGACCAGGAGCAGGCCAAGGTCAAAGCGCTCGACGCCGGCGCGGACGATTACGTCATCAAGCCCTTTGGGATGCAGGAGCTTACAGCGCGGGTGCGTGCCCACCTGCGCCGCGCCCCCGAAAGACAGCAGGACGTATCCATCGTCGTGGGGGACTTCAGCGTGGACACGGCAGCCCACGAGGTTAAAGTTCGCGGCACGGCACTCCATCTCACGCCCAAGGAGTTTGAGCTGCTGCTGCACTTCGCCAGAAACCACGGCAAGGTCATCTCCCATCGCGCGCTGCTCACCGCGATCTGGGGGTCTCAGTCTGCGCAGCAGCCGGAGTATCTCCGCGTCTTTGTCGGGCAGCTCAGAAAGAAGCTGGCGGGCGACTCCGCCAAGGAGTACATCCAGACGGAGCCGTGGGTCGGCTATCGCTTCCTGCCAGAGGGTTTGCCGGATTAGCTGAGCTGCCCGTCCTGCTCCTCCGCTGCCGCAGTCCGGGACTCGCTGCCAGGCAGCATGCCCGTGAAGGTCCTAAACGAACGCATCAACAGCGCTACAGAAACGCCTGCGGGCCGGCGGCGGTGCAGGTAGATCAGCGGCACATTCCCAAAATAGCTTAGCGGCCCATGCAGGACGAGGGGTTCGTAAATTCCGGCCAGGATGCGTAGATCGAAGTCGCACGCCCATGCGGCTTTGATGGCCTGTATCACCTGCAGGGCATCGCCGCATTCGGTCATGATCACCTCGTCGACAGAGGAGCGACGGGCGATGCTGCCGAGCCCGGATATCGTTCCGACGACCTCTTTGGGCGCCGAGCGCAGATCCGCAACCGAACCAGGCACCCGCACATATCCCGCAAACTCGTATCCGAGATCAGGACTTTGCTGTACCTGCCTGCGCACCGCGTCGGCCACCCGGTTTTCGCCGGCAATGAGGATGCGCCGTCTGCCTACTCCCTGTTTGTAGTGGCGGCTGTTGCGATAGCGCGTGCCAAGTCTTCTTACTGCGAAGACGACCGCAGTGGTAGCGACCATTACCGCTATTGCCGATGGCGGCGCCTTCCGCGCGGCGGAAAGATACAGGCCTCCGCAGACCAGCAGACCGGCCGCAAGGCACGCCTGCAGGCACAGCCTCTGCTCATTCCACGCGCCCCTGGTCCCGGTACGTGAATACAGGCCGTAATGCCAGGCTACAGAGATATTCGCGAAGACGAACCAGCCCAGACAACGAGCCGCTTCGGCTGCTGTGACTCCGAGCAGGGGCAGCCGCGAATGGGCGGTCAGATCAGACAGAGGAACATGCAGCAGCAGACGTACTGCGATCAGGGCAGCCAGGCCGAGCAGGAATAGATCCAGCAGTATCGCGAGGATGGCCACATCATGGCGAGTGACATCCGCAAGCTTCTGCTCCATGGCCGGGCCCGATCGTTCGCCCGTTAAGTGCGTTCCGGCACGAAGTCCCATGCTTGCTTCTTCACCCGCTGCCCTGGCGCCAGTCTGTGTCTTCGCCCTTGAAACAGGTGGGCGCGGACGGAGCGTCGCAGCTCATTCCGCCGGGCAAAGGAAGTCCCAACTGGCCACGATGCTAGTCCGCTGAACAAGGAATTGTAAACAGGGCAGGTGCTGTTACATTTTGTCGGCGGCAAGGAGTGTTTCGCAGGTGCGGCCGCCAGCCTTAATAGGATTACTGCGCGCCTCGTAACGCACTACTTCCCCTTGGTCTTTGACGGGACCAGGGTAGGAGTTCTACCCGCAACACTAACGTGAGGAGCGCCGGCAGTTGCCTCGCTCGCGGCCGAGTTGACGGCCATCGGGCCCAGCGGTACCACCGCGCCGCCTCGCTCTGCCCGCAGCGACGGAGCCGCAGTAGTCACCGTGGAGATGGCATGCTTGAAGACCAACTGCTCGAGTTCGCCGTTTTCGAGCAGCACTGAAAATTTGTCGAAGGAGCGAATCCTGCCGTGAACGCGGACGCCGTTGACGAGGTAAATCGTCAGCGTCGCTTTATCCTTGCGCACCGAGTTGAAGTAGGTGTCCTGTACATTTTGCGCAGTCCTGCTGGCTTCCATTCTCTTACCTCCTGGGCGCCGAAAGCCGCGAAGAGCGTGAACGCTACTCTCACGCGCTCGCGATACCTTACGATTTCAGAAATCAACAGCAGGTGGTGGCAGATACACTGACCGTCAAAGACAGTCACAGTACGGCAGGTGGTTAATCGTGCAGGATGATATTCAACAACGACTTATGTACCTTGATTCGACCGTTGTACTCGATGAAGCCCATCTTTCTGAAACGGTTCATGAAGAAGCTCACTCGGGAGCGGGTGGTTCCGATCATCTCCGCCAGCGTCTCCTGGCTGATCTTTGGTATCTCCACCTGGGGGTCTCCCGTCTGACCAAACTGGGCCAGCAGCAGGAGCGTGCGGGCAAGCCGCTTTTCGCTTGAGTTGAAGAGTTGATCGACCAGGTCCGCCTGTACACGCATCGAGCGGGAGACCATATATGCGATGAAGAGGCCGGAAAACGCGTGCTCCTCGTGAATGACGCGCAAAGCCTCGCTCCTCTCGATCTTGAGGATGGAACAATGGGTGATCGCCTCAGCCGTCGAGATGTAGACCGGGTTTTCTGTGGCTATCGATTCCTGTCCCACAAAGTCACCCCGGCCAAGGATCGCCAGCGTTGCTTCCTTGCCTCTCGCGGAGGTCACAATCAGCCTTGCACGTCCCTTTTGCAGATAGAAGATAGAATGCCCTTTTTCACCTTGGGTGAAAAAGGTTTGCTTTGGATTCAGTTCTAACAGCTTTCGTCCGACGCCAGCTTCGCTCAGGAACTCGCCTACGTCAAAAGTCTTCTGAATTTTGGACGTACTCATCATTTTTTGCCTGCTCTATCTTTACCGGGGAGGTGCAACGATCTTACCACCGATCATTCGCGCTCTCGCGCGAATCAGGTGGCAGACGGACGCTGGATTACTCAGAGCTGGAGCGGGTTGAGCTATATTGCACAGTCATTGTTCGCTAACTCAACCTAAGCGTCTCGCATGCGCCTTAACGCTTTCCTTGTTCTCAGATAAGCGTGAAGACTCGGCGGCTGGCCGTTCTGGCCAGCCCTCGGAGCGCATGCATGCAACAGATGTGGCGAAGCAGGAGAATGGCTTTGCGGGGGAGTCTCCCTAGAAGTGGTGAAGTTTCTCTTCCAGAGGCTGCTCTAACGGGCGATTCACCTCGCGCTCGAGCGAACGGCTCACAAGGTCTCTCGATCCCAACCCCACGGCCAGGGCGAGGGCGAGCACGATGCCGCCGAAGAGTATGCCGAACGCCAGGTCGACGATCAGGCCGCCGATGGCGAGGTGATCAAGAACCATGGCCGTGGTCAGAACGAGTACCAGCCACTTCACCCCGGTAGCAAGCAGGCTGGCATATTGCAGCTTCATATTGACTGCACCTATCAGCACGCTTCTAGATAGAAAACGCGCCACGATACTGCCAACGAATAAAAGCACGATCGCGCCAACCACCTTGGGAACGTAAGCCAGTATATAAGGAGCTAAAGACGAGTCATAAGATGCATCGAATGCAGTCAGGCCGATCAGGATGCCGATCACAATACAGCCCCAGAACACAGAGCGCGAGACGAGCGAGGTAGGCGTGTGATTCGGAGACCATTCTGCTATCGACGTCGAGCCGCTGCTCACACGACGATCAAACTTCATTGCGGTCAGAACTCGGCGCACCAGCAGCGCAAGAAGCCAGCCGATCAACGCGGAGAGCAGCAGGGCGAGTACAAATGCGAGAATTGCCGGTAAGAGCTGCGCGATCTTATTGACTACTCTGTCCATCGACTCTTCCAGCGACTGCCCAACGTTATTCCACATGATCTTTTCCTTTGTAGAGTCCACTCAGCTGTTGCCTGCCGTTATGTCACGGGTGCGCTATGGGTTGAATCTATCCGGCCATCGCCACCGGGAGACGAAGTAGGGCTTCTCGTCCTCGTAAACTTTAGCCAGCTTCTCGACGCGTTGCTCGGCGGCGAATGCGTCCAGATTCGCGATCTCCTGCGCGTAAGAAGCGACCCAGCCCAGGTACAACGGAGTAAGTGCTCCAAGTAGATGAGTGCGGCTCAATGTTCTAAGTCGATAAGCAAGCGCGAAATCGTAGATGATTCTCGCCCAGAGCGCGTCCGGTATGCGGAACTGCTCCGGAGTTAAGCGTCCGAGCCGCTTGATCTCGAGGAGTGTGACTGGCGGCAATACCAGCGCCCACACCTGCTGCAGGTTTCGCGATCCAAGGTTGAACGCCTCGAGCATCGACCGCACATCGAGCGCGCCTGCAGACTTGGCACCTGGATCGATACGATCCACTGTTGCCCCCAGCGTCAGCCCGGCCTGTGAGCCACGCACACGCTGCCAGACAACGGGATTTCTCTCGGCATCGTTGAAGATCGAGCCCACCAGCAGACCCAGAACAGTTGGCAGATCGAGACCCTCGTTCTGCGCACCATGCCTGCCGTCCAGGTGCACCTGAGCCACGATGCTGTCGCTCAGCGCGGCCTCGGTCGCGGGCCAGATCGCAGCCTGGTCGTCTTCAACTTCCGTGCCCCGGGCACGCCGGCGACCCAGTCGAGTCAGCAGCGAGGTTGTGACTCCAAAGTCGGGGCCCAGCGGATATCGAACCCTGCGGCCATACAGAGCGCGGCTGAGCGGGTACAGGATGCCGCTGTTCAGAAGCCCCTCGAACTTGCTGGGCGCATACAGTGGCATGGTCAGCTCAGCGCGCCCGTCCATTAAGGGCTCGAGGAGCAGCGTGATCGAGTGCACATCAAATGCGGCAAGGTCAGGTGAAAGGATGGCGCACGCGCCGGCGCCCATCTGTATGGCCAGGTCCGCGAGGCGAGCGTAAGCCGGTGCAAGACCTAGCCAGGGAACCGTCGATGCCGCTCCGTGACTTAGCGTGTATTCGACGGCACGAAGCGAACCGAGTTCTCCCGCCGGCTCTGACAAGGTCGACAGCTCACCCGTACCTTCAATTCCGGGATAGGCGACCACACACCTTATAGATGGATGAGTAGAGCGAAACTCGTCGCGGATGTCGGCGACGCGCTCATGCAGCAGTGTTCCCTGCGTAGGTGCCGGAACCCCGATGAGTACGTCGGCTGAGCCAGCTGTGTCACCGGAGGGTCGAGTCTCTTGTGCTGCTTCGAGATTAGCCATCAATCCTTTTCTTTCAGCGAAGCTGCTATTCCGAGAGCGAGAGTATTCCCTTGATCGGGATACCTACCCACGCCGGCCGGTTGTTTAATTCATAAGTCAATTCGTAAAGCGCCTTATCGAGCACGTATCCATCAAGCATCTTCTGGAAGGCTTGCGGCTCTTCTGGTACTACATCGGATCCAGCGACCGTCTCGCGATAGGCACGTAGAAACTCTGCACCCACAGCCTCATCCCACAGCCTCGCCCACGGCTCCAGCTGCTCGTAGTCTTCAGGACGGCGGCTCGTGTACTTCATCAGCGCCGCGAACGCCGCGTACGTGAAAGAACGCAGCATGCCCGCTACGTCCTTGAGCGGTGATTGCTTCGCCCTGCGCTCTGCCAGGGTCCGCGCCGGCTCACCCTCAAAGTCAAGGATGACAAAGTCTGACCGCACCCGCAGCACCTGCCCAAGGTGGTAGTCCCCATGCACTCGCGTCTTCAGGGTACGAACGTCGAGGGCGCCTAGCTGCCGCAGCCTGTCGAAGATGATTCTCCGTCGGCTCAATACAAGGCCGGCTGACTCGACGACGTCGTCCGGCAGCTGCGAGAGACTCTCCTTTAAAAGGTCAAATGAGATGGCCGCATGATCCACGAGGTCTTTGCCAAGCGATTGGAAGTCTTCGGGAGTAAAAACAACGGGCGAAAAGGCCTCGTTCGATGATGGCCTTGCGAGCGCAAGGTGTAACTCACCAGTACGACGTCCTAGTACCGCCGCCGCATCAAGGTAAATGCCTGCATGCTCGCGCGCGACCTGCTCGCGAAAGGCTGCACTCGCCGGCATGACGGAGTGCGCGCAAGCCTCGTAGTAACGGTCGAGCTCTTCGAGTGTCCATTGCCAGCCGTCTCCCTCGTTGGACACTAACCCTTGCAGCATTGCAAACGTCTGTGTCCTGTCCGCGTCGCTCGCCGGAGTTATAGCACCCGTGAGCTCGTGGGCGCGGTACTCTATAGCTCCACCAAAAGGGGCTGTATGAGCGAAGGTAGTAAATTCCGTCAGGTATTTACCTATCTCGGTATCGGGATTGGGCCCAGCCTGTTGCCGGCGGAACAGCTTCATGATGAGGCGGTCGCTAAAGAAGATAGAGGTATTGCTTTGCTCAGCCGAGCCTCGCCTGGCCTGCAACAACTCCGGTTGGGGTCCCTCTAAGCTCTCCAGGATGCTGCTCCGCAAACCACGGATCACGCCGTTCCGAGTCGGTATCTCGGAGGACTGTTCCATCATGCTGAGCAGAGCCTTGCAGCAGCGATCGTCGAAGATCCCATCATGCAGGACGCCAAGTCCCGAGGGAAGGTTTAGCAGCGTCAGGATTGCGCCTGAACTGTGTGCCCGCAGGTTATCCATGTCGCCGCCAGATGTGGTGGCGAGCGGCAACAGGTAGGTGTCCGGCGCGCCCGCACTATAGCTGACCTCGACCAGCGCCAACGCAAACTGTTCCGCCGCACAAGTGCCCCAATCAATGATCTTTGTGTCTTTGATCTTGCGTGACTTTCCACCATACCAGCGCTGACGCTGTATATACTCCGGCAATATTTCCGCTTCTATCCTGCTCGCGTTCTCTCCGTCGAGCAGTCCCTCCCAGTCCGCGAGTCCGGAGACATGAAGACTTGTACCGTCGATCGGCTCCGCTGGTACCTCCTTTTCGGGCGCGGGCCGCAGTTCCAGCCATAAAAAGCCATATGGCCCGAGAGTAAGTGGATATGGCTGGCTGGTAATTGGAGGAAACTCCACGTAGCCGAGCATTTCTACCGGTATCTTGCACTCCAATCCAGGTAGGTCAAGCTGCACCGGCTGAGCAAAGCGGGAGAGGTTCGCGACGCAAAGCACCTGCTCACCTTCAAACTCGCGGATGTAAGCTAATATCTTCCGGTTAGCGGGATTAAGGAACTTTAATGACCCCCGGCCAAAGACGCGGAAGAGCTTGCGGAGCGCAATCATGTTGCGCATCCAGTTCAGCAGCGAGGACTGGTCGCTCTGCTGCGCCTCTACATTAATTGCCTCGTAGCCCCACACCGGATCCATGACGACGGGACTATAGAGGCGAGCAGGATTTGCGCGCGAAAACCCCGCGTTGCGGTCCCCTGACCACTGCATCGGAGTGCGCACTCCGTTCCGGTCTCCCAGGTAGATGTTGTCGCCCATTCCAATCTCGTCGCCGTAGTAGATGATCGGAGTTCCGGGAAAGGAAAATAGCAGACTATTGAGTAACTCGATACGACGCCGGTTATTATCGACCAGCGGAGCGAGGCGGCGACGAATACCTATGTTAATCCGCATGCGCGGATCAGCGCTGTAGGCCAAGTACATATAATCGCGCTCGTCGTCCGTGACCATCTCGAGCGTCAATTCATCATGATTTCTGAGGAAGAGGCCCCATTGGCAGTTATCTGGAATATCCGGCGTCTGGGCCATGATGTCAGTGATGGGCAACCGGTCCTCCTGACGCAGCGCCATGTAAATGCGGGGCATCAGCGGAAAGTGGAAGGCCATGTGACACTCGTCACCATCGCCGAAGTAGGGGCGGACGTCCGTCGGCCACTGGTTGGCTTCAGCGAGTATCAGCCGGCTTCCATATTCGGCATCTATCTCCGCACGAATTCGCTTCATTACAGCATGCGTCTCCGGCAGGTTTTCGCACGTAGTACCTTCGCGCTCTACCAGGTACGGGATTGCGTCGATGCGCAGCCCGTCGACGCCCATATCGAGCCAGTGCCGCATCACCTTGATAACTTCTTCAATCACCCGCGGATGATCGTAGTTAAGGTCAGGCTGGTGAGAGAAGAACCTGTGCCAGTAGTAGGCCTTCGCGACCGGGTCCCAGGTCCAGTTCGACTTCTCAGTGTCGGTGAAGATGATGCGTGCGTCGGAGTACTTCTGATCCGTATCGCTCCACACATAAAAATCGCGCTCCGAAGAGCCAGGAGGAGCAAGTCTAGCCGCTTGAAACCAGGGATGCTGGTCCGAGGTGTGGTTGATAACCAGCTCGATCATCACCTGAAGACCGCGGTCATGCGCCGCCTCCAGAAATGCCTTAAAATCATCCAGCGTGCCATAGCTGGGATTTACACCTATATAGTCCTGAATGTCGTAGCCGTCGTCGCGCAACGGCGACGGGAAGAAGGGCAGCAGCCAGATGCAGGTTACGCCCAGATCCTGCAGGTAATCGAGCTTGGTAAGCAGCCCTGGAAAATCACCGATGCCATCGTTGTTGCTGTCAGCGAATGCACGGACGTGTAACTCATAAATGATGGCGTCCTTGTACCAGAGCGGATCAGACATGCTGCCCGCCTGCTTCAGACGCCGCTTTTCCATCGGGCTACTTGCCATTCTTTGAACTCGCAATCGTCTGGCCGCCCGAGGGCAGCAGAAGTATGTGGGCGGGCAGCGCCGCCGGAGACAACTGCAGGTAATTACGCGCGCCATACCAGCTATATACCGAGCCGGTTAGCAAATCTTCTACCTGGTAAGTGGTGTCTGCCGGCTGGAATATAGCGGGAAGGTCAAGGGTCACCCATCCTGATTGAGTATTCACGGGGTCCAGGTTGACTGCAGTTACAATCACGCTCTCGCCATTGGCGGTAGCCTTGCTGTAGCAGATCAGGTAGGGGTTGTCCGTGGGGTGAAAGGTAAGCCGCTCGTTCGACTGCAGAGCCCTATGTGCCTTCCGTATACCATTCACCTGTGATATCAGGCTGCCCAGGCTCTCCGGCGCCTCGATGTCCCAGTGCTTCAGCTCATACTTCTCCGAGTTGAGGTACTCTTCGCCCCCTGGTTTGAACGGAGTACTTTCCTGCAGCTCGTAGGCGGCTCCATATATTCCGTAGCTTGCTCCCAGAGTAGCAGCCAATATGAGCCTGGCGGCGAAGGCAGGTCGCCCTCCGCTCTGCAGCGGCTCAGGCAGGATGTCGGGTGTATTCGGCCAGAGGTTTGGCCCGAAGTACTCCTTCACGTCCGTCGCAGTCAGTTCAGTTAGATACTCCGTCAGCTCTTCTTTCGTGTTCCGCCAGGAGAAGTAAGTATAAGACTGCGTAAATCCGAGCTTGGCCAGACGCTGCATGACGCGAGGGCGGGTAAAGGCCTCCGCGAGAAAGAGAACGTCAGGATGGGCGCTCTTTATCTCCGGAATTACCCACTCCCAGAAGGGAAATGCCTTGGTATGCGGGTTATCGACCCGGAATATCTTGACACCCTCTCCGATCCAGTAAAGAAATACATCGCGAAGACCATCCCACAAGCTCACCCAATCCGAGGTCTCGAAATCGAGCGGATAGATGTCCTGGTACTTCTTGGGCGGATTTTCAGCGTATTGAATGGAGCCATCGGCACGCTTTCGGAACCACCCAGGATGGCGGGTGACCCAGGGATGATCTGGAGCGCACTGAAAGGCGATGTCGAGAGCAACCTCGAGCCCCAGCAGTGCCGCTTTCTCGAGCAGGCTGCGAAACTCCGCCAGTGTGCCCAGTTGGGGATGAATGGCCGTGTGTCCGCCCAGCTCGGAACCTATGGCCCACGGGCTGCCTACATCCCCGGGTTCGGCTAGTACAGAATTATTCTTACCCTTGCGAAAGCTCTGTCCAATGGGATGGATAGGCGGAAAGTAGACGACATCGAAGCCTAGCTCGACTACGTAGGGCAGGTGGGCCTCGCAGTCCGAGAAGGTGCCGTGTCTGCCAGGGACCGGAGAGCTAGATCGCGGAAAAAATTCATACCACGAGGAGAAGCGCGCCTTCTCACGATCTACAGTGACGACTAACTCCTTCTCGTAGCGCGTCGTCAACTTGTCGTTCGGATATTGAGCCACCAGCTCGGCTATACCAGGGTCCATCGCCAGCGTTCCCTGCTTGGCGCTCGATCCTTCATCAACGATCAGCCGCGCCCACTCGAGCAGCTTCGCGCGATCGGGGCCTTTCGCGAGCTTCGCCGTTTCGGCGAGCAGGTTGGCTCCGTTTTTGAGATCGACTGTAACGTTCTGATCCGCCTCAATGCGCTTCTTGAGGTCCGATTGCCAGGTACCGAAGTGGTCGACACGGCCTGACACGGTATAAATGTAACGACCTTGTTCAAGCACGGGAAAAGCGCCGCGCCAGCGATCGTTGCCCAGCGGCTTCATCGGCACCGTATGCCAGTCCCGTTCGTTCTCACGCTTATAGAGCAGCTTCGCCTCTACCTGGTCGTGACCATCGGCGAAGACATCGGCTTCAACTATCAGATTGTCTCCAACGATACGTTTCACCGGAAAGCGTCCCGAGTCGATCTCCGGCTTCACACCCTCGATCACGACCCGTCTTCTTCCCTCTGCCGGCTTGCTCATCTCGCCCAATTCCCTCTCCCGCGCTCCGGCCTATACAAATTTCTGCAGCAGATTGTTCAGCGACTCTGCCAGCGTTGGATGCGAGAAAATTCCATCGCGCAGTGCCGTGTAGGGCAGCTTGCCCATCATGGCGATCTGGATCAGCGACGCCGTCTCCCCGCCATACACCCCCAGGATGGCGGCGCCCAGGATGAGTTCCGTGTCCGCGTCGACGATCATTTTCATGACGCCCCGCGACTCGTCCATCTCGAGCGCCCGCGCCACGGAGCTCATCGGCATCTTTGCCACCTTGATCTTAAGTCCCTGCTTGCGCGCCTCAGCTTCCGTCAAACCGATCCGCCCCAGCTCCGGGTCGATGAAGACCGTATAAGGCAACATGCGCCCCGCCTTGCTCAGCTGCTTGCCTTCCAGCAGATTGCCTCGCACGATTCTAAAGTCGTCATAAGAGATGTGGGTGAAGGCAGGTCCACCCTTCACATCGCCCAGCGCATAGATGCCAGGGGCGGTGGTCTCAAGCCGGTCATCGACTTTGATCGCTCCATGCTCGTCGGCATCGATGCCTGCGGCCTTGAGGTTCAGACGCCCAGTGTTAGGGGTGCGCCCGGCGGCCAGCAGCAGATGAGAGCCGGTCAGAGTACACGGCCCTGAATCCTGCCGGACGTTCATCTGGATTTGCCCGTCGGCCCGCTGCGATACCTGCTCGACCGAGGCACTCAGCAGCACCTCGATGCCGTCCTCTATAAGTATCTTGCGAACCTCTTCCGCGATGTCCTGATCTTCGCGCGTCAGCAGCTGCTGGCTCTTCTGCACAATTGTGACGCGGCTGCCAAAGCGGCGGAACATCTGCGAAAACTCAACTCCGACATAGCCGCCGCCCAGCACCAGCAGGTGATCCGGCACCTCGTCCAGCTCCATGATGGACACGTTGTCCAGGCAGGGAACGCCGCTGAGCCCCTGCACATCCGGTGGCTGGTTTCGAAGTCCGGTGTTGATGAAGATCAGCTCCGACGTGAGGTCTCTCTCACTGCTGAGATCATTTGGCGCCACGCGCACCGTATGAGGATCGACAAAGCTGCCCGCACCGAAGATCAGGTCTATGCCCGCCGTGGTCTCGAGCCTCTTCTGGTTGCTGCCCCGCGACTTCTGCACCATGGCCCGCTTACGCTCGCGAACACGGCCCAGATCAAGACCGATGGGCCCTGTTCGAACACCAAAGTCAACGCCCCGCCTGGCCAGGTATGCCACCCGCGCGCTCGCAACCATGGTCTTCGTGGGCGTACAGCCATCGTTGATGCATGTGCCACCGACGTGCGTACTTTCGATTACGGCGACGGTCTTGCCGGCTGCTGCGAGGGCAGCGGCGAGAGGGTTGCCGGCCTGGCCGGAGCCGAGAACGATCGCATCGTATCGCCTGGATTCAAAGGTCAACGAGAAACCTCAAGATCGACGGAGCACCCCAAGGGCGCTGCCACTTCATTTTACGAAGCTGCCACTTCATTTTACGAAGTAGTAGAAATCCTGCGTATGCACGATCGACACGAAGCGGGAGACGGTGAAGAGCCCGACACAGATGGTGATCACATCCTCGGTGAGGGCGACGGGAAGATCGGGCAGATGGCGCTCGTGAGTGAGCCAGCGCCGCACATGGTATCCGAGCAGGCCGCCGGCGACGCCCCCAAGTCCGCCAAGCAGCGCGCCCGGCAGCACCGCCATCGCTGCCGTGATGCAGAGCGCTGAGCCGCAGAGGGCTCCGCTCAGGAAGCGGACCGCGAGAGGGCCGGGCTGATTGCGCCCTGGAATGTTTGCCAGTTTGTCAGCTACCAGCTCACCGAGAGCAAGCAGAAAGAAGACGATCAAAGCGATTGTGCTGTGAAGAAAGCTGAGCCGGGAGTGATGCAGCTCAAGCCAGCCCAGATGGGCCCCCCAGCAGATGATCGCCGGGCCGGTCATCGATCTAAGCCCGCACACCAGGCCGATAACGAGCGCCAGGAGCAAGACGGTAGTCAGGGTCATGATTGTCTCCAGGGAAATCACTACGCATGCAATGAAACCTCGAGTTCAGCCCAGGCCAACATGAGCGCGGCCCGTCTGATCGAGCAGTAGTATCTTGCCGGTCGTCTTGCGGCTCTCGAGGTCGCGATGGGCCTGCCCGGCCTCTGCGAGCGCATACGTATGCCCTATTCGCACCTTTAGCTTACCTTGCGCGACCCAATCAAGTACCTCGGTGGCCCGCTCTGTGAGCTCCTCGCGTGTCTTGATGTAGCTTCCAAGCGCTGGACGCGTGAGGAATAGAGATCCCTTGACGGAGAGCTGAATGGGATCGAAGGGCGGAACCGCTCCGCTTGACGCTCCATAGAGCGCCAGCAGGCCGCGAGCCCTCAGGCAGTTCAGCGACTTCTCAAATGTAGTCTTGCCGACAGAGTCGTAGACCACATCCACGCCCTGGCCATCGGTAAGGCGCATCGTCTCGGCCTCGAAATCTGACCCGCTGTAGAGGATGACCTCTGACGCACCCGCCTCGCGCGCCAGGGCGGCCTTCTCCTCTGTGGAGACCGTCGCGATCACCCGCGCGCCGAGCTGGGCGGCCATCTGGGTCAGCAACAGACCCACTCCACCGGCAGCCGCATGTACCAGGACCGTATCGCCCCGCTTAAGCGCTACCGTGGAATGGGTGAGATAGTGCGCCGTCATCCCCTGCAGCATCGATGCGGCAGCCAGCTTCAGGTCCAGACCTGGAGCAACGGCGACCAGCTTGTCCAGCGGAACGACAGCGTACTCTGCGTAACTGCCTGCGGCTTCGCACCAGGCAACACTGTCCCCTGGGCTGAAGCTTGCCATAACGGCGCAGCCCTGTGCCGCCGGTTCGGCCACTGCCTCACCGACCCGTTCGATTGTTCCCGCTCCCTCGCGCCCCAGCACCAGCGGCAGCTCCGCCTTGTAGCGTCCCTCCCGGTAATAGACGTCGATGAAGTTGACGCCGGACGCGTGGACTCGAATCAGGGCAGTGCCGGGCCCCGGCTCGGGAATAGGCAACTCCCGCAGACAAAGGACCTCCGGTCCGCCGGTCTCGGTGATCTGAATCGCTTTCATAAGCAGTCCTTTGACGGCAGTCTCATAAACGATACTTGTTCGGCAATTCACGGAAGTGCTTCATGAGCAGTAAGGATGCTTTGCCCTTGTGGAGCGATGTA
Organism: Acidisarcina sp.; assembly: GCA_036401375.1. Taxonomy (GTDB): domain Bacteria; phylum Acidobacteriota; class Terriglobia; order Terriglobales; family Acidobacteriaceae; genus DASWUZ01. The sequence continues at coordinate 64,279 of DASWVB010000004.1, forward strand.
AAGATGAGGGCAGGATCGCCAAGGGACCTCTGGTCCCAATGGCCTTCCAACCCGGCAGGGGCACGGCTGCATGTAGATAAATAGCAGACCCGCAACCTGGAGGGGGCACAGCTGCATGTGGATGAATATTCGACCGCTCACTGGAGGGGCACGGCTGCATGTTGATGAATAGCAGACCGTCACCTGGGGGGCACAGCTGCATGTAGATGAATAGCAGACCCGTCACCTGGAGGGGCACGGCTGCATGTTGATGAATAGCAGACCGTCACTTGAAGGGGCACGGCTTCAGCCGTGCCATAAACACAGAGATACTAGGGCGGCTTTAGCCGCTGAGGGACTCTAAAGCCTGAGGGACTCTCAGGAATCAGTGCAGAGCCCCCAGGCGCACCGGACCAGCAGATAACGCTGCCAGCTGAGAGCTCAGACCTCGCGCGTTCCCACCGACTCGAAGAACCTGCTCAGCATGGCCCCCAGCAGCTCCGGCTGCTCCCACGGGGCGAAGTGCCCGGCATCCTCAACCAGGTGAAACTCGGAGCTGTAGCCCGCATTGCGAATGATTCCGGCCAGCTGCTTCATCTCCTCCGGCGTGCTACTCTCGTCTTCGCCGCCGGCCAGCACAAGGGTCGGCACGCGAATAGTCGCCGCCGTCGGCTGCGAATCGGGACGTGAAGCCAGGGCATTCTGAATGGCTACAACTGTCTCACCGCTCACCGTCTCCATCATCGCCCGCGCCGCGGCGGCCATCGCCGGATCACGCTGCCGGGCAGTCTTCCCGATCAGGCTCGTCGACATCGCGTAGAAGAAGTCCTGCGGACCGTTGGCGCGGACATCGGCGATCCATCTCTGACGCTTCTGCCTGGCCTGCTCACTGTCGGGGTGTGGCTTGCTGCAGCAGAAGGCCATAGCCGAGATTCGCTGCGGCATGCGCCGCCACAGCTCAAACAGCACATAGCCGCCAATCGAGCACCCGGCAAAGAAGGCCCGCTCGACCGCAAGCAGATCGAGCAGCCGCTCTACGTCGTCCGCGAGTTGAGGGATCGTGATGGCGCCGTCGCCCGGCTGAGATCGCCCGTGGCCGCGCATGTCCGGCAGGACCACGCGGTGTTGCGGAATGAGACTCGAGGCGGCGGGAAGCCAGAAGGCATGGTGCAGAGGCGTCGGGTGCAGCAGCACGACATCCGGCCCAGATTCCCGCAGCTCTATGATGGGCGAGCCGAGCACCTCGTAGCTCAGCTCCGCATCCCCGGAGGTGTAGAACGGCACTCAGGTACCGCTGGTCGGGGTGTAAGGCGGCCCCGTCTGCCCGTACGGCGGAACGCTGCCGGGCAGGGCCAGCGGCTCCTCGGGTACGACGACCCACATGACGACGTAGCCCACCGCCCCAAGTCCAGCGCCAAAGAGGGCCGCGATCACCGCAATGAATCGGACCCAGGCAACGTCCCAGCGATATTGATTTGCAATACCCTGGCAGACCCCGCCCAGCATCCGTCCCGCGCGGGGACGGATCAACGTACGGAATCCCGGGTAGCTCCCAGTTGCATACGTTCCAGTCGGATTGGCAGCTCCGACGACCGGCGCAGCCGCGCCGCACGCCCCACAGAAGCGGACCGCGTCGCTCAGCTGCGACCCGCAATTGCTACAGAAGACAGCCATGGTCAGTTCCCTTCGCCTACATTCTCCCACAGGTTACGCACGGCTGGCGCTCATGGTTCCTTTCAGCCGCCGGGAGGGCCGCCGGACGACCCCGGCAGCAGCGGCAGCGGCGACGCTGACAAGGTCACAGCCACAGACGGAGCCGGGGAGAGCGCGCAGCGAGTCGTGCCCTCCCAGCTATCGTCCGCGGTCGCCTCCCGCGGCTAGTGGCCAGTGACGGTGCTCAGCGGCGTCGAGCCTGAGAACACCCAGCGCTGATCGAGTGTGACCCCGCAAGGCTGCGCATCCAGACGGGTGAAGGAGCTCGCCGCCCGTACGCAGGAGCCGCCCGACTGCACCGTGTAGGAGCCGTCGGACTGCGTATTGAGTGCGAAGAGCTGGCCCGCGCTGCCACTGCAGGCATACATCGAAACTGCCGCGCCGCTCACCGTAAGGCAGCGCTGCCCAACCTGTTCGATCAGCTCGAACTGGTTGTGACCCATCGATAACACCTTGATGATGTTGTTGTTCTGATACCAGTAGGTCGTAAACCCGTTTCCGTCCTGCGACACGCCGTAGTCGTTCGCCAGCGCGTTGCCCTGGGTGGAGCTCTCATTAAGCATCGCGAATATACCTGAAGAGGAACCCGTGGCCTTGATCGAGTAAGTCGCTGTTACTGTGGTGGCCATGTTCGGCATCAGCAGCGTTGTGGTCGAGCTTGTTACCGAAGCTATGGCACTGGTCGCCCCCGTCCACGCCGCGAACTGATAGCCGCTCTGAGGCGGGTTCGCCGTGATGGTGACGTTCGCACCGGCAGTATAGGCGCCGCTGCCCGTTCCGCTGTTCACCGTGAGCAGATAACTCGCCGGATTAGCAGAATAATTCGCCGTAATAGTAGTAGCCGCAGATGGCATCAGCAGCGTAGTCGACATCTGGCCGGGGTTGGCAAAGGTCGCTCCCGTCCATCCGGCGAAGGTATAACCAGCTGGCGGCGGAGGTGCTACAACCGACACAGTAGACCCGCCCTGCGTCTGCACGGCGCCGCTCTTGATAGTCAGCGGGAAGCTTGGACTGGTGTAACCCTGCACCGCCTTGATCGCCGTCGCCCACACCCCGGCCATGATCGGATAGCCATACTTGTTAGGATGAACGTCGTCGGTGCCGAGCAAGGTGGCATTTACCGAGCCATCGCTGTTGAGAAACGCGGAAAACATATCGACATAGCGAAGGTAGCTACGCGCGGGTACGAGCGTGTTCTTGATATAGGAGTTATAAGCCTGCTCGATGGGTACCATGGTTGGATAATTCATTGGGATAATCCCGGCCACAAGCTCCACTGTAGCCGGGCAGAGGGCGTGAATGTGAGTCACCAGCGTGCTCAGGTCTGAGTCGATGCTCTGACTCCCCTGCAGGATATCGTTGGTTCCGGCGTGCAGCAGCAATATGTCGGGACAGATCGCCGCCCTGCCCGTGCCATGGCCGCCGGTCAGCAGATATCCACCATCGTTCGAGTCTCCTCCCGCAATGGGAGCGGCCGCTCCATCTATATTCGCGTTCAGGTCGACGATGTGCCATGACCCGAAGCCGTTGTGGTAGGAATCTCCAGCCACGGTGAGCGCCGGCGTGGTGAGCGAAGTATCCGCGCCCACAAAAGAAAAGCTCAGCCCCGCTGCCGTCAGTTGCGTGTAGAGCGGATCACGATATCCACCCGACGTGTTCGTCTCGTAGTCAATGCCCCGTGTAATGGAGTCGCCCATGGGCATGATCGTGGTGGCACGGCATGGATTTACCGACGCCCCGGCGAGAGTTAGGACTGCAATTACGCACGGACGCAACGCGGCAAGATACTTACTGATTTGTATTTTCATTGGAAGTGGTCCCTGAATTGTCTTAAATAGCGTTGAGTTAGGACCTGAGCTCAAAAGGTAGGACCGAAGGAGGTTACGGGGTGTTAACTAATATATAACCCCCACAGACGAATGGCGGTCAAGAGAATATTTGCCCAATCGAGCGAAATGGGCGCAGATCAGTAAAGAAAAGTTAGCCGTCGAACTGCTTCCGTCATGCCCTTTATAGCCACTCACTGCGCTTTTACGTCTTGTGTCCCAGAATAGGACACATATTTGCGGACAAATATAGAAGACCGCGTAGAACCGCAACGGTCCACCATTTGAATTGTGCTTCGGTTCGCTAAGTCAAAGACTTGAGGAGCAGCCTAGCGCCCGTCATAACCTGAGCGGATGTACTTCCTGGCGGCTTCACCCTGCACCGTCTCCGGTCCGAGGGCAATCACGGCCTGGTACTGCGGGATGGCCCTGTCGTGCTGGTTCATCCGATCGAGCACCTCGCCTGCATTCAACAGGCAGCGTCGCTTCAGCTCGGGGCTGATCGTCGGCTGCGCTGCGCCCTGTTCATAGGCGGTCACCGCGTCAGCATTCATGTTCTGCCCGCGAAGCGTATCCCCCAGGCCATACCAGGCCAGCTCAAGGTGAGGATTGCTGAAAAACCCCGGCCGCTTCGCCTCATCGATCAGGCGGCGGTACGCAGCAATGGCCTCCGGTCCCTTGCCCGCGTCCTTGAGCAGGTTTCCTTCCTCAAGAAAGAAGAGAAAGTCATGCGGATACTGCACGCTGAGATTACGGGTGATGTTGATCGCCTCCGGGTACTGCGCTTCGCGGCGCAGGAAGAGAGCCATGGCGGTCCGCGACTCGACGGAGGTAATTACGCCGCGGGCAGCAGAGTCGCGCAGCATCTCCATCCCCTTCGACTTAGATCCCGTGATGCCAGTAAAGCCGATCAATAACTTAAATGCGAAGGGCAGGCTGCCGACTACGAACTGGTAGACGCCGACCACCATCTTGGCGTCGACATAATTGGGGTCGAGCTCCAGCACCTTGTCGTGGTCGCTGCGGGCCTGCAGCGCCAGGTGAAGTCCCCCGCCAAAGCTCCGGTCCACCATCGCCAGGTAAGTCGCCTTGAGACTGCGCGCCCAGCCACGGGCAAACAGCGCATTCACGTCGTTCGGATTGCTCTTGAGGATATCGTTGGCCTGGCCAATCGCGCGGTCCGCCAGCTCGTTCACGCGGTCCCGTACCTGCGGGTCCTGAACGACGGTCTGCCTGCCGGTCAGGAATCCATCATTCGCATAGAAGGTAGTATCAAGCAGGTCGAGGCGGTAAAGCTCGCGAAAGAGCACGCAGTCCAGTACGTAAGTCGTGGCGATCGGGTCGGAGGAGTGCTGGGCAGCGATCTGCTGGAAGCGCGCCAGAGCACCGTCATAGTCGAGGTTATAGAAGCGCTGAAAGGCGTCCCGCACCGCAGGTGTGTTGTTCAGCGGATCGGTATCGACTGGCCTCTGGGCGCGCAGCATCCCTACCGCGAGCAGGCCAAAGCCCAGCGCCAATGCAAGTCTCAGCGCAGGCGCTCCCCATATGAACCGGCCGATCACCAGGCCGATTACTGGTCCACCGCCTGCGCGAGCGGCGGGCGTCGGCCGCATCTGCTGTGCAACATCATTCATGCTTGGATGGACCCCTCGTGGGCCTGCCGAGACGCGTTCGCCCTTAATGCAGCGTTAAGTCTACGCTAGAGCTCCAATGATTCACTGTCTCCCCCTAGCCAAGCATAAGAGTCCAGCCAGGCTTGGGGCCCCGGTCCAAATACGCTGACAGACCGGCAAGCAACCAACGAGCACCGAGGCCGGATTGCGTCCCACATCCCATCGCCATAAACTCGCTCTTGATGAGCTTTCCAAATGACCACAGATCAACACGCGCGGGAGTCGCACCTGCGGATGTCCTTTCCCCCGGGCAGCAGTCGAAGACTCTGAGGATCTCTGGAATGCAATGGAGCTGTCGCTGCAGCATCGCACTCGCCGCCTTCGCCTGCGTGACGACTGCGGTCGCCGCAACCCAGACTCCCCCTGTGCTGCAGACCCGTCCGGCCGAGAGCGCTCCGTCAGCGAGGCCTGAGAACCAGACCGCACAGGCGACCCCAGTCGCGCCGTCTGCCACCTCTATCCTGGATCGAGGCATTCCCCTGCGCGTGGAGCTCGACCATGGCTACCCGAGCAGGATCGGCACGAGAGTCGATGGCCACCTCATCTCGCCGGTCTACCGCATGGACCACGTTGTCCTGCCGGCTGGCACCCAAGTGAGCGGCATCATCCAATCCACCCGGCCGATCGCTGCTGGAGCCCGGTTTAACGCATGGCTTGACGGAGACTTCACCCCTCTCGCCACCCCGCAGCTCACGTTTGACAGCATCCGCCTGCCCAACGGAACTGTACTTCCGCTGCGCACCGTCGTTGAGGAGCGCACGGCCAAGGTCATCCAGATGACGCCTGCCGGCAAGCGTTCCATAGTCGCGCAGATCAGGCAGCAGATACAGCAGCGCAAACAGGATGCGCTCGACATCATCTCTGCTCCAGGCAAAGGCGACCGCCTTCGACGGTACGTTTATGGACAGCTCCCATATCACCCTCAGCGCATCTGGAGAGGAACGCAATATGACGCGGAGCTGCTCGAACCACTTGTCATTCCAGACAAGAGCGTGCCGATGCCGCTCGTGCCGCTGGGAAAGAAAGCTCCCTCGGGCAAGATCCAGGCGCGGCTCACCACCGCGCTCACGTCCGCGACCACCCAGAAGGGTGCACCCGTTGAGGCGGTGCTCTCACGGCCTCTGCTCGACAGCACTGGCGGCCGTGTACTGCTGCCGGAGGGCACGCGCATCTCCGGCTCGGTGCTGCAGGTGAAGCCGGCGGCATGGTTCGCAAGAAACGGCCGCCTCCGGTTCAACTTCAGGACGCTCGAGCCGGTGCCGGGAGCACCCCGGGAGCCGGAAATCCAGGTCGGCGCCGGACCCTCGATCGAGGGCCACATGACCTCAGCCGAGGCGACCGCCGATCAGAATCTCAGTATCGACTCCGAGGGCGGAGCAAAGGCCGGTCCGCCAAAAGACCAGCTGCTCGCTCCCCTTCTGCTCGGAGTTCTGGCGATCTCTTCGCTCGACCGCGACCGCGACAACGA
>DASWVB010000005.1:0-164539 GCA_036401375.1 Acidisarcina sp.
CTGCCGCATCGACGGGGAGATCGTGTTGCTCTGCTGGAAGATGGGCGAGACCCGCATCACCCACTGGCACACGGTCGAATCCGGCTTCAGCGGGCGCCAGCCTCTGGACGAGCGTTTCCTCCGAACCAAGCCAGAAAAGCCAAACTAGGGCAGGCGGTCCTTAGCGCTCGCTGCAGGAGTTTACCTGGGCTTCTTTTAAAGTACAGCGCCTCAGAGTATATGGCCCGCTCATAGAACTCCGTCCTTCCTTGCCTTGGCGCCCGCAGCTGGCCCGTTTTCCATGATCCCGGCAGCGCTGTGACCGTGCATAATGAGGAACCATGCATCCTCATCCTTCCGTTAACTTGGCCTCCCTCGGCCTGCTCGCCTCCCTGCTTGGTGCCAGTGCTTCATGCCAGGTGAAGTCACCTCCAGTAAAACTAAAGATTGCGGCCGCGCCCGCTGACTACTCCAAGGAGGCGGTTGTCTATGACAGTGTCGCCACCACTATCGATATGCAGGCCGACGGGACCGGCGTAAAGATTCTTACGGTTGGAATGAGCGTTCAGTCGGAAAACGCGGTTCATGAAGCGGGCCTGCTCACCTTCAGTTATGCGGCGGGAAACGAAAAGCTAGAAGTGGAATACGTCCGGGTGCGCAAGCCGGGCGGGGCGCTCGACACCCTGGAGAAGGGGACGGCGCAGCTCCACCTCGGCAATTTAAGCAGGGAGGACATCGGCAACATGCGGCAGATGATCGCGACCTGGGACACGATGGCGTGGATCTACTTCCGAGAGGGAAACATGCCTCTGGCCGAGGAGTATGCTCGTGCCTCATGGAAGGCAAGCCAGCACAAGGAGGTAGGCGCACATCTGCACGATATCTACGAAAAAGAGGGTCGGCTTAAGGAGGCTGAAGGACTTGCCGGTGAGGACCTGCAGAAAGAGCGAACCATGACCCTGCACAACGTTTGGCAGGGAGTCTCCGCAGACTTTTATCTGTTGCTGTCGGCTGACGGCCTGGCTGACCTGCAGTTTGTAACAGGAGACGAGACTCTCCGCGCTGCCCTGCCTGCAATTCGTAGACAGACCTTTTCCGGCTATGTCCCGAAAGGCTCCGAAGCGCGGCTGTTTCGACGCGGCATCTTGTACTGCTCACAGCAGACGCATGTGTGCGAGTTCACGCTCATTCCTGAGGATTCGACGACCCTCAATTGAGGGCGTTCTAAAAGATCACTGCTAAGAATTGACGAACGCTAACAATTAGCGTCTAATAGCTACTAGTGAATAAGTCCGACAGCGACAATTTTCGAGCCTTGTGCGAGGCGGCTGGGCTTGCTGTTACTCACCAGAGGCAAGTGACCTACCAGGTGCTGCAGAGCATGCCGGGTCACCCCAGCCCCGAAGAGGTCTATGAACAGGTGCGACTCGAACTCCCGAGTATCGCGCTCGCTACGGTCTACAAACACATCAACGTCTTTATCGCCAGTGGGATGTTCCACGACGTTAGCCTGCACCATGGTTCGCGTCGCGTCGAAATCAACAGTCACCCTCATCATCACCTTGTCTGCACCGTCTGCAGGTCAATAACCGATGTCGACGAGGAGGAGCTTGGGCTGGTTCGCCGTGAGGAGAAGCTCCCTCACGGTTTTCTTGCAGAGCGCTACTCCGTTGATCTGTTAGGCAAGTGCGCGGATTGCCAGAGGAAGGCATGACCTGCTCGGGGACGCGGAAGTAGAGGTCCCGGCTTTTAGTCTTGAGCACGTTTGTCTCAACAGTCAGACCACCGACCGTACAGCTGCTTCAACAATGCAAAGTTCTGCGGGAGCCTCAGTCCATATTCGTTTGCACATAGTCAGTGGGCATCTGAATGCTATTTCCTCTTAAATTGCAGCAGCTACTCATCTACCAGGCAAGAAGAACCCAGCTGCATTTACTTACTTCTATTTCAAACTCAGTACCTAAGGAGTCTTATTAATGTTGACTATCGGCGAAACCTTCCCTTCGTTTTCCTTGACCGCGGCTGTAAGCCTCGAAAAAGGTAAAGAATTTGAGACCATTACCGACCGATCCTACGCAGGCAAGTGGAAGCTCTACTTCTTCTGGCCCAAGGATTTTACCTTTGTATGTCCCACGGAGATCGCCGGGTTCGGCAAGTTGAACGGTGAGTTTGAGGCGCGTGACACGCAGATCCTCGGCGCCAGCACTGATAACGAGTTCGTGCACATCGCATGGCGCACGCATCACGCCGACTTGAAAAGCCTGCCCTTTCCCATGCTCTCGGACGTGACTCATGATCTGTGCGAACAGCTTGGCATCCTCAGCGGCGGAGTGGCACAGCGTGCCACCTTCCTGGTCGATCCAGAGGGCGTAATCCGATTTGTGTATGTTACAGATGGCTCCGTCGGCCGCAATCCACAGGAGGTTCTGCGGGTGCTCGACGCACTACAGACTGACGAACTCTGCCCCTGCAACTGGCAGAAGGGCGAAGAGACCCTCCAGGTCTGAGCACTTCTCCCACTTACTGACTCGGGAGCGGCCGTACTCCGGGCTGGTCACTCGCTGCGGGCGAGAGACAAAGGAAATCCAACGAGAGCGGGGCAGACCATTGCCCTGCTCGCTCGGTCAGCAGCAATCACGCTGCAGGAAGGCGACAACATGCAATTGGATTCGTTGATAGAGAGCATCCCAACTTATGCCAAGGACTTGAAGCTTAACTATTCTTCACTGGTGCGGCAGAATGCTGAACTTACGCCCCAGCAGTTGTGGGGCACCATCGTTGTCAGCGCACTGGCGACGCGCAGCGCCTCCCTCACCGGCGCAGTCCTTGAAGAAGCGACGAAGCACCTCACTCCGCTCGCGCTCGACGCGGCAAAGGCAGCAGCCGCCATCATGGGCATGAACAACATCTACTATCGCTTCCTCCACCTTGCGTCGAACGAGAAGTACTCCACTCTACCGGCGCGTCTTCGCATGAACGTGCTGCGCACTCATGGTGTGGAAGCGCTTGACTTTGAGCTTTGGGCTCTCGCTGTGTCGGCCATCAATGGCTGCGGCAAGTGTGTCGATGCTCATGAGAAGGTGATCCGCGAAAAGGGAGCGTCCGAGGACCTCATCCTGGCCGTCGTTCGCGTCGCGTCGGTGGTGCATGGCATCGGCGCCACGCTGGACGCCGAGCAGGTCGCTGCTCTCGAGCCAGTCGCAGTATAGGTCTTGTCTATCGGCGGCAGCTGATAGCTGTGCTCACTCGCTTGAGTTCAGCTATACCGGGCCGGCATCGAAGGCTGGCGCTGTTACGCGACAATGCTCGCCCAGCAGTAGTTGAACAACAAGCCACCCGGAACCGCTGCTCGCCATGGACATCACCCGGTACATGCCAAACGCAGGAGAGTACTTCACTGGACCTGAGCGAAGTTGCTTTGAGGAGCGTCTCTCAGGCAGCGCGCCTTGAGGGGCATGAGACACCCTTTGCCTCTCAAGGACCGGCGCAAGAGAGCGGGAAGCTGGCTCTGGACTAGACTTGAGGCTAATGAGAGTACGTTCCGTGTTACGAATCTTCACTGCAGCCTCGAGTAGTGTGGAAGGTCAGATTGCGGCCACGCTTGTGCTCTGCTGTGCCTGCTTTGGCCTGGCAGGTTGTGGAAATTTCTTCAAGAAGCCGACCGGGGGCGGTAGCGGGGGCGGGGGCGGCTGCACGGTAAACTGCGGCACCGCATCCGACTTTCTCTACATTGCCAACCAGGTAGCCACGCGCACCGGGATCGCCGGCTTCTCGATCAGCAACGCTGCGCTCGCGGCGGTTGCTAACTCCCCATACGCTCTGACCGTGCTGCCCACGGCGCTGGCCGTCGACCCGCTGGACAAGTTTATCTACGTCGGCAGCTCGGATGGCCTGGTCTATCTGTATGCCATTAATACTGACGGATCATTGACGGTGCAGAACAGCGGTAGTCCGGTGGCCACAATCGCCGCCGCATCGATGCAGGTGGACACCACCGGCAGCTGGCTGCTGGTCGCGAACTCCAGCAATGCAACCGTCTCCGCCTTTGCCATCAATGCGACGACTGGATTGTTGACCTCGCCGGTTAACGGGCCGGTCACCCTCAACGCAGGTGTCGGACTGCCGAGCAGTCTTGTGATTACTCCGGCAAACAACTTCGCCTACGTCTCTCTAGGAACGTCGGGGGTCGAGGTACTCTCCTTCGCGTCTTTGAGCGGAACGCTGGCGGACATCGGACATCTTGCCACCAGGGGCAGCCAGAACTCCGATCAGGGAATGGCCGTCGATTCCAACTCGAAGTTCCTCTTCGTCACGGAGACGGGAGTGAATGCGCTGCGCGTTCTAAGTATCGCAGCCAGCGGTAATGTCACCGAGGTCGCGGGATCGCCATTCACCACGGGTCTAGGCCCTTCTGCAGTATTAGTTGACAGTACTGCCAGCTTTGTCTACGTCACCAACCGCACGGACAATACGATAAGCCAATTCGCCCTGACCAACTCGGGTAGCCTTATTCCGATCACGGGTACCGCTCCAACCACGGGGAATACACCAGTGGCCCTCGTCGAAGACAAGAGCCACACGTATGTGGCTGCTGTTTCGCAGGGCGGCAATCCCGACCTCGAGCTCTTCACTTTTGACGCGACGACGGCGGGCAAGCTGGACAAATTTACTACGATAGCTACCGGAACGGACCCTACCGTGCCGGTCGCGATCGCGGGCACACGCTGACTTTGAAATGGGCCCGCGGTGAGGGAAGCCGTTCGGAGTGGGCGGGGATGGAAAGTAGCAGGCCACGAGCAGCAAAAGAGGGGCCGGGAGTATAAACTCCCGGCCCCTCCGGTTGTAAGTTGCGGTTTAGAAGATTGGTCCGTTAAGTCCAGCGGGGAAGAACCCGCCAGAGTTGGCTCCGTTTTTGACCGCCTTTGTCGGATCAGTGACCCCGGGGGGCAGCTGCGGCAATCCGGTCGCGTAGACAATGGCGCGGACCTGCTCCGTAGTGCGAGCAAAGGCAAGCGCGTTGGAATCGACGTCGGCAACAGTTGCTGCTCCGGTAGCGTCTGTGCCCACACCAACGTCGTCGTTCTTGGTGCCGTCTGCAGCGGCGCGTAAGGTAGCGATCGCCTGAGATGCCATCTGTGCCGAAGCACCTAGGCCATAGATGCGGGACCGGGTGCTTCCCGCGTGGTAGGCTTCCACAGCCATGATGCCTGCTGCCTTGTCGAGGTAAGTTTTGTTAGACAAGAGGCCGGCGGCGCCGTGGTACGCAGTCACTCCGACGTCTTCGAAGATGAAGGCGCCGAGCAAGAAGTTTGTCTCACTCGCGAAGGGGTCGAAGCTGGAACCGAGGCCTGCCGCGACCGCGAGAGTGTTGAAGCTGTTGAAGAGGTCAATCGCAGGCATGGCGACTGAGTTGGCGTTGGTGATAGCGGTCTGCAAGAAGGTAACGTGGTTGCGCTCCTCCTGGGCGGTCTCCATTGCGTATTCCTGCAGCAGAGGAGTAGTGAAGGGCACCAGACAGCTGGCATAGTTGTTGCTGTTCTTTGTAGTGACGGTACCAGGCGTAACCGCTATACCACCGGTGGCTCCATTATTGCCTGTGATCGTGACGCCGGCCTGGTCGATGGTCTTGCCCTGGGTAGCAAGGGTGTAGAACTGCGCTTCGAGGTATTCGAGGTTAAGGGCGAAGTTCAGGACGGCAAGATCCAAAGCCGCTCCCTGGTATTGAGCTTCTGCCTTTCGGGCGAGTGCCAGACCAGCAAGGGCGGCACCACCCATGAGAATCGCAGCCCGGCGGCTGGATTTGTTCTGCTCTGCAGTCTGCAGATCGTTCTCCATGGCTTCCATGTTTCTCCGTCCTATGTGGTGGTGGCTGTGATCTTGCCGTTGAGGCCGTTAGGGAAGAATCCGCCCTTCGCGACTGGAACCGAGGGACTCGGCGGCGGCGTCAGATAGACGATGCGCATCACCTGGTCGGTCGTGCGGTCAAAGGCAATCGAATTGATGTCCGCGGGCACAATGGTGCTGCCCGAGACTGCCACTTCGGCTCCACTGCCTGCGGTTGCGGTTGTGCTCGCGGCTGCGCGTACCTTGGAGATGTCATTCGCATAGCTCAGGTAAGGGTCGCCCAGGTAGACCAGGGCGGTTCGCAGGATAGCGGCATGGTACCCCTCGGTCGCGAGGATTCCAGCCGCCGCAGCGAGGTTACCGCTGTTGGTCAAGAGGGGTGCGGCACCATGGTAGGCAGTCACACCCACGTCTTCAAAGGTGAAGGCTCCCACGAGGAAGATCGCTTCGCCCAGAAAGGGGTTGAAAGGCGATGGTATGGGAATCAGAGGACCAGGTGTACCCGCATCGGCAGCTGCTCCGAGGGCGGCAAACGCATCTGTGAAGTCGATTGCGGGACGGTCAACGGCAGCTGAGCCCAGAGCTTTGCGCAGAAAGCGAACGTGAGCCAACTCGTCGTTGGCGATCTCCTTAGCCAGCGCTGCAAGCGCCGGGGTAGAGAAGCTGACCTGCGCTCCCCCGGTGACCGCACCAGGACTGGTGCCGATATCGGCGCTCGACAGCCCGGAGCCGTAGACTGCGCGCTGATAGAACTCGGCTTCAAGATACTCGAGATTCAAGGCGAAGTTCAGGATATCGACGTCGGTGATGCCGGTCGGCGCCGAAGTTGGGCCGGGAGTGGCGGTAACCGTACTGCCGCCACCACAGCCCGCAGCCAGCGTTGCTACCGCAGCAGTTCCCGCGCTAAGACCAGCACCAGCCAGGAATGTGCGGCGGGAGACGCCGTCTTTCAGTAGTTGATTCAATTTCTCCACGTTTGTGCCCTTCCGTTTTTCTAGTTTTGAAAGGTCAAAAACTGGAGCTTCCGCCCCGGCACTGCCCGGATCGAGAGCTCACAATTTAAAGCCTTTGTTGATTGCTTTCTTGCTTACTGCGTCCACTTGGCTTCCGAAATCACGTACAGTGTCTTGCCTCGGGCATTCTAATCACGCAGCTAGGATGCGTCAAAGTATTTTGCAGCGGTGCTCGAGACGGCTTTCATGGCCGTTGCGAGGGAGGAGCCGGACGCAGCTTTCACTACGATCCCCACCGGCCCCCGCGCCTCTATGGGAAAGTACGCGGGTACAGTCCTCACTGGATTGGTGCAGCAGAGAATAATCCGGACTCGCAGCCTCGCGGGTGAGTGCTATTCTCGTGGGGGCGGAGTCCTGCTCCTACTTCGCCGGATTGGCACTGGCAGCCCTGCTCATGTATGTCGTTGAAACGCGATCGGATGTGGACACCAGCACCCTTAATCGACTCTCACTCCCCGTTGCTGGCTGGAAGAATGCGGCTCCCAGGGTGGAGTGCTGCCGTGCTTCTACTGCTGATCGTCAGCGGCTGCAATCGTATTCACCACAAACCTCCGGCCGACACTGTATATGTCATGGCTAAGCAGACCTTCCTCAGGGACAAGGTCGCGCCTGTATCGAATCGGGTGGCGGCCGTGCAAAACGGGGAAAAGCTAACCGTGCTTGAACGCGGAAGACGCTTCCTGCTGGTTAAGACGGATAAGGCCGAGACCGGCTGGATTGAGGAACGCGCCGTGGTTGCCCCGGCTATCGTGACCGGCTTCCAGGAGCTGGCGAAGCAGCATGCTTCCGATCCGGTGGTCGCCACCGCGGTCCTTCGCGACGACTTGTACATGCACCTGCAGCCCGGCCGCGACACTGACCGGTTTTACCTGTTGCCGGAAAACTCCAAGCTGCAACTGCTGGTGCGTGCCTCCGTACCGAGGGTCCTGCCGCCGCAGGCTGCGAGTCTCACCCGCGCCACCAGGCCATCCCAGAAGCAGAAGGGTTCGCTAAGCCCGAAGGGTGGGCCGGCCCCGTCGTCAGCAGCCCGCGCACCAGTGGCCCGCGCTGCTGCGCCTGGCCTACCGAACCCTGGCTCATCGTCCGCATCCGCCACGCCAAGGGCTGTGAATGCGTCACCCGCTCAGACTCTCGATGAAGCGCCTCCCATGGACGATTGGTGGCTTACTCGAGACTCCCAGGGTCGCGTCGGTTGGCTGCTTGCGCGCAGGATGGATGTCGATGTGCCGGACGCGATCGCTACCTATGCAGAGGGGCAAAGGATGGTCGGCGCTTACGTGCTCACTAGGGTAGCTGACCCGGATTCCAACCTGCCGGACAGACAAGTTCCTGTCTACGTCTCGGTGCTCAGCCCCTTCAAGGATGGGCTGCCCTACGACTTCGACCAGGTGCGGGTCTTTACGTGGAATCTGCGGAAGCATCGCTACGAGACCGCGTACCGTCAGCGCAACCTGCAGGGCTACCTGCCGGTCACCGTAGGTGTTCAGACGTTTGACAAACAGGGGCCGGTGCCCACGTTCGCGTTCAAGCAGGGCATGGGCGATGCGGTCGTCTCCGATCCGCAGACGGGCGCTACCCGCCCCGCCCAAACCGAGACGGAGACGTACCGGCTCGACGGAGTACTGGTAAAGAAAGTGGTTCCTGCCGCGGCGCAGGCGAATGCCCCGCAGAGTGCAGCGACTGCCGCTGGCAGCGTTGGTGCCTCGCGCCAAGGCCACAGGCGCGCCCGGAGTAGAGCCGTGCGGAAGACAAGATCTGGCAAAAATCGCCGCCGCTCTTAGCAGCTAGAACTCATACTAGTTCAAAAATGCGGCTATGGCAGACACGACGGTTTGCTGCTCGGAGTAGGTCAGCTGCGGGAATATTGGCAGCGCAAGCACCTCGTCAGCGGCTCGCTCGCTCTCGGGGAAGTCCCCTGCGCGGTAGCTTAGACCCCTCAACGCAGCCTGCTGGTGCAGGGGGACTGGGTAGTAGACTTCGGAGCCGATACCCAGTGCCTCCAGGTGAGCCAGCAGGGCATTCCTGCGGGCTACCCTGATCACATATTGATGGTAGACGTGGGTGGCCCGGGAATGAGTCCAGGGCAGCACCACTCCCCGTTCGGGGTAGATACCAGCCTCCACAACGCCGGCGGCCGAGAACAGCTTATCGTAGTTAACGGCGAGGGAACGACGCTGCCGGTTCCATTTGGAGATGTAGTTCAACTTCACCATCAGCACGGCAGCCTGCAGGGTGTCCAGCCGGCAATTCCATCCAAACTCATCGTGGTAGTAGCGTCGGCGCATGCCGTGAGCTCGCAGCATCCTGACGCGCTCGGCAAGAGCCGCATCGTTGCTGCTCACCATGCCCGCGTCCCCGCACGCGCTCAGGTTCTTCGTGGGGTAGAAGCTGAAGGCGGCAAGGTCTCCGAGGCTGCCGGCCGGCTTACCGTCCCACTCCGCGCCAAAGGCCTGCGCGGCGTCCTCGATGAGCATGATGCCATGCTTTTGTTTGAGCTGTTCGAAACGATCCCACTCCGCCGTCTGTCCGTAGAGGTGCACTGGAAGGATGGCTTTGAGGCGAGCCTGCTTCGCCCCGAAGGGCAGGCGCTCCAGCAGACGGGCGACCGACCAGGGGTCGAGGTTGAAAGTCCGAGGATCGATATCGGCGAAGACCGGGCGAGCGCCCGCCCGCTCGATAGAGCTGGCCGTCGCGAAGAAGCTGAAGGGGGTCGTGAGGACCGCGTCACCGGCTCCGATCCCGGCGGCCGCCAGGCAGAGCCAGAGCGCATCCGTACCCGAGGAGCAGCCGATCCCGTGGTCTGCGCCGCAAAATGCAGCCGCTGCAGATTCAAATTCAGCGACCTGGCGGCCCAGGATGAAGTTCTGAGCACGTAGGACGCTTTCCATCGCGGAGAGGAGCTCAGGGCCTATAGAAGCATACTCGCGGGAGAGATCGAGCAGGGGTACCCGTAGGCTGACCTGGCCGGACCCTGCTATGTGTTTCGATGGGTCTGCCGTGTCAAGTCCCCTGCCTTCAAGCACAAGCCAATGCTACCATCGGCCGGAGCAGCCCCTGGCGGTGCCCGAGCCGACGCAGCGCGAAGACGGAAGACCGATGAAAAGTAATTCGGATGCTGTTACCATACCGTAACTCGCTAGCAATCCCGTGCAAGGGGCGAAAGACTCTGGCACTCTGACCAGGTTCTCCAGACCTCCGCGCAATGCCGGTAACGTTCGTTCAAGCCTGACTTAGAAGATGTCAGCTGACGCAGTGCTGACAGAACCTTTCCGTAAGCATCAGTGATGCTCCAAGTCGCTTCCTGATTGTGGAAGCAAGCAACTTGTTCCGCGCCTTTGCGGAAGCAGCACTCGCGGCATAACAGAAATCCTTAGAAACGGGAGATCGGCAAATGGATAGCAAGCCGGCACAGAACATCCAGGACACTTTTCTCAACACCGTCCGTAAAGACAAGACGCCTATCACCATCTACCTGGTAAGCGGCGTCAAGCTGACGGGCAAGATACGTTCCTTTGACAAGTACTCGGTGCTGCTTGAGAACAACAGCCAGGAGCAGTTGATCTTCAAGCATGCAATATCGACGGTGGTGAGCAACCGCTCGGTTATGCACACGGATCAGCATCGGCCCTCAGCATCCAGCGCATTGCCCTTGACGCCGGTGGGCGCAGGCGTAGGCTCTGCTCAGGAGACTGCACAGGGAAGCTCCGGTTCGTAGTCCTGCAGGCGTATACGGCACACCGCACGATTCTGCCCAGAGCTTTGGATAGCAAGTGCTGACGACTCAGGATTTTCAGGACCGTGCTCTGATCGTGGCCGTGGAGTTTGCCACCAGGAGGAAGGCTCTGCCGCGTTCAGCCTCCCTCGCGCGCGAGGCTGCGGCTGCGTCGTACAGTCCTGCGACCTCGACGTTCACCGCAAAGCCGATGGATGCCGGTTCGGCATTGATCGAGTTCCGCGAACTGGTCACCGGCGCCGGCGCGATCATTGTGGGTGAGCTGGTACAGCATCGTCCGAGGCCTGATCCTGCAACCCTGCTCGGTAGCGGCAAAGTTGAGGAACTGGCGGGCATCGCGGCCTCAACGAACGCTTCCCTGATTCTCTTCGATCATGATCTGAGCCCCACCCAGCTTCGCAACCTCGAGCAGGCGCTACCCTGCCGCGTCATCGATCGCACCCAGCTGATACTCGATATCTTTGCGCGTCATGCCCGCACCCGCGAGGGTCAGCTACAGGTCGAGTTGGCGCAGCTTGAATACATGCTGCCGCGCCTGGCCGGGCGCGGTGCGTCAATGTCGCAGCTGGGCGGCGGCATTGGCACCCGCGGCCCGGGTGAGACGCAGCTCGAAACGGATCGTCGCAAGATCCAGCGGCGGCTGTTGCAGTTGAAGAGCGACCTTGAAGCGGTACGACGGGTACGCACCCAGCAGCGCCAGCGCCGGGAGGCGGTTCCGGTGCCGACAGTTGCGCTGGTGGGCTACACCAACGCTGGCAAAAGCACTCTGTTCAACAGGCTGACGGACGCGGGGGTTCTCGAATCCTCGAAGATGTTCGCCACTCTTGACCCGAAGCTGCGCGCGCTCGTGCTGCCCTCCCGCCGCAAAATTCTGCTATCGGATACGGTAGGCTTCATCCGCGATCTGCCGCATGCCCTGATTACCTCCTTTCGTGCAACCCTCGAAGAGGTGCAGAAGGCGGAGGTGCTGCTGCACGTCATGGACGTGGCAAGCCCCGTCCAAGAGGAGCAGAAGGCAGAGGTCGAAAAGGTGCTGGGCGAGTTGGAGGTGCTCCACAAGCCGCGCATCGAGGTCTTCAACAAGACTGACCTGCTCGCAGCCGAGCAGAGGGAGATTATGCTCCAGCAGGGTGGCGTTCATGCGGGGGATGTGGTCATCTCCGCCCGCGAGGGTACGGGGATCGGCCAGTTGCTGGAGCGGATCGATGCCGCGCTGACTGCGGATCCCATCGTCGATCAAATCTTTGATTTTCCGCAGTCTGAGGGCGCAGCGCTCGCGGCACTCGATGCTGGAGCGGTAGTGCAGGACCGCAAGTTCGAGGGCGAGCGGGTGCTGCTCAGTGTTTCCGGGCCGGCTTCGTTGCTGGGGCGGTACCGCAGGTTCCGTGTTCCGACCAGCAGAAGATCAGCGTCGTCGCATGAGACCCATGCTGGGGGAGGCAGATGACTGGACCTGCTACTTCGCGGTCGTGAGCAGCTCGAGGTCTGCATTCAGGTGGACGGAGGTCCCTGACACATTCATCGTGCGGCTCCAGTTGCTGTAACCTTTCTTCTTTACTCCGATGGTGTGCGGCCCGCTTGGAACGGACACTATCGACGGCGTGCTGCCGACAAAGTTGCCGTCCACGCTGATATCCGCGCCTGCTATAGCGGAGTCGATGGAAAGACTCGCCATCTGGATAGAGGGAGCGTTCGGCGGCGGGGCTTGATTGCTTGTTCCTCGCCGTCATTGCTACGGGTCACCAAGATATCGGACTCTCAGTCGCTTTGAACTTCAGTCCACTTCCACGCACACCAGACTATGATTGAGGTGGTCACACTCTCAACCCCCGCGAAGAAAATGTAAAAGGATGCCGGCATCCTTCCCGTGACAAAAAGTGACCCAATAACAGCCACAGTATGGATGAATCCAGCTAGAACATTAGCCCACCGGTTAGCCCGATACTCTAAGAGGCGAGCCAAAGGAACCATCACGATCGCAGTCTCCATGAATACCGCGACACCCAGCATCATCCGGTGACTGAGCGTTACCGAACCGGTACTGGACGACGAATCCAGTGCCGTAAAAACATCCGCGTAGATGTAGTTCAGTACCGCAAACACCCACAATATTGAAAGCTTGACTCTCATATCTGCGATGCGGCTGGGGTTCGCAGCGCCTGGCGCTGCATGTGAAGACATTTCTGGAAGCTGTTCCTTCATCGTACCCTCCGTTAAATTCTTCGCAGAAATCTTCTTGGGCGTAGGCACTACACGGGTTCAGCAAAATTGGACACTCCAATTAACGGCCATTCGATCTGCTTTCAAACGAACCCTCGGCCAAATGTGTTCCAAAGCGGTCAGATTGGCAAGGAGGCTAATCCTTGGGGTTCATAATCCCGAAGGTCTCTGTTTCCCAGTGCTTCGAATGTACCCATTGTCGAAATCCCTGGCGACATTGACATCGCCATTTGCCTCTGTAAAACTAGAGCTTCGGTTTCAACCCCCACCATCACAGCGCACCGCTCAAAAACGGTGAGAGGAAATGGATCACATACTGCATCAACTCGGCGGACTCCTGCTCGGCGCCTTGCCGACGGCCGTGCTCTTCATTGGCCTGGTGTTCGCCTACCGGTATCTTGTCTATGGTCCGCTGCTGCGGATGCTGGCCGAACGCCGTGCGCGCACCGAGGGTGCGGTCGAAAAGGCGAACGCCGCGATCGGCGCTGCAGACGCGAAGTCGCAGGAGTACGAGGCGCGGCTACGGGCTGCGCGCACCGAGATATATCAGAGGCGTGAACAGCGCATGCAGGCTTTGAGCGCCGAACGAGAGCGCGCCCTGGACAGCGCCCGTCAGGGGGCTCATCAACGCGTTCAGACGGCACGGACAGCGATCGATCACGAGGCGGCCGAGGCGAGAGCCCAGATAGAAGCTTCCATTGAAAAGATCGCTGCACAGATTCTGCAGGCCATTCTGCCCGCCAGTGTTGGCCGGGTGGGGCAGGCGCCAGGGGAGAGCCCCCGTTGACGACCGGCATCCAGCGGCTTCCATCGCCTTGCGCCATGTACAGCAAGCTTCTCCTCGTCCTTTCCGCCCTCCTGATCTTGTTTTTTCTAACCGGACCCGAGGCTAGGGGACAGGCCCCACGTCGGGACTCTTCTGCCGCCGCGACCTCTCCGAAATCGGGCACGCAGCCCGACGCAAACGACGCGTTCCGCCATTCGGCGGCGGTGCGGTGGATGGCCCGGACCCTACACATGGACACCGAGACCACGGCCAAGCTGTTTGAGGACATCAACTCTGGCGTGCTGATCGCAGCCATCGTCATCTTCCTCGTGAGAACGATACCCAAGGCCTACCGTGGCCGTCGCGAGACTATCCAGGCTGCGCTGACAGACGCGCGCAGCGCGACCGAGCAAGCCAATCAGCGGCTCTTGGTAGTGGAGGAGCGGCTCTCCCGTCTGGACAGTGAGATCGAAGCGATCCGCCAGCAGGCTGAGCGGGATGGAGTGGAGGACGAGGCGCGCATCAGGCGCTCGATCGAGGAGGAGAGCCGGCGCATCGTCGACTCGGCCGAGCACGAGATCGAGTCCTCCGGGGTTGCCGCGCAACGCAAGCTAAAGCAGTTTGCCGCGGAACTCGCCATCGAACGTGCGTCCCGCGAGCTACGCCTGAGTCCCGAGGCCGACCGCTTGCTCGTCTCCGACTTTGGACGGCAGCTTAACGCGCCTGGGCTCGGCCGGGGAGGACGGAACTAGGTGTCGATCGTCGCCTCCCGCTACGGACTTGCCTTTGCAGATGTAGTTGCTGACAAGGGACTTGATCCTCTCTTCGTCGATGCGCAATTAGATGACTTTGCCGACGCATGGCATGAGAGCGCAGACCTGCGCGAGATCATGGAGAACCCCAGCTTCGCCACCGAACAGAAGGTAGCAATTCTGGACAGGTTGAACTCCCGGCTTGGAGTGTCGCGCGAGATTCGGAACTTTCTCGCGGTGCTAGTAACCAACGATCGGCTGGGCATTTTTGATGAAGTGCTGGCAGCTTACCGGGCTGAGCGTGATCGACGGCAGGGTGTTCGCGATGTAGAAGTGACAAGTGCGCGCAAGCTCGAGGAAGACGAGCGGCAGGAGCTTGAGGCGCATGTGGCAGAGCTGGCTGGCAGCAGGGTGCACGCCAGTTTCTGCGAGGATGGTGCGTTGATCGGTGGCGCGATCGTCAGGATTGGAAGCACGGTCTATGACGGCTCGGTACGAGGGCGTCTGGAGCGGCTGAGAGAGCAGCTAACGGCAAACTGATGCCGTCCGGCGCAGGTAGAATGCCGATACGCGGGCCGCACACAGGATTTGATCCGGAAAGAAAACATGGCAAAGATCAAGGCAGATGAGATAACCCAGCTCCTGAGGGAGCAGATTGAAAACTACGACGCACAGGTGCGGGTGGACGAGGTGGGGACGGTCGTCTCCCTCGGCGATGGAATCGCGCGTCTGCACGGTCTGGATAAGGTAATGGCGAGCGAGCTGCTCGAGTTCCCTCACGGCATCGCCGGCCTTGCCATGTCGCTTGAAGAGGATCAGGTGGGTTCGGTGCTGCTCGGCGACTACACCGAGATTCGCGAGGGCGACCAGGTAAAGCGCACAGGCAAGATCCTTAACGTAGCGGTCGGCAACGCCATGATCGGCCGCGTCGTTAACGCTCTTGGCCAGCCGATCGATGACAAGGGACCGATTGATACTACTGAGACACTGCCAATGGAGCGGCTTGCGCCGGGGGTGATCGATCGTTCGCCCGTCCGCGAGCCAATGGCTACCGGGCTCAAAGCGATCGACAGCATGATCCCTGTCGGCCGCGGTCAGCGTGAGCTGATCATTGGCGACCGTCAGACCGGCAAGACAGCGGTCGCGCTCGACACCATCATCAACAACGCGAAGAACAACCTGATCTGCATCTACTGCGCGATTGGTCAAAAGCGTTCCTCCGTCGCCCAGGTAGTGCAGACCCTTACTGAATACGGCGCGATGGACTACACAATCATCGTGGCTGCAACGGCGTCCGAACCTGCTCCACTGCTCTATCTGGCCCCCTACGCAGCAACCGCTATCGGCGAATACTTCCGCGACAATGGGCGGCATGCGCTTGTGATCTATGACGACCTTTCGAAGCACGCCATGGCGTATCGCGAAATTTCGCTCTTGCTGCGTCGCCCGCCCGGCCGCGAGGCTTACCCCGGCGACGTGTTCTACCTCCACTCGCGGCTGCTTGAACGTTCCTCGAAGCTCAGCGATGAGAAGGGCGGCGGATCGTTGACCGCGCTGCCGATCATCGAGACGCAGGCGGGCGATGTCTCGGCCTACATCCCCACCAACGTGATCTCGATCACAGACGGCCAAATCTATCTGGAGACGGACCTCTTCAACTCCGGCGTGCGCCCGGCGGTTAACGTAGGCTTGTCGGTTAGCCGTGTCGGTGGCGCGGCGCAGATCAAGGCAATGAAGCAGGTTGCCGGCACCTTAAAGCTCGACCTGGCGCAGTATCGTGAGCTGGCGGCCTTCTCGCAGTTTGGCAGCGATCTCGATAAGGTCACTCAGAACCAGCTGAACCGCGGCAAGCGACTTACGGAGTTGCTGAAGCAGCCTCAGTTCTCGCCGCTGCCAACAGAAAAGCAGGTGATCCTCATCTACGCCGGTACTAATGGCTACCTTGACGACCTCAAGGTGGAGCAGATTCGTGCGTTCGAGGCCGGATTATATAAGTACCTTGACTCGGCGCAGTCTGCCTTGCTCAACGACATCGTAACGAAGAAGTCGCTCGACGATGACCTCAAGGGGCGAATCAACGCTGCTCTCAAGGAATACAAGCAGAACTTCTTCGACGAGCACAACGAGGCAAAGCTGCAGGAGTCCTCAGTAAAACCCTTGGATGAAGGCGAGAAGAAGAAGGCTGAGGAGACCACGCCCGCAGCCGCACCAGAGCCGGCCAGCGCGGCGAGGTAGTACACCGCCGATTGTTCGCCGAATATCGTCAGGCGCTAGAACTACGAATCTTAAGGCAGAGTTGGCGATCGTTGCCAGCGGCTGTGAGCTGAGATCAAAGAGCTAAGACATGGCAAACGTACTCGATCTCCGCCGGCGCATTCGTAGTGTGAAGAACACGCGCCAGATCACCAAGGCCATGAAGATGGTCTCGGCCGCCAAGCTGCGCCGCGCACAGGAGCGCGCGATGTCGAGCCGGCCTTACCAGGCGATGATGGCGAGCGTGCTCAACTCGCTCAAGCGGCGCATCGAGATCTATGACCCTATTACGGGCGACGTCCGTCATCCTCTGCTGCTCTCGCGCCCAGAGAAGAACATCCTGCTCGTCGTCATCTCCGGAGACAAGGGCTTCGCAGGCGCTTTCAACGCCAACATCCTGAAGGCGACCTTCAACTTCCTCGGGGAGAACGGGGATAAGCAGATTGACGTCGAGGCGATCGGCCGCAAGGGCCGCGACCTGTTTCGGCGTCGCTACCCGACCGCGCAGCTCCCCGATCAGTCCCACGCAGAGGCTTCCGGCGGTCACAGCGAGCAGCGCCCCGAACGCGCTCGCTCCGGGCCGATTGAGGTCACCGGTGATCATCCTGGAATGCTTGACAAGCTGGAATACAACCGCGTGGATGAAGTAGGCCGGATGATCGTGGATCGATACATGCGTGAGGAGATCGACGCTGCCTACATCGTCTACAACGAGTTCAAGTCGGTCATCCAGCAGCGCGTGGTGGTGGAGCGCATACTGCCTGTCGTCGAGATCGGCGAGCAGGATATTACCCGTGCCGAGGAGCAGGGCCGCGAGGACCGGGAACGTGCCGGAGAAGCGGCCAGCTCCGCCGGAGTCAGCCTAAAACCTGGCGATGATGCAGAGGCTGAGGAGGAGGCTAAGAAGTTTGGCACCTCCGATGTCGACTACATCTACGAGCAGCCGCCGCACGAGCTTTTTGCCGGCCTCTTGCCCCGCTACGTAACAACGCAGATATATCACGCCATGATCGAGTCTGTAGCCGCAGAGCACGCGGCGCGCATGACCGCTATGGATTCGGCTACGAACAACGCCTCCGACATGATCGACGCGCTCACTCTTACTATGAACCGCGTACGCCAGGCGGCAATTACCAAAGAAATCATCGAAATTGTAAGTGGCGCGGCAGCGCTCTCCTGAGACACCCGCTAGGTCACTGTTGCCAGCTGCAAGTCAGTTGGCTAGGTCAAAGAGCATCAGAGTAAGTCAGGTTAGACACCAGAAAGAATAATCATGGCGGAAAACGTAGGTAAGGTAATCCAAATCTCTGGCCCGGCCGTCGACGTACAGTTTGCGGAGTCGTCGATGCCGCCTATCTTCCAGGCGCTTCGCGTGGTCAGCGAAGGCTTTGACGTTCCGACGGAGATCAAGGTAGTGCTCGAGGTGCAGCAGCACCTTGGAGAGGGCCGCGTACGCTGCGTTGCAATGGAGGCCACCGAGGGCATGGTGCGCGGCATGAAGGCCATCGACCTAGGCTCACCCATCACCGTACCGGTTGGCCGGGCCACGCTCGGCCGCGTGCTCAACGTCATCGGCGAGCCGGTCGACGAGCTTGGCCCGGTCGGCGAGACGGAACGCCGTCCTATCCACAGGCAGGCTCCAACATTTGAGGAGCAGTCTACCCGCGAAGAGATGTTCGAGACCGGCGTAAAGGTCATCGACCTGATCCAGCCATTTCTCAAGGGCGGGAAGATCGGCCTCTTCGGAGGCGCCGGTGTGGGCAAAACGGTCGTCATTCAAGAGCTGATCAACAACGTTGCTTCAAAGCACGGCGGCGTCTCCGTCTTTGCCGGGGTCGGCGAACGTACCCGCGAGGGCAACGATCTCTGGAGGGAGTTTCAGGAGTCCGGCGTAATCGATCTCAAGGACCGGCAGAAGTCGAAGGCCGCGCTCATATACGGCCAGATGACTGAGCCTCCAGGGGCGCGCCTGCGCGTCGCACTGAGCGCACTCACGGTCGCCGAATACTTCCGCGACGAAGAGGGTTCTGACACGCTGCTCTTCATCGATAACATCTTCCGCTTCACCCAGGCCGGCTCTGAGGTCTCGACGCTGCTGGGCCGTATGCCGTCGGCGGTCGGCTATCAGCCCAACCTCGCCACCGAGATGGGCGAGTTGCAGGAGCGCATCACCTCGACTAAGAACGGCTCCGTCACCTCTGTGCAGGCAGTCTACGTACCGGCGGATGACCTGACTGACCCGGCTCCGGCGACCACGTTTGCTCACCTTGACGCGACCACGGTGCTCTCACGACCGCTCTCAGAACTCGGCATCTACCCCGCTGTCGATCCGCTCGCGTCGACCTCGCGCATCCTCACGCCGCGCATCGTTGGGCAGGAGCATTACGACGTGGCCCAGGGCGTAAAGCTGATCCTGCAGCGCTACAAAGATCTCCAGGACATCATCGCCATTCTCGGTATCGATGAGCTTTCTGAGGAGGACAAGCTGACCGTGAACCGCGCGCGCAAGGTGCAGAAGTTCCTCTCGCAGCCCTTTCACGTAGCAGAGCAGTTTACCGGCATACCGGGCCGCTACTGCAAGATCGAGGACACGGTGCGCAGCTTTAAGGAGATTATCGAGGGCAAGCACGACAACGTTCCTGAGCAGGCCTTTTATCTCAAAGGCACCATCGAAGAAGTGCTCGAGGCGGCAGAGAAGCTGCAAGCGGCGGCGGTGTAAGAGCAGATGGCTGACGCAAATAGCGCGCAATTGTGGGTCCGGCTGGTCACGCCGGAGCGCATCCTCATCGACCGGCCGGCCGATGCCGTCGAACTGCCGTCAAAATCCGGCTACATGGAAGTGCTGCTCGGGCACGCGCCCCTGCTTACTCTGTTGGGGTCTGGCGAAGTGCGGCTCCATGGCGGCGAGGGTGCTGGAGCGAGCGGCGTGCAGCGCTTTCATGTGTCTTGGGGATTTGCCGAGGTGCTGCCCGAGCGTGTGACCATCCTTGCGGACGCCGCTTTAAAGCCGGAAGAGCTGGACCCGGCAGCAGCACAGCACGAGCTCGATGATGGACACACGATGTGGGACGAAGCCGGGGATGACGCGGAGAGGTATGCGCGCGCGAATGAGATCATCGCGGACGCGGAGTCAAAGTTAAGCAGCGTCGCAGACAAGTCTTAATGCCCGGATTCCGGGGAAAAGGAGGCCCCGCTGCTTCTGATTGGAAGCGGCGAGGCCACTTTGCAGGCTGCCTGTAAGCCGAATTTTGTCGTGGACGATCATTCCTCTAGGCGACGCATTGCTGCGCCGCTCAAGCGACCTACCCGGAGGTTTCGGCTCCCGCCCGGGCCCGCGAGGGCACAAACGAGCAACCCGCCTGGGCGCGCCGGACAGGCACGCATCCGCAGCCTGGGTCTGGCCGCGGATTCCCTCCCTATTTGGTCTTGCTCCGTGTGGGGTTTACCCTGCCCCCGGCCTTACGGCCGGAGCGGTGCGCTCTTACCGCACCTTTTCACCCTTACCTGCGCTGCGGGACCTTTCAGCCCCGAATCGCCGGCGGTATCTTCTCTGTGGCACTGGCCGTCTACGAGCCTTGAAGCTCGCATCCCGGACGTTATCCGGCACACTGTCCTGTGGAGTTCGGACTTTCCTCTCCCGGTCTGCCGTGAGGCATTCCAGCAGCGATCGCCCAGCAAGCCTGCTGCTCTATTGTACGGTTCTTGACGAGCGCCGTCGCGTGAGGTTGCGGGCGCGAGCTTGCAGCGCGATCTGGCCGGCCCCCCAGCCAAGCACTCCGCCAACACCTGGTCAAGGCACCCGGACTTAGACGCTAGTGACTCTGGCCCGAAGCCGTGCCCAGGGTTGCGGCTAGTACGACGACGTTGCGGTTGTTGGGAAATGTAATGCTGCTGACCTTCTTCGCTGGGTTTAAGGCCAAGCTGTATTCGTAGAGGTAGAAGGTGCGGTTGTCCCTCTGGCCTGCCCCGTTGTCTCGATAAGGCATGGTGACTGCCTTGGTCTCACCGGTGTAGTTCTGCGGAGAGAGCCAGTCACTCATGCTCTGCATGTAGGTGGAGATCGTGCCATCGGTGTATGTCACGCTGAAGACCTGCGCGACCTGGTTGCCGTTGACTCCCGAGGCGAGCAGCCGCAGGCTGCCAAATTGACCGGAAGGCAGCAGCACGGCCCTGGAACTGACCGCGTCGGGCGCACTGGCCGGACCGAAGTAAAAGGATGTTCCAGCTATGCTCTGCTGCATGCCAACCAGATTGGCGGAATAGGCTGTGCTGCTGCCGTTCAGCCCGCCATCAAGCCCTGCTCCTGTGAACGGCGCGCCATCGATGACCAGCGCTGAGACGTCATAGGCGGAAGCGAGGTTCACGAAGGCCGATCCGGCTGATGGCGCGAGCACACTGAGAGTCGCGGCTGTACTGCTCTTCATCGCTGCAGATGTGCCGGTGAGCGAGACGGAGAAGGTTCCGATCGGCGCGCTGCCAGCCGCGGTGAAGGTGACGAGGCTGAGCCCTCCGGTGGTTGGACTTCCACTCAGGGTCCCGAACGAGGCGGTCACTCCCGTTGGCAGCCCGGTTGCGGCCAGCGAAACCATGCCATTGAATCCGCCCTGAGGCTTGATGGCGAGGGTTGTGCTTGCCGTAAATCCTCGCGGCAGCGAGAGGTTCACCGGCGTGAGCGAAAGGGTGATGCCGGGCACGGTGATGGTGAGGCTGATCGTCTCCGAGCTTTTGAGGCTGCCCGAGACGCCATTCAACACAACGGGGTAAGTGCCGGCAGTCGCATTGCTGCTGGCCGCGAAGGTGATGGAAGTGGAGGTAGTCGCGCTAGCTGGGCTGAAGGTCGCTGCCACTCCAAGGGGCAGGCCTGTTGCGGAGAGTGAGACGGCGCCGGTGAAGCCCCCCTGCGGGGTGATGGAGACGCTCGTCGCCGCCGTACCACCGCCGGGAAGAGTGAGTACGTTGACCGGCGACGACAGGCCGAAGGAGGGCACGCTGACGACCGCCGACATGGCCGTGCTGACAGATAGGTTCCCTGAGACGCCGGTGATGGTGACGGGGTAAGTGCCGGGAAGAGGGGACGAGCCGGCGGTGAGCGTGAGCACGCTCGATTGGCTCGCCTGGGCTGTCTGCGCCGTGTGGCTCGTCGTCTTTGCTGCGTGTGGAGTCGAAAAGGATGCAGTGACCCCGGTGGGAAGACCTGCGGCGGAGAAGGTGACGGCGCCGGTGAAGCCATTCACCGGCGCGATGGTGATGGTAGTGCTCGCCGCGGTTCCTGGAGTGAGGGAGAGCGTCATAGGCGAGGCTGCGAGCGAGAAGGAAGCAGCTGCCGGTACACTCGTCAGATCGTTGATGAGGTGCTGCCCGGCGGGTGAGCCCCATCCGGTGACGAGATCGTAGGCGGTTCCGGCGGAAAAGCCCGAGTTGTTGCCGCGGGTGATGTCATTGAAATCAGCGCTGTAACTGCCGCCGGATCCGATCGTATAGAGCGCCGGATTGAGGAAGCCGACACGTGGCTTCGCACTGGCGGCGGCCTGCTGGTTAGCGAGCGCGATGAAGCCGGCCCACAGGGGAGCTGCTGCGCTGGTCCCGCCTACCACGACTGCCTGGCCATTGTTCTGGATCAGGAACATCTGGATGTCGGCGGTAAGCGCAACATCGGGGATGTTGCGCATCTTCGTCGAACCGCCGCTGGCAGCGAGATTGGAATTCATGTTGCCTACCTGCTGATAGGCAGGAATGGGGTAGACGGTGCTGATGCCGCCGCCGCTTCCGGTCCATGCCATCTCCGACTGCCAGGCTCCACCGGCGCCGCTGGTGGTGAGGCTCGTCCCCCCAACTACGGTCAGGTTGGGATCATCGGAGGGAGCCATGATAGGACCCTTGTAGGCTCCGCTGTCTCCCGAGGCCTGCAGCAGAGACTGGCCCTGCGCGATGTACTGCTTGAAGATCTGCTCCGTGGTGGCGTTGATAGGTCCGAAGCTCCATGACGAGCTGAGTTGCTGTGCCAGGTTGTCAGTCGCCATACGATTCAGGATGTCATTCGGTGAATAGCCCTCGTAGACCATCACCTGCGACAGCCCTGGCGCCATGTAGGCCGCCATCATGATGTCAAGGGTAACCTCGATGTTCGATCCTCCGGGCGCTCCGTTGAACCCATCGAGCAGCACCGTCTGGGTAGGCACCGCAGGCAGTCCGGCCTGAGCAAAGTTTTTGGTCACGTCCGCGCTGTAGAAGCCGTCGAACTCCAGCAGTCCCACTGTTTGACCCCGGCCCGTGAGCGTAACTCCCGGGGCGTAGGCGGCGCGGAAATCCTTGCCAAGAAAGTAGCCGGAGGGGCCGCTGCCGGTGACGTAAGGTCCCGCCTCGCTGAGCGGGTGCGACCTCAGTGCCATAGGATGAGGAACCTCGAAGTTGTCCATTCCGCTGACGTCAAGCAGCGCGATGTCGAGGTCGACCGAGGGTTCGCGGTCGGGCGCGAAGAACTCACCACGCTCCGGATGGACATAGTTCAGAAGGTTGAGATGGAAGGCCGATTCGATCTCGCTTACGTCTCCCGAAACATCGAGCAGAACGCGATTAGGATAGGTTTCTGTGACAGTAAGATGGTTTGATTCAGCCCAGGCGATCAGCTGGTGGTAGTCCCGCTGCGATGGACTGAACTCAGCCGCGAACTCAGCCGGCAGAAGGTAATGACGGTAATAAGGGCTGTCAGGATCGGTGATCTGTTTCAGCAGCAGATCGAGCAGATCCTGGTTACGCAGAGGAAGACCGATAGCCAGATTGAGCCTGATCTCACGGGGAAGGCGGCCGATGCTGCGCGAACTCTGGGTGGCCTGAGGGATGTGCCCAAAGAGAACCTGATGCTGGGCTGCCCCTGCGGATAATGCGGCGAGGAACAGCGTCGTACCGATAGCTGCCTTGATGAGTGCGCCGCCCCGGCTAAAAGCGGAGAATACGGCTCCATTCGAGTGGGTCACGGGGAAAGGTCTTCCTTCTGAAGAAATAAAAGGCGCTCTCACGCGGCGCTTCTTCCCGCTCTATCGGCCCTGTCAGTCGGCGGAGCGTGGCTCTGTCTGCCTTTGCGGGGGCGCCCTGATACTTTCGTCACGCTGATGCTTGTCGCGCGATCTTGGGGTGACAACGCCGGAAGCAGGCAGGAAGTATGAATCGGCTGGGAGCTGAGCAGATGGAGACGGCCACTCGTGGCGAGTGGCCGTCCCCCTGTTCGAGGTACTTACTTTTTTGTCGTCAGGCTGATTGCGAGCGTTGCTGTCTGCCCGTTCGGGAACGTGGAGATCAGCTGGAAGTAATACTTCGTGCCGGGAGTGAGGCCGTGCACGGTGAAGCTGGGTGCGCCAGTGGGCGAAGTGGCTGGCATCACCAAGCCGTAGGAGGAGGTGGGTCCATACTTCACTGAGTTTCGAGTTGGAGTGGTAATCAGCCAGCGGATGACGGCATAGTCATAGCCGGTCGCTGTCTTGAGACCGTATAGCTGCAGAGGGTTTGAGGGCGGAGTGCTGCTCAAGGACGGATCGGTGAGGGTAAGCGACTTGATCGCATACTTGGTCGGATCCTGTATGCTGACCGCCTGCACGGTGACCGAGGTGCCGGCTGCCGGAGCATTGAGGTTGCCGTTGTTGTCGACGCTGCCGCTGCTCGATGACCAGGTCACTCCTGAAGAGAAGTTACCGATACCCTGAACGGTGGCTGCACAGCTGGTGCTGCCGTTCAACGGCATTGAGGCCACGGGGCAGCTCACCGAGAGGCTCGTGACCTTGCTCGAAGAGAGGTTGATCGCGGCAGTGCCCGACTTGCTGCCGTCGGCGAGTGAGGTGGCGGTAAGGATGGTGGTGCCGTTCGAGGCCAGGCTGGTCGGAGCAGTGTAGAGGCCGGAGCTCGTGATGGTGCCCTGACTCGCCTGCCAGGAGACGCCGGAGTTGAACAGCCCCGTTCCATTCACCGTACCGCTACAGGTCGTCGAAGCGCCTACGACCAGCGTGGTTGCAGCACAGGCGACTGTCACCGAGCTGACTCCCGGGGACGGAGCGTTGCCGCTGATCACCGTCATCGAGTAGGGCGGCAGCGTGAGTGTCGTTCCCGCCTGCAGGGTCTGCGAGGTCACGGCCGGCGCCACCAGCTGGCTCTGCTCGTTGCTGGCCGTGATGGATGCGGCGCTAAGGGTCGTAATAGTGCCGTTCCCCGCAGGTGCGTTTGGTCCGCTGAGCACGACCGGCAGAGCGTTGGTGCGATGGAGATTGAAGAGGATCAGGTTTAGCTTGGCGCCGTCGGTAAAGGCAAAGCTCTGCAGGTAGTGCGCGCCACTCAACTGGACGTTGTCATTGGTGCTGTAGGGCTGGTTCCAGGTCGGATTTGCTCCGCCCTGGGTGGTCGAGAGCATGGTGGGAAGAATAGCCGCGTTTGCCAGCTGCTCGGTCAGGTAGGTAGGCCGGAGGCGATTGGTGACGCCCATATCGACGACCACGCCCCAGAGCTGCGTGTTGTTGCCGGATGAGGAGGTGGACCCACGAAACGGGCTGCTGTATCCACCCAGCGCGAACATGGCCTGGTTGGTGACTCCGAGGTCGCGCATCATCAGCAGCATGTGTTCGGTCGCCGTCAACCCTGCCCCGAGCGACGGCACCGTCTGGTTGATCGCTGCTTGTGAGGCTGAGCCTGCGGTGGTCGAGAGGTTTGATTCATAGACAGCGAGGTGAGCGGGACGCTTTGCCAGGGCAGCCACGCCAGCCTGCTGGTACATGGACCCGTAGATGGTACTGTCCATCAGCTCCGGCTGCGCCAGCATGGGCCCGAAGATGTTCTCGACCGAGCTTGTGTCGTTAAGGCTGTTGAAGAGGTACGGCGCTGCATCGATGGTGTCGTAGTTTGAACTGGCTGCCAGCACCTGGCTGCTCCAGTACGGTACGGACTCCCAGCCATCGACGATCAGATCGAAGGACTTGCTCGAGTAGGACGGCGAAGAGCGGGCTACGCCGAAGATCACTCCTGCACGCTTGCCGTAAGAGGTTCCATCCAGGAAGGCAGCGCCCGAGAAGCCGCCATTCCAGACCTCATTACCAAACTCGAGGTGAATGATGGGGAAGACGCTGGTCCAGGGAGCACTCTGCCCGAGTGCCGCACGCTTGGCTCCATAGGCGGTCGAGGTTGACCCGCCGAGATAGTCCATCAGGTTTGACATCTCCTGAGTGGTCGATCCTGCCGGGAAGGTATACCAGGGCTCCGCTCCGATCGTCTGGCAGAGTACAAGGAAGTCGTGGAGGCCCATCGGGATGTCGTCCGACTCTGTTGTCCATGCACTGTAGCCTGCACGCTCACGCGCAAAGGAGGGGGCCAGCATGTTATCGAGGGTGCTGCCAAAGCTGGTGCCTGCATCCATGAAGCGCAATATGCCAGGGTGAAGTGCCTGAAGGGTCGAAACAACTTCATCGCGATAGGCAGTCGGATTATCAGAACCGGCGTCTGCGGTGACGGCGACGTCGTCGATCAACATCGCGCTGCCCACCAGCTGGAAGGTAAGAGCGATGCCGCCGCCGTTCGGGGCGTCGACACCCTGGAAGGAGTAGCTGTAGTCCTGCCACGAGGTGCCGAGGCTGACGGTCTGATTGAAGAAGCGGCTCTGGCCGCCGGCCGCATTGCGGTTCAAGCTGATGCCGACCATGTTGTTGCCGCCTACGCCCTTGGCCCGAAAGGAGAGCGTATAGTGGCCGTTCATCTGAATGAAGGGCTGCGGGCAGGTATCAGCATAGCTGCTCAGGGTAGCGAAGCCGTTCGGTCCCGAGGCGTCGACGCGCAGCGCCTGCAGGCCGGGTGAGTTGGGAGAGAGGTCTTTGAACTCGGTCGAAAATGTGGCGCCGCCGTCTCCATAGGTCCACCATCCCGCCTGCGCGTTTCCGGGCACGTGCATGCGCACCACCACATAATCGCCTGGTGCTACAATCCCGCCCGGAGCGGACGCAAACACCAATGTCGAACCGATGCCGGTGGCGTAATTCGCAGCGGTGCTGCTGATTACCGTCGCAGTTGCGCCGGTCGCGCCCCCGGTAACGAACTCTGCCTTGGCATCGGCAAAGAAATTGGCCGGCCAGGCAGTGTAAGGATCGTCATCGGTGCAGCTGGTTGCGGTCACCGTCTTGCAGTGGAGGATCGACTGCCACAGCTCTCCTTCAAAGCCCGGGTTACGAACCATGATGTTGCGCAGCAGCAGTTCGGAGTCGTAGAACGCCTGAGCCCCGAGATTGATGCCCAGCCGCTTGACGTTTGTCAGCTTTACGTTCGTGCCGACGGAGATCGATGTGGGTGCACTCTGTGCTGTGCTGAGCGAGGGGAGCATAAGGGCACAGGCGGCGATGGCGTTGATCGCTGTAAGCAAAGAGAGACGCCGGTAGAGATCGCCTTTGAAGATGGCCTTGAATTGATGCTGGACAGACATGCTGCTCCTCGGTCAAACGAAGTGTGTGCCTCTGGCTCACATGCAAAATCGGCGACATACCTCGCTCCGAGAGCGAATGCAGCGTTCCTTGGTACCGTGACGTTAGTGTTCCCCAACGTCATCTTCAGGAAGGCGTGGCGAAGGTCCTGCTTCACCTGAGAGCTGCGGTCGCGATCTTGCATAATTCCGGCACGTCTACGACGGCAGCAACTCCAACAGTCCTGCATACAGATCTCTTCCTCCTGCCTGCCCTCTCCCCATCTCTTGTACGGACAAGCTTCCTGCTACTTTAACCTTGGATATGCGCTTGGATGATTGGCGGTAGGCTAAGAGCTACACCAGACTGGAAACACAATTATTCAGGGGGACTATTCGGAGACATGATGCAAGCAGGGCTGACTCGCCCCGAATCGGGGCAGCACAACGTTGCCGGGCCCTCCCGGATCGCCTATCTACTCAGCCAATACCCGGCTGTCTCCCATACGTTCTTTCTGGGCGAGATCCTGATGATGCGGCAGCAAGGCTTCCACATCGAGACCGCGTCCATCAATGCGATCCGGCCGCCTGCAGATGGATTTTCAACGATCGAGATGGAGGAGGTGGCGCAGACCTTCTACGTGAAGCAGACCTCGAAGCTCCTGATCCTGCAGACAATACTCAACACCCTCCTGACTCAGCCGGGCGTGATCTGGCGCGGACTTCGCGAGGCAGTCCGGCTGACTCCGTGGGACCTTCGCGGGATGAGCTACGCGGTGTTCTATCTGATTGAGGCCATCCTCGTTGGTGCCTGGATGCGACGCAAGGGCTGCGATCATCTTCACGTTCACTTCTCAGGGCCGGTTGCAACCGTCGCGATGCTCACCTCGATCGCGTGGAAGGTGCCCTATTCGCTCACCGTGCATGGGCCCGACGAATTCTTTGAGGTTACCCGCTCCTTTCTGGCGAAGAAGGTACACCATGCAAAGTTCGTAACCTGCATCAGCTTCTTCGCACGCAGTCAGTTGCTCAGGCTGTCGCCCCCTGATACCTGGGACAAGTTCCACGTATGCCGGCTCGGGGTGCACACTGAAGTCTTTGCGCCCGTAGATCGGGCAGAGCCGAAGACCCTGCATATCCTCTCGGTTGGCAGGCTGCACCCCAGCAAGGGGCAGATATTTCTGCTCAAAGCCTTTAGCAAACTGCTGGCGCAGGGTTTGCCCATCAGGCTGAGCATCGTCGGCGGAGGGACCGAGCGTGAGGCACTGCAAAGGTATATCGACGAAAACCTGCTGGGAGACAGCGTAACGCTGCACGGAGCGCTCAGCCATGCCTCGACTCGCCAACTGCTCGGGAGCGCTGACCTGTTTGTGCTGTCGAGCTTCGCCGAGGGAGTTCCAGTCGCGCTGATGGAGGCGATGGCAATGGAGATCGCTTGTGTGAGCACCTTTGTCGCAGGCACTCCGGAGTTGATCGAACATGGCAAGGAAGGTCTGCTCGTCCCCCCAGCGTCCGAAGAGGCACTCGCCGGGGCGATGGCGAAGTTGCTATCGGATGGTGGACTGCGGCAGAGCCTCGCCCGCGCAGGACGGCGGAAGGTACTGGAAAACTACAACATCGCTATCAACATCGGGCGGCTGGTCGAGGTCTTTGAGCTGCACGATCTGTCTCGTCCAGCGGCGCCATCGTCGAGTGCTGTGTCTATTCCTTATTCAAGGGCCTGATACGAAAGCTGCCGACGCGGCCTAATGCATAGAGCGAGATCGCGATGACGTCCTCGTTAACTCGCCAGCCGTGAGCTTCTGCTTCAGCCTCACGCTTACCCTCATGGTGCGGTGGTAAAGGACGACTGCAGGAAGGCAGTCTGCGTGTTGTCAGTAGTGGTCGAGAAAGCCGCGAAGTAATACGTGGTCGCCCGAGATAGCCCAGTCAAGGTGAAAGAAGGTGTCGTCGTCGGGGGAAAGACGTACGGCGTCGTGGATCCTCCCTGCCCCGGGACGAGCCCGTAATTCACTCCGCTGCGAGTCGGCACGTTAGTGGTCCAGCTTATGGTCGCGGTTGTTGAGGTCACGATCGCGGCCGGGGTGGTGAGTTGAGGTAAGGGGGTCGTTAGGCTGATGGTTTGAATACCATACTGTGTCTTATCCTGAATGCTGGTTGCAGCGACGTACAGTGACGTGCCGCTGGCGGGAGCAGTGAAGTTACCCGACGCGTCGACGGTGCCGCCCGATGCCGACCAGACCACGAGCGGAGACACAAGCCCGATCCCGTGTACGGTTGCGGCACAAGTGGTCGTGCCGCCGAATGGAAGCGTGTTTGACCCGCATGCGACAGTGACGAAGGTCACCTTGCCCGAGGGTGGGGTGACTGTAATGGTCTGACTGCCGGACTTCGTTGGATCCTGCTGACTCACCGCCTGTACGACGAGCGAGGAACCGCTGGCGGGCGCGGTGACGTTTCCGTTTGCATCGATGGCGCCGGCTGAGGCTGTCCAGGTTACCTGAGGCGAGAAATTGCCGAGTCCCTGCACCGAGGCGGCACACGAGGTGTGTGCGCCCTGCACAAGGCTGCCAGAGCCGCAGGCCACATTCACCCCGGTAATACTGCTGGGGGCGAGAGTTATGGTTATAGTTCCCGCCTTCGTTGGGTCCTGCACGGAAGTAGCAGTGATGGTGGCCTGTGCTCCGGGAGGTAGGAGAGCAGG
The DNA here is from genome assembly GCA_036401375.1 of Acidisarcina sp. GTDB lineage: Bacteria > Acidobacteriota > Terriglobia > Terriglobales > Acidobacteriaceae > DASWUZ01. Next base: position 29,685 of record DASWVB010000005.1, read on the forward strand.
AGCGGTGTAGAGACCGTTGCTCGAAATGCTTCCCTGATCTACCGTCCAGATGATCTGCGAGTTGAATGCACCGGAGGCAGACAGGGCTGCAGTGCATGGCGTGGATGCCCCGGTCGCCAGAGTGCTCGCTGAACAAGTCACGGCGACCGAGTTGATGATGGGCGCGCCGGGCGACGCAGAGTTGATTACGGTCATCGAGTAAGGTGGCAGCAGGAGCGTAGCTCCGCGGGCTAAGGTCTGAGACATACTCGTAGTTGAAACATTGTTACTCAGTTCGTTGGTCTGGTTAATGGCCGAGGAGGTAAGAGTCCTGATCGTAGAGGAACCAAGCGGGGCATTCACTCCGGAGAAGGTCACTGGCTGGGATGCGGTGCGGTGGAGGTTGAAGAGCACCAGGTTATTCTGAGCTCCGTCGGTGAACGCAAAGCTCTGGATGTAGTGCGCGCCGTTCAGGCTGACGTTATCGTTGCTACTCAGCGGCTGGTTCCACGTCGGATTTGCGCCGGATTGCAGGGCCGTTAGCATGGTCGGCAGGATCGCCGTGTTGGCGAGTTGTTCGGCAAGGTAAGTAGGACGCATCCGATTGGACGACCCCATATCAACTACGGTACCCCACAGAGGAGTAGTCGAACCTGCTCCTGCAACGGTGCCCGAGAAGTAGGTGCTGTAGCCCCCGATGTCAAACATCGTCTGGTTAACCACCCCGAGGTCCCGCATCATGAGAAGCATATGCTCGGTTGCGGCCAGGCCTGCTCCCAGTGACGGGACCGCCTGACTGATAGCTGCCTGCGAAGCTGATCCGGAATCGGTTGAGAGGTTGGTCTCGTAGACTGCAAGATTTGCCGGGTGTGCAGCCTGTGCCGCGATCTTGGCCTGCTGGTACATCACGCCCGATGGAACACTATCCAGCGACTCGGGTTGCGCAAACATGGGACCGAAGATGTTCTCGATGCTCGATGAATCGTTGAAGGTGTAGAAGAGGTAGGGCGCGGCATCGATGCTATCGTAGTTCGCGCTGGCCGCGAGTACTGCCTGGTTCCAGGCCGGGGATGTCGCCCAGCCGTCGAGTATGAGGTCGAAGGAGTTGCTGGAGTAGGAAGGCGAGGAGCGAGCAGCGGCGAACATCTGGGTAGCTCGTTGGCCGTATGACGCTGAATCGAGCATGGCCGCGCCGGAGAAGCCGCCATTCCAGACCTCGTTGCCGAACTCAAGATGGATCACAGGAAACACGGTTGTCCACGGTGCGGCCTGGCCCAGCGCTGCACGCTTCGCTCCGTAAACTGTGGCTGTCGACCCGCCCAGGTAATCCATCATGTTGGCCATCTCCTGCGTACTCGATCCGGCCGGAAAGCTGTACCACGGCTCAGCGCCGATTGCCTGGCAGAGCACAAGGTAGTCATGCAGACCCATCGAAATGTCCGTCGATACCGTACCCCAGGCGCTATAGCCGGCTCGCATGCGGCCGAATGTCGGCGCCAACATATTGTCAAGGGAGCTGCCTAAGCTGGCGCCAGCATCCATGAAACGGAGGATCCCCGGATGCAAGGCCCGCAGCGTCGAGACCACTTCATTGCGGTAGGCCGTAGGGTTGTCGGAGGTCGCGTCCTGGGTGAGCGAGACGTCGTCCAGCAGCATTCCTGTCGATAAGAGCTGAAAGGTGAGGGCAACAAACCCCGGCTGACCGTTATCGTTAGCTACAAAATGGTAGCTATAGTCCTGCCAGCTGTTCGCCAGGTTTATGTTCTGATTAAAGAAGGGCAGAGTCTGATTGCCGGTAAGCAGACGCGATAGGCTGACTGTAACCTGGTTGGCGCCGCCGGTGGCCTTGGCCCTGAAGAAAAGCGTGTAGCCTCCGTTCAGCTGGATGAAGGGTTGAACGTACGACGAATCAGCATAGCTGGTCACGGTCACAAACTGGTTTGGTCCGGCCGCATTGATCCGCAGAGCCTGCTTACCGGGGGTCGCCGGAGAGAGGTCCGTGAATTCGGTGCTCAAGGTGGCGCCGTTGCTGCAATAGGTCCACCAGCCCGCCTGTGGGTTCCCCGTCCTCCCCATTCTTACGACGAGGTAATCTCCCGCAGTCAAACCGGGCGGAGAGGCGAAGAACCTCAGAACAGCGCCGGTGCCCACCTTCTGATTCGCTGGCGTGTTACCCGCAACCGATGTCCGGAACCCGGCTGCTCCGCCGGTGATGAACTCAACAGACGCGTTTGCAAAGAAGTTTACATACCATGCCGAATAAACGTTGTCGTCGGTGCAGCTGTTCGCTGTCACCGTCTTGCAGTGGATGATCGACTGCCAGATCTCACCCTCAAACCCCGGGTTGCGGAACATGATATTGCGCATCAGCTGCTGCGAATCGTAGAAACCCTGTGCGCCCAGGTTGATGCCGAGCCTCTTGGCGGTGTTCAGGGTAACGCCGGTCCCGATATTGATGTCAGTAGCAGCAGTCTGCGCCAGAGACACGGAGCAAATAGTGAGTAAGGCGCATGAGATGAAAACGATGCGAGAGCTGGACACCGGGCCCGACTGCTGCCCCGCACGGATGAGCGTATTCAACAGGCACCTCCCTGAAAGCAGAATCTCTGCAATTAACAACGTGCGGGCTATCTTTTGGAACGTGGTGAAGCCGACACCCCTGGCCAACGCGGTTCGCCTGCTCGGCGATCGGCCGGGGTCTTCGATTAGAATGTCGGCTGTATAGGCAGTCTAAGTAATGGCTTAGTAATTTACAAGTAAACAGTGCACGGAAGTAACTCAGCTACGTGCTATTTATACTTGACTCATCTGCTGATTCGTGTAGCTTGCTGTCGGTCTCTAAGAGGTCACAACTTATTTGGCTTAGAATAACTCATAATCTGTGAAATACAAGCTAAGTCTGCCTGATCTCTTTAGTCCAAGGCCTAAAGTGCGGACTGAGGGGATCTGGCTCGAGCATGCATCCGGCATGTTTGTATCCCGGTACATTCCCTCCCCTTTGGCCAGCCAATTCGATCCTGAACCTGGTCTGCCCGGTTCGGAGAGGAGGGCCAGATCCAGCGGACGGCGACCAAACTCCTCCTGCTCATGAAAAATCAAATAACATCGGAGGATGTTTGCCGCTGCTCCAGCCTCTTACTGGATCTGCTTTCACCTTGTGATTGCCGCCCTGCTGTTCATCGACCTTGTGGTGCTGCAGCGCAGGCGAAGTGCGCCTTCGGCCGCGATGGCATGGGGCTGGACCGGATTCGTCGCGGTGCTTGCCGCCTGCTTTGCGCTCTTCCTCTGGCATGCTATGGGTTCCCGGCCGGCTCTTGAGTTCAGCTCCGGCTACCTCATCGAAGGCTCGATGAGTGTCGACAATCTCTTTGTCTTTCTGCTGATGTTTCGAGCACTCGGGCTGAGCCGCGAGGAGCAGCGCCGCGCCCTGCTGTGGGGCGTACTCGGAGCGATTGTGATGAGGGCGCTCTTCATCACTCTTGGCCTGTCACTGCTGATCAGGTTCGAATGGATCCAATACCTCTTCGGCGCGGTGCTGCTGATCGCCGCCATCCGCTTGATGCGGCCGCATAAGCCTGGCAAACCTGCGCCCTCCAGGCTGATGAACTGGCTGAGGAAGAAGCATAGCAGGGGTGCGGCTACCCCCACTCACCCGACGGATGCAGCGGCGGGACAGCACGACGGAGTGGCAGAGATGGCAGGCGCTGACGAGATCGGCAAAGCATCCGAGGCAGCGGGCAAGGTTGCTCCACGCCTGGAAGCTTCGTCGCTGCTCTTTGTAATCCTCGCGATCGAAGTGACGGACCTGATCTTCGCCCTCGACTCCATACCCGCAGTGATGGCTATCACCCGTAACCCATTCATCGTCTATACGTCGAATATCTTCGCCATACTGGGGCTGCGTTCCCTCTTCTTCGCCCTTTCGCATCTGTTGGACAGGCTGAGGCTATTGCATTATGGGCTCGCGGTCATCCTTGCCTTTGTGGCCTTGAAGATGCTGCTGTCGAGGTGGTTGCAGATCCCGGTCGGCGTGTCGCTCGTGGTGATCCTCGCAATCCTCGGCATCTTTATCGTGGCGTCGATGGCCATGGGCCCGCCCGCTGACGGGCATCGCGGCCACACCGCGCCGGTCGCTTGACCAGCCGCAGGTTTTCTAATGGTTCTGCGATTAACCTGCTGACTTAGACGGACGTATGCGGGATAACCGGATTTGGAGAACAAACGGTGGTGAGACAGGCTTGCCGCGCGGTGGGCGCTACTCTGCCGCTTGCACCCACGGTCTCGAGACACGTGGGCGCCTAGGCCGCAGCTGAGATCAGGCGGCTGGTTCCGCTTCGCCCTTGACCGTCACCTTAATGTGAGCGGTCACCTCACGATGCAGGCGCACCGGGATGAGGAAATCACCAAGTGACTTGAGTGGGTCCTCAAGCTGCACCTTGCGGCGATCGATGTTGAAGCCCTTTGCCTCAAGTTGCTGCGCGATGTCTCCCGAAGTTACTGATCCGAAGAGATGGTCGTTCTCGCCGACGCGGCGCTCGAAGACCAGGGCGACCGTGTCAAGCTGCTTGAGCAGCGCTTCCGACTCGCTCTTCTCTTTAGCGGAACGCCGAACGGCGGAGTTCTTCATCTGCTCGATCACCGCTTTGTTGGCGGCGGTCGCTTCGAGGGCAAGCTTCTTCGGCAGCAGGAAGTTGCGGCCATAGCCTTCGGCTACCTTGACCACGTCGCCCCGGGTGCCGAGGTTGTTTACATCTTCTCTAAGAATGACTTCCATGGTGAATCTCCCAATGTTCGAAAATTTAGGGAACGCGGCTTAGGGACCTCGTTCCGTCCCATCTGGCCCGCGGGGCTAAAGTCCCTTGTTGCCCCACTGATGGCACGGCTGAAGCCGCGCGCCTTCACTGCGTCTGAACTGTCGCCCTTCCCTTACCAGGAGTTCGTGGGGCCCGGGGTGCCTGATCCATCGCGTACCCTGCGAAGGATAAGACTGCCTGTCGTCCCGGACTCTTACCCTAAACCCGGGTACCGCATCCATCGCTTACTTGCAGTGGACAGGATTACCTGTTGTCCTGGACCCTAGCGCTGAAATCGGGATGCCCCGTTCATCCCGTACCTTTGCGATGACGGAACGAGACATTGTCCCTCGACACTAGAATCGCGCCGCAAAGGGCAGAAGCGCGATGTTGCGGGCCTGCTTGATGGCACGCGTGAGACGGCGCTGATGCTTGGTGCAGACGCCGGTCAGACGACGGGGCACGATCTTACCGCGCTCAGCGACAAAGCCCTGCAGCAGACGCACATCGCGGTAGGGGATAGCGTCGATCTTCTCCGTGCAGAATTTGCAGACCTTTTTGCGCCGGAAAAACTTGCGGCCTGCGCCGCCCGGGCCGCCAGAGCCGCCGCCGGGTCGACCCGGAGGACGAGGTCCGCTGGAGTGGGAGTGACCGGAGGACGAGCCGCCGGAGTGACCCGAAGAGGAACCGGAGGATGAACCCGAAGATTCGGGCCGGGAGGGTGTGCCTGATGTGCTGTGTTCGTCAGCCATTGCTGTACCTTCTTCTCTCTATCTTGATAGCCGCGGTGCCACGAGTGACAACGGGAGATTCATTTGATACTGGTCCAGCCGGGCGGGCCAGACTCGACATACTACGCGGTGGCAGCTACAGGCTCCGCTACAGGTGCCGGCTCGGCAGCGGCAGCTGGAGCAGGAGCAGGTGGAGCCGCTGGCGCGGGAACATGAGCAGCCGGCTGCGCACTCATCTTCTTGCGGCTCGCGCGAATTGCCCGCACTTTGGTCAGGCGCTTCTCTTCCTCATCCATACGCACGGTGATGAACTTGATCACCGGCTCGGTGACCCGAAGGCGCCGCTCAACTTCCTTGACGAGGACGCCGTCGGCGTCAATGGTAAGCAGGACGTAGTTGCCGTCGTTGAACTTGCGTACGGTATAGGCCATCTTGCGCCGGCCCAGCTTTTCCGTTGAGCGCAGAGCTCCGCCGCCACCGGTTACGGTGCCTTCAATGCCGGCGATCAGCTTGTCGAGGTCCTCGTCGAGCACGTCCGGCCGGACGATGAACATCACTTCGTAGAACCTTTGTAAGGACATCGTGAATTCTCTTTCCGCGGACTGCCTGCCCGCCTTGACCGTCTTCTGTGTCTTGCTTCTTGCTGTGCCGCCGTTACTCCGCCGGGCTGTTTGACTCACGGCGGTTAAACTCATTCATCGCCGCGCCTACTCCGCGGGTAAGGATCACCTCAACCGCGTTTGCTGCCTGATCCAGTGCACCGTCCAACGCGGCCAGCTCTGCCTTTCGCAGCTGGGAGAGCAGGTAATCTTTCTGCCGGCTTCGTATATCCTCCAGAGCCGCCGGAGAATCAGGAGCGACGCCGACCCTGATCCGCAGCCACTCCTCGGTGCCCAGCGATGCGCTGACCGACTTTGCCCCGTTGTGTCCGCCGGAGCTTCCCCGTTCGCGTACCCGGATCGATCCCAACGGCAAGGCAAGCTCGTCGTAGATCACGATCAGGTTGGATTCCCAGGCTCTTGAGGGCTTCTGCTCAAGCTCGAACTCTCTTACGAGTGCCTGCACGGACAATCCGCTCAGGTTCATAAAAGTCTCGGGCTTGGCCAGAACCACCTCCCGGCCCGCCAGCCGGGCGGTCGCCGTGAGTGCGCGACATCGCCGGTTGTTTACCACGGCCCCACAGCGTTCAGCGATCCGGTCGATCGCCAAAAAGCCTGCGTTATGGGGTGAAAACTGGTACTCGATGCCGGGATTTCCAAGCCCGACCACCAGCACCTTGCTTTGCTGCGGCCGGGAGGTCTCTGCCGGCCGCAGCCCAGGGTCTGAAACATCCGCCAAGACTACTTCTTCTTCGCCGGCGGTTCCGGTGTGGCGTCCGGTGCATCCTGCTTGCCTCTCTTCGCTACTTCGGGCTCTGCAGGGGCACCGGCGGCGGCAGCGGCGGCGTCCGGGGTCTCGACTACCTCTTCGCGGATGGCGATGACGTGCGCCACGGTCGCATCTTCGTCGGTAAGGAACTTGAGCGAACCACCATGAGGCAGGTCAGAGACACGTACACCCTGGCCAATGCTCAGGTTTGAAACATCGACATCGATGTGGCTCGGGATGTCGCCGGGAAAGCACTCGATCTCGACCTCGCGGAGCACCTGGTCCAGGATACCGCCCTCGGTACGAACACCGACCGGAACGCCCACCAGCGTGATCGGAACCTCCACCTTCATGAGCTTGTCCATTGCGATGCGCTTGAAGTCGACGTGCAGCAGATGGCCCTTGATCGGCTCATACTGCCAGTCGACGATCATGGCCTTAGCCTTCGCCGTCGAGCCTGAGATCTCAAGGTCAAAGATGGAGTTGTGACCCGTCTCGGAGTAGAGGATCCGTTGGATCTGCTTGGGGTCCACCTCAAGAGCGATGGCTGCCTCTTTCGCGCCATAGACTACGGCGGGTATTTTCCCCATCACCCGCACGCGGCGTGCTGCATTCTTATTGAACTTGCCCTCTCGGGGCGTTGCTGCAACGATCTCGGCCATTCTCTTCTCTCTTCGGGCACGGCATCCCAGCCGCTCCCTTTTCAGCACCGCTCTTAGACTCTGGCGGAGGGTTATAGAGCGTCAGTTAAAGAGCGTGCTGACGCTGGTTTCCATGTGAATGCTTTCGATGGTCGCGCCCAGCAGACCGGCGATCGAAAGCACCTTGATCTTTGCCACCTTCTGCGCCTCTTCGCGCAGTGGGATGGAGTTGGTAACCACTAACTGCTCCAGCCGCGAGTTCGAAATGCGCTCGATGGCCTGGCCAGACAGCACCCCATGCGAGGCGCATGCATATACTTTCGTCGCCCCGTTTGCCAGCAGCGCATCTACCGTCTTCACCAGAGTGCCGGCGGTGTCGACGATATCGTCGATGATCAGGCAGGTTCGCCCGCGCACATCGCCGATCACGTTCATCACTTCGGTGACGTTGATATCGGTGCGCCGCTTGTCCACAATGGCCAGGGGAGCACCCATCTTCGTCGCAAAGAAGCGGGCCCGTTCTACGCCCCCCGCATCAGGGGATACTACCGTCAGATCAGGAAGCGCCAACTCCCGGAAGTAGCTCACAAGCACCGGGCTCGCGAACATGTGGTCCACCGGGATGTTGAAAAAACCCTGAATCTGAGCTGCGTGCAGGTCCATAAAGAGTGCCCGGTTCGCTCCGGCCGTCGTCAACAGATCGGCAATCAGCTTCGATGAAATCGCTACGCGGGGCCGGTCCTTGCGGTCCTGCCTCGCGTAGCCGTAGTACGGAACCACGACTGTAATGCGCCCGGCCGATGCGCGCTTCAACGCGTCGATCATGATCAGCAGCTCGACGAGATGCTGATCCACCGGAAAACATGTTGGCTGCACGATGAAGACGTCCACTCCGCGAACGTTCTCCAGCAGCTGAAAGTAGACCTCGCCGTCGGCGAACCGCAGCATCTTGGTCTCGCCCAGCGCGACCCCGATGTGCTTGCAGATTTCAAGCGCCAGCGGCCGATTAGCTGAACCGCAGAAGAGCTTGAATCGTCGATCTTCACCGAGCTTTCCGGTGCGCTTGCGCTCCCCGGACTGCTTCGCCCTGGAACTACCTCCGGCGCCGGCGCCGTCTGTTTGGACAGCTACAGCTCCCGATGCTGCCGGTACGATCACAGGCAGCGGCATCTCCTTCGTCGTTTCGCTCAACAAGAACCTCCCAAGCTGGTTTGCGTTGGTTGTCCTGCATTTACTGCGGTCACCCGCAGGTCTTCCACTTCGTCGTGGCCCGGTCACTCCCCCGGACCGCGTCCCCATCACTCTGGCTGGGCGACTAGGATTCGAACCTAGACAAGCGCCTCCAAAGGGCGCTGTCCTACCGTTAGACGATCGCCCAGTAACTTGAAGCCTGGCTGGTTCGAGCCCAGGTTCGGGAGCCCTTCCGTCCTGTCAGTACAGCTTGTTGCACTGTAATGCTCAGGCTCCTGACACCATACTGCTCCAGTATTCCTGACGCGGCAACGTCTTCGTACGAAAAGCCGTGATTGCGTGCGTTCCGTGCGCCCCAAAAGTGCTGACGCGTTGAATGGCCGCCTCTGCCGCCGCCTCCGTCCGGTAGAGCCCGAAAAGAGCTGAACCAGAGCCTGAGAGCGCACAATAGATAGCCGCGTGCTCCGGGTCATCGGACGCGGGAGCCGCAAGAAGACGCTTGATGTCACCGAGGAGGGGATATTTAGGAAAGACGACCTGTTCAAAGTCGTTTTCAATCCCGGTTCGGACAAGCGCGAGAAGCGGATCCTCGGCCAGGCCTTCTCGCCAGGAGAAGACACCGGAGGAGTGCGGTTCGCCGGGTACTGATGTCAGTGCCGCGGCAAAAGACCGACTCAACCCCTTAACTTTATCGGATGTCGCGAGGTTGGTCAAGGTTTGAGCGGCTGGATGGCGAGCATCCCAGTCGCGAAAGGCCTGCGGAGTGGAGACTCCGACTCCGGGCGCAGCGATCACGCAGTGGGTTGCAGGGATGTCGGGCAGAGGATGAACATCTTCACCGCGACCGAGGCCGAGGACGGTGCCTCCCACCAGGAAGAGGGGGACGTCGGAGCCGATCTCAGAGGCGAGGCGAAGGCGAACAGCATCGTGAAGTGGCGGACACTCGACCTGGCCGGCTAGTTCGTGTTCCAGTCCGATCAGCGCGGCGACTGCATTGGCCGAGCCGCCTCCCAATCCGCCCTGCACCGGCAGCCGCTTATCTATATCGATTTGGACCTGGGCTGTAACGCCCATCGCTGCAAGGGCGGACTCGACCATGCGCCAGGCTGTGTTCTTCGCGCTGGCGGGAACAAACTGGTTGTTGCTGGTGAGGCTGATAGCGTTCGGCGTTCCAGAGGTGCATACTGCCGTGACTTTAACCACGTCGTGGAGCGCCACCGTCTGGTAGATCGTCGCCAGCCCATGAAAGCCATCCGGCCGAGGTGGACCGATGCACAGCCCGAGGTTGATCTTCGAATAAGAGCGCACGGAGGACGGCACCCTGCGAGTGTAATGCAGCAAGTGCAGGACACACTTCGCAGGGTTAAGCTACAGCAGCTTCTCGAGTGAGTCTAAGCAGCTTCGCTCTTCGCGCGGGTCTTCTTGGCTGTCGACTTCTTCGCTGGAGACTTCTTGGCTGCAGCCTTCTTTGCCGACGCTTTCTTCGCTGTGCCCTCCGGCTCACAGCTTCCCTTCTCGAAGGGCTTGCTGCCGGGCGTGGGCTCATATCCAGGCCAGCAGCGGGAACCAGACTTCTTACTCGACGATTTCTTCGCGCTCTTTGCGGGTGCCTTCTTAGTTGCCATCTGATCTGAGACGTAAAACGGCCGACTGCCGTTGTTTCTCACCTGTGAGCTCTAGGCTTTCTTCCATAACTCTGCAGGGTGAACGCATTCGCTTTGACGCGGTCAAGAGTACCGAGCTTGCGGCCCAGGTTGGCAGAGGTAGTAGAACGCTGTAAATTGGGGCGGCTAGATCTCCCGAGGAGTAATCCCTATGCAGGTTTGCCGCCGGCCCTTGCGCGCCGGACTTCTGTTCCTTGTTTCGATGGTGGCCGGTGGAGCAGCGGGCCAGACCCCCGACCGGTTGAAAGTTTCATCGCCCGATCCTACCGCCAAGTACTTCAATACGGCCTTGCCTACCGCCGAGCGGGTTGCGGACCTGGTCTCGCGCATGACGCTCGAAGAAAAGATCTCGCAGATGCAGGACGAGGCCGTGGCCATCCCCCGGCTGGGTATTCCCAGATACGGGTGGTGGAACGAGGGCTTGCATGGCGTCGCCTTCAGCGGGTATGCCACCAACTTTCCGCAGGCCATCGGCCTTGCTGCTACGTGGGATACGGACCTCGTTCACCGGGTTGCGGGCGTCATCTCGACCGAGGCGCGGGCAAAGTACAACGCAGCCATCGCGCTCGATAATCATCGTCGCTTCTTCGGCCTGAGCTTCTGGTCGCCCAACGTAAACATCTTCCGCGACCCCCGCTGGGGGCGTGGACAGGAGACCTACGGAGAAGACCCTTTTCTCACCTCGCGCATTGCCGTTGCGTTCGTAACAGGGATGCAGGGCGACGATCCGCGCTACCTCAAGGTTGTGTCCACGCCGAAGCACTTCGCCGTACACAGCGGGCCCGAGCCGACGCGTCACCGCGTCAACATCGACGTCTCCCCTCATGATCTCGAGGACACCTACCTGCCCGCATTCCGTGCGGCGATCACCGAGGCTCATGCCGACTCGATCATGTGCGCCTACAACTCGATCGATGGCTCACCCGCCTGCACCAGCGACCTCTTGCTGGGGCAGCACCTGCGCCGGTCTTGGGGCTTCCAGGGGTATGTCGTCTCCGACTGCGATGCCGTAAATGACGTGTGGCACGACCACAAGTTTGTAGCGGATGCGGCGCACGCGGCGGCGCTCGCGGTCAAGGCGGGCGACGATCTCGACTGCGGCGACGCCTATGCCAGCCTGAAGCCGGCGGTGACCCAAGGCCTGCTGACCGAGGCAGACCTCGACATCGCGGTCAAGCGTCTGTTCACCGCACGGTTTCGGCTGGGGATGTTTGACCCACCCGCCGGCAACCCCTATTCCGCCATCAAACCCGGCGAAAACAACACCCCGGAGCATCGGCAGCTGGCACTGCAGGCGGCGCGCGAGGCCATCGTTCTGCTGAAGAATGACGGAGCTTTCCTGCCGCTCGAAGAAAAAATCCAGCGCATCGCCGTCATCGGCCCAAACGCGGAGTACCGGCAGTCTATAGAGGGCAACTACAACGGAGCGCCCCCGCAGCCAGTCACTCCGCTGGCAGGCATTGAGAAGCAGTTTGCCGGGAAACAAGTGATGTACGCGCAGGGTTCGCCGTTGGCAGAGGGTGCGATGCTGCCAATCTCCCACACCGCGATCCGGCACATTGTTCCTCCGGGAAGAGACGCATCCGGCCACACGCCTGTGGGTACGATGGCTGATCTTCAAAGCGGTCTGGTTGGCCAATATTTCAACAACCCCAACCTCGCAGGGCAGCCCATCGCCACGCGGGTCGACAAGACGATCAACTTCAACTGGAACGACGCCGAGCCAATTCCAGGGATCGGCACCAGCCAGTACTCCGTCCGGTGGACTGGTGTCTTTGTTCCGCCAGCGGTCGGCGACTACAAGATAGGTGTACGCATCAGTGAGTGCTATGCCTGTGAGAGCAGCGAGGAATTCCGCCTCTACCTCGATGACACACTTGTGGCCGGCAGTTCCAAACGAGGCGAGACTCCGGCGCAGAAGATGGCTGCGAGCTTTACCCTTCACACCGGCGATATGCATCCTCGAAGGCTGGCGCTTGAGTACATCCACCACGATTCCGGTGGGCAGATAGACCTGCAATGGGACGCTCCGCGTGTCCCCCTCCGCGATGAGGCTGTCGGGCTTGCAAAGGATGCTGATGTAGTTGTGGCGGTGGTCGGAATCGCGCCGACCCTTGAGGGCGAAGAGATGGGTGTGAACCTCGAAGGGTTCAAAGGAGGCGACCGCACCAGCATCGACCTTCCCCGCCCGCAAGAGGAGCTGCTCGAAGCACTGGCCGCCACGGGCAAGCCTGTTATCGTCGTGCTGCTGAATGGAAGCGCACTCTCGGTCAACTGGGCCGCCCAGCATGCGAAGGCGATCCTCGACGCCTGGTATCCCGGAGAGGAGGGCGGCACCGCCATCGCCGAGACCCTCGCCGGAGTCAACAACCCTGCGGGTCGTCTGCCGATCACCTTCTATAAATCAATCGATCAACTACCTGCGTTTGAAGAGTACGGTATGGCTGGACGCACCTACCGTTACTTCAAGGGCCAGCCGCTTTACGGCTTTGGCTACGGATTGAGTTATTCCAGATTCACCTACTCCGGCCTTAAGGTATCCGCTACAAGGCTGAGGGCAGGCTCTCCGCTGAAGGTTGAGGCAGATATCAAGAACACATCGTCACGTGGCGGCGATGAGGTGGCGGAGGTCTACCTGACTTCGCCTCAGAGTGCGATTGCGCCGGTGCATGCGATGGTCGGCTTCACCAGGGTTGCTATCGGTGCTGGTCAGACGAAGCATGTCACCTTTGAGCTGTCGCCCCGCCAGCTCAGCCAGGTGAGTACAGATGGCAGTCGAAGCGTAGCTGCCGGGGAGTATGAACTCTACGTCGGAGGAAGCCAGCCGGTCGAGGGCGGTACGGGCGCACACTTGAAATTCACGATAGAAGGCACCGCGCCCCTGCCGCAGTAGGGCTCGACGAGCAGCGGGTTACAATTTTGCATGGCATTGAGATTGCCGTTCAGACTGCACTTGGCGGCGCCGTCCTCAATGCAGCCTTGCAGATTGAGCGGCGCAGGGGGAAGCACCTACGTCCAGGTGGCGAGATGAGGAACGACCTGGTTCCCGCACAACCTGGCTCGCTGCTGAGTGCTCCTGGCCTGCTAGCCTGCCTGATCTCTTGCGTGCTCTTACTCGGTACTGCAGCGCCGCCCGCCCGGGCCGCACAGATAGCAGAACCCGGCAAGTCGTCCGGCCCCAGCCAGGCGCAGCCTATCCGAATGCGTCATGCGATGGTGGTGAGCGTTCATCACCTCGCGGCGGACGCCGGAGTAGCAGTACTGCGGGAGGGTGGCAACGCGATCGATGCCGCCGTTGCTACGGGGTTCGCCCTTGCAGTCGTGTATCCGGAGGCGGGAAACCTCGGAGGCGGCGGATTCATGCTCATCCGTCTGCACACCGGCAGAGCGACTTTCATCGACTATCGCGAAAAAGCTCCTGCGGCAGCCACCGCGAACATGTACCTCGATGCGAAGGGTAACGTGGTGCCTGACGCGAGTACGGTGGGATACCACGCCATTGGCGTTCCAGGTTCCGTAGCAGGAATGGTCTACGCCGAACGTAAATACGGACGCCTGGGATTGAAGCGGGTGATGGCTCCGGCGCTCCAACTCGCGCGCGAGGGCTACGTGCTCTCAAGGGAGGAGGCGGAGATGCTCCATGAACCCGCCCTCGCCAGATTCGCAGACAGCCGGCGAATCTTCCAACGCCAGGGCAGCTTCTACACTGCAGGCGAAACTTTCAGGCAGCCGGAGCTGACCTTGACTCTTGAGCGCATAGCAAACGATCCGGACGACTTTTACCGTGGTGAGCTCTCAAGACAGATAGCAGCAGCGATCCAGAAAGGCGGCGGGCTGATCACCGCGAGCGACATGGCTGCTTATGTGGTCAAGGAGCGAGAGCCGGTCGTCGGGACGTATAAGAGTCGCGGAACGGGCGAGGACTTTACCGTGATCAGTGCGCCCCTCCCTTCCTCTGGAGGTGTCGCGCTCATCGAGATGCTCAACATGCTGGAGGGGTACGATCTTCAGCGTCTCGGCGATCGCAGCCCTGAGAAGATCCACCTGGTCGGGGAGGCGTTTCGCCGCGCCTACATGGATCGCGGAGACTACCTTGGCGACTCCGATTTTTCGCCTGTACCGGTACAGCAACTGATCAGCAAGACGTACGCAGCCGCCTGGCGGATGTCGATCGAGCCGGAGCATGCGAGCTCATCAGCCAGCCTGCATCGTCCCAGCGGATTTCTACCGCCGCCTCCCAGGGCTGCCTCACTTGGACCGGAACCAACTGAGACGACACACTACTCGGTTGTCGACCGGCAGGGTAACGCAGTCTCAGTTACGACCACGCTCAACGACGAATTCGGATCGGGTGTCACTGCGGAGGGACTTGGATTCCTGCTGAACAACGAGATGGACGACTTCGAAGCGAAGCCCGGGGTACCTAACCTCTATGGTTTGATCCAGGGGCCTGCGAACGCCATTGCGCCGGGCAAGCGGCCGCTCTCGAGCATGACTCCGACGATCGTGCTCGCCGGTACGGGTGAAAACGCGCGTCTGCGCATGGTGCTTGGAAGCCCCGGCGGTTCGCGGATTCCGACCACCGTGGCAAACATCCTGCTCAGCGTGACTGACGGTGGATTGAACATCCAGCAGGCCGTCGATGCACCTCGCTTTCACATGCAGTATCTGCCGGACACGATACATCTGGAACCCGGCTTCCCTGAGCCTGTCTTGCGGAAACTCCGCGCGATGGGCTACTCCCTCGACATTGGCAAAGACGGCTGGACCGACGGCGAGTGCATCTCGGTCGAGTTGAGCACCGGAGCACTGTCAGGGGGGCAGGACAAGCGGCACTCCTTCGGTAAGGCTGCCGGATATTAGGAACGGCCTGGCTTCCGAGCTGAGGGAGCATTCTGCGCTCTCCCCGCGCAGTCTAAGATCGCTCGGGTGAGAGAATGACTTATGTCTTACGGTCACCCGGAAAATAAAACGTGCTAAGAGTCATCTCCACCCATGTATTCCTCCGCCAGCGGCTGCATCCCGGACTGCTGGATGTGCTGGCGCGAGGTGGCGCTGAGGGGATAGAGATCTTCGCCGCGCGGCAGCACTTCGACTACACCGACCGCGCTCACATCCGGGAGATTGGCGATTGGTTCCGCGGCAACTCCACGCGGGCGTTCTCGATGCATGCGCCTCTCTACCCTGATACGGAGATGGGTCGCAGCGGAGCTCCGGCAGTCAACGTCGTGCATCCTGACAAGTCGCATCGCATCGATGCGATGGACGAGATCAAGCGTGCTCTCGAGGTAGCCGAACAGATCCCTGTGCAGTACCTGATCGTGCATCTTGGCAGCCGCGAAGATTTGTGGAGCCCGCGCGCGCTTGAACACTCGATGACCGCACTCGAGCACCTGCAGACCTATGCAAAGCCGCTTGGGGTCAAGCTGCTGATCGAAAATCTGCAGAGCGACGTCGCGCAGCCGCAGCATCTGCTCGAGGTACTTGCCACGGGTCACTTCAAGGACATAGGCGTTTGTCTGGACGTCGGTCATGCACACCTGGGCGAAGGCATACCTGCTGCGCTCGTAAGCTTGAAGGACCACCTGCGGTCGATTCACCTGCATGACAATAAAGGCGACAAAGACGCGCACCTCTGGCCCGGAGACGGCACTATCTTCTGGACCGAGACGATGAGTGAGCTGAAGACGGCGGCGAATAGCCCGGCTGGCGTGCTAGAGATTCACTACTCATTGGAAGACCAGCCCGAGGCCGTGGCCGCCAAAGCTCGGCAGGCCTTTGAAAAACTCGGACTGCTGGAGGGCGAGCCCGGCCTGGCATCAAAGTAGCCGGACCGCGGACAAGAACTGTTATGAGCGATGACGCAGTATTGAACGATGCACAACGCGTAACTGCCGGGGTTGCTGTTGCTCCGCTGGCGACCATCGCAAAGATCGGCCAGTTTGAGGGCCGAAGCGTTACTCTTCGCGGCTGGCTCTACAATCAGCGCGCCAGCGGCAAGCTGCTGTTTCCGATCTTTCGCGACGGGTCAGGGACCATCCAGGGTATCGTGCCCAAGGCCGCCGGGTCGGAACTCGTCTTTGAGACCGTCCGGCGGCTCACCAATGAATCGAGCGTCATCGTCACCGGTAAGGTTCGAGCTGACGCTCGTGCGCCCGGCGGCTATGAACTGGACGTAGAGAACGTGGAAGTGCTGCAGCGCGTGCCGGAGGAGGATCCGTTCCCGATCTCGCTGAAGGAGCATGGCGTCGACTTCCTGATGGAGCATCGCCACCTCTGGATTCGAACGCCCCGCCAGTCCGCAATCCTTCGCATTCGCGCGGAGATCATCAAGGCAGCGCGCGACTACCTCGACGACAACGGCTTTACCCTGACTGATCCGCCGATACTCACTCCCGCAGCATGTGAGGGCACAAGCACGCTCTTCCCGGTCGACTACTTCGGCGATGAGGCTTACCTCACCCAGAGTGGGCAGCTTTACATCGAGAGCACCGCGCTCGCGCTGGGCAAGGTCTACTCCTTTGGACCGACCTTTCGTGCCGAGAAGTCGAAGACGCGCCGCCACCTCACGGAGTTCTGGATGGTAGAGCCGGAGTTGGCGTACGCCGGCCTCGATGACCTGATGGTGCTGGCCGAGGAGTTCATCAGCTTCATCGTCGAGCGAGTGCTGGCCCGCCGCGCTGCAGACCTGCAGGTGATTGGGCGCGACGTGACGAAGCTGGCAACGGTAAAGCCGCCATTCCCGCGCATTCGCTACGATGAGGCCGTCGCCATGCTCAACGAAGCGTTTGGCAGAGGCCAGATAGAGAATGCATTTGAATACGGGAACGACTTCGGCTCGCCCGACGAGACGTATATTTCCTCGCAATTTGATCGGCCGGTGATGGTGCATCGCTACCCTGCGGCGGTGAAGGCCTTTTACATGGAGCCGGACCCCGTCGATCCGAAGTTTGCCTTGTGTGTCGATGTGCTCGCGCCCGAGGGCTACGGCGAGATCATCGGCGGCTCACAGCGCGTCGCATCCTACGACCTGCTCAAGCAGCGTATCGAAGATCATAAGCTGCCGCTCGAGGCGTTCCAGTGGTATCTGGATCTGCGGCGCTATGGGTCGGTGCCGCACTCCGGCTTTGGAATGGGCATCGAGCGGGCGGTCGCCTGGATTTGCGGTTTGGAACACGTGCGGGAGACCATCCCATTTGCCCGCACACTCAACCGCATCTATCCGTGAGTTGCGGCGCAATTCACGCGGCGCGCTGCTCATCAGTGAACGAGGATCAGATAAACGGCCATCGCCGTACCCATTGCAGCGAGCAACACAGCCAGGATTACGGCGTCGGTTGAGACCCGGCCAGGGATCCAGGATCCTGTTCTCAGCTCCCGAATCGTCTTGAAGTGCCTCGCCACGGCGCTGACATTGACCAGTACGCCAAGCGCTACGATGGCGACACCGGACCAAACGGATAGGCCAGTTGAGTGGGCCGGGGCGCGGTTGGATGTCGCCTGCAGCTGCCTCAGGAATAGGCCGAACCTGGCAACCGCGAAGCCCACACCCATCAGGCCCAATCCCGTGCGAATCCAGGCCAGGAACGTCCTCTCGGCCGCGAAATAGACGCGGGGATCTTTCTCAGCCATGTATTCCATGGTAGTTAGATGAGATGCTTCAGGCTAAGCCGGTGCATTCTTTACATGAAGAAGATGTGACGGACTCGTGAGATCGTGGACTATTGGCGGCCGGGGCGGTATGAAATACTCAGAACATCTCGATCCGTAAGCTCAGGCATTCCTGTTCGACGAAGTATAGGCCAATGAAATATAGCTCAGCGATCTATAGTTCAGTGACTTGTAGTCCAGCGTCTGTTAGTTCAGCGACGCGTACCATGCGTGCGAGAACCGGCCTTGACTAGCTCTGCATCCTTGACGTCAGCAAGCAAGGTAGGCGTCGTCGTGATCGGCCGCAACGAGGGCGATCGTCTGCTGGCCTGCCTGGCGTCGGTGCTCTCGATGAACTATCCGCGTGAGTTGCTCGACGTGGTCTATGTCGACTCCTCTTCAACGGACGGGTCCGCGGCGCTGGCGCAAAGCCTGGGAGTTCGCGCAATTGTGCTGAGCGGGCCAACCACGGCAGCCCGGGGGCGGAACGCAGGCTGGGCCCAGACTTCAGCACCATTCATTCTGTTCCTCGACGGGGACACGGTGCTTGACAAGGATTTCGTGGGCAAGAACATCGGCCATTTTGCTGATCCCAGCATCGCGGGAGTCTTTGGCAACAGGCGCGAGACCCGCACCAAGGAGTCCGTCTACAACGCGATTCTTGACCTCGACTGGAACATGGAGCCGGGCTGGGCGCTCTTCTTCGGAGGGGATTGCCTGGTGCGGCGAGAGGCACTGGTGCTGGTAACCGGGTATAACGACCAGCTCATCGCGGGGGAAGAGCCCGATATGTGCCGTCGCATGCGCGGGGCGGGCTACCGCATCCTGCATGTGGATGAGCCCATGACGCTGCACGATCTGGCGATGCATCGGTTCAGCCAGTACTGGCGCCGTTCCGTACGAACGGGGTACGCCTATGCCCAGATCTCATCCTTCTATGCGAATACCGACGATCCGCTGTGGGCTGCCGACAGCCGGCGGAATGTCGTACGCGCCTGCTTCTGGATCGGCGCGCCTGTACTCTGCGCTTTGCTCTCAGCTGTGTGGCGCTCTTGGCTACCACTTTCGATCTTCCTTCTAATCGCGTTAGCCTTGTGGGGACGCACTGGGATTAAAGCGGCACGAAAGACCCGCTCCATCCGCACGCTTGTCGCCTACAGCCTCCACTCCCATCTGCAGCAGATACCAATCCTTGCTGGTCAGCTTCGCTTCTGGCTGTCCAGGGCCTCAGGCAAAGGCTCCAGACTGATTGAGTACAAGCGAAGTGCCTGATCGGTGCCTTCAAGTCGTCACAGCCTTGGAGTGCCCGGCACCACCAGCTGCGCTTTCAAGATAGTCTGATGCCTCCATGAATCCTTGCTTCTAAGAGCGTCTTGAGCTAAAGTAGGTTAAAAATATGCCGGTAGTTCGGCGCCCACCAGCACTCGCAAGCCTATATATTCCCCCCACCGCCTTGGAGTAACAATCCGCACAGGTAAGGTGTCCTCTACTGGTCAGCCTGCTAAGGTGAACGTAAATACCGCACCGGAACGACGGTTGAAGAGGCTTTGTCGCGGGTTCTCTGAACCGCCGATGAAGCAAAGCACGTCATCGCGTGAGAGTGCGGCTGTCTTATCCCTACTCGGGAACAGAATCCATACCAAGGCAGACGTTCCAGACCGAGGCTGCTCGTCACAATGTGAGGCAGATGCTTGTGGTGCACTCAACGGGGATCAAACAAAGTGACTTGCAATCCGGCGCGTCCTCGCCTGCGTGTTTCAGGTGTAAGTTTCTTCGAGTACGACCGCATTACTCATCCCGATCTGGAGAAGCCGACTCAGAGCGCGAAGTCAGGCGCCACGGTGCTAAAGCACATATTTCGCGACTCTTCAGCAACACGGGGTGTTTTCATGATTAGTCGAAGATGCTGGATTGATAGCCGATAATGCGAGCCAGACTAGGACGAATCGCGATCCTTGGGGTACCCATCGACAATCTCTCAATGGACGAGACGGTGGAGGAGATTGACCGCCTGATTGTAGCTGGTGGCTTTCACCAGGTGGCGACCGCGAATGTCGACTTCCTGATGAATTCGATCGACGACGATGAGTTGATGGACATCCTGCATCGCTGCGAACTAGTGCTTGCCGATGGCATGCCTCTGGTATGGGCCTCTCGTGCAATGGGAACGCCGCTCAAGGGTCGCATTGCAGGGGCCGATCTGCTGCCAAGGCTACTCGAACTATCTCAGAGCAATAAGCGCAGGATTTTCCTGCTCGGCGCTACCGAGGAACGCTCCCAGGCTGCCGCTGCTTGGATCAGGTCGGCGTATCCAGGCGCAGAATTGGCGGGAAGGTACTCGCCCCCATTTGCCCCCCTAGAGGAGATGGACCACGCACACATTCTCAAACTGATCGAGGAGGCAGACGCCGATATTCTGCTGGTCGCCTTTGGCAACCCCAAGCAGGAAAAGTGGCTTGCAATGCACCGTAGCAAGCTCCAGGTGCCGGTATGCATCGGGGTGGGAGCATCGATCGATTTTCTCTCCGGCAGCTATCGTCGGGCGCCAGGATGGATGCAGCAGCACGGCCTGGAGTGGCTGCACCGTTTCTCTCAGGAGCCGAAGAGGCTGGCCGGCCGATATGCACGCAATGCCTTCGGCATCGCCGTTCATCTCTCAATGCAGATGCTGGCGGTCTCTTCGCAATCGCGGTCGGCGGAGGGTTCACGGCTGGTGGTGGTGCAGGAGAATAGGGCCTTGATCGTACGCGTTGTCGGCCGCTTCACGGGCAAACTGCTGGAGGAGTTCCAGCAGTCTCTGCAGCGATCGCTACGAGCACACTGCGCGCTTGTCATGGATATGAATCTGACTACCTACGTGGGCGCCGACGGGCTTGGGACCCTGCTCGACCTGCGCGGCAGGCTGCACGATGCCGGCCAGGAGGTATGGATGGTCGGTATGAGGTCCGGGCTTCGCCGTCTTTTCCGGACGGCATTCCTCGACCGGCGCCTGTTTCAATTCGCACCACGGGTAGCGGACGCCCTCCGACGCATCGATTCCATGGCTCCCAATAGCGTTCCAGCAAGTATGCTGCACAGATTCTATAAAGAATAAGCCGGTGGATGAATGGACAACGCGAACTGCGGCCTCTCCTATGCGCCTAAAAGTTCCTGAGGTGGATGTAGATTGATTCCAGCTCTTATCATCGCCATTTTTGTGGGGGCTCTTGCGACCTTTGTCGCGCTGCGCTGGTCAGTGACCAAGGCGGTGCTGTGGGTTTACCTCCCGGTGTTGCTGTGGTTTCCCCTCTACTTCTTCTGGGGCATCGGCGGCCTGCCTATCAACGCATCCACGCTTGCGGGCATCGTTCTTGTTGCACTGGTCATAAAGAATGGAAAGCATCCTCACAAGTTCACCCTGATGGACCTCTGGGTCTTCCTCTTCGTGCTTAGCATGTTCAATGCCGACGCGCGCCGGCACTCCTTCAGGGTTGGCACTTACGCAATGCTAGGCATGTTGCTGCAATGCGCACTGCCCTACTTCCTCGGGAAGATGGTGATTGAACAGACGAACTCGAGAGATAAATTCGTCAAGCTGATCGTGATCAGCCTTGCCTGTGTGGCCTTTATCAGCGTCTACGAATTTCGCATGACTTTTAATCCCTTTCAGACCCTGGTTGAGAGGATTGGCCACTACACGGCTACATGGCCGCGACAGAGACGCTGGGGATTTGCACGTATTGCGGGGCCGTACGCCCATTCCATCGATGCTGGCATGGTCTTCACCATCGGCATCATGTTTCAGATCTGGCTGGTGGCAACAAAGGGCTGGTGGACCGGGAAGAAGCTCACTCAATTCGGCATCAGAAAGATGCGAGCGAAGATCGCGTTGATGAGCTTCCTGGTCTGCCTCGGTCTTTTCATGACGCAGTCGCGCGGTCCGTGGGTGGGTTGCTGCTTTGGACTGATCGTCGCAGGGGTAGGCCTGACAAGGAACAGAAAACGCTCCGCCATCA
Source organism: Acidisarcina sp. (assembly GCA_036401375.1). Classification (GTDB taxonomy): domain Bacteria; phylum Acidobacteriota; class Terriglobia; order Terriglobales; family Acidobacteriaceae; genus DASWUZ01. Next base: position 51,697 of record DASWVB010000005.1, read on the forward strand.
TTGCAGGAATACTACTTGTCAGTTCCGTTTCTACCTTCTACACCATCTTGAATAAGTATACGGACGCCCAAGCTTCCAATGGCTCCTCAATCGAACAGCAAGACGCTGTGTATCGTCGTGAACTGTTGACCACCTATACGCCACTGATCAAAGAGGGTGGCATATGGGGGTGGGGAAATCCAGCGCCCACATCCAGCGGCATCGGCGCCTACAATTTGAGCCAACCTTCGATTGACAACGAGTGGCTGCGAGTTACCGTGGCTCAGGGATACGTGGGTATCACTATATTCCTTCTTTTATTTCTGACGTCCATTGCGACATTGATCAAGCATTGTGTGATTTTGCGTCGACGCGAGGATTACATCTTTGCTTACGCGATGCTGGGGCTGCTGGTAGCAACCGCTTTCTCCCTTACAACCGTGTTTCTGGGTCAGCCTATGATGGAGCTACTATTCTTCATTTTTGGATGGAGCATGTCGATCAAACCGTCGCTACAGAGCGCGGAGACAGCAGCGATAGTGGCGATCCCCAGATTTACCTTCGAAAAGGTATACGCGTAGCTTCATCTGGCGAGGGAAAGTACCTGGCTTCGTGGGTTCTGCAGACCCCTTCCAGGTAGCTCAGCGTTTAGCGCCCGCCACTGCTACCTTAAACCGCATCTGAGAGATGAGCCATCCTCATGCGGCGCCCGCGGTTGGAGGAGCGCCTGCTATGCTCTCCACCGGCTGCGTCGCATCCTCAGGCGTGGAAACGGATGCATGGAACGGGCTGTGCATCGCTCGCTTCTTCACTCTCCGCATAGGCTCCTCGACCAGACGATTCATGATCTCGGCGAATGCAAGCGACAGCGCGAAGCTCACGGGCAGAGTGACGAACTTGGACATGCGCAGGTCGAAGAAGAGCTCGCGCGCGATAGCAAAATGAATCAAGTAGAGCACGTATGACCGTCTGCCGAGATATTTCAGTACTGGGTTCTCAAGCCATCTCGCCTGCCAGCGCTCTGGAGATGACACAACGAACAGAAATATCAGCCCGAGCGCGACGCCCTGCAAACTGTAGCGATAGGTATCTCGAAAGAGCTCATCACGATAGGCAACGGTAAAGGCGAGTAGCGCGACGCCGCAAAGTGCAAACTTGCCCACGTTGTCGCGCAGGAACCTGGGCAGAGAGTCAAGCAGCGGGTTGATCGCGACCGCCATGAGGGATCCAAATAGTATCGAGTCGATCCGAGTGTCCGTATACAGATAGACTCGCCCCGAATCTCCTGTTGGCCGGTGCAGGTAGTAGATCAGATAAATACGCCAGAGCAGGACGAGCAGGCAGGCTGCCGCCATGGCGACGCTCTGCCATAGCCGCCTCACCTTGCGTGAGATCAGTAGAAAGTATGCGATAGGAAATACGAGGTAGAAATGCTCTTCGACTGCGAGTGACCAGAGATTCTCGAGCCCGCCAGTCGGGATCCCAACATGAAGCATCGGCAGATAGTTGGTCACAAAGACGCAGGTTAGACCTATGGCGGCCCAGTCCAGCGGACCTTCCAATATGTGCAGAGCCGCACATACGCATACAAAGGCGATGGTGACGTAGAGCGGTGGAAGGATGCGATAAACCCGTCGTAGATAAAAGTCGCGGATCGAGATAGTTCCGCTGGTCATTGCCTCGATGCGAAGCAGCGTGGTGATGAGGAAGCCGCTCAGGAAGAAGAATATGGTGACCCCGAGTCCACCAGGCGCGAGATATTCAAAGCCGGAGTGAGCAACGATCACCATCATGACGGCTAGAGCGCGAATGCCGTCCAGACAAGGTATGTAAAAGCTTTGCTTAGCAGGCATTCTGAAATCCAGTCGTTCTTGTGCAGGCAGGCTCGACCTCACAGCTGGGCTGGGTTGTTGAGCAGATGAGTTGCAGTTTCGACAGTATCTTCCTCTAACCCGGGCAGTTGCGCCGATAACCCTGATGAATTTCTGGCCCTTTCGGGGCACCGAAAAGGGAGCTGCAGCGGAATTATGTGCCACAAAGCCGATGGGGAGGAGTGCTTCAGATAAAATGTACCACAGCAAACGTGAAACAATAGCGCCGCACCTATAAGAGCAGGGGCTGAACATCGCGAGCGAGTCTCGGGAGTGCAATGCGGTTCATTGCGGAGCACTGACCAGGATCGGCGAGTGGTTAAGCCGGACTTCGCGTTCGCCGTGTGTGGAGAACACCAGTTACGATGCTCATGATAGTCCTGACGGCCTTGGGAGATGTGATCAGGTGGGTGCTGCTCATCCTGACTCTGCCCCTGCTCATTGAGCTGTTCGGGCTGACTCTCGCCTCGTTGTTGCCCGCCCCATCATTTTCGCCGCGTGATGGCACTATCGCAGGTCAGATACAACGCCTCGTAGTACTCATCCCTAGCCACAATGAAGAGACATGCATAACCCGTTGCATTGACAGCCTCCTGCTCGCGTCGAGTCCCCCGGAGAGCATCATCGTCATAGCCCACAACTGCACAGACTCCACGGCACAGTTGGCGCGCTCGGCAGGCGTTGGTGTGTTCCTGCTCGACGACTCATCCCGAGGGGGCAAAGGGCACGCCTTACAGGCTGGTCTTAACCATGCTTTTTCAAAGCTCGGGGCTGAAGCAGTACTCATCGTAGATGCAGACTCCACCGTCTCGTCGAATATGGTCCCCGCGCTTCTAAAGCGCTTGGCAACTGCCGAGGTGGTGCAGTGCAGGTACCAGGTGCGCAATCACGGCGCCTCCTGGCGTACAAAGCTCGTTTCGCTGGCGTTTCTCGGAATGAATGTGATCCGCCCTCGCGGCCGCGACCGGCTTGGACTCTCCTGCGGGATATTCGGCAACGGCTTCGCGTTGAGAAAAGAAGTGCTCGATGAGGTGCCCTACACCGCGCACTCGATCGTTGAAGATCTGGAGTTCCACCTGAAACTGGTTGAACACGGCTTCAGAGTCCGCTTCATCGAGGAGGCTTTAGTGCTGGCCGACATGCCTCTCTCCGGGGCAGCGGCTGCCAGTCAGCACGCTCGTTGGGAGGGTGGGCGGGTCCGCCTCTTGTCTGACTGGTGGCCCAAGCTCCTGCAGGGGATCGTGCGTGGCAAGTTCACGATGTTAGAGCCACTCATTGATCTGCTAGGTGTTCCCCTTGGCATCGAGGTCCTGTTTCTTCTACTCCTGCTACTTCTACCGGGATATCCCTTCCGAGACTACGGCTTTCTCGCTTTTGCAATTGTCCTGTTCCATCTTGCAGTAGTTGTCTACGCCAGCCCCGATCGCAAGGCGAGCCTGCAGGCGTTGGCGCGTGCTCCCATTTACCTCTTCTGGAGGGTCTCAATGGTCCCATCCATTATCAGAGCCTCGAGGTCCGGTGCGGCCTGGATCAGGACGCATCGCGATTCCGCTCCGCGGTAGCGTTCTGAACAGGCTGCTGCCTGCGACTTCGCGAGCGGTACGCTCTAGCAAAGGGACCCTTGAGTCACGGCTTTAGTTCTCATGCATACTGGCCTTGCTCCTCAGCCTGAGGCTTTCCATCACGCTCTCGTACTCTTGACTTACTAAGCCCGAGTGGCCACTGGCAGGCCTCCGATGCGTTAGCGAGGGGCGATAGTTGAACGGCATCAGAGGTGAGCGGGCTAAACGTCCGCTGACGCGGGCCTCTTGTACGTTCAGCGGAGCACGCAGAAGCCGTCGACTAGCATTGTCTTTATAAATCAGGCTGATTTGAGTTTGTATTCTTCGAGAGTTCTGGATACGTCTTCGTCGGCGCGTCTTTCGGAGACGCCAGTGAGGATGATGGCGATGCCTTTGATGCGGAGTCTTTCAAGCAGGCGGGCCGCGCGGGCTAGCTCTTCTTTGCGGGTTCGTCCGGAGTCGACGATGAGTACGGTGCCGTCGGCGATGCGGGCAAAGTGTTCGGTGTAGGCAGAGGTAAAGAGGGGATCGGCGGCGACCAGGATGGTGTTGTAGTAGGTGCGGGAGCGGCGCAGCACGTCTGATATCTCTGCAGCCGGCAGGGTAACGACGCGGAAGGGCTCGTCCACCCCCTCGATCAGCTCACCGGGACCGGCAGGCAGTCCGAGCCGTTCCCCGCGAGCGCCGGCCGGGGCGTTGCCTCCGGGACTGCTGTTAGGGAAGCCCGCACCCCTTCTGCGCTCAGAGAAGCTGCCGGGGAGCTGGTCAGAGAATTGCCCGGAGAATTGCGCAGGGTACTCGGTTGGCTGCTGGCCTCGAAGATCGTGATCGGCTGAGCGGTCCTCCGCGACGCCGTCGCGAAGATCGCCAGAGATCTCCACAGACCGGCCAGCCGGCTGCGTCTCACGGCCACCCGTAGTAGCCGCCCCGACCCCCCCTCCGGCACCCGCTGCTGCGGCAGTGGCCCTGCCGCTGGAGTTTCCATTGGAGCTGCCCGCCTCACGCGACTCGGCCGCATTCAGCACGTTGACGACCAGCACGTGCAGGCCGCTCCCGGCCAGCTCCTCGCCCACCTCCCGCACCAGCTCCCGGGTGCTCATCCGCCCCATCGACGGGAAGACGAAGGTGCGCGCCCCGCCCCGCCGGTAGGCCTGATCGAGCCCGCTCGCCAGGCGCAGAAAGTACTCCTTCTGCACCTCGGCTGAGTAGTCGACCGGGCTCAGAAGCACCCCGATCGGAGGAAAGCCCACGATCCGCCGCACGTCCGCCGAGGTATAGACGTGCGGGTCCACGGCCTCGGCCAGCAGGGTCGACGCGCCACCCGCAAACAGGCTCAGCAGCACAAGCCCGCCGTAGTAGAGCATCTTCTTATTTTTCATCGGCCCGCTCGGCGGTAGCGCCGAGGAGAACAGGTGCACCGAGCCCGGTGACTGGCCCTCGAGCGCCAGGTTCTGCACCCGGCTCTCGATCTGGGTCTCGTCCCGCTGCAGACGGTCGATCTCCGCAGCCAGCACCTGCGCCCGCTGCAGCTTCGGCGCCGCGCTCGACGCCTGTGCCATGGTCCTGCCGAGGTCGCTCGACAACGCCGACTCAAGACCCGCGGCCTGCGCCTGGCTGGTCAGCATACGCTGACGGATACGCTGCCGCGTCCGGTCCATCGCCTCGGCCGTAAACTGGTCCAGCTGACGGTCCACATCCTTGATCTCCGCCTCCGCCTGCTGATAGACAGGGTTCGACGGCGTCAGCCCGTTCATCTCCATCATCAGGGTCGCCCGCCGGGTCTCCAGCTGCGTCTTCAGACTGCTCGCCGCAGGGTCCGCGTTCAACTCCACCGCCGCCGCGGCCTGCATTGCGCTCGTATCTCCCTTGCTGCCCCGCAGGCTGTTCCACTCCGACTCCGCCTCGGCACGCTTCTCATGCGCATCCGCCAGCTGTTGGCGAAGAATTGCAAGATGCGCGTCATACGGGTTGTCCCCGCCCCCGTAGCGCGCCATCCCTACATCGCCAAGCAGCGCGTCCTGTGCGGCAAGCTCCGTGTCCAGCTGCTTTTTCAGCTTGTCCTTCTCCTCCGTCAGGGTCGAGATTCGCTCGTCACGGCCATAGACCTCGTCCTTGCGTGTAGCCTCCAGGTACGCCGTCGTGATTGCGTTCACCAGTTCGGCAAGATGCTCCCCGTGCGGGCTGTTGAGGGTGATCGAGACCTCGTAGCTGTGACCCACCTGAGCCACCTGCAGTAAGGCCTGCAGACGCTCGATCGCGCTCTGCTCGCTCTCCCCTGGCAGACGCCACGCCTCGGGCTCAGCCCTGAGCGCACTCTCGAGTGTCTCGTAGCGGGTCACCGACTTCACCTGCTGCTCGATGAAGTCGTCGTAACGGCGCTCATGCTCGCGGTCGTCGCCCAGCTCTGACGGAAACGTTGGAGAGACATAGACGATCGAGCTCGCCGAGTACATCGGCTTTATATGATGGTGCAGCGCCAGCCCGCCCAGCACCAGCAGGGACAGAAAGACAATCCCGGCCAGCTTGATGTGACGCTTCAGCAGAAGCACCGGGTCGATGCCCGAACCGGAACGAGGCGACTCCGCATCGGGGGCTGAGGGCAGAAGCTGGCCGGTAGTCGAAGAGAGCTCTGTGATCGAGGACATCGCGCGCGGGTCTCCCTTGAAGTACGTCAGATTAGTTCAGACTGGAACATCGCTTCAGACTGGAACATCGCTCAAAGGCCCCTCTGCTGCGAGGCTCTCACTTACAGGACCCCAGGGCCGGGCCGGGGCTTACAAGGGCCGGAACGTGTCAGGCCACGCTGGGGACTTCCTCGCACTCGCTCGACTCAATACAAGCTTGAATGCACTGAACTTGACTCATTGAGTTGAAGGTACTTTTTAACTTGTTCAGCTTGACCTACTGAGCTTAACTTACTGTACTTACTTATTGAACTTTCACTCGCAGTTCTCATGTGAAGGCTTACGACTGCTCATCGTAGTCACCACCTGCTAACTACTAACCCGGCCGTGGAAGACCAACAGCCTTACCGGATAGCAAACGTCGCCACCGAACCAAGCGCCGCCACAGGCGCAATCTGCTGCATCACAAACCCCAACGTCGCAAGACCAGACCGCGGGACATACACGATGTCTCCATCGTGCAGCGAAATATCGCTGCCCCCGCCAGGCTTTAATAGATCTTTGTACTTGATATGCTGAACCCGGCCCGTCGAGGTCTCGACGATGCGAATATCCGCGTTACCGCCCTGCGGGGTCACGCCCCCACTGGAGGCAAGCACCGAGACCAACGTGCTGTTCGGATGCAGCTGCACCGGACCAGAATGGCCTACCTCTCCCAGCACGGAGATCAGGCTCTCCTGGCTTTCCGGGATATAAATGGTATCGTTGCGCCGCAGGTGAATATTGTTTAACGCCCGCTGACCGTCCAACTGCTCGCTGATGTTCACGTTCCAGACCTGGTTGTCGCCACGGAACACGATACAACGCCGCGGCGTGCCACCTCCGCCTGACGTCGAGCCCCCCTGCCCACTTTGGATCAGCGAACCGCCCCGTGCAATGGCCTCCAAAAGCGTTGGCGGCTGATCGAATGAGATGATTCCCGTGTGCTCAATCGCACCAAGCATCAGGATGTGATTTGAGCCATAGTGCGTCACCTGCACGGTCGTTGCCACCGGCCCGCTGAAGTACTTCGCGTAAGCCTCCTCGATCAGCTTTGCTGCGTCTTCCCGGCTCTTTTCCCCTATATCGATAGTCCCCGCTATCGGCAGGGTAATTCGGCCGTCAGGTCCTACCGTGTGAGCACCCGACAACTCCGGATGACCGGTCACCGTCACGAGAAGCTCGTCTCCGCCTCCGAGCTGATACTCCTCATCAGCCGCGGGCTGCGAACTGGCGAAATCACCAGCACGCCGCTCCAGGCCAGATCCAAAAACACCCGAAGTGTTGGCAGATGATGGAGAGCCAGGGGAAGGAGAGGGAGATTGGCCATACGAAGAATGAGACACACAAAGAAAGGAAGCAGCAATCAACGCAGCAAGCCCCGCAAATAGAACACGCCGATTGTGCAGGGAGGAAGTCCTTTGCATGAGCATGATCTCCGATAGCATGGCAGGGATTAGATACAAGTATAACGTACGGCAAGGTCCTGAGCGCTCTTCCCTGCTAAGTTATACTGATTTTCCACCACCACATCACTCACCGATGCGCTGCGCGAGGCAGCGGAAGCGCGATCTGCGATGCGCAGATTGGAACGCCTAGACCCATACCACTGTCAATCGCAGGAGGAACCTTGAACACGAGACGGCTTCGGACGAGCATCGCAGGAGTCACGTTGAGTTTAGCGGTGGCGACTGGCCTGCTACTCGCACGAAGAGCTCGCTGGCCGGCAATCTGGATGATGCTCGCCACTACCTCTCAACCGATGAAGGCGCAGGGTCCAACCATAATCCATGTAACTCCCACCGTAATTCACGATCATGTGAAGCGGCTTGGAATGAACCTGGGGGGTCAAGGATTCTATGATTCGCAGCAGATACTCAAAAATCTGGTGAGCCGTAACCCCGGCTTCGAGGGCCAGCAGTGGCAGTCGATATTGCAGTGTGCACAGGCCACTGCTAACTCCTGCACCGATATCACACCATCTTCCTCATGGCCGGACGGTTTTCTCGATGGTGGAACCTACGAATTCATAAGCGGCGCCGCAAAGGGGAAGACTGGGACTATCACTCACAGTACCGCGATCGACAAGAACTCCCGCGCGGGAGTCACGATCCAGTTCGACAAGGCTAGCAACACTCCGGCAGCTAAAGATTACGTCATCGTGCGAAAGACGATGCCGGGCGGAGCCGGAGTAGGCTGGTGGGTGCAACTCAGCCGCGGCGGCACGTTCGCAACGGAGTACAAGGACCTCTCGCCCAGCTCGCCCGGTAAGCAGGCGGCCCACATCACGGCGCTCGAGAAGGATCAGGGCGCCACCATCGTGTCCTTCTTTGCCAATTCGTTTATTCGACTCCATGGGACATACGTGCTCAAGTTCCGGGCAAAGGGGCTGGGCGGAAATCGTACAGTGCTGGTCGGACTCAGGCGTGTGAGCAAACCCGTGATCTTTAATAAACCCGTGCAGCTCTCCACAGAGTGGCAGGATTACACCTTTAACATCGACGTGAATGAAGAGCCTGACTGGAACGGAAACATGGCCCTGAGCCTCGCTGCCTATGGCGGGGAGATGTTGATCGATGACGTGAGCTTTGAGGCCGCAACTTCGAATGGAACAGCGTTCCGGGATGAAGTAGTAAGCGCGCTGCAGAGGCTACAGCCCGGTGTTCTGCGGTACATGGACAGCGGCAAGAACTTCGGCAGCAGCCTGGACAATATGCTGGCCGTAGCCGATGCACGCGAGCGCACGGGGTACAACAAGTGCTGCACTCAGGCAGAGGACATTCCCGTCGGGCTGCACGACTTCCTCGTGCTTTGCGAGAAGATCAAGGCGGAGCCCTGGTACGCAATGCAGATCGGGATGACCGAGCAGGAAGCTCGTAACCTGATTGAGTATCTCGGCGGGCCGCCCACAACGAAGTACGGTGCGAAGCGGGCCGCGCTAGGGCATCCAGCCCCGTGGACAACAGTGTTTACGACTATCCATCTTGAGTTCGGGAACGAGGCGTGGAACCAGGCCTTCACGGGGTCGTCCATAGGCGATCCGCACGCCTATGGGGAGCGCGCCGGCGTTATATTTCGCGCCGCCCGCTCGTCGCCGTGGTACTCGGCAAAGAACTATGACCTGATCGCGAATGGTTTTGCAGTCGCGCCCTCGCACAACGCCAAAGTGCTCGAGGCGGCGGAAGGAGCCGACACCATCGACGTTGCGCCTTACCTCTTCAATACCTTCAATGACGATAGCTCAGAGGAGGCAGTCTTCGGCTCGATGTTTGCGCAGCCAGAGCAGATGGACAGCGTCGACGGTGGCATCGACAAGACCCAGGCATGGATCGCATCACAGGCGAAGCGGCCCGCGAGGCTGGCCGTATACGAGACTGGTATGGACACCACCCAGGGGAGCGTAAGCCAGGCCAGCGTGGACGCAGCCGTACCTTCGATCGGCGCCGGAATCGCATCGATCGATCACATGCTGCTGATGCTCCGCGACCTGGGCGTCACGGTACAGAACACCTTTCAGCTAACCGGATATCGCACCGGCTTTCTGAATCGAAAGACATATGATCGCAGTGAGACTACTCCCGTGTGGGGTGTGGTCCTCGATATGGGCGGAGCTTCAAATCGCGTGCGTCCCAGCTTCCTGGCGCAGGAGCTTGCCAACCAGGCAATCCTTCCCTCCATGCTGCAGACTTCGGTGAGCGGCGACAACCCCACCTGGGACCAGCCCTTGAGCACCAATGACAAGATCGCCTTAAAGGGCGCTCACGAATTGCAGACCTTCGCCTTCACCGACGGTAAGAGGAACACTCTGATCCTCCTCAACTTGAGTCGTACGACTGCTCACGCAATCCGGGTTTCTGGCCCTCACGCGCCGCTCGGAGATGTCACCGTCAAGACGCTGACCGCTGCAAAGATCACCGACAGCAACGAGCTTGCTGAAAACGTGAAGATAGTTTCGCGTGAGGAACACGAAGTTGCGGCGGAGAAGACGGTCTTTTCGCTGCCGCCATTCTCGATGACGGTGCTCTCTTCCGGCAGCCCTGCGGCGAGTCCTGATAGAGGAACCAGGAAAGTCCAGTAGCAGCCAGCAGCATCAAACCAGCTTGCATCGCATACGGAATTCGATCCACAAGGCTCATTGAACGCCGAGTCTCCTCGGTGCCGCTGCCGTTCACGACGTCTTGTACTCGATCAGACCCGTCTTGCGGCGGCCTTGTCCAAAGAGCCAGAAACGTAACTGCCCGAGCAGGATTGGGACCTGCTGCAGGTGTGAGTGGACAGCGTACGCGAGCCGCTCTCTCCACGCGGGTGTCTTGTTCATAGCCTTGGCTACAGTTCTTCCGATCAGCAGAGCAGCGATCGCCAGAAACCCCAGAATGAAGCTAGCCGAGTGAAATGCCAGTGACAGCGCCGCGCAGACAACAGGTATCAAAGTCCAGAAAAGCCCGCGAATAACATTGCGCTGGCTCTCCCTGCTCCACAAGGGATCAGGAGTGCGAGCGTAGATGGAAGATATTTCTGCATAGGCGTGGCCGGTGCGCAGTGCTCGGCGCCAGTACTGCCGGAAGCTGTGCATGTCCATATCGTGCAGCGTCATGGGCGCGTCAATGTGCAGAAATGTATAGCCGAGCGCACGCATACGCCGAGACATCTCCGGCTCTTCTCCGGCGATCAGGTCTGCGTTGAAACCGCCAACCGCCTCGAGTGCCTTCACCCGGACAAGAGCATCGCCGCCGATGTTAGGCTTGGGGCCGGCCGGCGTGTCCCAGTCAAGATCGAGAATCGCGTTATAGATCGAGCCCTTGCGATCGAGTTCACGACGATTGCCACCGACGCCTGCAAGGTGCGTGTCCTCGAAAGGAGGAAGTGCAGCGAGCAAGAAGTCCGGATGGAGAATTGTATCTCCATCTAGAAACAGAACATAATCCGCCTTGGCGCGTGTCCATCCCGCATTGCGCGCGCGCGCCGCAGTAGTTGGACCATCGAGCACCACGGTTTCGCATCCCATACTGCGCGCCAGGTCTGCGGAGCCGTCGCTCGAACGCGAGTCAATGTAGATGACGTCCACCAGCAACGCGGGGTAGTTGACCTTGGCTACAGATTCCAGGCATCGCCGCAGACGCTCTCCCTCATTGCGGCCGATCACGACAACCGTGATCGGTGGCAGTTCAGGATGCTGTTCAGACTGACTCATGAGAGCCTCTTTACCTCAGAATACCGCAGTAGTCCACGGCTGACTCTTAGCTGGTTACGCGCTGCAGGCGGGTTCGGATCGCCGCGCCGATATAGGTGCGCATATCGGGGTCTGCGAGTGCGGCTGGAAAGCGCGCCAGCTTGCCCAGGTTGGATTGTCGCCGGAAGGATGCTACCTTTGCCAGGCTTCGCAGGGCATCGGCGCGGGCATGCAGACCCTCGGTCACGCTGCTGTACCTCCGATCGGCAGCCATGGTGCGTGTGTCTGCCTCAAGCTGGTCATAGCGTGCGTTCGTCTGACTAACACCCGATTTCCTGCCGGAGATGGATCCTGTGCGTTCCGTGTAGCGGTAGTAGGCCTCAGGAAGGAGGAGCAGGCTGCCTCCGGCAAGCAGGGCATCAAGGTAAAAGCGGAAATCTTCTCCGTGTCGCGCAGTTTCATCGTAAGTGAGCGAATGTTTGCGTAAATGCGACGCGCGAATCAACGGCTTGAGCAAGCCAAAGTCTACCGCCCGTGGCTGATTGGTCCGGCAGCGAGCAACGTAACCTCGCGCGTCCAGGCGAAGCCCGTCCCCGATAAGCGCAGGGTCGATACCGATGCGGGCGACCTGCTGCGCCTGGAAGTCGTACATCTCGAGATTGTCGGCGACGAGCACGTCCTGCTTGCCTGCGCGTGCCAGCAGGCGTTCGAGCCGTTGTGGCTGCATGGCATCGTCTGCGTCGAGCAGCGCTATCCACTCGCCCTCCGCGAAGTAAAGGCCCATGTTGCGGGCAGCCGCGGGACCTCCGTTCGTACCCCGCTTGAGCAGCCGAATCCGTGCATCGAATGCCGAAATACCTTCAACGAGTGCTACTGTACCGTCAGTAGAGGCGTCGTCGACGACGATGATCTCTATATCCGAGATCGTCTGCGACCGCGCTGAGTCCAGCGCACGGAGGATGATGCCCTCCGCGTTGTAAGCCGGAATGAGAACGGACACAAGCGCCACTGGACTGCTCCTCTTTTGTTGCTACTTCGGGCTGCGGGAGAATGAAGAGAACATAACTACATCAGCCTGAAAAGTTTTAACGCTCAGGCAATCAGATGTCTCAATCCATAGCCGAGCGACACCAGGATGAGGAAGACGCCTGTGGCGAGAATATCCTGACGCCACAGACTTACCTTCTGCCGCTCTGCGCCGATGACGAGCAGGATGTAGACGGGAAGGTCGCCCGCTGCGACACTGACCACCGCCCCCACCAATCCATAGAAGTGGAAGCTGATCGGCAGCGCCACGAAGATCGTCGCGCAGTAAAGTCCGGTTCCGATGGTGTTGTACATCGGCTTTCCCCGTGCCAGCATGATGTCGCGCGTGGTGCTGTAGAGCAGGGTATGCCATAGACCCAGCGCGAAGATCGGCACCATCCAGCTTGCCGCCGCGTATCGCCTGTCATAGAGCAGCTGCACGAGGGGACCGCCTGCATTCACCACGATGCTGAGTATCAGGGCACCCGCACAGAGGGCATAGAAGCGGTACTTCATCACCACGGTGCGAAACTCCGCAGCCGGCAGGTGCGCCATCTTTGCAATGAAAGGAAACCCTACTCGCGTGCAGAACTGGTTGATGACCTGACGGGGAATGTCCGAGATCGTAAATGCAATACCGTAGACGCCGAGAATGCTGAAGCTGACCAACTTGCCCAGGATCAGGCGGTCGGCCTGCGAGGCGAAAAAGTAGAACCCCGTTCCGATCAGGATCCAGCGTCCAATGTGTACCAGGCTGTGCAGGCACGACTTGTCCCATGCCAGCCTGTTCCGCAGGCCGGGAAGGACTGCTGGAATGTGGCTCAGCAGGGTCTTCATCGCGGCACCAGCCAGAGTACCGGCCACCAGTGCCCAGATCGAGGGAGATAACTCTGCCCAGAGGATGATGACCAGGATGCCGAACAATGTGGATGAGAATTCGATGACGAGCAGTCTCCGAACCCCCATGTGCCTTGCCGCGGTGAGCAGATTAGAGCTGGCAAATCCGTTCAAGACCATGGTCAGCGCAAGCACTGGCAGCAGCATCAAAATTCTGTGGTCGCGATAGTAGAGAGAAATAGGATAAGAGAGTATCAGCGCGAAGCACCACAGAAGCAGTCCTCGCACAATCTGCACCGTCCATGCAGTGTTGAGAAAGATCGGCTCATCGCCTCGAGGGGAGCCAACGACGCTTGGCTGCAGCCCTATGTCAGAGAGAAGGACCATACCTAGAACAAAGGCATTCATCAGGGTCATCAGGCCGAAATACTCAGGGACCAACAGATGAGCAAGAATTACGTTATTACCCAGGCGGAGCACCTGCGAAGCTCCATAGGCCACGATGGTCCACATGGTGGCATGCATCGCAGTTCCTTCAAGCTTGCGGTGGCTGCTGCTTTGAAGGTCAGTCGGATCGGGCTGCAGTGATGGCGGTACTACATCGGACGACGCTAAGGGCTCGGATGCGGCATCGAGGGATGTCAGGCTGGCCTCCAGCTTCATGGTTGTGAAATGCATCGTTGATGATGATCAACAACGGTCACGAACTATGCGGTTGTCTGCGGCGCCGTGTGCTCACCGGAAGAGCCCGGGGCTGATGGCTGGCTTCCAGATAACGACGGGTCGTCTCTATGATCCTGAGGAAGTCGCTCTTGCAGAGTTAACTGCAAAATTGTTGCACGTGGGCCGTGATCGAAGTATACCTCACACAGCCCGGGCGAAGCGCTCGTGCACTGCAGTCCTGCTTGCATGTATTAGGCCCGCAAACCAAGGTCCCTCGCCAGCATGGGCCTTGATTTGAGGAAGTCTAGAGGAGAGTTCGTGGTCAAGCTGCAACGCAATTAGACACCCCCCCGCAAACTGTGCGGATGCAGTCAGGAGACAGCATGATGACCGCTACCTTTAAATTTTCAGATCAAACCCGTGACGAGCCGGCCCGCAGACTGCTCTCGCTTGATGTATTCCGCGGAGCCACTATCGCGGCCATGATCCTCGTCAACAACCCAGGCACCTATGACGCCGTGTATAGCCCGCTCTCGCATGCGGAGTGGCATGGCGCTACGCCTACGGACATGATCTTCCCGTCGTTCCTGTTTATCGTGGGCGTGGTGATTCCGCTGGCGCTGGAAGCCCGCATAGAACGCGGAGCGACAAAGGCCGCATTGGCATGGCGAGTACTGCGCAGAGGCGCCATCATCTTTATCCTCGGCCTCTTTATGAACGGCTTCCCAGGCTACGAGTGGCACACCCTTCGGCTGCCAGGAGTCTTTCAAAGGATCGCCATCTGCTATCTCTGCGCCGCCTCTCTGTACCTGGTAACTGCTGGATCGCGGGCGGCAGGCGAACACTCCCGCGCCTCGATGCAGTGGATGACATTCGGCGGCCTCTCTTGCCTGCTACTGGCGGGATACTGGGCGCTGTTGAAGCTGTATCCGGTGCCGGGCATCGGGCCCGGACACCTGGACAGTTACGGCAACGCCCCGGCATACCTGGACCGGGCACTGATCGGCACGAGGCACATGTGGGCCTATGGCCTTACTCCGGGCATGGGTGTTACTTACGACCCCGAGGGCATCCTGTCTACCTTTCCTTCGCTGGTCAATACCTTTGTGGGAGTACTGACCGGGGAATGGCTGGGCACCCGAAGGAGCGGGCCCAGAAAGGCCCTAGGCATGGCGATTGCGGGAGCAGCGCTGCTGCTTGCCGGCTGGCTGCTGCACCCGTTCCTGCCGCTGAACAAGCGCATCTGGACCAGCACCTTTGCCCTCTTCAGCAGTGGAGTGAGTATGCTGCTCTTCGCCATCGTCTATGTCTTGGTCGACCTGCGAGGCTCGCGCTGGTGGACTGCTCCTGCCATGGTCTTCGGCACCAATGCTCTGCTCGCCTACATCTTGTCCGAGTTGCTGGCCAGCCTGGGCGATCAGCGTATCCGTCTGCATCGCGCGGGCGGAGCATCCGTCATTACGGTGCATCACTCCGCATATCAGCACCTGTTTGCCTCGTGGTTATCCCCGATCAATGCATCGCTCGCCTATGCGATAGCAGTCGTGCTGCTTTGCATGGCGCTGATCTACCCTCTCTATCGACGACGTATCTACCTGCGCGTCTGAGCACTGTTCTTCACGCAGTCCCTACACTTGCAACATGACTCAACGCTAGCTGATCTCAAAGATGTCCTTCGACCTCGCAGATTGCTCCTGCGCCAGTGTGGCTACCTGGCGCGCTACTTCGTAGAACTGCTTCGCCGACGGGGAGTCCGGGCCCCCGAGGGCGACAGGCAGGCCAGTGTCCCCACCCTGTCGAATACCTGGATCCAGCTCGACCGACCCGAGGAACGAAACCTTATACTGCCGGGCCGTCCGCTCCGCCCCACCCTTGGAAAAAATATCGATCTCATGGTGGCAATGCGGACACGTGAAGTGGCTCATGTTTTCGACGATCCCGAGCACCTCGACCTTGACCTGGTGAAACATCTCGAGCGCCTTACGCGCATCCTGCAGTGACACATCGGATGGCGTAGAGACGACCACCGCCCCGGTAAGCGGTACCGTCTGTACCAGCGAAATCACCACGTCTCCGGTGCCAGGCGGCAGGTCGACGATGAGGAAGTCGAGTTCCCCCCAATCCACCTGCTGCAGAAACTGACGAATGATCTGGTGCAGCATCGGTCCGCGCATCACCAGTGGCTTATCGCCCGGAGAGATCAGCCCGATGGAGATCACTTTGACTCCATGCGCCATGTTGGGCTCGATCTGGTTCCCCGCAAGGATGCGCGGCACTTGTGTCGACCCCATCATCAGGGGGACGTTCGGTCCATAGATGTCGGCGTCCATCAGGCCGACGCGGTATCCGAGCTTCGCCAGGGCGACCGCGAGGTTTACAGCCAGGGTGGTCTTTCCTACCCCGCCCTTACCCGAGCCAACCGCAACGATATTAGCCACTCCTGGGATAGATGAAGGGCCCTGCACTGCTGTCTGTCCATGTGCCATGCCTGGTGACTCCTGCTAGATCGCGGCGCTATCCTGCTGCACCGGTTTAGGACAACTCGGTGCTCTCGGCGGTCGGCAGTTCCGAACTCCGGCGCAGACTCTGCTGACGCTCGCGCTGACGGTGCTCGCGACGCCGACCGGCATCCTGATAATTGCGCTTTTCTTCGTCCGTCCGCGGCTCAAGCTTTGGAACCGGCACGGGCCGGCCCTCCGGATCGATAGCCACGAAGGTGAGGTAAGCGGAGGCGACGTGACGCTGCGTTCCCGCGATGGTGTTTTCAACCCAAACGATAACCCCTGCCTCCATCGAACTGGTGAAGGCTCGATTCAGCTTTGCTTTCAAAATCAGCAGGTCGCCGACGTGGACCGGCGCGATGAAGTCAATGTGGTCGATCGATGCCGTAACGATATGAGTCCGGGAGTGACGATACGCGGCCATCGCCCCCACCAGGTCGATGAAGTGCATGATCCTGCCGCCGAGCAGGTTGCCCAGCGTGTTGGTGTCGTTGGGCAGAATCAGCTCCGTCATCTCTGAAGCCGAGTCCGACGGAGTACGCACGGGCAGCGGAACCACTTCCATGATTTCAAGTTTCAGCAATTGCGCAGATTAAAGCAAACGCTGAAGCCGATCAGCGGCTCGCTTCGGGATCATTTGCTTCGACAGCTTCAAAGGTGACCTGGGGCGCCACTATGACAGGAAAGCGAACTGACTGCGCGATATAGCAGTAATGATGGGCCTCCGAGTGCAAGGCGACCGCTCTCTCCAGCACCGCCTTCGGATCCTTGGCATCCGACGCTATGCGAACCGCGGGTCGCAGCGTGACCTCAGAGAAGGCTCCTGTGCCGTCGCTCGCCTCCTCCATCCTGCCGCTCCCAATGTCCTCGTAAGCCAGCACGATGATTCCATTGGCCGAGCACAGGTGCAGATACCACAGCATGTGGCACGAGGAGAGGCTCGCCACCAGCATTTCCTCTGGGTTGTAGCGGGTGCGATCGCCGCGAAAGCTTGGGTCGCTTGATCCCTCAATGGTCTGCTTGCCCACTGAAGAGATTGTGAAGTCGCGCCGGTAGCTCTGATAATTTTTCGTCCCTTCGCCGTCGTTTCCCTTCCACTCCATGTGGATCGCGTATTTGTGAACCTTTGCCACAGTTTTGCCTCCTGCATGGTCAGTAGTTAAGCTCATTCCGCGGAGCTGCTTCGCTCACGCGACCAGGCCTCTGACACGGAGCGCCCTGCCTCATGGTCGTCTACCACCAGCACCAATTGATGTTCATGATCACTGTAGAGCACCTCTATGTTGACGCCCGCCTGCGCCATGCGACGGCACAAGCGGCCAAGCTGCCCCGGCTCATCCTGCCTGAGTCGCTGGAGCAAAACCTCCCTCACCGCGATGACCCGGATGCCTGCTGCTTCGAGGGCGACGCGTGCCTCCTCCCCATCCTTGAAGAGGAATTGCGCAACACCGGCGCCTGCGTAGACGCAAGCTCCGCCACCCTCCACGCTTATCCCGGCGGCGGCAAGAGCCTCACCCATCTCAGCAAGACTTCCAGGGCGATCATCAAGGGCGATTGTAACGTTCTGCATCTTGGGCTCCTTATCTTCCATGCTAATCGATCTTCGCTAATCACTAATCGATCTTCGGCGACTCGGGAATGTACCGTCTTCCTGCCACCGCGATAGTGATCGATCCCGATGTCGGCAGGATTCGCAGCGCTCATGCAGAATGGACAGAGGCCTCTTCGGCTTACCCGTACAGTGCGACCGGCTACTTAGGCAGGAAAACTATGGACAAGATTGCAATGCTGAACCAGATACTTGCGCAAAATCCCCAGGACGCGTTTGCGAGGTACGGCCTCGCAATGGCCTACGCGTCGAACGGAGACTTTACAACTGCCGTCTCGGAGTTCGACCAACTCCTCAAGGATCATCCCACTTACACTGCCGGCTACTTCATGGCCGCTCAGACTCTGGTCAAAGCCGGCCAGCCCAAGACTGCTCAAAGCATGCTGCGGGAGGGTATCAAGAGCGCCCGGCGTGAGGGCAATCAGCATGCGGAGGCCGAGATGCAGCAGCTGCTCGATGAGCTGGACTCCCAGGTTTAGCCGCCGGGCCTGTAAATATCCCGTACTCCCATCCCGGCCCATCAAAATCTAAAAAGAAACATTTGGCAAACCATCGAGTGACTCGCCGATAATTGGGAGCGATGAAGATACCTCTGTTCCCTCTGGACGCGGTGCTCTTCCCCGGTGCGGCACTCCCGCTACACGTCTTCGAGGAGCGCTATAAGGAGATGGCTGGCGAATGCCTGGCCCGCAAGTCCGTCTTCGGGGTGGTGCGCGCGCAGAGCGAGGGTTTGGCGGTGATCGGCTGCACGGCTCGTATCGCGCGCGTGCTCGAACGCCATCGCGACGGGCGTCTCGACCTGCTCTGCCAGGGGGTCGACCGCTTCGAAATAGAGATGCTGGATGAGTCGCGAGCCTTTCTTCAGGCCGAGGTCGACCTGTTTGAAGATGTCGGCACTGCAGCCAGCCGGGCACGCAAGGAAGAGTGCCTCGGACTTCATTTCGAGATACTTGAGCTCTCTGGCGGGTCGGCCGGGGGGGTATCGCTTGACCTGGACGAGCCGATCTCCTTCCGCCTAGCCTCAACGCTGCCGGCGGATCTCGGGTTCAAGCAGATCCTGCTCTGTCTGCGCTCCGATGCCGAACGCACGGAACAGCTGGTGGACTACTACAGCACCCTGCTGCCTAAGTTAAGGCGCGGAGCCGAGGCGACTCGGAGCGCTATTCGTAACGGTCACCTGATGTAGCTCGAGTTCCTGACCGCAACGTGGCAAGTCCGCGCTTGCTGGCGAGCGCCAGCCCCGCACCCAGTCCCTGACGAAGAGCTATATTGGACTGCAAGGCGCTGGCGTACGTCTAACCCATAGCAAACCTCGTTTGTGAGCAGGACGAGACCGCAATCCCGGTGTCTTTGCCGGACGAAAATGATTGGAGCTCGAAATGGCTGCAACTCCCTCTCTACCGAGGACTCTGGGCGACCTGCGCGGCAGCAGTCTGTACCCGGAATCACGGCTCAAGACGCGCTCCGTCAAGGACGAGATGCGCGAGAATCTGATCGCTCGACTCAAGTCAGGGGAGGCGCTCTTCCCAGGGATAGTGGGCTACCAGGACTCGGTGCTGCCGCAGATCGTCAATGCGGTGCTGTCGCGACAGAACTTCATCCTGCTCGGGCTGCGAGGGCAGGCGAAGAGCCGCCTGCTGCGCGCGCTGACTACGCTGCTCGATGAACAACAGCCATACATCGCTGGCTGCGAGATACGCGATAACCCCTACAAGCCGCTCTGCCGGCGGTGCCGCGACCTGCTCGCCGATAAGGGGGATGCCACCGCCATCGCCTGGCTTACACGGGACGACCGTTACGTGGAAAAGCTGGCTACCCCGGACGTGACCGTCGCCGACCTGGTCGGCGACCTCGACCCGATCAAGGCGGCGCGCGGCGGACAAGACCTCTCAAACGAACTCACGATGCACTACGGCCTGCTGCCCCGCGCCAATCGCGGCATCTTCGCGATCAACGAACTGCCCGATCTTGCGGGCAAGATCCAGGTCGCGCTTTTCAACATCATGCAAGAGGGCGACGTGCAGATCAAGGGCTATCCGGTGCGCCTGGAACTCGATGTAGTGCTGGTTTTCAGCGCCAATCCGGAGGACTACACCGCCCGTGGCAAGATCGTAACTCCGCTCAAGGACCGCATCGGCTCCGAGATTCGGACCCACTACCCTGAGACCCTTGAAGAAGGTATGGCCATCACTGCGCAAGAGGCCTGGTCTGACCGCCCGGGGGGCGTTTTAACTGAGATCCCGCACTACATCCGCGAGATCGTGGAGCAGATTGCCTTTTCGGCGCGCGAAGACAAGAAGGTCGACAAACGCAGCGGTGTCAGCCAGCGCCTGCCTATCTCGACCATGGAGCTTATCGTCTCGAACGCCGAGCGGCGCGCCCTGGTGCACGGTGAGAGCCTGGTGCTGCCGCGCGTCAGCGATATCTACGCTGCGCTGCCTGGTATCACCGGCAAGGTTGAGCTGGAGTATGAGGGCGAGATGCGCGGAGCAGACGTTGTCGTCCGTGAGCTCATTCGTGCCGCGGTCGGCAAGATCTACAGCCGCTACTTCGGAGAGACCAACACCCAGGGCATCGAGCAGTGGTTCAACCTCGGCGGCACGGTGAAGCTCGACGACGATCAGCCCACGGCCGCAGCGCTGGCTGACCTGAACGAGATTCAGGGCCTGTTTGAAAAGCTGACCCCACTCGGAATCAAGACTCCGGTGAAGGCCTCGGAAAACTCGCAGCGAGTGGTCGCGGGCGCCGAGTTTCTGCTGGAAGGCATGGTTGCTCATCGCAAGTTGAGCCGCAGCGAGGAGCGCGGCTATGCGGCTGGTGACAAGGCGTCTCGCCGCCCGGAGCGCGCTCAGCCGGAGCGGGAGGAAGAAGACTGGCAACAGCAGCAACGGCGCAGGCGCGGAGGCCTCAACTAGAGTCCGGGCGCAGTGACGCTCAAAACTTGTGGAACATGAAAAAGGCTCCTGCGGCCAGGCAGCAGAACGCAGCGGCGTGGTTCCAGTGCAGGCGGTCGCCGAAGTAGAACACGCTGAACACCCCGAAGACGGCAAGCGTGATTACTTCCTGCATCACCTTTAATTGGTCGGGCGAGAACGTCCGGGAACCGATTCGGTTGGCCGGCACTTGTAGGCAGTACTCGAACAGTGCGATCGACCAGCTCACAAGGATGACCTTCCAGAGGGCCACGTTCTTGTACTTGAGGTGCCCATACCAGGCAAAGGTCATGAAGATATTCGATCCGATGAGGAGAATGACTGTCCACATCCCGAAACAGATGCGCGAAGACTAGCTCAGGATGGGTTCATGGCTGATCGCGATTTTTTGGCGTGCTCAAGCGCTCTTCACCGGCTGGTTCTGGAGATCGCTACAATGAGGTCAGTAGGTTTGAAGTCCGTGTCCCGGGACTCACAGCGGCTGGCAGGAGCATCTCTTTCATGAAGCGGGTCCGATATACAAAATACAACGGCGACCTGGCCTCCGAGATGGAGATGGACGACCTGCTGAAGGCGCTGTCGGACTACCTGCTTGACTCGGGCTTCAGCGACCCGCTGCAGCGTTTTCAAGACCTCACCCACAACATGGACGACCTGCGTGAGGCGCTGCGGCGGGCGCTCGAGTCCGGCGAAGGCTTCGATGAGAACATGCAGGCGAAGCTGGACCAGATGGCCGCAGACGGTGACATCGAGGACCTTGTCGAGCAGCTTATCAAGCGCATGGAGCAGGAGAACTACATCTCTGCCCAACCCTCATATGACCCTTCGCGACCCGCAGAGCAACCCGGGCAAGCGGGGCAGAGCCAAGGCCCGCAAGGCGATGTTCGCTTTGAAGTGACCGACAAGAGCCTTGACTTTCTCGGCTTCAAGACGCTGCGCGACCTGCTCGGATCGCTCGGTAAGTCTAATTATGGAAGGCACGATACACGCCACTTCGCTACCGGTGTCGAAACCAGTGGCGCCTCTCAACTCTACGAGTTTGGAGACGTACTCAACCTCGACGTCACCGCAACCCTCAGCTCTGCGATTGCGCGCGATGGCATCGGCCTGCCGCTCAACCTCGAATACAGCGATCTTCACGTACATCAGTCGGAGTATCAGAGCTCCTGCGCCACCGTCGTCATGCTCGACTGTTCCCACTCGATGATCCTCTATGGCGAAGACCGTTTCACCCCGGCCAAAAAGGTCGCCATGGCGCTCTCGCACCTGATCCGCACCCAGTATCCCGGTGACTCGCTCTCGCTGGTTCTGTTTCACGACTCGGCGGAGGAGATGCCGCTGTCGCAGCTTGCGCGGGTCAAGGTCGGTCCCTGGTACACCAACACGCGCGAGGGGCTGCGCGTCGCACAGCGTGTACTCGAACGTCAACGCAAGGACATGAAGCAGATTGTGATGATCACCGACGGCAAGCCCTCCGCGCTCACGCTGCCCGACGGGCGCATCTATAAGAACGCCTTTGGCCTCGATCCCCTGGTGGTGAGCGAGACCTTGCAGGAGGTGGCGCGCTGCAAGCGCTCAAACATCATGATCAACACCTTCATGCTGGCGTCCGATCTCGGGTTAGTTCAGTTTGTCCAGCGAGTAACAGAGATGTGCCGGGGCAAGGGCTACTTTACAACGCCCGATACGCTGGGTGAATACCTGCTCATGGACTACATGCAGCGCAAGCTCCGCACCATCCACTAAGACTGGCACGTTCCGGCTCAAACATCCGCGGCAGAGCCAATTGCCCAACCCTACGGTTCCGACAGGGCGCTGTCGCTATTTGAGCTTCGTTCTCTCGATCGCTCGCCCCACCCGCAGGATCGTTCCCTCACCAAAGTGCGGACCCAGTATCTGCGCCCCTATTGGCAGCCCCTCAGGCGATTCGCCACACGGGACGGAGACACCGCAGATGCCGGCGAGGTTCGCCGTAACCGTGTAGATGTCCGCCAGGTACATGGCCATGGGATCGTCCGCTTTTTCTCCGAGTTTGAATGCGGGGGTTGGAGCCGCGGGCGTGATCATAGCGTCCACCTCTTCAAACGCCGTCAGGAAGTCCTGTGTGAGCAGGCGCCGTACCTTCTGCGCCTTCAGATAGTAAGCATCATAGTAGCCGGCGCTGAGAACGTAGGTGCCGAGCAGGATGCGTCGTTTCACTTCGACTCCGAAGCCGGCGTCACGCGAACGGCGGTACATCGCAGAGAGCGTATCCGAACTCTTGGCGCGATAGCCGTAGCGCACTCCATCGAAGCGAGCAAGATTTGAGCTCGCCTCTGCAGTCGCGAGTACGTAATACGTGGGGATCGCGTAGCGGGTATGCGGCAGGGAAACAGGCTTGATGACCGCCCCCGCAGTCCGCAGGCGCTCAATCGTCTGCTCGATGGCAGAGCGCACCTCGGGATCGAGACCGTCGCCGAAATATTCGGCCGGAACACCGATGCGCAGTCCAGCGATGGGCCTTTCTGCCTCAGAGAGATAGTCGGGAACCGGGGCCGTTGAGGAGGTCGCGTCCAGGGGATCATGCCCCGCGATCACTCCGAGGATCGTAGCCGCATCCCGAACCGTTGAGGTGAGCGGGCCGATGCGATCGAGCGATGACGCGAAGGCGATCAGGCCGTAGCGCGAGACACGGCCGTAGGTGGGCAGCAGTCCGACCACTCCGCAGAACGATGCGGGCTGGCGAATGGAGCCGCCGGTGTCCGAGCCAAGCGTGGCCGCCGCCATGCCCGCTGCCACCGCAGCGGCGGAGCCTCCACTCGATCCGCCAGGCACACGATCCAGTGCCCTCGGATTCCGCACCGGCCCATACGCGGAGTTCTCGTTCGAGGAGCCCATCGCAAACTCATCGCAGTTCACTTTGCCCAGGAAGACAGCACCGGCGTCCCGCAGCCGTTGAACTGCGGTCGCGGTATATGGCGGACGATAGCCCTCCAGTATCTTCGAGCCAGCGGTGGCCTGCATACCCTCGAGGCAGAGTACGTCCTTAAGGCCCATGGGCACGCCGGCGAGCGGCGGCAGAGGCCGACGGTCAGCCGCAAGGCCGTCGATGTCGCGAGCCTGGGCAAGCGCCCCCTCTGCGTCGACCGCAAGGTAGGCGTTGATCTCGACGTTTCGAGCCTCGATCGCTGCCAGGCAGGACTTGGTACGCTCAACAGCGGAGTGGCTGCCGCTGGCGATGCCCTCGCGAATCGCCTCAATCGAGCTTGACGCTCTCTCCGTGATCTCTATTGCCATGTCTTATCCGTATCGACTTACTTCGAGAGCTTATCGCTCGATGACCTTAGGTACCTTGAAGTAGACACCGTCATTCTCCGGACTTGCCGCCAACACTGTCGCGCGATCGAGCGAAGGCACTACGACGTCAGGTCTGAGTACGCCCTGAATACTCACTCCCGCTTTGAGCACGCTTGAGACCTGCGCCATCGGCTCAACGGACGAGGTATCCAGCTCATTCAGCTCCGCCACGTGCCCGAGGATCGCCGCCAGGTCGTGCAACATGCGAGGCTCTTCGTCGGAGTTCAATTCGAGATTCGCCAGCTCCGCGACCCGGCGTACATCCGCCAGGCTCACATCGACTTTGACATCTTTGGCCGCTTCGCTCATGGGGCTCTCGAGACCTCTAGATCAGCTCATATCCGGCAAAAAAGTAGCCGATTTCAAAGGCGGCTGTCTCTTCTGCGTCGGAACCATGAATCGCATTCTCTTCGATCGATCCGGCGAACTGCTTGCGAATGGTGCCCTCTTCGGCGTTAGCCGGGTTGGTCGCCCCCATCAGCTTGCGCAGGTCAGGGATAGCGTTCTCCTTCTCCAGCACCAGTGGAATGATCGAGCCCGACGACATGAAGTTGGTCAGCGAATTGAAGAAGGGTCGAGCGCTGTGAACGGCATAGAAGCCCTCCGCCTGCACTTTCGAGATCGAGATCTTTTTAATGGCGACGATCTTGAAGCCCGCCCTCTCGATCTCGGCGAGGATTGCTCCGGTGAAGCCCTTGCGAACTGCGTCCGGCTTGATGATGCTGAAGGTGCGTGCCAAAAGTCTTTCTCCTATCGATCTGTTTTCTCTTTGGGTGCAGTGCTACGTCTTAGTGTATCCGCGAGCGATTCCGGTTATGCGCGTCCGATCACCTGCGCCAGCTTTTCTCCAATAGCAGCTGGCGACTCGACCACGTGAATGCCGGCCGCGGTGAGCGCCTTCATCTTGTCGGCCGCAGTGCCCTGGCCGCCGGAGATGATGGCGCCAGCATGGCCCATGCGACGGCCCGGAGGTGCGGTCTGCCCGGCGATGAACCCAATTACCGGCTTCTTAACGAACTCCTTGACGAAAGCAGCAGCAGCCTCTTCCGCTGTGCCGCCGATCTCGCCTATGAGGATGATCGATTCCGTCTCAGGGTCATCGTTGAGCAGGCGGAGTGCGTCGACGTGGGTAGTCCCTATAATTGGGTCCCCGCCGATTCCAATCGCGGTCGACTGGCCGATGCCGCGCTGCGAGAGCTGGTAGACAGCCTCATAAGTCAGCGTGCCCGAGCGGGAGACGATGCCGACGCTGCCCTGCTTGTGGATGCGCCCCGGCATGATGCCGATCTTCGCCTTGCCGGGGGAAATAACGCCGGGACAATTAGGCCCGATCAACCTCGACTTCGAGTCCTTGAGCACGCTCCAGACGCGAATCATGTCGATACTCGGAATGCCCTCGGTGATGCAGACGATGAGCGCCAGCCCCGCATCTTCTGCCTCGAGTATCGCGTCGGCAGCAAACGGCGGCGGCACAAAAATCACCGTCGCATTTGCGCCTGTAGCGGCGACAGCCTGCTCCACGGTGTCGAAGACGGGCCAGCCCTCATGAATCGTGCCACCCTTGCCTGGAGTTACTCCCCCAACCACATTGGTGCCATACTCCGCACAACCTTTAGCGTGAAAAGTACCTTCACGGCCGGTAATTCCCTGCACAATCAACCGCGTATTGTTATCTACCAGTACGGACATGCTTTTCCTTTAAAAACACAGGGTTCAGGGTCTGGGGAGTAGGGACTAGAGCTTGCCGAGCATCGAGTTCAGCATTTTGCCGACCTCATTCGACATGCCTTCGACCTCTTCCAGTCTCTCCGCATTGCCAAAACCAGGTTCCTTTGAAATGACTAACTGCGTTTGCACTTCGTAATTGGCTCCACCAGCTACTCCGAGAGAAGGTCTGTACTCTCCGCTCGATCCACGGCCATAACCTTCAGCGATGTTGCTGGCAAGTGAAACACCCGCCCGCCGAAGTTGCCTAATCAAGCCATACGCTTCGTCCCTGGGAAACTCATGCGTAAAACGATAAAGCGCCACGCTTAACTGAATCGCCCTCTGCCACACAATCAGTTCACGATAGGACTCAACCATCTTCCTAAACCCTAACCCTAATCCCTAGTCCCTGCCCTTAGCTGCTGCAACGACTTTCTCAGCCGCATCCTGCATAGTCTCGCCAACAATAAAATTTAGCCCGGAGTCCTGAAGTATCTTTCGGCCCTCTTCAACATTAGTACCTTCAAGCCGCAGCACAATCGGCACGCTGACCTTGGTCTTAATCGCTGCCGCAACCACACCCTGCGCCAGCACATCCACACGCAAAATACCGCCAAAGATATTAATGAAAATAGCCTTCACGTTCTTATCCGACAGCAGGATCTCGAACGCATGCTCAATCTGCTGCTGGTTAGCCCCGCCGCCCACATCCAGAAAGTTAGCCGGCGAGCCACCCGCATATTGAATGATGTCCATTGTAGCCATCGCAAGCCCGGCGCCATTCACCATGCACGCAATATTTCCGTCAAGCTTGATGTAGTTCAGCGCGTACTTTGAGGCCTCGACCTCGAGCGGGTCCTCTTCGGCCACATCGCGCAGTTCCTTCAATTCCTTGTGGCGGAAGATCGCGTTGTCATCGAAGTTGATCTTGCAGTCGAGCGCAAAGAGCTTGTCGTCTTTAGTCGTGATAAAAGGATTGATCTCGAGCAGCGACGCATCCGTCTGGATGAAAACTTCATAGAGGCCGGTCATGAACCTGACCGCCTCGCTTATCTGGCTCGCCTTGAGTCCGAGTGCAAAGGCCAGCTTCCGCGCCTGGTAGGGCTCGAACCCGACCGAGGGGTTGATGTAGGCCTTGACGATTGCGTCTGGATCTTTCGCAGCGACCTCTTCTATCTCCATCCCGCCAGCCTTCGAGGCCATGAAGACAAGCTTGGCCTCCGCGCGATCGAGCACGATCCCGAGGTAGAGCTCGCGATCGATGTCAGCCGTCTCCTCGATCAGCAGTCGCTGCACCTTTTGACCTTGTGGCCCGGTTTGATGCGTCACCAGCTGCATCCCGAGGATCGCTTTGGCGTACTCCTCTGCCTGATCGATCGTCCTCGCCACCTTGACTCCCCCGCCCTTGCCCCGGCCCCCCGCATGGATCTGTGCCTTGACGACGACGCCTTTGGCCCCGCTCGCAAAGAGCCGCTTCGCCACGATGAGAGCCTCGTCAAGGGTGTTCGCCACCTCGCCCCGGGGCACTGCCACTCCATACTTCGCAAGGATGTCTTTTGCCTGATATTCGTGAATTTTCATACGTGCTTCAGTGTCCTGACCTATTGCGGGAGTAATGAATAAAGCTGCGGGGCGGGATGCCAGGGAGGACTGGCAAAGTATATCCAGACCTCCATAGTAGCGGACAGCGCGAACCACCCGCAAACGAGCGCCGGCGACAAACCCCTAACCTTTAGACCCTGCGCGCTGCACTCCGCTGCAGCGAATCGCCGCAGCAGCCAAGTTCGTCCAGCGTGGCTTGCATGCCTTCAACTCCGATAGGATTGCGTCCAGAGCAATGTCCAATTTTGATCTCATCCTGCGGAAGGTAAGCGAGGAGCGGCTGACCCTCACCCGTGAGCAGGCCCGCACGGCAGTCGAGGCCATGCTGGCCGCCCCAGCCGATGATGCCGAAGCTGTCAGCGATATCAAGATCGCGGCACTGCTGACCGCCCTTGCAACCAGGGGAGAGACGGCCGACGAGTTGACCGGCTTCGTCGATGGTATGCGAGCGATGGCCCTGCCGCTGCCGCTTACCCATGCAGAGCGAGCGGCGTTGGTCGATACCTGCGGGACCGGCGGAGTGCGACTCGGCACCTTCAATATATCCACAGGAGCGGCGCTGGTGGCCGCAGCCGCAGGCGCCAAAGTCGCGAAGCACGGCAACCGTGGAGTGACCTCCCGATGCGGCTCTGCCGACGTGCTGGAGGCGCTCGGAATCGCAGTCTCTCTCCCGCCCCGGGCGGCTGTCGAATGCCTGCGCGCCACCAATTTCATGTTTCTCTTCGCGCCCGCAATGCACCCGGCGATGCGGCGCGTCCAGCCGGTCCGCAAAGCCCTCGGCTTTCGCACAATTTTTAACCTCGCCGGGCCATTGACCAATCCGGCGCGAGCCGGGGCGCAGGTGATGGGGGTCTTCGCTAGAGACCGCGTGGCGATCGTCGCCGAGGCGATGGCAAAGCTTGGGGTGCGTCATGCATTCGTTGTGCATGGCTTGGATGGCCTTGATGAGCTCACCCTGGCGGGCGAGAGCGAGGTCGCGGAGGTCCGAGGCGCGAACGCCCATTGTTCGAGTGCGCCAGATCATTTCGAAGGCAGCGACCTGCCCGGCACCGTGCGGCTCTTCCAAATGAACCCTGAAGATGTGGGCCTGCAACGCAGCAGTGTGCGCGAACCGCTCGGCGGCGATGCGGCAGGCAATGCAGCCATACTCGAGGCCATCTTCGCCGGCGAGCGCGGCCCCCGGCGAGACGTTGTGTTATTGAATGCCTCAGCGGCCCTCGTCGCTGCCGGCATCGCGCGCGACTTCAAAGAAGGCCTAAGCCGCGCAGCTGAAGTCGTCGACTCCGGCGCTGCCCGGGCCACCCTGGCATTGCTGCGCGCGTTCAGCAATGAGCATGCCATGCGAAGTTCTTGAAAGGCAGGACCGCTCTGCCGCGTCCAGGGGAGAAACGGTTCAAGAGGAGGAAACTATGATATCTACCAGCTTGGCAGCGCCACTGAAACTGTTGGCGCAGGGACTGATTCTCGCCGCGGCCGTGGCTACGCAAGTATCTCGAGCGGAGGCGCAGGCGCAGATGGCGCAGGCAAATCGCGACAATAGAATGATTGCCATCACGGCCACCGATGTAGCCACCGCAGAGGCAGAGATCGCGAGGGTGCACATCGGGTTTCAGGTCTTCACACGCGACTCCGACTCCGGGTACGGCAAGGGCTCCGTGCTTTCGAATGCCATCATCGATGCGGTCAAGAGGACAGGCGTCGAGGACAAGGCCGTCGAAAGTGAGAGCCAGTATGTGGAGCGGAGCGGGTATTTCGGGCCGATCCACTCAACGTGGGATGAGAATAAAAGACAATTCACGGTCGAGCAGTCCTGGATTGTGACTGTACCCGCGAAGAACGCTGCAAAGGTATTGCACGCAGCAGTCGAGGCGGGTGCAAACAACAGTGGGCAGATCGATTGGGATGTGACGGACCGCAGAGCTCTCGAGGCAAGGGCCGCAGCCAAGGCAACCGAGAAGGCGCAGTCGGTCGCCGCGCAGATGGCATCCTCGCTCCACGTAACCCTGAAGGGCCTCATCTACGCGAGCAACCAGGCCGAGCCCTCGGCACGACCCATCCCGATGTATGCCCGCATGTCGGCTGGCCTGGCTGTGCAGCCGGAGGTACAGCCGCTGGCCATCAGGCCCGCCCATATTGAAGAGTCGGCTACCGTCTACGCTGTCTTTGCGATTGAATAGACCTCAGCCGAAGTCGGACAAGCCGCACCGCACATCTAAGCTACAAGGCAGGCACAATGGCAACCAATCCCGCACCGCAACCTCGAAGAGCCGCAGGCGTAGACGCGCAGCGGGGTGGGGGAGATCTGCGCCCTACCCCCGAGGGTGAAGAGCTCTTCCGCCGATGGCTCAAGTACCTCGACGACGAGATCACAAAGCACCGCAAGCCTACCCTCCGCGCTGAGCTCGTCCGCGATTCGCTGCACCAGCTCTACCTTGGCCGCCCGCATGGCGGCAAGCTCAACATGACGCTCTCTTCCGAGCTGTCGGCCAACGTGCTGCAGTTGTCGCTCGACTCCGCTAACGTCATCCTCGAGGCCGAGGCTGACCCCGGCGTCGACGTCGACATGTATGCGGAGCGCAAGCCACTGATCTACTTCTGGCTCATGTTTGATCGCTCTCCGGTGGCCCTGAACCAGTGGCTGGGCTGCCGTTTTCGCGCCATGCTGGGCAAGCATATCTTCAAGTCCATCGGAAAGCGGGTGCGCATCTTCCGCGGCGTCGAGCTCTACTACGGCTACAACGTAAACATTGAAGACGAGACAACGATCGGCCAGTACGTCACGATGGATGATCGTGAAGAGATCACGATCCCGAAAGGCGCGATCGTCCCCCCTTACACCGTGATCAACAAAGACTGGAAGCAACCGCGCTGAGGCGGCTCCACGTGGGGAATTAACATCCTGAGCGGCTCAACCTGCGCTGGTCTCGGTCCGCGGATGGCACGGCTGAAGCCGTGCCCATTCAGAGTCGGCTTGGTTGCCTGCTTAAGTTCTCAGCTTCAGGTCCCATTCATGCGCAGCACCATCGGGCGTGAGTGGGAGCGAAGATGCGAATGATCGACGGAAGGGTCCTGCCTGGCCGACCAGCTATTCGGAACCCGCACTCATCGCAAATAACCCGCCATCAATTAGGCACCGCACTCAAGCCCGCATGCACTTAGGCCGGCACATATACATCAACCCGGGTGCCCCATTCACGTGCAGCACCATCGCGCGTGAGTGGGAGTGATGATGCTCACAATAGACCGAAAACTGGTGCTGACCCGGCCGGGTGCCCCATTCACGTGCAGCACCATCGCGCGTGAGTGGGAGTGATGATGCCGGGTGCCCCATTCACGTGCAGCACCATCGCACGTGAGTGGGAGCGATGATGCTCACGATAGACAGAAAACTGGTGCTGACCCGGCCGGCTTCTACTCGAGATATCCCACTCACCGCTTAATGCCGCGATGAATGGCGCACCCCCATCTGCACATGGATTCCCGCAGCCCGCTACCCCCACTACAGACCCACGTCCGCGCCTACCTTCCTTAACCAACTCCCATATAAGCAAAGCGGGCCAGGAACAGAACCGCGAGCACATACAGCAGCCAGTCCTCACTCCGGAACTTACCCGTAGTCACCCGCAGGATTGCGTACGAAACCATCCCAAACCCAAGCCCATTGGCGATCGAGTAGGTCAGCGGGATCATGATCAAGGTCAGGAACGCGGGAAAGGCCACGAGAGGGTCTGACCAGGGAATCTCGCTGATCGAGGACACCATGAGCGAGCCCACGACGATCAGCGCCGGGGCGGTCGCGGCCATCGGCACCAGCCCCATCAGCGGCGCCACAAACAGCGCTACCAGGAAGAGCAGACCGGTGGTTATCGCGGTCACTCCGCTGCGCCCACCAGCCGCGACGCCGGCTGCGCTCTCGATGTAGCTGGTTACGGTGCTAGTGCCGACCAGCGACCCAGCCACCGTCGCTGTCGCATCGGCGAAGAGGATGCGATCGACTCGTGGAATCTCGTTGCCGTTGGTGATCAGTCCGGCCTTTTTCGTGACCGCAACCAACGTGCCAAGGTTGTCGAAGAGGTCGACGAATAGAAAGACGAACACGATCTCGAAGAAGCCAACATGCAGGGCGCCACGAATATCGAGCTTGAAGGAGGTCTGTGCGATGCTCGACAGGTGGTAAGGAGTCAGGCGCCAGGGTACAAGCCTGAACACCCATCCCACCGCAGTCGTCCCAAGGATGCCATATAGAATGCCGCCCCGAACTCTGAGCACCTGCAGAAGCGCAATCAGCAGCACTCCAAAGAGAGCGAGCGCGACCAGAGGGGAACGTACGTTCCCGAGCGTGACCATCGTCGCCGAGTCACCGACGATGATGCCCGCGTCATGCAAGCCGATCAGAGCGATGAAAAGGCCGATGCCTCCGGCTACCGCCGGGTAAAGCTCCTGGGGGATGCTGCGCAGTATCTTCTGCCGCAGCCCGGTGGCGGTCAGCACCAGGAAGATCACGCCCGACAGGAAGACGGCTCCAAGCGCGGTCTGCCACGGAATCCCCAGGTGCTTGACTACTGTGTAGGTGAAGTAGGCGTTGAGGCCCATGCCCGGCGCCAGGGCGATTGGGTACCGTGCGACGATCCCCATCAGGATGCTGCCCACCGCCGCCGAGAGGCAGGTTGCCGCCGTGACTGCGGCCAGAGGCATTCCCGTCTCGTGCAGGATCGCCGGGTTCACGAGCACGATGTACGCCATGGTCACAAAGGTAGTGAAACCGGCGAGCACCTCCGTCCGCCAGTTCGTCCCCAGCCGGTCGAACTCGAAGTATCGTTCCAGTCTGGCGCGCATGGCCCTGCCGAGGGAGTGAGATTTAGAGTGGGCTGTCAGTTGAATACCACAGGCTGCCGAGGCGACTAAGAGAAATCTCTGCTCGGCCATCGCGAACGGGGCGCGGACACTTCCGAGTACCGCCTTTCGCCGAAGCTATACTGGCATTACGCCCCTCAGGCCTCCTTTTCACGATGCATCTAGAAAGAATTCTGGCAAAGACCCGGCTGACGGTAGAAGAACGGAAGCGCTCCGCTTCAACCGCCGCGCTTGAAAGGATGGCGGCTGCACATGAGCCGCGCGGCTTCGCAGCGGCTCTCAAACAGCGATCGCTGCACGGTCTCGCGATCATCGCGGAGTTGAAGAAGGCGTCCCCATCCAAGGGTCTTATCCGCCCCGAGTTCGACGTGAAGTCGCTCGCCGCCTCGCTCACCGCAGCAGGAGCGGCCGCCCTCTCTGTGCTGACCGACGAGCCATTCTTCCAGGGCAGCCTCCACAACCTCGAAGTCGCGTCAGCAGCGACCAGCATTCCATGCCTCCGCAAGGATTTCATCCTGGACGAGTTCCAGTTGCTGGAGGCCCGGGCGAGTCGGGCCGATGCCATCCTGCTGATAGCCGCCGCGCTGACGGATGCTGAGCTCCGAAGGTTCAATGCCGCCGCCCGGGCGCTGGGACTGGACGTTCTTTGCGAGGTCCACACGTCGGGCGAACTGCAGCGCGTGGCAGAGCTGGAGTGCGATGCCTATGGAGTCAACAATCGCGACCTTCTCACCTTCGCAGTCAACCTTGAGACTTCAGAAGAGCTGGTCGAGCGCCTGCCCGCCGCTGCGCTTAAAGTAGCTGAAAGCGGATTGCACACCGCACAAGACCTGGAGCGCCTGAAGCGGGCCGGGTTTGACGCGTTTCTGATCGGCGAGTCGCTGATGCGAAGTGACGATCCCGGCGCCGCGCTGGCAGCCCTGATCGGCCGCCCACTCAGTTCTCCTATGCAGGGGCAAACATAGGCTGAGGCTCGCCCGCAGCGACCGCCCTGATTTGCATACTGTCGGGACCACCTTAAGCCGCGCGGGTGTGCATGCTATTGGAGTAAACACGGATCAAGCTGCGAATTCCTTGCCCGGCGCAGCCCTACACGACCGCCGACAACGTCTCGGTTGAGCGCTCTTTCATAAGCTGATAGAGGCCACCAACGGCGTACTTCTTGAAGTGCGGCGCGGCCCGGTGCGCCTCCGCTGCAGCCTGGTCTATATATTGCTCGTATATGAGCACCATGTCCGGATCATCCTCGATGCGATGAGGAACGTACGTCACGCAGCCCGGCTCCTCGCGGGAGGCTAACGCGAGGTTACGCAGGATATCGGTGACCTGGGGACGATCTTCCGTCGTAAAGCGCATCCGTACTATGAAGCTGACCATGGTTTCCGTCCTCGGCTGTGAGCCGTGCCTTCCAAGTGTAGCCGCGTTCAGCAGCGATCGGGGGAGAGCTCTAGCGGCCGGCAGTGGCGTGAATGCCTTCAAGAGCGGCCGCGAACTGCGCAAGCACCATGGTCTGGTCGCGATCAGGCCCGGTGGAGATCATGCCCAGTTTCGCCTCGGATTCCTGCTCCAGGAAGCGAAGGTACTCCTGGGCCAGCATCGGAAGGTCGTCAAAGTGCTTGATACCCTCCGTTGAGCTCTGCCATCCCTGCAGCGTGGTGTAGACGGGAACGATCGACTCCAGCCCGATAATGTCAGCTGGAACTGTATCGACCAGCCGTCCATCGATCCTGTAGCCGACGCACACGGGGATCTCGCTGAAAGCATCGAGCACATCGAGCTTGGTGACCACCAGCCACTCCGTGCCGTTCACCTGGTTGGAGTAGCGCAGCAGCGGTAGATCAAGCCAGCCGCAGCGGCGGGAGCGGCCGGTGACGGCTCCATACTCCTGGCCCCGCGCACGCAGCAGCTCGCCTGCTTCATCGTTGATCTCGGTCGGAAACGGGCCCTCGCCTACCCGCGTCACGTAAGCCTTGGTAACGCTGATTACGGTGCCGATCGCCGTCGGCCCAACGCCCGTTCCGGTCGCAGCGCCGCCCGCTGTTGCTGACGAGGACGTGACAAAGGGGTAGGTGCCGTGGTCAATATCGAGCATCGTGCCCTGTGCACCCTCGAACATCACGTTCCCACCATCGCGAATCACCTTGTTGAGCATCGCGCCGGTGTCGGTCACGAAGGGTGCGATGAGGTCGGCGGCCCCGGCATACTCCTCGTACATCTTCTTGGGATCGAGGGGCTCGGCGCCAAAGAGCGTGCCGGCGATGGCGTTCTTCTCCTTGCAGGCATTCTCGATGTGCGTCTTGAGCAGCCGGGAGTTGAGCAGATCGACCACCCGGAGGCCGCTGCGTGCCATCTTGTCTTCGTACGCCGGACCGATGCCGCGGCTGGTAGTCCCAATCTTCTGGCGGCCGGGAGCACTCTCCGCCGCCAACTCGATCATCCGGTGGTAGGGCAGGATCACCTGCGCGCGGTTGGAGACGAAGAGCTGCCGGTCGACCTCGACGCCCAGATCGCGAAGCTTGCCGACCTCTTTCAGGAAGGCCATCGGGTCGAGAACGACGCCATTGCCGATGACCGCCCGGCAGTCCTTGCGCAACACTCCACAGGGCACAAGCTGCAGGATGAATTTCTGGCCGTTGATGATGACGGTGTGCCCTGCATTGTGGCCCCCCGCGTAGCGCGCAACCACCGCGAATCGCTCAGAGAGCACATCGACGATCTTTCCCTTACCCTCGTCGCCCCACTGGGCACCGACAATGACTGCTGTTTTTGCTCGCATGCGTTCCGATATTCGATCTGGCGAACGTTCACCTACTGCTATCGGCTTGCGGCTTGAGCGCGCTTGCTGGGCTGAGGGAAGGAACGTGTCCGGTGTGCCGGTCTGCGGCTCACGCCACTCCGACGACCAATTATAACGTTCGCTCGCGGAGTGAGAAAGCTCTGCACGGGGCTGGCAGGCACTCGCAGGCCGCCGGCTTCCAGGTGAGTTGGCGCTAAAGCGGTCCTTTCTACGCAAACGTGACCCGGAGAGGCAAAGCAGTCCCGGTTTGGCGTTTAATCAGGTTTCTACGGACGGAATGTGGAAGTCCCAGCGACGCCACTCGAGACGCTGATCAAGTTGGCATCCTCAGGAGACCCGGCTGGCTCCTCCAATGGATGCTCAAGAGCATGAGTCCTTCGACGCCCGCCCGCAGACTGCCCCACATCGATCCCTTCTTCACGATGGGGCTCTTCTACCGGAAGCCGGGCCTCCGGAGCGCCATTCAGGAGGCGAGTTGCCTCGCGGTATCCATGCAGCGTGCCCACGTCAACGTAGGCCTTGCCGGCGCGGATACCGACAGCGCGTCCGCCCATCTGCAGGTATGCGTTCACCAGGGTTCCGAAGTATTCGTCTCCCCGCTCAGGCCTTCTCCACAGGGAATACAGCTCGTGGTAGACGTGTCCGGGCATCTTAAAGGCTCCCCAGATCCAGTTGGATCGAGGATTACGGCTCTTTACCTCCACTTCGGTCACAAAACCATCATCGGAAGTCGTAACGGCGTCAAAGAACTCCGGATGTTCCACGTGGAACGTAAGAAATGACAGGTAATCGTCTGGGAGTTGACAGAGACCATCCTCCGGAAACCAGATCGTGTCGGGCAAACCTACCACGACCGATGCGTCCGACGGGATGACCGGCAGCGCGCGGAAGATGGCGTCGCATAGCCCCCCGGGTCTGGGCTGTACAGCGTAGACGATCTCTGCGCCAGACACCCCCGAAGCGTAGTACTCCAGGATGTCTGACTTGCCAGGAGAGATGACAAAGCATAGCTTGGTCGCTCCTCCGGCGATCATTCTCTCTATAAGGTATTCGCTGACCGCACGTGGACGTTCTGTGTCTCCCTCGATTCGACTACCCACCGGCAGCAGTTCCTTCGAAAATGCGAGCGGCTGTATCCTGCTGCCGACGCCAGCTGCGGGGATAATGCCCCAGACCTGAGGCTTTGGCTGCAAGTCCTTGTCTTGCCGTTCCGGGCGCGTGTGCGATCGCCGCGCGAGCACACTCTCGCATATCTGCTCGAGCTCGATCACGCGGTGCTCCGATGTGTGTTGTGCCAGGGTACGGTCGCGGGCGGCGCGAGCCAGGTCTGCTAGTTCATGGTCAGAGAGTTGTATGGAGTCAATGACGTCTCCCGGGCTGCTCACCGCAATCAACTCCTTGCCTGGAGTGAAGAACGTGTCGAGGCCCTCCCAGACATCACTTAAGACAGGAACCCCGCAGGCAGCGGCCTCGAAGAGCCGGCCCGATGGACAGTACCCGCAGGCCGCCATGGCGGCTCGAGTCACGTTCAAGGTCGCACGAGATGAGCAGAAGAAGGCCGGATGCAAGGCAGGTGGCATGTGCCGTACGAAGGAGATATTTTCTGTCCAGGGAAAGGTTTGCGGGTATTGAGCTCCCCCGATGACGAAGCGCCGGTGGGGCAGACAACGTGCTGGCTCGAGAAACAGCGCCTCGAGAGACTGCTGCCGGTCGGCTGCATACGTTCCCAGGTAGGACAGATCGGACCGATATTCTTCGATCGCAGCCACGGGGTAGTGGTTTGCGGGGTCGACGCTGCCATAAAGTGGAGCGACAAAGCGGGCTCCGAGCAAATCCCTTAGATCGTCCAGGGAGCGCCCCCCTGTGTAACTCAACACCAGATCGAAGTTGCAAAGCCCATTCGGAGGAAGGTAATCAACTCTCTCGCCTTTGCGTATCCTCTCAATGGTGATTGGCGCATCCAGATCGTAGAAAGCCCGGATGGCTGCCCGGGAGTCGGAGACAAGTCGCGAGGCCTGCTGGCCATCGGGACAGTAGCTGGTCACCACAGCAAGATCTGCCTCGTCGAGGCAAAGGCCAGCCTGCTTCGAAACTTCAGCGAAGTCCGAGTAGAGATACAGCTCGCCGCCGCCCGGCAGGGAGGTAAGATCGCGATTCGATGCGTAGTAGGCTACGTCTTTCTCAAAGAACACAACCTCGTGGCCTCTGCGTGACAGGGCCGAGCAGAGCCCTCGCCACAATGTCGCATGGCCGTTTCCCCAGGAGGAGCTTATCGTAAGTCCGAAGACTACAACCTTCATCCGCTGCTTCCTCCTTTGCAGCCACGCTGAACCCCGGGAGGCGCGGGCGGAGAACTCCTCCTGCTTCGGCTTCTCACGATCTGGGGCCAACTTCGGCTGCGCCGCGGCTACACATCTCGCGCCTCGGTAACAGCAGATGTGACTAGAGATAGTCGCAGACCCTGCACGGTTGTATGTACTAAGAAGCTGAACGAATCCCGCCCTGGGGAGGCGCATCGTTTCGCGGCGGGCTCCTGTGGGAGTATCGCCCTTTCTGAAGTCTTCAGCTCATTGCTGCTGACTGCCCTGCGGAGCCCACCTGAGAGGATGCGGGTTTCCGCAGGTCCAGAGGACAGACCTTTCGCCAACTCTTGTTAGAATCTAGCCCTTAGCCAGATGTTGAACCGAACTACGAGAGCTATGGACTGTTACTCGCGCCACCATCCTTGGGATGCCTGTTCGCATCTCAACTGCTCGAAGCGCGGAAAGTCAAAGATCAAGTATGGCCGGGGGTTCCAGTGCTCAGGGTTCAATCATTCCGGCTGTTAGTCTTCGTGGCTGCCCTCGCAGGCAGCCTATACGCGGATCCCATTCCAGTCCGGCACCTCCAGGGGAGTGGTCATGGCTTTGTCTCGCTCACGACACTGGAAGGAAAGCGCATCGCCGTGGGTGACCTTACTCAGCAAGTACATGGCGATCGTGTGACCGCACGGTTCACACTCCACTTCTATGACGGTTCAGTGGACGATGACACTACGGTGTTTTCACAGCATGGCACGTTCCGGCTCATCAGCGATCACCACACCCAGCACGGACCATCTTTCCCCAAGCCTATCGATGTTTTCATCGATGCTTTGACTGGTCAGATCACCTCACGAGGCGAGGACGGAAAGAATGTCGAGGAGCATCTTGATCTGCCGCTCGATGTATCCAACGGTCTCCCTCCGAATCTGCTGATGAACATTCTGCCGTCAACCCCGGAGACCCGGCTCTCCTTTGTTGCTCCGGGCACCAAACCTAGATTGATCCATGTGTTGATCAAGCCTGCGGGTACCGTCCCGTTTGAGATTGGCGGCATGCGCCGGCACGCCATTAATTACCTGCTGCATGTCGAACTGGGTGGTATCACGGGAGTCGTAGCGCCCCTGATCGGTAAGGAGCCCTCCGACTATCACATCTGGATACTAGGAGGCGCAAACCCCGCCTTCATCCGGGAAGAGGGGCAACTCTACGAGGGTGGACCGATCTGGCGCATTCAGCAGATCAGCCCCAGCTTCCCCTAGCCAAAGAGCTGGTCCAGGGCTAAGGGATTTTGCTTTCGAAAGCGATTCTTAGTCTGCTCACCTGTGCGCGACATCAAGCCTCCGTACAGTCGGCACCTGCCTTGACCCCCATCCGAATGCGGCCGTCGACACCTCTATCCGTAGCAGTTACGGCGCCCCTATTTCCGCTGCCAGGAGGCGAAAGCTCGCGGTCCAGATCAGGGCCGCTCCCGTAGAAGAGCAGCTTAGAGCTAGCCTTCATTTGGTCATTAGATTTACTCTGGGTCACACTGCCGCTCCCGAGACTTGCAGGCAAGCAGAAAGAGAATCGATATGTCACGCAACATCAGGTTTTCGGCGGGCCTCGCTGCCGCTCTAGCCCTTTTCGCAATGGTTTGGATTCCCGCCGACGCTCGGACAGTTGTTGTGCCACCCGCTGTCGATATCACCTCAGGGTGGCAGTTGCAGGATAGTGCGAAGGTCTCAGAGGCGGGCTCCGCCATCTCGACCGCGACCTACCAGCCGCAGGGCTGGCTTGCTGCCACGGTGCCCGGCACTGTGCTGACCAGCCTGGTTAACGACGGCATCTATCCGGAGCCGCTCTATGGAGAAAATAATCGCCCGGACCGCATTCCCGAAAGCCTGAACAAGACCCCGTACTGGTACCGGACCGTGTTTACCGTGCCTGCATCGTTTGCGCATCGGCAGGTGACGCTGCACTTTGACGGCGCAAATTACGCGTCGGAGATCTGGCTCAACGGCGCGTCCATCGGCTCCATCAAGGGCGCGTTTATCCGCGGCCGCTTCGACATCTCTCAGTACGTGAAGCCCGGCGAAGAGGCCGTGCTTGCGGTCAAGGTCTCCCCGCAGCCGCACCCCGGGGTTCCCCCCGAGCACACCATCGCCAAGGGAATGGGCAAAAATGGCGGCATTACGGCGATCGATGGCCCTACCTTCCTCTCCACCATCGGCTGGGACTGGGTGCCGGGCATCCGCGACCGTGATACCGGACTTTGGCAGAAGGTGTGGATCAAGGCGACTGGCCCGGTTCTGGTCGAAGATCCACAAGAGACGACTCACCTGCCGCTACCCTTGACGGACTCGGCCGATATCGGTGTCAAGACGACACTTGAGAACACGAGCGGGAAGACTCAGAAAGGCACGCTCGAAGGCTCGTTCGGCGACGTTCACTTCTCAAAGACCGTCACCATCGAGCCTCACACCAGGCAGATCGTCAGCTTCGATCCGAGCGAGACTGCTGTCCTCCACCTCCTCAACCCGAAGCTGTGGTGGCCTAACGGCTACGGACCGCAAAATCTCTACACGCTGCACCTCAGTTTCGTGCAGGGAGGTGAAGAGTCAGACGCGAGCGATACCACCTTTGGCATCCGCACCATTACATACGAGGCGCCTGGGATTGACGCGCTTACCATCTCTGTCAATGGCGTTAAGGTCTTCATCCGCGGCGGCGACTGGGGTCTCGATGAGGGCTTGAAGCGCATTCCGCGAGCCCGCCTCGATGCCGAGATCCACATGCACGCGCTCGCTCACCTGAATTTGATTCGTAACTGGGTCGGGCAAAGCACTGGCGAAGACTTCTACGAGCTCTGCGATAAGTACGGCATCCTGATCTGGGATGAGTTCTTTCAAGCAAACCCGAGCGACGGGCCAAACCCCGATGATCTGAAAACCTATCTGGACAACGTGCACGACAAGATCCTGCGCTTTCGCAATCACCCTTCCATTGCCCTCTGGTGCGCGCGGAACGAAGGCTATCCACCACCTGAGATCGACAAGGCTCTGCGCGTGATGATCCCTGAGCTCGACCCCGTTCGGCTCTACCAGCCGAGCTCCACTGCGGGGCGTGGCGTCGTCTCCGGCGGCCCATATTACTGGCGTGAGCCGCGCGCCTACTACATCTACGACGCGCCCTTTAAAACGGAGACAGGCAGCGTGTCCGTACCCACGCTCGAGTCTCTGCAGGGCATGATGCCGCAGAAGGACTGGGAAACTATCAACGATGACTGGGCCGAGCACGACCTGGCCCGTGGTGCGCAGCATGGGGACACCTATCCCTATGTTCTGGCTGGCCGGTACGGTCGCGTCAGCAATGTGGCTGATTTCGTCCGTAAGGCGCAGATGATGAACTACGAGGCCTATCGCGCCATGTACGAGGGGCGAAACGCGCAGCTCTTTCGGCCCTTTACCGGGACCATTACCTGGATGAGCCATCCCGCCCAGCCGAGCTTCGTCTGGCAGCTCTATCACTACGACATGGAGCCGAACTCCTCACTCTACGCGGTTCAATCAGCGGCGGAGCTGGTACACATTCAGCTCAATGAATCCAACAACGATCTGCAGGTAATCAACAACTTGCCACAGGCCATCACCGGGGCAAAAGCTCACCTGGCGATCCTCGATCTTTATGGCAGATCGGCGTTGGAAGAGGACTTCCCTGTTGACGGCCCGGCCGATACAGCTATAAGTATCGGCAAGCTGCCGGAGGTACGTCGACTCTCTGACGTCTACTTCGTCAAACTGGACCTGCGCTCGGCTGACGGCACAGTTCTCTCGCGCAACCTCTACTGGAAGGCGAACCCGGCGCATGGCGAAGATCTCTCCCCGCTCGATTCCCTGCCTACCGTTCAGCTCAAGGCGGAGATTAGTCGCCACGATACGGACGGACGGGTTGTACTCAGCGTTATTTTGAGCAATCCCGGTAAGACGATGGCGCTAATGACACACCTGCAGCTTCGACGCAGCAGCTCGGGCGAGCGCGTTCTGCCCGTCTTCTATGACCACAACTACATCTCTTTGGCGGGCGGTGAGAGCCGCACCGTCACCATAGAGGCCGCGCAGGCAGACCTTAAGGGTGACACACCGCTGGTCGTGCTCGATGGCTGGAACATCAGCGTCGCCCCCGTGCAGAACGCCGACTGCGCGGTAGGCCTTAATGAGAACGCGCAAGTCCAGCACTGGCCTGCGACCGGTTTGCCGATGATTACCGAGGGTCTCAAGGGGGCTCCGTAAGCTAAGCCGATTCATCACTTACTTCCTGGGCCTGGTATTGATGTATCCGAGCTGAATGGCGGCACTTCCTGTCACGATGTGTATTCGGAGAATTCGGAACGGATTCAGTTGGCGCCAGCTTTGGGAGGAGCGCTTTTCTAATGGATTGTTAACCGAGTAACTTAACCTCCGGCGCCGCGCAACTCCATATGACCACCGCGGCAGAGGAGTCCCGTGCACCTCAAACCGCGCGCTCCGTTGCATCGCCGATACGTCCAGGCTCCGCGATTCCGAGATTTTCTCTAATAGAGAGCTCTGTCGCAATGCCAGGTCGCGGGAGTTCCCGCGATTTCACCAGCGAGAATCCTCTACAACGCCCTGCACCGCGGACCACTCGCTTGCGCTGGGGGATGGCGTCTATGCGGCCGGGCTGGTGGGCACACTCTAAGCAGTCGGCAAATCACGCGACCGGAGGCACCAAGCTTGGGATTGCGGCCGATTCGACCGCACACCTTTTGGTCACACGTTCCGGTCCTACCTGGACGAGACCAGTGCACCGATGAAGGTTGAGCTCGAGTTGATGCCCCACATCTCCATACAGACGACGATGAACGTCTGTGGACAGGTGATCCCAGAGTCGGAAGAAACGGCAAAGTGGAAGGTTCTCAGATGGTGCTCCAGCCCCTGCGGGCGAGCGCCTAAACTGCCAATTTTCTTATTGGGAGTAAGTGGGAGTGAATCGGTTTTTCTGATTCTCTCTAAACCATTGTTTGATTGGTTGCGGGGGTAGGATTTGAACCTACGACCTTTGGG
Organism: Acidisarcina sp.; assembly: GCA_036401375.1. Taxonomy (GTDB): domain Bacteria; phylum Acidobacteriota; class Terriglobia; order Terriglobales; family Acidobacteriaceae; genus DASWUZ01. The sequence continues at coordinate 94,170 of DASWVB010000005.1, forward strand.
TTATGAGCCCAACGAGCTACCGGACTGCTCCACCCCGCACTTTGATTCTAGCAACGGTGCCAAAGCCGGTCAAACTGGTTGCCGACCGGCCTTGCTGGCACGCAGCCAAGCACCTCCAGCTGAACTGCAGATTTGCACAGAGCAGCCAAGCACCTCTCCGCTGAACTGCAGATCCGCTGCACGCCAGCCAAGCACCTCCGCGCTGAACTGCAGACCCGCAGCAGAGCAGACAAGCACCTGCGCGCTGAACTGCAGACTTGCACAGAGCAGCCAAGCACCTCTCCGCTGAACTGCAGATCCGCTGGCATGCAGCCAAGCACCTCCGCGCTGAACTGCAGATCCACTGCACTGGAGCCAAGCACCTCCGCTCTGAACTGCAGGCCCGCTGAACTGCAAATCCGCTGCACTGCAGCCAAGCACCTTCACACACAACTGCAGACCGGCAGACCGGCAGACAAGCCCTTACCGCTCCCGTAACTTCTAGGCAATTGGCTCTGCACGCTTCAACACCACGCGCCCTTTCAAACATTTCCTTTGCATGAAGTTCGAACGTCCAAGGGGGCTGCGCACCTGGCCGCCGTCCTGAGACCACCTACTCGCCCATCTAAACCTCGAAGCGTGCGGTCCGCAGCTTAGAAATTGCTACCACAAGACGAATGCACAGGACCAGTAGCAGCTCATCCTCAGCGGAGCCGCAGACTGCCTCGATGCCGCCTCCGGCGCGAATCGGATGCGCGAAGCGCCACGGCTCAGCCGCCCCTCCTACCCACGAAGTGGAGAGAGCCGCGTGTCCTCGCTGTGTTAGTTTGAGTCAAGGGTTGGCAGGATCGACCTTAACAGCAGAGAAAACATTTGCAGCAGCCGAACCTCTTTTCGCCGGAATCACCCCAAGGCTCGCCTGCCGGTCCGTCGCGTCCTGCATTCTCTTCTGAGCCGAAGCCGGCGAGCACTCCGAACGAGGTAGAGGGCGCCTCCCTGTGGATGCGCAGACTCGACCTCATTCTTCGTGTAGTGGTTCGGCTTTACTTGGGGCTGCTGCTGATAGCCCTTCCGTGGATGCATATCTGGGGCGACAATCACCTCTTCCTAATCTACCCGACTCTCGGCACCTTCGCAGAGAGCGGTGCCGTTCGCGGTCTGGTCTCTGGCCTGGGGCTGCTCAACATCTGGATCGCTCTCTCCGAGGCGGTTCATTACCGCGATACGGGACCCTGAACCATGAGAAAGAAAACTCCTTTACCCCTGCAGTCCGCTCCGCTTGCCTACGAGAATCCTGCCTTTCTTAACGGTCCGGATGGACGGATCACTCGCATCCTCTCTGAATACTCCGAGCCGCTGGCGCGCTTTCGCCGGGAGCGCATTCAAGATACGGTAGTGTTCTTCGGTTCAGCTCGCTTTCGCGCGCTGGACGTAGCCAGCCATGAGCTCGAACTGCTCGCCAATACGGGATCGCGCCAAGCAGCCCCGCGGCACGAGCAGCCGGCTCGGCAGCGCCAGGGAAAAAACACTGCCGGAAAGAAGCTGCAACCCACGTCGTTGAAGGTCCGGCGAGCCGAGGCTGCCGTAGACATGGCCAAGTACTACGAGGATGCGCGCCGGCTCGCCTTTCTGCTTACGCAGTGGACGCGGACGCTACAGTATCCTCACCATCGGTTTGTGGTCACGTCAGGCGGCGGTCCAGGAATAATGGAGGCAGCCAATCGCGGAGCCTATGACGCCGGCGGCAAGACCGTCGGCCTGAACATACGACTGCCCTTTGAACAGGAGCCTAACCGCTACATTACTCCTGCGCTCAACTTTGAATTTCATTACTTCTTCATGAGGAAGTACTGGTTTGCCTACCTCGCGAAGGCTCTGGTCGTCTTTCCAGGTGGCTTTGGAACCATCGATGAGATGTTCGAGTTACTCACCCTGATGCAGACCCACAAGCTTGCCAAGAAGATTACCGTGCTCATCTATGGATCAAGCTACTGGAGAGAGATTCTTAACTTCGACGCGCTCGTCGAAAAGGGTGCAATCGCACCAAAGGACCTCGACCTCTTTCACTTCGTCGACGACCCTGAACTAGCGTTTGAGAAGCTGAAAGACAGCCTTACACGCCATCATCTGAGCAAAGAGGCTGAGCGGGAGGGGACGGGTGACGGCGATCTGCGGCACTCCCCCGAGATCGCGCATACCCTTTAGCTGCGACTTAGACTCTATTTGCTTCGCAGGATTTGGTTCGACTAAGTGCTCTACCCGCAGCGTCCTGCCGCTGCCTGCTGCTGTTGTTATGATTGGTTCACTTCCAATTTGCTGCATTCTTCTTGTCTGAGTAACTCCGCGTTCACAAGGGCGGTCGATATTGGTAGCGACCACAGGGAGAAGAAGATGATCGCAAATAGCATCTCTTATCTTTGGAAGAACCCTGACGCTGCCCACGGATTCACCTCGGGGGTCTCGCTCCACAGCCACACCAATCAGTCGAAAGAGACTCTCGATTTCCTCGCGAATCTAGGCAATGAGTATCGCTTGATCGGTCGCCTTATCTCAAAGGCAACACGACGCTGCCAGCAGAAATATAATCTCTCCGTCAACTTCGCTACCAGTTACTGGACTCCGCCCCTTACTCCCCGTCTTGCCTTCGACCTGGAAAGAGGGCAGATTGAGCGGCTCAATCTGGCGCCGCTAATCTCGATCACCGATCACGACAACATCAATGCCCCCATGCTGCTGCGTACCGTCACCTCGGCGCGACACATCCCTGTTTCGGTTGAGTGGACAGTGCCGTTCGGAGGCGACCAGGCCTTCCATCTCGGGATTCACAATCTACCCTCTGAGCACGGTGCCGAATGGATGCGCATCTTCGCCGACTTTACCGCCGAGCCTTCCAACAATCGCCTGACAGAGATACTCGCCGAGCTTCACCGGCTGCCCAACGTGCTTATCGTCTTCAATCATCCGATGTGGGACCTTTATCTCGTCGGCGTCGACCGGGCACGCGCGCTGGTGCACGACTTCATGTCGCAAAACAGCACATTCATCCACGCGCTGGAACTTAACGGGCTGCGTAGCTGGGAAGAAAACCGCCTCGTCAGGCAGATGGCTGCGCGCTGGCAAAAGCTACTCATCTCGGGCGGCGACCGCCACGGCATGGAGCCGAACGCCAACATCAACCTGACCCAGGCAACCAGCTTCACTGAATTTGTACACGAGGTGCGCTACGAGCATGAGAGCCACGTTCTTTTCATGCCGCAATACGCCGAGCCCTGGAAGCATCGCATCCTGCAGTCGACCCTCGACGCCGTCCGCGATCATCCCGACTTCCCGCCCGGATCGCGCTTCTGGGATGAGCGCGTCTTCCACCCGGACGTCAACGGCGTCGTGCGCCCGGTCAGTGAATTGTGGCGTCATGGTCATGCGCCCTTTTACCTCAAATGGGTTATCGATCTCGTGCGGCTCATGGGCAGCGACCCCGTCTCGATGAGTCTCAGATATGCGTGGGACGAGTCCCGCGAACTTAACTTCGTCCTCGGCGAGTAGCTGCCTCCCGGCAAAACGAGCGCCGTACCGGGATCGTGCGCGCGCATACACTTTGAGCAGATGCCCTCGTCTCCCCGCGTCGCGTATTTTCCCGACTCCTTCCACGAGATCAACGGAGTGGCGCATACCAGCCGCCACTTTGAAGCCTTCGCCCGCCGCCGTAACCTGCCGTTCCTTATGGTCCGTGCCGGCGATCGTGCGCGGGCTTACCTTTCGGACGCGGAGGCAGACAAGGTGGCGAGCCTTGAGCTGCGGCGTGGCCCTCTCTCCTTTGCGCTCGACAAAGATCTTCGCTTCGATCCGGGGTTCGTGCGCCACATCCCGCTCATCCTCCGCACTGTGCGCGCCTTTCGCCCGGACGTCATTCACATCACCGGCCCCAGCGAGCTGGGCATGATCGGCGCCTGGCTTGCGCATCACCTCAAGGTGCCGCTGGTCGCGTCCTGGCACACGAATGTGCATGAATATCTCGCGCGCCGCTCGCGCTGGCTGCTCAGCCTGCTGCCCCCGGCTAACGCCGTCGACGGAGGCAAGCACATCGAGAGCCTTACCCTGGCGGCGACCGCACGTTTCTACCGTCTGGCACGCATTCTCTTTGCGCCAAACGTGGAGCTGACCGAGTTGCTTGAACGTGCCACCGGCAGACGGTGTTTCCTCATGCCGCGCGGAGTCGATACTCTCCTCTTCTCGCCCGCGCATCGCGATCGGCCGGCATCCGACACGAGCTTCGTACTTGGCTTTGTGGGGCGCCTTGCCGTCGAGAAGAACGTTGCCCTCCTGGCCGAGGTGCATTGCAAGCTCGTCGGCATGGGCCTCGCGAACATTCGATTCAATATCATCGGACAGGGAGCTGAGGAGGCGTGGCTGCGCGACAACATACCCGGAGTCGAGCTGCCCGGCGTGCTCCGCGGCCCTGACCTCTCACGCGCCTACGCCAACATGGACGTCTTCGTCTTTCCCTCGCACACGGACACCTTTGGCAACGTGATGCTCGAGGCGCTCGCCTCCGGAGTGCCCGCCGTAGTCACGCCTGATGGCGGTCCGCGCTACATCGTGCGAGAGGGAGAGTCGGGTCGTATAGCGTCCGACGAAAGCTTCGCCGAAGCCGTAGCCGGAATCCTCAGAGACCCACCGCTCCACGACAAGATGCGGCAAAGCGCCCGCACCCAGGCCCAGGCCGCGTCGTGGGACGCCGTCTTCGAAGGCGTCTACGCCGCCTACCAAACTGCGCTTAAGTAAACTTTAGCGGAATAACTGCCCTATGTTCGGCCACGCTGCTGGACCAGCTTTGCTGCCGATGTCGTAGCCGCGCGCGCTACTGGCCGGCACATGCACTCTCACGACCTGTACAGGACCGGAGCTTCTAGACGCGATCAATGAAAATCGGTAATAAATGCGAAATAATATCACCGTTGCAGCTGTCCGATATAGACACCGAACGCGGGTAAGTCCACCGCATCGAGTGATGCAGGGTCGCTGCTGCCGGGAGTTTTCATCAGAGTACTGGCCGGCTGCTTCTTATAGCCTTGAGCAGTTAAATCAAAGGCTACCTTCTGCGGCTGATCTGTGAAATTACACACTACTAGAACAGCTGACTTATCCGGTGCAACCCTGATCCACGAAAGCACGTTGTTATCGGTGGTGTTCACCATGACGTTATCCCCGGAATGCAGCGCGGTGTTAGTCCGACGCAGCTCGATGAGCTGCCGATACCAGTTCAGCATTGAAGCATGGTCGTCTACCTCGGCCTGCACATTCGTCAGCCGATAACTTGGCGGCACCGGCAGCCAGGGCGACGTGCTCTTCGTGAAGCCAGCGTTCGCAGTCGCGTTCCATTGCATCGGCGTCCGTTCGCCGTCGCGACCCTTCTCGTTAGGCCAGCCGATCTTGCCGATGGGGTCCTTAACGTCCTCCTGGCGCAGCGGCGGAGTCGTCTTCATCCCAATCTCGTCGCCGTAGTACATCATCGCCGTGCCGCGCGTCGCGAAGAGCACCGCCGCGATTACCCGGCCGATGTCCTTGTTGTAGACTCCGTTGCCGAGCACGCCCTGGCCATAGCGGTCCCAGCGCGGGTTATCATGATTGTCAAAGACGAGCAGCGGCTGGGCGCCGTCGAGCTGCGTCTCCGCCTCATCGATGCGCCGGCGAAAGGTGCCCACATCCATCTTGTTGATCGTGCCGATCTGCATATCCATCGGCAACTCAAGTTCATCGTTGTGCTTGCCGTACATCACACGCAGCCCCTCGATGCTGCTGATGTAAGTCTCCCCGATGAGCACGCGCTGCCCGGCGTAGCTATCCGTAATCCGGCGCAGGTCCTTGAGCACGTCGTGCACCTTCGGCTGGAAGCTGGTGCGCGAGTCATCAAGCTTCACGTCGCCATAGGCGTTGATGAGAGGCTTGCCGTCCGGGCCATTCACAACTCCCTCATCGGTGAGGCCAGGGTCCTCGTAGAGAGTATTGACTGCGTCAAGACGAAAGCCGGCCACACCCTTATTCAGCCAAAAGCGCGCCACACCGTACATTGCGGCCTTTACCTTCGGGTTCTCCCAGTTGAGGTCTGGCTGCTGAATGTAGAACTTGTGGTAGTAGTACTGGCTCGTCCTGGGGTCATACTGCCAGGCGGAGTGGCCGAAGTAAGACTCCCAGTTATTCGGTGGCTGGCCGGCCGGCGGCGCACCGGGGACCTTGCCGTCCCGCCACACATACCAGTCGCGCCTGGGATTAGTCTTCGAGCTCTCCGAAGCAACAAACCACGGGTGCTTATCGGAGGTGTGGTTGACGACGAAGTCCATCACGATGCGGATGTTTCGCTTGCGCGCCTCTGCGAGCAGCCGATCGAAGTCGGCCATGGTGCCGTACTGCGGATCGATGGCCTCGTAATTAGAGATGTCGTAGCCGAAGTCGATCTGCGGCGATGGATAACATGGCGTGATCCAGATCGCGTCCACCCCCAGCGTCTGGAGGTAGTCGAGGCGGCTGGTAATGCCGTTCAGGTCGCCGACTCCATCGCCGTTTGAATCTTGAAAGCTGCGCGGGTAGATCTCATAGATGACCGCATGCTTCCACCAGGGATCGCTCGCTGGCCGTGCACGCCGATGGCTCGCAGGCACGACGGCTGTGCCATTTGACTTCTGCTGTGGAGCGCTCTCGGCTGCGAGGGTGAACGACCACGATGCGATCAGAGCTGTCAACAGCAGCCGCGTCCCGAAATCACTCTTCGAAGATATCAACCCGCACTCCTGCGCGTGCTCGCTTTGATGCACGTCGCAACATCCTGTCACACCAACGCGTAGAAGGGCAATGAGATCCGACGGCAACTCGAAGAAGCGCGGAGAGCAGGCGCCAGCGGCCTCCCCTCTGCGCCTATTGTCCCGGTGGATGCAAGAGCATGCTGAGGAAGGCCTTCTGAAATTCAGGATGAATGGTCTGGCCGAGATGGATCGCGCTGCCGAAGGCCTGCTGTGCCTGAGCCCTCTGGCCTGAGACCATCAGAGCCTGGCCCAGCACGGCCTGGATTTCAGCCGAGTCCGGTGCCTGCTTTGCCGCTGCCTGGGCGGCTGCGATCGCCTCCGGCATCCTCCCCATCCGCATGAGACCGACCGCCCCGGCAGCCTGGCTGTAGGCGGAGAGCAGCGGCACGTGGAACGTGCCTCGATAAGCCATTACCACGTTGCCCGGCTCCGCCTCCGGCCGCAGATGCTGGAATTGCTCGTAAGGATTAAGGACGTCAGGTCCCCAGAGTATTCCTTCCAGCTCCGTGCCACTGATGAGGATAGTTCCGGTAATGGTGGACGGCACAGGCACGGAGGGACCGATGCCAAACAGGGCCCACGCACCGGGCAGCGGCTTGCAGTTGATCCCGTAGTACTGCGGATTGACGAATGGCGAACCTGTGTCAAACCAGCAGTCCGTTATGTGATTCTGGTCGAGGTAGCGCTTGGTCCACTTGAAGCCCTGGCCCCAATCCGCATTGGAATCCGTGACCATGCGATAGGTGTTGGCCGGCCCCCCAAAGGCCTCGTTGGAGTAGGCAAGGTAGTCGGGGTAGGCGTGCAAGGTAGACACCACGGCATAGAGTACGAGCAGGGCCAGGCCGATCTTCATCGCACTCGACCTTCGCGCCAGCTCCCAGCCTGCTGCCGCAGCAAGGATGATGCAGAACGGGTACATCGGCAGGATGTGCCGGACGCCCATGTTCAGCCTCGAGCTCATGGCCATCAGCAGAAACGTCACCGCAGGGATGACGAGAAATACAAACTCCCGATTACGCCTCCAAAGCCGAGCAAAAGGAACGAGCACCAGCAGCACGAGCATGGTTATGGTGCTCTTGACGAGCAGCATCGCCGGGAAAAAGAACCACTGGGCCGTCGAGTAGAGTCTCCCAAAGAGAAACGTCGAACGAGTGCCCGGTATCTGCAGGATGTCAGCCCATCCATACAGATAGGCTTCAGGGAATAGATGATGACGAGCAAAGAAGCCAAGCAGTGCTCGTTCGGTCCCGCTTGGAACCGCCGCCATGTACTGTGCCGCTGACGGAATCAGCTGCAGGCTGCCAGGCCGGGCTGCATAGCGGAATCCGTAGAAGGCCCAGAGAATCGTGTAGCCCACGATCGCAATTACAAATACTGAGGCGAGCAGCAGCAGCGCTCTCCGCGGCGAAGATGGCAAAAGGCTCCTGCCTTCAACATCCGCCGTTGAACCGCGAAGCGCCTCACAGATTGCGAGCACCGCAACCATTGGAAGCACAAAAATCCCCGAGTGCTTAGCCGCCAGCGTCAAGCCCACCGCAATCGCGCATACTGCGAGCCGGCCAGGGGTAGGCCGCTTGCTGAAGCGGTAGAAACTGTAGATAGACAGGAAGAAGAGGCAGGTCAGCGGAACATCAGTCGTAATCAGAACCCCGTTGGCCAGGATGTTTGGCTCAAAGGCAGTTAGCAGCAGCGCTAGCAGCCCGGCTTCGCGGCCAAACATCTCCGACCCTGCAACGAAGACAAGCATGGCCAGCACCAGGGTGAAGAGTGCGACCATAGTTCGGCCACGGCCCAGCAGCGTATCTGCCCCGGGGCCGGGACCGTACAGAAATTGCGCCCCATTGATGAAATCCTGCGCCTTGAAGTAAGGAATGGGCACGGCCGCCGGCTCCGAGGGGTTGAGCGGCAGCAGCGACAATGCAGCGACCAGCTTGGCCAGCGGAGGATGTTCAGGATTGCGTCCAAAATCGCCGTGCTTCAGGTATTCATAGCCGGCAAACAGGTGCGACCCCTCGTCGAAGGTCTGTGACTCCTGCCGCGCGGACAGGTAGAGTTGGCCCGCGGTAATGAGAAGTAAAGCCCCGACGATCAGACTGCAGGGGCCGCCTCGCAGCCGGGATGAATTTGTCCGAGCCGGATGCTCGGGAGAAGAGCTGACAGACAAGGTGGTCACCTCGCGCAGGAAATCGTACCACGCCGACCGGGAAACGCCTTTTGCCTGAACAAGAAAACTCGCCCCGGCCTTTACTGCCAACCCCGAGTCTCTCCACCGGCCACTTATACTGGGCAGGATGACCTTGAGTCGACGATCCGAGGCGCCCGCGGACCTCACCCTGACCCGTGACATGCGATCCTCCCGCCAACTGCAGGCTCGGGCCGAAGCGCTTATTTCTGGCGGGGTCAACTCGCCGGTGCGTGCCTTCCACGCCGTGGGCGGCGAGCCGCCCTTCGTCGCCCGCGCCGAGGGCGCATACCTGTGGGACGCAGACGGAAATCGCTACATCGACTACTTCGGTTCGTGGGGGCCGATGATCCTCGGCCACGCCTTTCCGCCGGTCGTCCGCGCCATCCAGCAGGCGGCCACCCGCGGCACCAGCTACGGCGCATCCACCGCCGGCGAAGCGCAGCTTGCCGAGCTGGTCATCGCCGGATATCCGTCGATCGAAAAGCTTCGCTTCGTCAGCTCCGGAACAGAGGCAACCATGTCCGCCATCCGCCTGGCGCGCGCCTTCACCGGACGCAAGTACATCATCAAGTTCGAGGGCTGTTACCACGGCCACTCCGATGGGCTGCTGGTCAAAGCCGGCTCCGGCGTCGCCACCTTTGGAGTGCCGGGCTCAGCTGGAGTTCCCGAGGAGATCGTCCACTTCACGGTGGCACTGCCGTTCAACAATATCGCCGCGGTGGAGGCGGCCTTCGCCCTCCACCGCGGCGAAGTCGCTTGCATCATCGTCGAGCCGGTTGTTGGGAACGCCGGTTGCATTCCGCCCCAACCGGGCTACCTGCAGGCGCTGCGGCAGATCGTCAGCCGCGAGGGCGCCCTGCTCATCTTCGACGAAGTTATGACAGGTTTTCGAGTGGCATACGGCGGAGCACAGCAGCTTTACGGCATCCTTCCCGACCTGACCACGCTGGGCAAGATCATCGGCGGAGGCCTGCCGTGTGCGGCGTTCGGTGGTCGTGCCGAGATCATGGATTTGCTGGCGCCCCTCGGCCCCGTCTACCAGGCCGGCACGCTCAGCGGAAATCCTTTGGCGATGGCGGCAGGTATTGCCACGCTGGCGTACCTATCGCAGCATCGGGAGGCTGTTTATTCGCGACTCGAGGCGACGAGCCGCGCCGTCGCCGATGGAGTAGCTGCCGCCGCTACCGACGCAGGGGTTGTCCTCGTGACCAACCGCGTCGGCCCCATGTGGACCTGGTTCTTCACCTCGAAGCCCGTCACAGACTTTGCCTCAGCGGCTGCTAGCGACACCGCAGCCTTCGGACGATTCCATCGCGCCATGATGGAGGCTGGCGTATGGCTACCGCCATCGCAGTTCGAAGCGGCATTTCTGAGCGCCTTGCACAGCGATGCCGAGGTTGCAGCGACAGTCAAAGCAGCGCGAACGGCCTTCCGTTCTCTGTAGCTTTTGAGTTTTTTCGTCCACAGATGGAGGCAGGAGAATCGGAGAGGGCGGCCTCTTGAGCAGCTTCGAACTTGCGCCTCTCGTCTCCACGCACATCAAGGCACTCCCCAGGCGTCCACGGTGACGAAGCGGCTGCCTTGCGCCATCAGACGTGGAACCAGCCGTGCCACTGCCGCCAGAGTCGCGCTGCGGTTCTGACCGATGCCAACCTGACCGCCGTCATGTAGCAGCAGGTTGCTTCCACGTCCGCGCCGTCGGTTTCGGCGAATGACTCCGGCCAGACGCGCCTCGATCCGAGCCGCATCCGCATCTTCTGTCCAGTCAAAGCCGGTCGCATTCCACAACACGGGCACGAGGCCAAGCTGGCGCGCCTGGCGCAGTACGTCAGGACGCCGCGCTCCGTGCGGCGGGCGGAAGTAGTGCACCGGTTCGCCTAGAGCGTCTTCCAGTGACGCGTTACAGCCCGCTAACTCAGCCCTCACGCGAGCCGGGGAGCGGAAGACGAGGGCAGGGTGCGTCATGGTGTGGTTGCCGATCAGGTGGCCCGCGGACCGAACCTGCCTCACGAGGTCAGGGCGCTGCCGCACAAAACGTCCGATCATGAAGAAGGTCGCGCGCACTTCAAAACGTGCCAGCAGATCGAGTAAGCGTCCGGTGTAAGGCTCGTTGGGACCATCGTCGAAGGTGAGCGCAATTTCATTCGCATCCCCGCCAGCGACTATCGCCCGCCCGAAGATTTGGGAGGTCGGCCACATCGCCGCGTAGGCATAGCCACCGGCGCCCAGTGTAGTCCCCGTGACACATGCGGCAATCTCTGGGAACATGGATTCAAGTCTACCGTCGCGCACCAAAGCATGAACTTGCAGGGCCGCACCAGGGGTGGTATCTTCGTCTTTCCTTCGCTTCAAAGCGTCACACCTATTCTGCCCCGAAAAACTCTGAGAACGACGTAAAGGAGCGATGGCAAACCTCTTCGAAGCACCTCGATTTATAGCCGTAGACGGCCCTATCCGCGTGGGGAAATCCACCCTGGCACGAGTTTTGTCGGAAACCCTGCACGCCCGGCGCATCGCCGAGCCTGAAGACAATCCCTTCCTCGATCGCTTCTACAAGGTAGAGACAGGAGTGGGCTTTCAGACCCAGATGTGGTTTTTGCTGGAGCGTTTTGAGCAGATGCGTCGCGAAAAGGAGACCGGATTTGAGACCCCGGCCGTCGCCGACTACCTCTTCGAAAAGGACAAACTCTTTGCCTACATCAATCTCTCGGACGCGGAGCTGGCCCTCTACAACCGCTACTATCAGCAGTTCCGCGAACAGGCGCCCGCGCCCGACCTGGTCATCTACCTGCAGGCCACCCCCGAGGTGCTCAAGCAGCGGCTAAAACGAAAGGGAGTGCCGGGCGAGCGGGCTATCAGCGACGCATATCTGAAGCAGGTCGTCGACGCCTACGAACACTTCTTCTTCCACTACACGGCGAGCGATCTACTTGTCGTCAACACGTCCGACATCGACTTTGTAAATAAGAATAGCGATCTGCAGCTGCTGCTCAAGCGCCTCTCGGAGCCGATCAAAGGAACGCAATACTTCCTGCCGCTCGGAGCGGGCGCCGCGGAATAGCTTCAGACGCAAAGCGGCCGGTGACCTGCGTCACTCAGCCGCTTCAAACCTGGCGATGAACGGAACAGCGGCGGACCATCATTTCGCGGGTCCGCCGCGCAATTTCAAATAGCTGGTGCGGGAACAGCTTCGTCTGTGAAGCTCGCTGCACCGCGTGCAGCGACTTCAAACTTCAGCCGTCCGTGGAGCGGATCGGCATCCACACGCAGATGGTCTCCATGCAGCACCTCCCCGTCCAGTATCTTGATGGCCAGAGGATCGGAGATCAGCCGCTGCATCGCGCGCTTCAGAGGACGCGCGCCATAGGCCTTGTCGTATCCCGTAAGCATCAACTGCTTGCGCGCTCCCTCGGTCAACTCGAAGGTGATCTTGCGATCGGCCAGCAGCTTCTTCAAATCTTCAAGCCGAAGATCGACGATGTGCGCCAACTGCTCTTCACCCAGCGGCTTGAAGATGACAATGTCATCGACGCGGTTTAAAAACTCAGGGCGGAAGTGCTGCCGCAGCACATCCATCACCTGCTCGCGCGCCATATCAAACGCCGTTTCACTCTCAAGCGACTCGCCCGCCAGCATCTGCGCACCTAGGTTTGAGGTCATGATGAGTACCGTGTTCTTGAAGTCGACCGTGCGCCCCTTCGCGTCCGTCAGCCGCCCGTCGTCGAGCACCTGCAACAACACGTGGAACACATCGGGATGCGCCTTCTCGATCTCATCGAAGAGCACCACGGAGTAAGGCCGGCGTCGAACCGCCTCCGTCAACTGACCACCCTCGTCATAGCCGATGTAGCCCGGAGGCGCGCCGATCAGCCGCGCTACAGCGTGCTTCTCCATATACTCCGACATATCGATGCGGACCATCGACTGCTCATCGTCGAAGAGATACTCGGCCAGCGCGCGCGCCGTCTCTGTCTTGCCCACGCCCGTCGAGCCGAGGAAGATGAAGGAGCCGATCGGCCGCTTGGGATCGCTGAGCCCGGCGCGGGAGCGGCGAATCGCATTTGCAACCGTGGTCAGAGCCTCGTCCTGCCCAACCACGCGGGCCTGCAGCCGCTTCTCCATCTGCACCAGCTTGTTGACCTCACCCTCCAGCATCTTGGTAATAGGAATGCCCGTCCACTTGCTGACGATCGAGGCTATGTCCTCTTCATCCACCTCTTCCTTCAGCATGCGGGATGCGCCCCCCGCCCCGCCTGCCCCGTCCTGCTGCGCGTTCAGCACCTTGATCTCGGCCTCGAGCTTCGGCAGCTCGCCGTACTGTATCTGCGCCGCTCGCTCCAGCTTTCCCAGACGAGTCTGCTCCTCCGCCTCAAAGCGCAGAGCCTCCACCCGCTTCTTCAACTCGCTCAGACGGGTGATCGCCTCTCGCTCCCGCTGCCAGTTCGCGCGCAGTGCGATCAGCCGCTCGTGAATGCCGCCAAGCTCGCGCTCAACCGCCTCGCGCCGATCGCGGGAGTTCGGGTCCGTCTCCCGCTTCAACGCGGCGCGCTCGATCTCGAGCGAAGTTGATTCGCGCTCGAGCTGGTCGATCTCCGTCGGCACTGAACCGATCTGGATCGCCAGCGAAGCAGCCGCCTCGTCGACCAGATCGATCGCCTTGTCGGGCAAAAACCGGTCAGAGATGTAGCGGTGTGAGAGCGTCGCAGCGGCAACGATGGCCGAGTCTTTGATGCGTACGTTGTGGTGCGCCTCGTAGCGATCCTTCAGTCCGCGCAAAATCGCGACCGTGTCCTCTACATTGGGCTCACCAACGAAGACGATCTGAAAGCGCCGCTCCAGCGCCGCGTCCTTCTCGATGTACTTGCGATATTCATTGAGCGTGGTCGCGCCGATAGCCCGCAGCTCCCCGCGAGCCAGAGCGGGCTTGAGCATGTTCGAAGCATCGATTGCCCCCTCCGCAGCGCCAGCCCCGACCAGAGTGTGCAGCTCGTCGATGAAGAGGATTACCTGCCCATTCGACTCCTCGACATCTTTAAGCACGGCTTTTAGGCGATCTTCGAATTCGCCGCGATACTTGGCACCGGCGAGCATCGATCCGAGGTCGAGCGAGATCACCCGCTTGTCGCGCAGGATCTCAGGCACGTCCCCTGACACGATGCGGCGGGCCAGCCCCTCGACGATGGCCGTCTTGCCGACTCCCGGCTCGCCGATCAGCGCGGGATTGTTCTTGGTGCGGCGCGCCAGCACCTGGATCACCCGCCGGATCTCCTCATCGCGTCCGATCACCGGGTCGAGCTTGCCGCGACGGGCCAGTTCTGTCAGATCCTTTGCATAACGATCGAGCGCCTGGTACTTCGCCTCAGGGTTCTGGTCGGTGACCCTCTGCGATCCCCGCACCGTGGTGAGGCCCTGCAGAATGGCTGCATGGGTCGCACCCACAGCCGCTAGCGCAAGCTGCGCCGGATCATTCTTGATCACGGTCAACGCCAGCAGCAGGTGCTCCGTTGAGACATATTCATCCTTGAAGTTCTCAGCCTCTTTGAAGGCCTGGTCGACCACCCGCTGCAGGGTGTTCGAGATGGAGGGCTGCTGCGACGCGCCGGCCACCTTGGGCAGTGCTCCGACCGCCCCATTTACCTTTGAAAGCAGCTGCTCAGAGGGCACGCCGACCTTTCCCAGCAGCGGTGCGATAATGCCTTCCTTATCCTCGAGTAAAGCACTCAACAAGTGCAGAGGTAATATCTCCGGATTGCCGTTCTCGGTCGCCACTTTGGCCGCGTTCTGCATGGCCTCCTGCGACTTCACTGTAAGTTTTTCCCAACGAATTGCCATGAGTGAGTATGCCGTCCTTGTAAATTAGCTCCCTGACAAAGAGAATGCGGGAGCACGCCCATCCTGGACGCCTCCCGCAGGTACTACGTTAGACTGCGCACGACACGGGCGCCGCTCAGGCTGCGGTGCGGGTACCCTGCCTCTCGCCTTCGTTAGCGCTCGCCGACTGAGAAGGGGGCTGCGAGGCGGCGGACGGAGCATTTACCTGGCCGGTCACCTGCTTCGGCTGGTTCGGCGCGGAACCCTCACCGATGTTCACCTTGATCTGCTTGGGCTTCGACTCAGCGCGGCGCTGCAACTCGATTCGCAGCACTCCGGCGTCATACCGGGCCTGCACGCTCTCCGAGTCCACGGTATTCGGCAGAGAAAAGGCGCGGTAAAAGCTTCCGTAACGTCGCTCAATCCTCTGGAAGTTCTCTTCCTTCTCTTCCTTCTCAAACTTCCGCTCGCCCCGTATGGAGAGAGTGTTGTTCTCGAGCCGGATGTCGAGATCCTGCTCGGAAACTCCCGGAACTTCCAGCTTCAGCACGATCTTGTGCTCGTCTTCGTAGACGTCCACGGCAGGCACGAAGCCCGATGCTGAGAGCAGGTCGGCGTCGCCACCCTGGTTACGTGAGAAGTCCTGAAACAGGGTATTCATACGATTCTGCAGAGAAGCAACTTCGCGGAAGGGATCCCAGCGGTTGGTAGCCATTGCTTTACCTCCGTATGTAATAAAGTGATGAGTCGCTGTGTGGACTCAAACGTTCTGATGGCAATCATAGCATAGGGGATGCATAAAATCTTAGCTGGTTACTATCATATTCAGCGTAAAGAGGGGCAATGAGAGAGCTGCGAGCGATAAAACGCCAGAAGCCCCGCGAAAGCGGGGCTCCTAGTCGCAAGACAGTAGAGTTCAGGAGGCCAGGCTGCTAACGGCTACGTCTTTCATGGGGCTTACAGGCCGAGAACGGACAGTTGACCGGGCAAGCAGCCGTACCCCTTCTTCGTTGGAATGTGTGAGCATGAAGCGCTGAGCGCACTCGCCGCAAAGCCAGTAGTGCTCCATGCGACGGGCGCGGGCTCCCACTGTACGCTTGGCGGTGGGTGAATCTGGTACATCAAAGACGAAAATACGCCCCTCACGCAGGTACTGCAGGGGTTTCAAACATTGCGGGTTGGCACAGGAGTCAACCATCCGTTCCTCCTTTGAAGCCGCCGGGTTGTGCGATACAGCACCTGACCATCAGAAGGATAGATGGTGCTCTATAGCCGTACCTCAGGTTGTTCATTTAGGATGCGAAACGAGGCGCGCTGCGTTTCTCGAACTGTCTGGCTTAGCCAAATTTTGTGTCTCGAAAGAATTTCCAACGTTGACTGAATCGCTGCTTGCCCGCGCTACCGAGCGAGGCTCTTCCAGCCTGCCGCACCAAGGATAGCTCCCCAGGCTCGGCGTCGTCTGAGCGATCCGGACCGCTGCTGGTGTTTTCTCCACGTGTTTCATACAATGACGCTGATCACCCGCACTCGATGGCTACTCTGATTCCCCTGCTTCTCGGACTCGTTCGAGTCGTTGTTCTCATCTCTCGCGAGGCAGAAATGAACTCTTCTGGTACCTGGCTGCTTCTGCCCTGGCGTGTTTTCCTCTGCATGACTGTCCTGAGTTGCGCGAGCGCGGCCGCGCAGTCCCCTGCGCCTCCCCTGCTTCTCATGGGCACCACGCCCCTGGTGGTGAACAGCACCGCGACCATCGAGGTCGTGGTCAGCGATCCTGCCCTGATTCTTGGTCCAGGGGGTCAGGTGGTGATCGACTTCGGAGACAATACTCCGGCTGCCGCCGTGCCGCTCTCAACGTCGCGCGCCTCCACAACTCACACCTTTGCGACAGCTGGCGAGTTCAAGATAACCGCAAGCTACTCCGGCGATGCCAACTTCGCAGCAGCCACTACCTCCTTGACGGCCGTCAGTTTGGTTTCATCGCCTGTCTACACACTTCAGTCCTATGGTGACTCGTTCACCAGCAGCGCCCCAACAAGTTGGCCCGTCACCTTGAGTGCGGCGCTCGGGTGGCCATTGATAAACCATGCTCACGGAGGGTACCGCACCATCGATGAAGCACCCTACGTCTACAGCTCGGTGGTCGATGCGACATACGCGAGCACCTGGCTGCTGGGCCAGAACGATGGAGGCTCGGTCTTCGGGCCAGGCATACAGCAGTTTCAAAGCGCAGCTCTGGCCCAGAATGCGTTTCTGGCGATACCCGAGGGTCCCGCCAAGTTCCGCGCCCAGAACAGCGGAGTCACCCAGAGCGGCCAATGGGTCGCAAGCGATATCTTTCCCGATACCGGACTGCTCAGCCACTCTGCCGGCAGCAGTCTGACGGCCACCGTTCCCGGCAGTACTCTTTACCTCGGACTGTCTTCCACCACCACCTCCGACTACATGGTGGACGTCCTCATCGACGGAATCGACCAGGGCACCCTGTCGCCTGTCTCGGCGTATACCGGCAACATCTCGGCGGGAGACACCTACGGCATGCGCTACCCGCTGGGCGGCAGCCAGACGGCCAGCCATACCGTGCAAGTTGTCTGTGTCAACCCCGGAACCAGCGGCTGCTACGTCGATTGGGTGGGCGGTAATGGTCTGGCGAGACCCAACGCTCCCCCATATGTCTTCACGGGAATCAGCTATACAACGTTGCAGCCTGATCCCTTTGGAGGCTCGGAGGTAAGGCAGAACGCGGTCCGGGCGGCCGAGAGCCAGCTCCAGTCCGACGGCCTCGCCATCAGGCTGGCCGATATCGCGGCGCACTTCAGCGGGCCGGACCAGCCCTCCTGCCTGCTGCCGGACGGGATCCATCCCGCCCCGTGCGGTCAGGATGTGTTGAAGACAGTTTGGCTCTCCGCGCTCACCTTCCTCGCTACCGAGGCACAGCGGATCGACGTTCCGCAGCAGGGAGCGGGGATCGGAGTTCCACTGACCCTCCAGGGGACGGCCACATCGGGTTTGCCGGTTACCTTCAAGGTGATCTCGGGCCCGGGAACGATCAAGGGGAATCAGCTCACCGCCGACCAGACGGGAACGGTCGTGATTGAGGCAGTCCAGGCCGGCACGGCAACTGTACTTCCCGCGGCCCCCGTCCAAAGCAGCATTCCTGTCACTTCAACGCCGTTGACGGTTACCGCCTCGAACGCGACGCGGGTCTTCGGCGCTCCGGACCCGGCCTTCACTTACACCATCAACGGCCTGATCAACGGCGATACTGCGAGCTCCGCGATCAGCGGAACGCCAGCCTTCTCCACCACAGCGACAGCGACCTCGCCCGCTGGTCTTTACACCATCACGCCCTCCCTTGGAACGCTTACCTCGCCGAATTACAGCTTCACAAACTTCGTGAGCGGCACGCTCACGATTACCGACTACTCTCTGGCAGCGAATCCGGGCACTCTCACCATTAAAGCCGGCAAGAGCGGCTCGATGGCTGTCACCCTCACTCCGCTCTTTGGCTACCAGGGCAGCATCACCCTTAGCTGCGGATCGCTGCCGGCGCACGTCACCTGCACTCCTACCCCTGCCACCCTGGCGGCGGACGGGTCTGGCAACCCGGTCCAGGCTTCGATCACCATCCATACAGCCGGCGGGCCGAACGTCAATGCAGTTCTTCGTGATTCCGGCACCCACACCGAATTGGCGGCTTTCCTCTGGCTCCCTGGAGCAACCTGCGGCTTGCTTCTGCTGTTCAACCGGAGACGGCTGATGCGCGCAGGACCGCTCTACTTGGGTGCGATGCTGCTCGCTCTTCTGTTGGGGCTGATGGGCGCGATCGCTTGCGGCACGGGGACCTTTCCAGACGCGGCAGTCGGGACCAGCGTGATCACCATCAACGGAACGTCGGGTGGAACTCCGGCGCTCGCCCACTCCGCCCAGCTTACGATCAATGTCAATTAGCGGGCCGTGGGGGAGTCCCGCGCCGGACACCGTATAACTGAACCATGGCGTTCCTCCGCTCAACTTTCATCAGCCTGTCCAAGAGCCCCGCCATGCGGCGTTTCTCTGAGTCCTCTTCTCTTGGAGGTCGCCTCTCTTCGCGCTTCGTCGCCGGAATGGAGATTGAAGACGTCCTGCGCGCGGCCGAAGAGCTGAATGCGAATGGCATCTCCGCGACCCTTGACAGCCTTGGTGAGAGCGTCGGCACCCAGGCGGAGGCGCGAAGGTCGGCAGACACCTACCATCGTCTGCTGGACGCGATCAGCGAGCGCAAACTGAACGCGAACGTCAGCGTGAAGCTCACGCAGATGGGGCTGGCGCTCGATCCGGCGCTCGCGTATCAGATCGCCTCAGAACTCGTAAGCCATGCTGCTGGACTGGGAAACTTTGTCCGCATCGACATGGAAGACAGCTCCTTCACCGACGTCACTCTGGATATAGTGCGGCGTTTGCGTGCGTCCGACACCGGCGGACTCGCGTCCCGGGCTGACGCTGGACATGTCGGCGTGGTCATCCAGGCTTACCTCTATCGCAGTCTTGCTGACGTGGAAGCGCTGGTTCGCGACCGCATTCGGGTGCGGCTCTGCAAGGGCGCCTATCAGGAGCCGCCTGACGTCGCCTTCCCCGCCAAGAGCGACGTCGATGCGAACTACGTCAAGCTGATGAAGATTCTGCTGCAGAGCGGCGTCTACCACGGCATCGCGACTCATGACGAAAAGATGATCGACGCCACTCGCAGCTTTGTACAGGAGAAGGGCATCGATCTGAAGAGCTTCGAGTTCCAGATGCTCTATGGCGTCCGCCGCGATCTGCAGCGTTCGCTCGTGAGCGAGGGTTTTGGGATGCGTGTCTACATCCCGTTTGGCCCCGAGTGGTACCCCTACTTCATGCGCCGTCTCGCGGAGAGGCCCGCCAATGTCCTGTTCCTGGCGCGTAACTTCTTCCGCAGCTAAGCCCTGTGCCCTGGCTTGAGCTACCGAGGGGGCGCTGGCTGGGGCTCGTAGGGCTCGACGGAGAGCAGGTTGCCTAGAACGGAGCGCTCCTCGGGGCTGAACTGGCCTGCAAACCGCGGCGACTGCAGCTCAGAGGAGCGTAGCCCGGGCGGAACATTCCTCAGGTCCTGAAAGGCCCGCCTTACCGCGCGCTGACGATCCTGGGGCATGGTTCGAAGCTGGCTCGCAGCTCCGCGGACCTGGTCCCTCTGCTCCGGGGATAGCCGCTCCATATTTTCGACCCGCTGCAGCGTGCGCTCCCTCTGGCCGGCCGGCATATTGTCCAAGTCGTGAAGCCTCTGGACCAGCCGCTGCTGCTGCTGAGGCGCGAGACGATTAAAGCCGGGTTCACTCTCGAGTGCCCGCTCCTTCTCCTGGGGCGAAAGCGTCTGGTGGCGATCCAGCCAGTCTCCCAGATGCTGCTGACCGGGCTTGTCTCCCGAAGGTGGCTGCTGTTTAGGCGACCCCGTATAGGGCTGGCGGGGCTGGTAGCCCTGATTGCCGTTTGGCGCGGTTTGAAAGGCAGGGTTTTGATAGCCCCGATTCTCATAGGGTGCCTGGGGGTAACCGCCAGAAGGATATCTCTGGACGTTCGGCGCTACGGGCGAGCTGTTTTGCCCGCCCTGGGTTCCCCTTCCGTAGGCAGGCGGACCATAGCCCGGCGCCTGGGGACCGCCATAAGCAGGGGGCTGCACCGGCCGGTACTCCGGTCGCTGAGGTGCCGGCGGATAGTAGCTTCCCTGCTGCCCGGTTCCCCGGGGCCCGGCTAGCTGCGGACGCGTTGGCGCGGCCTGTCCACCTGACGCCTGCGCGCGGGAGCCCTCATTGTGCGGGTCATTGGAATGTTGTGGATGACGGCTTTGCGAATGGGACTCGTTGTTCTTCGGAGCAGCTTGATGATCATGCTCAGCCACGGCGGCAGCTGTGCCCAGGAAAGCGATCGTCGAAAGAGCCAGGCTCAGCAGGAGGGGCCGCAACGGTCCAGACCGCCGGCCAGAACACCCTGAGCCGCCGGACTTGCCAGGCGGACTGGAGCTCCGGACTGCCTTCATTCCCGGTCTTCCTGAGGCTTGCGACGGCATGACATTACTCCCCGGGCATCAACGTGACCTGATCGTAGCCGGCCTGTCTTCTGATGAGTGTCCGGATCCACATTACAAAGGTGCTCTATAGTATCGCGGTGTCGGCAGGCGCAGAACCGGTGTTCGACTCTTGCAGCGTGATGAAGCCTGCTGCGGTTCCGGCTTCCCTGTGGCCGCCAAGCATAGCCCCACCGGGGGTCCTACCGTTGGCGCGCCGGACACGACCCAGCCGCCAAGCCGCTCACCTGAGGTCGAGTTACAGGTTGCTGTTGCTTGAACTATCCGCGTCGTTGTCAGTCTGATCGAGGGAATCAAGCTGCTGGAAGACCTGTGCGTTTCCATCCAGGTTCTGCAGATCGTGCACCGCTGCGGACTCCTGCACCGCCGCCTTCTGATGCATGTTCAGACCGGCAAAGGTTCCTCCTCCCGCTACCAGCATCAAGGCCAGGGCGCCGGCAGCGAAAGGACGCAGCTGCATGTTCGATCCGAACAGGATCCTCGCACGCACCCGCTCCCACAAGCTGGCCGGAGCTGCGGCCTGCTCAGAGCGCAGCCGCGCCATCAGCCGGGTATTGAAATAGGGCGTCGGATCGGGAGCGGTCCAGTCATCCATCGCCGCCATAGTCGCCTGCAGCTCGGTAAGCTCCTCACGGCAGGGGGCGCAAGTCTCCACGTGGGCACGCGCTGCAGCCGGAACCGATTCCGGAGCCAGGAGCATGTCCGCCAGATGTTCACTACCTCTTCCGCAAGTCATAACCTTCTCCATTCTCGATCTTTCTTTAATCCTGCGCGGCAAAATCCTTCAGCCGCTCCCGCAGGGTCTGATAGGCGCGAAAGAGCAGCGACTTGGTCGCCGATTCGCTCAACTTCAGTACCTTGCCGATCTCCTTGTAATCCATGCCCTGATACTTGTGCATCAGCACGGCATTCCGCTGCCGCTCCGGCAGAGCCAGTACGTGCTCTCGAATGGCCCGCATGCGCTCTGCCTTGACCAGATCCTGCTCCGCAGTCGCTCTCGGGTCGGCCAGGTCGGGATGCATCCCTGTCTCCGGGTCGGGCTGGTCGAGATAGACGTTCTGCGCGGCCTTTTCATGCTTGTGATCGCGCGCATGGTTCACTCCCAAATTAGTGGCGATGCGATAGAGCCAGGTCGAGAACTGAGCCTCGGCGCGGTAAGAGGCACGCGAGCGATACACCCGCAGGAAGACCTCCTGCGCCAGCTCTTCGGCGATGGCCTGGTTGCGCACCATCCGGAACATGTAGTGCAGCATCGGCCTGCGATACTTCTCTATAAGGTATGCGAAGCCGCTGTCGTCGCCCTCGCGGACCCGCAGCATGATTTCGGCATCCGAAAGCTGACCGGCTGCTCGAGCATCCCGGGCTCCTGCCGCCCCCGGCAGAGTACCCGGCCTTGGGCCCTGCCACGATCTCTGATCGATGACTAAGCTTGCCATACCACTACCAACCCCATTTTCGTCCAGAGGTTGCGCCTCGTCCCCGGTTTCATCTGGCAGGTCTCCGGCTGGTGGGTCCGAGTCGGCAAGGTCCGCGTCTTCGAGGTCCGCGTTTTGGAGGAGCTCCGGCTCGCCATCTGCGGAGTCAGCCCCCTCGTCTGCGAGGTTTGGGTCAGAAACGGTCAGCCGGGGGGAACCGCCTCCGTGCCCGCCAGGCGCCTTCGGTGCGGCAGCTGCAGCTAAAGAGCTGTGGCGTTGCGCTTGCGGCTGTTGCTCCTCTGGCTGAGGAAGGTTTCCCATGCGGTGATTGAGTGATTGTACGCGGCCTCACGGCTGGTACGCACCCTGCCCATGGTGAGCTGGTTATCGGCACCAGTGTCCGCCGGATGGAATGCAGCCGGCAACCAATCCACAGACGACAGGACGGGGCGAGGTGCAGTCAGCCCGCTTCAAGGGGCACGCAGCGCCGGTCAGGTCGGCGATGGGGAAAAGCTACGACTCGGAGCTGCCCTTTTCTATGGCGATGCGCAGTGACTTCAAAAAAACCACATCGCTGCTGCTGAAGGGGCCCTCGGTTGAGAGTGCCGTCGAGTCGGCAGGAGCAGGCAGAGCGGCAGGTTGTTGCTCGACCTCGTTCAGGCCGATGGTCGCCTCCAACATGAGTAATACATCAAATCCCTGCTTGCGGATATCCTGAACGACGCCAGCGATATGTTCGGATTCTGAGACCGAGTCATGGATGGCCTCTCCGAGCTGCCGGATCAGGTTCTTCAGTCTGGAATTCAAAGTATCACCCAATTCTGCCGCAGGAGCTGCCTGGTCCCGCAGCGCGGATTTTCATCTACATTACGTGTGATGTCGCGGCAGGGCAATCTGAATCTTTTTTGCGCTGCTAGACTTTGATCATGCAGTCGAACTCCTTCGCGCGCAAGCTGGGGATTGGGGTGCGGGTGGCTTCAAACATCCTCCGCGAGCGAAGCCGCGCCCTTCAGCAGCCGGAGGGTACTTCGACCGCATCCGGCGCCTCTGTGACTGCGGCTGCCCCAGAGGTAACGAGCCGGGGGGTGGAGGCAGTCGCAAGTGCGCCATCAGAGAGCGGGGTCCCGTTTACAGCTTCAGTGCTGTCAGGAAAGGCAGCGGTAAAGACCGGCTCCCGAAGCCGGGTAGCCGCCCAGAAAACCCGCGCCGTGGGACACGCCTCCAGACGCTTCGGGCAGGCTGTCTGGGGTCCATTTGCTCACGTCAGCGGAGTGCTCTGGCTGGAGGTAACGGGCCTCTTCTTTGGCATCTTTGCGCTCTTCTTCGCCCAGAGCGTCTATCGCCTGCGCCACGACTACGCGAGCGGGCAGGGTCATGGAAGGTTTCTGCTCTATTCGGCAGCGGCGCTGCTCTTTTTCTACTTTGCAGGCACCTCATTTGTCAGGGCCCGCCGCAAGGGCCGTTACCGCAGTCGCTGATACGTTCTACGGCTGAACGGCGGCTGCGTGCTGGTGGCGGGGCCATGAGTATCGCATGCTAACATCGGCTCTGGGCCCTACTCCCCGCTGCGGGCCCTGTTCGCGTCCTGAGCGGACGAGTAGCGAACAGACGCTGCCAGAACTCTGACAGGCGCGCCTCGCCCATGGTGATTTACCCTTGCGGCGCGGGAGAGAATGCCCGCGAAAGAGTCTATCCCGGATGACGCAGGACCTGATCCTCAAGATCTTTCAGTATGTGATTCTGTTGTTTGCACTGAGCCTGCACGAGGCGTCGCATGCCTGGATGGCCTCCCGCCTGGGCGACCAGACGGCCCGCATGCTCGGACGTGTGACCCTGAATCCGCTGAAGCATATCGACCCAGTCGGCACGGTGCTCATCCCGCTCTTCATGCTCTTCATGCCGGGCTATGGCAGGTTTCTGATCGGCTGGGCGCGGCCGACGCCGGTGAACAGCCGGAACTTCAAGCGCTTTGTCCGTGATGACGTGATGACCACCCTCGCTGGCCCCGTCAGCAACATGCTGATGGCTGTGATCTGCTTTGTGGCGCTGATGGTGCTGAAGCTGTCGAGCCTCGGTGGCAAGCTTTCGGTCATGGTCGCGATCCAGACGGCGCGCCATCCTGGCATCTCGCTTGAGGACATGGGGCTTGCGTCCGCGGGCATGCCTGCACTCTTCCCGGTCGCGATGCTCTGTTATCTCGGCGTGCTGGTGAACCTGTCGCTGGCAATATTCAACCTGCTGCCGCTGCCTCCGCTCGACGGAAGCCACCTCGTACGGCATGTGCTGCCGTACCGCTTCCTGCGGGTTTATGACTCGATGGGGATCTTCGGGCTGATCTTGATCCTGTTCGTGGGGCGGCAGGTCGTGGGCTCGATCGTGGCGGCGGTGCTCGGGGTGATCGACGCTTCGTTGTGGACGCTCTAGAGCCTGGGAACTGCAATCAGAGTATCGCCGATACGAGATGAGGTCACCTCTTCCGTACAATGGATTGGCTCTCTCATAGCTCAAGCCGGCGGCTCTCGCCGTGCCCGGCGGAGCACAAGCGGGATGCAGAAGGACGAAGTGGCGGATCAATTTGAAGGCAAAAAGCGGGTGCTCAGCGGAATGCGCCCGACAGGTAGGCCGCACCTCGGCAACTACGTTGGCGCGCTGCGCAACTGGGTGAGGCTTCAGGAGGAGTACGACTGCTACTTCTTTATCGCGGACTGGCACGCGCTGACGACGGACTACGCGGACCCCTCCCTGATCCAGCAGAATACGCTTGAGGTGGCGATGGACTTCCTCGCCGCGGGGCTGGATCCGCAGCAGTGCGTCATCTTCCCCCAGGGTTACGTGCCGCAGCACGCGGAGTTGTTCGTGCTGCTGGCGATGATCACTCCGCTGGGATGGCTGGAGCGCGTGCCCTCCTATAAAGACCAGCAGGAGAATCTCTCCGCGAAAGACTTAAGTACCTATGGATTTCTGGGCTACCCGCTGCTGCAGGCGGCTGACATCCTGGTCTACCGGGCCGACTTTGTTCCCGTTGGCCTCGACCAGGTTCCCCATGTGGAGCTGACTCGCGAGGTGGCTCGTCGCTTCAACTCGCACTATGAGCCTCGCCATCCAGTGCCGTCGCCGATCCTGCTCGAGCCGCAGGCGCTCGTCACAGCCTCGCCAAAGCTGCCGGGAACCGACGGGCGCAAGATGTCCAAGAGCTACGGAAACACGATCCTGCTGACCGATCCTGAGGCAGAGATTCGCAGGAAGCTGAAGCCTATGGTGACTGATCCGGCGCGGGTGCGGCGATCCGATCCCGGCGATCCGGACAAGTGCCCGGTGGGCGATCTGCACAAGGTGTTTTCGAGCCCGGATAAGCTGGACCGGGTTTACGAGGGCTGCCGCACCGCGGGGATCGGCTGTATCGAGTGCAAGGGATGGCTCGCCGACTCGCTGGTCGCGGAGCTCGCTCCCATCCAGGAGCGGCGTCGCCGCTACGAGGGCGATCCCGGGCTGGTGCGAGACATACTGTCGGACGGAGCAAGGCGCGCCACCAGGCAAGCCGAAAAGACGATGGTCGAGGTGCGCAGGGCCCTGCACCTGCTGCAGGAGTCGTCGCACGACCCGGCAACCGGTGAAGTTGCCCCTCGCGCTACAGGCGCAGCAAAGTGAACGACGACACCGGGGCCCCGAAGACCCGGAATCAGAAGGAAGATAGCGCGCTACCTCCCAACTCAACGCAGTCCGGGCTGGCGGAAGGAAAGCCGGCCTACGAGAAGACCGCCTCCGACCTCAAGAAGGAGGAGACCAACGCGTTTCCCTTTACCGTCACGGTGGGTCAGGTCTACGACGGGCCCATGGACCTGCTGCTGGCGCTGATCCGCAAGCAGGACATCGACATCTACGACATCCCGATAGCGACCATCACAGCGCAATTTCTCGCTTACGTGGAGCGGCTGAAGGGTACCGACGTAGACGTGGCAGGCGAGTTCATCTACACAGCTTCCCTGCTGATTCACATCAAGAGCCGTATGCTGTTGCCCCGTTCCCCGGCCGAGGGAGTTGACGCCGCGAGCGACGACCCGCGCCGCGAGCTGGTCGAGCGTCTGCTCGAGCATGAACGCTTCAAAAACGCAGCACAAATGCTAGCTCAGAAGCAGCAGATCGAAGAGGCGACGTGGAGCAATCCTGGCCTGCGCGAGTTTCGCGATGGGAGCGGAGAAGACTCGATGGTGCAGGAGATTGATGCCGACACCGTTGACCTGGTGCGGGTGTTCCAGGAGGTGCTGGCGCGCGCCAAAGCGAGGCCGGTGCTCGATGTCGAGGAGGACGCGGTCACGGTAGCGCAAATGATCGACTTTATCCGGCGCAGGCTGCTGATGGAAGACAAGCCGGTCGCGCTGCGGCGCCTGCTCTCGAATACACGTTCCGAGCGCGCACTGATCAGCATGTTCCTTGCACTGCTGGAGCTGGTGCGGCTGCAGGCGGTGCTGCTGCGCCAGACGCAGAACTTCGGCGACATCTACATCAAGAAGCATGTCGGGTTCGATTCCCTAGTAAACGAAGCAGTCCGCGACGACTGGAACTGACTAGGTCCCCTAAGTAGCGCCTGTGATTCACAAGCTTTTAATGAGGACGCCACGCAGCGTTCACACTGCCGAGCCCCTGTTACTGCTAGCTTGCTTGAGCGGACACGCTCAGGAGCAGGTTAATGGCGCAGGTAGATGGTGCGGTGCTCGACTCCCCGCATGCGGGTTCGGGGTCTTTACTCGACCGGAAGATCAAGAAATCGCCCGGTAAGATCGGGATAGCCCTTTTTGGAGTGGTGCTGGTAGGCGGACTGGCGTATGCCGGGGCTCAGCTTGGCAGGGATATTGCGCACGCTCCGTCTTCCTCTGCATGGCCCTACGTTCTGCTGGGCATCGCGCTCTTGATAGCGCTCGGCTTTGAGTTCGTCAACGGCTTTCACGATACGGCGAACGCGGTCGCGACAGTCATCTACACGCATTCCCTCGAGCCGCACATCGCCGTAGTATGGTCGGGGCTGTGGAATCTGATCGGCGTTCTGACCTCGTCGGGCGGCGTGGCCTTTTCGATCCTGTCTCTGCTCCCGGTCGAGCTGATCCTGCAGGTAGGAAAAGGCGCCGGGTTTGCCATGGTCTTTGCGCTGCTGATCTCGGCGATCCTTTGGAACCTGTCTACCTGGTCTTTTGGACTGCCAGCCTCGAGCTCGCATACCCTGGTTGGTTCCATCATCGGAGTTGGGCTGACGAACCAGCTGCTCAATCCTCACTCCGGCACCAGTGGAGTGGATTGGGCACAGGCCAGCAACGTCTTCAAAACTTTGCTCATCTCCCCGGTCGTCGGCTTCGTGTGCTCAGCGCTGCTGCTGATCCTGATGAAGTACGTAATCAAAGACCCGCGCCTTTTCGAATCGCCCAAGGGCGAGGAGCCGCCACCATTCTGGATCCGGTGCCTGCTGGTGCTGACCTGCACCGGGGTCAGCTTTGGACACGGATCAAACGATGGGCAGAAGGGTATGGGGCTGATCATGCTGATCCTGATCGGCACGGTTCCCACGGCCTATGCACTGAACCACGCGGTCGGCTACAGCCAGGTGCAGGATTTTGCGGCGGCCTCAGAGCAGGCAGTGAAGGTGCTGAACGCTCACGTCGACCCCAACGCGGTCATGGGCGATCCCCGGTCAGATTTGACGGAATATATACGAACGAAGAACTTTACCCCCAACACCATGCTCTCTGCGCGTCAACTCGCGCTCGAAATCGAGCATGAGGCGCAGCTCTACAAGACGCTGGCGGCCGTGCCCCCATCGCAGCAGACCAACGTACGCAACGATATGTACGTGATGAGCGAGACGTTGCGGCTGGCGGAGAAGAAGGGAAAGTCGCAGTTTTCGCCCGATGAAGACGCGGTCCTCACCAACTACAAGAAGTACCTGGACAAGTCGACCAAATTCATCCCCACCTGGGTGAAGATCGCCGTTGCGCTGGCCCTGGGAATGGGCACCATGGTGGGTTGGAAGCGCATCGTGGTCACGGTCGGCGAAAAGATCGGCAAGGAGCACCTGACCTATGCGCAGGGTGCCGCGGCCGAGATTGTGGCAGCCTGCACGATCATTGCCGCGGACCAGTTCAAGATGCCGGTAAGCACAACCCATGTGCTCTCCTCGGGCGTCGCCGGAACTATGGTGGCGAATGGGAGCGGACTGCAGTGGAGCACGCTGCGCAACATCGCCATGGCGTGGGTGCTTACCCTGCCGGTTGCGGCGCTGCTTTCGGGCTGCCTGTTCTGGCTCTTTCGCCACTTCGTGTAGCTCGCATTGCAGCGGTCGCGGCCTGGCAAGACTGGCGCTTCAAATCTATGCAACCATAGATAAGAAGCGCCTTTCTCTTTTGTGCTCCGGACGTTGGCCGGACGAGAGGCACAAAGAAGTTAGTCCGCCGCGCCCCGCTCATGAGCCTCAAAGCCAAAATCGAAGCCGTCATCTATGCTGCCGAGGAGCCGGTCACTCTGGCACAGTTGGCCTTCCTGTTTGGGGGTGAGGTGCTTGCAGCGGCCCACGCCGGAGACGCCGCTGATGCTGCTCCAGCTCTGAGCGAGGAGGTACCGGCAGGGTCGGCGCTCGAGTCTCCAGACCTGGACTCGCCGGAGCAGCCTCTGCGCCCTGAGGCCGTAGACCCGAAGCCGAGTGCCCAGGATTTCAACACCGGCGGGCAGGGCGCTCCACCTGACGCGGTTGACGCTGTCACCTTACGCGATAACCTGCCTGGCGCGGTTGAGACGGAATCCGCTGCGACAGATACCGCTACGTCAGACGCTGACGCCGTCGGCAACCTCACGCCCGAAAGGGATGTGGCAGCACCTGCCTTCGACGACAGAAAGGCTGGACGGCTGCGCGACCGCATGGTTCGGAACGGACTGAGGCAGATCGTCGCCGAGCTCATCGAGGAGTATGCCGGGAGCGACCGCGGCATGGAGATTCGCGAGATCGCGGGCGGCTACCGGGTCGCTACCAAGCCTGAGTATCACGATGCCGTACGCTCTTTCGTCAAGAGTCTGAAGCCGCCGATGAAGCTCAGCCTGCAGGCGCTCGAGACGCTTGCGGTGATCGCGTATAAACAGCCGGTAACTGCGCCCGAGGTGAACGAGATTCGCGGCGTCGACTCGGGTGGAGTGCTGGGCAGCCTGATGAGCCGAAAGCTGATTACTACGGCCGGACGCAAACAGGTGATCGGGCGGCCTATCCTTTATAAAACTACCAAGGAGTTCCTGCTGCGCTTCGGGCTGCGCGACGTGAACGAGCTGCCGAGTATCGAGGAGTTTGAAAAGATGGCGGGCGAGATGGAGATCGAGGATCTAGGCGGAGCAGAGCTGCAACGCTCGGCACAGCTGCCCTTCGAGGCAGATCTCAACCATGGCGCTAGTGAAGGCATTGAGGCGGCTGACGTTCAGGGCATGTCCACGGGATTAGATCGCCGGCCGGCTGTTTCCCTTGCTGGCTCTACAGATCTGTCTACGGCCCGTACCTCAGATTCCGAAGCCGTTGAGGCAAACGCGGGTGAGGCGGGAGTCGCGATCAGTATCCCGACTCAAAGCTCATCCGATGGTGCCCCGCCGATGCCGCTTGTAGAGGGTGAGAGTGCCCCAACCATGGTCGAACTGGACTCGCACCTGGCCGAGGAGACGGAACTTAACTCAGGATGAAGATGGGGTTGGTCACGGTTGTGGCAAAGCTCTTTCGCCGACGCGCTCATCGCAGAGATTGGCGCATGGGCAGGCTGCAAAGTTACTCTGACGTTCGACAAGAAGGCAGCGCGTCTCCCGGCTTTCGAGCTTCTCTCGATGGCATTTAGAAAGGGACGGTTGAAGGAGCCTTGAGATGCATATTCCAGAGTTCGAAGATGAGCCCGGAGTGATCCAGGAGGAGAGTGCTCATGCAGTGCGAGCCGAGCAGGCGACGCCACCGCGGACCGCGATGAATTCTTTAGCCTATTACTCTACCTTTCGAGGTGGCAACACCGCGTGAACAGCTTGGACGCAGACGGCAGGGATGACCGGGTCGAAGAGGTCGCCAGTGCAGGCGAGTCCTCTGCGGTGCCGCGCCAGCCCGAAGCGCGCCACGAGCAGCGGCTGCAGAAGATCATCGCAGCGGCGGGGGTGACCTCACGGCGCAAAGCCGAGGAGCTCATCGTCGAGGGCCGGGTGCAGGTAAACGGTCAGACTGTGACCGAGTTGGGCACCAAGGCCGATCCGGCGCGCGACCACATTCGCGTCGATGGGAAGTTGCTGAGGGGTGAGGAGAAGCATCGGTACTTCATGCTGAACAAGCCGAAGGGGTACGTGACCACGGTCAGCGATCCGGAGAAGCGGCCTACAGTGATGCAGTTCTTCAAACAAAGCAAGGCGCGGGTCTTCCCCGTAGGCCGCCTCGACTACCAGAGTGAGGGGCTGTTGCTGATGACCAACGACGGCGACCTCGCGAACCTGCTGACCAAGGCTTCGTCGAAGGTCGACAAGACTTACCTGGTTAAGGTGAGCCGCAAACCCTCAGAGAACGCGATTGCCCAGCTGCGCGCCGGCATCATGATCGATCGCGGGCGCAAAGACTCGCATCAGGCGAGCTCGGCAGCTGGACGCGTGCTGACCCAGCCCGCGGCAATCCGCCTCGTCCGCGACGCCGAGAACCCGTGGTACGAGGTCACCCTTACGGAGGGACGCAACCGGCAGATTCGCAAGCTCTTTGAGGAGGTTGGCCACTTCGTCGAGAAGATCAGGCGCGTAGGATACGGGCCGCTGGTGCTCGACGTTGCTCCAGGCGAGATTCGTGAGTTGAGCCCGGAGGAAGTGCTGGCCTTGCAGCGGGCGGCGCGCGGCATTCCACGCAGCAGCGCTGCCAGCTCAAGAACTGGCGCTGCGAAGTCGCGCACTGGCAGTTCGGCGGCCAGTCGTGCCGCTCCGGCGAAGCGGGCCGTGCCTCGATCGGCGGTCGGCAAAGCCGCGATCAAGCGGGCGATTGGCCCGGCCAGAGGTCCGAACTCCTCCCGAACGCCCAGCGGTGCGACGCGGGGACCGAAGCCGCCGCGCCGTACTCGGAAGCAGACATGAAGTAGCCTGCGGTAGCTGAGTCGAGCAAACCCTCAAGTCCATCTGACCAGCGACGCACGCCGGCAGCGATCATATAAACCTCGTCCGGGACGGGCGAGAGGGAGAAGGAGAGACAAAATGGAGAAGGCAACGTTTGGAGCGGGTTGTTTCTGGGGTGTCGAGGCAGAGTTTGGCCGGATGCCGGGAGTAGTTGAGACCGCTGTCGGATATGAGGGCGGCGCGCTTGAGCAGCCAACTTACAAGGACGTCTGCACCGATCGCACCGGGCACGCCGAGGTGGTTGAGCTGACCTTTGATCCTGCCAAGGTCAGCTATCAGCGGCTGGTCGAGGCTTTCTTCGGCCTGCATGACCCGACCCAGCTAAATCGGCAAGGGCCGGACTGGGGCGCTCAGTATCGCAGTGCGATCTTCTTCCACTCTCCCGAGCAGCAGGAGACGGCTACAAAAGTGATCGAGCAGCTGACGGCGGCCGGTAGATTCTCTAAGCCGATCGTGACCCAGGTTGTGCCTGCGGAGACCTTCTGGCGGGCGGAGGAGTATCACCAGAAATACCTCGCCAAGCGGGGCGCAGTGTCGTGTCACATTTAAATCGCGGCGTGAGCCGGTTCGAAGTATTCTGGCGGCTTGATTATCGAGGCATGTCCTCGAACTTCCGAAAATCTCATGCTTGAACTAGGTTTCCCTGGACGCGCTTCATGCAAAAGCTAGCTTTGGCGAGCAAGTTGGCGATCGTACTTCTTCCGTGGCTCGTGATTGCCCGCGGTGTATCGGCCGAGGAGGTTTCACTCAGCCCCCCGAGCGTGGCTTGCAGCTTCCATCACCTTCACGCCACATTCCAGCGGGTTCGTGAGCTGGATTCGCCTGCCGACTTCCAGTTTCGTTCGCGGCCCGGACTGTCTCCCGATCTCAGCTACACGTTCCCGCCGGGCACGGTTGTCACCGTCAATCAGCAGCATATGGGCTGGTCGTGCGTGGCTGGCAGCAAGCAGACCTCTGCGGGGTGGACGACCTACTCGGGCTGGCTTCGCAGCTCGCGCTTACGAGGTCTCGAATAGCTGGCACCTCTTGAGTGCGAGGGAGTAACGGAGGGGTGGTGCGCCCGGCAAGATTCGAACTTGCGACCTCACGCTTCGGAGGCGTGCGCTCTATCCAGCTGAGCTACGGGCGCGCACTCCATAAGAATACACTGGCCCACCATGCGCGATGAGACGCCGGTATCCAGACTTGCCAAAGAGCTGCGAGACTTGCCTCTGGGCACAGGATTAGACTGGTGAGCGAACACGGGACATGGCGACGCCTCTAGGCATCGCGGGTCCGGTCAACACAGTAGCGGTCCACATTGCAAAGGAGATGATGATGAAGAGATCAGAGTCGGGAGGCTGGTTATTCGCAGCCGCAAGGAAGTATATGGAGACGCTACGCTTCGGCCCGTCACCTAGAGTGCGGGTAATGAGCCTGGTGCTTGCCGGGACGCTGACACCGGGTCTCCTAGGGCAGACGACGACAGTCACCCACACCGAGACTACCCAGACGCACACCGAGGGTGCTCCAGCCGATCCTTCGAAGCCGCTGCCCAGCCCTCCCGCTCAGGCGAGCGTCAGCCTGAATGGTCAGTCCGTCACCATCGATTACAGCGCGCCATCGCTGCGCGGCAGGAAGATGATCGGCGCCAACAATCCCTATGGCGAGGTATGGCGCACCGGCGCAAATGCTGCGACCACCCTGAAGACCGCCGTCGACCTGAAGATTGGCGACCTGAGTGTGCCGGCCGGTACTTACACGCTCTATTCGGTGCCCTCTGAGACGACCTGGAAGCTGATTGTCAATAAGCAGACGGGGCAGTGGGGCACGGTCTACGATCCGAAGCAGGATCTTGGACGAGTCGACATGCAGAAGGGACCCGCCGCCTCTACACCTGTGGAGCAATTTGCCATTCGCTTCGCGAATACTACGGCCGGCGCGACGGAGTTACACCTGATCTGGGCGGACTGGGATGTCTTCGTCCCGGTAAGTACGAAGTAGTGGAAGCTACTGCGTGTGCAAGACTCCGATTTGCCGCATAGTTCTTCTGAAGGTTTACCTAGACTAAGGAAAAATAGGTCTGCGCATTTCGCAGGTCGTATGTAGCGCTTACATTCAGGCAAAGCGCGAGCCGCGTCGAAGGGTCTTGCTTTTCCTAACTATAGAAGAGTGGATGCGATGTGAGCACCGTCGACGATCACCTGATTACGCCGCAGGGACGAGATAACTCTGCGGCGCATCTCCAACCATCTTAGACAGCTACCAGGGTAGCTCCTTGCCAAGGTGAATAAATTTTCCATTCGGACCGTCGGCTCCGATGAGCGCAAGTTCAACGCTGGTCTTCGCGCCTTCGGCTACTTCCATCTGGGCGTGCTTCGTGCCTAACTCCGTCTTCACCCAGCCTGGATGTGCCGAATTCACCTTGATGTTTGTACCCGCCAACTCAGCAGCAAGGTGAACCGTGAACTGGTTCAGTGCAGTCTTCGAGGCGTTATAGGCAAAGGCCTTCATAGGCGCGATAGGGCTCCCCGGCATGGCCTGCAGGGTAAGTGAACCAAGGATGCTGGACAAGTTGACGATGCGGCCAGCCGGGCTTTTCTTGAGCAGAGGCAGAAACTCGCGTGTAACCGCAACGACGGAGAACAAGTTCGTGTCGAAGACCGTATGGAGTTCTTCTTCCGTCGTATCGATGGTGCGCGGATTGAGCAGTCCACCGTCCCCCGCAATGCCGGCGTTATTTACGAGGACGTCCAGCTTGCCGAACTCTTCAGCCACAAAGCTTACCGCCGCTTTGCGATCAGCGTCGCTGGTGACATCGAGGGCCACAGCATAGGCATCGATCGCCTCCGCAGCGAGCTTCTCAACCGCCTGCTCCGCCGCCTCCTTTGTCTTGGCGCCGATGATCACCGTTATGCCCTTCTGTCCCAGTTGGCGCGCCGTTTCAAAGCCTATCCCGCGGTTACCGCCGGTTACCAGTGCTACTTTCTTGTCGCTGTACATTACTTCTTTCTCCTGTAAGTCGGTAGGTACTGTCGGTCGTGACGAGCTTATCCGGTGATCAAAGCATTTAGGCGCAGGTGGTATTCGCCTGGAGATTGTTCTTGTTTACGATAAGTTCTTGATCCACTTGAGACCGCCTCATCTCTAAGGCCGGCAAGGTAAGACGGAATAGAGTCCAATTATCTACAGTGTGTAGAAGGGTTATGCTTCCTCCGTGCTCCTTTGCGATCTCCTGGGTCAGGCTGAGGCCGAGCCCCGTCCCATGCTCTCTGCCCTCAGAAATAAACGGCTTGAAGATCAGGGCTCTCATTGGTTCAGCTACACCGGGGCCGCTGTCTATAACGTCTATGACGACGTTAGTCCCATATGTCTTAAGCTGCAGAATGACTTGTGGGGGGCGAACGCCTCTTCTTGCCGCCTGGCATGCGTTGAGAAGCAGGTTGTAGATGGCCCTGCCCAGCTTGTTCTTATCTCCCCGGATAACGGGTGAACCCTCCACATGAACACTGATAGATACGTCAGAGGCTTCAGGATGAGACCGCAGCAGCCTCACAGAGTCTTCCACGATCGCTCTCAGCGGTAGGCGCTCCGGCCGCAGACTTTGCCCCGTCTTCGCGAAGTGTAATAGGGAGTCAAGCATGTCAGTCATGCCCTGAATTGCACTATCGATCTGGTCGAATATCTCCTGGCGATCTTCGCTATGCAGACTCCTGCTACTTAGAAACTCTACGTTGGCCTGGATCGCGGATAGATGATTGCGCAGGTCATGCGAGATCGTCCCTGTCATTCTTTCCGTTGCGGCGGCTCTAGCCAACTGCTTGTGAACCATCTCCCGGCTCGGTGCACCGGCAGTATTCCACTTCAGATTCAGGTTGCGTTCGTCTGCATTCCTCATAAAGGACATGGAATTGATGCGAGAGTTACCACCTACTACCCCTAGGGGTCTATCGGACTGAGTAATCTGCATGTGATTCTCCTCAACCGTGTGCCGGCTTGTACGCATTTAGATCGACAGCGACCTACTGGTCAAAATCAGCGCAGTCTCAAGCACCCGGCTCGCCCTCAGGTGATCGGGCGTTGTGCTTGATTGATGTGATAGTACGAGTGGTCTCGAATGGAATCTATTCCGTGTTTCCGCTAAGCCACGAGCTCATGATGACGGAATCTTCACCGCGGAACATCAGGTCGCAGCCATCGTCGCGATCGGTTGCTGCGAAGCGAGCGAAACGATACGAGAATCTGGAGCACCCGAACTTCGGGTGAGGTAAGGGCCGACTAAAAGGGGCGGCTCTAAAGTCCTCGATCAGGGGTTTCCGTGCATACAGGAGAACGTTAGTGTTGTCCCATGATCGCGATGCAAGCAAAAACCGCTACGGAGGGACCGAAATGAAAGCTTCTCATCTTGAACCGTCTATCCCCGAAATCATCCCCGGCTATCCTTTTAATGACAGGTTCAATCGAGACCAACATTCCCCTTCTTTCAAAAGAGCTGCAGGCTCTGAGCTGTCGCAGGACTATCGTTACCGCAACGCGCCAGCGGAGGCTCCTGCTGCGGAGGGCATCCCGGTTGTGTTTGTACTGGATGAAGACGTCCACGTGCGAAACGAGCTCTTTCAGTCGCTCTCACCGCTTGGCTATTGCGTGAAGACATTCAGGCTGGCTTCGGAATTCCTTGCTTACGGCAGACCTAAATCTCCGGCCTGTCTCCTGATGGAGTTACGGCTTCCAGATGGCGAAGGACTGGAACTTCAACGCCACCTTGCTGCTGTTCATGGACCGCCGGTCGTCTTCATGACGGGCAATGGCGATGTGAGGTCTTCGGTACGGGCTATCAAAGCTGGCGCTATCCAGTTCCTGTCAAAGCCGTTCAGCCACGAGGAACTTCTGGAAGCCGTCAGCGAGGCGATCGTCAAGGATCGATCCAGCAGGCGCAGGCATGCGCGCCTCTCAGAGCTCCGGCGCCGTTACGCCACCTTGACCCCCAGAGAGCGCGAGGTGCTTCCGCTTGTAGTCTCCGGATACCTTAATAAGGAGGCGGCATGGGAGTTGGGCATATGCGAGGATACGCTCCATATTCACCGGCGTAACGTCATGCGAAAGATGGAATCGCGCTCTCTGGCCGAACTGGTGAGAATGGCGTCTCAGTTAGGTCTGTTCCCTAACGAATGGTGATTCGACTACGTCTCGCGTGCTGTGCCGGGTACCTACCCGTGCAGCGCGCGTGCGTTCTAGCTCGGGGCCTTAGCTGAATCGGGACATCAAGAAGAGCTATAAGAGAGCAGCGCTCCCTGCGTACGTAGTACCCGTCAGCCTTATGATCGTTGAAAAACTCGCCTGCGAGAAGCCTCAGGTTGAGCAAACATTCTTACCTCAATCTAGGCATTGTTTATCGACCCACACGGGCGCCGACACCCTTTGGGATTCGTCTCTACGCCTAAGCAGAATCAGCCAGGAGCTTGCACTTACCGGTCGCCGAGCTGGCTTTCAGGACAGCCGCGTGCATGAACCCTTGCTCGAGGCGGAACCCAGAACAGGCGGAGGCGTGGCACTCGTCCACCGTGAGCACAGGGCGCCGTCTTACCCATACGACGCAGCCGGGAAGAAGGGTCTCCCACTCAGCCGTAAAATCTGAAAAGATGGAAGGATCATGAGCGTTCCGACCGCAAGTCCCGTTTCGTCCTCAATCCAGGCAAAGACCAAGGTCCTCAGCGACCGGATCGGCCGCATCGAAATATCTGCCACGATGGCCGTCACCGCCGAGGCGGCAAAGCTCCGCGCCCAGGGCGCGAAGCTGGTCGATTTCGGCGCAGGCGAGCCCCACTTTTCGACGCCGCAGCACATCAAGGATGCGGGCATCGCCGCTATCCAGGCCAACTGCACGCGCTACACCACCGTCCCCGGCATCCCCGAGGTGCGGAAGGCAATCGTCCAGCGCCATGCGTGCGACTTCGGCTCGGACTATGCACCCGACGAGGCGGTGATGACCACCGGCGGCAAGTTGGCGCTCTTCAACGCGATCCAGGTGCTGGTCGATCACGGCGACGAGGTCATCCTTCCTGTGCCGTACTGGGTGTCATTCAAAGACATCATTCAGTACGCGGGCGGAAAGGTTGTGTATCTCGAGACCGAGGAGCAGGACAACTTTCGGATCACCGCCGACGCTATTGAGCGGCTGATCACACCCCGCACCAGGGTGATCATTCTGAACTCTCCGTCAAACCCGTCCGGGTCGGTGGTTGCGCCTGCGGAGCTCGAAGCCATCGTAAAGCTGGCGCAGGAGCGCGGCATCTACCTGCTGCTCGACGAGTGCTACGTCTATCTGCAATTCACGGGTGCACTGGTGTCGGGCGGCTCGTTTGTCGAGGCGAAGGAGCACATCGTCGTACTGGGCTCTTTGTCAAAGACCTATGCGATGACGGGCTGGCGCGCCGGTTATGCGCTTGGGCCTAAACCGATCATCGCTGCCATGAGCAAGCTGCAGAGTCAATCCACTTCCTCGACGGCGCACTTCGTTCAGAAGGCGTCAGCAGCCGCGCTTAACGGTGACCAGGGCTGCGTCGCCGACATGCGTGCCGAGTATCTGAAGCTCCGCGACCAGGTGCTGCAGCGGGTCCGCGCTGTTCCGGGGGTAACTTGCACGACGCCTGAGGGCGCCTTCTACATCTACCCGAATGTCTCTGCGTACCTGGGCCGTCCCGGTTCCCAGACCACCATGGAGTTGGCCACACGCCTCTTGCACGAGGCGCACGTCGTGACCGTACCTGGGGAAGCCTTTGGAACGAAAGAGCACATCC
The DNA here is from genome assembly GCA_036401375.1 of Acidisarcina sp. Taxonomy (GTDB): domain Bacteria; phylum Acidobacteriota; class Terriglobia; order Terriglobales; family Acidobacteriaceae; genus DASWUZ01. The sequence continues at coordinate 132,353 of DASWVB010000005.1, forward strand.
GCATCTCGTATGCAGTGACCAGCGCGGACGTGGATGAGGGGATCAAGCGAATGGCTGAGTTCTTCGCCAAGCTGGCGTAGTCTTCCGGCGAGTCGGCGTAGTCCTGCCGTGCTGAGAAGTGGCTCGCGATTGCCTTAACTCAGGCAGGAGATCATGCTGTTGCGAGGGCCGGGAATGTGATGCAGGATGTATCACATGAGAACGGCCTCGATCCGCGACCTCCGCTACGACTTCAAGAAGATCGAAAACTATCTGCGGCTTGGGGGAGAGGTGCAGTCACGAGGCGCGGCCGGGTGATTGCGCGCCTCGTTCCGGAGCAGGATCCCGGTCCTGCTGCCATGCCTGATTTCATGGCCCAAATGCGCGAGATCTACGAGCGTTTCGCATAGAGATTTCCGCAGTAGATATAGCACTTTGTCGAGCCAAGTTCGATGAGAACGTGGCAGCAGGCGCTTTTCAGCTAAAGCCACTACCGGACGAGGTCTTTACGCGCGCTCGACTGCTGTCACGCGTGACGACGGCACAACTGGGTACCAGGGCGGCCGACATTCTGCATATTGCCGCGGCGCTCGAACTGAGCTGTGAAGCCTTTTTAAGCTTCGATCCTCAGCAGAGAGAGCTGGCCCACTCCCTCAAGCGTTTAATCCCATGCCGTAGCTCAAGTCGCCTAGCGGCTGCAGGGCGGGAACTGCAATCTTACTCGCACCGAGATCCACACTCCCTATTCTTTAATCATCGGCATCTTCGCGGTTCGGGTCGGTGTGCGGATGGAGCACCATCCAGGGGATGGGCTTATCGCCCATCGCATCGCGCCAGAGGATCACGTTGAGCTTGCGGGGATCGGCACGATCTTCATGGCTGAAGTCCATGCGCTTCGACTCCGCCGCGCCGGGTGCGCCGGCGGTGTTGACCTGGTAGATGAGTTGGTTATCCCGGTTGCTGTAGTCGGCCGCAAACGGCGGCTGCTGTCCCTTGCCGGAGAAGTTCTGTATCAGCGGCGCGAAGGCGTCGTTGTTATTCATGGGTGGTATGCCGAGCAAATCCTCGATGGTACGCAGCATGCTCACCGTCGTATAGAAGGTGTGATCGACCACCGGCCTGTCTGCGCGTTCAGAATACTTGCTGACAACGAGGGCTATGCTGCGATGGGCATCGACGTGGTCCGCTCCATCCTGCGCATCATCTTCGGCAATAAAGAAGGCGGTGTCGCCCCAGTACGCGGAGTGCGAGATCGCCTCCACCGCCCGCCCCACTGCCAGATCGTTATCAGCAACAGACGCCCTCGGAGTGGGCGAGCCCGGCGTCGTTCCCGCGGTATGATCGTTCGGCAGCCGCAGCATGATGAAATCAGGCATGGTGTCGAGCCCGCCCTCACGATCCTGCTGCCATGCGCGCAGATGAGTTAAGAATTCTTCGACCCGGAGTTGATCGGGAAATTTGAGATTGAAGTCGGGATAGAGGGGGTCAAAGTGACCGCGCAGCTCCGGCTTGGTAGCGAGGTTGTGATGGATCAGCGGGATGCTCCAACGATAATTGGAGACGCCTCCACCATAGTTTGCCGGGATGGCAGCGCCTGGTTCTACGGCCGGGGTGGGGCATGCTACCGGAGCCGGCTCGGGCGTTCCCAGCGCTGGTGAGGCAGGAGCCCTGGAATTCCGCTTTGGGGCCGTCCCCGAGTCATCGCAGAACTCCGTTGAGATGAATTCTCCGAAGTGGTACAGCGATTTCCCATGACGCGCGAGGTCAGTCCACAGGTAGCCGCTGGAGGGCTCATTGATGTCCGGAATGCCCTCCTCGATGGGATAGCCCTGTTCGACCAGCCCCTCGAAGTCATAGTTGCGCTCCTTGCCGCGATACGACTGCTGCCAGTCTCGTTCGGTGAAATCGCTGGTGATCGCAGCAGTTGACCAGACGTGTCCATCGCCTGAGACCTCGCCCGAATCGTAGAAGTTATCGAGGATGCCAAACTGCTCTGCAAGCTTGTGCTGGTTGGGAGTAGTGCTGCGCCCATACATGGTGAGCGAGGGATCACCGTCTCCCGCTCCCAAGTCACCGAAGATCTGATCGTAGGTGCGGTTCTCCTTGATGATGTAGATAACGTGCCGAATAGGATTGGCGCCCGGCCCAAATCGCAGGTGCTGTTGCGCCGCCACCATAAGGTTGCTGGCGAGAGCGGCTCGCGAGAGCCGAGGAAGTTCGCGCTCCGCCGATGTGAGGTCGATCGACGCGAGCGAGCCGTGCAGCAGAGTTCCTATATAGGTGTGCGGCCGGCGCTCGAGGCGACGCGAGCCGAGCAACGAGGGATCGGCCGCTGGGGGCTGAGGCGCCGAGTTCGGGCCCGTTCCCTTACTCTTAGCGGTCGCGACATAAAGCATCTTTTTGCGGACCGCAAGAGCGGTCGGGTACCACTCCGTCGGAATGAACCCGGCCGGGTGGGCGGCTATCTTTGATTTCAAGGGCGCCGCTGTATGGAAGACAGCTACGGCGTCGGAGCCGGAGTTTGCCACGTATAGCTCTCGTCCGTCGGCTGACAGTGCGAGCGCATCGGGCATGGCGCCGAAGTAGGTCTGGCCGGGCAGGCGCGTGTCGTACGTCCCTGCAAGGCGCATCCTTCGGTGTTCCGTATCACCGCTGCCCAGGCTGACGACAGCGACGGCATCTCGATTCGCCAGTGCGACATAGAGCCTGGATGCCTGCGCATCGATAGCCATGGCAACCGGGTGCGAGCTGGGATCTGTAGCCTTGGCGGGCGGCATCAGCGCGAGCGTTGACAGGACCCGTCCGCTGCGCAGATCAAGCTGGGCAACCGCAGAGCCGTTCCACAAGGCTACATAAGCCCGCCGTTGCATCTTGTCGGCAACGATCGCGATTGGATAGGTACTCGGGACAAAGTTCGCATCAGCAAGATCGAAGCGCTGAAGGATTCGACCGCTGCCGGTATCGAGCAGCAGCACATCGTCTGAGAACTCGTCCGCCACGAGAAGCTGATCGCTGTCGCCGCGTTCCGGGGATCCATTGCCGGCGGGCGCATGGTTAGCGGTGCCGTGAAGGACGCACATTCCAGCGGGTACCGGGACAGCGAGGCCCACGCCGATCGGCGTCACAAATTGATTCTGGGTACGGCCGGCGGCGAGCTTTTGCAGCGGAATAGGGATAAGCCGCTCCGGCAACAATCCTGCGCTGCTGACGGTATAGACCGCGATCGCATTACCCGTCTGCTCGGCAGAGCCTGCCTCGGGTGCAGAGAGCGAGTCGATACTTGCGTAGAGATGGCGACCATCGCTGCTGAAGGCGAGGCCGGAGTAGAGGGTCTGAGATGCAGGGATTCCAGTGCGCGGATCGGGGGAGTCAGTCAGCCGGCCAGTGGCCGTGTCTAGAATGGCGATGGACTGGTGATAGCTCGACTCCGCTGTACCAAAACCGGCGTTGACGATGGCCAGCAGACGATGATCGGGCGACCACGCCATGGTCATCGGGAGACTATTGAGACGTTGCGGCGCACCTTGCACTGACCCTGTAATCTGCTTGCTGCTCGGCAGGTTGATGACCTGCGCGCCGGCGATAACGGCCGCACAAGAGAGCAGCGCAATCAAGATCATCATCGTCGCGCCTTTGCTGCAATAGTTCCTCTTCATATCTCGACATTAGCAAATCCCGAGGTGCGGGAAGCACAAGTTGGAACCTGGCTCCCACGATCTGCTCCCAATTCACAGTCATTTCACGCAAGCCCAGCCTCACGTGCTGATGTGTGCACAGGCTCAGATTTTACAGGGGAGCAATGGAGCATTAACAAAGCGCCGCTAGCCTTCGCATGGGTCTGTCCAGCGTGATGATCTGCGCTGAAATGACACTAACTTTGTGGAGTCTAGGTGAAGCCATGTTGAAGAAAGCCGCAGCACTGAACGCTGCAACCATCGGGGCCGCGACACTGGGTCTGACAATGACTATGTTCGCGCCATCCGCGCTCGCCGAGGAGGGGGCTGTGCCGACCGGAATCCCGCACCTGGATCATGTCTTCGTCATCATGATGGAGAACCACGGGTATAGCCAGATCGTCGGTAACGAGAACGCCTACTTTATCAACTCACTCGCCAAGGCGAACAACACGGCGATCAACTACTATGCGATTGCCCATCCCAGCCTCACCAACTACCTCGAAGTTGTAGGCGGATCGAACTTCGGCGTTCATACCGACAACTATCCAGACTGGCACAGCACGACCTGTGAGCCTAACCTGGCTACGGGCTTGGTATCGGCCGATAATCCACCCAGCAGCGTGATCTGTCCCATTGCAGGCACGGGAACCGACGCGGCCACGCCCGCGATTGACTACACCAACGAGACCCAGGGAGCTCCGGGCGACATCAACATCGACGGAACTACCTCCATACCAGCAAAGACAAACGTCGTAGCCAAGACGATCGGTAACCAGCTGGTCGAGCGCGGACTCTACTGGAAGAGCTACCAGGAAGACCTGCCGCTCTACGGCCCCGACAAGGTCAACTACAGCGACGGCTTCTTCACCAATGCGACGGACTTCACCAAAATCACTCCAACATTGACTCCGCCTCTGACCCAGGCCGGGATCGTATTCCTCTACGCGGTCAAGCACAATCCCTTCGCCTACTTCGCCGATGTACAGGAGGGCTTTGACAGGTTCAACTCCTACGGCAACATCAGCCCGTTCACAGGACAGAATGGTCTTTACGCTGACCTCGCCCGCAATCGCGTGGCCGCCTACTCGTTTATCGCACCCAATCAATGCAATGACATGCACGGGCGGGGCAATGCAGGCCCTTTCTGCAATTACGATCCCAGCGACAAGGGCACGCAGGCTGGACTCAATCCTGCCCTGATCCTGCGCGGAGACATGAGCGTGCATCGCATCGTGGACGCGATCAGGAGCGCACCGGTCTGGCTCGACGGCAAGACTGCGATTGTGATTCTGTGGGACGAGAACGACTACAGCACCGCTCCCGAAGACAATAGGGTTCTGCTGACAGTGGTCTCGAACTTCGGTACTCACGGGGTGGTCAGCAAGGTACGCTACACCCACTTCTCGCTGCTGAAATCAATTGAAGCCGGTTTTGGCCTACCCTGCCTGAACCATGCCTGCGACGCAAACGTGAATGTGATGTCGGACCTGTTCAGCAACCAGTAGATAACCCAGCCAGACAATCTGCGTTGCGAGCTCAGCACAGTAGCTCGCAACGCAGGCCTGTTTTAACGGCTACATTCCAGATGCAGCAAGGGTTATACGAAACGTATAGGCGTACTTGCCTGGAGCCTGCGCGGGCAAGGTCAGGTGCAACCCATCTGCCTGCTGATCGAACGCAATCTTCGCATCGGAGCCAAGCAGAGACACTGCCACGACCTTAGGCGCACTTGCTGCTCCCGAACCGAGCGAGTGAATGACCGCGGCGCCGCCGGCTGGCCACGCCATATCGACTGCGTATAGAGTCGTCGCCGCTGCAGCTTCGGCCGTGCCGCCGACATTCGGTCCCTTGATGGTGAAGCGAAAATCCTCCGCAGTGTAGGGCTTGGTCTCAGTGTCGTGGAACTTACCCTCCGCCACCCTTGTCGGCCCCTCGCCGTAGACCTTCCACGGACGCGCACCGTAGATCGCCTCGCCATTCGTCTTGAGCCAGTCACCCATGCCGAGCAGCACCTGCTGCACCTCATCGGGGATCACGCCGTCGGAGCGGGGACCGATGTTCAACAGCAGGTTGCCGTTTTTGCTGACGATGTCGATCAGCTGGTGAACCAGGAAGTCAGAGGACTTGAAGCTGTCGTTCTTGATGTAACCCCACGAGCCATTGCTGATGGAAGTGTCCGTCTGCCAGTAGCTTGGCCGAATCTGTGCCAGCTGCCCACGTTCGATGTCGAGCACCGCGGAGCCGCTCATCATCGCATCGTCTTTGTAGTTGATGACACCGATAGGGCCGCCATGGCTGAGCGATGCGTTGTAGTAAAAGGCTGCAAACTTTGTGATGTAAGGGCGCACATACGGCTGGCCAATCCACCAGTCGAAGTACATGATGTCGGGATGATACTTCTCGACGATCTCGGCCGAGCGGGCCAGCCAGTCTTTGAGGTAAGCGGGACTCGCATAGGTGTAGTCGCGTAGCAGAGGATCGGGATCCTGCTGCATGTGGTGGTGTGCCGGCCCATAGAAGGCAGCGTACTTCGGATCGTTCACATCGGAGTCGGTCTCGCGCCCGTGCTCAAGGAACCAGTCATGCTCGACGCGATGCGAAGAGGCTCCGAGATGAAGGCCCTCCGCCCGCACTGCCTTGGCGAGATCCCCTGCGAGATCGCGATGTGGTCCCATCTTGGCTGCCGTCCAATCCGAGACGCCGCTGTCGTACATCGCAAAGCCATCGTGATGTTCAAAGACGGGGACGACATACTTCGCGCCGGCATCTTTGAAGAGCCGCGCCCACAGCTGCGGATCGTAGTGCTCCGCTTTGAACAAGGGAATGAAGTCCTTGTAACCGAAGCTGGTCAGCGGCCCATAGGTCGCGATCTGATGCTTGTTTTCGGGTGAGCCGGCGACATACATATTGCGCGGATACCACTCATTGCCAAATGCCGGCACCGAGTAGAGTCCCCAATGAATGAAGATGCCAAACTTGGCGTCCTTGTACCATTCCGGCGGCTGATAGTTGGCGAGCGTCTGCCAGTCGGCGCGGTAGGGCCCGTCGAATATCTGCCGGTCGACCTCTTTGAGGATTGCGCTGCGAGCACCATCGTACTTGCTGTTTCCGTCGGCCCACTGCTGGTCGATCACGTCGGCCGGCAGCTTTGCCGAAGGTGCAGTCGGCGATTGCGCATGCAGCCCGAGAGCAGCGAGGGCTGAGAGACATAGAGCACTCCGCAGTGTTCGGACTGGCAGGGACCTCGAAGGGGGCGAGGAGCAGGGAGTTTTCATCGGCACTGATCATAGACGCTGAGGGAGACGTTCGTCTGCTGGATGCAAACTGAGGCTAGCGGCGCGGCGGCGAGACGAGGACGGCGGTACGCATCCGCTACCATAGAGACAGCAAAGCGAGGACATCAGATGAGCAGTGTGAATCGCGGTCGGGCGGAATGAAGTGGAGGACGCGCGGGTTGCTCTTTGACATGGACGGCGTATTGATCAGCTCCCTCGGCTCGGTCGAACGCAGCTGGGCTCGCTGGGGCGAGATGCGCGGAGTGGATGGTGCGGGCGCAATCAAGCACGCCCACGGCAAGCGCGCCATCGATATCGTGCGGATGCTGCGGCCCGATCTCGACGACCAGGCTGAGCTGAAGATCGTTGAGGAGATGGAAGTGGAGGACTACGAGGGCCTAGAGGTACTGCGTGGGGTTGAACGCATCGTGCACTCTCTGCCCCAGCAGTATTGGACCATCGTGACATCAGCCACGGACCGCCTGGCACGCAGCCGGCTGGGCCACGCCGCGATTCCCGTGCCGGAACACTTCGTAAACGCCGACATGGTCACCCGGGGCAAGCCTGACCCGGAGCCCTATCTAAAGGGAGCGGCACTGCTGGGCCTCGATCCGGGGGAGTGCGTCGTGATCGAAGACGCGAGCGCCGGTGTCGAGGCCGGGCACCGCGCTGGATGCAAGGTGATCGCGACCTTGTTTTCACATGCTCCAGAACATCTCAGCCTCGCAGACTGGGTCGTTGATTCTCTGGATGACCTGGACGTAGAAGTGCTGCCGAATGGCGCCGGACTCGAGCTGAGCTTTGAACCAGTGATGCGTTAGCAGCGCGCTCACTGGGTCTTGGTTGACAGACGCGTCGCTGCTTGCCACCGTAGGAACTTATGCCTGAATTGCCTGAAGTGGAGACCGTCGCGAATGGCGTCAACGAGCGTGTGCACGGCCAGAGAGTTGAGTCGGCGTGGTTCAGCGCGAAGCCGGAGCCATTCCGAACGCCCGCAGCTGAGATGAGTGTGGAGCTGCCGGGCCGGCGCATCGATCGTGTGCGGCGCGTGGGAAAGCATATCGTGGTCGATCTCTCAGCCCGTGTGCCGCCAGCCCGCGAGACGGGACGAGGGACCGTCAGGCATGCTGAGTCAGCGGAGAACTCAGCCACTCACCAGCAAGAAGCCGACGCGCAGTGGCTCGTCCATCTCGGCATGACTGGCCGTCTGCTGGTCTGCTCCGCCGACACGCCGGTACCACCACATACTCACGCTGTCCTGCGTCTGTCTTCGGGCAAGGAGCTGCGCTTCGTCGATGCGCGCCGCTTCGGGCGGCTTGCATTACTGCTACGCCCTCGCGTCGAGCAGAGTGTTGTTGCTGCGGATGAGGGTCGAACGAGTACGACTCGTCCCAGTGCAATGGATGGCGTCAGATCTGATGTGGCCGCGTCTGGCCAGGCCGCATCTGCTGCGAGCAGATCTGGCTATACAAAATCTGTTCCCGTTAGGTCTTCTGCAAGAGCGTCCAGGGGTACTGCGTCCGTTGAACATTCAGCCGATGAGGCGGCAGCCTTCGGCTTTCGCGGCCCCGGCCTTGAGCCGCTCACTATCGCGCCCGCCGACTTTATCGCGCTCTTCAAGGGCCGCAGGCTGGCGATTAAATCCGCTCTGCTCAATCAGAAGCTGCTGCACGGCGTGGGAAACATCTACGCGGATGAGAGCCTGTTTCGTGCCGGCATTCGACCCCGACGGATGGCCGGCCGGCTCAGCCGCGCCGAACTGCTGCGGCTGCGGACCGCGCTCGTCGAGGTGCTGCGAGCGGCCATCGCTCTCGGGGGTTCTTCGGTGTCGGACTATGTCGACGCCGACGGTGTTAAAGGCTTCTTTCAGCTCGAACACCGCGTCTATCAGCGCACCGGGCAGTCCTGCCTGGTGTGCGGCACACCCATTCGGCGCATCGTACTCGGCGGCAGAAGTACCCACTACTGCATACGCTGCCAAAGCTAGTCCGCCCAGAGAGATGCGCAGGATCGATGCCCGGTTAGGTCACGTGGCGGCAACTTCCATCGCAGGTATAGACTCACGAGGTCCGGGAGTACACCGATTCATGAAGCGTAATAAAGCACTCTTCTACAGAACTGTAATTGCGGCTGGCTTATCGATGGTCGCACTTTTTGCCTCGCGTCGTGTCTTCGCCGCGGGCGACAGCAACCTCGTCGTCAAGACCAGGCAGGGCAAGGTGGAGGGCATCATGAGCGGGCCGCGCACTCCGCAGGTGCGCGCCTTCCTCGGCATCCCTTACGCTGCGCCTCCGATCGGACCGCTGCGCTGGAAGGAGCCCATGCCGGCAACAAAGTGGAGTGGAGTGCGTGCTGCGAAGGTCTTCGGCTTGCACTGTATGCAGCCGACGCTCTACGCGGACATGATCTTTCGCGACCCCGGCCAGAGCGAGGACTGCCTTACGTTGAACGTGTGGACTCCCGCTACAAGCAAGGGCGCGAAGCTGCCGGTGATGGTGTGGATCTACGGTGGTGGCTTCCAGACCGGCGGCACCTCAGAGGCGCGGCAGGATGGCGCCAACCTGGCCACACGCGGCGTGGTCGTCGTGTCGATGAACTACCGCCTTGGCATCTTCGGCTTCTTCGCTCACCCGGATCTTGCGGCAGAGTCCGGCAGAAATTCCGCGGGCAACTACGGCTTGCTCGACCAGACAGCGGCGCTGCGGTGGGTGCAGGCGAACGTGAAAAACTTCGGCGGCGACCCGCACAATGTAACCCTCTTCGGGGAGAGCGCCGGGTCAGCCTCGGTGAGTGCGCAGATGGCATCGCCGCTGGCAAAAGGGCTATTCCAACGTACCATCGGCGAGAGTGGAGGCGAGTTTGCGGGCAGCAGGGCTCGATCAACACTGCTCAAAGACGAAGAGACTGAGCATGCGCTCTTCGCCCAGACGGTTCTCTCGGTGAGCACACTCGAGCAGCTGCGCGCCCTGCCTGCTGAGCAGCTGTTGGGCGCCTCGAGGCGGACTGCGCCAGGGGGTGAAGAGTTTCGCTTCAATCCGATTGTGGATGGATACTTCCTGCCGGAAAGCCCCGCTGCGATCTTCGCGGCAGGCAGGCAGAACGATGTCCCTATGCTGGCCGGCTGGAACAGGGATGAGGGCGGGATCGCTCCCCAGACCACGATGGCGAGCTTTGCGGCTGACGTCGAGAGGCAGTTCGGCGATCGCGCTCCCGACGTGCTCAAGCTCTACTCCGCCACGAGCGATGAGGAGGCTGTTCGAGCGGCGGCCGATCTCGCCGGAGATCGGTTCATCGCCTACTCCACGTGGAGATGGATCGAGGCGCAGTCAACCACCGGACATCAGCCCATCTACTGGTACCGCTTTGACCTCGCGCCGCCGCCTGACCCAAATCACACGGGTGGCCTGACCGCCTACCACTCGGCTGAGATTCCGTACGTCTTCGGGAACCTGGACCTGTTGAACGGCTTTGATTGGAGACCGGAAGATCGCCAGCTCAGCGATCAAATGCAGCGCTACTGGACCAACTTTGCGCGCAAAGGTGACCCCAATGGGGAGGGGCTGCCGCAGTGGCCGGTCTACAAGGCAGACTCGACGTGGATTGTGATGCACTTGGGCGCGCAGCCCGCAGCCGCCCCCGATGCAAACAGGCAACGCGATCTGCTGCTTAGTTCCATCTGGGGAAGGTGAGCGACCGGGAACTTAGAACGCCCGGCGACGCTCGCCTTCCCCGGGGAGTGGAATTCAAGGCAAGACCGCTTAAACGAGCGAAGTCCATCTCCGGCTCCGCTCACGTGCCACCGTTTGCGCTCCCGCACTTCTGCGTTTAGGTATCCCCGGTCAGGGTGATAGCTGGTCTGGAGGTACTCGCCCACCGGAACGCGTGGTTCTGCATTTAATCTAGAGTTGACCCAGGAAACGAAAACCCGAAGGACACCAGTATCGGACAGGAGCTTCAACTTGCCGCTTTATGAGTACCGCTGCAAAGCCTGCGGACACCGTTTTGAGAAGATTCAGACTTACAGCGCACCTGATCAGAAGGAGTGTCCGGTCTGCCACGGCGAAGTGGAGCGGCTGATCTCGGCGCCTTCGATCCAATTCAAAGGCTCCGGCTTCTACTCGACCGACTACGCCAGCCGCGCCAGCAAGTCGGCCGCTGCCGAGGGCAGCTCGGAGGGGAAGTCCGATGGCAAATCGGGAGACGTCTCCGCAAAAGCCGAGACCGGGCCCAGTTCGGGAGACAAGGGCTGCACGTCGTCCGAAAGGAGTGGCTCGTCCGACAAAGGCGGCTCGTCCGACAAAGGCGGCTCGTCTGATAAGGGCGGCGCCTCTACGCCCGCGAGCACGTCATCGCCGTCTCCCACGTCGAGCAAGAGCGAGTAAGCAAAAGCGCTGAGAAAGCAGCCCGCGGCTCTCCAGAACGAGCAACACCTCGCTGCCCTTTCGCAAACCTTTAGCCGGTGACGACCACCAGCTTCGCGCGTTTGCCCACACGAATCGACAGCGGACAAGGCAGCTCGGCGACGGTGATGTGGGTGAGCACCTGCACCTCGTTGTTTACGCGGACGGCACCCTGTTTCACCAGCCGGTTGGCCTCTGCGCCGGAGGGTGCGAGGCCCGCTTTGACTAGCAGTTTATCGAGCCGCACAGGATGCGAAGTGGCCGGAACAGCCTCCCAGGCGACCTCAGCCTGCGCCACCTGCACCTCTTCGAGGTTAGCTGGTGTCTCCTTCTTCTGGAACTGCGTAGCCCAGCTCTCGTCCGCCTCGCGCGCCAGGTCCGCCGAGTGGAATTCGGTCACGATGGTGCGTGCCAGCCGCTTCTTGGCCTCCATCGGATGCAGCCTGCCGGCGGCAACCTCACTGCGCATGCCGTCGATCTCGGACGGAAGCAGGTCTGTCAGAGATGTCCAGTACTTCCACATCAGATCGTCTGAGATCGACATCAGCTTGCCGTACATTTCGCCGGCTGGCTCCTTGATGCCGATAGCGTTGCCGAGCGACTTCGACATCTTCTGCACGCCGTCCAGGCCTTCCAGGAGTGGGGTCATCAGCACGATCTGCGAGGACTGCTCGTAGTGGCGCTGCAGTTCGCGGCCGATGAGCAGGTTAAACCGCTGGTCGGTCCCTCCCAGCTCGACATCAGCGCGCAGCGCGACCGAGTCGTAGCCCTGCGCCAGCGGGTAGAGCATCTCGTGCAGCGAGATCGGCTTCTCGTCGATGAAGCGGCGATGGAAATCATCGCGCTCAAGCATCTGCGACACCGTGAAGTGCGCGGCCAGGCGAATGATCCCCTCGAAGCCCAGACTCCCCAGCCAGGCGGAGTTGAAGAGCACCTCCGTCTTGTAAGGGTTGAGGATGCGGAAGACCTGCTCCTTATACGTCTCCGCGTTCTGCATGATCTCTTCGTGCGACAGCGGTTTGCGGGTGACGTTGCGGCCGGTGGGGTCGCCTATCAGTCCGGTGAAATCGCCGATAAGAAAGATGACGTGGTGGCCGAGGTCCTGAAAATGTTTAAGCTTGCGCAGCAGCACGGTGTGGCCGAGGTGCAGGTCGGGAGCGGTAGGGTCAAAGCCTGCCTTGATCCGCAGCGGCAGACCGCTCTGTCGAGACGATTCAAGCCGTTCCCGCAGGTCAGCGAGCCGGATGATCTCGGCCGAGCCCTTTACCAGGAGCTCCAACTGCTCGTCTGCGGGTGCGAATTCCATGCCTGTCTCTCGTCTCTTTCTTGCTGTTCTGTCGGCCTCTCGCTTGTCATTGCGTGACCGTGGTGCGGTTTTTTGCGCCTCTCAGAGTATAGAGCGTACCGGGAGTGCTCACCTGGAGTTACGAGCGCGCACGCCATCCGCGATGAGAGCAGTAACGGCAGGTGAAGCGCCTAGTACAATCGAGGTAACGTGATGGAACTGGTGCAGATCGATGTCGGCCCCAAGCAGCGCGTGCCCAAGCCGGACTGGCTCAGGGCGCGAGCGCCGGTGGGCGACAACTACCACAACCTCAAAAAGCTCGCGCGGAGCCTTAATCTCCATACCGTGTGCGAATCGGCGCACTGCCCGAACATCGGCGAGTGCTGGCAGCACAAGACGGCCACCTTCATGATGCTGGGCAACACCTGTACGCGGCGCTGCGGCTTCTGCGCGGTGCCTAAAGGCAGGCCCGATCCGATCGACTTCGACGAGCCGCGGCGAGTCGCTGAGGCTATCGCGATTCTAGGTTTGCAGCATGCTGTGATCACCAGCGTGAATCGCGACGACGACATCGTGGGTGGCGCTCGCGCCTTCGCCATGGTTATCGAACAGATTCGAGAACAGGCGCCCGGCTGCCAGGTCGAGGTGCTGATCCCCGACTTTCAGGGCAGGGAAGAGGCGATTCGCATCGTGGTCGAGGCCCGGCCCGAGATCCTCAACCACAACACGGAGAGCGTTCCGCGCCTCTACCGCACTGTCCGGTCCGGAGCGCGCTACGAGCGCACTCTGCGCCTGCTCGAGTACTCCAAGGAGGTCGACCGGAAGACGGTCACCAAATCCGGCGTGATGGTGGGGCTCGGCGAAGAAACCTCAGAGCTGCTCGACGTCTTCCGCGATCTGGCATCCGTTGGGACGGATGTGCTGACGGTCGGACAGTACCTGCGCCCCTCGAAGGACCACCTGCCGATGACCCGGTACTACCAGCCGGAGGAGTTCGTCTTCCTGCGCGAGGAGGCTCTCAAGATGGGCTTTCGGCACGTGGAGTCGGGGCCCCTGGTGCGCTCCTCCTATCACGCCCACGAACAGGCAAACTCGACCGGCGTCACCCTGCTGACGTAACACAACGCTGTGCAAGCTGGCAGCATTCCCTCAGCCGCCTTAATCGCTGAAACTCAAGCGACCTGCTGCGGGATTGAACTGTCACCTTGGGCGAGAGCACCGGGTCGGATGGGACACTCCAGGTCAGGCTTGCTCCACCGGCTGTAGCGCCGGACTGCGAGCCTTGCGGCGCAGGATCGCGGCGGAGAGCAGGGTGATGACCAGCCCCACCGGAAACGGCTCGATGAACGTCATTGCCGCGTTATAGAGCGGGTTTCTGTACGACTCCTTGAACTTCCTTAGCTCCTCCACCTTTGCCTGGACGGCTGCGGCGCTCGCGCCGGATGCCTTCAGCTGCGCTATAGCCTGGGCGCCATAGTTATCCATAAAGTGCGGCAGGAACTTGAAATACAAGACCTCCCAGGTCAAAACGTAGAAGATGCACGAGATCAGAGTGATGCAGATGCCAATCGCAAAAGCTCTCCCGAAGGTGATCTGGCCATCGCTAATATTGTCGCGGTATGACCGGATGCCGAAGAACACCAGCAGGAACGATGCAACGATCGTTGTATAGCCTACGATCAGGCTTTTGTCGGTGCTGATCTTTTCGAGAAAGGGTACGGTCGAGATCATCATCAGCGACGAAAGAACGCCGGAGATCAGGCCAAACGTGAGTATCGCCTTTTTCATCGTGTCTCCAGTGGAGTGAGCAGTCGTATACAGGCCTACGTTACCCCCTTGGGCACGGCCTCTGTCGTCATGCTTTCGGGTGATATTGCGGAAAATCATCGGAAATCATCCGATTAGGCGACCCGCTCAGGGCAGCAGACCTAATTCTTTGCCGAGCTGAACGGCCTGGGTTCGGCGACGGGCACCGAGCTTATCAAAGGCCCGGCTGCAATGCGTCTTCACCGTGTTCTCACTGACAAAAAGCTGCTCGGCGATCTCCCGATTGCTGAGACCCTTGGCCACGAGTCCGAGGATCTCCAGTTCGCGTGGTGTGATGCCAAGGTCGACGCGTCGCTGCCGGTCAGGGACGAACGGGGACATGGACGGCATCGTCTGGACCACCAGCTTTGGCTCTTGGCGGGTAATCCGGATTCCGAGCCAGATGCCGAGGCCGGCAAAGATCGAGGCGATGAGCGCCGCATAGATTTCGGCCGAGTGTTCCAGGACCAGGAAGCGGTATTGGGTCCAACGGAGGAGCGTGACGAGCGCTCCGCCGACGATCCCGAAGATGACGACGTGGCGCTTCATAAGGTGCAGGGCCGGGCGTAGACAATCTTACCGCGTTTGGATTTTAGATGCCGCAAACTGCGCACGCAGAGAGTTCCCGCTGGCGCTGGAACTCTCCGCGGGGCGATTTATCCAAACGGCGAGTCGTGGCTGTGCTTAAGGCACCAGCACCTTGCAGGAGGATCTAGCAGGAGGGTCTAGATCTTCAGCCCCGCACCTCGACCTCCCGCTACGTACCCAACTCGCCTGCTGCTCTGCCTTCAAAGAGCTAGACGGCAGCAACGCCACGTTCCTGGCTGCGAATGCGGATCGCCTCGTCTACCTTGTAGAGAAAGATCTTACCGTCGCCGATCTTGCCCGTGTAGGCGGCGGTCTGGATAGCATCGATCGCGCGCTCGACGATCTCGTCCTTGAGGATCAGCTCGACCTTGATCTTTGGCAGGAGGTCGACATCGTACTCGCGGCCCTTGTAGACCTCGGTATGCCCCTTCTGACGGCCGTGTCCGCGCACCTCTGAAACTGTCATGCCCTCGACGCCGAGTTGAATCAGCGCACCCTTCACGGCGTCAAACTTGTTTGGCCGGATGATTGCCTCGAGCTTCATCATTGGAAGTTCCCTTTCCTTGGTATTCGTTAAACCGCTGCCGAAGAGGACACGGAGCGCCAGGCCCAAGCGGGCGCTCCGTGCTGCCTTGATCGTTCTCTCCCGGCCGCTATCGGACCGAGCCAGTCAGGTCGGCCGGCATTCCGGAGGGCGCAGCCAGGGCGGAGATCACATACTCCGGATAAGCGGAGATGCCGTGCTCGTGGAGGTCGAGCCCATGGAGTTCACCCTCGGCCGAGACACGGAGCGTGCCAGTCAGGTTGACGAGCCACATCACAAGCATCGAGATGCTAAAGGTAGACAGCGTGATGATAGCGCTGCCGATGAACTGTGCCTTCAGGATGGTGAGGCCGCCGTGGTAGAAGAGCCCATTCAGCGCGGCGCTGTTGTCGGGGCCGGTCGGGCCGGTCGCTCCGTATTTGCCGCAGGCGAAGAGGCCTAGCGAGAGCGTTCCCCAGATACCGGCGAAGCCGTGGACCGGCACCGCGCCGATCGGGTCATCGATGCGCAGCCATTCCAAGAGCTCGACGCCCATGACTACGATTACGCCTGCCACCCCGCCAAGGATGATTGCGCCCGTTGGACTCACCCAGTAGCACGGGCAGGTGATGGCCACGAGGCCAGCGAGAAAGCCGTTGACCGTGAAGCCGACGTCCCACTTCTTGCTGAACATGTAGGCGTAAGCCATCGCGGTCAGGCCGGCGGCGCAGGCAGCCAGGGTGGTGTTGGTGGCGACCCGGCCGATGCCGACGAAGTCCATCGCGGAGAGCGTCGATCCGGGATTGAAGCCGTACCAGCCAAACCAGAGCAGCAGTCCGCCGGACGCAGCGATGGTGAGGTCGTGGGGCAGCATTGGAGCTCCACCGTCGCGCTTGAATCGGCGACCGAGGCGCGGACCGAGCACGATCGATCCGGCGAGGGCCACCATTCCTCCGATGGTGTGAACCACGGTGGAACCGGCAAAGTCGTGGAAGGGCTGGCCAAGGTTCGGGAGCCAGCCGCCGGGTGCACCCATGGTCGCAAGAAAGCCGTCCGGGCCCCATGCCCAGTGGCCAATGATCGGGTAGATGAAGCCCGATACGCAGACGGAGTAGAGCAGGTCGCCAACGAAGCCGGTGCGCCCGATCATCGCGCCCGAGGTGATGGTTGAGCAGGTGTCGGCGAAGGCGAACTGGAAGATCCACACGGCGAGGAAGGCTACACCGGTCGATTCATAAGTGTCCGGCGCGTTCTGCAGGAAGAACCAGTGGTATCCGATGAAGCCGTTGCCGTGGCTGAACATGAACGCGAAGCCGATGGCATAGAAGAGGATGCCGCAGAGGCAGGTGTCGACGATGCACTCCATCAGCACGTTGACGGTCTCGCGCGAGCGGCAGAAGCCAGCCTCGAGCATGGTGAAGCCCACCTGCATAGCGAAGACGAGGAAGGCAGCGATCAGGGTCCAGGTGGTGTTGATGGGATTGACGGCGTCCGATGCCTTCATCACTACGTCAGCGGCGTGCACCTTGGTGAAGAGCAGTCCCGTGACGACGGCCATGATGACCAGGGCTGCACCAACTCCGATCAACTTGCCGGCGAGTACGGTCTGGCCGTAACGGCGCCACTGGGGATCGCGCAAACGCTGGACCAGCCGGGAAAATTTCTGCGAGAGGGTCAGCTTCGGCCCTCGCTGCACAATGGTTGACATTATGTAGCTCCTTTTTTGAGTTATGTGTCGTTGCACTGCAAACGCGGTACGGCAAAATTTTCCGACGAAGTGCCGGCGGCAGAGCGACGCGAGATTGGAGGAACCTGATGCTGCCTCGCACAGCAGACCATGGTGCGTCACCAAGGCTGGAAGCAGACCTTTATGTATTCCTGCTTATCTCTTTACGAAATCCTTATGGCAACGTAATCGCATTATGCTTGGCGCAACGAGAAATAATGCCGGTAGCAGAGATTTTTATCCGCCGTATAAAGTAGAGTCGCCCTCGACGGTAGCGAGCTTCCCGCGGCACGCGCTGCTAAAATCGAGGCTCTATGGCAACGACAGTCAGCATTGCGCCTGAGGTGATGGCGCGGTATGAGCCGGTGATCGGGCTTGAAGTTCACGTGCAGTTGTTGACGGAGACGAAGGCCTTTTGCGGGTGCTCTTCGCGGTTTGGGTCGGCGCCGAATACGAATATCTGTCCCGTATGTCTTGGGCTGCCGGGAGCGTTGCCGGTTTTGAATGCGCGGGCGGTGGAGTTTGCGGTGCTTGCGGCGATGGCGATCAACTGCGAGATTCGCGAGACTTCGATATTTGCGCGGAAGAACTATTTTTATCCGGATTTGCCGAAGGGTTACCAGATTTCGCAGTTTGACAGGCCGCTGGCGGAGAACGGCTGGCTCGACGTGCTGACACCGCAGGGTACGAAGCGCATCGGCATCACGCGCCTGCATATGGAAGAGGACGCGGGCAAGAGTCTGCATGACGGCCTCCCAGACTCGGCCACGAGGACGTATCTAGATCTGAACCGCTGTGGCACTCCGCTGATCGAGATCGTCAGCGAGCCGGACATCCGCTCCCCCGACGAGGCCTACGAGTATCTCACCAGGCTGAAGGAGATCCTGCTCTACACCGCGGTGAGCGATTGCAACATGGAAGAGGGCTCGCTCCGCTGCGACGCCAATGTAAGCGTGCGTCCGCGCGGGCAGGAGAAGTTTGGAACCAAGGCCGAGGTCAAGAATGTAAACAGCTTCCGCTACATCCGCTCAGCGCTTGAATACGAGATTGAGCGCCAGGTCGAGTTGATCGAGGGCGGCGGCCGGGTCGTGCAGGAGACGCGGCTGTGGAATGCGAATGAGGGTCGCACCTACTCCATGCGATCAAAGGAGCAGGCCCACGACTATCGGTATTTTCCTGAGCCGGACCTGCCGCCTCTGATCGTCACTTCGACCACTCGGGAATCCATCGCAAAGACGATGCCCGAACTGCCGGAGGCTCGTCGCGCACGCATGGTGTCTGAGTACGGTATCGCCGAGCAGGACGCGCAGGCCTTGACTGCGACTCGCTCCTTTGCTGACCAGTTTGAGCAGGCAGCCAGGGCGGCAAAGAGCCCGCGGCGCGTGGCTAACCTTGTCCAGAGTGAGCTGATGGGCAGGCTCAAGACGCTGGGCCTCGAGCTCGAGCAGTCGCCGATCACGATGAAGGGGATCGCAATGGCCGCCGACCTCACAGAGAGCGGGGAGATCTCAAGCAAGCAGGTAAAGCAGCTCTTCGACGTCGCGTTCGAGCGACGGGAAGATTTTCTGGCGGTCTACGAGCGAGAAAAGCCGCAGCAGATCAGCGACCCTGCTGCGCTCGAGAAGATGATCGACGAGATCATCGCCGCTAATCCCAAGCAGGTCGAGCAGTATCGAGCCGGCAAGAAGACCGTGGCAGCGTTCTTCGTAGGACAGGTGATGCGGCTATCCAAGGGTCAGGCCAATCCGGCGCTGCTCAACGAGCTGGTCGCAAAGAAGCTCGGCTGACACCTTCTCGGTCGTACGGAGCTGAGAGTAAACGCCATGCCGAGCGCAGATCTGGTCGCGCGTCCGGCGCCATTCTAGTGGCGGTGAAAGAGCACACAAATCCACCTTGGTGTACAAAAGACCACCTTAGTCGTCGCCCAGGCTTACCTGCTCAACGTGCAGGATGCCTTCTACTTTGCGGAGGGCTGCCAGCACTGCGGGGCTGGCCTCGGTGTCGATCTGGATGACGGCGAGCGCGTTGCCCTCAGGTACCGTGTGACGGCCGGCGGCTCGTGCCAGGGCCCGGCCCAGCGCGAAGTTGGCAATGTTGATCTGATGTTCGCCAAGCGTGGTGCCGATGCGACCGATCACCCCAGGAACGTCGCGGTTGGTGAGGCAGAGCAGGCGCCCATGCAGCGGTGCCTCAACATCGATGCCGTTGAAGCTGAGCAGGCGCGGCGAGGTGCCGTGCAGCACCGTGGCGCTGGCCGTCGTGTCCCCCGCACGCGTGTGCAGCTTGAGCTTAAGCACGGAGCCGGAGCCGCCCGAAGACGCCTCCTTCTTCTCCTCGTGGATGCGAATGCCGCGCTCCGCCGCGACCGATGCGGAGTTGATGCGGTTGACCGACTCCGAATGGCCGAGCACGCCCTGGATGGCGGCGTTGCGGATCAGCTCCGTCTTCCCCTCGGCGATGCGCCCGCTGTAGCTAAGGTGAATGCTCTCGAGGTTGCCCTCCGGTGTGCCTGAAAGGAACTCGCCGAGCCGCTGCGCCATGCGAATGTACGGTGCCACCTCGACGTACTCCTCGTGGGTGAGTGAAGTGAGGTTGACGGCGTTTTGCACCACGCCGAGCTTGAGATATTCGCGCACCTGCAGCGCGATCTGGATGCCGACGGCCTCCTGCGCCTCCGCCGTCGAGCCGGCGATGTGCGGGGTGAGAATCACGTTATCGAGGGCGGCGTAGGGTGAGTCTTTGGGCGGCTCGACCGTGAAGACATCAAGCGCCGCGCCGGCGACCTGTCCACTCTTAAGCGCGGCGATGAGCGCTTCGTCGATGATGAGCTCGCCGCGGGCGCAGTTGATGATGCGTACACCCTTTTTCATGATGGCCAGCGAGACGGCGTTGATGATGCCGGCCGTCTGGGGAGTGAGCCCGACATGCAGGGTAAGGTAGTCGGACTGGCGGAAGAGATCGTCGACGGGCACCAGGCGAATCTCGTTCTCGCGGGCGACGGCCGGCGAGACGTAGGGATCATGCCCGATCAGCTCCATGCCAAAGGCGCGGGCGCGGCGGGCGACCTCGAGGCCAACCCGGCCCAGGCCGAGGATGCCGAGCCGCTTGCCTCGCAGCTCTACGCCCTGAAGGGATTTCTTCTCCCACTGCCCGGCGTGCATGGTGGAGTTGGCGCGGGTGAGCTGGCGGGAGAGCGCCAGCATCTGCGCCAGGGTGAGCTCGGCGACCGCGACGGCGTTGGCTCCAGGCGTGTTCATGACGACGATGCCGTGGCGGGTGGCAGCGTCGGCGTCAATGTTGTCGACGCCCACTCCAGCGCGCCCGATCACGCGCAGCTTGGGTGCGGAGTCGAGAAGCTTTTCGTCGACCTGGACGGCAGAGCGGACTACCAGTGCGTCAGCGTCGGCCAGTTCAGCGGCCAGACCGCTCTTGATCTGGTCATGGGTTACTACTTGCCAGCCTTCTTCTTTTTGGAACACTGCGAGGGTCGCGGAAGAAACTTTCTCCGCCAAAACAATCTTCATTTTTCTTCCATTCCTTCTGCGGGTCCGACGGGACACCGCAACCAGTCGCCTCTTCTGCGGTCAACCATCTAGGAGAGTGTAAATGACTCTCAAGAGAGGCCTCAGTAGTGAGGATTAAGCGGCTTTGAGGATGGGGATCCCCTGAAGTATGCACAGCCGGCAGATCTGATGGCCCTTCTGACGTTTCCAAATTGCAACGAGGGCGAGCGCCCACCGTCCCTGAGGAAGCCGAAAATGGGTAGAGCACGCGGTTGTTCCCAGCTACCGGCTCGCATTTCCCTAAGGGCAAGGCGTGGTGTACGCCAGCGGGTGGACAGCCCAGCTGCTTCTCCCCCTCTCTTCAGGGCTTATGGCCCTAATAGAAAGACGTAATAGACGCCTGCCCTCCCCTGGCACACACTAGCCATGATGCGAAGGTTGTTCTTCATGCGTGCTCTGAGCGGTGCAGAAAAGACTTTACTCCCAGGGGCGTTGCTCCGGCGAGGAACGCACGTCCCGTCCATAAGCAAGCAAGATGCGAAAAATCGGGCGTACAAAAGGCGATGAGCGTTGCCCAGTTTGCACGACGCCATCTGCATGAACTGAACCCGTAGCTTAAGAACTTACCTTATTTGAAGAATGGAGCTTACCTTGAGTCAAAGTATAGACATACCCGTCGTGGACCCCGAATATCCCAAGCGGCCTTTTCCTGTATTACCAACTTCAAAGATTCTGGCGCTTGGCCGATTTACCTCGCCACCTACGCCCGAGCAGCTAAAAACTATTTTTCCCAAGGAGGTGCCCGCTACGCTTCGTCTCCATCTTGAGGGCAAGATCGAGCAATGGTGGGCTCGTCAGGACCAAAAGGGTCCCGTCTTCCTGGTCAATGCAACTTCGATCGAAGAGGCCCACACGCTGCTCGAGAAGCTGCCTCTGGGCCAGGCGAAACTCATGGAATTCGACTACATTGAACTGACTCCTCTAACACCCCTTCATATGCTCTTGTCCGAGGGCTGGGCCAATGGCGCCGGATGACGCCGGATGCTAATTCTCAAAGTACTGGCCGACCCACGGCAGAAAAAAGCCTTGCGCGGATCGAGAATTCTCGTCGCATTATAAGAATCCGCAAGCCCGCAGCTCTGGCGCCGGCCTCTATAGAGGCAAATCAAGCTAATACGGAGGTTTCATGCTAACTGCATTTACGATATTTCACGTCTTGATCAGTCTAGTAGGAATCGGCTCAGGATTTGTCGCAATCTTCGGAATGCTCGCTGCCAAACGGCTCGATCGCTGGACGCTGCTCTTCCTCTCGACTACCGTGGCGACAAGCGTCACAGGATTCATGTTCCCGTTTCATAAGTTACTACCATCGCATGTAGTTGGGCTTGTGTCGCTGGTCGTACTGGCGCTTACGATAGTGGCGCGCTATCGACGCCATCTCATCGGCGCATGGCGCTGGACCTATGTCATCACCGCCGTGCTCGCCCAGTATTTGAATGTCTTCGTGCTGATAGTACAGCTCTTTCGCAGAGTGCCTGCCCTGAAAGCAATCGCTCCAACCCAGACCGAGCCACCATTTCTGATTGCTCAGGTCGTAGTTATGGCTCTGTTCGTCGTGCTTGGTGTCCTGGCTGCTAAAAAATTCCACCCGCAGCCAGCTACAATCCTTGTGCAAGCGGGATCCTTCGTTTAACTTCGCGACCCTGGTTGCGGGGCGATGGCCCCAGATTGCGGTGCGCACTCTTGACCGCGTACACTTTTGCTTTCCGAGCGATCAGCGCTTGATCAGAGACGATCGAACTTCATTTCACTCAGCAACGTCGAAAATTGTCGAGGAGTTACTCCGCGGGGGCTCATCTCCCAGGTACAAGAAAGAGCTATCACCCAAAGATAAATCTCGTCGATTCAATCCATGTCTCCTAATCGAGACATGGATGGCCTGTTCACCTCAGGTCGAGGGATGGTGCGGACTAGACGGCTACGGCGGCTTCTAGGCGCTGGCAGCGGATGCCTTCGCGGCCGCAGGAGCAGCGGCTGGTTTCGCCTTCGAGATTGCGATTGGCGAAGACTTTCTGAGCGGCGATCAGGCCTTGTCCAAAGGCCGCACCGGGCAGCTTCAGAGTCTTGACGGCGACCTGCTCGAGCGCTCCGATCAGGGCGATAGTGTCCATGTAGTCGAAGTACCCGAGGTGGGCAACGCGGAAGATCTGGCCCTTCATCTCGCCCTGTCCATTGGCAATGACGGCGGCAAACTTCGACTTCAGCTCTTTGACGATGGAGGTCGAGTCCACTCCCGGCGGTGGCACGACCGCGGTGGCGGCTGCTGCCGGCGCATCTGGCGCGTAGAGGCCGAAGCCCAGTGCGACGACAGCGGCGCGGGTCATCTCGGCGCAGGTGTCGGCGTTTTCGACCAGCTTGTAGCGGCCTTTGGCCAGGTCCCCGTCGGCCTGCCCGGCGATGTAGTCGAGTGCCGCCCCTAAGCCTGCAATCAGCGCCACGGCCGGCGTATAGGCCGACTCGCCCTTGATGGCGTTCTTGCGCTCTTTGATCAGGTCGAAGTAGTACCGCGGGTTCTTCGACGTGGTGGCGCGCGCCCAGGCGCGATCGCTCAGAGCGAGGTAGGACAGTCCCGGGGGAATCATGACCGCCTTCTGCGAGCCGCCGATCAGCACATCGACTCCCCATGCGTCGATATCGAGGTGGGTTGTGCCTAGGCCCGTGATCGCATCGACAACCAGCAGAGTGTCGTCGCTCGCCGCGCGCACGATCTCTGCGACGCCCTGCACGCAATGGCGCACAGCGGTTGACGTCTCGGTCGCCTGCATGTAGACCGCGCGGTGGTGCGGCTGGAGCGCGGCGCGGACGGACTCGAGCGAAAAGGTCTGACCGTAGGGGGCGCTGACGATGTCGACTTCGCAACCGAACGCCTTGGCAAGGGCGGTCCAGCGCTCGCCGAACTTACCGGCGGTGAGCACCAGCACGCGATCTCCGGGCGAGGTGAGGTTCGAGACCGAGGCCTCCATAGCGCCGGTGCCCGAGGACGAGAGCAGCAGAACGTCCTGCCTGGTACCCACAAATTCCTTCAACTGTGCGAGCACGCGGGTGTAGAGCGCTCGAAACTCAGGGGTGCGATGGTGAATGTCCGCGGCAGCCATGGCAAACTGCGCGGCGGGCAACAGGGGGGTAGGTCCGGGCGTGAAGAGACGCGTCTTGCGAATCATGCTGTTAGGCGATGTCCTTCTAGTCGATGTTGCCTACCATTGTACCGCTCACGGCATGCGCTTCCTCGCGGATGGCTTTGCCGGGCAGCAAGTCCATTGTGTTGACCAGGTTCTTTCACTGCCCTCGTCCGCCCTTCTGGCCGGTGCCGGCGTTCTGCCCGGCGACGGTGCTCAGCCGGCCCGGCTGGTGCACAGTAGAAGCCGCTACTCAGTTGAAGATGGCAGCAACAGCCTGGTTTCCGCTGATGGTGATGGTGCAGGTGGTCGGAGGCGGCGCGGGGGGCGCTGTGACCGGGAGGCAGTTAGACGACCAGCCGCCGAAGGTCGAGCCTGCGCCGGGAGTCTCAGTGAATGTGACCATCGAGCCGGTCGTAAAGCTGCCCAGGCAGCCGGGTCCTGTACCGCAGTTGATCACGAAAGGAGCGGCAGTACCGGCTGCAGGTGCGGTAACAAGGCCTGTAGACGCGTTGGCGCCAGCCTTATAGACGGTGAGCGCCGGCAGCGGCGGTCCCGGATCAAACGGCCCAGCTGTGAAGGTGGCCGTCGCAGTAACTACACTGCCGTCTGAGCCCTTGGCGATGGCGGTGATCGTGGTCGACCCGTTATTCAGCCCGGTCGCGAGGCCCGTGGGCGTGATGGTTGCAACCTGGACGTCGCTCGAGACCCATGTGACCAGGTTTGTCAGGTCCATCGTAGTGCCCGCACTCGTCCCGAAGCCGCCGAGCGCGATGAATTGCCCGGTCTCGTTCTGAGTGGCCACTGACTGGTTGTCGGGGATGATGGTCAGGGCTCCAAGAGCCGGCCCTATGAAGGGCGAAACGGTGATGACGGCACTGCCGGTGTCGACTCCGGAGACCCCGAGCATGCTGGCCGTTATGGTCGTTGACCCGGGCGATACGGCGGTCGCCAGCCCGGCGGAGTTGATGGTCGCTACCGCGACGTCGCTCGACTTCCACGTGACCAGTGCGGTGATGTCTTTGGTCGAGGTACCCTCGTGGAAGGTACCGATGGCGCTGAACTGCGCCGTCTCCCCAGCCGTGCTGAGCGCCTGGGTAGCCGGGCTTACCGCGATCGCGGTCAGCCCGGGAGTTCCGCAGCCGCAGAGTGACAGGACGATGCCGAGGACCGCTGCCGCTAGTAGACCACCACGATCGAGACGCATGTGCCCATTCCTCAAGTGCCGGCTATCGAGAGTTGTGGCTCGCGCTACCACGCAGGCAAACGCGTGCCGGCGCGATGACCAGAGGTCGCGCGCGACTGGCTCAGATGTTGTTGGGACTGGAAGTGGCTGAGGCCTGAGCGACAGAATATTGAGAGCTACCGATTAGCGGTCGTCACTCTTTACACGCAGGGGTAATGTAACGATCACAGAGCCACGCGCACCCGTGCTGAGCAATATTGCTCACATCGCCCCGCACTCGGCGGCTCACCTGGTGGCGATGCGCAACCGGCGCTGATACGGACCAGCCAACCCAATTTCGTGTGCGCAGTCCTTCGCCTGCATCCAAGGGCCAGAGCATTCCGACAAACCCCATGCGGAATGCACGGAGCCTTCCTTTGACCCTCGTAGACACGATCACTAAAGAGATGATTATCGCCATGAAGGCGCGCGACCCCGAGCGGCTCTCTACCCTGCGCATGATCAAGTCTGCATTCAAGAATCGGGAGATTGAAAAGCGTGCGCCACTGCTCGATCCTGAGGCCGTCGCAGTGCTGACCACCATGATCAAGCAGCGGCGGGAGTCGATAGACGCCTTCGTAAAAGGCAATCGCCCCCTGCTGGCCGCCAAGGAGGCAGAAGAGATTCGGCTCATCGAGACCTTCATGCCCAAAGCGGCTACGGCTGAGGAGCTGCGGCCCCTGGTCGTTGATGCGCTCCGGGAGCTGTCGGCCGCCGGCACTACGCTGGGACCGAAGGATATCGGCGTCGGCATGAGAGCGGTGCAGGCCAAGATCCAGTCCGCTGGAATACGAGCGGACGGACGGCTGGTGAGTGAACTGGTAAAGGCAGAGCTGGCCCTCTAGCCGCACCTGGCGTACACCCGACCGTCCCGACACCCCGTTTACCAGAGTACAACTTGGCGGGAAGGTTGTTCATCCCGAGCACGACCTGGAACCATTCGAACAGGATGAGCGTAATCAGGGTGCATCCCACCGGCATCGCCCGTAGCTCGAGGATAAGAATGACACTTTGCCACCGCAGACGAGTTACAAACCTTTGTCTTGCCGCAAGATCGGCAGTAATTGCCTCATTGCTGCTGGCATCCTTCGTAGCCGGCGCGCAAAAGATTCCGGAGACCAACGCTTCAACGCTGGCTGGGAACGTGGTGCATCTCCCCCTCGATCTGCGCGGCAAGATCGGCGTCCTCGTGCTTGGATTCAGCAAGAAGTCTTCTGAGCAATGTCATAGCTGGGATGAGGGAATCAGCCGCGACTTCGGCAGCAACGCTCATACGGCTTACTACCAGATGCCGGTGCTCGAAGACGTGCCCGGCTTGATCCGCAGCATGGTGATTCACAGCATGCGCTCTGACATTCCTGCGGCTACCCAGGTTCGCTTTGTTCCCCTTTTGCGCAATGAGCTGGAGTGGAAGAGTGTTGCCGAGTTCGGACCGGGCGATGACGCATACGTGCTGATCGTCAACGATGCAGGAGAGGTGAAGTGGCGGGGGCACGGGCCGCTCACTCCCGCCAGCTACGCGACCTTCAAGTCAACGCTTACGGCGATGGAAAAGTAAGCCAGCCCAGGCGCGATGCCTACGACCAAAGGGCGCGACGCCTGATACAAGGGCTCGACGGCATGTATGTACGCACCTACCAGTTCGACAAAGATGACCAGAACACGCCTGCCGATCTGCAGGCATTCGCGCCCAGTTCGTGAGCTCTGACCAGCTGGATGAAGGAGCCCGGTTGACCCCATCAGCGATCCGCAAGCCGGCATGCCCGCTCGGCGAGTCTGCGGCTGCTGAGGGCGGGCGCCGTGAGCCTCTGCTTCATGCTCCGGGCTTGAGCTTGCGGGCACCCGGTAGTATGAGAAGGGCGCCATGGCTACCGACTTTGCCCAGACCGTCAAGCAGCAGGCCGACATAGTCCGCATCATCGGCGAGTACGTGCGGCTGAAGAGGTCCGGCGCGCAGAACTTCCAGGGGCTATGCCCTTTCCACAGCGAGAAATCGCCATCGTTCTCCGTCCATGCGTCGAAGCAGTTCTATCATTGCTTCGGTTGCGGCCAGTCTGGAGACGTCTTCTCCTTCATCCAGAAGATCGAAAACGTCGGTTTCCGCGAGGCAGTCAAGACGGTCGCGCAGAAGTGCGGGATCCCGCTGCCGAAGCGCGAGTTCTCCTCACCGGAAGAGGCAAAGGAGAGCCGCCAGAGGGGCAAGCTGATCGAGTTGAACGAGGCGGCCGCGGTGTGGTTCGAGCATCAGCTGCGCTCGCCGGAGGGCGCCACGGCGCGCGAATACCTGACGGGACGCGGCCTCTCGGCGGACGCGATCGCAAAGTTCCGGATCGGTTACGCACCCGACTCTTTCCATGCTCTGCGGGAGCGGCTCCAGTCCCTCGCCGATACTGAGCTGCTGCGACTCTCCGGCCTCTTCTCCTTCAAGGAGCAGGAGGACGGAGCGCCCGGGCAAATCTACTCGCGCTTTCGCAAACGCATCACCTTCCCCATCGCCAGCGAGAGCGGCAAGGTAATCGCCTTTACCGCGCGGGCGCTCGACTCGGGCGACAAGGCAGGGGCGAAGTACCTCAACTCCTCCGAGACTCCTCTCTACTCGAAGCGGGAAGTACTCTTCAACCTCGACAAGGCCCGGCAGGCAATCCGGCAGCATAACTTTGCAGTGCTGGTTGAGGGGCAGATGGATTGCATCTCCGTCTACATGGCCGGGGTACAGAACGTGCTCGCGACCAGCGGAACTGCCTTTACCGAGCACCAGGTGCGGCTGCTGAGCCGCTTCTGCAACCAGGTTGTGGTCAACTTTGACCCGGACGCGGCAGGCAGAGAGGCAACTGAAAAGTCAATTGCGCTGCTGACCGAGGAGGGGTTCGCCGTCAAGGTCGTGACCCTGGAGGATGGCCTCGATCCAGACCGGTTTCTTCGCCAGCATGGCGCGGAGGCGTACATGGCGCGGCTTCGCGCCTCGCAGCGGCTGGCCGACTACCTGATCGATCGCGCCCAGCACCTGTTCCCTCCTCGGACGCCCGAAGCCAAGGTCAAGGCGCTTAACTTCCTGCTGCCTCACATTCGGCGGCTTCCAAACCGGCTTGCACGGGACGAATTTGCGGCCGATGCGGCGCAGAAGCTGGGAATTGACTCGGCTGTACTTCGTGAGGAGTTGAAGCAGGCCGCGGCCAAGCGCCGGGATACGGTGCCGCGCAGCAACTTTATCTTGAGCGAGTGCGAACGCGTTCTGCTGCGGGCGCTCGCCGGGAGCGGCGCCGACCCCGCATTCGCCATCGCCAACTCATCTCTCGACGACCATCCCGCCTGGTTTGAGGAGCTTAGTGTCACTCCGGTGCTCCAGCAGCTGCGCCACCGCGGGGCCGATGATCCCGTGCAGTCTGTTCCTGAGGGTCCCGCGCGGACTCTGCTCGTGCAGGTGCTGATGGAGGAGACAGAAACACTCACCCCGGAAGAGGTCTCTGCCGCTGTGCAAGCTGCGCGACGCAGCCATCTGGAGCGCCGCCAGCGAGAGCTGCGCGCCGCCATTGCAGAGGCGGAGCGCCGTGGAGACTTTGCCGAGGTAGCCCTCTTGACTGCCGACAAGCTGGCAGCAGACCGCACCCTGCGGGAGGCAGACGGTTAGCGCTTTCGTTTAACGGACACGATTGGACGGGGCCAGTGTTGCTTACCGGAGAGCTGTTTTAGAGTCGTTTCCGGATGATCAAGGTGTCGACGGTCAGCTTTCCTATCGTCAGTTCCTCTATCCGGGCGCGCCGCACGGCCAGTTTGCCAATGGCAAGAGCTCCGTTGGCCACGGCGCCCAGGGCCAGCGCGCCCAGGGCTGATGCTCCGATGGCCAGCTGAGTCAGAGAGAGCCGCGCCATCGCTCTCGATTATCTTTGTTCCGTTAGCATTGTCTGATTCTAGCCTCTCGCTCCTAGTCCGAGCCCGATGGCTGGCGCTCAGCTTCTGCGTGGCTTTCATCAGCTCCTCAGTAAATACGTGCTCTACGTTTCATACGTGTTAGAGGCGCCGCAAACCGCAATCTGATCGCAGATTAACGGGAAGGCGAACCGTGCGCCCACCGCTCCGTCAAACCCGCAGCAATGGAAAGACGCCCATGATCGAGAACAGACGATTCCCTTTGAGTGTATTGACGTACCTGGCGGGATCGTTCATCGCAGCGTTTGGGATTACCCAGCCTGCTCCGCGCCAGCAGCGCTTGGTCGCACTGGCGCTGGGTGGGTTGCTTCTGCTCGCCGCCATTCTGGCCGTCTGCGTCCTCGGCTTTTTGTGTGGCAGCTCTATCTAGACCGGCATTGACGCTGGTGGCTTGCCTTGAACACCCGGATCTAAGTAAGAACCCAACAGGGCGAGGGAAGCGTCTAATGAGTGCGGACTTCGAACGCGCCGGCAAGGCAAATCCTCCGAAAGCACCGAAGTAGTGTGCTTCTTCCCTGTGAAGGGCTGGATCTCGGGCCTTTACCGTTGACGCGATAAAATGTGCCACTTGACAGGCATGCTATTCTGAAGGTCTTTGGTGGACGTGCGTCCTCTGCCCAGCGACTCGATCGCCCCGGGAATGTGCCCTTCGCGGCCTGCTTCGCACCTCGTCTGACCAAAGCACCTGACAGATCGCGCCTGACAGACTGCATTCCACAGATCGAAAAATTTTCCGCGGGAGAATCAACTCGCTTGGCTATCGACGATAAGTACGAAGAAGACATTGAGAAGCTCATTGATACAGGCAAGGAAAAGGGTTATCTGACCTATACGGAGGTCAATGACCTCATTCCCGGTGACCTGCATTCCCCCGATGACCTGGACGACCTGATCACCACGATCGGCACCCAGGGCATCGACATCAGTGAAGACGGACCGAAATTTGGCGCCGAAAAGTTCGAATCCGAGGCCGAAGAGGGTGAAGATGTAGAGCTCGACCTCACCCCCGGTACCCTCGAAAAGACCAACGACCCCGTTCGCATGTACCTGCGCGAGATGGGCACCGTTCCCCTGCTCACCCGCGAGGGTGAGGTAGAGATCGCCAAGCGTATCGAGCGCGGCCAGCTTCGTGTTCTAAAGGCTATTTCGCGCTCGCCAATTGTGATCCGCGAGATCGTGGCTTTGGGCGAGGACCTGAAGCGTGGAGTGCGCAACGTCAAGGAAGTGGTCATCTTCGATGAGGAAGAGATCACCGAAGAGGTTCTGCAGACGCGCGTGCGTGCAACTGCGGCGCGCATCGAGACGCTCGTCAAACACCAGAAGAAGATAGCCGCTCTGCAGGAGAAATTGGACGCCCCCACCGGGCGGGACGCTAAGGCAAAAGCCAAGGACCAGCGAAAGTCCCGCTGGGCGATGGCGCGGGAGAGCGTGCTGATCTCCAGGATCGTTCGCGAGCTGCGCTACACCAACGCGGAGCGTAAACGGCTGCTCGACAAGGTCAACAAGACCGTCGACGCTATGCGAACGCTCGAACGGCAGGTACGATCCCTCGACGTGAAGTACGACTCGTCGAAGAGCGAAGAGCTGCGCAAGGAGTATCGCCGCCAGCAGAAGAATTGCAAGATCGACCTCGAGAAGATCGAGCTCGACTCCGGTGTATCGCTCGCCGACCTCAAGCGCACCCAGCGCGAGATGATCCAGGGCGATATGGACGCCGAGCAGGCCAAGCGCGAGTTGATCGAGGCCAATCTCCGTCTGGTAGTTTCGATTGCGAAGAAGTACACCAACCGCGGACTGCAGTTCCTCGACCTGATTCAGGAGGGCAATATCGGCCTGATGAAGGCGGTGGACAAATTCGAGTACCGTCGAGGCTATAAATTCTCCACTTATGCAACGTGGTGGATCCGGCAGGCCATCACCCGCGCCATCGCCGACCAGGCCCGTACGATCCGCATCCCGGTGCACATGATCGAGACCATTAACAAGCTCATCCGCACCTCGCGTCAGCTGGTGCAGGAGCTTGGCCGCGAGCCGACTTCCGAAGAGATCGCGAAGCGCATGGATATCCCAGTCGCCAAGGTCCGCAAGGTCCTGAAGATCGCGCAGGAGCCTATCTCGCTCGAAACTCCGATCGGCGAAGAGGAAGATTCGCACCTCGGCGACTTCATCGAAGACCGCCAGGCCGTCTCGCCCTCGGACGCCGTGATCAGCGTCAATCTGAAGGAGTATACGTCGCAGGTGCTGCGTACTTTAACTCCGCGGGAGGAGCGCGTGATCAAGATGCGGTTCGGTCTTGAAGACGGCTCCGAGCACACCCTTGAAGAGGTCGGCCAGAGCTTCCAGGTCACCCGCGAGCGCATCCGGCAGATTGAGGCAAAGGCACTGCGGAAGCTGCGTCATCCCTCCCGCTCGAGGAAGCTGAAGGCGTTTGTCGACGGCGTCCGCGAGTAGCTTGAATCTAGAAGTAAGGAAAGGCCACGAGCGATCGTGGCCTTTTTGTTGCTGAGTGCAGACCCTGAATCTTGGAAGGGCAACCCTCCCCGGCGATATGACGCGCCCGGTATGGTTACCATCGCGCGCGCAGACTGGGCGGCAGCCACGCCGTCGCGACGCCCCTGCATCATAGCTGCTGTCCTGCCGCACTGTGGTACACGCTCCGGATGCCTGCCCGTTGGCTTGCCTTT
The DNA here is from genome assembly GCA_036401375.1 of Acidisarcina sp. Classification (GTDB taxonomy): domain Bacteria; phylum Acidobacteriota; class Terriglobia; order Terriglobales; family Acidobacteriaceae; genus DASWUZ01. The sequence goes on from DASWVB010000005.1 coordinate 164,127, forward strand.
TCCGCTGCTCAAGCGGATGAACGTCGACAGGTCTCTTCTCCTGCGGAGTCATCATGGACCATCGATCTGCGGCACCATTCGACCAGGCCCAGACGCCAGAGGACATCCACTGGCTGAGGGAATCGATCCAGTCTTCCCGGACGAGCGACTTGCCTGCTGAGCTCGATAGCAGCATGGATGCCTTCTTCATCTTCCGCTGCGTCCGTGAGGAGGACCGGATCGTCGACTTCGAGTTCCTGTTTTTGAACGAGAGCGCCGAAGAGATGATCAGCCGAGGAAAGCAGCAGGTGGTTGGCAAGTGCCTGCGCGAGGTAATTCCCACCCATCGTCTGAGTGGCATCCTTGACCTCTATAAGCAGGTGATGAAGACGGGAAGGTCCCTGGTAGACGAGTTTGCTGTTAACGTTCCCGGT
>DASWVB010000006.1:0-47710 GCA_036401375.1 Acidisarcina sp.
CCCTGCAGCCACATGCTCACCGCCTGGATGTCCGCATCGGCTGTGCCGTAGCGAGCGCCAAACTGCTCCGGGGTCAGGTACTTGTGATAGCTGGTCGAACCAGGCGTCTGCAGCGCCGCAAGGTAGGCTTTCAACGCGGCCTCCTGCCGATCGCTCCTCTTCAGCACCAGCATCATCCGGCCGGTCGGCATCGAAACCGGCGCGGCGCCCTGGTCGTAGCGCGATTGGGCAAGCGGATGCGTATTGCCGCCGAGAGTCACCAGCGTAGATTCCTTGATGGGGGACGTGATCCGGGCAACGGTCTGGCTCAGGGCAGCGCCTGGCTGCCCGTGAGAGGGCAGCGTTACGGTCACGAAACAGAAGCCAGAGAGCAAGCAGAGCAGGGCGGACTTGCGGGGAGCGAGGAACATACTGATAGGGCCATCCTGGGGTTGATGTCACAAGCAGCTGTCCACCTGTCTGCGTGCCGAAGAGAGTGGATGACGCACACTGCGAAGCGCTGGAGAAGGATGCCATCGTGCAGCCTGATCAATGGCCGCATGGAAGGCGAATGAAAGCGAACCTCTAAGGACCGGGCGCCTGGCGAAAACGAATGACGGGAGCTGCAATGTTTGTAGTTCACTCTCAAAACGGCTGTCAAGGAAGCAAGGTCTTCGCATATAGGACTAAATCTGGAGAGTTTAGTCTCACTAAAGAAAGAAAAAAGATCCCCGCTGAGCCTCTGTTCCCGATTTTCAACACGGAGCGGCGGTCAATGCGCTCTTCGCCTTCATGAGCATGAGCGCTCGTTTGACACTCCACCCGCGCCCGGTTAGCTTCAAACTAAGTCGCCGCTGCGCTCAGACGCGCCTGGATCATGCAAACGCGTCTCCGTCAGCCAAATCGAGGTAGAAAGCAGTCTATGTTCAGGCACGACACCAAGCTCACAAGTCAATCCGCGCCGCTCGTTCGGCTGCTGATCTGCTTCGTCCTCTTCGCCGGAACCCGCCTGAATCTGGCGGCGCAGGACCTGGCGAGCTTCGAAAAGAGGATCACGACCAAGGTGCTGCCGAACGGTTTGACCCTCATCATCTGCGAGCGTCCCGAGGCGCCGGTCTTCTCGTTCTATACGGTGGTAAATGCAGGTGACGCCAACGACCCAAGCGGGGAGTCAGGCCTTGCCCACATGTTCGAGCATCTCGCCTTTAAAGGGACCAAGACCATCGGCACCAGGAACTACCCCGCCGAGCAGGTGGCACTCGACAAGGTTGAGCAGACCTACGCTGCCTATGACGCGGAGTTCCGCAAGCGCGTCGGACAGGATCCGGCCAAGTTGAAGCAGCTTCACGACGCCTTCGATTCCGCCGTGAAGAGCGCCCAGGAGTATGTCATTCCCAACCAGTTCACCGAGACCGCGGAGCAGAACGGCGCGACCGGCATCAACGCCTCGACCGGACTCGACACGACGCAGTACTTCTGGAGTATGCCCTCAAATCGGCTCGAACTCTGGGCTTACATGGAGAGCGACCGGATCGCCAACCCAGTGCCCCGCGAGTTCTACAAGGAGCGCGATGTTGTGATGGAAGAGCGCCGCATGCGTACCGAGTCCAGCCCGGAGGGACGCATGCTGGAGCAGTTCCTCGCGACCGCCTACGTAGCCCACCCCTACCACCGCCCCAACGTTGGATGGATGTCTGAGTTAAGCCAGATCACTGCGACGGAAGCAATGGCCTTCCATAGCAAGTACTACGTCCCAGCCAACATCGTCGTCGCGGTAGTGGGGGACGTTCAAGCCCAGTCCGTCCTTCCTACCCTCGAAAAATACTTCGGGGCTATACCAGCCGGTCCCCTGCCAGAGGATATGACTACGGTCGAACCAAGGCAGCCCGGCGAGCGCTCCGTCGTACTGAAGCAGGCCTCTCAGCCACTCTACATCGAGGGCTATCACAAGCCCGATTATCGCGATCCTGACAATGCGGTCTACGACGCCATCACGGATGTGTTTTCGAACGGACGTACCTCTCGCCTCTACCGCAGCCTGGTTCGCGATCAGCAGATCGCCGCCGTTGTCGAGGGCTTCAGCGGCTACCCCGGAGACAAGTATCCCGGCCTCTTCGCCTTCATTGCCGTTCCGTTGCCTGAGCACACCCCCCAACAGATGAGGGATGGGATCCACAAGGAGATCGACAAGCTCAAGACCTCCGACGTCACCGACGAGGAACTCGCCATGTTCAAGACGCGCGCCCGGGCCGATCTACTGCGAGGCCTCGGCGAGAACCAGGGCCTGGCTGAGCAGCTAGCCGTGTTCCAACAACGCTACGGAGACTGGCGCGAGCTCTTCCACCAGCTTGATCGGATCGACAAAGTATCGAAGGCTGACATTCGCAGGGTCTCGAACAAAATCTTCATTGAGAGCAATCGCACCAGCGCTACGGTCGAGTTCCAGCCGCCCTCGCCGCCGCAAGGTCAGCCGTCGCACAATGGAGGTGCACAGTGAAGGGGGCCCTGAACCACGGCGCAGTCTCCACCGCCGCCCGGATCGCTGCTCTCGCAATCGCGGCGAACGCAAGTGCGCTCTTCTCGCAGGCTCCTGTGACCGCACCACCGGGGGTCGAGCCGTGGAAGGCGATCGTCATCCCTCCACTGCACGCCTTTCACCCCGTTCAGCCAAAGCGCGTCGAGCTGAGGAACGGCATCGTGATCTTCCTCGAAGAAGATCACGAACTACCCTTTATCAGCGGTGATATCACTATCAGGGGTGGTGAGCGCGACGTGCCCCCCGCGAAGTCTGGCCTGATAGATCTCTATCAAGAGTCCTGGCGCAACAGCGGAAGCGCAACGATCAACGGGGACAAGCTGGACGACCTGCTCGAGGCCAAGGCGGCCAAGGTGGAGACTGGCGGCGATGTCGACTCCACCTCGGTGAGCTGGAACTGCCTAAAGGGCGACGAGGATCAGGTATTTGGCATTGCCGTTGACCTGCTCGAGCACCCGGCTTTTGAAGAGGGCAAGTTGCAGCTCGCAAAGCAGCAGATGGCGGCAGCTATCGTGCGCCGCAACGATCAGGCGTCCAGTATCGCCGGACGAGAGGCGGCGCTGCTCGTCTACGGGAAGAACAACCCCTACGCACGTACGCCTGAACTCGCCACGGTGATGTCTGTCGGTGTCGGCGACCTGAAGCAGTGGCACGATCAGACCGTGGCAGCCAACAACATCATCATCAGTGTCGATGGGGACTTCGATGCTGCAGAGATGGAGCGCAAACTCCGCGCTGCCTTTGAGAGCATGCCGCGCGGCAAAGCCGCTTCAGCCCCGACCGAAGACTTTGCCGGTCCCAAGCCCGGCCTCTACCTGGTGAACAAGCCGGACATCAACCAGAGCAACGTAGCCATCCTCGGTCTTGGGACGGAGCGAAACAACCCCGACTACTACGCGCTGAGCGTCATGAATGAGATCTTCGGCGGCGGCTTCGGCTCGCGACTCTTTCAGAACGTAAGGACCAAACAAGGACTCGCCTACGCAGTTGGAGGCAGCTATGGTGCGTCCTACGATCACCCCGGCATCTTCCGCGTCGCTGCGGGAACGCGCAGTGAGAATACCCTCAAAGCTGCGCAGGAGATGCTGCGGCAGATTGGCGAATTAAAGACGCAGCCCTTTAGCGATGAAGAGTTGCAGAGCGCTAAAGACCAGGTACTCAATTCTTTCATCTTCGAGTATGACTCGCGCGAAAAGGTGCTTGACACCCGCACCCGCCTCGAGTTTTACGGCTACCCTGAAGATTTCCTGGAGAAGTACCGGGCCGGGGTCGAAAAGGTCACTACCGCCGATCTACAGCGCGTGGCGAAGAAGTACATAGACCCCTCAAAGCTCGCCGTCCTGATCGTGGGCAATGAATCCGAGTTTGGCGGTTCCCTAGACGCACTCGGAATGGGCAAGCCGCAGATCCTCGACATCACCATTCCCATGCCCCCCGGCATGGCTCCCCCGCCTGGCGGGCCGGGGCAGTAGCCGGTGGAGCAGTCGAGCTCAACGGGTTTTGCAATTCTGATCATGGCTGCGGGCAGGGGTACGCGGCTAAGATCGAAGCGCCCGAAAGTGCTGCACGAGATCGGCGGTAGGCCCTTGCTCGCCCATGTCATTGCAGCCGCCTCTCAGGTCGCTCCTCCTAATCAGATTTACGTCATCATCGGCCACGAGGCGGAGCGCGTCAGGGCAGCCGTCGCGGATACGGGTGTGCAGTTCATCGTGCAGGCGGAGCAGCGCGGCACCGGCCACGCCATACAGTGTGCACGGGAGTCGGTCAAAGCCTTCAAGAACCTGCTGGTTCTCTCAGGCGACGCCCCGCTGATCCATCCGGAGACGATTGCCCGGATGCGCGATTTTCATCTCCGCGAACTCGCGGCCATGACCATCCTGACGGCCATCCCCAACAACCCTCAGGGTTACGGCCGCGTGCTTCGCAGCCAGCCCGGCGGCGCCGAGGTCACTGCAATCGTCGAACAATCGGCACTCACCACCGCACAGCTGGAAGCCAGGGAGATCAATTCCGGAATATACGCCTTTGCGACCGCTCCGCTCTTCCAGCACATCGATGAGTTGAGGACCGGCAACGCACACGGTGAGTACTACCTGACGGACATGGCTAGCATTCTCGTTCGCGCAGGCGACCGGGTAGTAGCCCTCACCGTTGCTGACCCCACTGAGGTGCTCGGCGCCAACACCATAGCCGAAATGATGGAGCTTGACGCGGCGCAGCGGCTGGCCTCTGCACGGCGTCTCATGGCTGCCGGGGTGACCATCTTCCGCCCGGATACCGTGGTCATTGATGCTGGCGTGACGATTGGCTCCGATACCGTCATCGAGCCCTACGTCCAACTGCTCGGATCAACCTCCATCGGTGAGGATTGCCGTATCCGCTCCTACTCTGTACTTGAGAATGCGGTGCTCGGCATTGGAGTTCTCGTCCGCAACGGCTGCGTCATCGTGGACTCCAGGCTCGCCGCAGGAGCAATGATCGGTCCCTACTCCCACCTGCGCCCCGGCAGCGATATTGGCGAGGGCGCACACGTCGGCAACTTCGTGGAGACCAAGAAGACGAAGCTTGGCAAGGGTGCAAAGGCAAACCACCTCACTTACCTGGGCGACTCAGAGATCGGCCCAGGAACCAACATCGGAGCGGGCACGATTACGTGTAACTACGATGGTGTGGGCAAGTACCGAACAACGATTGGGGAGAATGCCTTTGTAGGCAGTGATTCGACCCTGGTGGCGCCTATCAGCGTAGGCGATGGAGCCTATATCGCTGCTGGTTCATGCATTACCGAGGACGTTCCCGCAGGCGCTCTCGCTATCGGCCGCAGCAGGCAAACCATCAAGCCGGGTTGGGCTGCTCGCAAAAAACGTAAATTGGACTGAGGGCTGCGGGAAGGCAGGATGCAAGCGGCGGAAGGGGTGATCAGGCTGCAGCTTCCGCCCGCTTTTCATTGGAAAGTATGCTGCGAAGCCGGAGCCGCGCTGCGAACAAGGATCGCTGTACCGCTGCTTCCGGAATGTCGAGGATCTGCGAGATCTTCTCTACCGGATATCCTTCCACATCGCGCATCAGGAAGAGCAACCGCTCGGTCGCAGGCAGAAATTGGATTGCCTCCTCCAGATCGGTACGGCGAACGTTGCGCCCAGAGAGGTCTTCAGCAGGGGTCGCGACTGGCGCCGGCTCCTCTTCGCCTATAGGAAATTGCGCACGAAGCTGGCCCACAAGCGCCTGGTCCACCTGCGGAGCATCGGGAAGCTGCGTGCGCCCGAACGCATCTACAAAGGTGTCGGTCAGAATCTTCTCTGCCGCCAATTCATCACCTGTCATGTAGTAGGCGAGGGCAAAGATCCGGTGGCGATGGCTGTCAAAGATGTCCCTGCGGCGCTCTTCCGCAGACTGCTTGGCCGCGCGCAGGCTAATAACCGCGACGCTCTTCTCGGGTGAGTTCTTATCGTCGAAGTTGAACAATTTACCCCTCAACAGATAAACGTTATACCTCAGGAACAGCCGGAACGCGAGTTCAACTCGCACTCTTTCACGGCTATCGGCTTCAGGAGATTGGTCAGCTTTAGTTCAGGCGCGCAACTATGATGGTGCGTTTTCCGGCAGAGGTTGTCAACCCTGCGGGCCACGCACCACAGCCCCGCGAACTTTCGGGGGAACTGTCGGACGGGTAAAGAGATTTCGATGCTGAGGCGGCTAGCGCCAGCGGGGGCTCATCGCGCTGTCTTCGGTGAATGCGGAGGAGAAGCGGGGAGAGAGTCGTGAGCACTCCGGCCGGTCACCTGCTACTTAGCTCCCACGCCCCAGGATGGAAACTACCCAGGCGCTCCGTGCCCGCTGCCTCCGGGGGAGACTGCAGCCCCCACAGGGTCGCTGAGCTGAAACCTACTGCGTTATCTCGCGCGCCTGCTCCAGCATCCGTTGCACGACCATCTCCGGCCTCGAGGCAAGTCCGCCCGCATTCGCCTTAATTAACAGAGCATCGAAACCACGCTGCTTCAGCGCGCGCTCCAGATGGCGCTCACGCCACGGCCACCAGCAGCGTCGTGCACCGATGATCACGATGGAGCGCGGACGAAGGCGCGCCTCGAGGCACTCCACCTGATCGCGACACAGGTGCACCTCGATCCCAACGTCGTCCAGGCAGGACTCGTTCACCAGCGCCGTACACAGCCTTTGGAAAAAGGAGATCGAATCCGGCAGGCCCTGGATCAGGTACCGGAACGAGACCACTTCGGTCACACAGATTGCAATCTGAGCTCCAAGTCCTTGGGAGAGGTGGGCTGCGGCATTCAGGGCAGCCAGGGTTCCCTCGATGGTTGTGAAGACGACCGTCACAGGCATCCGGCCCCGGTCCGCTCCGTTGAATAGATCAGGCTCTCCATCATGCGTCTCGCCGTCCAGGTTGACGCTACGAACGCGATCCAAAATCATTTCACCCACTCCATTCCAAGGCCGAATCAGACAGAAATACCTGTCTTGCTGCCACACCGCCAGCGTTGAAGCCAGTCGATGTGATGTCTCAAACGGCTGAAGGATCACCGTGCTGTGCTCTTTGGATTGGACGCTCTTCGTGCCTAATGAAACTACAAAGAATGTCTAGGATTTACGTAAACCCGGCGCCTCAGGTTTAGCTGTGAGTCCCGGCTCGAAAAAAGGCGTATTGAGAACATCGGCATTTTTATGTAGCGATGTGAACCACCCTTATGAAATCTTTACGCTTTTCTTATTTCACTGTGGCCAATTGGGCGGTTAGTAGTGGTATTCCATATCTCTGCTGCTGCATAATGCGCGTGCAACCCCCTAACCACGTCGTTAGAAAACCTGCATAAACCAGGCCCGGAAAACTTACATCCCTGTGGCTTCGTTGCACCCGTGTTGAAAAAAACTGACGTAGATATGAGGAGGACGCATTATGGCGGAAGTCGAATCGGGACAGATGAAGCCCACCCTGGGCCTCACAGGACTCACCAGCAACGCTATGGCATTGATCGCACCCGGTGCCTTCCTATGGCTCACCTTCTATGCTCAGGCGACCACTGGCGTAACTGCGCCGGCCATGTGGATGGGCATTCTTGTCGCTACCCTGCTCTGTCTGGCAACCGCGGTCTGTTATGCCGAGATGGCCAAGCTCTTTCCCGGCACTGGAAGCTCCTACTACTTTGCCGAACAGGCCTTTCTCAACCGTGAAAACGGCTGGCGCTACGCGCGGCTCTCCAAGTTCATCGTCGGCTGGGCCTCGCATCTTTACTACTGGATCTACCCTGGAGTCATGGTCGGCGTCACCGGCATTGTGGCCGGCTACCTGGTCGGGACCATTTGGCCCAATGTCATGAATGCCTCCAATCCAGGCATCCTCTTCATGATGATCGTCGCGGTACTCTTCTCCTTCGCCGTGGCCTACATCGCTCACCGCGGGGTCAACAGCTCAACTTCCGTAAACCTCGCCATCAACATCATCCAGATCTGCGCCCTCCTGCTGTTCTCGGTGCTGGCTGTCAATTACCGCATGCACCACAAGCCCGGCTCCGAAGCCTGGCAGTTCGACCCCACCTCGGGCGAGGCGTACACCTATCAGTTCGCGACCACCAGCAGTAAGGTCAATGGAGTCGCAACCGATACTGTCACGAGGGATGCCAACGGGGTGCCGCAGCCGAAGCTCGACGCAGCTGGAAAGCCGGTGCCTTTCACCATTGACTACCCCTATACCGACGCCAGCGGCGTATTCGTCAGCCACCCCAACGCGATGTCCGTCGTCAAACCACACAACTGGAACTGGGTCTTCATCCAGGCCACTGTGGCCATTCTTATCCTCGTCGGCTTTGAGTCCGTCACCACCATGGGCGGCGAGGCCATAAACGCAAAGCGGGACGTTCCCATCGCCGTAATCACCTCGCTGCTCGTTCAAGGGGTGGTCTTCTACTTCTTCGAGTATTTCTGCGCTAACTACTTCCTCAATACGGGTTATAGCGCCCAGAATGCCGGAGGCTCCGCGGCCCCCATTGGAGACATGATGGTGGTTATCGGCGACGCGCTCTTCGGTGCCGGCCGCGGGCGCATCTTCATGCTTTGCGAGGCCTTCACGGTCGTACTGGCCCTGATCGGCACCACCCTTTCCTGCATGAACACGGCGGCACGCGTTACCTACGCTATGGGCAAGGACCGCGAACTGCACGGGCAGTTCGGTATCCTGCACAAGAAAAACCTCACCCCTCACCGCGCAATCTGGACCCTGGCCATCATCTCAGCGGTCATCGGGTGTGTGGCGATCAGCCTCTACTTCTGCGACGCGGGCGCGCCGACCGATGCCGCAATCCAGGCACTTCCGCATGGCATCTTTTCAAGCTTCGGCTATACCACCCATGACAAGATGGCCGCGCTGCCGAACACCATGATCACCGTCACGCTGGCATCGAACTTTGGCACGTTCCTGCTATACGGCATGAGCTGCCTGGTTTGCATGGTCGCTTACAAGGGGCGGCCCGACTTCAAGCTGGTTCGTCATCTGCTTATTCCAATCTTTGGACTGCTGGCCAACCTCGCCTGCATGTCCTTTTATCTCATCGGGCCCTTCATGGGCTATGGCACGAAGATGGAGCCGCTCTCCGCGCTCGGGATAGCAGCTCTCTGGGCAATCATCGGAGGCATCTACTTCCTGTGGAACAGCAAAGCCTCAGGCAGAGGAGCTTTGATGGAGTCTCGCGTCGCAGCCACCATCCACCAGTAAACTGCCGGCTGCTGCCGCTTACCTGGACAATCGCTGCCGTTCTCGACCGAGAACGGTAGCGATTGTTTTCTGGGCGCGCCCTCCTGGGTCCCGACCGCTTGCTTTAGAAGCGACAACAGCTGCGCGCTTCGGTTCCAACCCGGTTGCGGACCAGCGGCCGGCCTGGCAGACCAACTCTTTACTTCAAGATCCATACGATCGCTCCGCGGTTCTACCTGAATCCGCCAACCATGCGACGATGGAAGACCCTGGCAGGTAGCCTCATGTTGGATGTGGAGTTTTCACAACTCAGCGATGCCGGTCACGTCCGCCTGGGCAACGAGGACTACATCGACTGCGTAGTTCCGGCCGATGCTGAAGAGGTGCGCTCCCACGGCTGGCTCTTTACCCTGGCAGACGGCGCAGGTGGTCATCAACAGGGTGAGGTCGCGTCGCGCACCGCGGTCGAGAGCATCCTTTCCGGCTTCCGAAACTCACCGAAGGCCGAACCGCACACAGCCCTGCTGCCGCAGTTGCTGCAGATTGCCAACGAAGACGTCTACGAGACGGGGCGTTCCGCCGGCCCACAGGGCTCTGGCATGGCCACGACCGTAGTTGCCTGTGCCCTGAGGTTTGCCAGCGCGGTCATCTCTCACGTCGGTGACTCGCGAGCTTACCTCATCCGCCGTCGTGTCGCCACTCTGCTCACCCGCGACCACACGCTGGTAGCCGAGCAGGTCCGCATGGGGCTGCTCAGGGCAGAGGAGGCAGCGACCTCCGCGAACCGCCACGTCCTCAGCCGCAGTCTGGGCGCCGGCATGTTTGTGTCCGTCGATACCCGTCTTGTCCAGGTTCAACCGGACGACATGCTGCTGCTATGCTCTGACGGCCTGCACGGGGTGCTCCCGGCCGAGGAGATGGCTTATATAGCTAACACCAGCCCAACCCTCAACGAGGCTACTCGCAGGATGATCGAAGCCGCTAACCATGCTGGCGGCAACGACAACGCCAGCGTACAGCTCATCCGTGTGAAGGCAGTAGAACGGATGGGCATGTACCGCGGACGGCCCTATAAGCTTCGCTAGACGAGTAACGCCGCCCCGGATCGCCGAACTCGATAGTATGGATCAGTAAGAGAACGTAGAAAACTCATGACGCCACTAGCACCCGGAGAAACACTCGACCACTATCGTCTGGACAGCCTCGTTGCGCGCAGCGGCATGGCAACTATCTATCGAGCCACCGATCTGAACGGGACCGAGTCCGTCGCCGCGGCACGCCAGCCCGTAGAGGGCGCTGTCGCCGCGGCTACTTCGGCGGGCAGCCCCTGGGTCGCAATCAAGGTTCCTCACATGGAGGTTGAGAGCGACCCTGCACTCTTTGAGCGCTTCAAGCGCGAGGAGCTGATCGGCGTCACCATGGACCATCCCGGTGTGGTCAAGGTGCTGAAGAACGAAGGCCGCAGCCGCGTCTACATGGTGATGGAGTGGGTTGACGGCACTCTGCTGCGCGACATGCTCAAGTCCGGCCAGCGCATCGACCCAGAGCGCGCCGTGCGCATCACCATCAACATCTGCGACGCCCTCGAATATATACACACGCACGGCGTCGTCCACCGCGACCTGAAGCCGGAGAACATCATGGTTGATGCCAACGACGGCATCAAGCTGATCGACTTTGGCATTGCGGCCAACGCCGGATCACGCCGCCTGACATTTGCTGCCTTCTCACCCGCGATGGGAACGCCGGACTACATCGCGCCCGAACAGGTCAGGGGCAAGCGCGGCGATGCACGCACGGATATCTACGCCACCGGCGTTATGCTCTATGAGATGCTGACGGGCAAAGTGCCATTTGAGGGTCCCAACCCCCTTGCGGTCATGAACGATCGTCTGCTCAACGACCCAACGGCTCCACGCGAGATTGACCCCTCGATCTCGCCGCAGTTACAGGAGATCGTCTTTCGCGCCCTGGAACGGGAGCCGACCAACCGCTATCACACTGCGCGTGAGATGGGCTATGACCTGCGGCACCAGGATCAGGTCGGAGTGACCGTTCGTGCCGTAACACCCAAGGGGCAGAAGCGCCGCACCGTCATGCGCGGTCGCATCATCGTTTACTGCTGCATCGCGCTGATTCCCTTCCTCGTCTTTGCCCTGCTGCTTTTTACGGCGAAGCACAAATAATCTCGCCCGGACGATATCGACCACGCACGCGAGTGACCCAACTCTGCAGTAGCTATCAGTGCGAGAGCTTAACCCGGCTCAGCCCGCAGATGGCGAATGTCAATCGAGCTAGTAAATGATCTTCAGACCGAACTGAACGATCCGCGGTTCGAACGTACTTGTGATAGTGCCGCCGCTGGTCGGATTCTTCGTAGAACTTGCAGTACTCAGCGTACCTCCCAATCCACTTGAAGGGAGGTACAGATTTGTGTGGTTGAAGAGGTTGTAGAACTCAGACCGGAACTCCACCTTGAGTCCCTCGACCGGGGTGCTGAACTTCTTGTTGAGATCCATATCCGCTTCGTAAAAGGCTGGCGTGCGGCCGGGATTACGGGGCGAGTTCCCGAAGGGACTCAGCAGAGCCCCGCTCGCAGTTCTCGTGGCCGGCAGAGTGAGGGCCGCATAGTTCACATACTGTATGTAGCCTGTGTTCGGCAGCTTCGCTTTCTTGATCAATGGTTGACCATGCACCAGGTTAGGCCGATACTCGTTAGCTCCGCGGTAGGTCGCCGAAATCTGCGGCGATACCGCGGTTGCAGAGTTGGGAGTGTAAGTCAGATTGAACGGAGTGCCCGCCTGCGCCGTGTTAATGACGCTGATCTGCCAGCCCCCGAGCGCACCATCCACCAGCCCATTCGCTCCTGACATGAAGCGACGACCACGCCCGAAGGGCAATTCGTAGACGAGGCTGGTTACGTTTGCAAGCGGCAGGTTGTAGTCCGACTGTGAATAATCTGCACGAAGATTGTTAGCGTCCTGCGGGGAGGGCGTGTTCGCTTCGAGGGATGCGCTTGCATTATCCAGCGACTGCTCCCAGGTGAACGAGTTCAGTAGCGTCAGACCCCCCACCATGCGCTGTTCATAGCGAACCTGCAGTGAGTTGTAATGCGAGTAGAACTCGTTGATAGCCGCCGTGATGTCCGAAGGCCAGGCATTGGGCCGGGCAAAACCCAATGAAGGGTTCTTCTGGTTAGCATTCAAAAAGCCCTGCAGCTTGACCCCATGGTTGCCGACATAGGCGATATCCAGAATAGTATTCTTTGCCAGTTGTTGTTGCAGACTTAGGAAGTAGCTCTCGACATAGCTGTCCTTCGTGTTCCTCGGCACGTAGGTGATGTTGTCTGTAGCAGGGTTGAAGGTAGTCGCGAGTCCCGCCGGGAAGCCCTGGTCCTCCGTGACGTAGCATGCGCCCACCTGGGCAACAGTAGGGGTTCCGACACAATGGTTCGTGGTTGAGGGTGGCAGAGTAGCCTGATTAACGGCCACGAACAGCGCCTGCGGCGCATTGATCGCCAGGATGTCGCCGGAACCCGCCCGCGTGTAATGTACATAGCTCATCCCGAATCCACCCCGCAACACCGTCCTGCCATTGGCCGCATAGGCAAAGCCCAGGCGAGGAGCATAGTCACCTAGATCGGGGTTTACCAGCGTCTTTCCGTAGACGCCACCGCCACTGTACGGAGTAACTCCCGGTTGAGCCACAGCACCCGGAGCCAGGGTCAACACGGTCTGCGTAGCAGGGTCGAAGTTAGATATGTAATGATGCTGCTCCGAATATGGGGAGCCGTACTCCCAACGGAGTCCAAGATTCAGCGTCAGCTTCGGACTTACCTTCCAATCGTCCTGCGCGTATAAACTGTGCATAGTCTGGCGCAGATGTACGGGGAAGTAATTGGCAAGAGAGTATGCGCTGGTAGTTCCAAATAAGAAGTCTGCCCAATAAGTATCAGAGACGGTTGATCCGGATGCACTGTATCCGCCTCCGTAGGTGAACGAGCCATAGAGAGGATTATTATCGTTGACTGCCATCCAGATGTGCTCATACTCATAGCCGAACTTCAGCGAGTGATTGCCCTTGATCCAGGTGTAGTTGATCTTTGGGTCGAGTAAGGCGGGGTCCTGCCACTGCGGGTTTGTGCTCTGCCGGCCGAAGCCGGTGAATCCGGAGATGCCGATAGAGGGCAGGCCGCCCTCAACTATAGGGTTGCTCGGCAAACCTGGAATGCTGATTGCATTGTCTCCAATCGAGAAGGTGTACTTCCCTGCCTTGGTACGCGAGACGCCAACACGCGCATCCAGCACCTTGTTCGCGCCGAAAAGATGCGTGTAGCCCAGGGCAACCTGCTGATCGAGGATTCTGATCCTGCCGTTCGTCTGACCATCCAGAGGTAGAGGAATCGTGGGATGATTGGCGCCATTCTCCTTGCGGTCGCTTACCCGTAAAAACCAGGAGCTGTCAGCACTCTGTTGATAATCGAATCGTACGTCACCCTTGTCGGAGTTGTCGGTGAAAGGCGCTTCCACTGCATAGTCGTTTGAAGCCAGACCGGTGCTCGGCGACCCGCTCACCGGCAGCCCGGGTATTTGTTTGAAAAAGCTGAGTATCTTTTGCGAAACAGGATTGATTGCTCCGGCAGGAATGGGAGTGTTAGCCGGATATATCGTGCCGGTCATTGGGTCCTTCACCGGAACCACGAGAATCCCGTTGATTTCGTTCTGGGTTGGCAGGGTGAGCACGCTGAGCGGCTTCAGCACCTGTCTGAAGCCCTCATAATCAACAAAAAAGAAGAGCTTATCCTGCTTGATGGGTCCGCCAAAGTCTACGCCGAACTGATTCCGGTTGAACGTAGACTTCTGGAAGGGGATAGTCGCACCCGTATTGCTGACCGTGGTCGGCTTGAAGTAACCGGCTGCATTCAAAGCCGTATTGCGGATAAATTCGTAGATCGTACCGTGAAATCGGTTGGTACCAGTCGCTGAGGCGACATTAATCGTCGCCCCCGAGGACCGCCCGTATTCGGCGCTCTCATTGTTTGTGACCACGCTGAACTCCGCGACCGAATCCGGCGGAACCGCGATGATCTGGTTGTCAAAGCCCTGGTTGCTCTCCCCGTCCGCGTTATTATCCATCCCGTCCAGCAGGAAATTGTTGAACATGCTGCGCTGTCCGTTGACGTTGTAGGCGCCCGCGCGCACCAGGCTGCTTATGGAACTGGTCGTCGCCGCAGTAGGGGCCTGACGCACTCCGGTGACCAGACCGAGCAGATCGGAGTAGTTGCGGCTTACCAGTGGAAGCGCCTCGGATTGGTACATCGTGATGGTTTGATCCCGCTGGCTCGTGTCCGTCTCCGGCTGCAGGGCAACACCGCTCACCTCTACGGTCGACTGGGTCTTGCCTACCGTAAGCGTCAGGTCGATCCGCTGGCGCGCCCCTACCGAGACTGTGATGTTTTCTGCGACGGCATCGGAAAAGCCCGGCGCACTCGCTGCAATGGTGTATGCACCTACACGCAGCGACGGCGCCTCATAGTCTCCCGTGCCGCTGGTATTTGTAAGGGTGCTGATAGCGGTTGCAGTGTTAGTGATCTTTACGACGGCCCCAGCGACGGGGGCACCACTCGCATCCCGAATCGTTCCAACCAGGCTGCCATCCTCGTACTGAGCTCGCAGCTGAACTGGCAGCAGAAGAAGGAGAGAGAGAAACAGGAATATCCCAGGGTGAAAGCGCGACAACACCTTAGCCATACTGGGACGATAGGGTGCCAAGTGTAACAAGGCGGTGAATGCCCGGTGAAGCAGTCGTGAAAAGGAACTCAGCAACTCGCTCGGGAGTATGTCAGGTGCTTACCACGGCAGCACCTTCAGACTCAGCTCCCGCACGCCGCCCATCGCGTAGAAAGGTGACCCTGTTCACGGCTGGAGGACTGCAAAACGCCTGGATGGATCCGTACCTGCCGATCAGGGGATGCGCAGCTCCAGTACAACTCGTCCTGACCACAGAGGGGAGACGTGATGTCTTATGAGTTGCTCGGGCGCGTCTATGAGTTGGTCAGCGGAATAGCGCCGGACAACCGGAGCTCTCTGGCAGTTGCACTACGCGCCTGCTTGAACTCGTAGAGGGAGCGGTCCGCTAATGCTATTAACGAAGCTGCTGTAGTTCCACGTCTAGGAACGATGCTGGCCGAGCCGATGCTCACCGAAAGACGACGATCGAGTTGCGAACCCAGGTGGGTCACGGGAATCCCGCGCACCGACATGCGCAGCCGCTCAACGCAGACAGCTGCTCCCTGCTCGTCGCAGCAAGGCATGATGACGGCGAATTCATCTCCTCCATAGCGGGCAAGCAGATCGGAAGTGCGTAGCGAGGCGGAAGCCAGCGCTTCGGCTACCCGCGCGATGCACTCGTCCCCAAATTGGTGCCCATAGGTGTCGTTCAGCACCTTGAAGGAGTCGATGTCTATCATCAAAAGCGAAATTGAGCTGCCTGATTCAATAGCCTTATCCAGTTCGAGCTGGATCACATGATCAAACTTGCGGCGGTTGGCGACACCCGTCAGCTGGTCCTGGAAGGAGAGACCCTCCAGGGTGACATTCTGTCTCTGGATGAGGCGGGTCTGCACGGTGATGCGATGACGCAGCGTCACTACCCAGCTTAGGACGCAGAGCGTTGCCACCAGCAACAACGCCAGGATGGGGAGCAGATGAACCGCTGTCCACCACGATGCCTTGTGGACGATCACAAGGTCCTTGCCCGAACGCAGGAGGATCCGGAACGAGACCGGTATGGGAAAGCCATTGCCGATTGCGCCTGCGATCTCGGCCTGCACCGAACAGACTCCGGTGACGCGCACCGTGCTGCCCTCCTGCCACTCCGGCAGATCGCGCGACGACCAGGGCGAAGCAAGCACGACCGGAAAGATGAACTTGCCGGACGAGAGTACGACCGTCGGCTCGTTCGCTCCCCTGTCCACCCCTATCACCTTGCCTTCAATCTGCACCAGTTCCGCGTCGTAGTCGCCATTCAGAGCCTGCTTCGCGGTTACCGGCGTTGCGTTTACAGACTGCCGGGTTCCGGTCGACCTGTAGCTGGCATCGGTAAACGTGGGCGTCACGCCGCCCACCGCCGGAAAACCGACCACATCGACCACCTCTCCTTCCGCCACCGGTTGCGTCTGGCGGGTCTGAAGACACAGCCCTTCGCTACCATTCTGAATGCACAACGACCTTCCAGGCAGGCGCGCTGTCACTGGACCGCGCACATGCACCCGGTGGCGGACTCCAGCTTCCGCCGTGTAGCCGAGGAGGCTTTCGATCGGTAACACCGGAAGGGCGAAGGGATCGGGAACACCGGGCTCTACAACGCTGAGCACGGCGAGGCCGGGAAAGAGCAGATGCACTCCCGTCAACTGCAACTTGCGATTGTATAGAGGGCCCACGTCGGCGTGGAGTCTCACATACGAATCGATGAGACGGGAGTAGTCAGCCCCCGGCTCACGGATAGTCGTCGCCCTGATGATTCCATCGACCATCGCGATATGCAGTGCGACATTCTTGCCGACCATGTCAACGGAATGCACGACACCCTCTACCTCCACCCATTGCCCGTCAAATCTTCCGTCCAGCAGTTCGCTCATGCTGACCTTCGGCGCCGCTAAAGGTAGAGGTGCCGCGCCGATTAACCGGACCCTGGCCGCGCCCACAATCGGGCCGTAATCCCCTGCAGCGGTTACCCCCGTTATGTCGATATATGAGCCGGAGTGGATCTCGAAGTGGGGCTCGGAAGACACCCCGACGAAAACACCGCCCGTCACGTCATGCACAAAGATTCCCGGACGCTTGGCGTTAACAAACGGGTCATAGTACGTCACGACCGCCCTGAGGTGAACAGGGTGCCCACGCCGGGCTTCTTCCAATGACAGGTCGTGGGCCTGCCTTGCTGTCACAAAGGTCTCAAGCGGACTCCCGGAGACACGCTCACCTGATGCAACAGTGGCTGACCCAAGCAGCGCTATCGAGACGATGCGCACCAGCTTGGACCACTCGCAGCCGATAGATCGAGAAGCTCTCACTAGACCGCCCCCGAGCCGCCACAACATCTTGCACTATCTGAAAACACGCAACAAAATCGGCACCAGAGGAACGCTCGAACGCCGAAAGGAATCGAGACTCACGGTAACCTCCGACTTCCGAAGAAGCATGTTCAAACCGCCTGCGCCGGACGGATCTTCGGCGTTTCAGGTTTGATCGCCCTCATCCAGACCGAGGTCACCCCTGCCACAGGGAGAGAAGGCCGCTGGCGGCCCCGACATGTTCATCGGCAACTTCTGCGAAGGCCACAGGACCAGTTGAGGAAAAGGAGGAGATATTCTCCGTGGCCGCCGAGCCCGTCTATATGGTTCGAAGTGCCTGACTCTCTGCAAATGAGTGATAATTGAACTACCTGCCCTGATTGAGCGTGGGCCCTGCGCCCTGCGCCCTCCCGGCTACACCAGCAGAGATATTCTGAATAGAGATAAAGTCAATGATTTCGGTCAGCAATGTAAGCATGCGCTATGGCGCAAAGATCCTGTTTGAAGACGTGTCCGTCAGCTTCATCTCCGGCCGGCGCTATGGCCTTACCGGACCGAACGGCGCGGGCAAGTCCACTTTTATGAAGGTGTTGACCGGCGAGATTGACGCCCAGAAGGGCTCTGTCGTACGCCCCAAGAAGTTCGGCGTCCTGCGACAGGACCAGTACGCCTTCGACGCCTATCGCGTCATCGACACGGTCGTCATGGGCAACAAACCGCTGTGGAAGGCGCTCGAAGAGCGCGACCGCATCTACGAAAAGGCCGATCTGACTGACGAAGACGGGATGCGCCTCGGCGAACTGGAGGGCATCGTCGGCGAGGAAGACGGCTACACCGCGGAGAGCGATGCTGCCATCCTGCTGCAGGGACTCGACATTGAAGACGCGCTCCACGACCGCAAGATGGGCGAGCTACAGGGCGGCCAAAAGGTCCGCGTGCTGCTCGCTCAGGCGCTCTTTGGCAACCCTCAGGCGCTGCTGCTCGACGAGCCTACCAACTACCTCGACCTCGACTCCATTCACTGGCTGCAGGATTTTTTACTGCGTTTTGAGGGCACCCTGATCACGATCTCGCATGACCGCCACTTCCTCAACAGCGTCTGCACCCACATCGCTGATATTGATTACCAGACGATCATCGTCTACACCGGCGGCTACGACGACATGGTGATGGCGAAGACCCAGATCCGCTCGCGCCTCGAATCACAGAACGAGCAGCGCGAGAAGAAGATTGCGCAGTTGAACGAATTCATAGCCCGCTTCTCTGCCGGCACACGTTCGAGCCAGGTGACGAGCCGCAAAAAAGAAGTCGAGCGGCTGCAGACCAGCGACCTCGCGCGGTCGAACATCCAACGCCCCTATATCCGCTTTGAACAAGTCAGGCCGGCGGGCAAGCACACCATCGAGTTCGAGGGGCTGCGCAAGGCGTACGGCGACCAGGTTGTTATCGACGGATTCTCAGGCTCGGTGATGCGCGGCGAGAAGGTCTGCTTGATGGGCCGCAACGGCCAGGGCAAGACGACCCTTATCAAGTCGCTGCTGGCGGCTGACCCTGAGTTGCGCGAGCCTGAGTTCAAGCTCGATGCGGGCAAGGTGAAGTGGGGCCACGAGGCGCTGATCGGCTACTTTCCACAGGACCACACCGGGTCGATCGAGCCCGGCATGACGGTCTCGGACTGGCTGCACCAGTTCGACCCGAAGGCGACCAAGGAAGATATCCGGGGGCTGCTAGGGCAAATGCTCTTCTCGGGCGAAGAGGGCTTGAAGCCCACCGACGCGCTTTCGGGCGGCGAGACGGCGCGGCTGCTGTTTTGCAAGCTGATGCTGCTCAAGCCGAATATCCTCATCTTCGATGAGCCGACCAACCACCTCGACCTTGAGGCGATTAACGCGCTCAACCAGTCCATTCAAAAGTATGAGGGCACGGTGCTGCTCGTCACTCATGACCAGGACCTGATCGATGAAGTCGCGACCCGCATCTGGCACTTCGAACACGGCGCGATCGAGGACTTCAAGGGCCCGTACCAGGAATACCTGCAGGCCACCGCAACCGCGAAGTAGCTTTGCTCCAGACGGCGCGAACAATGCCGGGTGCCGCCTTCATGCGGTCTCATCGCATGAGTGGGATACCGACAGCCTGGCAAGTCCAGAATGAGACGGGTACCCCACATCTCTCCTTCTTTGCGGGCAGATGTGGGATCGCGTTGCTGCCCATGACCAAACGACCACTCACCAAGAAAGTAGTTATCCGTGCCTCCAGTACTCAACGCACAAGGTCTGTCGAAGAAGTTTGGCGCAACGGCACTCTTCCGCAACATCTCTCTCACCATCGAGGAGGGTGACCGCATCGGCCTGATCGGCCCGAACGGCTCCGGCAAATCGACACTGCTGCGCATCCTTGCCGGCGAGATGGACACCGACACCGGCGAGGTCACCATGCGCAAGCGCGCAAGCGCAAGCTTCGTCACCCAGGACTCCACCTTCCAGCCGGGCGATTTGGTACGCGACGTAATCATCGCTGCATTGAAGCGGGCCGCGGTCCCCGAGGCCGAGTGGGAGGGCCGCCTGCGCGAGACCCTCGGCCGCGCCGGCTTTGAGAATTTCGATACCGAGGCTGTTACATTCTCTGGCGGCTGGCGCAAGCGCCTCGCCATCGCCGAGGCACTCGTACAAAAGCCCGACGTCCTGCTGCTCGACGAGCCTACCAACCACCTCGACCTCGCCGGCATCGAGTGGCTCGAGACCCTGCTCAAAGACGCGCCCTACGCCTGTGTCGTCGTGAGCCACGACCGCTACTTTCTCGAGAACGTAGCGACTGAAATGGCCGAACTGAACAAGGCGTATCCCGATGGTGTACTGCGCGTTCACGGCAACTACAGCGAGTTCCTGGTCAAAAAAGAAGAGTTTCTCGAAGCGCAAAGCAAGCGCCAGGACGCCCTCGAGAATCGAGTCAAGACCGAGATAGCATGGCTGCGTCGCGGCCCCAAGGCGCGCTCGACCAAATCGAAGGCTCGCATCGACAACGCCAACGAACTCATCGGCGAATTAAAGGGGATGCAGACGCGCGCGCAGACCTCCTCAGCGGGCATCGATTTTGTAGCTACCGAGCGCCAGACGAAGCGCCTTGTCGAGCTCAAAGACATGAGCTATACGATCGGCGACCGGCAGCTCTTCGATGGCCTCAACTTCGCCGTCACAGCGGGCATGCGCGTCGGCCTCGTAGGTCCGAACGGCAGCGGCAAGACTACCCTGCTGCGCCTGCTGCTCGGCGAAAGCGTCGCGACATCTGGCGAGGTCAAACGCGCGAACTACCTCCGCATCGTCTATTTCGATCAAAATCGCGAACTGAATGCCGACCAGACTCTCCGGCGTGCACTGGCGCCGGACAGCGACTCCGTCGTCTACCAGGATCGGGTCATCCACGTCGCGTCGTGGGCCTCGCGATTCCTCTTCACCAGTGAACAGTTGAACCAGCCTGTGGGCCGGCTCTCCGGCGGCGAGCGCGCCCGCGTGCTCATCGCCAACTTGATGCTGCAGCCTGCGGACGTGCTTTTGCTCGACGAGCCTACCAACGACCTTGACATCGCGACGCTCGAGATTCTCGAAGAGAGCCTGCTCGAATACCCCGGCGCTCTGGTCCTCGTCACTCACGACCGCTATATGCTCGACCGGGTTTCGACCGTGGTGCTGGGGTTGGATGGCCTCGGCGGTGCGGAGCGCTTCGCCGACTACAGCCAGTGGGAGACTTGGCAGCTGGAGCAGAAACGGGGCAAGAACAAGCCCATGGCGACGACGGGCAAAGCCCCCTCAGCCGCCCCTTCAAACGGTGGGGCCAGGAAGAAGCTCTCCTACATCGAGGCGCGCGAGTACGCAGCTATAGAAGACCAGGTCACGGAGGCAGAAGAGGTGATGGACCGCTGCAGGGCGACACTCGAGGATCCGGCTGTGGCTGTCGACGCCCTGCGACTACAAGCTGCCCTCGCTGAGATGGACACGGCGCAGCATGTGCTCGACGGACTCTATTCGCGATGGGCTGAGCTCGAAGCCAAGCAGGGTTAGAGTTGCCGCTCACTGGCGGACCCATGTCTCAAACGCGAGACAAGAAGAACCCGCCTTCCTGTCACGCGTGCTCTTCATGCGGTGACGCTCTGCCGCTTCATCTTTGTACCATTGCGACTACCCCGTGAGCCTTAAGCGGGCTAGACGCGGAAGTGGTCAGGGCGCCAGTTCTGGATGAGGGCTTTGATCGCCTTCGGTTCGAGCTTCGCATTCAGCGTCTTTTCAGTGAGCAATGGCAGCTCAGCGTCAGAGGCAAAGCGCAACGCGATAAGCTGCGCCTCCGTGAGCTCAGGAATGCGAGGCTTGAGTGCCTCCGGCAGCAGCGCGGCCAGGCGGAGACGCTCTTCAAGGCGGATGACGCGATCCTGCACCTTGAGCGAGTAGATCCGCGCCCGGAACACCACGAGCAGAATTCCGGCACCGAGCAGAACGAGCAGGATGTGAAAATGCAGATCGCGATGGACAAAGATGATGCCGGAGATGCCGCTCACCAGGATAACAATGAACAGCGGTACGATCACGAAGTGGAACCAGGGGTCTCTCTTCGAATGATTAGCAAAGCTCTGTTGAATGTTATTCATCTTTTAGTCTCACACCCTTTACAGTCAGCTGACCGCGCTACTACTTAATCCCATGTAGTACAGAACAAAATTTTTTCCTTAATGCAGGCGCCCCTGTTCTCGCATCGCAAACGCGGCTTCCTCGAGGAAGGTCTCGTCGCTGAGCCCGGAGGGCTGCGGCATCTCCATCCTTTGCGCAATGCACTTCGCCAGGCGCTCTGCGAGGGAGACGCGCGTGTCGATCGGCATGTCGAGGCGCCGCGAGAAGAAGCCCTCCATCACCAGCAGATCCTCACCGCGAAGCCTGCCAACGGCCTCGGCCGGCAGGCTGGCGGCGCGCGTGTGGGTCGCCGGTAGCAGAGGCTCAAAGAGGCTGGCAGTGAAGGTGCGATTACCCGAGGCCGGCATCGCGGCGAGCTCGAGAGCGCGTTCGTGCACGACCAGCGTACCCGCCACCATGTCCCCAAGCCGCTGCTGCCTGCGGTTCATGAACATGCAGATCATCCCGACCGCGTACATGCCCGGGATCATGTCCACGATCCTGACCAGGTTGCGGCCCATGGATTCGAAGAGGCCGATCGGGCGCCCGGTCTGCTTGATGACACGGATCTTGGCGAGCCGTTTGCCGGGCGTGCGTCCGTCCCACAGCGCTTCAAAGAGGGTGAAGTAGCCCCACTGCAACAAGAACGGAAAGAGGATCATGATGGCGATCACCCACTTGGTGATGGTGGCCTGGTTGGGCCCGTTCTCAGGCAGGCGGGCACCGCTCTCTGTCGTCTTGCCTATGACGGCGAGAATGATCACGAGCACCATCAACACCCCAAGCTGGATGAGGTAGTCGACCAGCAGAGCGACGAAGCGGCTTCCAATTCCTGCGATCGGAAACTCGATGGCTACGAGCTCTGGAGTGTCGATGCTAAGCTGGTCTCGCACTTCAGACATGGCGGCTATGATCTCGAATCAGTGGATTGAGCGGCGCAGGCCCTACTGGAACCGGATGGACGCCCTGCTGCAGCAGATGGACGCCTCGAGCCTGCACGGGCTCTCGCGGGAGGAGCTGCGGGAGATGGCGCTAATCTATCGTCAAATAGCTAGCGACCTCTCCGCCGTGCGCCAGGACAGGACTTCGCATACCCTTGAACGCTATCTGAATCAACTGCTGGGACGTGCTCACAATATCATCTACTCGGGTCGCAAGACGAACCTAATCTCGGCGCTGCGCTTTCTGCGCGATGACTATCCCGTCATCTTTCGACGTCTGTTGCCCTTCACCCTCGCTGCGGTCGGGCTGTTTATGGCGGGCGGCCTCGTGGGATCGTTATTGACGGTCGCGCGCCCCGACTTTATGCGGGCTCTGCTCGGACCGGAGATGGTGGCGACCATTGAGAAGCACGAGATGTGGACCCATTCCATCGTGAGTGTCAAGCCGCAGACAGCCAGCTTCCTCATGACCCACAACCTCTCCGTTACCTTTGCGACCTTCGCGGCAGGGATCACTGCCGGCCTGGGAACTGTGTACCTGCTGGTATGGAATGGCGTGCTCATCGGGGTCGTCGGGACCGCGTGCCACCAGGCGGGGATGTCGGTCGACCTCTGGAGCTTCGTGGCGGGCCATGGCTCACTCGAGCTGCCGGCAATCTTTATCTCGGGAGGAGCGGGGCTTCGTCTCGCTTATGGCATGCTATTTCCGGGCATGTACAGCCGTTCCCAATCGATCGCTCTGGCGGGTGCCGAGTCGGTCAAGCTCATGGCCGGCGTAGTGCCTCTGCTTATAGTAGCGGGCACGGTCGAGGGGTTCTTTTCACCGTCCGGGCTACCAGTGGCTTGGAAGTTTTGCCTCGGTGCGACTTTGTTTTCGCTGTTGATCTTCTGGCTGTTCGGCTATCGTTCGCCAGTCGCCTCTACCAACAACGCCGGAGTTGGCGCCCTCGCGTCCGATGCACTACCCGCGACTCTCTCTTCTACTCCTGCTTGAGTTCCTGGTTGTGGACGCCTGCGGACCGAATGCTAGAGCAGCCCCTCTTCCTTCACGGAGAGATAGCGGTTCAGCACGGCGCTCATAGTGGCCTGAGGTGTGGTCTCCAGGGTCAGCGCGCCCTGCCCGCGCAGGCGGGCGAGCAGCAGTTCGCGGCGTTGAACCAGCTCCTGCGCGGCGGCAGACCGGTACATTCCGCTGGCTGTTGCAGGACGAGCGGCTGCGATCTGCTGAACGTCCACCTGACCCATGGCGACGAAGAGCAGCAGGTGACGCCGGAGGAGCTGCGAGGCTCCATCGACCACCTCGGGTCGCATCGCGGTCTCGGCGAGATCGGTGATCCAGAGGATGAGGCTGCGCCGTGGCTGCATGCGATTCAAGGTTGCCGTGGCACGCAGGTGATCAGCCTCCGCGGTCTCAGACTGCACCAGCGCGAGCGTCTCGACAAGCTGACGGAGGTGACCGGCGCCGCGGCCGAGCCCGACCCGCTGCTGGATTCCCTGCCCGTAGGCCAGCAGGCCGACTCGGTCCCCTGAAAAGAGCGCGAGCTGCGCAAGGGCAAGCGCGGCGCCTGTAGAGTAGTCCAGCTTGGTATAGCCATCGATTCGCGCTCGCTGCAGCCGGCCCGCGTCGAGCACGATCCATACCGCCTGGCTCTTCTCCGTCTGATATTGCTGAGTAATGAGCGCACCGTGGCGCGCGGAAGCAGTCCAGCAGACGTCACGCATGTCGTCACCCTGGCGGTATTCCCGCAGGCTCTCGAAGTCCCTCCCAAGGCCTCGTTGACGCTGCAGTCGAAGCTGCAGCTCAATCTGGCGGGTGCGCGCGAGGAATAGCTGTTGCTCCTCCCCGGCGCGCAAGGTTGGATAGATGCGGACCGTTTGCGTCAGCTTGGCGAGAGCCCACCTCTCCACCAGACCGGTCGCACTGCGGTAGCGCAGGTAGAGGCTGCCGGTCTGGTGATCGCCGCGCTCTCGCGGGGTGAAGCGGTAGCGCACCGAAGCACGCACATTCGGATAGGCCATCAGCAGAAGCGGCTCCGGCGTTTGGACCAGGGCATCCGGCAGGTCGTCGAGCAGGGCGCAGAGCAGGACGCGCCCGCGGGCTCCTGTTCGCTGAAGGATAGCAAGTTCGATCTCAGTCTCGTTCGCCAGCGCTGGCGCGTTCGACCAGGATCGCTCCGCCACAATGGATTCTGGTGACGGAAGCTGCCTGGCATCAAAGAGCCCGGCGGCGAGGACAACGATGTCCCACACCAGCACGCCCCAGCAGAAGCGCGGATGAGAAAATCCCGGAACCAGCCAGAGCGTTCCCGCAAGCAGCAGCAACAAGGCGCGCGGAGTCAGGGGGAAGGCCAGACGGCCACTCGGAACGCATGGCTGGCTTGAGGTGCCCGGCTTGAGCGAGGAGGAGATCATGCCGGGATCACGCCCGAGGGACCGGTACTCCGGCGATCACGTCGCTGAGAACGCGGTCTGCGTCAAAGCCCTCCAGGTCGGCCTCGGGCTTGAGCACGATACGATGACGCAGAACCGGCAGCGCCGCACGTTTCACGTCGTCGGGCAGCAGATAATCGCGATCAGCAAATGCCGCATAGGCCTGCGAAACCAGCATGAGACTAATAGCGGCGCGAGGACTGGCTCCAAGTGCCAGCGCCGGCCACTCTCGGGTGCGGCGCACGATCGCGAGGATATAGTCATAGAGCTCCGGCTCGATCTTGATCGCGCGAATCTCACGCTGGGCCGCGTCCATCACGCCGGCCGGTATGGCGACCACGCCCGCATCCCCGAGGCCTTCGGAGCTGGCGTGATGGCGCTCCAGTACCGTGCGCTCCTGCTCCAGGGTCGGGTACGAGACGCGAATCTTCAGCAGAAAGCGGTCGAGCTGCGCCTCGGGCAGCGGATAGGTACCTTCAAAATCGATCGGGTTCTGAGTAGCAAAGACGGTGAAGGCGCTGGAGAGGACGCGCCGGTTGCCGTCAGTAGTGACCTGGCGCTCCTCCATGCACTCGAGCAGCGCGGCCTGGGTACGGGGCGGCATCCGGTTCACCTCATCGACCAGAAGGAAGTCAGTGAAGACCGGCCCCGCGTGGAACGTGAACTGGTCTGTTCCCGGACGAAGGATGTTGGTCCCGAGGATGTCAGCCGGCATCAGATCGGGGGTCGCCTGCACTCGCTGAAATCCAAGGCCGAGCACCTGTCCCAGCACTTTGACCAGCAGCGTCTTGGCGATGCCCGGCACACCTTCCACCAGCGCGTGTCCATGGCAGAGCACAGCGATCAGGGCCTGGTCGATGAACTCCGCCTGGCCGGCGATGACTTTGCCAAGCTCGGCCCGGCCATGCGCTATCAAGCGTGCCGTCGCGCGGAGCTCGCGCGCGTCTCCGGCGTGATCCTGAGCCGCTGCGTCCGCCCCGACTACGTCCGGGGAGTCACCTAGCCCTGCACCATTCGAGCTGCCGATCCCCTCAAAGACAACAGCTTCCAGTAGACGATCGGCGCCTGTGGACTGACCCAACCCGCCTTCCATACGTTCCGCTTCTTCCACGCTCTCGCATCCCTCCCTTAACGTCTTCCGGCTGCGGCCTCGGCGCTCAGCCGCTTCCGCGATCCGTCAACAGCTGCATCAGTGTGGCCTGGCACTGCAGAGCCCGATCCAAGCCGGACCGCGTGGTCGTGGAGTGCCTGCACAAGCTCCAGCGCACGGCGTCGAGACAGTTCGCCGATGTTTGCTGACTCCGCCTCAACGAGATCAGAAGACAGCTCCGGATGATTGTAGTGGAGTCGCGTCTGGATCGCCGCCGCGAGCTCCTCCGCGCCACGCCTGGTCTCAGACGGTGGGAAGCCAATATGCTTTTCCAGCTGGTGGCGGAATCGTTCAAAGGCAATGACAACTGCTGTATTCGTAGCGCCGGCCTTATCGTAGAGCGCTCCCAGGGACTCGACGAACTCGAGGGGCGTACTGCGAGGCGCCTCCGCAAAAACTCTCAACGGCCCACTCCGTCGTGCCTTGCTGAAGAGCAGCAGTGCGCCTGCCAGTGCTACCTGCACCAGGATCAGTTTCAAAGGGGTGCCGGTTGTATAAGACCAGAGGCTGCGGATGTCGCCATGAAGACTCTCGTCCCAGATCACGCGCGTCTCGCCCGGCGGCCCGATGCTGTTGAGCAACAGATCGAGGTTGCCGCCCCTACTGATCGAGGCGTTCTCGAGCGGGGTAGAATCCGCCCACCACACAATGTGGCCCTTGCCCGCCGATGAAGTGATGACCACGGCCCCGTCGCCGCACCGGTATTGCACCCGATCCTCAGGCGAGACGGTCTTCCAGATGATGGACGATTCGATGTCCACCTCGCCGGAGGAGGCGAGCAGGTCGAAGCCCTCGGGCGCCGCATGGCACACCGTGGAGGCGATCTCGGCATTATTAGCGCGCGCCTGGCCTCGGGGAAGCAGATAGCCTCCGCTCACCCCTGTGGCGAGGACAGTGCCTCCGCGATCGAGGAACGCTCTTACGGCTGCCCTGGTCTGCTTCTGATCGATCAGAAAAGGCTCGGCGAGCACCAGGATCGTGTGCTGATCGACGTCCGCGGACGCCAGCTCAGGCAGCGGACGCTCCCAACGTTCAATGCGGTAGCCAGAGCGCAGCAGCAGCAGATAAGCCGCCTTGGCGCCGTGGGTCCCGACCCCGTAGCTCGATGGAACCGGGCTCTCATCCCTCTGCCGGGGACCGACGAGAGCGAGCACTACGATCATTAGCAGTACTAGCCCGAGGCAGACGAGCAACGCCCTGCGGTCACGCGGTTCGAGTGACGGCATGATGCGAATCACGGGCGCACCAGCCTCTCCAGTAGCTGCCGGGCCGCATCGTACTCGGCCTGGGCGGCATGCCGGTAGCCGTACCAGATACGTTCGAAGCTGCGAGTCAGCGTGGTCAGGTCGGGCCGGCGTGGGTCAGCCGAGGTGATCAGGGTGAGGTACTCGCTGGGAGTGCGGGCGCGATCGACCGGCCACACTCCGCTGGATTCAAGGCGCGATATCGCCGCCCAATAGACGTTATGCACGGCCGCCCGCCAGTCTTCCCTCGCCGCGAAGGTCTCGGCCTCAGAAAGCCAGACCTGCCAGTCCCGGAGCGACGGCGCGACGGCAGAGCCCCCGCCTGCCGCTTCCAGTCTCCAGCGGTCCCGTTTGCTGCCCTGGATGAGCCACCAGATCAGCCCGGTACTCGCTCCGATGACGATGCCCCACTCGATTGCCAGGCGGATCCAGCCCGAAGCGCCCGTCGAAGGGATGCGGGCAAAAAGCCCATTCAGCCAGTTGAGGAACGACTCGACGGCTCGGCTCCATGCGCTGGGATGCTCGACCTGGTCAAACTCGCTCTCGGTCAGGATCGCCGCCAGCTGCCTTCGCCGGCTCCTGCGATCGGGCGGAACACTGGGGCTGGCCCCAACGGCCTGCTGATCCAGGATCAGGTGCTCACGTGCGGCGGCGAGCAGCTCTTTTACGCTGGGCTTTTCTTCGTCCACCTGCGCGGCGACCTTGCCATCGGTCTTGGCGGCAGGGGTGGCTTTGTTCTTTTTTGCCTCGCCCTTCGACGCAGCTTCGATCGCTGCTGTCTCTAATATGGTGGCCTGGGTGAGCGCGTCACGAAGCCACTCGTAGCGAACTTGGCGCTGCACTCCGCCGGACAGTTCCAGGTGGTCGTCCGTTCCGACCAGCTTTGGATCGCAGTGGGCGGCATTAATGTCGGCGCTACAGCTCTGCACCAGCGCCAGTAAAGTGCTCAAATGTGCCTGGTAGGCCGCGAGCTCTCTGCCCTGAAGAATCTCGAGCGGTTTACCTCCCGACGATTTTGCCGGCGTATCAGTGAGTGCGAGCGTGAGCGAGGTCGCTACAGGCGGCGAAATGAAGACGGCTGCGAGCAGCAATGCGACACGAGGCGCTAAGTTCGCAAAATAAGAGGGTGATTTCATCCGAGCGGCGCATCGCGCGGTGGCACTGCAGACCCGGGCGCGACAACGAACGAGCCCAAGGAAATCAGATTTGCACGCTCCATCATCCACTCGATGTCAAAGCCCTCCTTCCGAACTCGCTGGTCAATGTAAAACAGCGTGACAGCGATGCTGAAGAGAGGATGTGTGAGAGTTGTCAGCAGGAACCGCCCGAACCACAAAGCAATCGTATAGACGATTATGCCCCTCTTTCCACTCTCCCACGAACGTAGGCCGTGCGCTTTCAACAGGAGAAGTTCGGCAGCAAAGAGGCAGGTTGCGACAGTCGCGTAGACGAGAAATGCGACGAAAATACGTCCTCTGCTGTTTCGCGTGAGAGAGACGCTCCTCTTCAACGCAGCACGCACACCCAGATTTTCTGAAGTCATTGCAGGCACCGAAAGCGAGTACCGCAGGCCCATCCAGAAGGCGTAGACGTAGCTCAGCGCTAAGAGGGACACAAGCCCCGGTGAACCTCCCAGTCGCTTGGAAGCACTATAAAGAGTGCTGCCGCCGAAGAAGAGATGGAGTAGTAGCAGCATGACACCACTGCTCATCACGATTCCAACAAATCGTAGCCGCACGCAGCGCCGCCAACTCGGCCCTAGCTGCCTGTAGGCGATCAGTACCCCAAAAGGCTCCTCACGATAAAGGCTGAAGATCGCCGAGTTGGTTGCGGCTGTCGCCGGCGCCACCAGCAGCGGGTAAATGAGATAAAGCAAGAGGGTCCGGAGATGAGTAACCGCCGAGGACGCGGAACCCTGCAGGCTAAAAACGAGTAAGTGACTCGCCCCAAGCTCGAATCCAGCATTCAGGGCGTAGAAAATCCCGTCGGGCAACATTGCGATCCCTGCAAATACAATCAGGTGAGTGCGGTAGATTTGCACCGTACGATCGAGTATCTGGCCGAGGCTAAGCGGCCTCACTTCATAGCTCATGACAAACCGGGCTCGAGTTGGGTCGGCGGTTCGATAGCAGGTTCACCGCCTGATAGATTCGCCTGCTGCATCATGAACTCGATATCGAAGCCCTCCTTCCGTATCCGTTCGTCATAATAGAAGAGAGTAATCGCGATGCCGTAGATCGGGCCGATCACGGAGTACAGGAAGAAGCTGACGATCTGGCTCAGGACCAGGGAGATGACAGGAGGCTGCTGATGGTTCTTGGCCGCTTTGAACGCCTGGAGGACGAAGGGCATCTCCGTCACAGCCGCAATCACCCAGAAGATGATGCCGATCATTAAAACCATGACGAAAATGCGACCGCGACCCTTCTTGGTAAGGTACACACTTCGCTTCAGAGACGCAGCGACACCGGCGTTCTCAAAGATGGAGGCCGGAACGGCAACTGCATAACGCAGCGACATCCAGATGCCGAATGGCACAGTAACCAGCATGGCGAGGCCCGCGACGCCGAGCACGGCGAGACCAGCAAACGTGCCCGGTCCTGCTGTAACTCCCGTACCCGGCATGAACTTCTTTCCATCGATGCCAATCACGGCGAAGATCCCGGCATAAGGGATCATGGTTGGCCCCCAGGAGTAGAGTGCCGCCAGGAACATGATTCCCAGATAGCGAATCCAGTGCGGCTTCACCTCCTGGTAGGACTCGGCGATAGTTGCGGTCTGCCCCAGGTAGAGGGCGGAGACTGCGCGGTTGCTGGCCGCCAGCCCGAGGCCCACGAAGGCGAAGTAAAGTAGCAGCGAAATGCCGCTCGCGCCGACGGTAAACCAGAGGGTAGGCAGATGGCGCAGCTCCAGCACGTGATCGACGCCGATCTGTAGCAACTGTGTGACCAGCAGCAGCGCCCGTGGAAACACCGCGATGCCGACAAAGAGCAGGAAATGGGAGCGATAGAGCTGGGCAGTCCCGTCCAGTATCTCGCCCAGGGTGCGGGGCCTCAATTCTGTATTCATAGAGCCTCCACTGCATCGCGCTCGCCTGCCTGCTTCGCGTGATCGGACCAACGTGCGATCGCCGCATCATCCACTCTATGTCAAAGCCGTGCTAGCGCATCCGCCATCGTGTGGATTATGCGGCGCCCTGGAAGTAGATTGCTCCACACACGAACAGCGCTATCTCATGGGTCTCGCGTCTCGAGCTTCACACTTGGATCTTCTGTGTGCGCATCCACTGATAACGTGCATGACCGTTCAGTGTTCCAATCCAGGACACAATTTGCGGCTTTGAGGCACACCTCGGAGGGCCCAACTCCAAGCGCACTTCTGATTTAGTTGTTACGCCTGATCATGACCAACGTTACCTGCCATTTGCTGTACGGTTCAACGCAGGCTGCCGATATTCCCTCACATGAGCGGTCACGTGGTCAATGGTGTGGTAGCTGGCGAGAAGCAGTCCATTCATGAGCTTACGCGCGAGTCAATCATTAGCGGCTCCGCGTCACAGCTTACCCTGATCTCCGGCACCCGCGCACCGCAAGGCGCCGAGCCGGTACTCGATCCGCGCGAGGGTCTGGCGGCGTTCAGAGGCATTGCCTGGTCCTTTGTCTTTGAGGGAGCCGCAGCTGCGCTTTGCTATAGCGCATACCAGCTTTGGAAGTTCCTCCGCTAAACCCGCCGCAGCCCTCCTGTACT
This sequence comes from Acidisarcina sp., assembly GCA_036401375.1. Lineage (GTDB taxonomy): Bacteria > Acidobacteriota > Terriglobia > Terriglobales > Acidobacteriaceae > DASWUZ01. Next base: position 31,466 of record DASWVB010000006.1, read on the forward strand.
GATCAAGAGTCTCTCTTGCCACAATCCCGTTCACGCTAGAAGCCTGGCAGTAGCCAGGCTCCGAGTGACGCACCCTTGATTCTGTTCCTACGCCGCATCACGGCTCGCCAGCCATAGCTCGATCCGGGGCCCAGCGCTTCGGTGAGTATCGCGAACGCCTGCCTTCCGCTAAACTGACCCTCTCGGCTCCAAACTCCAAGCAGCTCAGAGGCAGATGAACGACCCGACAGCAGCTCCCTCCATTACCACTCAGCAGGCAGTCGAGTGGACCCGGACCCTAAACTACGGTACCTGGCGCTTCCAGAAGAACTGGAATCCTCTGCATATCATCGACGCGGAGGGCTGCTTCTTCACCGACGGCGCGGGCAAGCGGTATCTCGAGTTTTCATCCCAACTGATGTGCGTCAACCTGGGACATAAGAATGCGGCGGTCATCGCTGCCGTCAAGCAGCAGGCGGACAAGCTCGCCTACGCCATGCCCGGCTATGCGACCGACGCCCGGGCAGAGTTGAGTCACCTGCTGCTCGATGTGCTTCCGCAGGGGCTGGTCAAGTTCTTCTTTACCACCTCCGGTACTGAGGCGAACGAGGCCGCATTCAAGATTGCGCGGATGTATACAGGCAAGACCAAGATCGTGGCGCGTTACCGGTCTTATCATGGATCGACTTCGGCCTCGATTGGCGCTACCGGCGACCCGCGCCGCTGGGCGATGGAGCCGGGCGGCAAGGGCACAGGCTTTGTATTCGCGCCCGAAGTAAATTGCTATAAGTGCCCAATCCGCCATACCTATCCGGGCTGCAACATTGCGTGCGCCGACTATCTAGAACACATGATCGTGAACGAGAGCGATGTGGCGGCGGTTGTCGTCGAGCCGGTAGTAGGTACAAATGGGGTTCTCGTTCCGCCACCGGAGTATATGCCGCGGCTGCGCGAGATCTGCGACCGCCATGGAGTTCTACTGATCGCCGACGAGGTGATGTCCGGCTGGGGGCGCACCGGTGAGTGGTTTGCCATGGACCACTGGGGAGTCAAGCCGGACATTCTCGTCACGGCCAAGGGAATCACTTCGGCATACGTCCCCCTGGGCCTCTGCGCGACTACGGGGAAGATAGCCGCCTACTTCGACGACCATTATTTTTCGCATGGGCACACTTATGAGGCGCACCCTATGACGCTGGCGCCGGCCGTGGCTACGATCCACGAGATGCAGCGGCTCGATCTGGTGAACCGCGCGCGTGAGGTGGGTGCTTATCTGGGCGAGCAGCTGCGGGGACTGCAGCAGAAGCATCTTTCGGTCGGCGATGTGCGCGGGCTGGGGATGTTCTGGGCCCTCGATCTGGTGAAGGATCGGGCAACGAAGGAGCCCTTCAACAGCATGGCGGATAAGGTCGGGGGCAAGCCCCTGGTGGTGGATCAGGTCGCCGCCTCGGCATTGAAGCAGGGCGTTGCGGTGCAGGGATGGATCAGCCACCTGGTGGTGGCTCCGCCGCTGATTATCACGCACGATGAGATCGATCTGGGGATCGCTGCCCTGGATGAGGCCCTCGCCATAGCCGATGGGGCTATCGACGCAAACTGACGCATCCGAACCAGCTCAAAGCACATGGGCAATTTATAGTAGGTAGCGACCACTGGGTGACAAACCATGAAAGTACTACTCATCGGCGCGACCGGTATGGCAGGCAGCCGCATCCTCAAGGAGCTGTCCTCGCGCGGTCACCAGATCATCGCCTTCGTGCGCGACCCAAGTACCGTTCCCGCATTGCCGGGAGTCACAGGGGTCGCCGGCGATGCGTTTGATCCGGCAGGCATCGCGGGTGCGGCGCACGGCGCGGATGCGATAGTGAGCGCCTACGGCCCGGGCACTGACCCTGCAGGGGTAGGCAAGCTGCTCGACGCAACCAGCGCGCTCATTGAAGGCGTAAAAGCAGTCGCAGCTAAACGGGTCGTGATGATAGGAGGAGCAGGCACCCTCGAGGTGGCTCCCGGAGTCCTGCTTCTCGACTCAACTTATTTGCCTGCCGAGTGGAAGCCTATTGCTACCGCTCATCAGAGTGCGTTCGAAATGTTCAAGAGATCCGGCCTGCCATGGACCTCGATCAGTCCCGCAGCGTTCTTTGCCCCCGGAGAGCGCACGGGAAAGTTTCGCCTCGGAACCGACCAGCTCATCAGCGACGAAAAGGGCGAGAGCCGCATCTCCGCTGAGGACTTTGCGATCGCCCTGGTCGACGAGCTTGAGCGCCCGCAGCACATCAACCAGCGCTTCACTATCGGCTACTGAGATTCGTGCGTCGTCTGAGCGCCTGGCCCAAACTACCGCGCTGAATCCTCCAGCGGCATCCCGGACTGCGCCGCATCGCATCTCTCCTGTTGATCGCTGAGTAAGGAGAAGAAGATGAAGGCGACATGGAAGCCGCATACCGCCCACGGCAAGCTGTCGGCCGGGGTTCGTGAGGAACTGCCGGATTCGGTCTACGCATTTCCCAAGCAGAAGAAGGAGCCGCTGAGCGATGCCTCCCATGTACGAAACGCGATGGCGCGCTTCGATCAGGTGCAGGGAGTCTCCGATCAGGAGCGCGAGCAGGCGTTCGCGAATATCAAGGCGGCGGCCCGGCACTTCGACGTAGAGATGACGGAGACAAGCTGGAGAGATTTCGGTAAGTCTCCCGGAGCTAAGAAAGTTCCATCCGGAGGAAGGTCTGCATCGGCTAAAAAGGCCGCCCGCCCGAAGAAATCCCCGACTGCCAAGAAATCTTCCTAGGCTGGGAGTCGGCCCCGCTCGCTGTGACAAGAGTCCAAGCAGGAACCGCCCCGGACACTCGACTTTCTAGTAAGGCGGCCGCCGCAGCCTTCCTGAAAACCCAACCTCGCAGGCCTACTTCAGTGCCGGGCCATAGAAGGTGTACGTCGCGGTGTAGTTAATGCGTGCGGTTAGAGCAAGATGAGACCCATCGCAACCCTGCGAGGGAGCCCTGCCGCCGCTCGTGTCAGAGCGGCGAATGAACGTCGTCGCGGCTAGAGCACCCGGACCCTTCGGGTCCACTGCCTGGAGCAGGAGCCAAGGGATCGAATTCGGTGAGGCTCTCTGGGCGATGACTCTCCCACGGACTGAGCTGCCGTCTCTCAAAGTCCAGGATGGTCCTGCCGCGTGGGTGCCAACCTCCGCTCCGTTGACATCGGACAGGGCAGCCTCAGGCGCTACGAAGGTCCATTTTGGCACGGCCCCAGACTGCCTGCACTCGTAAATCTGTACACCTCTACCCGTCAAAGTGAGAATCGCACTCTGATCGCCGGTGGGGATCGTGGGATCGGTCGCCTGGCCGGCAGCACTCGTTCCCCTCGCGTAGAGCGCTGCGAGTGTCAAGGTTGCAGCCAGTGCAAAGATCATCATCGGGCGCACTGCAGCCAGTGATCGTTGACGACGCGAAGCCATACCTCCAGCCTACCGGCTCAGCCCTGGCAAGCTATGATGCCGCTCTGCCGTTTTAACGTATGGTCCCCGGTTGCCTCATTCTGCTCATTCCTAGTTGCACATCCACTTCAAGAGTTGAGGCGCTTGAGGCGGTTGATCTGGTAGCGGTGGTGGATGAGGTGCGCATGCAGGAACGCCATCGCCTGAGGGAGAGTCATCCAGCCGGCTACCGGGTGTTTGAAGACTCCGACGCGTTCGATCGGCGCGGCCTCGAGCGTCTGCTTCATCTCGAGACGAACCTGCTCCCACTCGGCTGCTACGTCTCGCAGGGTGAGCTCTGATGACGGTAATACGTGGCTGACGACGGTGGGAACCTTTACCCGCAGGGGCGAGCGCATGACCAGGTTGACGAGCACCGTCTTCACTCGATTCTCGAATGTTATGGAGTGCGGGCAGACAAGGCTCTCCTCGATCAAGGCCACCGCCGCTCGCTCCACCTTGGTAAGATGATCGATTACCTCGATCGCCGACCAGCAAGTTTCCGCTGGACGGTACTGCAGTTGCCCGGGCGTCCAGGCAGTGATTTCCGCAAGTACGCCAGATCTGCCAACTTGCAGCTGATCGAAGCGTTTCCGGAGATTTTCGTCCATGGGCCTCAGTCTAAACCGGAGAAAGCGTTTCCGCTGCCGGCGCACGCAACGCCTCAAGCACCAGGGCGGGAACTTGCGTGACGCTGCCCGCGCCCAGGGTGAGGATTGCGTCGCCTGGCAAAGCTGCGGCGGCGGCGCTTCTTGCGGCTGACTCGAAACCCGGAGCGTAGTGAACTCCGTCGCGAAGCCTGTGGTATCGAATTGAATGCACGAGAGCTTCGGCGGTAGTCCCGGGAATGGGCTCTTCGCTGGCGGCGTAGATATCGAGGACCTCGAGGGTATCGGCCTCGTCGAAGCAGGTTGTAAATTCGGGCAGTAGATCGCGGGTGCGAGTGTAGCGGTGCGGCTGGAAGATGACGTGAAGGCGACCGTACCCGCAGTCGCGAGCAGCACGCAGGGTGGCGCGAATCTCGGTAGGGTGGTGGCCGTAGTCGTCGATGACGGCCACTCCGCGCACGCAGCCTTTTACCTCAAAGCGGCGGTCCACCCCGCGAAAAGCCCGCAGACCGTCGGCGATCTGCTCTGAAGTAAGCTCTAGTTGGGACCCGATGGCAACCGCAGCAGCCGCATTCAGCACGTTGTGGCGACCTGGAACATGGAGGTCAAAAGGGCCGAGGACCGTCCCGTTCGCTACAACCTCAAACCGTGACCTTGCAACAGCTTGTGAACCACCGCTCAAGCCATCGTTTGCTGAATCTGCGGCGGAACCCAGGGCGCCTGATCTCCCAGCCAGCATGCGGACGACGAAATCCGCCTGGGTTGTGGTGCCATAGGTGAGCACACGGCGGCGGACCCGCGGCAATATTCCAACGAGCAGAGGCTCGTCGGCACAAGCTACGCAGCTTCCATAGAAAGGGACCTTGTTCATGAACTCGACGAAAGCCGACTCGACGTCAGCCATGTCGTGGTAGCAGTCCATGTGTTCGCGATCCAGGTTGGTCACGACCGCAAGGATCGGTGAAAGTTTGAGGAACGATCGGTCGCTCTCATCAGCCTCGGCTACGAGGTACTGCGACTTCCCAAGACGTGCATTGGAGCCCAGGGTGTCCACTCGTCCTCCGACCACGACAGTGGGATCGAGGCCGCCCGCAGCGAGGACCGCAGCGATCATCGAGGTAGTGGTGGTCTTGCCGTGCATGCCGGCAACGGCGATCCCGTACTTCAGGCGCATCAGCTCGGCCAGCATTTCGGCTCGTTGGATCACCGGGATTTTGCGGGCGCGCGCCTCAATGATCTCCGGGTTCCGTTCGTTCACCGCAGAGGAGGCCACGATGACGCCCGATCCGACCACGTTGGCCGCTGCGTGGCCCTCAAAAACGGTCGCACCCAGGGCGGCGAGGCGCTCCGTAACCCCCGTGCGGCGCAGATCAGAGCCGGAGACCGGGTAGCCCAGGGTCAGAAGTATCTCGGCGATGCCGCTCATCCCGATTCCGCCGATCCCGATAAAGTGAACGCGCTGCGCCTTTGCAAACATGGGGTAATCCGAAGGTCGCTCGGGATGCTTACTGCAAGCCCGTCGCCCTGTTCACTCTAGCAGCAGCTACGGCTGACAGCGCCCGTTGGACCTCAATTCCGGGGCTTGAGCCCTTCGCCGCAGCGAGCGCGACCCGGCTACCGCGAACGGGAAGATGCCCTCGCAGTTGCACTTGGACGCTGTACTGACACCCGACTCGCTCCCGGGTATGGCAGCGAAAGCAAGGCGACACTTTTCCTGCAGGCGAAGCGCAACTTTGTTCCGGGGATGACGTTAGTAACAATAGACTCTGAAGGAGTGCAGAGCATCACTCGGAGTCGCGTTCACCCCGACCGTCATCGAACGCTGGTGGGACCGGGAATGGACGAGGAGGTATCATGCGAATCTTGCGGTCTTTGATCGTGTTGGGCATGCTGGCAGTACCTGTTGCCTTCGCACAGGCGCAGGTTTCCGTCGCCGTTGGTGTAGGCCCTGCAGTCACTTATGGGGATTACGGGTACGGTCCGGAGTATGCCGCTCCCGTCTGCGCCTATGGCTACTACGGCTATTATCCGTACGCCTGTGCGCCGTATGGGTTCTATGGCCCGGACTGGTTTATCGGCGGCGTCTTCATCGGGTCAGGACCGTGGTATCACGGCTATGGCTACCGCGGCTACGGCTTCCGTGGCGGCTATGGATATCGCGGCAACTATGGATACTACGGCGGCTATGGATACCACGGCGGCTATGGGTCTCGCGGTTATGGATACCGTGGAGATGGAGGTCACGGCTTCCGCGGAGATGAAGGGCACGGTTACCGCGGCGATGAAGGTCACGGCGGCTACGGTGGACCCCGTGGCGGAGCCCCCCAGGGGTCCTACGGACACGGCGGCGGCAACTTCGGCCATAGTGGCGGCGGATTTGGCGGTGGAGGGTTCCACGGCGAATCGCACGGCGGCGGCGGGTCTCATGGTGGCGGCGGCGGACGGCGTTAAGCTGCTACGACTCTCAGTAGACAGGAACTTACGCTAAAGAGAAGAGGTTCGCTCCGTTTGGAGCGGACCTCTTGTCGCGTCTGCTGTAGTTCTGCCTGACGTTACGCCGGAAGATCACTGAAGCTGCCGGGCCGCGGCTGCTCGCCAAGCGCGACGCTGCAGAGCTGCCGATTTCACGCCGCGCTCCGTTCAGCGCCCGGGTTGCGTCTTGGCGATGAAAGCGGCTACGCGGTCATGAAGCTGCTTGAGCGAAGCATCGTTGACGTAAACCATGTGTCCCGACTCATACCATGCGTACTCGATGTTCGAGGCGAGGCTGCTCGAGATGGGCAGGTGCTTGTCCTCGTAGAGCGCTGCGTAAAAGGGAGTGGCCAGGTCGTAGTATCCACCATTCACCAGCACCTTGAGGAGGGGATTTGTCTTCATCGCCGTGGCCAGGTCCGCGCTTACGTTCAGGTCGATCGAGTTGCCGTTATGCTTTTGGTCCCATTGTGTATTCGCGGGACCGGAAATCGGAATATACGTCTCGCCTTGCCCATACTTCAAGTCGCGATGCACGTAGTCATTAAACAGGGACACATAAGCCGACGAGATGGCGGCGCTCTGCGGGTCGTAGTCGGCTGACTGGCTGAGCAGGTCGATCGACGGTCCGGAGAAGCGGGTGTCGAGTCGGCCCGTGGTGAGGCCCTCGTCGTCCTGCAGGTTCTTCTCGAACTCTCCACCCGCGACGCGCAAGTCCGCCTTGATGATGTAGGGTACGGGCAGCCCGATGTAGTTGTGGATCTTCTCGGCGACGGCCTGTTTCTCGGCTGGAGAGAGGTCCGTGCCCTTGGCGAGCGCCTGCGCGTACTCGCCCATGGCGAAGTCCTCGACTTCCTTAAGGAATGGCTCAAGGGTAGGCGGTTGCTGTGGAAGCTTGTGGTGGTACCACGCGGTCGCCGCGTAGGTGGGAAGACCCAGTTCGTACGGCAGATCGATGCCTGGATTGCTGGCCGCGGCATCGATATCCGAGGTGAAGTTCAATATCTGCGAGAGCAGGATGACGCCGTTGAGGTCGATCGAGCGCTCGTTCTCGAGGATATTTGAGACTACCGAGGAACGGGTGGTGCCGTAGCTTTCACCGAACAGGTACTTAGGGGAGTTCCAGCGGTCGTACTTGCCAAGAAAGCGCTCAATGAAGCGGGCGAATGCGTGCGCATCTTCGTCAATGCCCCAGAACGCTTTTTCCTTGTCCTTGCCGTAGAGGCGTCCAAAGCCAGTGCCCGGCATGTCGATGAAGACCAGATCGCTGGTATCGAGCAGGCTGTAGGCGTTGTCAGTGAGCTTGTAGGGGGCGGCGAGCGGATGTTTATCATCCGGCGTCGAGACGTGCTTGGGGCCGAGCGAGCCCATATGCAGCCACACCGACGAGCTGCCGGGCCCGCCGTTGTAGAGGAACGTGACGGGGCGCTCTTCAGCCTTGGCCCCGGTCTTGAAGTAGGCCACGTAGAACATGCGCGCGGTGGCAGGCGTCTCCTTTTCATCCTTGACGAGAGCGGCCTCGGAGTCGGGCCGCGGCTTCCCTTCCGCGTCGAGTTCCGCATCCTGATCGTCGGTTGCGCCAACCACGATCGTGCCGGCAACAGCGGTGTAGAGGATGTGCTGTCCTCCAACGTCAACCGTGCCGTGGGTGGTCGAGTCCGGAATCGGCGGCGCAGGCTTCTTCTCCTTCTCAGAGGTCTTTTCGGCCGCCTCATCGGCAGCTTTGAGTGAGGCAGGAGAGATGAAAAGAGCGAGCACGAGCAGGCCAGCGAGTGATACCTTAGCGATCAAACAATCCTCCGTGAGGGTGCTGCTTCGATCGTAAACGAGAATAGGCTGCGCGGAGGACCGCTTTCGTACCATTTACCGCTAAGGGTTTTGCCAACGTTCCGGAATTTAAGTAGGTGGCACGCTACCGTGAGGAGTCTTCAGTTAGACCGTGTTCGCAGAGTCTGTCAGTGCGGTCGCTCTTTACCTTCCCCGAACAATCTCGTAGCGTAAAAAGGGTGACAGAGGCAGCAGGGCAGAGGCTTGAAGGAAAACATCAGTGTCTCTAAAGAGGATTATCTCAAGGCCATACTCGAGGCCGAGAGCGAGGGGCTGACCGTAATCTCGGCCACCCTGGCGCACTGGCTTGAGGTGTCACCGCCGGCGGTGACGATGGCTCTGCGTCGGCTCAAGCGCGACGGATACGTCGACATCAAGACAGATGGAGTGCTGCGGCTGACCCTAAAGGGCAAGGAGGCGGCGCATCACACCGCGCTGCGGCACCACCTCATCGAGCGCATGCTGGCCGAACTATTTGGAATGGAGTGGTACCGCGTTCACGATGAGGCGGAGCGGCTGGAGCATGCCGTATCGCCCGAGTTTGAGGCCAGGCTGCTGGAGCGCCTTGGCCAGCAGGGGATCTGCCCGCATGGGAATGGAGTGCTTCCGGAGACTCCGGAAAAGCGCATCAAGCGTGGACTGGTGCTGCTCTCGGAGGCGCGCGAAGAGGCTGACTATATCGTGACCAGCTTGTACGAGCGCGACCCGAAGCTACTGCTCTTTTTGCACGAGGCCGGAATAGAGCCCGGTGGGCGGGTGCGGGTGCTTCGGCGGAACTATGACCAGACGCTGGTGATCCAGACGCGGGATGGGACTGCTACGGTGGGACGTCCTGCTGCTGAGCGGGTCTGGGTCAAGCGCCGCGCCGGTAAGGAATCCTCTTCTAATTAGGCCCAATTCGTTGAGACCTCAAATGGCGCGCGTCACAACCATCTGCCGCGAGCCTTAGATCGGCGGGAGCCCGTTCACGACGGTGGTGCCCGGCGGTGCTTTGAAGACGAACTCCGCGGCCGCGGCGGGAACGTTCACCTCTTCCCTGCTGAAGCTGAAGCTGGTGATGGCGCCGTCGACCTCCTCAATCCGTATGCCGAGTAGCGTGCCGTCCGCGCCGACAGTGATGCGCAATAACTGAACACGCTGCTCCATTCCCCTGGGCCGCCCTGAGAGCTCGTAGATCGGCGGTGCTGCACCAGAAGGAAGCTGCGGCGGCGGGCCGGTCTGCGAAAGAACAGCGCCGGTACCATCAGGGGTTCCGGGCGAAATCGTCAGGTTGCTGAGCTCTCTGGCGATCCGTGTATGTCCCAGCAGGAAGCTTAGGGGCGAGCGAAGGTCATCCAGCTTTTTCGCCGGCACGCGCTGCACCTCGGTCTGGCCGGGCGAATAAAAGAACGCGTCTCGACCGTCGAGGACGAAGAGCTTGCCCGCCGGCTGCGAGTAGGTCCAGCGCATTCGGCCGGGCTTTGCCAGCAGAAGAGTGCCGCTCTCGCGGCGGTGCATGCCCATGCCGTCGTATTGCTGGACAAAATCGACCGCCAATGACTGCAGCGCGTCGTAGTGGCGGTCCACACGGGCTGCCAGTTCAACAGCTGATGGCGCGGTACGAACTGCGGGCGCGGGCATCTCGGATTCCGCAACAAGCGGCCCCGTCACTAGCCCCACAATGAGAAGCAGCTGCGCTGGCATCAGAAATCGCCAGCAGCGCCTTTCCCACAAGTAATCTTCCCGCACCCGCTGTGCAAAGATCGAGGGCTGCCGGCGTTGATTCGGCGTCACCCTGATTACTGGAGCGGCTGACTGCAATTCGTTCCGCCGGTGGGGTCGACCTTGATCTCCCTGGCCTGGTCGATGCAGTAGCCCTTGGTACCGGTCTTGCCGATCGCCTGCGGAACCGCAGTCACCGTGAAGCCGGTAACCTGGTCCTGATTGTTCACCGTTACCTTGCTGCAGTTCGTAATGTTGAACGTGTATCCGCTCTTCTGCCCGGCGGCGAGCGCGTTGTCGAGCAGCTGGGCACTCTGGGGCGTGGGCGGGGCGCTGCCGACCTGGCCGCCCAGAGCGGTCAAGCTGCAGGCAAAGCCGTTTGCCGGGTAGTCGCTCGAGTACTGTACCTCGGCATCGTAGATCGCATTCAAAGACTGCTTGGCGGAGGTCTCGTTGGCCTGGCCCTTAATGCGTGTGAAGTTCGGAATCGCAATGAGCATGAGGATGAGCATGATCGAGATCACGATCAGCAGTTCCATAAGGGTAAAGCCGGCCTCGCGGGTCGCCGCTCCGGTGCCAGAGACGTCCTGCCGTCCAGAGTGCACGTCTCGCCCGGGTGCTAAAAGCCTGCGCGCCACACTTCCTGTCTTAAGCATGTGATTCATACGTGTCGCTTCCTGTCGCGGGTCCTCGAACTGAGGCCTATGGTAGTCCTCAAAGTCAATCCTAATCTACAGAGACGCTCGAGGTAACTGCAGCGCTCACATTGCCAGCACCTTGGTTTGAGACTGGCGCTACTTCACCTGCGAGGTAACCTCCCCGATGAAAAGCAGAAAGCCGCTGTTGTCGCGGATGTGGAACTCCGTCATACCGTACAGGCGTTCGAAGAGATCGCGGACGTGATAGCGGTCTTTGAAGGTCCTCACGTGCGCCCAGAGAGCCTCGATCCCCTCAACCTCCAGGTAAACCTCGGTATGCAGGCGAACTACCTTCATGATGTCTTCAGGCGCCCATGCGAGCTTGAGATGGATCAGGCGATCGTCACGCTGCAGGATCGAATACTCAGGCGTATGCATAAAGGCAGTGAAGCCCAGCACGTCGCGATAGAAGGCGACGCTCGCATCCATATCGTCGACTGCAAGCATGGGGCTGACGTATTTAGCCTTCCAGACCTCTGCCACGGCGTCCCTCGTTCAGAAGACGATCCGGTCAATGCTGGCTCCAGAGTCTTCGAAGAAAACATTTTGCCACAACGCGGGACATTGGCGATGAAATGCCCGCACGATCAGCAGACAAGCTGGTCGCGGCCTACCTTGAGGCCGTCGAGGCGACCGAGCAGGGTGACGGCGACCGATTCAGACTGGAAGATAAACTTTGCCATCTCCATCACCTGCTCCTGGGTGACGCTCTCGATCCTGTCCAGAATGTCCTGCAAGCCGGAGAAGTTCTGGAAGTACATCTGCTGGCGCGCGAGGTTGGACATGCGCGACATGGAGCTCTCGAGCGAGAGCAGGATGTTGCCTTTGAGCTGGTCCTTGGCGCGGCGAAGTTCGTCCTCGGGAAGGGCCTCGGCCTTGAGGCGGCGGAACTCCACCATGATGAGATCGATGACCTGCAGCGCCTTGGCGGAGGATGTGCCCACGTAGACGCAGAGCGAGCCGGTATCGCGGTAGGGATTAAGGTCGCTGTAGATGGAGTAGGCCAGGCCCCGCTCCTCACGGATGGTCTGGAAGAGGCGCGAGCTCATGCCGCCGCCGAGAACGCTGTTCAGCAGAAGGGTGACGTAGCGCTGCTCATGCGCAATGGGCGGGGACGGCACTCCAAGACAGAGCTGCACTTGCTCGAGCGACTTCTTGTTGCGCAGAGCGATGCGGGAGCGGGTGCGCGGCGGGGCTCCTGCAGACTCGGGTTCGCCGAGGTTGAGCGACTCGAAGTGGCGTGCAACCTGCTCGACGAAGGAGTCGTGTTCCAGATTGCCAGCCGCTGAGAAGATCATGTTCCCGCCGCGGAACCGCGCTCCGTAGTAGTCGAAGAGGGTCTGCTGTTCAAAGTTGCGGACCGTCTCCTTGGTGCCGAGGATCGGCTTGCCGAGCGGGTGGTCCTTCCAGAAGTTCTGGGTAAAGATTTCATGTACGAGGTAGTCGGGGTTGTCCTCGTCCATCTTGATCTCTTCGAGAATGACGCCGCGCTCGCGGCCGATATCGTCGCTCGAGAAGACCGGATTCATGATCAGGTCTGAAAGCACGTCCAGGGCTACGGGCACATGTTCATCGAGCACCTTGATGTTGAAGCAGATAGTCTCTTTGCCGGTGAAGGCGTCAAGATTGCCGCCAATGGCGTCTACCTCGCGGGCGATGCGCTGCGCCGTGCGAGAGCGCGTTCCCTTGAAGACCATGTGCTCGACGAAGTGCGAGATGCCGTTAACCTCGGGCAGCTCATGACGCGAGCCGGCAAGGATCCACATGCCCATCGCTACCGAGCGAAGGTGCTCCATCTTCTCGGTAAGGATGGTGAGGCCGTTGGGCAGGATCGTGCGCCGGATATTTCTCTCGTTGTTGGTGAAGCCGTCGCTGATTGATTCGCTGGTCATAATGTCTCTGTACTTCAGACCCGCCCGCCCCTGCAGTGGCTTGACTAGGCCTCTGACGCTGAACCGGCATCCGTGCCCGTCCGGTCTGAGCATCTTCCCGGTGCTATTCTGCGAATTGAGCCGCAGGGGAGCTGGCCTTCGGATGAGTCCTGGCAGGAAGGACCTGATCACCATTTTAGACGCTCCAGCGGCGCCCGAGACTCAGGTCCTCGGCAGCAGCCAGGATGGAACGCGAGGCAAGGCGCTCTTCGGGCTTTCTTATGAGCAACTTAGCCTCTTGGTCGAGGAGCTTGGCCTGCCTCCCTATCGAGCTCGGCAGCTGTCGGAGGGCCTCTACCGGGGCTGGAATTCCGACTTTTCGAGCTTTTCGGCCCTGCCGCGGCAGCTCCGGGAGCGGCTTGCTGCCGGTGGCTATCGGGTAGGGCTTCCGGAGATTGTCCAGAGTTTTCGCTCCGTCGACGGCACCGAGCGTTATCTCGTTCGTGGCGATGACGACCAGACCGTCGAGACAGTCTGGATGCCGGAGGGCGACGACGGCGAGTCGGGTGACGGCTCCGACGCAGGCGACGAGGAAGTGCGGATGCTGGTGGAATCCCGTGGCGAGACTGCACCCGCGAAGCGGGCAACGATATGCGTCTCAAGCCAGGTTGGGTGCGCGGTCAATTGCCAGTTTTGCCTGACCGCCAAGCTCGGCATTCAGCGAAACTTGAGTGCGGGCGAGATTGCGGGGCAGGTGGTCGCCGTGCTGAAGCGGCAGCAGGTGAAGATGGGCCGCGACCGGATCAACATCGTCTTCATGGGCATGGGGGAGCCGTTTTTGAACTACGACGCGTTCATGGCGGCGGTGCAATTGCTGGTGACTGAGGTCGGCATCGCAGAGTCGCGGATGACAGTCTCAACTTCGGGAATCGTGCCGGGTATCGTGCGGTTTGCCGCCGAGCCGGTACGTCCGAAGCTTGCGATTTCACTGAATGCTTCGAACGACACGGTGCGGGAGAGCATCATGCCGGTCACGCGCAAGTGGAACATCGCCGCTGTACTGGAGGCGGTGCGGCAGATGCCGATGCGCCCAAACGAGCGGGTAACGTTTGAATACGTGCTGCTCGGCGGAGTCAACGACAGCCTACAGCATGCGGATGAGACCGCGGCACTGCTGCGGAGAACCAACAGGCCCGTCAAGGTGAATCTGATTGTCTGGAACCCTGGGCCGGGTATCGCTTTTCACAAGCCGGAGCAGGCGGATGTGACCGCCTTTCAGCAGCGGCTGATCGCGCGAGGGGTGCCTGCCTTTATCCGCCGTCCGCGCGGGCTGGACATCTACGCCGCGTGCGGGCAGTTGAAGCGCACCGTAAGTTCAACTACCTGATGGGCGCCTCGTCCTTGACGTGGCTTTCGCAGTCCTTCACCAGATTTTGACGCGGTCCTCCGGTGCCAGGTAGAGAGCGTCGCCCGGCTTTACTCCGAAGGCTTCGTACCAGGCGTCGACGTTTCTAACCGTCTCGGCGCGAAAATGCGCGGGAGCGTGGGAGTCGGTGGCAACTTGCTGGCGCTGCGCAGACTCGCGCGTCTTCGATCCCCAATCCTGTCCAAAGGCAATGAAGAACTGCTGGATGGGAGTGAATCCGTCCTTCACTGGGGCGCCTGTGCCCGCGACGGAAGATCGGTAGCCTTCCAAGGCGGCCGTGACTCCGGAGAAATCGGCAGTGTCTTCAGCGAGCGTCTGTCGCCCGTTCACAGCGAGGTCCGGAAATGGATGATAAGTGTCGTACTGGGCTGCCAGCATGGCAGTTGCCTGGTTGAAGTGGGCGAGGTCTTCGGCGGTCCACCAGTTGCGGACGCGGCCTTCGGAGTCGAAGGCGCTGCCCTCGGTGTCGAAGGTGTGGCTGATCTCGTGACCGATGATCGATCCAATCGCGCCGTAGTTCGATGCGGGTGGCGCGAGCGGGTCAAAGAATGGCGGTTGCAGGATCGCGGCGGGAAAGTTCAACGCATTCTGCAGAGGCAGGTTCACTGCATTCACGGTCTGAGGTGTCATCGACCATTCGTGCCGGTCGACTTTCGAGCCTGCCCTGGCTATCTCGCGCCGGTAGACGTAGAGCTTTCCGCGCCACACGTTGCCGAAGATGTCACCGGGCTTCACCTCATAAGCGGAGTAGTCGTGCCAGGTCTCTGGGTAGCCGACGCCGACGTAAAGGGTCTTCAACTTCGTCTCAGCCTCCGCCTTGGTGGCAGGAGCCATCCAGGTGAGTGCCGCGATCCTGCGTTCGAAGGCGGCCACTATGTTGGCGACCATGGCCTGCGCCTCGGCCTTGGCCTGCGGACCGAAGTAGCGGTCCGCATAGATCTGGCCTACCGCGTCGCCCAGGTTGCGGTTGACTGTAACGACGCCTCTCTGCCAGCGGGGGCGCATCTGCGTCGTGCCGGTGAGCGTCGTGCCAAAAAAGGTGAACTGCTCGTCTGCCAGGGCCTTCGGCAGTACAGCCGCATACTCCTCGATGAGGTGGTAGCTGAGCCAGTCCTTCCAGCTCTCGAGAGGCTTTGACGCTACCAGGGCCGACTCGCCGACGAAGGCAGATGGCTGCCAGACGATGAACTTCGTTTGGCTGGTCAGGCCCGCACCGCGAAAGTACTCCCCCCAGTCGAGGCCCGGCGCCTTGGCAGCGAAATCTGTCGCCATCCATGGATTGTTAGCTTTATGTACATCTTCGTTATCGGCCAGCGGAAGGTGGGTCGCCGCGATGGAGTGCTCGAGCTCCACAACGCGGGCGGCGCGCGCGTCCGAATCGGCAAAGCCAGAGAGCTTGAGCATAGCCGCAACATGAGTTTGGTAGCTGGCGCGAATATCCTTCATCTTCTGCGTGTCAGAGACGTAATAGTCGCGTTCGGGCAGGGCGAGCCCACCCTGCAGTAGATAGGCCGTGTAGTGCTTGGAGTCGTTGAAGTCGGGCGCGATCCAGAGGCCGAACAGGTGAAGGGTGTGATAGTTGGTGTTGTTGAGTGCATCTACATCGGCGCGCAAGGTTGCGCCGAGCGCGTACGCCAGCTGCTGCCGCGTCTTGATCGCAGCAATCGCATCCAGGTGCGGCTTCAGAGGGGCCAGACCGGCCGCCTCGATGGCCGTCTCGTCCATGAAGGAGTTATAGAGGTCGGCGATCTTTCGCTGGTCGGAGCCGCCGGGCGCATCCGTCTTCGCTGCGTCCTGGATGAGCGCTGCGGTGCGCTTATTGCTCAGGTCGTCCAGCATGGAAAAGACGCCGATGCTTGCCCGGTCGGCAGGTATCTCCGTCCGCTTGATCCAGCCACCGTTGGCATACTCGAAGAAGTCCTCCCCGGGCTTGACGGATGTGTCCATGCTTGCGATGGAGATGCCGTGGATCTGCTGGGTAGCGGGTACCTCCGGGGCTCTCACCTCCTGAGCGTATGCGAGGGTCGCAGTCTGAAAGAAGATCGGAGCCGCGCAGAGGGCAAACGCGAGGGCGCTTACTCTGCTGCTCGCGGGGGAGGCATGTAGGGGCGGCGCTTTCGTCATGCTTTACCTCGGAATCAGAAGAGTTTAGCAGGCAATCCCCCCGGTCTGCCTGAGCTGCGAAGTCTTC
>DASWVB010000007.1:0-94197 GCA_036401375.1 Acidisarcina sp.
ACTAAGCAGTTTCCGATAGAGTGCCGGCTTGAGTTTGAGTCCCGCATGTGCTACAAACGAATCATTCAAGTTTGCCCCTAGCGGGCGATCGTGAATTTCATGAAGAGTGGCTGAGGGACGGGCCCTGTGACGCCACGACAACCGGCCTGAGCAATTCAGGCAAACGGTGTCAACTCTCTCCTGTAACGGGGAACATGAAATTCGAGATGCGTACTACCAGGTTTGCATCTCGCTAACTCCAGCAGTGCGGTAATAGGCAGTCACCCTGCGGATTGCGGTGTGGCTGTTGTTGGGAAAGAGTAGTCACAGTGTGCCCGTGCATTGACCGCTCTCATCCGGAGATGAGGGTAGCAGATGGCATCGTCTTACGAACTGGTGTGTCGGGAGTGCGGCAAGCGGTATGGCAACCAGCCGCTCTCGATCTGCAGCGAGTGTTTCTCACCGCTTGAGCTGGCCTTTGACATGGAGGCGGCACGCGGGAGCTTTACCCGTGAGGCCATCGCCCGCGGACCGCAAAGCATGTGGCGCTACCAGGCCCTGCTGCCGGTGCCCGATGACTACGTGCCGACGACTCCTGCGGGCTGGACTCCCCTGCTGACCGCGCCGCGCCTCGGCTCCCGGATAGGAGCCACCAACCTCTACCTCAAGAATGACGCAGTCTGCATGCCGACGCTGAGCTTCAAGGATCGCGTGGTCTCGGTCGCGCTGGCCAACGCCAAGATCTTCGGATTTGACACGGTGGGCTGCTCCTCCACCGGCAACCTCGCCAACGCGGTCGCAGCACAGGCGGCGCGCCTCGGGTTAAAGACCTATATCCTGGTTCCTGCTGACCTAGAGCCCGCGAAGATCCTCAACACCGAGGTCTACGGCGCTACCCTGATACGTATTGAAGGCAACTACGACCATGTAAACCGTCTCTCTTCGCAGATCGCCGAGCGCTACAACTGGGGATTTGTGAACGTGAACCTGCGGCCCTACTACGCTGAGGGTTCAAAGACGGTGGGCTACGAGATCGCCGAGCAGCTCGGATGGAAGCTGCCGGACAATGTCGTAGTGCCGATGGCGGGCGGCTCGCTGATCACGAAGATCCGTAAGGCGTTCAACGAACTGATCGAGCTTGGGCTGGTCGAGGCCAAGCCGGTACGCTTCTTCGGTGCGCAGGCCACCGGATGCTCTCCCATCTCACAGGCAGTGAAAAGCGGAGTGGAGACGATAGAGCCGCAGCGGCCGAACACCATTGCGCGTTCGCTCGCGATCGGCAACCCGGCGGACGGCACCTATGCTGCCCACGCCATCCGGCAGAGCGGCGG
Organism: Acidisarcina sp.; assembly: GCA_036401375.1. Classification (GTDB taxonomy): domain Bacteria; phylum Acidobacteriota; class Terriglobia; order Terriglobales; family Acidobacteriaceae; genus DASWUZ01. The sequence continues at coordinate 1,311 of DASWVB010000007.1, forward strand.
ATGGGCAGAGGATGTGTCGGACGTCGAGATCGTCTCCGGCATCCAGGAGCTGGCCGAGACGGAAGGCGTCTTTACTGAGACAGCCGGCGGTGTGACTACCGCGGTGACCGCCCGGCTGTACGCTCAGGGGCGCATCGGGCGCGATGAGGTTACAGTGGCCTGCATCACCGGCAACGGCCTTAAAACGACCGACTGCCTCGTAGGTAAGTACGAGCAGCACCGGGCCATCAGGCCGCGTCTGGCCGACTTCGAGGCCTATATTGAACCGTTCAACGCTGCTACCCTGCCGCCCTCAACGCTGGACGAGCTGGTGTTTGGAGGAGCCGATGTCCGTTAAAGTCCTGCTGCCCAATGCATTCACCAAACACACCGATGGCGCGCGCGAGATGCAGTCCAAGGCGGGGAACCTGCCCGAGCTGATCACCGACATCGAGACCAGCTTCCCTTTATTGAAGCAGCACCTGCGCGGAGAAGATGGCAAGGTGCGACGCTTCATCAACTTCTACGTCAACGACGAAGACATCCGCTTCCTTGGCAACGACGCGTACGTCTTCAAGGATGGGGATGAGGTGCTGGTCATCCCGTCCATCGCCGGGGGCTGAGGAGCGTCGATGGTCCCCAGCCACTGGTTAACGTGGATACGTGAAGGTGACGAAGACGCGGAGCCTCTCACCAGCCTGTACTCACTGCTTGTCGTAGATCGTCTTAGTGGTGAAGTCGCCCATGCCGATGGAGACCTGGGTCGACTTGGTCAGGACCTTGCCGTCCAGCGAGAGCGTCCACGTAGACTTGAGCGTTCCGGGATTGCCCTGGAAGGTGGTCTGCTGGCTGACGACAAGGTCGCTACCCGTCCACTCCGCCTTGGAGCTCACGATCTGGAACGGCGACTCCGGTGGAAAAGTTCCTGCCGGTGTAGGAGTGTCCTTGCCATCGAGCTTGAGGCTAAGCGTGTAGTCGCGTTCGCCCTGTTCGCGCTCAGAGGTGACGACGACCTTCATGTCTACGCCGCTTTGAGTGATCACGTTGGTTTCGGTGATGGGAGGCGGCATCTGTCCAAAGTCGCTCTTGTCCACATTAAGCTTCCATGTACCGCTGAAGTCGGGCTTGCCTGCCGCAACAGGTGCTGCATAGGCGCTGACGGCGAAGACGGCCGCAGCCAGGATCAATACAGTGGCGTAAAGCTTCTTTTTCATACCTCTCCTTGAGCCGGCTGAGCCGACGCTACTGCTTGTGATTCTGTTGGATCTGCTCCGAGTGCTGGTGCGCGCTGGTGGAGTGTTCGTGCGCCTGCTTGGATAGTTCATGGGCCGTCAAGTGGTCGCCCTTGCCGTGAGCTGTGGCGGCGGCCTGGTGGGCATGAGCGGCCAGGTTGTGGTATTCAGCTGCGCGGTCGTGAGGGCTTTGCGGCATGTCGGTTCTCCATAGGGAGTGTAATTGCTGGGAGGCGCTAGTGAAATGGCTGATCGAGATTTTGACCGAGGCAGGCGTTTGCCGGCCTCAGGCAAGTGTTTGTCCATCTTAGGCAGGGTGACTTGCCGTCTGGCTCTGCTTCTCGGGCTCGCTGGCAGCCTCGACTTTCGTCTGCTCGGCCGCGATTACTACGTTCTCATGTTTGATGTCCAGGCGAAGCCGGTTGAAGAAGCTCATGTAGATGTTCGCCACCCAGACCAGCGCAAACTCTGAGATGAGAAAGCCGCGCCAGCCCGTATAGAGCATCTGGAAGTGAGTGAGCAGGAGGAAGAATGCGGTTACGTAGTGGCTGAAGCAGTATTCGCAGGTGAAGAGATAGAAGAATTTCCTCACCGCCAGAGGGCGGCACTTTTCGCTCTTCTCCTTGCAGTACTCACGAGGCTCTCGAAAGACTTCTTCGTGGGTGACGGTCCACGAGGCGCAGGCGATGGGGAGCGCAAGCAGCAGGAGGTAAGCGAACTGGTGTGGAAGCGTGACGGGCAGGGTGCCGGGCAGCATACTGGCCAAGGATACGCGAACTCAACCAGCACTGGCTTCGAGTAACGTCAGCGCTCTTGTGGGAGTGGTTCTCAGTTTCCGATGTGGTCTTCAGATGCTCGCGTGGATGCTGACCCTTCGCTCGAGAAGATGATAGAGCTCGGGAAGGTCGCAGGCCGGGACGGGACGGCTGAGGTAGTAACCCTGGGCGGTATCGCATCCCTCCTGCTGCAGGAAACGGAACTGCTCCAGGGTCTCTACGCCCTCGGCTACCACCTGTATGGCGAGCCCGTGGGCCATGGCGACGATGGCGCGTACCACGGCAAGGCTGCTGCCATCGTTAGCGCAGTTCTTGATGAAGGACCGGTCGATCTTGATCCGGTCGATGGAAAAGCGGGTGATGTAGGAGAGGCTGGAAAAGCCGATTCCAAAGTCGTCGATGGCGAGCTGCACGCCCAGATCGCGAAGCTGCATAAGCGCGTCGTGGTTGGCGGCCGAGTCGCTCATCAGCATACTCTCGGTGATTTCAAACTCTACCAGGCGGGGCGACCGCCCAAAGTCCACCAGCGCCCGCTCGATCATCCTGCTCACGTCATTCTGCTGAAATTGTCGCGGAGACAGGTTGACCCCCAGCATGAACGTGCGGCCGAGCTGCTGCTCGAGCATCGCGATCTGCCTGCAACCCTCTCTCAGCACCCACTCTCCGATGGGCACAATCAACCCCGTCTCTTCAGCCAGGGGGATGAAGTCAGCGGGCATGATCATGCCCATCTGCTTGCTCCTCCAGCGAAGCAGGGCTTCGAATCCGGTCAGCTCTCCGGTCTCGAAGCTGACCATCGGCTGATAGTGGAGCTCAAGTTCGTTCAGTTCGAGGGCCCGGCGCAGGCCAGTCGTAAGGCACTGCTTCTCCACTGCGGCGCGCGCCATGTCCGGGGTAAACAGCTGAAAGCAGTTCCTGCCCTGGGCCTTGGCGTGGTACATCGCGGTGTCGACGCTCTTGAGCAGTGCCTCGGCTGTGAACTCACCTGCAGCCGCTGTGCAGACACCGATGCTGACCGAGATAGGGACCTCACGCTCGCCGATCGAGAAGGGAGCGGAGAGTGAGGCGACCACCTTAGCGGCGACCAGCTCCGCCTCGCTGCGATCGCGAAGGTCAGGCAGGAGCACGATGAACTCGTCCCCTCCCATACGCGCCACGGTGTCGCTCTTGCGCACCGCGTCGGCGATGCGGTGAGCGGACACCTTGAGGGCCTGGTCCCCGGCATGGTGGCCCAGGGTATCGTTCACCGCCTTGAAGTTGTCGAGGTCAAGCATCAGGACGCCGAGGATGGTGTTGTAGCGCTTCGAACGCTCCAGCGCAGCAGCAAGCCGGTCATGCAGCAGCAGCCGCGTTGGGAGCCCGGTGAGGGAGTCGTGCTGGGCCATGTAACGGAAGCGCTCCTCGCTGCCGCGGATCACCTTGGTCTGCTGGTCGACCCGTTTTCTGAGGACGACTACCCAGCCGAGCACGATCAGGGTCAGCCCGAGCACCACTGCCACCAGCAGCAGACCGTGCCGGGGGGTCCACCACGAGGGGCTCTGACGCACCATCACATCGCTCGGACTCCGCAGCAGCAACTTGAACGACTTGACGACCATCGCGCCGGTCAGTTCGCTGCTGTTGCGCTCATCCAACTGCAGCGAGGTCACTCCTGTAACACGGAGCGTGCTGCCGTCCTTCCAGCTGTCCGCCTCAGGTCCGCTGTAGCTGCGGGGCAGCACGGCGGCGAAGATGTACTTGCCTGAGGAGAGCATCAACGTTATGTCCGGTGAGGCAAGGTCGCGGCCGAGCAACACACCCTCGATCTGAATCAGCTCGGAGGAGTGGTCCCCGCGCAGCGCCTCTTCCGCAGTCCCCGGCTGAGCCGAGAGCGGGGGCGCGCCCTGTACCTTGACGAAGGTGGCATCGGTCATCGCGGGGACGCTGTCGCCGGTGATGACAAAGCCGGCGACATCCACCAGGTCTCCGAGGTTTACGCGGGTGGCCTGGCTCGTCTCCGCACAGAGCCCGTCAGTCTGATCGCGGATGCAGAGCTTCGAACCAGGCCACTGCAGAGTGACCCTGCCGCGCAGGTGAACGCGGTGCGGCAGCGAAGCAGCCGGATCGAAGCGCAGCAGGCGCTCAATTGGCCGGATCGGCAGGGCGAAAGGGTCTGCAGGCGGCGGCGGAACCAGTTGCAGGGTGGACAGCTGCGGGAAGACCAGGCGCGCACCGACCATCTGCAGATGCCGGTTGAAGATCGGGGTAGCGTTGCCGTGGATCTTCACCCGGGCATCCACCATTTTGCTATAGTCGATGCCCGGCTGCCGCGGGCACTGGGCCGTGATCGTGCCATCGGTCATGGCAAGCTGGAAGGAGACATTGAACTCCGTCTGCGTGATGGAGTGAATGACGCCCTCCACCTCGATCCACTGACCGTCCTCTGCACCGCTCAGGATGCGGGTAAGACTCACGGCCGGCGCGGTTGCAGGTATCTCCGACGGCCCCAGGCTGGTAACGTGGGCTTGAGCGAGAATAGGCGCGAAGTCGCCGTGGTCGCTGATTCCCGTAACGTCCACCAGGGTACCGGGCGCCACCTCGCCCATTGAGCCCTGAGCAGCCGAGACAAAGATGTCGCCGGTCGAATCGTGAACGAACATCGCGATCTGGCGGGCGTCGATGTGCGGATCGAAGTAGGTGAGGACGCCCCGCAGGTGCACGGGATACCCGCGTCCCGCCTGCTCCACAGTGAGGCTGTGCACCGCGTGAGCAGTCGTCAACAGGCGCAGGCCTGCGCCTGCCGCATTCTGTGTCTGGGCGTCTGAGCGGGCGCACACCAACAGCAGCAGAGCGGGCAGGCATAGCGCCAACAGCCTTGTACTAAGCAGGGCAAAGCCGAGTGGGACAGAGCCGCAGAGCGGCGGACCGGATCCGGCAACGGAGAGACGGGAGGCCGGACGGTTCGCCTGGTCTGGCTGGATCACGTTCTCTCCCTGCCGGCCCTTGCAGCCGCGTAATCTCTCAAAGTGCGGCACTTACTGGCCGGACAGAAGCCGAGCTTTGCACACAAATTCCGAAATCCACAGCAAACTTATCGGCTGCATCGAAGCGTACGTCAGTTCCGAGATCCTCAAACCTGACGTCCTACCAACGGATGGCGCCGGAGGGGCCCTGATTCTGCAAGGCACTGTCTGGCTCGCCCCCTCTCGAACGGGCGTGAAATGCGATCCGGTGAGCGACTAGCGGCCTCCCTCTAGACACGATACGCTCTCCGCCCGTTGGCTGGCGAAGCATAGTTAAAGCGGCTTAAATAAGCCGCCGGCTGGCGTATCGTCCAGAATAGCCGCCTTTGTTGTTGATGAAGGACGGCGATTGTCCCCTGCAAGGCTCTGAATGGACGGGATGCACGAGCCCGCTCGCCAAGTCCATAGGTGCGCAGTAGCGTTCACAGGTCAGAGGCTGGACAGCCTGATTGCGCCACAATGAGGAAGGCTTCTCTACCCTTCGAGGGTGAAGCAACCGAAGTAGGGATCCAGCGTTCCAAGTTGCAGATGAGCTCGCCTGGAGTTGTGCCCGTATTTGAGAGTAACGGCTTTGCGGTGCTGGTCACGTTGCCGGGAGCATTCCCCTTCGGTGCGGGGCGCAGGTACTGTATGGAAAGCAGGGTGAGTTCTTCCGGTTATCCCTTCCCTGATCCAGATCCCGAGCCTGAACCGGACCCTGATCCCGAGCCGCTGCCGGGCCCCGGCCCCTTCGGCCCTGATCCCGGCTTTCCTGATTCGCCAGGCTTTCCGCAGCCAGTTACCGTCTAGTCCCGCATAGCACTTCGAGCTGCCCGCCACTTCTCAGCCGCTGAGTTTGCGAGCGGCTTTGCTGCCCCCGTCCAACCGAATTGTTACAATTGGGTGAATGATCCACAAACGGGCTTGAACGCTTGCTGCCACGAAGGTGCGGCGCGATTGAACCTGGGAAAGACACCGCCCCTTCCGAATGAACCTTTATGTTCTACGTCACGCCAGCGCGGGAACGCGTCGCGCCAATCCACTGATTGACGTCAAGCGCCCGCTCGATAAAGAAGGTAAGCAGCAGTGCGTACTCGTCGCTAACTGCCTGAACGCGCTGCGCACGCAGTTCGATGTAGTAGCCTCGAGCCCGCTCAAGCGCGCTCTCCAGACTGCGTCGCTGGTCGGCAACGAGATCGGGCACGAGGGCAAGATCCTGGTCACGGACGCACTGGCCCCGGGTGCTACCCTGCCCCAGTTTCAGAAGCTGGTGACTGAGCTGTCAAGACACGAGAATGTACTCGTCGTGGGACACAGCCCCAACCTGCAGCAGTTTCTCAGCTCCTTGATCGGCCCGGAGAGTACCGCCCGCCCCAACCTGCGGATGAGAAAGAGCGCGTTGGCACGTGTCGATCTGACCCAGCGACCGGGGCTGCTGGTGTGGCTGCTCGATCCCCGCCTGGTCAGGCTCATCTACGCAGGTATGCCTAAGAGCTCGCGCAAGAGAACCGCCAGTTCGAAGAAGGTTGCCGGCAAGAAGACCTCGACTTCGCGGAAGAAGGCATCGGGCGCACGCCGTAAGACCTCCCGTAAGTAGAGACAGCCGCAATAAGGAGCACCTGGACAGGCAGGCAAGTCGGACCAGGCTTGAAAATTGCGACCGCAGCGGTACAGAGCCCTGCGCATGGACCCGGACGCAGCTGGGAACCAAACGGCCGGGCAGTGCGTGCCGTAAGATGAGCAGAGGTCGACCGAGCTCCGCCCGATGCCCCTGACCATACTGGTACTGAACAGCGGCTCATCTTCGATTAAGTTTTCCCTCTTCAGCGCTATTCAGTCCGGGGAGCCGCGCCCGCTCTATGAAGGCGCTCTGGAGGGGATCGGCGGGGGCTCCGGCACATTTTCGATCACCGATGAGGCCGGCAAGCAGGTCCTCGACCAAAAGCTCTCTGCACCGGACGCTCATGCCGCCTTTCAGCTGATTGCAGACGCATTGAAGCGTCCACCGTTCCCCTTTCCAGACGCGATCGGTCACCGCATGGTCAGCGGCGGGCCGACGCTCACCGCCCATCAGCGGATCACCCCGGCGGTTCTGGACGAGATGGAGCGCCATGTCGCGTTTGCGCCGCTTCACTCGCCAGTCGCCATCTTTATCATGCGGAAGGCGGCGGAGCTCTTCCCCGGCCTGCCCAACTTCGTCTGCTTTGACTCGGCCTTTCATACCACTATTCCGGAGGTCGCCGCCCGGTTCGCACTTCCGGAGAGGTATTGGGCGGACGGTGTGCGCCGCTACGGCGCCCACGGTCTGAGCTATGAATCGGTCGTATACCAGCTGCGGGACGAGCTTCCTTCCCGCATGGTCGTCGCACACCTGGGGAATGGATCGAGCATCACCGCGATCCGGGACGGCCGGTCAACCGACACCAGCATGGGGCTTACTCCCACCGGCGGCATCATCTCGGGTACGCGTACAGGGGATCTCGATCCGGGCGTACTTCTCTACATCCTGCGGGAGCTCGAGCCCTCGAGGCCAGCTACGAAGGAAGCAGCCGACCAGCTGGAAGCAATCGTCGCACGGCAGTCGGGGCTGCTGGGAGTGTCAGGGCTGTCCAACGATATGCGAGCCCTCCGCAAGGGCGCGGAGCAGGGAGACGAGGCGGCGCTGCGAGCTTTGGCCCAGTTTGCGTACGTCATTCGCAAGTTTCTTGGAAGTTACCTTGTCCTGCTGGGTGGGCTGGACGCGCTGGTCTTCACCGGAGGGATTGGCGAGCACGATGCGCAGACCCGGGCTGAGGTCACCGCTGGCCTTGAGCCATTTGGTCTGACGCTTGCACCGGAACGAAACATCTCCCCTGAAGGCCAGGTCATCAGCACATCGGAGGCCAAGGTCCGCATCCTGATAGTACCAGCCAGGGAAGATCTCCTGATCGCCATGCACACAGTTCGCCTGCTCGGTGACCAGCCTGAGCCTGCGGCTCCTGCCGGAAAGCCTTGAGCCGAGAGAGCGAGACGGACGAGATGCATGGCCCCTGAAGGCGTAAAATGAGAGAAAACCAGGTGAGATGAACCCAGTTCTTCAGCCCGCGACCTTTTCTCCGGCGCCCTCTGCTGCCACACGCGGGCGGGCGGATAGGGTGTCGCGGCTGCGGCCCTACCTGCTTCACTATGCGTGGGCGGTCGTCGGGTGGAACGTGCTGGTCGTACTGTGGGGTGCGGTAGTGCGCGCCACCGGCTCAGGGGCGGGGTGCGGCAACCACTGGCCGCTGTGCAACGGCCAGGTGATTCCCCAGTCGCCACAGCTTGCTACGGTCGTTGAATTCATCCATCGCGCGATGACGGGCGGCGCGACGCTTAGCATCCTGCTCCTGCTTATCTGGACATTTCGTGCGCTGCCGGGGCGCCACCTCGCCCGCGCCGCCGTCACCGCTTCCGCCGTCTTCCTGGTGCTCGAGGCCCTGCTTGGCGCATTGCTGGTGAAGCTGGGCTACGTGGTTCATAACGAATCGATGGGCCGCTTCATCGTGCTGCCCGTCCATCTTGCGAACACCCTGCTGCTGCTCGCCTCCCTCACGTTGACGGCGCACTACATTGGCCGCACGCAGGGTTTCATGCGCGGCAGCGTTGAACTCAGGTCACCTCTGGTCTCGTTCTTCGGACTGGCAGCTACCCTGCTGGTCGGGGTCAGCGGCTCGCTCGCGGCCCTTGGAGACACGCTCTTCCCGGCAGCGACTCTGCGCGCTGCCTTTGTGCAGGATCTGTCATCGAGCAGCAGCTGGCTGCTGCGGCTGCGCTGGGTGCACCCCGCTGCGGCGGTGATAGCTGGTCTTTACATTGGATGGCTCCTCTACCGCTCGCGCGGCCGCGAGTCTTCTGACCGGCAGATCTCTATTACCATCGTCATCCTGCTGCTTGCGCAGCTCGTGCTTGGCGCGGCCGATGTGGTGCTGCTTGCGCCGACATGGATGCAGATCATTCACCTGTTAGGTGCTGACCTGCTGTGGATCGCGCTGATCCTGCTCACGGCGCGGCTTACAGTTGTCCCGATAGGCTGCCCGCATACCGAGCCAGTGAGCGGAGCGAGCGCAAAGGTTTGTAGAGGATTTTGAGGGCTGTGTAAAGCCGCGCGGCGCACCGGGCGACACTAGTTTGCCTTAGTCTTCAAACGCCACCTGCCGATAAAGCCCGACCTGCCGATAAGCCTTTCATGGCTGCGGGTCCGATCAAGAACTTCTCCGATCTGGCGATCACGGTTACCTCTGGCTGGGTGATCGAGGAAGTTGGCGGGGATTGCACGGGCATCCTTGGATATCAGCCGCAGCAGCTCGCCGGACGCGGCTTCCTCGATTTCCTCTCCGCCGACTCGCTCGAGGCCGTCCAGGCCGTCTTTGAAGAGGTTGCCAAGGGCGTTGCGGGGGAGGCGCAATTCTTCCTTTACCGCTCCCTGAGTGAAAGCGGGAGCTGGCTGCACTTCCAGGCAATTGTTCAAAGGTCCTCGTCAGAGCCTCTTCGTCTGCGGATCGATGCTCGCGACGTGACCGAGCAGGCGAACCTCGACCAGATGCGAATGCTGCGCGACCGCGCCCTGACGGCGACCTCGAATGCCTTCGTCATCTCCGACGTCAACCTGCCTGACATGCCGATCATCTATGTCAATCCCGCCTTTGAGCGGGTGTCGGGCTACAGTGCGGCCGAGGTTTTGGGGCGGAACTGCCGCTTCCTGCAGGGAGCGGACAGGAACCAGCCCGGAGTGGTTGAACTGCGGAAGGCGATCCGGGACCAGCGGCCCTGCCGGGTAGTTCTGCGGAACTACCAGAAGGACGGCACGCTGTTCTGGAACGACCTTGCGCTTACACCCATCTTCGATACGAAGGGAGAGCTGACCCACTACCTGGGCATCCAGAGCGAAATCTCGCAATCGAAGCTTCTGGAAGAGAAGCTCTCTCACAACGCGTTCCACGACGGGCTTACCGACCTGCCTAACCGCCTGCTCTTCATGCAGAAGCTGGACCAGGCATCCCGGCACGTTGCCCGCACTCCGGGATGCACCTTCGCAGTGCTGCTGCTCGATATCGTCAAGTTCAAGGTCGTGAATAACAGCCTTGGGCAGGCGGCGGGAGACAAGCTGTTGAATCATGTGGCCGACTGCCTGGTAAGGTGCATGCGAGACATTGATACGGTCGCTCGCCTGGGTGGGGACGAGTTCGTGATCCTGGCGGAAGAGATTACCGGCTCCGAGCAGGCGATGCAGATTGGCGAGCGGGTGATGGCAGCGCTCAGTGAGCCGGTAGTGATCGAAGGCCACGAGTTGAGAATAAATGTAAGCCTCGGCATCGCGCTCTTCGCCGGATCCATGAAGGCTCAGGATTGCCTGAACAATGCAGGGGCGGCGAGGTTCAGCGCCAAGCAGGGCGGCAGTACGCGCTGCGTGCTGTTCGACGGCGCGGTGATCGAGGATCCCGGCAATCGGCTTCAACTCGAAAACGAGATCAGGACCGGTATCCAGCAGGCGGAGTTCTGCCCGTTTTACCAGCCCATCATCGACCTTGGATCGGGAAGCATTTCGAGGTTTGAGGCCCTGGTCCGATGGAACCATCCCACCCGCGGCCTGCTTGCACCCGCCCATTTTCTTCCCGTCGCCGAGGACAGCGACCTGATCGTGAACATAGGCCGCTCGGTCTTCAGCCAGGTCTGCCGGGACATCCGCCAGTGGCTGCCCAATCTGAATGATCCCAACGACCTGAGCGTCAACTTCAACCTCTCGGGGCGCGAGTTCAGCCAGCCGAATCTGCTGAACTGGCTCACCGATGCCCTGCTGCAACACAAGATACCGACGTCGTGCCTGCACATCGAAATCACGGAGGGTGTGGTCATGGAGCTGCCGGACACCTCACGGCTGAAGCTGCGGAAGCTGAGGGACCTTGGCATCCACGTGCATATCGACGACTTCGGTACGGGGCATTCCTCGCTTTCGCGTCTACAGCATTTCCCGCTGGACTGCCTGAAGATCGACAAATCTTTCGTCGAGAACATCGAAGACGACCGCACCAGCGCGGAGATCGTGCGCTCGATCACGGCCATGGCTCACACCCTCGGGCTGAGCGTCGTAGCTGAGGGAGTGGAGACGGAGGGGCAGGCTGAGATCCTGCGCCAGTTCGGCTGCGAGTATGGTCAGGGCTACCACTTCGGACGACCAATGCCGGCAGCAGCCATCCTCGATCTTCTCAAGAAGGAAGCTGTGCTTGGGGTTCGCTCCTAGCCCGTCGGCGAAGATGATCCACATGCTAAAAGGCCACTCGAGTCGAGTGGCCTTTTAGCATTCCAATTCAAACTTAGACGCGCCTTACCGCTGGGTCAGACGCTGAAGGAGGAGCCGCAGCCGCAGGTGCTCTTCACGGTCGGATTCTCGAATTTGAAGCCGGCTGCTTCAAGAGTTTCGACGTAATCGACCACGCAGCCGTTCAGGTACATGGCCGAGGTAGCGTCCACGAAGACCTTGAGCCCGTCAAAGGTCAACACCTTGTCCATCATGCCTGACTGATTCTCGAAAGACATCGAATATTGGAAGCCAGAGCAGCCGCCGCCGACCACGCCGATGCGCAGGCCAACGGGAAGAGGATCCTGGCTGGTCATGATCTCCCGCACCTTCACTACGGCGGACGGTGTCAGCGAGAGTGGCGGCTTGACCTCGGTCGGGGCGGTCTCAAGCGCGTTCATAGTCGTTGCCATGTTTTTCTCCTCCAAATGCCTGGTTGTGCTCTAACAGTGTAACGCCCGGGATCGACTGTTCACAACATCGACGACCACTGGTTAATAGATGCATCGGCCGGCGCAGCGATGCCATAACTTCGTCCGTCGACACGTCCATCGCCGGTCGCGCCGGGCTCCTGCAGAGCGGAGCTCTAGCGGGCAGTGACCCGGCGTGCGATCCGCTCGTAGCGGGACTGGCTCAGGATGCCTTTCGCAACCAGGTCATGCGAGGAGCTATAAGGCCTTCCGGCTATGATGTATTTTGCCTTGGCGTCATCGATGCCAGGCAGCGAGGCCAGTTCGTCCTCTGACGCAGCGTTTAGATCGATACGGCCAGCGCTCGGCTTGCTGTCTGCAGCGGCTGAATCTCCACTGGAACCGTTATGCAGTCCCTCGCGGACCCCTACCGCTATGTCTTTCAGCTTGCGTCCGGCGTCGGCTGTGGCTACCTTGGCCTCTTCCGCAGCTACCTTCGCGTCGGACTTGACCTGCTCCGTAGTCTTGGCGGCCTGTTGCTGGATCTGCTGGTCTTCCTGCTGCTGGGTCTGGGGCTTGTTACAGGCCAGCATGGCTGAGGCGGCGGCGAGCAAGGCCAGAGTGACGGCACGGGCCAGCGTCTTTTGGTCGCTTATAGATTTCATCTACTTCTCCAATGCTCAACCATCTTATCCGAGCCGAACGCCGACAGTTGCAAGAGCAGGATTGAATGCTTCAAGCTCCTTATGACAAAAATAGTCTAAAAGGGCTTTCCAAAGCTGCTCCTTGTGGCCTAGTATGCTCCCGAACAGCCCCACCTGCCCGAGCCCTTTAGCTTAGGACCCAGTTGACTGGGACGGTTCGAAATGGAGGAGGTTCCTATGTCGTACATGCCCATCCTGTGGATCATCTGGGCTGCTGTAGCAGCTGTCCTGTTCATCATGCTCATCTACCGCGGTAGACTCACCCGGTATGAGGGCGATCAGCTCTTTCTGGATGAGTCGTCGCATCAGCATGAGCTGGAGCAGGCGGAGATCGTGAGCCGGGTCAACCGGCTGCAGCCCTTTCTGCGAACCGCTACCGGGATCACCTGCCTGCTCTCGGCCGTTATCCTCGGCACTTATGTATGGGATGCGGTGAAGCAGTTCACCATGTAGGGTCCGGTCACGTCATGGGTCATGGCACTCACGAGGCAGCCTGGAAGCTTGTCAAGGCGCCGCTTCGACAGTTCCCTGCGCGGTGACCTCGACCTCGACCTGTTTGCTGAACCGGAAGATAAAGTAGCTGGGGTCCCGCATACCCCAGGCCACGTACGGGATTTCGAACTTAGTCTTCACGATCACGTTTGTGCCCTGAGTATCGATCGCCACGCTTGCAGTGAGTGGGTGGTCGACTCCGTGAATGTTCAGCGTTCCATCCACCGTGGCCTGCCGGCTGCTACCCGGCTTGAGAGTTCCGGAGATCATGGTCGGGTGGAAGAACACGGTCGGGTACTTCTGCGCCTCGAGGACTTGGCTCTTCATCTTGCCGTCGCGCGTGGAGTTGCCGCTGTCGGCGCTCGATACGTCGACCAGCATCTCGCCATCCGCTACTCCGGTCGCGGGATTGAATGTGATGAGCCCACCTTTGAGCTGGAAGACGCCATTCACGGTGTGGGTTGTGCCGTGCACGCTCCAGGAGACTTTGCTCTTTGCCGGATCGAAGTGGATGGTCTGTCGCGGCTGGGGGGCAGCTGAGGCCGCATCGGGCTGTGCCGTCTGACCACGGGAGTCCTGAATAGAGGCCGAAAACAGCAGGATCGCCGCGATGGTCAGGGGAGAGCGGAGCTTCCAATGCCTATAACGATGCAATTCTCATGCCTTTCGAGCTGAATGCCCCTGGCCGTTGCTACGACAAGGGGAGCGGCCAGGGATCTAACAATGAGCCGCAGCCGCAGCCGCACGGGGTATCAGATTAGTCTAACGGCAGCGTGGTCGAGCGTTGAAGAGGCTGGAGCGATGAGCCCGGTCGCGACCTGCCAGCCCTGCCGCTGGATGAAGTGCCTGATCGACTCTTCCCCCACGTGGACCCCGAGCATGCCCGCGAAGATGGAGGGGTTGCCGGAAAGCATTCTCATGGCCCGGTGGCGCAACAAGGGCCAACGATCCATGGTCAGCAATATTCGCGCCATCGTTTGAGGCATCTTCAGGATGGCTCCATGCCCAGCTTGGTAGCGTTCGAGGCCCCCCGCGCTGATGGAGTCGGCGAGCATGACAGCCTGGCGGAAGGCGATCGCCAATCCCTCCCCGGTAACGGCGTCGGCTGATCCTGAGGCGTCGCCGATCAGGGCCACTCCATCGGCCGTGACCCGATCCAGAGTGCGGGTAGTAGTCAGCGAGCCCCTCGGCCGGCTGCTCAGGGTTGCGGCTTTGAGCTTCGTCTGCAGCATTGGCATCTCTTCAAGTAGAGCGTCCGCTGTGAGCCCAGGAACCCGAGTGAGGGTCGCGATGCAAACCTCGTTCTCGCCGACTGGCGTTACGTATGCCTGCCCGCGGACGCCCCAATGTACCTCCACGTTGCTGCTCCAGGGAGCAACGCGATAGTGCCTGCGGAGGCCGAAGCGGCGGCTGACCAGGTTGCCGTTTCCCAGCCCCGCCCATTGACGAACGCGTGAGGACTGGCCGTCGGCTCCGATCAAGTAGCGGTACCTCGCCGGCTCCCCATTTACCTGGACGGGATGGCCGTCCTTGAGGCCGACGCGGGCTCCCCAGGCGAGTTCGACGCCGAGTTCGCGGGCATGCTCGGCCATACGCGCATGGAGTTCGATTCTGCGCACTCCAATGCCGCGGCCAACCGGGAATTCTGCTGTCACCGACTCCTTGGCGGCACGCCGGCCACTCGAGAAGTGGATGCCGTCGAACTCAACACCCGCCGCGGGGCTGAGCTCAAGCCCCAGTTTAGCCAGTTCACAGCGCGAATCGGGCATCAGGCCCTCCCCGCAGGCCTTGTCGATCGCCGGGGTGAGGGCCTCTGCAACCAGCACGTCGAGTCCGCGCAGGCGCAGGGCGATTGCGGCGGCGAGCCCGGCGGGGCCGCCTCCGACGATGATCGCGTCGCGCGCCTTCATCATTCGCTCACCACTCGAGCAGCACCATCTCGGCGCAGAAGCCCGGTCCCATGGCGGAGAGGATGCTTAGGGTTCCCGCCTCCGGCCGCCGGTTCTTCATCACCTCATCCAGCACCACCAGTACAGACGCGGAGGAGAGATTCCCGACCTTGCGCAGCGCGTCCCAGGAGACCTGCAACTCGCCGTCGATGAGCCCGAGCGACTCTTCGCATGCCTCAAGAACTTTTGGCCCACCGGTGTGCATGATCCACGTGCCGACGTCCGCGCGGGAGAGCCCTCGCGAGGCGAGGAAGCCGTCGACATCCCGGCCCAGGTTTTCGCGGACGACCTTAGGCACGTCGGGCGAGAGCACGATCTGGAAGCCCCTCTCGGAGACGTTCCAGCCCATCACGTCCTGGGTGTCCGGGTAGAAGACCTGGTGGCTGGCCGGAATGCGTGGGCCCGGAGAGAGCGGGGCGACCGAAGCCGCCGATAACTGCTTGGGCGGCGTCAGCTTTACGTCATCGCCTGCAATCAGGACGGCGGCGGCCCCGTCCCCGAACAGACCCGACGAGATCAGGTTTGCCACGGTGAGGTCGTCCCGCTGCCAGGTGAGGGAGCAGAGCTCGACCGATAGCAGCACCGCAATCTGGTCGGGATAAGCCTTGACATAGTCGGCTGCGCGGGCGATTCCGGCCGCTCCTGCCACACAGCCAAGTCCGAAGATCGGCGTCCGTTTGACATTAGGCGAGAGCCGCATGCGGTTCATGAGCATGGCGTCGATTGAGGGGCTGGCCACACCGGTCACCGTGACGAAGAAGAGAGCGCCGATCTGGTGGCGCCCTGCCCCGGCGCGGCGCAGAACGCAGTCGACCGCTTTCTCGCCCAGGTCGAGGGCGGTCTCAATCCAGACGTCGTTTGCCTTCCCCCAGGTGTCGAGCGCGTAGTAATCCTCGAGCGGGCGGGAGAAGTAGCGGCCATCAACCCCGGTCCGGAAGTGCAGCCGCTCCAGAACTGCCGAGTTGTCCATTCCCTTGTCCCAGTAAGTCTTGAGCGCGTCGATGACCTCGCGCTGAGTGAAGTAGTAGGGCGGGTAGGCAGTTGCGGTCGATACGATTCTCATTCGCTCCTTGTTCTTGTGCTTTGCCGCGTGGGGAGGTGAATTTGCTGACCTGGATCTTTATGGCTTGACATGTCAGTGTAAGCTCGTCAAACCAGAAGTTGAGAGTGAGGATGTACCTGTTCAGCTACTTCGGTGACGGCATGGACAAACCGGTCAGGACTTTGTTCGTGCGCATTCGGCGGGAACGCGGCTTTGAGCGCTTTAAGTGCTATCGGGCAAAGTATTGCCTTGAGGGATGTATCTGTAACAGACGCTGCTATCGGAAGAGTGCCTTATGCTGAAGTCCCTTGTCTCGCAGACTTTGTGTCTCAGAGCTATAGACGCGATTCGCTGCACCCGGGATGACGAAGAATAGAGACGTTGCATCGTCGGAGCGCCCATGCATCAACGTTGAGCTCAACTCTCTTGCGATGTCTATACCGCTTTGACGTGAAGGGCAGGCGCCGGTGAGCGCTGCCGGCGGTTGATCCCCTCCTCACAGTGAGACCCTTGACGAATGGAAGCGATGCCGCGAAGCTAGACGCACTGCCCCACTCAGAAAGGACGCCGAGAGCATGAGGTATCTGTGGGTTGCGCTCGGCGGAGCGCTCGGCGCAGTAGCCCGATATGCACTGGGTGTGTGGTTCTATGACCGGTGGGGCGGCCGCATTCCTTACGGCACGTTTGTGATCAACGTATCCGGCAGCTTCGCCATTGGATTGATCGTCGCCGTGCTCGATGCGCGAACCTCCCTGCCGGTCGCGTGGAGGTACGCGGTGCCGATCGGATTCATCGGCGCTTACACCACGTTCTCCACCTTTGAACTGGACACGATCCGCGCCGTGCAGGAGGGGCGGACCGGGGTAGCGATCCTCAACGTGGTGCTGAGTGTGGTCCTGGGGTATGGAGCCGTCTGGCTGGGCCTGATCGCCGGGCGCCAAATCGCCTGACGGAAGCCCGCTCTTTGTTATCATCACTGGGACAGGGCTGCCCACGTCTTCAAGTATGTCTGGTCAGTTTCCAACCCGCCGCAAGGCTCGCTTCCGCGGCACCGCGGTCTCGCTGCTGCTGCACGGTCTGCTGCTCTTTGCTGCACTTGATCTGGTCAAGGCGCCGGCCGTTCGGGTGTTCCTGCCAGGGACCGCCAAGGGTACTCAGATTGACCTTGCCTACAACCCGGGGCGAGCTCCGCAACCGACCGTTGCAACACGTCACCTCAAGCCGTTGAAGACCAGCCCCGCTCCGTTGCTCAGGGCTGCGGCGCATGACTCTCCTGCACCGACAGTTGATCAGGCCTTGGCCCAGCTTCCGCGCCCTCATCTGCCACCACTGCGGCAAAACTCGCTCCCGACAGATGCCCAGCCGCCCACGACCTCTGAACAGGAGGCTGGAAGAGACTCCTACGGCACAGGCGATGTGCAGATCGCACTCACAACGTACGCACCGAGCCCTCGCCCTGATCTCTCCAGCCTGCCTCGCGGCACGCAAGGCGACGTGGTGCTGGACGTGACCATTGACCCCGCAGGCAATGTCGCGAACCTGCAGCTACTGAGAGCTCTTGGCTACGGAATCGAGGGAAGCGTGATGCAGACCGTCCGCACGTGGAAGTTCAGCCCCGCCAAGAAAGATGGAGTGGCTGTGGCCTCGGTACAGGAGCTGCACTTTCACTACGGCCGCGGCTAGGCTGCATTCAACGAGAGCAGCAACTGCAGCCGCCTGCCTGTTTAGAGGCTCGGAGCAAGGTCAACGCGGGTTGCGGGCTGGTGGTCCTTATAGCTCGCTTTTCAGGTATGCGGACAACCGTTAGCAGGTTTCACTACATCCTGAAGGTTACGCATGACCTCTGGAATTTTATTAGTCGATGATAACGCCGTACAGGCGGATACCCGCAAGACGATCCTCACCAGGGCTGGCAACAACGTTACTGTCTCAGGCAGTGCCCGGAGCGCGTTGCTCTCGCTCCAATGCGGAGAGTTCCTGGCATCGATCGGGCTGATCATCACTGACCATTTAATGCCTGCGATGAATGGCCCCGAGTTCGTGAAGCACCTGCGCGCGCAGGCCCTTACTTTGCCGGTGCTGGTAATCAGCGGTCTGCCAGAGGCCGAATCCGAGTACGGCGGGTTGAACGTGATCTTCCGCGTCAAGCCCTTTGCTCCCGATCAGCTGATTCCCCTGGTGCGATCGCTCCTGGATCGGCCCTTGAGCCGCACAGCGTAGCCACTCCCTCCTGAAGCAGACATCTCTGGCGCTTGATACATCGCGAGCTTAGAGTTGCGCGTCGCGCGCGTTCTCGCGGAAGATGCAACATGGCTAAATCCGAGCTCCAGATGTCTGCTGCCGATTCCCTGCTGAGAACTTTCGACATTCACAGCCGCATCACCGTTTATCTGCTGCAGAACCTCGATCCGCAGTGTTGGCATGCTCCCACGCCGGACGGTAAGGGGCGAGACATCGCCGGCCTTGTCTGTCACATCCACAGCGTGCACTGCATGTGGCTCAAAGCGGCGGCCAGCGCGACTATTCCTGTGGCGCTGGACAAGAGCACGGTCACTCAAGGGGAGGCAATCTCCGCGCTGGAACAGAGTGCCACCCTGCTGCGAACGCTTGTCGGGGAGGCGCTCTCCAGCGGTGTGCGGTTGAAGAACTTCAAGCCCGATGCTGTTGCGTTCGTCGGGTACCTGATCGCGCATGATTCCCATCATCGCGGGCAGATTTCCATGCTTGCGCGGCAGAGCGGCTTTCCCCTGGCGAAAACTGCAAATTTTGGCCTTTGGGAGTGGGGGACGCGCTAGAGCGACATGCTTCGTCCCGTCGCAAAGACGGTTTGCCGGGCCGGGCGTGCTCTGCGACAATCGGTTTAGAGCCAGTCTCTGTAGTCAGAGTTGGTATGCCGGGTCAGAGTTAGACATCGGTTCCATGCAGGACTTGTTTGTCCAGAGCTACTTATGCCGTTTTTTGGAAGCTTCGCACTGCTGCTCGGGCTCGTACTCAGTGGATATACCCTGCTGGCGGGCGCGATTGCCTTACGCCAGCTGTCGACCGGCTACCAGGGGTATATCTCGGCGGAGCGGCTGGCAGAGACGGCTCGCCGCGCAGGCATTGCTACCTTTTTGACGGTCACCTGCGCCGCTTTTGCGCTGCTCTGGGCGGCTTTCAATGACGACTTCAGCGTCTCGTACATCCTGCATCATTCGAATCGCGCTCTTCCGGGGCCTTACAAGTTTGCCGCGCTGTGGTCGGGGCAGGAGGGCTCCCTGCTGCTGTGGGCGTGGCTGCTGGCCGCCTACGGCTTTGTGCTGCGGATACGGCACAAGGTGGATGTTCGTCTGACGGCGTATGCCTCGACCATCCTGGCTGGTATACAGGTCTTTTTTCTCCTGCTGCTCAACTTTGCGGCTCCGCCGTTTGCATTGACGCAGGGCGCGTTGCCTGCTGATGGATTTGGCCTGAATCCTTTGCTGCAGTACCCGGAGATGGTGATCCATCCGCCCATGCTCTACCTCGGCTATGTTGGATTCAGCGTACCGTTCGCGTTTGCGCTGGGCGCGCTGATGATGAGGTATCCGGGCGAGAAGTGGATCCACATAACCCGCCGCTGGACCATGGTCACTTGGCTCTTCCTCACCTGCGGCATCGTGCTGGGGATGCATTGGGCCTATGCCGTGCTGGGCTGGGGAGGCTATTGGGGATGGGACCCGGTGGAGAACGCCTCCCTGATGCCGTGGCTCACCGGTACCGCCTTCCTGCACTCGGTCATGATGCAGGAGAAGCGCGGCATGATGAAGCATTGGAACGTCTGGCTGATCTTCTCGACGTTCCTGCTGTCCATCCTGGGAACATTGTTGACGCGCTCGGGCCTCGTCAGCTCCGTGCATGCGTTCTCCGAGGGCACCATCGGGAACTGGTTTGTTGGCTTCCTTGGAGTCGTCCTGGTGGTGTGCCTCTTCACCTTTGTGCTGCAGCGCGATCACCTTAAGTCTGAGCACAAGCTAGAGGCGCTGGTCTCCCGCGAGTCGAGCTTCCTCTTCAACAACATTTTGCTGCTGGTCTCCTGCTTCACGATTCTGTGGGGCACGCTGTTCCCCGTGCTGTCGGAGTACGTTCAGGGCTTCAAGGAGACGGTGAGCGCGCCGTACTACAACCGCGTGGCCGTTCCTATCGCGATGTTGCTGCTCTTCCTGACTGGCATTGGACCGCTGCTGGCGTGGCGTTCTTCGTCTTTCAGGAGCATGCGGAAGAACCTGGTGCTGCCGGGCGCGGTCGGGCTCGCAACGGCAGTCACGTTGATGCTGTTTCGCGTTCGCCCCTGGCAGGATGTTGGTTCCTTCTACTCCTGGGTCTGCTATTCGCTGGCCGCTTTTGTGGTGACCGCGATCGCAGCAGAGTTTCTGCGGGGAGCCGCCGTCATCGAGCGTCACACCGGGAGGAACATCCTCGCGTCGGTGGTACTGCTCTGCCGACGCAACACGCGGCGCTATGGCGGCTATGTCGTCCACCTTGGGATCGTGGTGATGTTCATCGGAATTGCGGGCTCGGCCTTCAACCGCACGGCCGAGAGCGAGATGTCGTTCGGCCAGCAGATCAAGATCGGTCCTTACACCCTGGTGAACCAGAGCAACACGCAGGATTCCAATCCAAACTTCGATACGGAGTACTCGCTGCTCGACGTGTACCGGGGCGGTGTGAAGCAGTTTCAGCTCACGCCTGAGCGCCGCTTTTACCAGGCGAGCCAGACGCCACAGACCATGGTCGCTAACCACTCCACCCTGGCATGGGACCTCTACGTGGTCTACGAAGGCAAGAATCCCGATACCGGGCTTCCCATTATCAAGGTCTTCCTCAACCCGCTGGTGATGTGGATATGGATTGGCGTCGGCATCATCGTGGCGGGGACGTTCCTTGCCCTCGCTCCGAACCTTAGCGCCGCACTGGTTGCGCGCCGGATCATTGAGACTCCTCTAATTGCGGCGGCTGAGCCTGAGGCCGTCGAGGTGGGCTCGTGAAAATTTTATTTCTGGCCCGGTTGCGCCGGCTGCATTGGCCGCTGGATACTGCGCTCCGCTTCACAGGGATGGTGCTGGTCTCGATCATGCTGCTCTCAACGATGGCTGTGACAGACCCCGGTGCGCGGTTCAACGATCTTGGGCATCGGATGATGTGCACCTGCGGCTGCAATCAGATCATGGTGGAGTGCAACCATGTCGGCTGCCCGGTATCGCCGGTGATGCGCAACGAACTGCAGGCGGGCATCGATCGTGGAGACAACGACGACCTGGTGCTGGAGTCGTTCGTTCAGCGCTATGGCCCGGTGGTGCTGGCTGCTCCGAGAATGGTGGGCTTCAGCCGGCTGGCGTGGATCATGCCCTTTCTGGTGTTAACCCTGGGATTGGCTGGAGCGGCGAGCCTGGTCCGCAGATGGCGCCTGCGAACTGCGTCGATGCCCGCGGTACCATCGACGCCGGATTTTGAGAGACAGCGTGCGGTTATCCGCCGGAGTACAGAGATATGAACTCCATCGTCGTGAGGCGCCTCGCTTTGGAGTCTGCTGATATGCGCGGCGCTCGCGCCATCAACGCAAGAGCGGTAGGAGCATGATCATCGCCGCCTGCGGGTTGCTGGTGGTCGCGATCTTTGTCTTTGTCTTCTACCCGGAGCGCCGGGTCGAGGAGCAGCATGAGAAGACGCGGCTTGAATATCTTGAGGAGCGCAAGGAAGTGG
The DNA here is from genome assembly GCA_036401375.1 of Acidisarcina sp. GTDB lineage: Bacteria > Acidobacteriota > Terriglobia > Terriglobales > Acidobacteriaceae > DASWUZ01. The sequence goes on from DASWVB010000007.1 coordinate 22,910, forward strand.
TCTATGAGAACCTGCGCGATCTGAACTTCGAGTTCCGTGCGGGCAAGTATCCAGAAGAAGATTACGCCGCGCAGAGAGCTCTGCTGGAGAATGAAGCAGCGGAGACGCTGAGCGAGATGGATGCGCTCAGGGCCCGAGCTTAGAAGTAGCCCGCCCAACCTGCCAACGAAGTCAGCCTCTCATTTCATCCAGATAGAATCGCACTAAGCCATGATGCTGCTGACAAGTCGCTCAAAGTCTAACTTTTCTTCCGCGCCGTCCGCTGTCTTCGCGCTTGCGCTGCTGTTCTGGTCGTCTCTCCCGATCTTTGCTGCGCCGCTTAGCGGGACTGTGACTAACAAGACCAGCAATAAGCCGTCCGCGGGGGATGTAGTCGTGATGCTCAACTTGAGCCAGGGCATGCAGGAGGGTGGCCGGACGAAGACCGACGCGCACGGCCGCTTCACCCTCGATGCGGGTGATGGACCGCATTTGATTCGCGTCGACCACCAGAAGGCCTCCTACTTCCGGCAGGCGCCCCCGGGCACTTCGTCGGTTGAGATCGATGTCTACGATGTGCTTGAAAAGGTGCCGGGCGTTAGCACCGAAGCTGATGTGATTCGGGTCGAAGCCGATCAGCAGGGCCTGCACGTCATCGAGAACTATTTCGTCAAGAACGACTCCTCACCGCCGAAGACGCAGTTCAGCGACCATGCCTTTGAGATTGACCTGCCAGCCGGCGCGAACATCGTCGCCTCGGCGGCCCTCGCGCCGGGAGGCATGCCGGTGTCGAGTTCACCGACTCCGCTAGGTGAGAAGGGGCACTACGCGTTTATCTTCCCGTTGCGGCCCGGCGAGACACGCTTTCAGATTAGCTACCTGCTTCCCTACACGGGTACCTACAAGTTCTCGCCGCGCGTCTACATGCCTACGCAAACTGTCGCGGTGCTGCTGCCCAGACAGATGAAGTTCGACCCTGGCCCGACCGCTTTCCAGCAGGACAATGAAGACCCGACGGTGCAGGCCTTTGCGGTAAAAAATGTCGCACCCTCGCAGCCGGTTGAGTTCACTGTTTCGGGACTTGGCTCGATGCCCCGCGAGGCTCAGGGGCAAGCGCAAGGACAGGCACAGGGCCAGGCAGGCGGCGGCGGCAGCCAGGCTCAGGTCGCACCGGCTGGCGCTCCTTCGACTGCCGGTCCCGAGGTCACGCAACAGGGTTCGACGCCGGCTGCGAGCAACGACAGCCGGCCGGGAGGGGGGCTTGGAACTCCCATTGATTCGCCCGATCCGCTGACTAAGTACCGCTGGTGGATACTGTTTGGCCTCTCACTCGTACTCGCCGCGGCAGCGGCATTTCTGCTGCGTCGTAAGCCCTCGCAACGACAGGCAGTGTCTCCAGCGGATCACACTGTCACTCCGGCTCCGGGAGGCACGGCAAGTGCGCAGGCTGCTGCCGCTCCCGCAGCGACCGGCTCGTCAAATGGCGCCGGTCACGGGGCGCTGCTCACAGCCTTGAAAGAGGAACTGTTCACGCTTGAGACCGAGCGGCTTGAGGGCAAGATCACCGAAGATGCTTATGTGCAGGCCAAGTCGGCTCTTGAAGTGGTGCTGCGGCGCGCACTGTCCCGCCAGTCTTCATGAACTAATTCGTAGGGAGACGAAGTCTCATTGAAGATTCTGCATCGTGCGCTGATCATGCTCGCCGTCGCCGTCTGGCTGGGCGGGCTGATCTTCTTTCCTTTTGTTGCGCAGAGCGCCTTCAGCGCGCCGATCAGCCGCGAGGCCGCGGGGTTGATCGTGCGCTCTTCCCTAACTGAGCTGCACTGGCTGGGCCTTGGTTCGGGCTTGCTGCTTCTGGTTTTGATCGGCGTTGGGCTGATCCGCAAGATGTCTCCCCGGACCGTATTTCCAGCCCTTTGCCTGGTGGTACTCATGCTGGCGCTCACATCGTTCTCGCAGTTTGTCGTCATTCCGCGCATGGAAGCTTATAGAGTCGCGGCGGGCGGCAGCATCAGCGTGCGCGCTGACAGGGATTCCAACAGGGTCGCATTCGAGCGGCTCCATCATCTGTCAGTCGACATAGAGGGCGGCGTACTTGGGGCGGGACTGTTGCTCGTGCTAGCGCTGGCGTGGGCAGATGCAGGGCCTTCAAGAGCTCGAGCCGCGGAGCGCGTTGAGCAGTCTCGGAGAGTCGAGTGAGTCCGCGTATCATGAGAGGTTGTACCGGAGCCTTGGCTCACTCATCTTTTCATCAGGACGCGCATGAAAACCGGCATTATCGGCCTGCCCCAGGTCGGCAAGACCTCCCTCTTCAAAATACTCACCGGCGCGAAACTCGAGGATCGCGGATTCTCCAATCCACGCGAGGCGCATCTTGGCGTAGCCAAGGTCCCGGACGATCGGCTCGACAAGCTCGCGGCCCTCTACAAACCTAAAAAGACAATGTACGCAAGCGTGGAGTACGCAGACGTGGCTGCAATCGGGCAGGATGCTCTGAAAGAGACAAACTTCCTGACCAACCTGCGCAACGTCGACGCATTGATTCACGTGCTGCGGGCGTTTGAGGACGATTCCATCCCGCACGTCGGGGGCATCGACCCTCTGCGGGACATCAAGAATGTCGAGTTCGACCTGATGATCTCTGACCTGACGCAGGTTGAGAAGCGGCTCGAGCGGCTTGAAAAGGACCTGAAGCGCGGTAAGACCGATGAACTGCTGCGGGAGCAGGCGCTGCTGCTCCGCTGCAAGGAATCGGTCGAGGCGGAGAAGCCGATCCGCGAGCTGGAGATGACTCTGGACGAGAAGAAGCTGATCCGAGGATTTACCTTTCTGTCGCAGAAGCCAATGCTCTACGTTGTTAATATCTCGGAGAGTACGCGCCTGGGAGTCGACCTCGAGGCGGCCACGGAGAAGTATGGCCTGACCGAGGTTGCATCGAGGCTAAATGCGGGCGCCACCGCGATCTGCGGCAAGGTCGAGGCAGAGCTTTCAGAGATGGAAGAGGATGAGGCGGCAGAGTTTCTGGAGGGTTACGGGCTGACTGAGAGCGGCTTGCGCCGGCTGATTCGGAAGAGCTATGAGCTGCTCGGGCTGGTCTCCTTCTTCACGGTTGGCGAGGACGAATGCCGCGCCTGGACTGTGCCGGTCAACTCGCGGGCACAGGAGGCGGCGGGCGCGATCCACTCTGATCTCGAAAAGCATTTCATCCGGGCTGAAACTATCCATTGGGACACTCTGCTGGCGGCCGGCTCTGAGGCTGCGGCGCGCGCCCAGGGTACTCTGCGGCTCGAGGGCAAGGAATACAGAGTGCAGGACGGGGACGTTATGCATATTCGTCACAGCGGTTGATACTATGCTCAGGTGCTCAAGATTCTGAGCTTTCCTACCGCTCTATCAGGAGAAGGTCTGGGCAGCATGCCGGCCTCACTTTCGTCTTAACGCTATCGCCGGACGGGCAATTACCGGGCCTATACGATCCAATGAACTCCTTCGCTCTTTCCTTGATTCTCGGTGCGATCGCCGCAGTCGCCGACATCTTCGGTGGGCTGATCATGGTGCGCGGCAACTGGGAGCGCGGCTACCTGCGCTACTTCGTCGCGCTCGGCGCCGGTTTCATGATGGCCGCGGCGTTCCTTGAGATGATCCCCGAGAGCATGCACTTCTCAGCGCGGTGGGCTCCAGTGCTTGTGCTCGGCGGCTACTCTATCATTCACCTGATGGAGCACACCATCTCGCCGCACTTCCACTTTGGCGAAGAGACGCATCATGACGAGTTCATCAGCCATAGAACCGGCAACTCCGTGCTTGGCGGGCTTGCCGTCCACTCGCTCTTTGATGGAGTTGCGATAGGCTCGGCATTTGTCATCTCGAGCTGGCTTGGCTGGGTGATCTTCCTGGCGATATTTCTGCACAAAGTTCCCGAAGGCTTCACCGTCGCGTCGATCATGCTGGCGAGCGGGCGCAGCCGCAGGGTGGCACTCTACTCGGCCGTTCTGCTTGCCTCGACGACCATTGCCGGGGTGCTGGTGATCAACCTGCTGCCGGCCTGGGTGAGGATAGGTTTGCCCCTTTCGGCCGGCGTCACGATCTATGTCGCCGCAACCGATCTCGTTCCCGAGGTGAACCGGGAGCCCGGCATTCGGATGGCTCTGGTCTTCTTTGCCGGGGTGCTGATCTTCTTCCTTCTTCGTCTGCTCGCTCCCGCTCTTTAGCTTGATCGCACCTCGCGCATTCCTCACCTGCTTCGCACCGCAAGTGAGTGTTACCCTGAGCTTCGCGGACCGGCAAGTGCAAGCCGGGCGGGGAGGTGAACAGTGCGCTTTCTAGGCATCGATGTGGGGACAGGCGGCACTCGCGCCGTCATCGTTGACGAGAGTGGAAAGGTAGTCGCCTCCGCCTCGAGCGAGCACGCGCCCTTTCGCACGGCTCATCCCGGCTGGGCCGAGCAGGACCCCGAAGACTGGTGGCGCGCGGCGGAGCAGGCCATCGGTGCGGCGATTCACGAGAGTCGTGAGCCTGGTTCCAGCATCCGTGCTGTAGGGCTCACCGGCCAGATGCACGGCGCGGTGATGCTCGATGCGTCGGGCGGCGTCCTGCGGCCATCGCTGATCTGGTGCGACCAGCGGACCGGCCCGCAATGCGACTGGCTGCATGAAAAGATTGGACGCGCACGGCTGATCGAGCTTACCTGCAATCCTGCGTTGCCTAACTTCACTTTGACCAAGCTGCTGTGGGTGAAGGAGCACGAGCCGGAGATCTTTGCGCAGATCGCGCAGGTCATGTGTCCCAAGGACTACGTACGATACCGGCTTACCGGCACCTACGCGATCGATGTGCACGAGGCCTCGGGCACTCTGCTGCTCGATGTAACACATCGCAGGTGGTCCTCAGAGGTGGCGAGCGCCGCCGGCATTCCGGAGCAGTGGCTGCCGCCGTTGTTTGAGTCGTCCGAGATATGCGGGGAGATCTCGAGCGCAGGCGCACAGTCTACAGGGCTCACGGCAGGTACTCCCGTGGTTGCGGGCGCAGGCGACCAGGGTGCAGGCGCGGTTGGCATGGGTATCCTCAAGCCCGGCTCAGTGAGCGCGACTATCGGTACGTCGGGCGTCGTGTTTGCCGCGACAGCCGAGCCCACCAGGGACGCGGGTGGGCGTCTGCACACCTTCTGTCATGCGGTGCCGGGGCGCTGGCACGTGATGGGAGTGACGCAGTCCGCCGGGCTCTCGTTCCGCTGGTATCGCGACACGTTCGCGGCAAACCGTACCTACGATGAACTCACCGCGATGGCAGCGAGCATCGCGCCCGGCAGCGATGGGCTCATGTGGGCGCCCTACCTGCTCGGCGAGCGGACACCCCATCTGGATTCGAATGCCACCGCCGCCTTCACCGGGATTACCGCTGCTCACTCTGCCGCCCATTTTGTTCGCGCCATCCTTGAGGGCGTGGCATATTCGCTGCGCGATTCGTTCACGCTCTTTGCGGATTTAGGCATTCCCGTAAGGGGCGTCCGGCTGGGCGGGGGTGGCGCTCGCGGCTCCTTGTGGCGGCAGATTCAGGCAGATGTCTACGACCATGCTGTGGAAGTGCTTACCGCCGAAGAGGGCGGCGCATTTGGAGCGGCACTGCTCGCAGGGGTCGGTGCCGGGCATTGGCCGGATACCGACTCCGCCTGCGCGGTCGCCATTCATGTTGCCCATCGCATCGAGCCGCAGCCCGATGCAGTCGATGCTTACCATCAAGGTTACGAGGCCTTCCGGCGGCTCTATCCTGCTCTACGTAGCCTTCGCGCCGGGTGAGGCGGTCCTGCATCGTGAGCTCACGATGCAAGTGGCTCTTCCGGCGGCGGACGCGAGTGGTGAAAGCTGCGGTTAGGGTGAGTCCTGAAACCCACTCGGTCAGGTACTACCCATTGCTGCACGTGCTGACCTCGAAGACGGGCAGCCCAAGTGATCGTGCGTCTTCGCCAAAGGCGTTTGTTATATCGTCGCCTTCACGAGCGCGTCCGTTCCACACGAGGGCCGCTGCGGCCGGGTAGCGGAGCGCTGCTGCCAGGGCTACACACTCGCGCAGTATCTCCTTGTTCGCCTGCAGGTAAGTCGCATCCTGCCCAGGGGCAAGACGCAGATCGACGAGGTCGCTCTTCGCGTCGACCGCGGCCAGGGCGCGGTCAAAGACCCGGCCCCACTCTCCCGGGCGGTCGGTGACGGACGTGCTTCTAAATATGGCGCGATCAAAGGGCAGGATGATCCGTCTTCTGATCCCCAACTGCCCCGCAGCCTCGAGCGCGAGCAGGTCCGCTCCACAGGCGGCTGAAGAGACTAGAACCTTCACCGATTGCTGCTGGAAGAGGGTGTGCAGCGACCGGGCTACTGCCTCGATGTTCGCAAGAGGAAATACGGGCGCGCTGCTGCCCTCTGCATCGATGCGGCGCCCTGCAAGCGCGATGACCATTGTCTCTCCCGGCTCTGGTCCTGATCCTGCGTGTGATCTGTCGCCAGCCTTTTTCCTATCAGGCCTTTGCAGAGCCATGCTAAGCTCATCGGGCATCAAGGAGCTTCGATGAGTTTACCTGCATTGATTGAGGTGCAGGCTACGGACACGATCGAGTCCGCTGCCGCAAGAGTTACTCTCAAGCCCGATGTAATCATCCTCCTCTTCGGCAGCTTCGATTCCACTCAGGCTCTGCAGGTGCGGTCGATCCTGACGAGGGCCCTTGGCCCCATTGCACTGGTCTCCAACGCGCTCATCGTGACGAACGGATCCAGTGAAGGCCTTGCCGCGCTCATGGGTCAAGCTGCGCAGCAACTGGACCAGCCGCCCCTTCTGCTCGGCATCCTCGAGCCTAACGTCGTCGGGCCGGACCCGAACCACACCGCTGTACTTCGCCTGCCGGCCGACTGGAGCGACCCTTCGAAGTCAAGCTTTCTGCTGCTTGCGGAGCTGGCAAAGAGCGAGGCTACGGTGCAGAGGCCGGTTGTGCCGATACTGGTCGGCGGCGGCGATGCGGAGAAGCTCACCCTGTTGCGCTGCGCGCGGCACTGCTGGCCGATCCTCGCGGTCAAAGGTGCAGGCGGTCTCGCCGACGCGGTGCTTGCGGCCAAGGCCTTGCCTGCAGAGGGCGCCCAGGCTGCCGAGATTGCGGATCCCGATCTGCGGGAAATCCTGGATACCGCCACCATCTGTCCTTTAGCGATCGATGGGGGTGCCGACGATCTCAAGCGTGTACTGCTGGGACCGATCCAGAAACCCGGCGATGTGCTGGTGGATGCATGGGGGCGATACGACGATCTGGATGTCGGTGCTGGGGAGAAGCAGAGCCTGTTTAAACTGACTCAGATCGCCATCCTGACTCTGGCGATGGTGGCTACTCTGCTGGCTATCGTGGTAACGGGCACTCCGCTGCCTATGCATCTGAGGATTTCGCACAGGGTGGTGCATGTCCTGCTGATCCTGGTTCCGATCACGACATCTATGCTCGTCGGTTTTAACAGCCGCTTCCGCGAGGGCAACAAGTGGATCCTGCTGCGCACGGCCGCCGAATCGATCAAGCGGGAGATCTTCCGCTATCGCACTAGGGCTGGCATCTACAGCGAGGAGCAGTGCACCCAGACCTCTGCACAGTTGAAGCTGGCCGCCAGCATGAAGGAGATCAGCAGCAACCTCGTGCAGAGCGAGGTCAATCGAAGCAGCCTGCCTCATCGTGCTGTCGCCGATCCGTCGAGGCTGAGATTCCTTCAGCCTGAGGAGTACGTTAGGGAGCGCGTCGAGGACCAGGTGAACTATTTCGTCCTGAAGACGGGCAGCCTCTACAGGCGGCTGAAGAGACTTCAAATGCTGATCCTGATCGCGGGGGGCGTGGGAACGTTTCTCGCGGCCGTAGGCTTTGACGTATGGGTGGCACTGACGACGGCGCTGGCGACTGCCGTCACCAGCAAGCTCGAGATCGATCAGGTGGAGAACTCCCTGGTGCAGTACAACATTGCCCTCACTAACCTGCGAAACATCAACTCGTGGTGGAGGGCTCTGTCGCCGTGGGAGAAGACCCGGCGCAAAAATATCGATCTGCTGGTCGATCAGACGGAGATGACGCTCGAGCGGGAGACGGCGGGATGGATCCAGCAGATGCAATCCACTCTAGACAAGCTGACCGAGAAGCAGCCGGGCGCCGACCACGGGGACACCGCGCCGCAGAGGGCTTGAAGCTGGCCCGAGGCCCAGGAGCGATCTCGGCTCCTGCATGATGCAATTCCTGCATGCCGCCGTTCAGGGCGTTGTATACTTATGGCACAAGTCCTGCCCCTCGTCATGCGAGGAGTGATACTCAGGGCACCCTGTCTTAAAGCTGTAATTCGGCACTACTGCCTGCTTGTCGATATCGAACCCTCTCTGGGACCTGAGAACTCGTCATAGACCCGACTCGCGCAATGGGACGGGAGTGACGGAGTATGCCTCGGATGCATCCCCGAGAGCAAATCTCTTCCCGGCTCAGCATTTGACTCCTCCCATCCGATATACCAACTGAGGCTGTGCATCGGGCGAGCCCATTTGCACATCCTGCCCTATTCTCATCGGCCGATTTCATGCCCGATGAACGCAGCTCGCCATCTTCACACGCTTTGGTGCTTCCATGTGGGAGGGCACGTTAAACGCGCCCAGCCAAGGCGCCTTCGAGGAAAGTTATGAGCGCCAAGCCTAAAAACGATGCAGGGTCGAGGCCGGCAATCCTCGTCAATGGGCGCTACCGGGTGCACCGTATCACCGGTGTGCAGCGCTATGCCCATGAGATCGTTTTGCGGCTGGGCGATGAGGTCGAGCTCTGCACTCCACGCTCGGCCAAGGGAGCGGTCGGCCACCTCTGGGAGCAGACTGTGCTGCCGCTGATGGCACGGGGGAGGCTGCTTTGGAGTCCCAGCGGTTCCGGCCCCCTTGGCTATAACCGCCAGGTTGTGACCTTTCATGACCTGTTTCCCATCGAATTTCCCGAGTGCTACAGCGCTGCATACGCCCGCTGGTACGGGTTCGCCATGCCGGCGCTCGCTTCCCGGGCGGTCCACCTGATTGCTGTCTCGGAATACACCAAATCGCGGATCGTAGCGCTCCTGGGCCGCGCCCCTGAGGACATCACTGTGATTCACAACGGCTGTCATACCGCGGGCAGGGCGAGTGAGAACGAGATAGGCGCCGCGGCGAGTGCGCTCAAGCTCCCCAGCCGGCGCTATGTTCTTAGCCTCTCCTCCCTTGAAAAGCGTAAGAATCTGCCAGCGTTGCTGCAGGCGTGGATCGAAATCTACAGGGACTTGCCGGAAGATACGTGGCTGGTGCTGGCAGGGCCCAGGGTTGAAGAATCGGTCTACGGTAAGCAGCAGATCGGAACGGATCTGCCGCGGGTGTTGTTTACCGGCTACGTTCCCGAGCAGCACCTGGCGGGGCTTTACTCCGGCGCATCGCTGTTTGTCTTCCCGTCACTGGCGGAGGGGTTTGGCCTCCCGCTGCTCGAAGCTATGTCCTGCGGAGTGCGGTCGATCAGCTCGCGGACCTCGTCCTTGCCGGAGGTCGGCGGCGAGGTGGTGGAGTACATCGACCCGCAGAACCCCGCCCAGATCGGTCACGCCATCTTGAAGCATTTCCGCCTCTTTCCCGGGGAGCCTGAGCCTTATGCGCCGGGCATCGAACGAGCCAGCAAATTTACCTGGGATGCGGCGGCGGCAAAGACCCGCAACGTGCTGGGCCGCGCATTGGGTGCTGGCCGCAGGGTGCTTGCGACAGAGTTGAACAGGACCTCTGCCCTATGATCGCCACGCCAGTGACGAGCCTCGTAGAAGGGCCGAGGGCGGCGGAGTTCCGCGTACGGGTGGCGCTGGTGCACGACTGGCTTACCGGCATGCGCGGGGGCGAGAAGGTTCTGGAGCTGCTCTGCAGGCGCTTTCCCGACGCGCCGCTCTGGACCCTGCTGTACCTTCCCGGAGAGGTGAGCAGCACGATCTCATCGCGGACGATCCATCCCAGCCTCTTGCAGTACATGCCGTTGGCAGCGAAGAAGTATCGCAGCTACCTCCCGCTGTTTCCCCTCTTTGCCGAGCTGAACCGGGCGCGGGATGCAGATCTCGTGATCTCCACCTCGCACGCCGTAGCCAAGTCGATGATCAAGAGGAGAGGCCGCCGCTCACCCTACCATATCTGCTACATCCATACTCCAATGCGATATGCATGGGACCTGTTCGACGAGTACTTTGGCCCGGAGCGGGTAGGCTGGTTCGCCTCGCGCTTCCTCTTCTGGCCGGTGGTGAAGATGCTGCGGCTCTACGATACGATGACTGTCGACCGGGTCGACCTGTTCCTGGCCAACTCGCACTATGTCGCCGAGCGCGTGCGCCGGCTCTACGGCAGAGATGCGGAGGTCTTGGCGCCGCCGGTCGATACAGAGCGCTTTCGCGGTGCGGTGCGGGCTCCCGAGGACTGGTACCTGGTGGTCTCAGCCCTGGTGCCGTACAAGCGCGTCGACCAGGCCATACGCGCCTGCAGCAGCATGGGCCGCCGGCTAAAGGTAGTCGGCAAGGGGCCCGAGCTTGCAGCCTTGAAGCAGCTGGCCGTCGATCTCGGGATCGATGTTGAGTTCATCGGATTCGCGAGCGATCAGGTCCTGGTCGATTACTACCGCCGCGCCCGGGCGCTGCTCTTTCCCGGGGTTGAAGACTTCGGGATTGTCCCCGTCGAGGCGATCGCCTGCGGGTGTCCGGTCATCGCGCTAGGCGTTGGCGGAATCCTCGATTCGATGACGGAGCAGACGGCGGTGCTCTATTCCGACGCGTCTGCGGAGGGAATGAGGGCAGCGATGCACCAGTTTGAAGCGATGGAGGGCAGCTTTTCAGTGCAGGCGCTCAGAGAGCGCGCGGAGCTGTTCTCTGAAGCCACTTTCCTCCGTCGTCTTGAGCAGACCATCGTCCGCGTGCAGAGGCAGCTGGTTGCAGCAGCCGCGGACCGGTCAGCCCGGGCCCTTGGGGTCAGGGCGCCCGGATAGAGCTAAATTCACTCTGCCGTTGATTTGTATTAGCTGGTCAGAGACCGTTACAAGGTCCACAACACACCGGTAGTGAGCGTTGGCTTCGGGGACCACTTCCACAGATCAGGAGATTAGTATGAGCATTCAGGTTTGCGAAGTTTCAGACCAGCAGGTATCGCATTTGGTGGGCGACATCGATTCCAAAGGCTTTGCCTGCATTCCCAATTATCTTGGTCATGACGACCTCGAGCGGATGCAGGAGTTTGTGCAGTCTGCACTGCAGAAGTCCAACCACGAGTACATCCACTTCAACGGTCCGGAGAGCGTGGGCGGCTCCGGCCTGGAAGAGCTGGCTGCATCTCCTACTTTCAAGAAGTTGATCCATGACATCTATCAGCGTGGCACCGGGCGAACGCCTTATGAAGAGAAGTTTTACCAGGTTCTTCGCTGTCTGGCTGGCAAGTCGGGGCAGAAGAACTCGCTGATCTTTCACTACGACTCCTACATAGTGAGTGCTCTGCTGCCGATCTATATACCGAGCGAAGGTATGGCCGGCGACCTGCTCATGTATCCGAATGCCCGCAAGGTACGAGACTCCTACCTGAGCAATGCGATGGATAAGGTTCTGCTTGACAACGGAGTAACTCAGCGGATTCTTCGCGGGCTGGTGAACAGCGACAGGCTGGGGCCGATGCGGATCAAGATGAGGCCGGGCAATCTTTACTTTTTCTGGGGGTACCGTTCTATCCATACTAACGAACCGTGCGATCCGGACAAGGTACGAGCGACCGCACTGTTCCATTACGCAAATCCTCACAAGAACGTGTCAGGTTGATACAGAAGGCGCCCGGTTCAATCACGTACCTCCGTTAACAGGTCGTCCGTGCCGTATCATGGGAGGTGTAAGCCCGTTCGCATCCACTCTTGGCTGAGTCGACTCTGCAGGATTTACGATCTGCGGCAGCCCGGCGGGGATCAGAAAGCCAGAGCGTCAACCACTGCCCGCTATAGAACGATAAGACTAGTTGCCTGACGCGCCGTTCAGTCAGGCCTATAACTTCCGCTCGTTCCGGGGGCGCATCGATGGAGGCTGGCGCTTTTCTTGTCCTGCACCGTACCGCATGCGCCTGGCGTTAGACTCTGCGGAACACTGCGCATGAATGAACATGCTTCCTGACATACTTTGTCGTACTCTTTCAGCCCGATTCTCAACAGAAGAACAGATGGGGAACACCGGACTGTGACGGAAAAGGCTGCGAATCCCAACATCGTGGTAGGCCGTCAGACCGTTATAGGCGGTACTTGGACGGTGGGCGCGCGTTTAGTCTCCCGGGTCATCGACCTGGGAACGATGCTGGTCCTGGCGCACATCCTCAACCCGAAAGACTTTGGTCTGGTGGCGATCGCCATGACGGTGATCTACATCATCGAGGCCGCATTGGAGCTGCCGGTCAGTCAGGCGCTGGTGCGACTCTCGACCATGGAGCCTTCGCACTACGATACCGCCTTCACCCTAAGTCTGCTGCGCGGCCTCGCGCTGAGCTCTATCGTGTGCATGGTAGGCTGGCCCTTCGCACACTTTTACTCAGACCATAGATTGCTTCCCCTGGTCTGTGTTCTCAGCCTGGCGCCGGTAGCTCGCGGGCTGGTAAGTCCACGACTAGCAGATTTCTCGAGGAACCTGGACTTTTCGCCCGACTTCACCATGGAGTTCCTGGGCAAGCTGGCTGCCTTTGCGACAGCACTTACTCTGGCGCTCACGGTGAGGAGTTACTGGGCTATCGCGGCTGGTACAGTCATGGCGCCGATTGCCTCCACGGCAACTTCTTATGTGCTGGCGCCTTACCGGCCTCGCCTTACCTTGTCGAAGCTGACAGCCTTTTCAGGCTTTCTTGGCTGGATAACGGCGGCGCAGGTGGTCAGCGCGTTTAACTGGCAGGCAGACCGCCTGCTGCTCGGCAAGCTCACATCGAAGGCGGCTCTCGGTCTCTTCACGGCCGCGAACGATACAGCCAATATCCCGGTCATGTCCTTGTTCAGCCCCATGCTGCGGCCCTTGCTCTCCGCCTTTTCACTGCTCAAGGAAGATCCCCGGCGGCTGGCAAAGAGCTACCAGAGCAGCGCCACGGCGATGATCACCGTGGGCCTTCCCATCCTTGTGGGGGAGAGCATGCTTGCCTACCCGGCCGTGAGGCTAATGTTTGGCGAGAAGTGGATGGGCTCTGCCCCGCTGCTCCGCTGGCTGGCAATCAGCCTTATTCCCATGCTGTTTGCGATTCCCATGGCGCCGCTGGTGATGACCTTCGGCCGCACCCAGATATTTTTCAAGCGCAATCTCTTTGAGATCGGGGTCAAACTTCCGCTGGTTGTGCTAGGAGCAATCAAGTACGGCTTTATGGGTGTGGTCTTTGCCCGCTGCATATCAGAGTCAGCCACCGTCTTTTATTCAATGATTGTAGTACGCAGCCTCATTGGAGTCTCGGTGCGAGAACAGTTGACCGCGCCGTGGCGAAGTATTAGCAGCTCGGTATTGATGGGCGCGGCTATCTACATCGTTCTTCCTCGACTTACCCACTCAACGGGAATCGTGCCACTCGCGGCAGGTACATCGCTCGCCGTGTTGATCGGAGCAATCACCTACTGTGGCAGCCTGTGGGTCATATGGACCTTAGCCGGCAGCCCGTCCGGGCTAGAAGCGATGGTATGCGGCAAGCTCACTGACCTGGTCAAGCGGCGCCACCCATCAGCCACAGTCGAGGTGTTGTGAAAGCCGATCCAGTCTCACGTGTCGAAACCTGCGTTGTATACACGACCGATACGACTTACCTGTTTCCAACGCTGGTGAGCGCCATGCAGGCCCGCAACTACTGCTCAGTAGATAAGGCGGACGTCATCATCTTCTGCCTTGGCCTTGATGACAAGGTAAAGGACGTCTTCGAACCGGTCTGTGTCGAGGAGGGAGTCAAGCTCATCGCCATTACCCGCGAGATGATCGAGGGACAGACTGCCATGCTGGCGCGATTGTTTCTGAACCGTTATGTTCCTGCGCAATACAGCCAGTATCTCTACCTCGACGGCGATGTGCACATTCTGGAATCAATCGACCCACTGCTGGAGATCGGCCTGCCCCCGGGTCATCTGCTCGCGGCCAACGACCCTATGACCTTTCTGCTTGCGGACAACAGCTGGCAGAGCCGCAGTCTTTCGAGGCACCTAGCTAGTGTCGGATTGAGCCGGGAGCAGGCGCTGAACTACTTCAACAGCGGAGTGCTTCGAATCAGCCGGGAAGGTTGGGAGACTACAGGGCTCGACGCCTGGCGTTATTACCAGCGTAACGGTGGTCCGTCACGATTCCCCGACCAGGATGCACTCAACCTCGCTGCCGTTGAAAAGCGGCTACCTATGTCGCTCGCATGGAATTTTCCGATCTTTATGCGGAATTTTCGTGTTGAATTAGATATCAAGCCGAAAATTACCCACTTTATGTCGAGCCCAAAGCCCTGGCATGGTTCTTTCCCGCCTTGGACGAGCGTATCCTGTCTTCCCTATGACCGCGCTCTGACAAGTTATCCCTCCCTTGTTCCCTACAGTATGAGCATGTCCCTGCGTGAGCGCGCGACATACCACTTACAGCAGCGTTTCAAAAAGGCTTCTGAGATGGTGACTTGGGGTATGAGTGCCAGGCGGGGACGCATTCTCAGTTATGAGGCATCCTGTGCCTTATAACTTGAATTAGCGGAGCGTTATGGGGAAAGACTCTAGCTCAAACGGGAACCCGCAACAGTCCTGTTGATCAGTCAGCTACGGACGCGATTACGCCGTGGCGAGAGCGGGCCTGATCGAACTCCTGACGCAGGCGGTCAGCGAGTCGCACGGCGAGAGCGACGATGGTCAGCGTGGGGTTAGCGTGGCCGCCGGTGGGGAAAACGGAGCTTCCGGCAACATACAGGTTATCGACGCCAAACACCTTACACTCCCTATCGACGACACCATGCTGCGCGCTTTGTGCCATGCGGGTAGTCCCCATCGGATGTGCGGGGTCGGTGAAGACGGCCGCCTCCGCATGATTGTCTCGCACCCACTCGACCAGCTCAGCGGTCGGCAGACCGGCACGAGCGAGTGCGTCGTTGAACGCGTTGCCCAGACGCACGGCGGTGCGCCTCTCCATCTCTCCAATCTTCCAGTCGATCTTCGCAAGCGGCACGCCCAATGCGTCCTTGCGGTGCGACAGGGTGATGCGGCTCCGCTGGTCCGGCCTTTGCTCAATCATCACTTCAACATTAAGTTGCTTCATACGGCGGGGCAGCGGCGAGCCAAGCACAAACTTCTGCCACATACCCATGAGGATTTGATCGGCATGCCGCAGAATCATTCTGCTCTGTGCCAGCTTTTCTCGCCCCTGGATCCGGGCCATTGCGCGAAGAGCCCTCCAGACGTCGTCCTCGGCGACGTGCTGCGTCGTCCAGGCGGCGCAATTGAGTAGCCTCTCTTTACGCTGCACATCAAAAGAGAGTGACAGCCCTCGCTGCAATCTGGCACCATCCCGATAGTCAAACAAGCCGAACTCGCTTTGCACGGCGGGGATGGAGCCGGGCGCAAAGGTGCCGATAACGGCGCGGGGATGATCCATCAAGAATCTTCCTACGAGTCCTTGCCTGTTTCCAATTCCTCGCGGATCGTTCTTCGTGGAAGCAAGCATGATGCGCGGGTTTTCAATACCGCCCCCGCAGAGGACGAAGCACCTGCTGCGAACCCGGTGAATGGCACCGGAAGGAGCAGTGACCTCCATCTCCTGAACGTGGTTGCCTTCCACATTAGTGATGATATTTGTCGCAGTGGCGTTGAGGATGGTGCGGATGTTCGGGGCCGCGAGCTTCGCAAATTGAGGTCCAAAGCGGACGTAGTCGTTGTGAAACGAAGAGCCGCGACTGAACTGCCAGAAGACGGACCGGACCTCCGCCTTGTCTTCTGCGTGGAATGAATCTGGTAAGCTAGCTGCCGCAAGCATGCTGTGGTCAGAGTCCTCAGCGATGACGCCCAAATAACTGGCCGAGCGCTCAAGGAAGTGGGCCATTTCCGCAGCAGTGATTGGCCAACCTGAATCAGGTACCCAGGACCTTGCCTGATAGTCGATCTCATCCAGGCGGATGCAGCGGCCAGACCAAGTATGCGAGGTGCCGCCGAGGATGCGGTTACGGACTTTGCGCTGCTCCATGACGCGGGGCTCGCCGACGCTTTCAATCTGATTCAACGCTGCGGAGAAGGGGTCTTCGCGGTGTCGACCGCCGCTCTCGAGCACAATTAAATCCAGATCGGTATTCGCCAACTCGTTTGCGATCGTCAGCCCTGCGGGGCCGCTTCCCACAATACAGATGTCGCTGGTGAGCGCGCCCGGGGCTCGCATCTTTCGCAAGTCCATGATCTGCATTTGTCTGTTTCCTCGCGTAGCTGATGCATCGATGCAGTCTCTCGACGGCGGCGCCGGCTCCCTCTCTCTTACCTCTTTCGACGGCCTTCGATCGCGAATCTGCAGACAGCTTACTGCTAGCTTAGACCACGCGGCGCTCGTCTCCCAATGAACGCCACGCAAACGGCTGCGCTGGTGCACAATCTGGGCGCAGTCCTGTTCCAGCACGGAGGTCCTCACCTGCTGGATAGCGCGACCTGGCTATAGGTCAAGTCTCCCTCAGCTGCGACGACCCGAAAGCTGGCGCCATCCCTTCGCAGTTGCCTGACAAGCCAGTTCGGAGGCAGCGTGACCTTGCTCTCGATCAGGGCGAAACTCTTGTAGTCTTGCTTTAGATCGCCATAGGTGATCACTGGCAGATCCGTGAAGTGTCGAAGGTTCAGCATCGTCCGGTCTATGTTATCTGTCCCGGACAACGCAATCTCCCGATCCATGTCGGCGACCCATTTCACATTAGAAGCTTGAGCAGGATAGTAGTAGTGGAGGCGAACGAACTCTTCGTTGTCAGCAAGAATAGTTGGCGCCGCCGAGTCCGTGTGCCGAGACAGTGCCTCGAGCACGGAATACTGTTGCGCGTTCTGGCGCGCGTCGCGGTAGAACCGGCCTGCAATCAAGATGGCACAGAGTAGAAGGAAGAGAATCTTTATCAGCTTCGACTGTGTAGAACTCATTAGAAGTGCGCTGATGGCGATCGATAGACCGATAGCAAACTCGACAACATACCGCGTTTCGAACGCTCCCGAAGCGGCAGCGGCCAGCACCACTCCTGCGATCGGCAGCAGGGCAAGCAGAAATACCAGCATCCACTCGTGTCGCCGGTCTTCTGATCGGGCGCTGATCTTACTGCCGAGATAGACTCCACACACGAGCAGCACAACGACCACAAAGGCGATGACTACGTCGAGGAGAGCGGAGCGCACGTGTAAGGATGCATCCACAATCGAGGAGTAGGCTCGGACAAGGTCAATGAAATGTACCCTGGTGTAGTATGCCGCTTTATATTGGTGGGCAGCCTTGAGGAATGGGAGCCAGGCGGCTGCAAACAGGTAGCTGCCGAGCAGCGCAGCGGACAATGGGAGGTCTAACCTGCGCCTCTGCATAGCCCGGATACACTCGACGACTAGGAACGGAAGAGCGACCAGTATCCCGAAGTAGTGGGAGCTGGTGGCTACACCGAGTGCGAGAAATAATCCTAAAAGCGATGCGCCTCGCCACCTATCCCGCAGTACGTTCTGCCATAGCAGCAGCGCCAGGCCAGCGGCTCCGAGCAGAACTCCATAGGGTCTCGCCTCAATCATGTGAAGGTCTTCGGCGATGATCAAGCCGCCGATAGCAAGGCCCGCTACATAACTGCCAGCCAGCCTTCTTGTAAATAGGTAGACTCCTGCCAGCATGAACATACTCCCGACAAGCGAGGGCAGACGTACCGCCATCGAGGCGTTCAGGCGAAGCTGCAGGGCCCAGTGTCCGAGCAGATGGTAGAGCGGCGGGTCAAGCGAGACCGGTATCGAGGACTGCACCCTCAGCAGAGCTCCCGTTCCGTGTATCTGCTCCGTGAAGTAGGAGAGCATCTCGTCGAAGCTGAAGATCCGGCGAGATGAAAAGTAGAACATGTACGCTGCAGAGGCCGCCAGGAAGGACAAGATCGCCCACTCGATGAAAGGTTTGGACGCTATGGCCTCAACCGGATGAATAAGTTCTATGGGCTGCTCGTTGAATGCAGCCTCCACAGCGGCAGATTGGGAGTGCATCTATGGAGTCTCCTTAAAGATGGCCAGCCCGAACGTTAGAGATTTAGACAGAGGCAGTAAACAGCTTCGAGAGAAGAGGGATCCTGACGAACAGCAGAGTCACAATCACAATCGAAGTGACTACGAACTCCGCCATCAGTAGAGGCTCACGATAGAGCTTCTCCGGGTTTTGAACGGAGCTGTTCGGTTTGAAGGCCAGATGGAAGTAAGTCGCCATCATCAGTGCCACGAAGGGGAACGAGAGTATCAGTTCTAGGCGGTAGCGCATGATGAAGGCTCCGAACATGAGCATAGCGAAGGACGCGTAGAAGGTGATCGACTCAAGTAGAGAGCGCTCCGTGTAGTGCTTGAAAGACTCGCGGTACGATCCTGCCGAGGCTACATCGCCGATCTCCCGGTACTCACTGAAGCGCTTGAGGGCCATAAAGAAGCAGCCCAGCATCCAATAGCAGCAGAGCAGCGAGGCCGGAGGAAGCAGGGTAGACGTTATCATGTACCAGCCCAGCAGCATTCTCAGAGGATTGTTGATGGATTCGGTGACCACATCCAGGTACACGACATCTTTAGTGCGGAAGGGCCGGATATTGTAGAGGCAACCCATCACCCAAAGCGCCGCAGCGGTGATCGCAAAGGGGGTCGAAATGAGCAGGGAGACAGCAATGCCGGCAACCATCATCAAGATCCACTGCGCGTAGGCCAAAGGAATGTTCACAAGCCCGAGCGCAGCGGGCCTGTTTTTCTTGGTCGGGTGGAGACGGTCGAACGGCGCATCGAGTACTTCATTGACGACGTAGTTACTGCAGGCGATCAAGGTAGTTGCTATGAACCCAAGGAATATATTACGACCCATGGTTGCGGTGAACGAGGAGCGAGTAACGCTCAAGGCTACTACGATGCCGGGGATCACAAATACATTCTTGATTGAGTGATCCAGACGCGCAATGGCTACATGCGCCTTGAGGCGCGTCGTCAGTGGAACTAGAGCCGGGGTAACGGGAATCGTATTGATAGCCAAGCAATTTCCTCCTAAGTCTGATTGCTGCTCGCAGTTACTTGCCAGTTAGCAGGTGATACTGTCGAGGCGAGGCGAGTGCCATTCGTGCTGAGCGGCTGTCCGGCGGCGGTGTAGCTTACCCTCCGCGTGGTGCGCATGGGAGGGTAGGCTACCGTGGCTACACCAAACAATACCCAGAGTATCGGCGCGACCGGCTCGGCTCCTGCAACTCCCATCGCCAGCAGCAGGGTACTCATGGCGAAGAGCGATGTCTCGATCAGAGACCTGCCTTCCCTGCTCTGGCCGGGAGGAGCGCGCCTGAACAAAGGTAGAAAGAGAGAGCCGATGAAGCCAAAGAACATGATCACACCTGGCACTCCAACGCTTCCGAGCAGGAAGAAGATCAGTCCCGAGGCTCGAACACTGCCCCAGCCGGCACCCATGTAGTGGGTTTGCGAGAGCGTCTGGAGGGCAGCGACGTGCGTGTGAACTCGTTCACGGTAGGAATCTGTGCTCTTCTTATCAAGAATGGTCGACGTGATGACCTGATTCACGAGATGCACGGTCTGGGTACTGACCAGAGCTATGGCGATACCCGAGGTAAGCAGTACAACACTCAAGATGAGCTTGGCCGCTGAGAGCCCTCTACTATGGAACATGTGCCGTGTGTAGAACACCGCGCCCATGATGAGCATGTAACCAAGGCATAGGTAACCGACGCTTGAGATGGTAAGCAGAAGAGAGAGCAACATGAGTGCGAAGCAACAGGTGCGCCAGAATCGTAGCGGGGAGGTCATGATGGTCCAGCCCAGCAGGGCAAGGCCGACGATCATGAAGCCTGCCATCTCGGACGCTTCGTTGAAGGTGGAGTTGAGCCTCCAGATACCGTTAATCATGTAGGCGCGGTAGACGACATGACTCGGGTTTGAATAAAGCGCCTTATCCGGGTACGGAATGTGAGCGACCGCGTTGAGCAGCTGGTACATGGCAAAAAGTGCTGCGACGATGCAGCCGCGAACATACCATTCAAGCGCTCGCTTCAACTCCTCTCTGGTGCACGCCACAGCCAGGAAATATAGGATTGCGGACGCCAGCAGATAGCAGAGTTGCGCCACGTTTGAGAGCCCCCAGACAAGCGGCTCCTCATCGCCCAGGCGCATAACTGTCACTCCGTGAAAGAGGACAGGGTAGATAAACCCCGTAAAGGCTGCATAGGCAAGAAAGATTATGACCAGGTGCAAGGCTACACGGTTGGCGCCCATCGCGAAGCGGTAGGGGCGATGTCCCCGCAAGAGCCTGATCAGCAGACCGGCGCCCAGGACGAAGAGCCACGGAGCGACGCCCCAGGGACCGAAATTCAGTGCAGACGCCGCCGTAAAGATCGAGGTGAAGAGCACACAGGGAAGGATTTCTCCCTTGGTAATGCGCCACAGGAAGATCATCAGAATGATCAGCGGCAGGGTAGTTGCTGTCGGCACTACAATCCTCTCTCAGCGAAGAGAACAACGTAGAGTACTTACAGGACAGCTAGCTTGAAGCCGGCCTTTAATCACAACACTAAGACCCACGCCATTATCTGCTCTTTTCACCGAGAGCACCGCGATATACCGCCTCGTAGTCACGGACGAGACGATGCACATCAAAGACCTCTGAGCCGAGCAACGACGCCCTGCGCAGCCTCTCGCGCAGATTGTCATCGGCCATCAGCCTGCGCAGCTCTGCTGCAAGCTGCTTCGGCTTACCTGGAAACACCAGCCGGCCTGCCCTGCCGAACTCGAGCATCTCTGGAGTGCCGCCGACATTTGTGGCAACGATGGCGCAGCCGGCGGCCCTCGCCTCGCCAACCGCCAGGCTGCAGGGGTCGGCGTAAGAGGCGAGGACAAAGATGTCCGCGCGGTCAAGCAGTGGCCTGGGTGCCGGCAAGAAGCCGAGGAAGATGACTCGATTCTTGAGACCCAGCGACGAAACCTGCTGCTCCAGCTTCTCCCGGTCCGGCCCCTCGCCAGCGATATAAAGGGTCCATTGCGGATGCTCAGCAAAGATCTGCGAGCATGCGTCAATGACGTCGAAGACTCCCTTCCGCTGGTGGAGCGCCGAAGTCGTCATGATGCAGGGCTTGTTGATGGTGATCTCCCTGTCATTGTGCATGAACTCTTCGCGGGGTGACTTGTCAGGCGCATTCATCACCGCTACCAGACGATTGCGGTTGTAACCCTGGCTAAGCAGATGCTCCCGCTCAGCATCGCTGACCGCGACCACTCTGCGACCGAGACGCATCAGCAGTGAGTGGCGGTCAAATGAGTTATGCACCGTCGTCACAAGGGGAACACCGGAAAGCTTGGACGCGATGTATCCAACCACTGCGCTGCTCATCATGTGTGCGTGAAGGACATGGGGGCGGGTACGACGGGCGAGCCCCGCAAGCTTGAGTGCAGTCCGCAGCATCGCAAACGGCTTGCCCTGATCATGCCGCAGGGTCAGGTGCCGGACAGTGTGTTGGGCGAGCATTGGCTCAAAGGTGCCTCCACTGCTGACAAAGGTCACATCATAGCCCGCCTGCGCCTGAACGCATGCCAGGTCGACAGCCACGTGTACACTGCCGTTCCCATAACCGCAGTGCTTGATGATGTGAACCACCCGCAACGCGGCCTCGGGGCTCTCTGCTCGCCAGGTCGATGCAGGGGTGTTCGACTCAACAGTCTCGCTGGCGTTGATCGCCATCGAGTTATGGAGCTCGTCATCCTGCTCGACAGGTCGGGTTGCCGACGGGTGCATCGTATGACTCCTCACAGTCTTAGTCTCTAAACGGCTTTCGCGCCCGGGAGTGCGCCCGGTCCCGCTAGCTTGGTCGACGCCTGATCGTCAGGTAAGGTTCTGAGGCTATTAGTAGGCCCCTTCTGAAAAGAATATCGTCTTGAAAGTACGAAACAAGATGTATATGTCGAGCGATAGAGACCAGTTACGAACGTAGTAGTCATCAATCCTGGTTCGCAGGTCGTAGGTGGTGTTATTACGCCCGCTGATCTGCCAAAGACCGGTGACCCCGGGAGTGACTCGCTGATACTGGACGAAGGTCTGACCGTACTTCTCTACCTCCGATTGCACGATGGGCCGCGGACCGACCAGACTCATGTCTCCACAAATCACGTTCCACAGCTGTGGCAGCTCGTCCAGACTTGTCTTGCGCAGAATGCGTCCGGCCCAGGTAACCCGCGGGTCGCGCTTCAGCTTATGATCGCGCTCCCACTCCTCACGAAGCGCCGCATCGGCATCGAGATGCGACTTGAGTACGGCGTCGGCGCCTACCACCATCGAGCGGAACTTCCAGACCTTGAACCTCTGGTTATCCCTTCCTATCCGACTCTGTCCGTAGAAGATGGGTCCCGGCGAACTCAGGTAGACGGCGGCGCAGAGTATTAAGAGAACCGGCGAGATAAGTATGGCCACAGTCACTGAAACGGCAAGATCAAAGGTGCGCTTGAACAGCTGTGGGGCAAAGCTGGTAAGTCGCTGGCCCACCTCAAGGGCAAGAATTCCGCAGATATCCTTGGCGGCTACCGAGATGCTCTTTATGCCGAACAAGTCGGGAATGACAAGGATGTGCCGGTAGTTGCCCGCATGTTCGTTGAGTATGGCAGTGACACGATCTGAACCAGCGTGTGGCATGGCCAGTACCGCATAGCAGTCGCCATACTCCTGCGCAAGCATATTCGCGTCGGAGATCTGGCCGCAGAATACATTACCCTGACTCTCCATCTCGGGCAACGATGTCTGCTCAAGCAGCAGAGCTACGGGCCGCAGACCGACTCGCGGATGCCCCTTCAGCAGGTCGAGCATCATCACTCCGGCGGCGCGCTCCCCGATGATGACGGTTGGTATTCCCCACCACGGCTGCAGGGAGCACCAGCCCCTGGCGAATCGCCGGCATAAGGGAACCAGCACGATACTCAGCAGCCAGGCGAGACCAAAGACAATCCGGGAAGAGAATATTCCTTCGCGCAGAAAGTAGGAACTGCCAATCAGCAGCAGAAAGCTGATGCTCGAAGCGCGAAGGATGAGTCGAAACTCCTCGATGGGAGAGGTAGCAATCCCCGGGTACAAACCATGAAAGGCGAAAACGGCGAAGAAGATAAGGATGCTGGGAGCAAAGCTGATGTAATCCCTCGGCAGAAATCGCGCATGGAACACATAGCGGATCATGACTGCCATAGCTCCGGCCGCTGCCAGAGCAAAAAGGTCGGCACCAACAATTGCCCCGCGGGTCATCCACCGGTGTAGGACGCTCGTTCTGATGTGTGCAAAGTCGAGAGGAGCGAACACAGAAGTGCTAGCCATCGGTTAGACTCCTTCAGCATCTAGAGGTAAGAAAGGACTGCAGTGGTGCCGAGCAGGAGGTGCTGCCCAGCTTCACAAACCGGCAGCACCCATTGCGAGCGGGTGAGCCGCAGGTTAACCCGGGTAGCTTGCGCGCGCGGTGGCACTGCACGTCTTCGGAAGAACGAGGCCGGCGAAAGGCGGGCAAGGAGTACAGGACAACAACTAGACATGTGCGGACAGGAATGTGGTCTGCGGAGCATTGTGAGACTATCGTTCAGCTGGCTGTAGAACGATGTCTCGCACATCAACACTCACAGAGCTGAAGATGGAATTGATCGAGATGATCAATCTGTCATTCTCGCCGACACGGACCAGGATGCCTGTCAGTCCAACTAAGGGCCCTGACGCGATGCTGACTCGTTGACCCACCCTGTAGTTCTCGCAAGGCTGACAATCTTCCCCGGAGTTGCACAACGACTCAATGGCAGCAGCCTCTTCATCGAGCAGGGGGCGCAGCTGGCCTCCGGACTTAACGATGTAGCTGACGCCTTCAGTCGAGACCAGCGGAAGTAGACCCTCGCCAGTCAACCGGACAAATACATAGCCAGGAAACAATGCGCACTTAACTTCCTTGACCCTGTCTGAATAGCGTCGCGCGTCTGTATAGGTGGGTAGCAGAACGTCAAACCCCTTGCTGCGCAGCGCATTGCCCACAGTAGCCTCGCCTCGCGACCGTACCTTGACCGCATAGCAGCCCGCCTGGGTCGAAGAGCGCATCAGGGTTCCTCCACTGATGCGTTCCATGTGCGGACTCTGTGTAGGTTGGGTCATCGTAGTCTCCTGCGAAAGGAATGGTTCGTTGCACGGCTGGCAAATTCGTACGCTCGCGTGGATTTGTGAGGTAAATCTTGCGAGAGCTGGCGTGGCTCGCGATCGTCAGGCCGGTCAGACCGGCTGATCACCTTGAAGATGTCTGCTATAGAAGAGTGGCAGCCGACACCCGGCTTAGTGACACACAGAGCGCGAGACAGGTGGGCCTCTCAGGCAGTCTTTGCGCTATAGATCCGCCGGTAGTAGGACTGATAAGGCTGATAGCTTGAGCTCATGTTTTGCTGCACCCTGTTTAACACCAGGCCGAGGATGTTAGCGCGCAGGCGGCGCAGGGTTGCCAGCACAGCCGCGACCTCGCGTCCATTCGTCTCGCCGGCGTGGCTGACAACGAGTACTCCGTCCGCTACACTGGCCAGCTGTACAGGCTCATTGAAGCAAAGCATCGGAGGCGCATCGATGAAGACCACGTCATACTCAGCACGCGCCTGCATGAGTATCTCTTCCACCTTCTTGCCGACCCGATCGAATGCGCGGCCGCCCGCAATGCCAGCCGTCACCACATGCAGCTTGTCGTGCCCCTCCACCTGCTGGCGAAGCTCTGACAGCGGCTTGTCGCTGACGATCGCGTCGGCCAGACCAATATGGTCCCCTAGTCCGAAGTAGCGCTGTTGGAAGGGGCGGCGCAGGTCGGCATCGATCAGCAGCGTGCGCAGGCCCTGTCGCGCGTGGGCGATGGCCATGTGCGCTGCGCAGGAGGACTTTCCCTCGCCAGGCGCTGCACTCGTAAACAGGATGGAACGAAGCGGGTTTCCACGCCGGCTGATCAGAATTGTACTCAGCAGGGTGTAAATGGCCTCTTCGTAGAATTCAGCAGTGGCAAACCAGTCGGAAGAGGGCTTCTGCAGGGCTAGCCCTGACCTAGAACCGGAAGAATAATTTTGAAGCAAGGCGCTGAAATTCCGCACCTGGGGAAGAATCCCAAGTACGTCGACTCCGATCGCGCGCCGCGCCTGTTCCGGGTCGCGCAGAGTCGTGTCGAGCAGGCTGGCAACGATCACCGTGATGACCGACAACCCCAGCGAGAGTAGGAACGCAAGCGCAGTAAACATTGTCTTGTTCGGGAAGACAGGCCGTAGTTGTGGGCGGGCTTCGTCGGCGATCCTTATGGCGCTACCCTGGAAGGCGCCATTGATGCCGGCCTCTTTCACCTTGCGAAACAGCTCGTCATATAGAGTCTTGTTGGCCTCAGCCTCTCGCTTCAGCTCCTGGTACTGCATGGAGTTGGCATTCAGCTCGTCGGACTCGGCCTTGGCCTGCATCAAGGAGTCGTGCAGCATCTTTTCGCGCTTTCCTGACTCCTGATACTCAACCTGTATGCGGTTGGCTATCTCCGCCTGCATGGCGTTGTACTGCCGGGTGACCTCGCTGAGACTATTCGCAGCCCGCTTGTACTCGGGATAGTTTGGACCGTAGACGGTCTTTGCCGCCGCCATCTTCTCCTGCGCGGCATGCACGCTCTCTTCCATGTTCGCCAGGGCGACGGCTTGAGGAGAGACCTCGATGGCAGCCAAGGAGCCTGATCTAAGGGCCCGGAAGTCTACCTCCTTCCGCACGCGATCATTCTGCGCATCGGTGTACTGGGAGTTGAGCTGCAGCAGCCGGGCGGTCAGGATACTGGTCTTTTCTTCGGGGTTGATGAGACCAAGCTGCTTTTCGTAACCGGCGAGCGCGCTGGCCGAGTCATCCATGTTCTTCTTCAACTCGCCCATCTGCTGCTCCATGAAGGCAGACTCCTCCATGGAGGAATGAGCGCGCATCTCCATGCCCCTCTGGATATAGGAGTGGGCGACCGCATTGGCAACAGCGGCCGCCTGTCGCCTGTCTTTCGAGCGGTAGGTGATATTGATCAGGAAGCTGTTGACAGGGTGGGTGACTGTCAAGTTCGCAAGAGACACGGGGGCATCAGAGGTTTCAGCCTCCTCCTGCACCTTCTTTGTTCCCATGCCGTCGAGCAGGTGAAATTGCTCTGCTACGGGGCGCAGGACGGTGTCTGACTGGATGAGCTGCAGCTCAGTATTAAACACCTGGTCAGCGTCACTGCCGGTCGAGCCGTTTACCGACGCCTCTCCGATAACGCTGGAGGGCGTCTTGAGGTCGATGGCGACCCGGGCAGTCGACTCATAGATGGGGGTAAGCCGGAACGAAAGAAAGAGAGCCAGCGTAGTGCACACCGTGACAGCCAACGCGATCTTCCACCAGTGAGTGCGCAGAAGCCAGTAGTACTGGGCGAAGGAGAGCACCTGCTCGGGCTCATCATGGCTGGATGGCGCCGGAGGGTATTGAAGCTCCTGGCGAGTCTGCATCAAGCTTGCGTCGTTCGGGTAGGTATAAGAAGAAGGCGTAAGAATCATTAGAACCTCCGCAGAAAACAGGGACATGCCAGTACTCGGCAAACAGACAATTCAAGACAGAGAGACTACCCCAACGGCGCTCTTGTTAACGACGCGCACTTTTTGCGCCGCTCCTTTGCACTCGTCTTCACGCTGGTACCCGGCGCAGAGTTACCTTGCATCTCTAGATCTACTTGTAACTCCGGACTATTTTGTATCTCGAGATCTGTCGCCCGGATAACTCTAAACTTAAAGCCGAACCCAAGCCCTTGAGCCTACTTTAATCACGATCCACTATTGCTTGCATGCCTTTGGCTGGCTAAGTCAGCTATTAAACGTAGAGCCGGCGGGCTACTTGTAGATCAGCATCCCTGTTCCAGCCGTCTGACCAAATCCTGCAAGCTGGTTCAGTACCCTGCTGGTGATGCGCTTGCCGTCGCTGGTGGGTACGTAGAGAATGTCGTCCGCCATAAGGGCAACGTCAGGAGCCTTGTGAGCCATGATGAGCTTGAGCGGCACCTTGAGTTCGTCCCTGTCCGCCCCGGCAGACCGACGCCGGTAGATGAAGACGGTGCTTGCACTGTAGGAATCGAGCCCTTCGCTGAGGGCGATGGCCTTCACTACCGTGGTGTCTGTATCTCCCTGCATCGGGTACATTCCCGGCCGCCGCACATTTCCAGCTACAAATATCTTTCCTGCCTCGGGCACTCGAATCTCTTCTCCGCCATTCAACTGCAGGTTGAGCTTCGGGTCTGAGCCGCCAATTAGCTCTTTCGCCGCTACGATGCGAACAACATTCTGCGCTGGACCGGAGCTGCTCGGCGTTTTGCTGGTGATGATGATATTGCCGCCTGCGTTCGGACTGAGCCCGTCGGCCTTGGTCAATGCGTCGAGCAGAGTGGTATGCCCGGTCGCCTGAAAGGTAAGCGGATGCACCACCGCTCCAACCACACTCACTGGCCTGCTGCGGTACTCGAGTACGGAGATGTTTACGGTGGGATCGGCCAAGACTCCCTCCTGCTCAAGAGCCCCGCCGAGGGCAGTTGCAACCTCGCTCGGAGTCAGCCCCGCGACCGTCAGCCTCTGGTGGAGCAACGGCAAAGCGAGGGTTCCATCTGAACTCACGCGAAAGGTTCGACTCAGCTCCGGGCAATAAGAGACCATGATCTCGAGCAGGTCGTCTGGACCGAGACTCTCCGCCGGCAAAGCTGCTTGAGCGGCCACCGGTGCATTGCTGTTCTGAGGAGCGGCTTGCGGCTGTTGTGCAGCCATACGAAGACTTGGGCAGATCGAAAGCAGCAGTGGAGCAAGGTATAACGCTGAATTCTTCGATATTGTGCTTGTTTTTGACTCTGCTAATCGTTTGTGCACAGCAGGCACCTGGGTTCTGGATTCGCGCGATCTTCCGCGCGGTAACTCTTTAGGCAAAGCTTCGCCATTTTCCCCCCATCCATGATCTGTCACGGGAGAAGCTGCTGAATCATCCACCAGCGCAGCTTAAAGCTACAGATTCTGCTGCGGTACTATCGGCTCGAACTCCTTTTAAGGTGTTCGGGCGACACTCACTCGGTTAGCCGACCTCAGTATGCATCAGAAGATATCGAGCTTATGTCGGCTATAGAAGGCATCGGCTCAGAATGAAACGAATTTAATTATGTCCCGACTTCGTTCGGTTCCGCGTGTACCCTCTCCTTGAACGGATATGGGACATCCTGGCGCGTAATAAGAGAACAGCCTGGGTTTATCTCGCAGTTCGTGCTACCCGCAGCAGACTGACTGCATCGGCATGCCCGGCAGGAAGGCCTTGCCTGTGTCCCAATTGGGAGCACGGCGATTGACCGGACGACCAAGGCTACGGCGGACTACTGGATGAGATGGTAAGTGGCATGCATCGTTCAGTGCGGGGCCGTCGAGTGTAGATGCGCTCCACGTTCTACCCTGGTCTCGGCCCTGGGGATTATCGCCGATGCGAGTGGCTAGAAGTCACTCGAGATCTTTAATCTGAGAGCGCGCACAAGGTGGCTACATACTGAGGATGCGGGTCGGTGAGATCGATCCTGAGAGCAGCTCCTGCCAGGCTCTAAGATTTCCGCGCAATCTGCCCCGGCGGTCTACAAACGGCTCCGGGGACGCGCTTCGCACCAGATTCTTCAGGGATCGGCTGGTCATGCTCGCAATTGCATACGACCAGGAGACGGAGCGCTTGCGAGCAAGGTAGAACGGGTTCGCCACCTGCGAATAGCCGAGGCGTACCCCTGACTGACGCCCGCTCTTTGCTCCTAGGTGAACCCCGCACGCATCTTCAACTCGCACTATCTCTCCGTACGGCGCGAGTCGCCGCGAGAAGTCAACGTCCTCATACCAGCCGTAGAGCGGAAGGTCTTCATCGAAGCGCAGACGGTGCTCGCGCACCGGATGCATTCGGATCGCCATGTTACATCCGTAGGCATTGAAAGCAGCGGCTATCTGACCCGTCTCCGCCAGTCTGGTCTTCGCGTTGAGCATGCGCCTAGCCTCGGCGAGACTCAGGCCGGGTCCGTTGATGCCGTCGCCCAGGAGCTTTCCGGTCGCCACCACAACCTCTGGATGCTCACAAAAGACCCGCTCCATGACGGCGAAGTAGCTCGGGTCGAGGTAAAAATCATCGTCCAGGAAGGTGACGATCTCCTCATCCTGCAAGCCATCGAGAATGGCGTTGCGCTGGCGGGTGAGCCCCAGCTCGCTTCGCAAAAAGCGAACGTGGGGGAATCGGCTGGCGGCATCGCCAATGTCGGCGGGGTCTGCATAGGCGACAAGAACGCTGTCCGGGGGTCGGAGTTGCGTTTCGAGGTCCGCAATGGTGTCGGCCAGGATCGAGGACCTTCCCCGCGTCGCGATCCCGACGGCGATGCGCATCCCCCCGCGTCGAGATCTTTCCCGGAGCGCTGTTTCCCCTGCATCCTTGATAGCCGCCACGTTGAAAATCCCCTGTCTCAAGCCTCTTCGGCACTTGCTAAGCAGACACTAGCCACTGGTGAAACCTGCCTGGTACGTGTGCCTGGTTACTGCCTGCCGCTCCGCCCGCTTCAATCAGCGCCTGCACACCTGCAATTCCACATCTATGTTACGTAAGTACACATAAAAACGCGTTACTATGGTAACCAGTTCGACGAACCATCCATCGGACCTCCTCACACGGGGGAAGGCTCCGGTAAAGGAAAGGGGTACTAACACCTATGGAGCAAGCCCCCATCGATCCAAGCCGGCCCGACTCCGCTGGCCGTAATCCCATGTACTACTATCAGCCGATGGATGTGAGCCGGCGTTTCGGGTTGCGGTTGCGTCAGCTCCGGCGGGAACGCAGTCTGACCCAGCTAAAGATGGCCTCGCAGTTCGGCATCGATCGCAGCTTCATCTCCGACGTCGAGAGAGGGCGTAAATCGATCTCCCTGCTCACTCTCGAGATCGTTGCTCTGGGTCTGCGTGTAAGCCTCTCCGAGTTATTGCAGGACATCTAGCCACCCGAGTGTGTTCAGCGATGCGCCCCCGCCAGGCAAACGGGTGCGATCAGCTTTGACCGCGTGCCTCGACGAAGGACCGAAGCCCGGCCTGTGAGCTCCTGGCTTGCACTTGAGTTGACCTCAGGGCCTGATTGAGCTTTGGTCGTCGAACTAGGCCTTAAGCGCCGGTGGCTTAAAGGGAACAGCACCGTCAGACCCTTAACTTGCAGTTGAACCGGCAGACGACGCAGTCGAAGTCGACAGAGCTACACAGACTGCGACGGCTGTCTTGCCGGTGTGGCTTATGGAGAGCTTGCACCCCGGAAACTGGGGCCGCCCTGCGTTGTCGCGCGTCACCTCGATCGCCTTCAAGTGCCCGGCGGTAGAGTGCGCAACGCCCGACTTCAAAATGGCCTCTTTTGCAGCCCACGTCCCGCAGAGGGAAGCTTTGACGTCGGCCTGCATCAGGCAGTAGGCAAGCTCTGAGGGGGTGAAGGTGTCCTGGTAGAAGGAGTGCTCGCGGTAATCGTGAGTCTCCGGCAGCATATCCACCTCTTCAATATCAATGCCGATCCCACCGAGCGTCACCAAAGCCGAATCGAGGGTTGACCCTACAAGCGGGGCAGCAGATGCAGCGGCTCCGACGGCTGCGACCGGCACCGTTGGTCGACCACCGTCCGACAACAGCTCGCGAACGCTGAACGGCGCGGCCGAGCTGATCAAGGCCTGCCGAATCGGTATGTCTCCCTTGCGAGCCCACGAGGCGAGCGCCGCCCGGTGAACAGAACGAAGTTTGAGCGGCTCGTCGACCGTTGGCGTCGACCCCATCAGTCGAGTCAGGTAAGCGACTACCTGGTCGATCTTCGCTTCACCAGCCATTCCAGCAACTTGCACAGCAGAGGACCTCGCGACCATCCAGACCTACCACTTTGAGCAGACCCTTCTCGTTCCCTCGAACGACCGCTTCTCGGACAGAGCGGTCGCAGTACTCGCAGTTTTTCGACGGGCTCACCGTAGCCGTTGTCGACGCGAAGCTCAGAAGCCTCTCGCGCAGCTCGCCGAGGAAGATCCCGACCTCGCGGCCTTCCGTGACCCGATGATCGAAGCCGGCGAACAGGCGGTACCCGCCCTGCGCACTGTGGGTGACACCAAGGATCAGGGTCTGTCCGCGCGGCAGTAGTGGAAAGACGAAGTCCAGTTCATCTCCGGAGAGGTCTGTGACCGTGTAAGTCGCACGCGTCATCTCGGCTGCGGTGAGCTGGTCGTCCATGTAGCGGCCGACCGCATCTGCCATTGTCTCCGAGAGATCGCGCAGGCTCAGCTGGTCGGCGTTCTCGATGCCGTAGACCACGAGCCGCTCACCGCTGTCGATTGCCAGCCCCGCATGGACAAACTCGCGAGTGAAGATCTGACCCTCAGCGAAGTAGGCATTTAGGCGGGGAAACTTCCTCATCAGCCGGGCAGACTCGTAGAGGACAAGGTCGGTAATTCTTCCGTTAAGGAAATCACCAGGCTCGCGATCGACCGAGAGCGGGCCCAGGCTGATGCCGAGCACCGAGAGCATTGACTCGCCGGCGCCCTTGCTCAGCGACTCGATCTCGGCCCGCTTGCGGCCTGGGATTGCCCTGCCCCCTGGGAGAGCAGCTTTGGGGTTAGCATCGAGACCGGCACGAAGCTGCTCTCTCGGCGGTGCAAGAGGAGCGTGCGGCGCTGCCGACAAGCCGAGGTGTGCGCGAACATCGGCGGTCGTGACGAAGTCTGCGTTGAAGACCGTGCGCGACAGGCCGTGTTCGTCCAGCAAGGCTGCCGCGGCCCGGGAGAATCGCGGCTCCGGCAGCCGTGGCGAGCTGTTCACCGCCAGCTCCTGCGGCGCACCGTGGAAGTTGGAAGTAGCAGCGCTCGTTTCCACGCGCCCGTTGCGGGTAATTCCCTCTCGAGCAAGTAAGTTTTCACCGCCGGTGTGGCTTGCAGCACTTCCGTTTCCGGCGCCTGCGTATGATTGGCCACTTCGCTCGCTCTCCGGCCTTGAAGCCGCGGGCCGCGCTGCGACAGGGACGCTCTTCGACGGGGTACTTGAGACCTCTCCCACCGGGACGACGTGAGCGATGGGTATGCCAAACTCGACCGTCTGCCCGACTTGGAGGCTGTGGGTAAGGATGCCGGCATGAGGCGCTCTCACCTCCTGCGTCGCCTTCGAATTCTCTGTCTCAAAGAGCAGCTGATCCTCTTCGACCGCGCTCCCGCTCTGGACCAGCACGGACACGATCAGGGCAGATTCATCGTTGGCTGTCTCGCGCTCGAGGATGATCTCGGCAGTGCTCACGCGGAACGCTCCAGCAAAGACTCGACGGCCGCGCAGACATCGTCGATGCTGGGCAGAGCTGCCGCTTCGAGCGTGGGCGCGGAGGGGATGGGAGCGGCCTTTCCACTGACTCTGACTACAGAGAATGAGAGCCCTTGCCGCTCCTGCAACTGCGCGATGATCTCAGCTCCTACACTGGCGAAGGAGGCGCCTTCCTCCACGATGACGAGGCGGCCGGTGCGGCCGACCGACTGAGCGATCGGATTTAGATTCAAGGGCGAAAGGCCGACCGGCACGATCATCTCCGGCACAGCATCGCTGCGCTCGAAGATCTCGAGAAGACCGTTAGCCACAAAGCGAGCCATGCCGCCGTAGGAGAGGATGGTCACCGTTGGAGAGGCATGTTCAGGCGAAATGCAAAGCGTGGGCGGAAGGCTGCCGTCGACAGCGACCATGAAGCCGTCTGGAGCGACGAAGGTCCGATTCGTATAGTCGCTCTTGTTTTCGAGCAGGATCACAGGGCAGCGCAGCCCCTCGATCACAGGAAGCTGCAGCGCAACGTCGACCAGCGAGTTCAGGCTGAGGGTGCAGCAATTGTCGATCCCGACCAGGAACCGCTCCAGCGACTGGGAATGGGTTGGCCCATACCCGCGCCGGCCTCCCATCGGGGTGCGCACAATGACGGGACATGCCAGGTTCTGGTTGTACATATGAAACATCTTCGACGCGTTGTTAACGATCTGGTCGAAGGCGTAGGTGATGAAGTCGCCAAACATGATCTCGACAAAGGCGCGGCGGCCTGAGATCGCCAGACCAATGCCAACGCCAGTGATCGCGGCCTCACTGATAGGGGTAGTCCGCGCCCGCGGAGCAAAGGCGGTAGTGAGTCCCTTGGCGATCTTGAAGGCTCCGCCATACGGGTCTTCAATGTCCTCGCCGATGAAAAAGGAGCTCTCATCCTTCGCCATCCACTCGGTGTAGAAGGCGTTCAGCTGCTGGGCGATGCGCTGATCCTTTTCGCCGGGAGCTGGCACCGCGGTCCAGGAGACCGCCTCGGCAGGCTTGCTCCGCGGCAGCTGGTCCACGAAGTAGTGTTCGGGCGCGAGAGGCGGCTTCTCGAGTGCAAGTGCCACCACCTCTGCCGCCTCCTCTACAAATTCCTTGTAGAGAGCTGTGTATTCCGGGTAATCGCGTACCGCGATGCTGGCCGGGTCGCGCTCACCGAACCAGGCAAGCTCCGTCTTGTCCCGGTTGTCGTCACCCTTCGAATGAGGGTTGAGCCGGTAGGTCGTAAGCACGAGGAAGGTGGGGCGGCTCTCGGATCGTGCTCGCTCCATCGCGTTGCAGATGGCGAGGTCAAAGGCCGGGAGGTCCCAGGTGTCAGCCGTAGCAGCGGCAACCGAAAATCCGGCGGCACGATCCGCAATCAAGCCGGAGACGGCGCGTTCCTGTGCGGTCGACTGGCTGTAGAAGTTGTTCTCGCAGATGACGACGTGGGGCAGACCCCAGAGTGAATCCAGGTTTAACGTCTCGTAGACGATGCCTTCACCAAGGGTACCCTCACCGAGATAAGAGACCACCACGTCCGAGCGACCCCTGACCTTGCGGTCGAGCGCAACCCCGGCCGCGACCGGCAGCAAGCCGCCCTGCTGACCGTTGGAGATGAAGTTGTTGGCCCAAAGATGCTGGCTGCTGCCGATACCCGCGCAGACCCCGTCGCGGTTCCCCACCAGCTCGTCGATCAGGGCCCGCCAGTCCCCCGTCGCTCCGATGAAATGTCCATGACAGCGGTGGTTCGAGGTGACGAAATCGCCCGGCCGCAGGTACTTGGCCAGCATGGCGCCTGAGAACTCCTGCCCGATGCAGGTGTGGATTGTGCCGTGAAGCTTGCCTTTGCCAAAAAGATCGTAGAGCGCATTCTCGACGGAGCGGATGCGCAGCGCACAGGCCACCTCGGCCCGGTTTTGCGGGGAAGACAGGAAGCGGTGGACTCCGGAAAGACCGCGCTCTGCCAGCTCGCGCCCGCTGTCCACGGCCCGGCGAAGCAAATCCCGTTCAACTCCGATTCCTTCCGTGCTCGAAGACAATTCGTTCCACCTTAATTGAGTCTCAACGTACCACGGCCGGGAATGGCTTGCAATTGTTGCAGCCCGCCGGGCTTTCTTTAGCGCCAGCCTGTCCCGATTCCGAACGCTCAGCGAGAAACTTGGGCGGGAGCGCGGAGAACGCGATACTCTGGGCCGGGCGCCGATGCTGGTCAGTGGCACAGCAGCGTCTGTCTAGCAGGTACATCGGTCACTCGATTGTGGTCGAATAGATGAACATCTGAATAAATACAACTGCCTGGCTTTACCGAACTGGGGGACAGACATTGAGCGACTATGGCTACCGGGTCTTGAATGCGTTCCTGGGCAGTGAACTCCTGCCTGCGTCGCTTCGAACCACCTTGATGAGGGCCACGGGCTTCGGAATGTCAAAAAAAGCGACCGTCTGGGCGGGCGGGAACTTCCGCTCGAAGAGGGTAAGCATCGGATCCGGCGTGTTCATCAACGTCGGCTTCTACCATGATGGCTACGACATGTTGCACATCGGTGAGAATGTACGCATAGGCCCGTTTCTGAGGGTTATTACCGCTACCCACGACATCGGGCCCTCGCACCAGCGTGGCCTGATCGAGGTGGTCGGTAAGCCGGTGCGTATCAACGACGGCTGCTGGATCGGTTCCGGGGTGACGATCCTGCCCGGGGTCTCGATCGAGAAGGGATGCGTCATTGCTGCCGGCTCGGTCGTCTACGAAACCACGGAGGCGGACGGACTCTACGCCGGCAACCCGGCACGAAGGGTTCGTGAACTGAGCCCTTGATTACTTTCAACAAGCCAGTCAAACTATAGTAACGTGTAGCCGGGGAGGTAACGTCCGGCTCAATTTCACCTGCGCCCCCGGCCTCAAGTGAAGCCACAGCAGTTCCCTGCTCACAAGACAGGCCTTGAAGTCCTGCACTGTGGTGTTTTACGAGCTCAAAGGTAGCTCGCCATGCCTATCTCTCCCTGCTGCAAGGAACTCGTTAAGGCCTTCAAAGCCCATCGCATCTGTGCTCATCGCGGGAGCCGATGATGCGCTCTCTACGCGCAACGCTCCTTGAATCTCCTGCATCGTTCGCGGCGATCTGGCCCGAGATCGCGTCTCTGCGCCGGCAGTGTTCCGTCGAGGAGGATGTTCTCCTCGATCCCATACACTTCCTGGCTGCTACCGCGGACAAGCGGCGCGCCAGCTGCTCGGTCGCCTGCTGGGACGGAGCAAAGCTGGTCGGGCTGGTGTTTGCGACCCAGCACCTCGGGGCGGGGCTTCGCACGGGCTATGCCACCGGCGGAGACTCAGGCCGTGGTCTGCTGATCTGCAGCCCCGAAGACGAGGTAGAGGTCATCGAGGCGGCGGTTGAACGGCTGTTCCTCGCGGGCATACATTCGCTGCAGTTGCGGCTCCACCCGAGGACTTTCTCCTACCCCGATCTGCCGAAGCTGCAAGTGAAGTTTGTGCAGGCAGTTCTACCCGGGGATGTGCTTGAACTCGGTTCGAACTACGAACAGTTCCTCGGTGGATTGGGCAAGCACACCCGCCGGAACATCCGCTACTACAGGCGACGGGCTCTCGAGGCCGGCATCCTCTTTGACCCGGCCGTGACTGACGAAGAGTTTCTGCGGGAGCGCAGGCGGCTGAATAATATCTCCGCCTTTCCCCTCCGGCCTGCGCACTTGGAGGAGATAGACCGGGTGCTTGAGCTGCATAGCAGACGTTGCGTAATGGCCCTGCGCTCTGCGGACGGAAGGCCGCTGGCGCTGCTCTGCGGCTTTGTCAGGGGATCAAGATTTTACATCCTGAGCCAATGGAACGATCCCACCATGAGCAAGTTCAGCCTGTCCATTGTCCTAAGAGGATACGCAATCGAGAAGGTGATCGAAAATGGATGCAAGCAGCTGCACTTCATGGGCGGCAGCTCCCTGTCTCTCGGGCAGTTTTGCCCGGAAACGCAATCTCTTTCGATCGCGATAGACCGTAGAGGCGGATTCACAGCTGTTGCGAAGCGCCTGTTGGCCGCCTATTGCGTTCGAAGCTTCAAAACCAGCGATGAAGTGCCATCCAGTCTCAAGACCCTGGCGGGCGGCTTCCTGCCCGAGCCATTGCTGGCCCGTTCGCTCACTTCACTTAGTCAGAATCGGTCTGAGGCGGGCGAAAGGAGTGCTTCCGACGCGTACGCAACCCACTGAAGGAGAAGCACGCCGTGCACGCCGCCGTTGATCGAGCTGAGCGGCTCGAGAGCGCACTCCTAACGAGATTCGGAATGTGGTGTATGGTTAAGTCAACTCTCCATTGAGATGGTCCAAGGCGATCGCACGTGCCCGCGTGCGCTGGTTGCCTGTCAGAGGGAGTTATCCGTAACTGACTTACTTGCTGGCCACTTTAGCTCTGCCCTGGTTGATTCCTAGATCGACCTGGAGCTGGATAGCCATGAAGAACGAGTTAGCGGGACGATATATCTTTCATACATTTGCCGCTCTTTTATTGATGAGTGTTGCGGCCTGCGGTGGCGGCACTACAAGCCTAAGCAGAGCCACACCCCACCTCGCCCGGACCCTTGACGCTGCAGTAGCCGGCGGCACCAGTCTGGGCCAATTTGCCTTACTCAACGAGAGCTCCACGCAGGGTAACTCCCTCTCGATCGACTATGGAGTATCGAGAGATGGTGACGGCCTGACGACTTACTGGTACGGCGGAACTCCCGTCTTCAACGTAATTGGGATGGGTAACAGTCAGTACGAACTCGTAGAAAACAGCGGTGGCCGCTGCATCAATGTCAGCGGATCTTCTGTAGAGATTGATACGTGTAACGGGAGCCAGCCCCAGTTACTCGCGATTCATGCTCAGTCGGACGGCTCGTTTACGGTTGCGTCTTCGAGCGGCGCCTGTATGGAGGCTGCGGGCGCCTTCTCGTCGATCGCGGCTCTGCCCTGCAGCTCCTCACCCACCCAGCGTTGGAACTTCACCGGTCCGACACAACTGAATATCAGCTCAGGTGGCGGGTCTTCGAGTGGCGGATCGGGCGGCGGTACTACGTCGGGTGGCGGTACTACGTCGGGTGGCGGTACTACCTCAGGCGGTGGGGGCACTACGTCGGGCGGTGGCGGCACTACCTCAGGCGGTGGCGGTACTACGTCGGGCGGTGGCGGCACTACCTCAGGCGGCGGGGGCGGGTCCGGCGGCATCGTCAATTCCTCTACCGTGCCGGCCGGATATCACATCACCTTCGACGACGAATTTCAAAGCTTGAGCATCTCCGACGTCAACGGAGCAGGCAAGAACTGGTACACGCATACTGTTCAATGCTGCCTCCAGGATACGTCCCATCCTTCCACTCCTACCTACATGGCCGGGATAACCAGTCCTGCGGGTCAGAATCCCTATTCGCTGGTCAGTGGCGGCGGTCTGGACATCCGCCTGCAGAAGACCAACGGTGCCTGGTACTCAGGGGTGCTCGCCACCGTAGACGGTACGGGAAGCGGCTTCGCGCAGAAGTACGGCTACTTCGAGATGAGTGCGAAGTTTCCCGCAGGCTATGGAACGTGGCCAGCCTTCTGGCTGCTGAACTCGGCTGCGCGAACCAGCAATGCCACGCCGGGCGAGATTGATGTCGTCGAGTCGTACATGTACTTCCCCTCGAGCATCAACACCACTCTGCACAACTGGGCTCCACCGGGAACACAGCTGGGGCACCAGATATCGCAGGTGGCCAACCTCTCAGTGGGCTTTCACACCTTTGGTATGTTGTGGACGGCGACGAATATGACCTTTTACTGCGATGGCGCAGTGATCTACCAGATAGCCACCCCTGCCATCATGAACCAGCCCTACTATCCGATCATTGACCTTGGCCTGGGTGGAGGATGGCCCACCGACCAGACCCCGCTGCAGTCGGACATGATCGTCAAGTATGTGAGGGTCTACTCCCAATAGCAGGCCTCTGCGGACCGACCGCGAGCGTCTCGGCAGAGCCGCTACAGCTACACCGGAAAGAAACCAGCGACCAACCAGCAAAGGAACCAAGAGACGTCGCCCCCCCGGGCGGCGTCTCTGCTTTTGCTCCGTTTCTGGCGTTCCTGGAGGTGGTTGTGCTCATTGCGCCTGAGGGCCCCGCAAACCCAGCCGGGCTCCGCGATGATAATTCTTTAGGTACGGAGGCTGCGGGCACACCGGTCCCGAGCCGGGCCTAACGGTAAGAAAAGGGGCTAAAATCTCAGTGCGGCGGGCATACCCGGCACCATCAACGTCCAGCCTGACCAGAGACTTGATTTCAAGTGACTCGCCAAAGCGCTGTTCCTACTCTCATGCATGCCTCACGGATGGCATGAGCACACTCTTAATCGTGGGAGTTCAAGTTCGTTCCCACAACTCCGATGACAGAGGTGGGACCCTAAGAGTTGCCCATGAGAACGTCCTCCTAGAGCAAGGACCGCACTCCGGGACTTGCAGCGCGACTCAAGTTCCAGTGCTGGTGACGAGATCTCGGAGGGGAAGCTGAACGTACCTCCTCCAACAGAAACCGGAGCCCCATATACGCGAGGCAGCGACGAAGTTTAGATAGACCAGAAGACAAGCCCACGCCCAGATCTGAAGATAGGGCCGCGCTTCCTATACGTACTTGCGTTCTCCAGGAGTTCCGGTAATGAATTTGCGTCCCCTGCTTAACCTATTGACCTTGGCGTGTTTGATCAACACCGCGGAGGCCCTTGCCGAGGCGCCCTCTTCGAGAGTGGCAGGGCCAATCGACGACTCCCGCATCGTTAGCCTTGCTGTCGACGGCAGCAGGGTCACTCCGCTTATCACGGCCCGCGGTTCCGACGAGGGAGCGCTCGCGGACGGGATGCCCCTCAATCGCATGCTGATCGTGTTACAGCGCAGCCCGCAGCAGGAGGCGGAACTAAAACGCCTGATCGATGCTCAGCAGGATAAAAGTTCGCCGGATTACCATCGCTGGCTCACTCCTCAGGGGTTCGGACGGCTCTTCGGACCCTCCGATCACGATCTGACGGCGCTGGCCGGCTGGCTGGCGTCAAGGGGATTTTCCGGCATTCAGGTCAATGCAGGCCGCACCCTGGTCGAGTTCTCCGGAACGGCGGGGGCGGTGAGGAGCGCGTTCCATACCACGGTGCATCGATACCTGGTTCGCGGAAAAGATCGTTACTCAGCTGTCTCCGCCCCGCAGATCCCGGCGGCGCTCGCCCCGATCGTGTTCGGCTTCGCCAGTCTCGATAATTTTGGACGGGCGGCAGCCCCTGTGCATATCGATCGCGGGCTGAGCGGCTCTACCGTGGGTTCGGGCTATGTCACGGCTCAGCCCGCACCGAGCCCCTCTTATACGACTTCTTCGAGCGCCGGCACCGTCTACGCCGTGACGCCCTACGACCTGGCCGCGATCTACAATGTGACTCCCCTGTGGAATGGCAACATCGATGGAACAGGACAGACGATCGCGGTGGTTGGGCAGAGCGACATCAACGCGGCCGATTTTGTCAGCTTCCGCAAGCTCTTTGGGCTGCCCATTGGGGACACATCGAGCGCGACGCATACCCAATACCTTGACCTGATCTACAACGGGCCAAACCCCGGGATCAACCAGGACGAGATGCGCGGGGACGCGGACACGCAGTGGGCAGGCGCGGTCGCCAAGGACGCAACCATCGACTATGTTGCCTCGGCGAGCACG
Organism: Acidisarcina sp.; assembly: GCA_036401375.1. GTDB lineage: Bacteria > Acidobacteriota > Terriglobia > Terriglobales > Acidobacteriaceae > DASWUZ01. Next base: position 63,179 of record DASWVB010000007.1, read on the forward strand.
GAGGTAACCCTTGGCAGCGACCTCTCCGCGGCTTATATAGTCGACAACAACCTTGCACCGGTGCTGGTAGATAGTTTCAGCCGCTGCGAGCGCGATGCAGGCGCTGGTTATAACTCCTTCATCAACGGCCTGTGGCAACAGGCGGCGGCCCAGGGCATTACGGTTGTGGTCGCAGCGGGAGACGGTGGATCGGCCGCCTGCGAAGCTCCCTCGGCAGGCGCGGCGAGCAGCGGCCTCGCGGTGAACGCGATCGCCAGTACGCCCTACAACGTCGCCGTAGGCGGCACTGATTTCTACATGCCTGCGGGCGGCTCAGCCTATTGGAACGCGAGCAATGACCCCACTACGGCTGCTTCGGCGAAGGGGTACATCCCAGAGACGACCTGGAACGACAGCTGCGCAAACACCAACTTCGCAGCCATCTCTCCCTACTCCGGGGAGACACCGGAGCAGGTCTGCAACAACGCGGCAGCGTTCAACGCCGGCCTGCTGAACGTCCGTGCCGGTGGCGGAGGTGCGAGCAGCTGCGCGCAATCCTCGGGCTCTTACTGCAGCGGCTATGCGAAGCCATCCTGGCAGTCAGGAGCAGGTGTGCCCGCGGACCAGGTGCGTGATCTGCCCGACGTGTCTCTGTTCGCTGGTGACGGCAGCTTCAGCTCACTCTACTTCTTATGTCAGCAGTCGGCGCTCCCCTCAGGCAGCACCTGCGGGCTGGGCGTACCGGGAGTGAACTTCACCGGCGCTGGCGGCACCTCATTTTCCTCCGCGGCGTTTGCCGGGGTGGTCGCCCTCATCGATCAGAAGACAGGCACTCGCCAGGGTAACGTTAACTACACCCTGTATAACCTTGCCCAGCAGCAGACGAAAGCCGGCACCAGCTGCGGCGCGACCGGCACCCCCGCCACCAGCTGCATCTTTAATGACATCACCACAGACAACAACACGGTGCCATGCATCGCCGGCTCGCCGGGGTGCAACACCTCGACTCCCGGGGACACGTATGGTGTCCTGAGCGGGTATTCCAGCACATCGGGCTACGACCTTGCCACGGGGCTGGGCAGCGTCAATGCTGCAAACCTCGTGAACGGCTGGTCGAGCGCAGTCTACACCGCTACGACGACCACCCTGGCGCTCTCAACCACCTCGGTGGTCCACGGCAGCCCGGTCACGGCTACGGTAGCGGTCACATCCTCCGGCGGCACCCCGACCGGTCAGGTCTCGATCAACGCTTCAGCTACCAATGGCTCGATTGGTGACGGCACACTTACTACAGGCACCTTCACTGGCACTTACAGAACATTTCCGGGCGGGAGCTACCCGGTACACGCCTACTACGGCGGCGATGGGACCTTCGCAGCCAGCGAATCGGTGCCCGTTAACCTAACCGTCACTGCCGAGCCGAGCACGACGACCGAGACAGTGCTCGATCAGAACGCACAGGCCGTGTCCAGCGTCGTTTATGGGGACATTCTTACACTGCGCACTGATGTGGGGGGCGTCTCGGGCCAGGGGACAGCCACCGGTAATGTGAATGTTACCGACAACGGGACGGTGCTCTACGGGGGAGTCTACCGGCTGAATTCCTCCGGCTACACAGAGGTCCGAAGCAACTCACTTGCCGTTGGCTCGCATAGCTTCGTCGCCTCTTATGTCGGAGACCCGAGCTTTGAACCGAGTAATTCGAGTGCCGATAGCCTCACGATTACGAAGGCTCCGACCAGCTCGACGGTGAGCCCGAGCACAACCTCCGTGTCAGATGCAGACACCATCACCTTTTCCATCAGGGTCGGGACCACAGGGTATGGTTATGCCGCTCCCTCAGGTACGGTCACCTTGACGGACGGCAGTCAGACTCTCGGCCAGAGCAACGTTGTCTCGGGAAGCAGCTCCGGCAGCAGCTTCGACTACAGCACTGCCACTGTGACAGTGCCCGCAAATGAACTGCCAAACGGCACCAGCCAGGTCACGGTCACTTACTCGGGCGACTTGAACTATCTTCCATCGTCGGGCAACAGCGCTTCCATTGCAGTTACGAGTTCCGGATTTCCGTCTACCTCGACGACGCTCAGCGTCATGCCAGCTGTCGTAGCCAGCAACGGAACGATCACGCTGACGGCCAGCGTAACTCCGGTCGGCCCCGGCCTCGCCGGCAACGTTCAGTTCGCTGTGGATGGCAGCAACATCGGGACCGGTGTGAACCTGACTTCAGGGATGGCGTCGAAGCAGCTGTCGGCTACTCTCTTCGCACCGGGCATGCACACAGCCCAGGCCGTCTACTCCGGCGACAGCAGCCACAAGTCATCCATCTCGTCCGCCGTGCCTTTTACGGTCTCAGCGGCAACAGGCATGAGCATCAGCAACACCGCGATCACGGTTACTCCGACCTCGGTCACCCAGGGGACTGCGATCGTCGTAGGCATCAGCGTCAGTCCCACCACCCCAGCAGCGAGCGGAACCGCACAGATTCTGGTTGACGGCAACTTCTTCGGCTCTCCTGTCGCGCTCAGCTCGACAGGAACAGGATCCTTTACCCTGGTCACCTCAACGCTGCAGCCGGGCACCCACACCGTCAGCGCCTATTATGGCGGCGATAGCAATTACGCAGCCTCGTTCTCGATGCCGACGGCGTTCATGGTCTTCGCGCCGGGCGACTTCCCGACCGCCGTCACCTTGCAAGACGTGCCACCGATGGTAGGTTTGGGAGTTACCTTCAGCTTCAGCGCCTCGATCACCCCGACCTCGCCCCCTCCCACCGGCTCGTTCGAGGTGATCGTCGACAACGGAACTCCCCAGCCGCAGGTCACCTTGCAGGGCAATCCCCAGACGCTCTCCCTCAACACCACTGGTCTCTCGCTTGGCAACCATACCGTCAGCGTCTACTACTCGGGAGACATGACGTACAGCGCGGCAACATCCCCACCGGTTACGTTTACCGTGGTGCCTGCCAACTCTCGTTTCACTCTGACTCCGCCGGTCGCCTCAGTTCTGATTCCGATTGGCGCGAGCAGCTCACAAGGAACGGTCTTCACCATCAACGCTGCGGCCGGCGATGCGTTTCCCGTTGCCTTCGCCTGCACCAGCGGTCTGCCTGCTGGAGTTATCTGCTCCTTCAGCCCCTCGACCGTGAATGTGAACGGCACCGGTACTACTACTCTGACTCTCGAGATCCAACATCTCTCCGAGAACCGCGCTCCGCGATTCCAGAGGTGGAACTCGGTTGCGGGCGGGATTTCGATTGCAGGTCTGTTGCTGATTCTGGTGCCTCGGCGGAGAAGAGGTCAGCTCTGGATTGTCGTTTTATTAGCATTCCTTGCGATGGGCACAATGTCCGGTTGCGGGGTGTCGATCCGACCAGCGCTGGGACCGTATGGGGTCGTAGTCACTGCGACCAGCGGGCCTTCGGTGCTGGGCATCACGACCAAGACTGCAACTGTAAACCTGACCATAGGCGGCCGCCTCTAAGCGCGTCAATCCAATTTGCAGGAAGCTGTTGCACTCACACTGCAGACGCAGATCAGGCCCCCTGGGGTACGAACTCAGAGGGCCTGAAGTCTTTACGCTGGTACCAGTAATCTAATGGGTGACGGGAACGGACCGCGATTTCGTCGATTTACTCTTGAGCAGAGAAGAAGACCTCTTATCCTGCCTCCGCTTCGTCTCTGAGGGATCATAGGGAAGAAACTCGAGGTTGGAGTCGATGCCCCTGTGCGTGTGAAGAAAACCCCCGGAGAAATAGCCTGATCTGCCATCCCCGAACTCGATGACTATTCCATCACTTACCACTTCCACCGACTTGATAGACGTTGGCACTTTATATCAGCCCTTCCTGTGGGTACTCTGCTTGGCGGCAGCTTCTGAAGATATTCGCCTTAATGCTGCGCCAAGGGAAGGAATGGCCCCACTGGAAGAGAGTTTACACAGAATTGTGAGTCACCTCCTGTCGCTCCCCGACGACAGCCTTTAGTAACCTAGCCATTAAGGATGACGAGACTTCTCGGATGGTCGAGCAGCCGAAGCGCAGCGTTCATGTCGGTTCGTGTCCTGCTGCGCCTTCTTACCACCATAAGAACCACATCGAACGCACGAGCTAAGTCACTGATACCGGTGCTTTCGGAGATAGACGGACCGTCGAAGACCGCGAAATCAAACTTGCCTCGTACTGCGTCAAGCATCCCCTGCAGCTCCATGCCGGGCGCAAGCCTCTCCGGCTCGGGATTGAAGCTGCTAACCATTGCGAGCATCATTCCATTGTCGTTCCGCTTGCAGAGGACCTCTTCCAGTTTCGATCTTCCCGAGAGCACACTTTCTAAGCCAGATCCGGACGGGGTCGATCCGAAGAGGTGTTCGAGGGCTGGACGCCGGGACGGCAGCTCCGCCAGCAGAACGGAGATCCGGCGGGCGTGAAACGCAAGGGCAAGATTTGCAGCGGTGGTGGTCTTCCCTTCTCCATCAGCGAAACTCGTCACCAGTACGAGCCCGCTCTGCGTCTGGTCGAGGATGCGGTCGATGATGGCAGAGTAGCGTTCGCCGGCAGGGGAATAAAGCAGATCACCCTCGAGCGGTATCGATAGATCACCGGCAGCGGCCCTCACGAGCGCTTCATTCTCGGTACTATTCCGGCGAAGAGCACGCCGGCCGGAAGTGCAGCCTGCAGTCCGGCGGCGCTCTTAATCGAGCCGTCCAGCTTTTCGGCCAGAAATATGCTCATCGCCGAAAACAACAATCCAAGGGCAAAACTCCAGAGCAAACGCCTTCCGAGCGGGAGTGCGACAGCGGGAGTTTGCGGCGTGGCGGTCTCGCTTAATTCCTGGGGATAGGGAGCCTGGCTGGCAAGGTTCGCGGCGACGGAACTCTTCGGCAGCACCAGGGGCTGCGAGGCAGGCGGGCGCCGCGCCGGAGCGCTCGCCGCAGGCAGGTGCGCAAGGTCGGCGAGAGGAGCCTCTAGCATGTTCAGCTCGACCTGCTCGCCCGCAATCTTTCTTTCGACTTCGTTCAGAGCAAGTGCCAGTTCCCTTCGAGTTCTCGCCAGGGTCTCTGCAGCGGCTGCGGTTTGTTCCATTGATTCCGTTTGGATTGCGGGTGCCGGTCTGGCGTGGTGGACGGGCTCCGCCCGGGGACGCGACGCGACGATATTTGCCAGCACCGCTTCAGCTTGCTCGAGCTGTTCCCGGGCGGCGACAACGTCTGGATGCAACTCGGTATAACGGTCCCGCAGCTCTTTCAGGTTCACACGATCGGCATTTACCTGCTCCCGCGCGGCAGCCTCTGCGGCAGTCTCGCGCATCGGCTGAGACTCAGGCACCGCCGGCGGTGCTGCAGCGGGCACCGGCAACGGCGTAGACTCGGCCTTCTGCTGCTGCTCGATGATCAGATCGCGCTCCAGCATGTCTTTGCGCACTCTTACATGCAGCTGCTGGATTGCAGCGCGCAGCCGCTGGGCGGTACGCATGTTCGTTTCGTCGCCTGCCGGTATCGGAAAGGGTGGCGTAGATTGATCAGGCTCCCTTAACGTCGCGGACGGCGTATCCGGATCAGGGTCTGCGGCTGCAGGTACCTGTGCAGGCAGCGTTTGCGCATAAGACGGAGAAGCTGATGCTGCGCTTACCCGGTTCTGCCATGATATTTCGCGAGGCATGCGCCCGCTGAGCAGAAAAACGAGCCCCGCTGAGAGCGCGTAGACCACGCTTGCCAACTTCCAGCGAAAGGTCAGCACTTCCAGCAACGTACCGACGGCGTCACTCAAGACGACTCAAGCCCCTCCGGCCTTCTTCTTACCGTTAAACCACAGGGTGAAGGTGAGCAGAGTCTTATCGTCGTGACCCGGCGTGGGGTTCACCTGGAAGTGACGCACCGACGTCTCCTGGATGAAGTACCGGCCCAGAGGATAGCTCAGCGACATGGTTGAGAACGTACCGGTAAGCTTCTTGTCGGTCGCGACGGCGGTGCCGAGAATGCCGGCGCCGCTGATGTTGAAGTCGACGAGCTTGCGAAAGGTGTGGCGAAGCCCCACAATGCCGCTATTCAGGAAGGCAGTCTGCTCGACGATGCCATCGGAGAGGCTGCGATCGGCTGAGACATAAATCCACGACCGCTGCCCTGCGCGGACGGAGAAGGCGACGTCGCCTGTTCCCTCGATTCTGCTGCCGCAGCTCGCGTCAGCGCCGCTGAGCCCGCCTGAGATGCTGAGGGTCACGCGGGTGCCCCAGCTTGAGAGAGAGCGCAGACCGGCGCCTGAGAAAGAGCACGGGCTCGGTCCGTCCTGACGTTCTGCATTGCCGTAGACACCGAAGGCGGTGTTTGGCGTCAGCGCACGCAGGAACTCAATTCTGCCTCTGACTGTCTGCACCATAACGCCGTCATCAGAGTAGTCCTGCAAGGTATGTCCAACGGCAAAATCCCAGTTGGTTCGGCGAGAGGCCTCGTAGCGGAACTTGAAGTCTTCCTGCTCGTCGGTGACCCTCCCAGCATGGAGACCGTAGGCCACCGTATCAGCCACGGGAGCTTCGGCGTTGCCCACGGCCCGGTAGTCGAGTGGAGCGAACAGTCGCAGCGCATCGGTCGCATAGGTATTGGTCGCGCTGGCCTGCCAGACGAGCCGCGGCGTCAGCTCACCTACTCCGCGAATGGCAGTCCGGTTGAGTCCAGCGAGGTTGTTATCGCCCGCGACGCGGAAGTCAGCGAGAGACCCTGCGTCCTCAAACTGCAGCTGCCAGCGGCGGTGATCGAGCAGCCCGACGAAGGTCATAACCCCGCCGTATCCGCGATGGGACGTGTTGCTGTCGACGTCCGTTCCATCAACGCTGCCAAGCACAAAGGAGACAGCAGAGGGCTTCTCCCGAGGCAAGGAGAAGCGGGTAGCGCCCTTGATGCCGCCCGCGTCGGGTATCTGGGTCGTGTTCCAGCGATCGACGGTGCGGATGTTGGACCAGCATGGCATGGCGCTGCCATCTGACCGCAGTGCCTCCGAGAGCGCATCACCGCAGTCGTCCGCCATGATGGGCTGGTCCGGCGGAGTTACCGGCGGGCGATTCAGAGTGTTCGGCCCAGGCGTGGCTGCAGACGCCGGGTCGACCGTTGCTGCAGAAGCAGATAAGCCGGAGGAGGGTCCGGACCCGGGCGCCGCGTCTAGGGAAGCGGTATTGACCTGGGCGTGAACGCAGCTCAAAAAGAGCACAGATGTGAGCGGAAGAGAGAGGCGGAGAGTGTTCTTGAACGAGATGAGTAGGCTCATGGGACCACGACCGTATCTCCAGTGGCTAGTACTATGTTGTCTTCAACGCGGCGCCCCTGGAGGACCGCTTTGTAGTTAACCGGGACACGAATGCCGCTGGAGGCGTGGAGCACGTAAACCTTCTTGGTCTTCGCGAAGTCGGTTACGCCGCCCGCACGTGCAATCAGCTGCACGACAGTAGTAGGTGAAAGCAGGTTGTATGCGCCGGGCCGCTGGACCTCTCCAGTGACGTAGACGAGCTTGCTGTGCACTTCTGCAACGGTGACTGAGACCTGCGGGTGCTTGAAATAAGGCGTGAGCTGATCATGAATGATGGTCTGCGCATCTTCCGCCGTCAGCCCGGCCACCGTTACGTCGGGAATCAGGGGGAGGGTGACCTTACCGTCCGGACGCACGGTTACGGTGCGAGTAAGCTGCGGCTCCTTCCAGACGGAGATACTCAGTACATCGCCAATGCCGATCTGGTAGTCGGGACGTGCCTGCAGCAGATCACCCTGCTGAGCCGCCGCGCCGTGCAGAATCCCTACAACGGCGAGCGCGGCCAAAACAATCCTGGACGCCCGAAGTGGTATTTGCATGCACGTTAGAAATAGATGATGACTCAAGGGATGTACCGCCAGTGTCGCTTTTCGCCTACAAATGGCTCTCGGCAGAGGATGAACTTCAGTCCATGTTTCGTTTCAAGACTCAAGTGCGTCAGTATGAGGCAGATAGCTCGAGCAGTGATCGGTGGAGGCTCTCGCGATACGTAGCAACCGTGAAGTATTGGAGGTAACGCTCGCGATTCAAGCTGCCCATCTTCTGTCTGAGATCTGCCGAGTCCAGCAGCCTTCGCAGGGAGTCGGCAACAGCACGCGGCTCCTTGATGGGAACTAGGCACGCTCCCCCTGAGCTTCCCGTCACCTCAGGTATCCCCTGCCAGTCTGTGGCGACGATCGGGAGGCTGAAGCTCATCGCCTCGATCAGGACCACTCCAAAGCTCTCGGCAGGATAGTGGCTGGGGAAGCAAAAGATGTCCGCCGAGGCGAAGGCGGCCTTCTTCTCGTCTCCGGTAATTACTCCCGGGAACGAGACCACCTCTTCGATACCCGCGTCATGTATCAGCGACCGGACCTGCTGCTCGAAGTGTGAGGACTGAAATGCTCCAAGACAGATAAGCTGAAACGGAACTCCCTCGGTGTGGAGCATCCGGCAGGCTTCTAGAAGCGTGAGTACGCCTTTGCCCTCGCAGAGGATGCCTGCATACAGGATTACAGGAGCTCCCCGGACTTGAGGCGCAGCGAAACCTGCCGCGTCATCCGCGATGCCACAGGGTATGATCGCCGATTTGCGAGCTTTGAGCAGAGCACCCTCAGCCGAGGTCAGCCTGGTGGTAAAGATGGCGAGATCGGGCCTGTCATAGGCGAGATGGAACAGCGGCCGAAGTACCGCCGGCAGCCGCGCATAGATTCCGTAAAGGCCTGCTGCGTGGAAATGGAAGACGGTCCGGCGAAACAGCCAGCGGGTTGGGATCAGGAGCACAAAATCCCTGAGAACTGGTATCAGGTTTGCACCGGCGGGCGGGTAGTAGAGGATGGCGGGACGGCCTGATCTGCGGCTGCGATGCCACGCCCGAAAGATGCCGGTGAGGGTTTTGAAGAGTAGACCGACTTTGCGCAAGCCGAATGAGCCAATCTCGGCGGTCGACCTGGAGAACTCCATGGGGACGTGCTCGATGTGCAGACCGGGGTAGGTGCCTGCGAGGAACTCGCTGATCATCAGCGACTGCCCATTGACGGGAGGCGGTACCTGCCCTACCACCACGACGTCAACGATGGCGGCGGTGAGGGGAGGGCTTAAAGCGGCATCGTCCTTGGCCTGGCGTTCCCTCGTTGCTTCCTGCGTTGCTGTGCCGCCCTGCGCGTCTGTGACCGGCGCAAAGCCGGGTACTCTAGCCATGGTGGGGCTCCGCTGCTGGTACGCCGGAGGCCTCATAGTAGATCTGCCGTCCGCCGCGCAGCGCGCTGATCGTTCCTGCCGCACGCCACATGTACTGCAGGGCGCGTACAGCATACTGCCGGCCAAAGATGCCGAAGGGCAGCAGGGCCATACCGGCGAGAAAGCCGCCGCTCGCAATCACGAGCCGTCCAATCACCGTCGAGACGCTGCTGTCGAGCGAGAGACAGCTGCGCGTATAACGGTTAGCGTCGCTGCGTGCCCGGCTCAGCAGCCAGGCGGCGTTAGCACGGCTTGGCGGGATGCATTCAGACACCAGAGCCTCATTGGCCCAGACCATCCGGTATCCAGCGCGTTTGATCCGCATGAAGAACTCTGTATCTTCCCCGCCTGTAGCATCGAAGCGGCCGTCAAAGCGGAAAGATGCTGCCACCTTGCCGCGCAGCAGGACATTGTTCGTGGCCACAAAATCGACGCTCGCCCCCGTGGCTCTCTGCCGCGCGCTGAAAAACCCTCCTCGAACTATCCAGGCGGGTGTACCGACGTAGAGCGGCCACACAGGGCCGGTGGTGACGTCCGCATCGAACCGCTCCGATGCATCGAGCAGGCGCTTAAGCCAGTCGCGCTCGGCGACCTCATCGTCGTCAAGGAAGGCTACGTAGTCCATTCCGCCAGACTCATCGAGAGCTCGATTGCGAGCCGCGGAGAGTCCCCGTGAGGGCTCCGACACGTAGCGGCATGGGATGGCGCCCTGGCGAGTCGCGTGACCAAGCGCCTCGTCGAACACGGCACGACCGCTCATGGCTTCGTCGTTGTCGACCACCAGAATGTGCATGAGGATGGGAGACGACTCCGCGGCTGTCTGCTCTAGCAGGGACTTCAACGCGGAGCGCAGGAGCTCGGCGCGCTTGTAGGTGAGAAGGCAGACCTGTACTCGAACGGTTGAGGAGGCACCGGCTCCTGAAGTGCCGGTCTCTGGAGTGCCGGTCTCTGGAGCGCCCGCTGGGGAGCTCATCATGAGACGGCTCCGGGGTAGGTCGGGGATAAGGACGGTATGCCATGGATGAGAGAGCGGTCAGCGGCCCTTGCGAGCAGCAGAAAGGTGAGCAGCCGGGTAGCGCTGGCGAGCACCATCGCATCGACAGCCCCCTTGACTCCGTAAAGGCGGATGAGCACGATGCCTATCGTAAGCAAGAGAGCCGTGCTGAGAATCTGCACCCACATGTACGTCTTCGGCCTGGACATTCCACCCTCGTATGCGCCTACCACCGTGGCTAGGTATTGCAGTGTGAATGCGAACACAAACGGCCTCATCAGGGGAGCGAGCGTCAGGTAAGGCGAAGAGACACCGTAGACGATTCTCATGGCGAGATGAGGAACAGCAAACAGGAGGGCAAAGCAGGGAAGAACGAGGAGACCATATCGTGCACCGTAGCGGACCACCGTCAGTCGTGCCTGTCTGATGCCTTGTGCGGCTCCACGGGCGACCAGAGGAATGAGGAGGTTGCTCACGCTGAACATGACGGGATTAGCGATGCCGACCAGGTTCAGCAGTGATTGATAGCCCGCGACGGCCATGGGACCGAAGGATAGCAGGAGCGTCCAGCCCGGGATCTGTAGTGCAAGCATGTTCAGCGAGTTACCGGCAAGGGCGAACCGGCCGATGTTCCAGGCATACTTCGCGTGCTCTCGATGCAGATGGAGGCGGCGGAGCGTAACTTTGACAAGGGCAAACTGCCAGCAGGCCGCCGCCAGCGATGTCGCGGCAACGATGAGGAACACTATGGCCAGGCGCGTCGGCCGCACCAGTGCAAGAGCAGCCGCTTGCCCGACATAGCAGAGCATGTCGGGCAGGATGGCGGAACGCGACTGTACAGCAGCAAGCAGCGCGCGGCGGGCCGTCTCCTGCAGCTGCCACAGCACCATCGCCAGGGACATCACCGGCCAGAGTTCGATCCTGTGCAGTGCGAAGGTGACGATGCCGAGCAGGCCGGCCAGCGGCACGCTCAGTAAAAGAGTATGGACCAGCGCGGCGCTGGAGAGCAGTCCCAGTTCGCCATTCAACGCGGTAGCGCCCCTCAACGTGAGCGGGTAGACGACCAGCGAAGTGTGACACGTGTTGATGGCGAACAGCGAAAGAAACAGCAGGCTGAAGGCGCCGTAGTCGGCCGGCGCAAGCAGCCGCGCCAGCACCAGTGCAGTGAGGAAATTGCCTCCACTGACTACCGACTGATCCAGCAGGGAGCAGCTCGTCTCGCTCCTCAGGATCTTACTGAACATGAGGGCGACCGCCGTGCGGCGCTTCGGCGATTGAGGAGAGTGTTCCGCCGAGCGTTCGGGCCGTATCGAGCCTACATTCGATCACGTCCATGTAAGCCAGCCTGCGCCGGGTCGCGCAGCTGTAATCCGGAGAGAGCACCTCGGCTGGAGGGGCACTGTGGTCCCACCGGAAGCCTCGGAACTCGTTTACAACGACTTCTATGGTGGGAGCGTCGTTCGAGTGTACGCGGAGGAAGTCCGACAGATTACCAGGCTCGACCTCGGTCGCGTCAATCACAGACTGGGCTCCGTAGTGTTGCATCAGATTCAACTGCCCTGCGGCGAGGAACACAGGCACTGCCTGCTTTGCGGTAATCTGGGCGGTCGAGCGGTAGTCGTCCTTCCGAAACTCTGGTGCGAAATAATAGCTTTTCAGCGAGATCAGGTTGATGATCAGCCATCCACCCAGACCGCACGCCAGCCAACGGTTGGACGTTTCTCCCCCTGACGCCGGTAGCGTCGATGCGCACAGCAGGATGAGGACGACGATGAGCGAAAACAGTGCCGAGGCGTGCCGTGGAAGGATGTTGAGCCTCCCTGCCGCCCCGAAGACGCCGAAGAAGACGACCAGGTAAGTGACCGATGCGACAGCGACCGTAGCAAGGAGCGGCGAGCCTCTCCAGCGCCTCTTCAAGGCTCTCAGGACGCCGACCGCGAGTGCCGCCGCTACCAGCAGGCAAGCCAGCAGGATAGGCCACGATCTAAGTGCGACGGCAAATCTCTGGGGTCCGCGTAGTAGCTCGGTCGGAGGTCCGACGGTGGTACCGAAGAGGACTCCATAGATCGTGTAGCCGATATTCATCCAGAGCGGCTGCTTGATGCTGGTGATGTCCCTGGAGACGAGGCTCGGCGAATTCTGTGTTGCTAGCCACCAGTAGCTTGCGAAGCAAGCTCCCGAAAAGATCAGTGGAGAGGTCCACACCCGCAGCCATCTCGAGAAACGCGAAGGGACAGGCGGGTTTGATCCCGGCGCAGGGCCCGCAACAAGGTCGGCGAACGCGAGCGATAAGACCAGCAGCGCGCTGAACGAACTGGCGAGCACGCACAATGCGCAAACCACGGAGAGGACAACGGTCGATCTCGTTGTCAGGCTGCCTGAAAAGCTGCGGGAACTGCGTATCCAGACGCACAGCAGGACCATCGCAAGCATCTGGATGAGCGCATAGGGCCTGGCCTCCTGCGCGTAGTAGATCGAATAGCTGGACAGCCCTATACCGCAAATGGCGAAGATCGCTGCAGAGCGGCGGGCGCCTGGAGCATGGCGAGCGACTCTATAAAGAGCCGACATCGAGACTATACAGAACAGGGCGGACGGCAGACGGATCGCCACGTCGGAAGTGCCCGCTGCCCTGCTCCAGAGATACATGAAGAAGTAGTAAACCGGCTGCAGATGCTCGCTGGTCGTCATGCTGAAAAATGTCTTCAGAAAGGCGCGGAAGTTGGTCGTTGAGATCAGCGAGAGCGTATATCCCTCGTCGTACCACAAGCTCTGATGGGTGAGAGCGGCGAGGCGCAGCGCCCCAAAGAGTGCGATCAGCAGCACTGGGGTCAGGCCCGGTGCGGGTTGCGTCCCAGGTGTGTGCCTCCTTTTTGCGACAGTCGTCTCTGGGACGTGCATGGAGGTTAAGATGCGCCGCTCGGCGTCCTTTACTGCGTTACCCTGGTGCGCGACACCCTGTTGGCTGTGCAGCAGCTCAGGCATTGGGGAGTCCGTGGCTAAGCCCTGCCGGCGCTCCGTAGAAGGCCTGCGGCGCCGGATGAGCAGCATGCCGGGCTGCCAGTCGCAAGCCGAGACTCGTGGTGATCGCGCAGAAGAGTAGGTAGGAGATGCCAGACCGGCTGAGCAGGGCGCTTTCGTTCAGGTTGTAGACCAGCCAGAAGACGAGGAGCACGAAGGGATAGAAGCGGGCTGATGACTGTTCAGCGGCAGCATACCTCAAGGCGCGTGCAAAGAACTGAACGAGCGCCAGCAGGAAGAGCAAAGCTCCCACCACTCCGACCCCAAGCAACAGGTCGAGATAACCATTGTGGGCGGTCGGCACCAGCCATCCCACTCCCCGGATGATGGTCAGCGAGTCTCCTTGCAGCCCCTGCCAGAAGGCGTCAAATCCATAGCCAAGCATGGGGTGGTGACCGATGGCGATGACGACCAGGGACCAGAGTTCGGTACGGCCGGACAGCGTCGTATCCTTGGAGAAGATGGCAGGCAGAAGAGCTGCGTTCTCGACCACGAGGAAGCCGAGCCCCCCCAGGGCTGCAAGCGCAATGAGGACAACAGGCACCCTCTGAGAAGAAGGAAAGCGAAGCACAAGAAGAAACGGCACGAATAGCAGCGCGAAGACGGTTGCCACGAGCGAGCCTGAAGAGCGCGACAGCAGGAGGAGGAACAGAGCGATCGCGGCTAGGGGCCAACGGAGATTCTCGAGACGCCGGAAGGGCACCAGAAGCATGGTAAGAAATGCCAGGCCCATCTCGAAGCCAAAGATGTTCTTGTGCGTGGTAAGACCCTTGAGCGAGAAAGGATCGGAAGGCGAGTACAGCAGATGCCTTGACACTGCGAAGAGGCAGGCAGTCGCGAAGATGTGGATCAGGCTCGCGAGAGCCAGGAGCCGCGCTAGTTCTGGCACGTCGTATTCCCCGCCAATGATGATCCCGATCAGGCTGGTGAGTGCAAGGAAGAGCGCACGGCGGAGCGTAGTGCCGGGATCGCTGCTCCAGGCCCCGGACACAACACAGAACATCAGAATGGGCAGCAGGGTCTTCGCCGCGGCTAACGAGGTGAGCACCCTCGCCGGATGGGTGACCATGCGGCTAAGGATGATTGCGTAGAAGAGCCCTGTCGTGATGATGACGGGTAGGTGCAGGCTATTGTCAACGACTCCAAGATCTGTGTCGGAGAGGCCTGGCGACGCAATGCCCATGACCACGCCCATGAGGGTCAGCATGAGGCCGACTACGGCGGCTTTGTAGATGCGATCGTTCATGACGTTCCGATCAACTTTCGCTGTACAGGGCCCGTTCAACGCCGCGGGGCTCTACTCTATCGGCTAATTTGCCACGACGTAGAGCGCCGAGCCGGCCACCGAGGAGGCGATGCTCTGCGTTCCCTCAGCCAGAGTCTTTAGTCCGCTCGAGGGCACGAACAGGATGTCGCCGCTCATCAGCACCTGGTCCTTTTCCTTACCCCGCATCATCGCCTTCAACTGTACGGGGATTGTCTCGGTCCCGTTAGCTGTCTTACGCAACAGAATTACGTGCTTTAGCGAGGCATTGCGAGTGGTCCCCTGTGCCTCCGAGATTGCCTGCAGAATAGTCATATGACCGTTGTCGTGCATGATGTAGCCGCCGGGCCGGGTGACATCCCCAAGCACGTAAGCGAGGCCGGCGCGAGGCACGATCACCGTGTCACCCGCATAGACGCGGACATTGCTGTCGGCTACCTGTCTGCCGTCATCCTGCGTCATGGTGACGGTCTCAACAGCCCCTGTGCCGCGCCGGCGAATAGAAACGACGGTGTCTGCCGCCGGTGTAGGACCCTCAGCCAGCGCGATCACGTCGACCAGGCTGCGGGCAGAGTAGATCGGGTATAGGCCCGGCTTCTTGACCTCTCCCTCTACGGTGACGCCCTGGGTGGTGAACTCCTTGATCGAGACAGAGACCTGCGGGGAAGCAATCAGACCGCGGCTCCGGAACTGGTCTTCCAGCTGACTGGCGAGTTGGTCGGGCTGGATACCGGCTGCCTTCACGTCGCCCAGAAGGGTGAGGTGGATGGTGCCATTCGAGCCGACCCGCACCTCCTGCGTCAGCTCGGGCGCGTCGTAGACGAGAATGGACAGCAGATCACCCTCTCCGATAACAAGCTTCTGGGCGTCGGCGATCGTGGATCCCGGAGTAAAGCCTGGCGCAGTTGCTGTAGCTGCTTCCGTCTGGCCAAAGCCTCTCGAAGACACCACAAGGGTCAGCCCTAGGACCAGGAGCGCCACGATGTTGTTGCCGCTTCTGACCACCTGCGTCGCGGGGGAGAGTATCTGTGCCGGGGTCGCCTTGTAGCCGTCGCTCTGCTTGCCCCAGTAGTAGTAGAAGTCCGTCGACTCGAAATCGATGCCGTTGAGAACGATGCCAAGCACCCGTGCTCCAGCCCGCTGCAGGACGCTGTGAGTGCGAGCGAGGGAGTGTTGCGCGGTGCTGCCGCACTTGGCAACGACCATCACCGCGTCGACGATGCGCGAGAGTGATACGGTGTCCGTCACTGCGAGGATCGAGGGGGTATCGATCAGCACGATGTCAAAGCTCTTACGCAGATGACCGAGCAGGTCCTGCATGGTAACCGATCCGAGCACGTCGGCCGGGTAGTGAGCGTGCTGCCCCGCCGGAAGCACGAAGAGGCCGGGGATCTCTTCATACGTGGTGATGTACTTCTGCCAGCTGATGTCTGAGACAGCCTCGTCCAGCCCGTCCAGGTTGTCATAACCCAGCGCCTTGGTCAGAGTACGCTTCCGCAGATCGGCGTCAACAACGACCACGCTACGTCCGGACTGGGCGAAGGCAGCCGCCAGGTTAAAGGTAGTAAAGCTCTTGCCCTCGCCCTCTGAGGTGCTGGTAATCGCGAGTACCTTGGACTGCTTACCCGGCAGGGCCGAGAGGATCGCGGTGCGCAGAATGCGGAAGGCCTCGGCCACGACGGAGCGGGGCGCTTTGGCAGTGGTCTGATACTGCCATTCGTCCCCGAAGGTACTCTTTCGCAGCGACTGCACGGCTGCTTTGGGCAGGGAGCGCTCCGCGGGAGGGATGAGCGCCAGCACCGGGGTTCCCAGAGCATCTTCTATCCTTTGCGGATCATGAACTGTACCGTCAAAGACCTCTGCCAGGAATGCAGCGACCACGCCCAGGAGAAGCCCTGTCAGCAGAGCCAGCAGCGTGTAGATCAGCAGCAGCGGCTGAGCGGCCTTGTCAGGCGGAATCGCTGGATCGAGGATGTTCAGATTTGTCGAGCGCATACCGGCGAGTACACCGGCCTCTTTCATGCGGCGCAGCAGCTGCTCATACAGATCGCGGCTTGTATCGGCCTCGTGCTTGGCGGAGGTGTAGACGGTCGCATCACGATTCATCTGCGCCGCCAGGGTCTTCTGATCCTGCAGGGCCTTGGCCGCTGAGGCCTCGGTATCCGCAGCCACCTTGTACTCGGCGGTAGCCTGTCCAACCAGCCGATCGGTCTCGTTTTTGATCGAGGCCTGGATGGATTGCAGACGCTGCCCGGCCTGGATCACCTTGGGATATTGCGGACCATAGTGCGCGTTCAATTCAGCGTAGGACGCGGCGGCCTCAGCCTGCTGCTGACGCAGCAATTGTAGCGGAGCATTTGTGGTGTTGGCTCCAGTCGCCTGCTCGCCGATCATCCCGGCCAGTACCTCCGGGTTCCGCGTAAGCGCAAGCTTATAAATTGACTGCTTCATCGCGCGGTTGGCCTGGGCCACGGTGAGTTGCGCATTCAACTGCTCCAGCTTGGCATTCACCGCATTGTTGGTCTCGTCCACGCCATAGATGCCGGACTGCTGCTGCAGACGGGCGACGTTTGCCTGGGACTGATCGACCTGCGCCTTCATCTGCTGGAGTTCGTTGCTTAGAAACGACGTGGCCTGGGCGCTCGCGTTGTAGCGTACCTGGAAGTTGTAGTCGATGAAGTCGGCGAGAAGCTGATTCACCACCTGCGCTGCCCTGTTTGGATCTCTATCGAGAAAGCTGACGGAGATGAGCCTCGTACCTGAGACGGAGCTGACCTTAAGACGCTTGCTGAATTTCTCGATCACGTAGGCCAGGCGCTTGGGTGCGTGTTGCAACGGCAGACCGGCTTCAGCAGCATCGCTGCGCGGCTGATAGTCGGGCAGTTGGTCGAGGTGCAACTCGTTGATCACCCGCAAAGCCATGTTCCGCGACTCAAGCACGTCGACCTGTGTCTGGGCAGCCAGGTTAAAATCAAGCGCGTCGGCAGCCGCAGTACTGCTGCTCTGTGCGGAGTCGCTGAAATCAGCGGCAGCATCCTGCTTCAGGATTTGCAGCTTTGCCTCGGCGCGGTAGAGCTTCGGAGTGAAAAGGGTGTACGCCAGTCCCAAGGCCAACACGACACCTGCACAGGTCAGCAATATCCGGCGACGGCGGCTCACCACCTTCCAGAGGTCGACGATGTTGTAGCTGTTTTGGGCTGGGGCGAGCCGGGCGAGCTGCTGAGATTCGGCTCGCTGCGATGCTGGTACCAGACTGTGATCTTCACTCATGAAGCGTCTCCGATCGGGCCTTTCAGATACGAGTCAACTTCGGTCCTACGCAACCTGCTGCTTGTCATCCAGCACATCGAGTTCCTTGGCCGCCGACCTGCCAGAGGAAGGCTCTGCTGCCTCGTCGAGCAGCGGACGAACCTGCCAGTCGGCCGCTCGCGTGCTAGATCCGATGCAAAAGTAATTCAGGCCTGCAGCATGTACCTTCTCCGGCTGTAGCAGGTTCTTGCCGTCGATGACGATAGGGTGCTTCAGCAATCCGCGAATATGCAGAAGGTCGAGGTCGGCAAATTCCGCCCACTCGGTCAGGATCAGCAGCGCGTCGGCGCCGTCGCAGGCAGCATACGCGTCCTCTGCATAGATGACCTCACCAGGCGCGAGCAGCTTCTTGGCCTTTTCCATGGCGGCGGGATCATAGGCTACGATCTCTACCCCCTCAACCTTGAGACGGTGAATGATGTCGATCGCGGGGGAGTCGCGAACATCGTCAGTGCCGCCTTTAAATGCCAGCCCCAGTACTGCGAGCCGTTTGCCGCGAAGCGTCCAGAGAACCTCGCGCACCTTCTGCACGAAGTGACTCTTCTGTGCCTCGTTGATGGCCATGATCTCTGAAAGCAGGCTGAAGTCGTAGCCAACAGACTGCGCGACGGACCGGAAGGCAAGAACGTCTTTGGGGAAACAGGAGCCGCCGTAGCCTATGCCGGGTTTCAGGAACTTGGGGCCGATACGGCTGTCGGAGCCGATCCCTTCGGAGACCTGCCGCACATCGGCGCCTACCCGTTCGCAGACATTTGCAACAGCGTTGATGAAGGAGATCTTCAAGGCCAGGAATGCGTTGGACGCGTGCTTGATCAGCTCAGCACTCTTAACGCTGCTCACAATCAGCTTTGCCGGACCGGAGGCGGTGCCCGGGATAGCGTCAGCCCGCTGGTAGTAGCTGCCATCCAGGATGGGCCGGTAGATCTCGATCAGCCGGTCGCGGCTGATCGGGTCATCGACGCCAAAGACGATCCGGTCCGGATACAGGAAGTCGGAGACGGCGGTCCCCTCACGAAGAAATTCCGGGTTGGAAGCGATGCTGAACTGCTCGGGTAAGGCGCGATTGAGAATCATGGTGCGCCGAACGGCCTCGCACGTCCCTACCGGCACCGTACTCTTCTCGACGATGATCTTGTGGCCCTCAAGAGAGCTGGCGAGCTGGCGAGCGACTGCCTCGACATAGGAAAGATCCGCGTCACCGTTTGGAGAAGGGGGCGTACCGACGCAGATAAACGCAACATCACAGAATCGAAATGCCTGCTGAATATCGCCGGAGAAGGTGAGTCCGCGCCCGGCGTGACGCGCAAAGAGCTCAGGAAGAAGGTCCTCATGGATCGGTACATGACCTGCACGAAGCGCATCCAGCTTAGCCGGGTCGTTGTCCACCGTAATCACTTCGTGCCCCAGCTCCGCAAAGCAGGCTGCGGAGACCAGGCCGACGTAGCCGGCCCCAATGACAGCAATCTTCATCCGTCCCCCAAAAGCATCAAAGTCTTACATCAAAAGTGCACAGTAAAACAGGCTTGCTCCATCGGTCTGCAAAAGACCCGGTACCACCTAGTCTCCAGCGCCCTAAATATCTTTCAGCAACTCGGACAGGCTCATGTGCAGACCGAGGGCCATGATCTCGAGCATCGGCAACGAGATAGACTTGCGACCCCGCTCGACGTCGCTGATGAAGCTGCGATCAATTCCAAAGTCAATCGCCATCCGGAGCTGTGTCATGTTTCGCTCCCGCCGGAGTTCACGCAACCGCGCGCCGAAACGGCTGCTTACATCCATGGGCAGGTAGTAAGTTGTAGGACCTCGCCGGGACTCAGCGGGTGAGACAGGCGCGACGCCCGTCATGCCGTTGCTGCTCATAATTGGTCTAGCTCCACTAAGCATTCCGGCACTCCTTAGTCCCTCGTTCATTCCAGCGGACCCGACCGGACGCTCGTCCTAAGAGTCTTTAGAACGACACCTACTTGCGATTCGGATGCCGATAGCCGACAGATAGGAGAGTTATGTCGCTCAAAGCCCACATTTGTTTCGTACCTGTTCACTCAACAACAGTGATGCCAAAGCTTTCATCCATTGAGGCACCCTCGCAATCCTCAAGTAGAGCCCGCGAACGTTCAACCTCGCTGGTAAGCCAGCGGCTTGGTATTCTCTCTCTTGTCTGACATGGTTTCGAGAGTGAGCAGCAGACCAGAACGAAGGTCTACCTTCGGCTCCCATCCCAGTAGAGTTCTGGCCTTGGTGATGTCCGGCTGCCGCTGCCTTGGATCATCCTGCGGCAGAGGCGCAAAGACCACCTTGCTCTTTGAACCCGTAACCTCCAAAATCAACTCGGCGCATTGCATGATGGTGAACTCACTGGGGTTTCCAATGTTGACTGGCAGGTGCTCTTCTGAGCGGGACAGACGCAGAATGCCTTCGATCTCGTCGCTTACATAGCAGAAGCTGCGCGTCTGAGAGCCATCGCCAAAGATAGTGAGATCTTCGCCGTCGAGCGCCTGGCGCAGCAGTGTGGAGATCACCCTGCCGTCGGAAGGCTGCAGCCTCGGCCCGTACGTGTTGAAGATACGAACGATGCGGGTGTCGACCTTGCGGTAGCGGTGATACGCCATGGTGACTGCTTCAGTGAAGCGCTTTGCCTCGTCGTACACAGAACGAGGTCCGATGGGGTTGACGTTGCCCCAGTAACTCTCCGTCTGGGGGTGAACCGTAGGATCGCCATAACACTCCGACGTTGACGCTACAAGGTACCCTGCCTTGTACTTGCTCGCTAACTCGAGAACGTTCACTGTGCCTGTAGAACCAACCGCGAGAGTCTCAAGTCCATACTTCAGATAGTCGAACGGGCTCGCCGGCGAAGCTAGGTGAAACACGAAGTCGAACGGCCCAAAGTCGAAGGGCTGACAGATGTCCTGCTGGACAAAGGTAAAGTCCTGCACCCCGTTCAGGTGCTCGATGTTTACCATGCGTCCGGTTAGCAGACTGTCGACGCAGAGCACGGAGTGACCCTCAGCCAACAGGGCGTCGCATAGATGCGATCCGAGGAAGCCTGCCCCACCTGTAACTAGATAATGCATTCGTACCCCGCTTCTGTTCGAACGTCTTGATTTTGCTACTGTCGCTGAAAGACCTCGGAAGCGCCATTGCGAGTTAGCCGTATCTGACCTCTGTAACTGGCTTCACTCCAGTCGAGGAGTACTGCAGCCCCAGGCACTGAGCCGCAAGCAGGCATAGATAATGAGGGTTCAGAATCAGGTACCTGCGCCACAGCCGGCCGGGCTCTGCCCTCAATCGGAAGAGCCACTCCAGCCCATAGCGCTGCATTAGTGGCGGCGCCTGCGGCAGCTCTCCCGCGATGAATGCAAAGGCTGCACCCACGGCAAGGATCGGCATCGACAGCAAGTCTCTCATCTCGTAGGTGAAGATCTCCTGACGGGGACACCCAAGCCCCACAAAGGTGATCCTTGCGCCCGAGGCTGCAATCCGTTGCGCGACTTCCAGTCGCTCCTGAGGCGAGATGGTGCGGAACTTGGATGGTTCCGACCCTGCGACAACTAAGTTAGGAAACAGCACGCGCAGACGCCCGAGCAGAGCCTCGAGAATGGCGGGAGTGGTGCCATAGAAGTAGACCGGCAGCCGCTCTTCCGCTGCCATTCGCAGGGTCCGCAAGGTAAGCTCCGGGCCATAGACACGGTTCGTCAGACCAGTCCGATGCAGCAGGTTAAGCGCCCAGCGGACGGGCTGACCGTCCGGCACAATCATGTCAAATGCGTTGAGTCTGAACTTGTGCTGGGCGCTCTGGGCGCCGGTCATAACCCCGTGAACTGCAAGAGCGGAGACGGCGTAAGGACGTGCCTGTCTGGCCGCCGTGCAGATTCGGCTGATGGCGGCGTCGTAGTCCACCGCGTCCACCATGACACCGAGCACACTCTTTTTGCCACGATCGATCACGCGGCAACCTCTTCTTTCTGCTCGAGCCAGCGTTCTGCATTGAATTCGTAGCTCTCCCTCAGGATTGCTTCGATGTTGTAAGTCAGCTTCCACTCTGGGTAATGTGACTGGAACTTTGAAAGGTCTCCAATCCACCAGATATGGTCACCCATGCGGTTTCCGTCGACATAGGACCACTTCAGTGGTCTTGATGTGATCTGCTCGCAGACCGAGATGGCTTCGAGCATCGAGCAGTTACTGAATCGGCCGCCGCCAATGTTGTATATCTCCGCTGCGCGTGGCGCTCGGAAGAACGCGTCAAAGGCCTGGATAAGGTCGAAGCTGTGAATGTTGTCCCGCACCTGCTTACCCTTGTATCCAAAGACCTTGTAAGGAGTGCCCGTTACGCAACACTTCATCAGGTAAGCGAGAAACCCGTGTAGCTGAGTTCCCGAGTGAGCAGGTCCGGTCAGGCAGCCGCCGCGGAAGCAGGCAGTGCGCATGCCGAAGTAACGACCGTACTCCTGCACCATCACATCCGCAGCCAGCTTTGAAGCTCCGAACACGCTGTGCATGCAATTGTCGACATTCATCTTCTCGTCGATACCGCCGTGATAAGGATGCATCGCATCGATCTCCCACCGGGTCTCCAACTCCTCGAGCGGAAGACGGTTAGGAGTGTCGCCATAGACTTTGTTAGTCGAGGTAAAGATAAAGACCGCATCAGGGCAATACTTCCTGGTTGCCTCAAGCATGGTCAGAGTGCCTACGGCATTAACACCAAAGTCGGTAAAAGGGTCGCGAGCTGCCCAGTCATGGGAGGGCTGTGCGGCGGTGTGAATCACAAGCTTGACCTCCGCACCATAGGTCGCGAATATCTTGAAGATCGCATCACGATCCCGTATATCGGCAGGATGGTGACGATAGTTCACCAGTGACTGGCTTAACATCTGGCTCATCCGCGCAGTCGAGGCCTCTTCGCCGAAGAAGACGGATCGCATGTCGTTGTCGATCCCGACAACCTGCATCCCGCTCTCAGCGAAGTGCCTAGCAGCTTCAGATCCTATCAGCCCGGCCGAACCGGTAACTACAGCGACACTCATGCCACCTCCTAAGTCAACTAAACTGCTTTGACGCCGGTAGAACCCGCGGTCTCGCTGCCAATCAGCGTCTAAATACCGTTCATTGCAAAGATCACTGTATGGAACAGAACCGCTATATCCATGAACACGGAACGGTTCTTGATGTAGTAGAGGTCGTACTGGATATTTTCGTGAATAGGCCGACCCCGGTCCGCGCTGATCTGCCACAGCCCAGTCAGGCCAGGCTTCACTGAGAGACGTTGCCGATGGGTCTCGGAATAATTCGCGACTACAAAGGCCATCTCCGGACGTGGACCTACGAGAGCCATCTCGCCCTTAAGAATGTTGAGAAGCTGAGGGATCTCGTCGATGCTGGTCTTTCGCAGCCACCTTCCCATACGGGTAATTCTGGGGTCGAGAGATGATTCCGGGCTCAGACCGTCGCCGCACTCCTGGGCATACATCGACCGAAACTTGTAGATGGTGAAACTGTGTCCGTCTTTTCCTACCCGCTGCTGCCGAAAGAGTACCGGGCCGTGAGAATCCAGCTTGATCAGAAGGCCTATCAAGGCAAACAGAGGTGACACAAGGACAAGCAAAGTGGCACTAACAAGCACATCCATCGCCCGCGAGACGAACTGGTGAAAATAACGAGGGCCCAGCTTGTGCATACCGTAGAGCAGTTGACCATCAAGCTCTATGTAGTCAATCAGAGGTGAGTCGATGGTAGCAACGTCCGCTGCAAAGGCTACGGTCGCCCCGGCTTTGGCGCTCTCATCCAGCACATTTCTCAGCGCCTGCTCCGATGCCGGGCGCGTTGCCACTATCACGACGTCAGCGTGGTACGCGCGGATGAGGGACGCATGGAAGCTGGCGGAGAGGCTTACCAGCGATCTTCTCCTGCGGTATCCACTCTCGTAGACCGGGGTGCTTTCCTGTGCACCCCCATCGCTCACGATTGCAACTGGCTGCAGACCTAACTTCGGGGATCGGGCGAGCGCGGAGAAAAGCATGTTGGCCGATGACCCCGAGCCATAGATCAGGACTCGGCGTAGTCCATAGCCGCGTTGCCGCAGTACATCGATTGCGAAGTGCAGCAGCTGCTTCTGTAGAAGGAGACTGGCCGTGAGCAGGCAAACGGCAACTGTAACGAAGGGCACAGAACCCTTGTCGCCGAAGAGCAGTACCGAGGCCGCAACGATCAGGAAGGTAAGCAACGAGGCTTCGAGTACGGAGGCGGTCTCCCGCACACGCAACAATCCGCCACTGGATCTATATGCGCCGCTGCGATCGAGGAGCAGAACTACCATGCAGGAGAAGATCAACCCTGCAGCAACCATATGGTGATCTGGCGTGCCGAACGAATGAAGAGAGAAAGACCGAGTTAGCCGGAACGCAAGAGCGAATGAGACGCAACCTGTGCAAAGATCTAGGAGCGCCTCAATACCACTTAGGAAGGGCAGGCTGTTCAGAGACTTTATTGAGACTTGAGAGGGTATCGGCTCGCTGTCGCCGTGATTTAAAGAGGCCTCAAGAAGGGTCGACTGCATTAGCGATACCTCGGGAGCCTCAGAAGTAGCGAGGGCTCGGGGCACAGATTAGAGAGATAAAGCGACTAGAACAAAGGCAAGTATGCGCACTCGAGGATCAGAGCAAATCGGACACTGCTCAGCACCTCAACTAAGATCGGCGGAAACTAACAGCAGCACTACAAGCAGAGAGGGTGACGCTCAGAGCGCCGCCTCTTCTATTAGTACGTTCGATTATGACTTTGGGCGGGGAAATGTGTGTCGGCCATTGGCCTAATTCTGTCGATAGCCGACAATCTATACAGCAAAACGAATAGGCCAGGGTTTTGGCCCTGGCCTGTTCACTACAAGTAACTTCCGCGACGATCTTCCACTTCTATTGGAACCTTCGGTCAGAAGATGGCGTTGTGGGCGAGGGTACAGGCGATCGCTACTGAGAAGTGCCCGGCCGGCGGTCCACCGTTGCATGAACCATCCGACGTGCCGGGGTTTTGCGCCCATACATAAGCATCCACAAGGCCCGAGCTGAATCCCTGGGTCGGGGAACCCAGACCTCGGTTCAGCGGATTGCACCAGTTGAGATCGCCCGCTGACCCCTGGCCATTGCGGCTGGTATCAATGATGAAGTGCTTGTTGCCCGATAGCTGAGATATCTGCTCTCCGTAGGCGGTAGTTACGTTAGTCGCGATGTAGTTGCTCACATTTAACGCAAACCCGCTTGCGTCCTGCAGGTCGGCAGAGGCGAGCCGCTGCGACATATCTGCCGGAGCTACGGCCCACTGCCCGGCGCGTCCTGCATCGAGATACACGGACGCATTCGGTGCGGTCTGGCGCAAGGTGTGCACTGCGAAGTTCAAGAGGGAGAGCCGCTCTGCCTGCTCGCCGGTGTTCAAGCATCCCGGCTGCGTGAGTTGCAGCAGTGCGTCAGGCTCGAGGACTACGACAGCTCTGCCGCTTCCGATGCCACTGGCGAAGTTCTGTATCCAGGTCTGATAGGCGCCAGCGCTGGTAGCTCCACCACCGGAGTATCCCGAGCAGTCACGAATCGGAATATCGTAAGCGATCAGGATCGGCGCCGTCCCCTGCTGTTGCGCCCGAGTCATGACGTCCGCCGTATCAGAGCGCACATTCGAGTTCCAATCGCCGAACCAGACGCCCTGCGGCTGCACTGCGATCTTCGCGATAAGCTGCGGCGAGCTAGGGAAGAAAGGCAAACAGGATTGATTGACGTTTTGCTCGGCCTCGCTGTAAGGGTTGACGTAGAATCTCAGATTGGCTAGCGGGTAATTGCCCGGCGCAGCAGCAACCTGCTGAGCGGGAGCTAAGGTAGCTCCACTCAAATTGTAGGGAGCAAAATTTGCCGGAGCGGCAATACGCAGCGTAGACGCACCACCGGGCAGATTCAGTGTGACCGGCGAGCTCATTACGAAGTTGCCCCACGACCCGGTGCTCGGAAGATTTGCCGTCTGCTGTTGCGTGCCGTTCACAAGGATAGCTGGTGCGCTGCTCAGGGTAGTTGTATAGGACAGCTGCAGTGCGTAAGTACCACCTGTGTTCGCGTGTAGGGGTAAATCGATATATCCGCCTGGCTGTAAGTTTGCCCATAAAGAGGGGTTGCCAGCATAGAAGGTATAGCCGCTCGAGGCACTTACCGCCCCTATATTAAAGTAAGTGGTCGCGCTTGCACTTACCTCTGTCACTGGAGCAGAAGAGGGGCGTGAAGCCGGCGTCACAAGCAGCCCAGCCAAACTATAGCCCTGCCGGTTGGATACTGCAGCTACTCGCAGTGTCGACGATCCCGGGGGGAGAACTACCTGCGCGGCGCCGCTTAACTGCAAGTTAGTCCATGAGCCTGTACTGTCCAGTTGTAGGACAGTCTGCGTGACTCCATTTACGAAGAGACCGGCGGCCGCGTTTGCTGCAGTGGCTGCATAGTAGGCCTGAACGCCATACGTGCCGCCGGAGAGCGTATAGAGCGTGTATTCGACATAACCGCCCGGCTGCAGGTTGTTCCACATGGAAGGACTTCCAGCAACAAAGGTGAAGTTATAAAACCCCGATGCTCGCGAGATGTCAAAGCCGGTCGGCCCTGTCGCGCTGATCGTGGTTATCGGGGTGGAACTCCCCGTCTGATTGCTGGCGCCGTCTGCGCCGCAGAGGGCCTCGCAGGCGACGGAAGGAAGAGAAATGATCGCCAAAAGTATAAGCAAACGAAGATAAGTCACTAGCAAGTCCTTTGTTCTCAGGCATTCCAACGCAGGTTCGCGAGCGACAGCAATCTCCTGTGGCACCGCATGAAAGGCCGGACAGGTAGCGCTAAGTCTTACAGTGATACTGCTTATTGACTGACCGAAGGGTAAACGGGTTGCGCTTTTGTTGTCAAACTAATTAACACAACTAGTCATATATCGGCTTAACTGCGCGCTCGAACTTCTTTTCAGGCGCACCGAGGCAAACCACAGTGTCACGGCTTGTTGCTAAGCAGACCAGTGTCGAAGAGCAGAGGATCCAAAGGAGTTCCCGGGACGCGAAGCTCTATCCTTCGTTCGTCATTCTGGTATAGCCGGTGAGAGAACAGCCCATCCTGAGCATAGGCCCGGCCCTCTCTTCCAGGTGGCTGGTGAAAGGCCTCGGGAGCACTCGTGCCGTGGAGCGATGCGGCCGGGATCTGAACCAGCGTCAGCGCGAAGCCGGCGATCGTGAGCCACGCCAGAACAGGCAGCCACCTCGATGAGGCAAGATCAAAGATGAGCAGCAGAGCGAGCAGGTAGAGAAAGCGTTCTCCGAGATTTACTACCTCCGCAATATCAGACGGCAGCAGCAGAAACAAGGAAGCGAGTACGCCTAAGTAGATCCACCTCTCAGGGCGATCTTTGAGCTTGGCATAGAGATGAGGCCACGAGCTAACCACCAAGGCCAGCAGCACAACGGCAAAGCCAAAGTTGAGTGCGACGCCGGTCTTATAGAGACTGTGCCAGCGGGTAGCGGAGGTGCCGTCTGCAATCACAAGGTTGTGAAACGGCCCGGCCTTGGCGATTGTGTATCCCTTGTAAGCCAGGTGGGAGAGCAGGGTCTGCGTCGCGACACCGTGAGACGGGTTGTGGCCCGGACGCCTGATGAAATAGAGCGCAAGCAGCGCGACACCAGGCAGCAGCGAGGCGTAGATGCTCATCCTGCCCGGTCTTCTCCACTCCCGCAGTAGAACGAGCAGACCAAATGCCGCGAACATTGAAGCGTGGCAGCAGAAGAGAAGCAGGCCAAAGACGAATACCAAAGGAACGGTAGGACGCGTCTCCGCAGTGAGGTCGACGTAGAACAGGATCAGCAGCAGCGAGATCTGGTAGTTGACGTATCCGTGCCAGAAGCAGGCATTAAATACGGCGAGCCCAAGCAGCAAAACGAAGGCGGGTACAGCGGCGTTGGGGGCAAACCGTCGCGCCAGCCTGTAGCAGACCAGCGCTCCAAAACAGATGTAGCAGGCGATGAAAATCTTCGCGGCGACAAAGGGTGAAGCGAAGGCGCTCACCCCCGCCATGAAGAGCTGGGCAAACATATTGGGCACGGGGTAATGAACTAATGAGAAGTGGACACTGTAAGCTGGGTCACCGGCGAGCAACCTGCCAAATGCCCATGATTGAAAGACCCACTCCAGGAAATCCTGCAGCGCCGGCACAGGCTGCAGGCTGAACCAGGCGAGGAGGACCACGGCATACATCGCCGAGCAGAAGGCCAGCACGTAGTTTTGTAATTTCATGATGAGCGTCAGCAGCAGTGCAGCCGTCGCCGCCCTGGACCTCACCGCCCCTGACAGGCGCCTGCTGAAGTAGATGCCGACATTGCAGGCGTCGTGACTGGTTCTCTCGTTTTGGTGATCTCGCCAACTGCGGCTTTAAGCGACAGCGGTACTCATCCTGTGCGAAGTCGATGCGATTTTCTGTCCCGCTCTCTCCGCTGCGATCTGCCGATAGTGGTCCGAAAGAAAATCTCTCCTGCATTCGTGCAAGCTGCGCCGTCTGATCACGAAGATCCCTCGGAGCCGCCATGGCGCCTGAGAAGCGGCCGCCCGGTTCAGTCACTTATGTATGTAAGCCGATGAAGACACGCCCAAGATAGGCACAGTTTGGTGCGGGATTCGATGCATGCTTTATGGCTCCACCAGCATCGAGATCGCGTCGCGGGCTGTATAAAGGGTCTCGGACGGAGGGTACCTTGATTACCTCAGCGCCAAACCTTGGGCAAGTACCAGGTAACTTGCGCAGAGGCGCTCACGTCACGTTGTAAACCTGCTTTGACGAGAGGCGCCTTCCAACCCTCTATCTGAACCCAGGCGTTCAGCTCCACATCGTAGCCAAGCCGCTTGACTAGTTGGACGGTGTAGTCATTCTGTGTGGTGCCAAGAGACACAAAGTCTGCGGAGACCTTGGCGTTGCGGTAGGCGACCTGCAACCACTCTCTAGGGCTCAGGTGGTAGGTGAGCCATGCCTGCCCTCCCTTCCCTTCACGGCCTATCCAGTCGCCAAAGATCTGGCCCTTGTTGGTGTAGCCCTGCCGTTGCTGGCTCTCCCAGTAGTTGAAGTCGCCTCCAGTGCTGCGTCGCGTCGAGGGGTCGGTAGAAACCGCTTCGACTCGAAGGTCGAGCTTTGCCATGCCGGGAAGGTGAGATAGATAGAGACCCGGCCGGTAGGCAGCACGACGTGGAGCACTGGCCGGGCTGATGTCGTCATGCGCCTCAGAGTCGGCGTACAGGGTAAGCCAGTTGCGCAGATAGGGGAGCCTATATGAGAAGTCAAAAGAGCCGAACCGGGCCCCTGGATCATTCCGTGAAAGCTTTATTGCTTCACTTGGCGACGAGATGCTGAAGAAGCTACGCAGGAAACTGTGCAAGGTGACAGGCGCATGCCCTCTACCTCCCCAGATGACTGTGCGCTCAAACCCAAGCTCCAGGTTTGGAGTCGGCTTGAAGTTGATCTTCTCCACATGGACCCATGGGTCTCTGGGAGACGTGTGCCCTTGAAGAGCGCCGACCAGGAAGTCGTAGCGAAAGGGTCCCGTCACTCTCGAGAGTAGTGGAATCCGAAGTGGGTCTGTGCGGTTGATGCGAAAAGAGTAGATGTCTTCTGCGTTGTCGCTGTACGCGAAACTGCCACCCTCCGCGGGGCCCAGCCACTCATCGCTCTTTCCCAATGAGACTTCATGACCCCAAACATGGATCGAGGCGTCCGCCTCCAGGATGCGAAAAGCATTCGTGCCAAGAACTGGGCCGGAGGGGATCGTAGCCTGCCGCGGAATGAAGGGCGAAATGCCGTCATTCGACGACAGTGATTGAGAGAGGGTGAGGGAATAGCCCTCGCCTTGGGGAGCGTGTTGATATTCGCCGCGAAAGTAAAGTGACACGCGTCCGCCTACCGCGCTCGCAGCCATCCCTGTGACGTCATTCCATCCCGAAGCGTACGGCCGGCCATAGTCGTTCACGATACTGCAGCCGGCGTGGAAGCTGTCGCGCAGCGGCATATCCGTTATCTGTATGGAGCGCGTATACACCCGGTCGATGTGGGCATAATGCCCGTCAGTAGCTGAAGTTTGGACGTCGGGGCCAACCTCCGCCGCGAGATCGCGATAGAGCGCTGCGGCCTCATCATCGCCTGCGCCGCCCCTGGCGGCATCCTCCATCCGATCGACGCTCTCAGCCAGAATGTTGGAGACGTTGAGGCGCGTCCAGGGACGTAATCCAGTGAATGCGGTATCGGCGTAGCCGAGAGCGGCCAGTCTCAACATTGCCGGATAAATCCAACTGTCCATGGGGATGTATGGAGAACCCGCCGTGGCCTCCCCACGGGTTAGCCGAAGACCTGGCCACGCACCGTCACTCACTTTGATTGCCGGCTCCACCTGAGCCCGTGCAGGCGTGGCGTGGACCCAACCAAGCAGCATTGCGAGCGCGGATTTCCACAAAAGCCCTCTCGACAAGTTAAGCCACCCCGCAATTCTTTTGAGAAATGCCCACTGCAAGCCGGCTGACTTCCGTAAGGCTTCTGGCGTGACGAATAGTACATGACACGCGTGACTCGGACGTTTAAAGGGTCAGCGGATCGGATCGTTATTTCTTTAAGCTTTCTACCTCGCAGAAGCGCAGGCTGTAACACGAGTTACATCTGCATTAAGTAGATTGACGCAGGCCCCCATATCGGGAGCGCGTCGTAAAACCAGGTCTGGCTGCCGCATGCTGCCTGTGGTCGCTGCCATGGAGTGGAGAGTGAAACAGTTCGCACCGGACGGAGAGCTTCGCAAGGTATCCAGCGGAAGGCAACGGGGTGCGGCGTCTGCTTACACCGACCCGCCTGCTGATGCCAACTCGGGCTTCGTTCTGCTCAGCGTCTTGTTCCTCGTAGCGCTCATTGTGCTTTTCTTGTCTCTGGCTGCGCCGCGTATGGCTGACGAGATTCGGCGGGATCGTGAAGAGGAGTTTTTTCATCGCGGCCTGCAGTATCAGCGAGCCATCAAGCTCTACTACCGTAAATTTGGGCGTTACCCGGTCTCTCTCGACGAGTTGGAGAAGACTAACGAAGTCCGCTTCCTGCGAAAGAGGTACTTCGACCCGATTACCGGCAATGATCAATGGCGACTGATTCACCTCGGTGAAGCGAAGGTGCCGCCTATGGGTCTGTTCGGACAGCCGCTTACG
>DASWVB010000008.1:0-43879 GCA_036401375.1 Acidisarcina sp.
GTAGGTTAGTCACGTGTTACTCACCCGTGCGCCACTTTACTCATGGATTGCTCCACTTTCTCGTTCGACTTGCATGTGTTAGGCACGCCGCCAGCGTTGATTCTGAGCCAGGATCAAACTCTCGTTTGAAACTGTTGCCACTCACCCTCGACGGAGGTCTTAAGTGAGCAGCTGACCTCGCGAAGCTCGAAAGTTCGCGAGGCTACTAACTTGTGAGAATGATCAAACCAAACTTCTTAGTCATCTCACGACTGGCATGTTCAACCTGATTGTCAAAGATCCACGCCGGTGACCGCCTGAGCGGGCCGCTTTGGATCGGGATCCACGGCGGATTAAGCCGTGTGTCCTCGAACTTGTGCGCTGCAGTTGATGGCGATTCGCATCGCTCATCGTTTTTGCGCGAACTTTCCGAGACTACATGAAACCCTGGCTGCCAGTCAAGCGTTAATTTCGCTATTTTCTGACGGCTTTTCTTCAAGGTTTATTGCATCCCGCATCGCCGCATCTCCCCAGACATGAGCACCGCTTGCGCTAGCCCCGTGGCCTGAGGGTGTTCGGAGAGAGCTCGGATCACCTGCAGCACGAAATTTGAAAGATCAATCCGGCAAGTCGCCTTAGCGATGCTCGCGGACGGGCACTAGGCCCTGACGGGGATCACTCCCCCTACTGCAATGGATTGTTCGCTCTGGAAGGTCTTACCTTCTGGGGCATCAAGTGCCCGTCGAACTTACTGCTCCACTCTCCCTCAACTGGGTCTTCAAATCGAGGTGGCAGGTTCAAGAACCCGCAGATGAAGCACTGGATCCCACTGCTCTTCTATTGCTACTTCAAAGACTATACCACTTTTAGTTACACCCTGCAACTATTGCTCGAAGGACCAACCCGACAGACAGTGCACTTTCGGGGAGAGAGATCATCGAGCTACGACTAGATCAGTCTACCTCCTTGAGCCCTGGCCTGCAACTGTTGAAAACTGCGGCCCCCTGTTGAAAACCCGACCAGCTCGGGTTCTGCGCTGCTGCAGCTTACTGCACAGTCAGATTCAAAGCTGCCGAGACGGTCGAGGCGCCGAGTGTACCGGTGACGGTGACCTGGTAGGTGCCCGGTGGGGTGACGTTCTGACGGGTCTGAGAGCCCGAGCTTACGACCGCCCCGCCGCACCCCGACAGCACTATCGCAGACACTCCAAGGATACCTAGCATAAGCCACGTTCGGAGGGGGCCGATCTCCGAGCCGACCCACATGCGGAGCTTGGATCTTCTCCATAATCCCAGTGGCAGCAGTGCTGCAAGCACAGTCAGGACGATGCGGCTTCCGCTGAAAGAGCCCGGCTCGGCGCTGGACAGGCTGATTCCCACTCCTGTAGCGACGGTGATTGCGACCGGAACGTTGGCGCCCGGGGTGAGGCCCGCAGTCGCCGGAGAAACCGCGCAGGTCGCAAACTGCGCTGCAACCGTGCAGCTCATGGCGACGCTTCCGGCGGATCCCGCCGCCGGGACGACATCGACCACGTACTTGGCTGTTGCGCCGCTGGCGATGGTAGCCGAACCGGAACCCTCGGGCACCAGGCTGAAGAGCGAGGATCCGGCGCCACCTCCGCCACCCGAGCTTGTGCCGGCTCCGGTCAGGCTCACCTTCTGCACCTGTAGGTCATCGGTCACGGTCAAGGTTCCCGTCGCCGCGGTCGCATGCGTGGGGGTGTAGACGACGCTCAGAGTGCAGGATGTCTGCGGCGCGAGTGAAGCTCCGCAGGTGCCGGTCACGCTGAAGTCTCCATCCGATTTGAACTTGATGCCGGTGAGCGTCCCGGTGCCGGTGTTCGACAGTGTCACGGTCTGTGCCGCGCTGGCGACCCCGAGCGGCTGAGCGCCGAAGACAAGGCTCAATGGCGACAGGGTATCGGTCGGAGTGCCGCCGCCACCCCCGGAGTCAGTCCCTGCTCCTGTAAGCGGCACCTTCTGCGCCTGTAATGCGTCGGTCACGGTCAGTGTGCCCGTCGCAGCCCCGGTGTGGGAGGGGGTATAGATCACGCTGATCGTGCACTCCGCCTGGCCGCCCAGGGCGAGCCCGCAGTTGCTGGTCCAGCTGAAATCGCCGTCGGTCTTCAGTTTGATCCCGGTCAGCGTCGCATCGCCGGAGTTGGTGAGTGTCACGCTCTGCGATGCGCTTGGAAGCCCGATCTGCTGGCTCCCGAACGCCAGGTTTGAGGGGGACAGCGCATCCGTGGCCGGGCTCTGCATCGGCCCGTTCAAGCTGACTGTCTGCGTCCGCAAGGCGTCCGTAACGGTAAGTGTGCCCACTTCAACCCCGGTGTGCGTCGGCATGAAATCCACGGCAAAGAAGCAGCTCGTCCCGATTGCCAGGCTCGCGCCGCAGGTAGTCGAAGCATCGAGAACGAAGTCTCCGGCGGTAACGGCCGTAATCCCGGTCAGAGTCGCAGCGCCGGAGTTGGTCAGGGTGACAGACTGCGGAGTACTCGTGGTATTCAGCGCCTGCGGGAAAAAAGTCAAAGAGCTGGGGCTGAGAGTGTCCGTCGGAGCCGCTACTCCGGTACCGCTGAGAGCTACCGTCTGGGCCCGGATCGCATCCGTGACCGTCAGTGTTCCAGTCACTGGGCCTGCTGTCACCGGTTGAAACGTAACAGTAATCGTGCAGCTGGTGTGCAGCGGGAGCGTTCCCTGGCAGAGGTTGTTGCTGATGGCGAAGGCGCCCGTGATCTGCACCGAAACACCGTTGAGCGGAAGGTCGCCGGTGTTTTGAAGGGTGACCTGCTGCGGAGAGCTGGTCGTGGGGACCACCTGGTTGCCGAAGCTGAGTGCGGCGGGCGTGAGGATATCGGTGGCTGCTGCCTGCCCGTACCCGGTCAGCACAACTGTCTGTGTCTGCAGGCTCTCGGCAACGATCAGGCTTCCGGTATTTGCGCCGGCGGTCGTTGGCTGGAATTCGACAGCAAAGACGCAGCTGCCGTGCCCGGGAAGCGTGGGACCGCAGGTGCCGGTCTCCAGCAGAAAGGCTCCCGTCGTGCGAGCCATGATGCCGGTGAGCGTCGCATCCCCGCCGTTAGTGAGAGAGATATGGCGGGTGATGCTCGCTGTGTTCAAAGGAATGCTGCCAAAGTCGACCGTAGACGGTGCCAGAATATCGGTGGCAGCCGCTTGCCCTGTGCCGGTTAGCTGGACCGTCACCGCAGGGAAGGAAGAGCTTGTGGCGGTAAGAAGTCCGGTCCGGATGCCAGCTACTGTCGGCGTGAAGACGATCTGGACCGAGCAGCTCGCCCCGGCGGCGAGCGTGGCAGGGCAGGCGCCCGCCGCGATGGTGTAATCGCCGGTAATCGTGAGCAGGATACCGGCAATGGGCGTGGCAAGCTGGCTGGTGAAGGTTACGGTCTCCGGAGCGCTTCCGGTAAGAAGGTTCACCGCCCCAAAGCTTAGGGCCGTCGGGCTTGCCGATAAGGTCGTTGGAGCCAGACCGGTGCCGGTCAGAGCTACGGTCTTCAATCCATTCGCGTCCGTGATGTTCAGCGAGCCGCTCTCCGGGCCGGTCTGCGTCGGCAGGTAGCTGACGGAGTAGGTGCAGTTGGAGCCGCCCTGCAGGGTCGGCGTGCAGGTGGTCCCTGCCGGGTTGAGGACGAAGTCGCCAGTAGTTGTCGCTCCGATGAGCGTCAGCGCAGCTCCCGGCGAGTTGGTCAGCGTGACGAATTGCGCAGGGCTGGCGGTATTTAGAACCTGCGATCCGAAGTCGAGCTCAACAGGGGAGATGCTCTCGAAGGCGGCAGCCACTCCGCTGGCGGTGAGCTGCACGGTATGCGTCTGGAGATCGTCGGAGACGGTCAGACTCGCCGACTCAGCCCCGGCACGCGTCGGCACATACGTTACCGTGATCGAGCAGGATGCATGCCCAACCAAGGACGTGCCGCACCCATTCGCGACAATGAAGTCTCCAGCGTGAGCAGCGTCTACCGAGGCTGCAATCGAGCTCAGAGATTGGTCCCCGGAATTCGTCAGGGTGACGGTTTGCGGCGCGCTGGGGGTGCCGACAATCTCCGGCGGGAAGCGTAGCATCGCGGGCCCGAGGCTGTCGGTGGCGGGGGTCTGCCCCGTGCCTGTAAGCGGGACGGTCTGCGTGCCGGCATCGTCGACGATGATCAGCGAACTGCTGCGGGTACCCGACGCCGTAGGCGTAAAGGCGATAGCTACACTGCAGCCGGAGTTGGGCGCGAGTGTTCCGCCGCAGGTATCGTTGACGATCTTGAAGTCTCCGCCTACCGTCTCAGAAGTCAGCTTGGAGGCGACTCCGCCCACATTCGAGATGGTGACGTTCTGAGGGGGTTTGGAGGTGTCGCCGACCAGCAGGCTGGGGAAGACGACGGTCAGTGGATCGACCACGATCGTTGCGGCCTGCAGGCCGTTCCCGTTCAGCGAAGCAGTCAATTGCCCTCCCGGAACGTTGGCGTACACCACGACCGAGCCGGCCGCCGCTCCCAGCTTCAAAGGAACGAACGTGACCTCGATGACGCAACTGGAATTGGGTGCTACGGAGCCATTGCAGTTGTCCGTCTCCGTGTAGCCGCCGGTCAGTGCTATCTGACCTATGCTCAGCGCAACGCCCCCGGTGTTGGAGAGGGTGAGCGGCTGCGCGGCACTGGCTGTCGAGATCGCCTGGTCAGCAAAGGTGAGCGACGCTGGCGTCAGCGTTCCCGTAGTGCCGGTTGGGATCAGCCCTGTCTGCCAGATACCCCGCCCGTAGGTCGCGGCCTGCAGCATTCCCTGAGCCGGCGTCGCTCCGTTGACCACGTTCAGCTTGATTATTGGAGCGTTCGGCAGGCCTGTGCCGTAGGGACTCCAGCAGCGCGAACTCGGCACCGAGCAGGTCGTGATCTCGCGGGTGATGTAGACACCCACATCGAGCCCGACGTAGACGGTGTTGGCGTCGTTGGGATCGATGACCACGCTGTTGACCGGCGAGTCGGGGAGGAAGTTGGTGATGTTGAGCCAGTGTGCACCGCCGTCGGTAGAGGCGTAGAGCCGCGGCTCGCTGATCCCGTTTCCGCTGAAACCCTCGATGCCTGCATAAATCGTCTGCCCCGTCGGGTCGTGGGGGTCGATGGCAATGGTCGAGATCGCAAAGCCGCCAGGGTTGAAGAGGCCAAGATTGCCCGAAAGGTCGTTGGTGACGGTCGAGTTAGATATGTCGGTCCACGCCGTCGCCGATCCGGAGAGACTGCTCACTGCGGCGGTGTAGATGTGCCCTGCCACGGTTGACCCGCCGTCGAAGGGCCCGGCCATTCCCGCATAAACCCGCTCCTGGACGCCCGGGAGGTTGGATACAGTCCCGCTGGCCGCGAGGGACCGCACCACGCCGTTGCTGGTGCACACGGGATTTGCGGTACTCGGACCATCGGCGTCGAGGAACGGACTGAGGGCGTTCGCCGCGCTCCAGCTTGAACCCCCAGTGGCCGGGCCTCGCCAGATGCGGCAGGTGCCGACGATGATGCGCGTGGAGTCCTGCGGGTCCAGGATCCAAGGAGCGGGGTAGGCCAGCGCGTCGCCATCACCCCCCACCTGGGCACTGCCAATAATGGTCTGCCCAAAGCCGGCGATGGAGCACGCTGTCCCGGCCGTACATTCATGGATACTTACGCCGCTGGCGGACGCGGAAAACCAATCGGACGGATTGGCAGGGTCGATCGCAACGTGACTGCCCTCTCCATCGAGCACCTGCGGCCACACCGGTGGATCAGCGGGAACAGACGCGCTCGTTCCGAAGGCACCCTCGGCAGCAAGGATAGTTGAGGCGTCTGTGGGGTCGACAGCGAAGTCATTTACCTCGGCCAGCGAGCCGAGCGCCGCATTCAAATTTTGGAAGTGCGCCGCGTCGTCGGGCGAGCAGGGGGCTCCGGTCTGGCTTATTCCGTCGGTCGTCCGCCAAAGGCCGCCATCGTTACCGAAGAACATCAAGCCCGCCGCCGCAGACGTCGTGGAACCGGCGAACGTGGAATCGACCGCATGCTGCGCCGGGGCGATCTGTGCAACACCGCAGGAGTCGATGTTGGTGGTGTTGCGCCAGCTGCAGCCGGCAGCCAGGCTGCAGCGGAAGATGTCCTCTGTCCCCGCGTAAAGCAGCGTGTCATTCTTCACAGGGACTGCCGTGATCCACAGGTTGTAGTCCGCCTGCGCGATGACGCCGCTGCTGTCCTGCAGCGTCTGCGAGGGCAGGGCCTGAAAGTTGACGTTGGAAGACCCGCAGCTCCCTGACACCTGGGAGCAGGCGTCGTGCCAGACCCCCTGGTTGATGTTGTAAACATCAGTAGTGATAGCAAAGAGATCTCCACTGACGGGCTGAACGGCAAGAGCCCCGCGGAACATCGGGCACGCGAACGAGGAGTAGCTGCCCGGACAGACGGAGGTATTGAGTGAGGTGCCCGGCTGGCTGGCGAGTCGTGTCCAGTTCACACCATCGCTCGACTGGTAGTAACCATGAAATCGGATAGCTGCGTAGAAGAGCCGGCGGACCGGATTCCAGACAACCGCCGTGGCTGCGGCCAAGGTGCCAGGCGGCAGCTGAGGCGCCTGGACGTAGGCGCCGCCCGGGTCTCGTATCGTGGCAAGGATCCAGGTGGATCCTGCGTCCATCGAGTAGTAGAGGCCTACCTGGCTTTGCGGCCCTGGGGCATTCACCACGGTACCTTCCGTGGATTGCGAGACGGCAGCGACCACCAGGTTAGGACTGCTGGTGCTCCAGGCAAAGGCTGAGAACGCCTCTCCGATGAACGAAAGAACGGGGTACTGCCCTCCTACCGAATGGTCAACACTCGACTGGACGATGAGCGACCAAGTCAAGCCGCCATCCGTCGAGCGCTCGATGCCTGAGCCCCAATAGGAATCGAGCGCATCGTTCGGATCGCCTGTCCCGGCCAGGACCACTCCGGTTCCGCCCGGCTGCACTGAAACAGCTCCGATGCTCAGGCTTGCGCCGCCCAGGGCGGAGCTTCCCGGCAGCGAGTCTGTCAGCGGGGAGAAGGCGACCGCTGACGCGGCTCCTGCGGCATTGG
Organism: Acidisarcina sp.; assembly: GCA_036401375.1. GTDB lineage: Bacteria > Acidobacteriota > Terriglobia > Terriglobales > Acidobacteriaceae > DASWUZ01. The sequence goes on from DASWVB010000008.1 coordinate 7,052, forward strand.
TCGACCGCCAGACGCCTCCACCCGTGGTGCCGAGATAGACGGTATTGCCGCTGCTGTCGGAGGGGTCAACGGCAATGCTCGACACTCGACCGGTAACGTTGCCGAAGGCATTGGTCGCGACCTGCGCCGGCCCTAAAGGCTGCCACGTCCCTCCCAGGTTGGTGGGTGGAGCAGCGTTGTTCCCCGTTTTGCCCGCGAGAGCCGCCTTGGCAGCGGCCCTCAGATCGCCAGCCCCCAACTCGCCAGCCCTTGACTCAAGGGCCTGCTGGGCCCGTGCCCGCATCAGGCTGGCAGCCGGATGCTGACCGGGGCTCCACCCCCGGCGAGCCAGGAAGCGGCGGGCTGCTTCTCTTTCGCGTGCCTCTTGCGGCCGCTCCAAGGGCGCTGCTTGACCGGTTTGGATGCCATTCTGCGGCATTCCCCCATGTGCACCCTGCGCCGGTTCACCCAGGGCGGTGTGGACCGTTCTGCCCCGAGCTGGCCTTACCCGCACTGGCGTGACCGCGCCTGACGTGACCGGGTCCGGTAGCCCTGCATCCGCCAGCTGGAGGTGGATTCCATCCGGCTGCATAGTGGCCGCGAGCAGCGGGAAGCTCCCCAATCCAGCTGCCAGGAGCAGCAGAAGAACCCACAACAGAGTAAGCAGGCTGAGGCGATCTAAAGTTCTCTCCTCCGGTCCGAGATTGGCCCCGGGCATCGGGGGTCGCGCAGGAGGGCGGCGACTTGCAAGCGAGCTGTCCAACTGCTCCGGATTGAGGGAGAGTTGGACGCGCAGTTCGGACGAAGGCGCGGCAGGACGCGCGGAGTGCAGGGGTTTCAAGAGCCTCACCCGGGAAACACATGCTCAAAGACTGTCTGCGAGCGCTCCATCGAAAGAGCTCAGGTCAGACGAGCGTCAGTGCCCGCGAGCGAGGAGGCGGGAAGGGACAAAAATCAGGAGAAAGATTACTGGCGGCAATTATCCGCTCAGCACCGGGAGATGTGCAAACCCGGGACAGTTACTTTGGTGATCACCGGCAGCCAGGCGACGGCAGACCTCATTTGAAGAGGCCTGGTTCCTGGTTAACGCCCGTTACGTCGCTGATGTAGCGCTTGGAGTTGAACTTCTTCCCGGTGGACGCGCCCGACATGTAGCGGACCTTGCCGAAGATAGGCCGATCAAACCACGGCCGGTCGTGTTTGCCGACCATCGACCAGGCTATGCCTGCGTAACCATTCGGATCGCGACCATCCACAAAGTACTTATCGTTCAACTGGACGGCGTACCCATAGCCGATTGCCGGGGTGGGCGTCCACTCGAGGATCTTCTTCGCCCAGTACATGCGGAGCCTGTTATGCATCCAGCCGAAGCGGTTCATCTGGATCTGCGCCGCGTTCCAGAGCTCGTCGTAAGTCTCCGCTCGTTCTAACTGCTCGAGAGTGTAGATGTGCGCGCGGGGATCGCGGCTGTGTTCAAGCAGGCTCTGTTGCGCCCAGCTGTCGGCGCACTCGATGGAGTCGTAGTTGGGGTCGTAGCGCACGAAGTTGACCGACAGTTCACGCCATCCGATCAGCTCACTCAGGAAGCTGTCACGCGCCGCCTGCGGGACAGCTCCGCTCTTGTATGCGTCTTCGACGGCGAGCGCGATCGTCAGCGGGCTGATGTGGCCGTAGTGCAGGTAGGGAGACATGCGGCTGGTGCCGTCCGTCTCCGGATGATTGCGCTGCTCGGGGTAAGTGGCGAGGCCGTGGTCGACAAACTTCTTCAGGCGCACGAGCGCGGCGTGGGTCCCACCGTGGAAGGTGTCAACCGGGCCGACGCTGCGATCAAGCTTGGTCCAACCCCGGGTCACGTCCTCATGTACGGGGAAGGAATCCATGGATGGCGGGCGATCCCAGCTCTTCTTCGCCCGGATTATCGGCATCGGAACCATGTACTTGGGCAGCTCGGCATAGAGCTTTGGCTTGAAGTGGTGCAGCGCGAAGAAGCGGCGGGGAAACAGCCCGGAGGGAACCACTACATCGGCGTCGACCGTCCAGAAGGGCAGGCTGATCCGGTGCGCGAGGACCTTGCGCCACCGCTCCGGCTCGCGGCAATGGTTCTCGTCGCCGATCACCATGGCGGCGCCGACATCCTCGAGAAACCGCTCCAGGACGTTGTCAGGCGGCCTGCGCAGCACGAAGCTGACGTTCCGCTCCTCCAGGTCCTGCTGGATGTCTGCGAAACCCTCGTTCAAGAAGACGTAGTGGCGCAGATTGGCGCCCGGGTAGTTCGAGATCGCAGAGAAGAAGGCGACGACGGGCAGGTTGAGCTCGTTTCCGAGCTCGATTGCAAGGTCGAGTGCCGGGTTGTCGAGCGCGCGCTGGGCATGCTGCATCCAGTAGACGACGCACTTGCCGCCCTTCAGAGGGGCTCCAGGTCTGCGAACGGTCACTCTCGGGTTCGCGACCAGTCGAGCAAGCGGCTGGGGCAGCTCTTGGACAGGCGTATAAGACAGCTCTTCTTTCATGGGCGATTGAGGCTCGGCTGGCATGCTCTCTCTTAGTAAGTGGCCAACGCTCCTGCGCTGAGGGCGCGGTTGACTAAACTCTAGTTTTGAGATCTCTGGCTTCTCTTGTGAGATGCAACCAGGCTGAAATCCCGATTTGAGAGACGCAACTCTCTCACTCGACGATTGATGTAGCGCAAAACTGAAGCCTAAACGCGCAATTAGGCACAACTGTGCTTATTGAAATGTCAAGGGTCCTTTACAGAGCAACCAGCGGGCATGTAAAGTGTACTCATCTACAAGGAAAGGTCACTTTACATGTCACACTGCAACAAAACAATGACTTCGATCCAGCGCCGCTCCCTCCAGAAGGCTGGGGGCGCGATGGGTCTGACCGTAGCGGTAACCACCGGCAGCCGTATGCTGGCAGAGCGAGGTCACCCCTCGGCTCCGGTCGCAATCGCGGTTGCTCTGATTTCCTTGCTGCCAATCGTCTACGTCATTGCAGTCGCTGCAAAGTACCTCGCCAGCGAGCAGGATGAATTTATCCGCATGCTGGTCGTTCGTGCCATGCTATGGGGCTTTGCGGTCACCATGGCGGGCGATGCAATCGTCGGCTTTGTGAGCGAATTCAGCCCGATGCATTTGCCGCTCTCGCTGCTGAATGCAGACCTCTTCTTCGCAGGAACAGGGATCGCCTTTCGCCTGCTGCAGAGGAGATACCGGTGAAGAACCGCCTGCGCGTGCTGCGGGCGGAGCGGAACTGGAGCCAGGCCGAACTCGCCACCCGGCTCGGAGTCTCGCGGCAGTCGGTAAACGCGATCGAGACAGGCCGCTTCGACCCCGGCCTGCCACTCGCCTTCAAGCTGATCCGTCTCTTTGATATGCCGCTGGAACAGATCTTCTTCGACGAGCAGTGAGCTTGGGCAGCGCCTCTGATCGGAGACATGCTTGCGCACGAACCAGGCGATAGCTCGTGCTTGCGCATGCACCAGGGGATGCCGGGGAAGAGAGCTCACCTCGGCCACATACAACCTCAGCAACAAAGGTCTGGAATTGGGCTGTTCTACCTCGATGCGTTGTGGCGGCTGTCACGCGCGCCTGGCGAGGCCGTCCTATTGATCGAGCAATTGTCCAGCATGTTCCCCGTGGAAATAGGTCCACGCCCATTCAATCACGGCCTCGAGTCTCGCGCGGTTGACGGTGAGCAGAGCCGCGTGAACTCCCAGCCAGGTCACGAAGGCAAACGGTCCGATGATCTCGTGATGCCCGCTGCCCAGTTCAGCCACGGCAGCATTTCGCCCGATCATCGCAAGGATGCCGCGATCCTTATAGACGAAGGAGAGGGATCGGTTCCCCTTGATCTTCCCCGTAATGCTACGCGCACAGAATTGCCCCTCCTGCTTGGCTACTGCGGCGAGTTGCGGCAGGGGTTGTTTGTCTGTGCCCTTCGCGTTTGACAGATCGCCGAGCACGTATACCTCCGGAAAGCCGAGCAGGCTGAGATCTTCGTTGACCTCAACTCGTCCGCGTGGCCCAGGGACGATCTGCGGGACCGTGGTCATTGTTCGTGCCGTCAGTCCTGCCGCCCATATCACTGTCTTGCTCTGGATGCGCATGCCATTTGACAACAGCACCCCTTCCGCATCGACCTCCCGGATGGCGACACTGAGATGAAGCTGGACGCCGCGGCTACGCAGCTCCGAAGCTGCGTAGCTTTGCGATACAGGAGAAAACATGCTGAGCACGGACGCATTTCTCTCGACCAGGAAGATCTGCGCCATAGAGGGGACGATGTGCCGGTATTCTTTGCTGATCGTGCGGTTTACCATATCGATCAGAACGCCTGCCGTCTCGACGCCGGTTGGCCCACCGCCGACGACAACGAAATTCAGAGCGCCGTCCGTCCTGTGCGCAGGACTTACATCCGCGAGTTCAAAGGCATTGAGGATTGCAGCGCGTAAAGTCTCAGCATCCTTGAGCGAGTAGAGGGGATAGCTGTGCTGCTCAGCGCCGGTAGTTCCAAAGAAGTTGACCGCAGCGCCCGTCGCTAATACGACAAAGTCTCCGCCATAGATCTCTCCGTTCTTAGTCGTGACAGACTTGTTGGCAAGGTCAATGGAGACTACCTCCGCCATCTGTACGTCAATATTTTTGAGGTCGCGCACGACATCGCGCAGAGCAAAGGCCGCATTACCTGGCGAGAGAATTCCTGCAGCGACCTGATAAAACAACGGGTTAAATTGCTGGTAGTTATTCCTGTCGAGAAGTGTGATCGAGATGTCAGGATCGTTGGCCAGGTCGAGAGCGCAATTCAGCCCGGCAAATCCGCCGCCCACGATCACTACGCGCTTACTCTTATCTGCCATTGCGCGGTCTCCTTCGATCATCTGCTTGAAGCGATACGCTCCCGCCCCTTCTAATCTTCTATTTGGCCGGTGCGGGGGCGCTGAGGCCGCGGGCTTTCAGCATTGGTTCTATATGGGGCTCACTGCCTAGCCAGGCGGAGTACATTTTTCCGAGGTCCTCGGTGTTGCCGCGGGAGAGGATCATGTGGCGAAAGCGGTCCCCGTTGGCGCGAGTGAGTCCGCCGTGGGTCTCAAACCAGTCGTAGGCGTTGTCGTCGAGCATCTCTGCCCACTGGTAGGCATAATATCCGGCCGCGTACCCGCCGCCCCAGATGTGCGCGAAGTAAGTCGAGCGATAGCGCGGCGGAACGGTGCTGATGGACAGGTGGTTGCGCTTGAGCGCCGCGGCTTCAAAGGTGTCCGGCTGCTGCAGGGGCGCGTCGGGGGGAAGGGTGTGCCACTCCATATCAAGTTCCGACGCGGCGAGCAGTTCGGTCAAAGAGTAGCCCTGGTTGAAGGTCTGAGCGTTCTTGATCTTTGCCACCAGATCCGAGGGCATGGGTGCGCCGGTCTTGTAGTGCGTGGCGAAGTGGTTGAAGACGGCCGGGTCGCTGGCCCAGTGTTCATTGAACTGCGAAGGAAACTCGACAAAGTCGCGGGCGACGGAGGTGCCCGCGAGGGTGGGATACTGCGCACTTGAAAACATGCCGTGAAGGGCGTGGCCGAACTCGTGAAACATGGTGGTCACATCGCTGAAGGTGATGAGAGCGGGCTCGCCGGGCGCGGGCTTCGGCAGGTTGGCAACGTTATAGATCACCGGCAGGTTGCCAAGCAGGCGCGACTGGGTGACCAGCTCCGACATCCACGCGCCGCCCTGCTTGTTGTCGCGCTTGTAGTAGTCGCAGTAGAAGAGCGCAAGCGGCTTGCCGTCAGCCTCATCTATCTCGAAGACGCGTACGTCGGGATGATAGACGGGGATGTCATGGCGCTCGTGAAAGGTGATGCCGTATAGCTGGGTGGCCGCGTAGAAGACTCCGTTCTGAAGGACATTGTTGAGCTCGAAGTAGGGCTTGATCTCAGCCTCATCGAGGTCAAAGCGCGCCTTGCGGACCTGTTCGGCGTAGAAGTTCCAGTCGTAGGGCTCGAGCTTGATGCCGCCGCCCTGCTGGTCAATGAGGGTCTGGATGTCTTTGGCTTCAATGGCAGATTTCTGGGTGGCCCTGGGCACGAGTGCGTTGAGGAAGCTGAGCGCGGCTTCGGGGGTCTTGGCCATCTGATCTTCGAGCTTCCACGCGGCGTAGCTGGGATACCCGAGCAGCTTCGCCTTTTGCGCACGGATCTGGGCCAGACGCGGGATGGTGTCGCGGGTATCGTTTGCGCCCCCACGCTCAGCGCGATTAAGAGAGTTTTCAAGAATTTGACGGCGTGTGTCGCGGTTACTCAGGGTTGCGAGGTCTGGCTGCTGGGTGGTGTTTTGCAGCGCCAGTACCCAGCCGTCGACCTTGCGCTCTTTCGCGAGTTGAGCCGCGGCGGTGATCTGAGCCTCGGTGAGCCCGGCGAGCGCAGCTTTGTCCGTAGTCACGTAGGCCGCTTCTTTCGTAGCAGCGAGCAGCTTGGTCGAGAAGGCGTCCTGGAGCGTCGACTCCTCTTCGTTGAGCTTGCGGAGGGTGGCTTTGTCGGGCTCTGAGAGGTTGGCTCCCGCGTGTACGAACTGGTCGTAGGTGACCTCGACGAGGCGCAGCGATTCCGGGTCCAGCTTCAGCGATTGACGCTGCTTATAAATGGCGTCGACACGGGAAAATAGTCGGGCGTCGAGGTAGATGGCGTCATTGTGCGCGGCGAGCTTGGGCGCTTCAAGTGTCTTTGCCTGCTGCAGTACGGGGTTGGTGTTCGCTCCGGTGACGCAGTCGAAGGCGTTAAGTGCTCGCGCAAAGAGCTGGCCGGTCTTCTCCATCGCGACGATGGTGTTTTCAAACGTAGGTGGGGCGGGATCGCTGGCGATGGCCTGCATCTCGGCCCGCTGCTGCGCCATACCTGCCTCGATGGCGGGCTGGTAGTCGGTGTCCTTGATCTTGTCGAACGGCGGAGCATGGAAGGGCAGGGTGCTCGGCGCGTAGAAGGGATTTAATGGGCCGAGGTTCGCGTCGGCCCCAAGGGCCGCAGTGTTGAGGGCGACAGCGCTGATCAGTGTAGACATGCTGAGAATGACCTTCCTGCGGTGGAACCGGGTTTTGCTCATCTCTGGAGGGGCTCCCTTGTGCCGATTGTAGAGGAGTCTGCTTCGATGGCATGCACTGAGAAGTGGAACTACTTCAGTTGTGTTCAGGTGCAGGAAGGGTGCTATCGGCTGAATGATCGCGAGTGTGGACAGCTCCACGCAGGCGGATCGGTCGCGCATAGTGCGATCTGGGCACGGCCCGATTCTCCAGCAAGCTTGTCGTGCGACATGACGAGCAGGGCGGTGATGCTAGCGGCCGTGCTCTTCGAGGAACTTCTCGACTTCAAGGGCGGCCATGCAGCCGGAGCCTGCGGCTGTAATCGCCTGGCGGTAGCGGCGGTCCTGAACGTCTCCGCAGGCGAAGACACCGGGGGCGCGGGTGAAGACGTGGTCATGAGTCTTGATGTATCCGTCTTCATCGAGATCGATCTGGCCGGCGAACATCTTGGCATTGGGGATGTGGCCGATTCCCAGGAACAGCGCACTCACCGGCAGGATAGTCTGCTCACCGGTGACGAGGTGGCGCAGGCGCAGGGCGCTGACCTCGCGCTGCTCGACGCCTAGCACCTCTTCCACCGCGGTGTTGGTGAGGAACTCGATGTTGGGGTGCGCGATGGCGCGCTCGAGCATGATGTGGGAGGCGCGGAAGTGTTCGCGTCGATGGATCAATGTGATCTTCGAGACGAAGCGGGTCAGGAAGAGCGCCTCCTCCATCGCGGAGTCGCCCCCACCGACGACCGCTATGTCCTTGTCGCGGAAGAAGAAGCCGTCACAGGTCGCGCAGGAGCTGACGCCATGCCCGATCAGCGCCTGTTCGGAGGGCAGCCCCAGCCAGCGCGCGGAGGCCCCGCTGGCGATGATGAGGGTGCGTGTGTGGATCGTCTCGGCGCCCATATTGAGGGCGAAGGGCCGAACCGACAGGTCGACGGAGACGAGGTGAGCCATGCGGAACTCCGTACCGAAGCGGGTGGCCTGCTCCTTCATGTTCTCGATGAGTTGCGGGCCCTGGATGCCCTCGGGCCAGCCGGGGAAGTTTTCTACCAGGGTGGTGATTGAGAGCTGGCCCCCAGGCTCGTGTCCCTCGAGCACCAGCGGCTTCAGGTTGGCGCGCGCAGAGTAGATGGCGGCAGTGAGGCCGGCGCAGCCCGAGCCAAGGATGACGGTGTCGCGTATGGTTTCGGATGACATTTGGCTGGTTTGATTGTATCGGGTGATGGTTGGATTCTGCTGGAAGTTGCCATTCGGCCATTGCCGGCGCGGTGAAGGGAGGTTCGAGATCGTTAAGGCCCGAAGGCTCGAGCGGGCCCGAGCCTTGCGCGGTCCTAAGATAGAAGCTATGGCGAATCTTACTTTGGTCTATGGAATGCGGCTGCTGCCGGCGGACGAGATTGTAGAGGTTGGGGACGCTCCGGTGGTGTTGAAGAACGGCCACTCGGCGCGGGTGACGATGCATATTCTGGAGGGCTCGCGGGAGGAGATTGAAGGACAGCTTCGGCAGAGTCTCGACGCATTCTTTGACTTCTACCCCGAGATCTAAGGGCGCTTTCAAGCGTTCTATCTCGCTACCGTACCCCGTGAGTGGTATGTGCGGTACTTTGGGCGTCCCAAGTGCCTAGGCATTTGGAACCTTTGAAGTGCAGCATCAATGCAGCTTAGCGGTACTCAGGCCGAACGTGGCCTGGTGGTTCTGACCTGGGCTTGAGGGTATTTCTTCAACCGCGTCCCAAAACGGGAGGCGGTTTTTTGCTGTGTTCGATGTGGGATCGAAGTTGGGGTGGGGCGGTTGATTGGGAGGCGGTGAGGGGAGAGCCATGTCGGAATGGTTAGGAGCACTTGCGTGGCGGAGCTTAAAGATCATCGGCAGACCATCGCCTGTGCATGAGCCCGCAGAGACCGGGTGCCGGCGGAGACAACCATGGCGATTCTCAAGGTGGGCGCGGCAGGGGAGCAGGCGCCGTCAAGACGAGGCAGTGTATGCGGGCGCGGGCTGCTGACATTTGTAGCTTGTGGGATGGTGATGACAGGGGCGGCAGATGCAGGCGGGCCAAGGTGGGTCGCGGGGTCCAGCTACTCCGACCCTGCGGCTGAGGGCAAGCCCATCGTCTGGAGAGGCGGCGTCGTCAGCTACTACACCGACAATGGACCGCTGAGCGCGACCGTCGACGAGTGGCACGCCGATGCGATGGTGAGGAGCGCGGCGGCATTCTGGAACAATGTGCCCACGGCGGCCGTCTCGATCGCTGCGGCGGGAAATCTGCGGGAGGATGTAAACGGCTCCAACATCGCCGCGAGCAACGGAGCTGCGACCGCACCGGCGGACATCGTGCCCACGGCGACCCAGGTGCCCGTGGCAGTGGTCTACGACGCGGACGGCGCCGTAACGGACGCGCTGCTTGGGCCTGATGCCAGCGATCCAATCTCGTGCCTTCAGGGTGGAGTGACATCGATGGTGGACGGCATGGCGACCGATGGGACGATCAACCACGCCTTAGTGGTGCTGAACGGGCGGTGTGCCACGCCTGACAAGATGGAGTTGATGCAGTACCTCATCACCCGCGCCTTTGGGCGGGTGCTTGGACTCGATTGGTCACAGGCGAACGACGGGATCTTCGGGGGTTCGGCGCCTCTGAACCCGTCGGCCGAGGCGGGCTGGCCCCTGATGCATCCGGTAGAGCGGCTCTGCACCTCGTCTTTCGGGTCGTGCATGCCCGAGGCGCTCAGCCTGCGGCCGGACGACATCGCTTCGCTAAGCCGGCTCTACCCTGTCACTGCGTCGAACATCGGCAGCTTCAGCGGCAAGACTTTGACGGCTGGCGCCTCTGTTTCGATACGGGGTGTGATTCACTTCCCCAGCGGGCAGGGCATGCAGGGTGTCAACGTGGTGGCGCAGCCGCTGCTTGCCGGTACCAACCAGCCCGACCCGCGGTACACCGTGAGCGCCGTAAGCGGCGCACTGTTCCAGGGGAATGCTGGGAACCGCGTGAACGGGATTCTCGACGCAGATGGAAACCCGCTAAGCCAGTTTGGCAGCAACGATGCCTCACTCGAAGGAGCGTTCGACCTGAGCGGAATGGTACTGCCGGCAGGCGTAACTCAGGCCGATTATCAGCTTAGCTTCGAGGCAATCAATCCCCTCGATACGGGAACGCTTTCTGTTGGCCCTTACGGGTTAGGGCAGGTGACACCCTCGGGGAGCCTGGCCGTGGTCGTGATCCGAGGCCTCTCCGCCGGCGCGACGGACGTGGAAGATATCACCGTAGGCGATGCGGACTCCACTCACGGCCTTGGTGCGGATGGGAGTGAGGATAGGCCGGCGGAGCGTTCCGGCAACGGAGAATGGCTGGCGAAGCTTGATGGATATGGGCACAGCAGCTGGTTCCACTGGCACATTCGCGGCGGACGCCTCTTCACCGTCGAGACTGAGGCCCTGGACGCGCACGGGCAGGCGACGGCAGACAAGGCGCGGCCGGTGCTCGGAATCTGGAACGGGATCGATCCCGTGGACGCACGACCCACCAATCCTGTGCTCCATACCCTGCAGCCCTTCAACGGTGCTCAGGTCGGGTTGACGACGATGTGGGTGCAGACGGTTGCGGACGCCAATGTGCGGCTGGCAGTCGCCGACCAGCGCGGCGACGGACGCCCGGATTACCTCTACCGTGGCCGCGTCCTGTACGCGGAGAGCGTCACGCCGCAGCGGATCGCCTTGGCGGGCGCCGCGGTGACGATAAAGGGCGTTGGTTTTCGTCCTCAAAACCAGGTGACGGTCAACGGGGTGCCGGCCGCCGTGATGAGCCTTACCTCGACGGAGATTTCGGTGTTCGCACCTCCCGCGGGGCCGGGGGTCACCGGCAATGTGGACGTGACGGTAACCGATCCTGCGACTCTCGGATCGGCCACCATTATTGGCGGGATCAGTTACGATGCCGGTGATACAGACTCGATCAGCCTGGTAAGTGCCCCCTCCGGCACAGTTCCCATGGATGTTCCGATTGGCTTTCAGGTGAAGACAGTCGGCCCGGACGGTGCTACCCCTGCGGGCGGATTGGCTGTGACCTACAGTGTGATCAGCGGCGCGGCGGTGCTTGGCTGTGGCCAGTCGAGCTGCACGGTTATGTCGACCGGAGATGGACTGGCGACCCTCGCTGTCACGGCAAGCAGTCCGGCGGCGGCCGTGGTAAGCGCTGCTCTGGCCAACGGGGCCAGCGTGCAGACTCGGTTTGCAGGCAGCCTGCCGCCTGCTATTGCCGCGTTGACCAGCCCGCTATACCTCGCACAAGGTGCGACCCTCTCCTGGAATCCAGTGGCCCTTGTACTCTCTGGCGGCACTCCCACCGGCGGCAGGGCGGTAACCTGGAGCTCTGCATCGGGCGGGGTGGTGGTCACCGCTCCCTCCACCACCAGTGACGCTAGCGGCCACGCTACCGGTCAGATCGCCGTCGGACCGCTACCGGTGGGCGTGACCGCGCAGGTGAATGCCTGCTTGCCCGGAGGGCCGGCGAACTGCACATCCTTCCAGGTGGCGAGCGCGAACCCGGCCATCGCTGAGCTCGTGGCGGTGAGCGGAACAGCTCAGATTATCGAGGCAATCGATACCCCGATGGCCGTCGTCCTGAGGGTCGAGGATGCGGCCGGGCATCCGATCGCAGGGGCCAAGGTCTACTTCTACGAGACGCTGAGTGCATGGCAGCCGGACTGTCCTGCCCAGGGGCGGTGTCCAGCTGCTCCTGTTCTGTCAAAGCAGACGGTTTCCGCAGTCTCCGGTGTCGACGGTCTCGTGACTCTGGCTCCTCTGAAGCTCGCAGGTACAGCGACCTTGCTGAACGGGACAGCAGTGACCGGAGGGGATTCCACCCTCAGCTTCCAGATCGAGCAGCACCCGTGAAACTGGCGGGCACCGTTCCAGTATTAAGAAGATCGGATGCCCGCTGCTGATCCGTTTCACCGTCTTTTGCGTTGAAAGCAGCATCTCTTTAGAGTAGGTTCAGTTACCCGTCGGATTTGCAGGCCCGCTATTAGCCGCATCCGGGTCGGGCTGACTTACCGGAGGAATGCATGGCGCAGTCCGCAGCAGCAGACGGAGCATCCGCACCTGAGCCCCGACAGCCCGCCGGAGGTCAAGGGGCTGTACAAGCAGCATCAGAGACCGCCGGACCGCCGGCTGGGAAGCAAAACGCCGAGAACGGCCAAAAGGGTGCAGCAACGGCAGCCCGTATTCCGCGAGTGACGCGGATCCCTGCAGTCGAGGCAGGCGAGAGGGCGCGGGTACTGATCCTGGGTGGGGGGTTCGCTGGCCTGCATGCTGCGATGGGGTTGGCCAAGCTGCCGGTGGATGTGACGCTCGTCGATAGACGGAACCATCACACCTTTCAGCCGTTGCTCTACCAGGTCGCGCTGGCGGTGCTCTCTCCGGCCAACATCGCGCAGCCGATCCGGGCGATCCTGCGGTCGCGGCCTAATGTCGAGGTATTAATGGATGAAGCGTCAGGCTTTGACGTCGATCGCCGGCGCGTTTTAATGAAGAGCGGCGCCGTAATGGAGTACGACTACCTGGTGGTGGCGACCGGCGCTACCCACTCCTACTTCGGGCATGATGAATGGGCAAAACTCGCGCCCGGGCTGAAAACCATCGAAGATGCTACTGAGATACGGAGGCGTGTGCTGCTTGCCTTTGAGCTCGCGGAGCGGCAGATGCTCGAAACGGGGTCGCATCCGCCGTTGAACTTCGTGGTCATCGGCGGAGGACCGACCGGAGTCGAGCTTGCCGGCGCGATCTCGGATATCGCCAAGCTTTACATGCGTCACGACTTCCGGCACATCGACCCCGCCAAGGCGCGGGTCATTATTCTGGAAGGTTCTCCGCGGATATTGGCGGCATACCCGGAGGACCTGTCAAAGAAGGCGATGGATCAGCTCGCGCACCTTGGAGTCGAGGTGCACACCGGCGCTCATGTGACCGACGTGCAGCCGGGCTGCGTGATCGTAGGCGGCCGCAGCCTGGAGGCGGTGGTTACCCTTTGGGCGGCGGGCGTGCAGGCCTCCCCCCTGGGCAAGATGCTGGGGTGCTCGACGGACAAGCGAGGCTGCGCCCACGTAGATGATTACCTGAACCCGGAGGGGCACCCAGAGATATTTGTAGCGGGCGACCTGGCGCACTTTGAACAGAACGGCAAGCAGGTCCCTGGGGTCGCGCAGCCCGCGATGCAAATGGGCGATCACATCGCCAAGATGGTTGGGCAGGATCTCGATCACAAGCCCCGCACTCCCTTCCGCTACTTCGACAAGGGCGACATGGCTACCATTGGCCGACTGTCGGCAGTGGCGAAGATCGAGTGGCCATTCAAGGCACACTGGGGTGGTTTTCCCGCGTGGATTACCTGGCTGGTGGTTCACATCTACTTCCTGATCGGCTTTCGCAATCGCGTGGCGGTGCTCTCTGAGTGGGTCTGGTCTTACTTCAGCTTTACGCGTGGGGCCCGTCTTATTACCGGCGATCAGCACCTCCCAGGCTGGACGGAGCAGCAGGGAGTACAGAGCCCGCCTCCCACTCCGGAGATGCTGGATGCCGCGTCCCCGGGAACGCGTGAGCATGAGCGGGTCGAACATCCCGCCGAGGCAGAGACCCGGGCTGCCGTTTAATATGTTCTCTCGCTGGAAGGGAGATCAGGTGTCATGAACCCCAGCCGGCTCCACCTGCTGGCACCGCAGAGAGAAGTGCCGAAGGTCCTCCGATTAGAGAGCTTGTGCTGGTTCTTCACATCCGCTTGAAGCGATATCCTAGTGCGATGCGGTTCTTCGGCTCTACACGGGAAGACCATCCGTTTGCGGGCGCTGCGGCGGCCAGCCTGTGCGCCGGAGCGTGCACTCGCCGGCACGGGTTTGCCCGCATCATCTTGCTGGTTGCGTTGTCGTCACTGGTGCTGAAGGGTTGGGCTCAGCCTGCTGCAGGGACTGTGGACCAACTGCTCAGCCGGGCAATGGAGGCTCAGCAGCGAGGTGACTTTAAAGTTGCCATTCGCGACTACCGCAAGGTACTCGCCCTGAGGCCCAAGGAAGTAGAAGCCCGCGTAAACCTCGGAGCGGCGCTGGCGAACGATGGTCAGTTTGACGAGGCGATTGCGCAGTATCGTGCCGCTCTTCCTGCTATACCGCTAAAGGAACCAGTTTTGCTGAACATCGGCCTAGCCTATTACAAGAAAGGCGACTTCAAGGCTGCGCGGGAGCAGTTTGAGGCGGTCCATGAATCGCAGCCCGGAAATGTTAAGGTTGCGATCCTGCTGGGAGATGCCGAGACGCGCCTCGGGCAGGGCGCGGCGGCCGTAGCTCTGCTATCACCACTGGAGGCGCGCAATGCTGACAACCTCGACCTCGAGTATCGACTTGGGCTGGCGTTGATCGAAAGCGGCGCCCGGATGGAGGGTGTCTCCCGGATTGAGCAGGTCGCGAAGGCCGGCAACAGCGCCGAAGCTTATGAGGCGGCAGGGTCTACTCTACTCAAGATGAACGAATATGAGCGTGCCCGGCGCGACCTGGACGCTGCGATGCAGCTGGAGCCGGCACGTCCCGGATTGGCCACCCTGGCTGGCACCGCGAGGGACAAGACAGGAGACGTGCCGTCGGCAGAGGCCGCCTTTCGCAGTGCGCTCAAGCTGAAGCCGGATGACTTCGAAGCCAATTTGTATCTCGGCGCGATCCTCTACAAGCGGCGGGAGCTGGACGAGGCGCGCCCCTACCTGGACCGCGCCGTAAAGCTCGATCCGAAGTCGTCTATGGCCATCTATGAATCGGCGATGCTGAAAGGCATCTCGGGAGAGCCGGAGAGTGCCGCCCGGGACCTGGAGAAGCTGGCACAATCCGATCCCGACTGGCTGGAGCCTCATGTTGCCTTAGCTACGCTGTACTACAAGCTTCATCGTCCCGAGGACGGTGCGAAGCAGCGAGCAATTGTGGACAAGCTTACCGCCGCTCAGCAGGCTCAAGGTCCAGGAAAGCCCTGAGCCTCGCGCTTGCCGTTCACTTTGCTGGCTCGGTGACATGGAGAATCTGATCCACGTCGACTGCCTGCAACGTCTGCACTACTCCGGATGGCCAGTGGATCTCGAGGTCAACGCGCTTATCGACTCCCACGCCGAAGTGGACGGGCCCGTCGCTCGAAGAGGCGTAGCCGACGCTCGTAGTCATGTGGTTGTACTGGGTACCGCTCTTGCTGACTAGCTTGATGCGCGCCCCGATGCCGTCGCGATTGCTGCGGGTGCCGCGGAGCGCAATGTCGAGCCAATGGCCTGAGTTCGGGCTGCGATTCATCCAAATCTCCGCATCATTGCCGAGGGAGGTTGCGACCACGTCAACGCGGCCGTCGCCGTCCAGATCGCCGAACGCCAGTCCGCGATGCCGCGCCGGCGGCGCCGCATTCAGCCCGGCTTCCTCAGTAAGAGCGGTCCACTTTCCGCTGGCTCCGGGATTCCGGAACACGGTGTTGTACTGCTCGATCTGGGTGCCCGGCAGCGGCAGCGACTCGACGTGGCCGCGAGTGACGAAGAGGTCCTTCCAACCATCGTTGTCGAAATCGTAGAGGCCGGCGCCGAAGCCGGACATCTGGCTGGTCAGGTTGCGCATGCCGGTTGGTCCTGTGACCTCGCGGAAGTCGCCCTTGCCAGTGTTTTTGAACAGAGGGAAGGTCTGATTGTTGAGCGCGACGAAGGCTATGTCTGGGTAGCCATCATTGTCGAAGTCGCGGAAATCGAGGCCCATCCCCGAGATAAAGCTGCCGTCCTCTGGCAGGGCAACACCGGCCTGCATTCCAACCTCTTCAAACCTGTCTCCCAGGTTGTGGAACAGCGAGTTGTACTCGGCGTCATTCGGCACAAAGAGGTCGGGGCGGCCATCGAGATCGTAGTCGGCTACTCCCACTCCCATGCCCTTTCCGACGTGGTCGCGAATGCCCCACTGTTTTGAGACATCTTCGAAGGTGCCGTCTCCTTTATTGAGGAAAAGCTGGTTGGGTTGGCCCTTGTAGTAGCGCGGATGGCAGTAGTCCGCCTGCCCCTTGAAGGAGCAGAGGGCGTCGGTGGTGTAGGTCCACTGCATGTAGTTAACGACGAATAGATCGAGAAGACCGTCATTGTTGACGTCGACCCAGGCCGCAGCGACGGACCACAGCGGTCCGTAGTCCGGATCGGTGGACCGATCGAGGCCAGCCTTCGATGTAACGTCGGTGAATGTCCCGTTTCCGTTGTTGTGATAGAGGGTGTTGTGGTGGACTCCTGCTACGAAGATGTCGGCGAAGCCGTCGTTGTCGTAGTCAGCCACGGCGACTCCGATATCGTAGCCGGTGCCGGCGAGGCCGGCTGCAACCGTGACGTCCGTGTAGGCTCCATTGCCATCGTTACGAAAGAGCCGGTTGCTGTATTTGAGTGAGTCTTTTTTCAGGGTCGCAATGTTGGCGCCGTTGGTGAAGAAGATGTCCGGGTGGCCATCATTGTTGTAGTCGAAGATGGCGACTCCTCCAGCCATACTTTCGGGCGCGTTCTTCCCCGCCGTGCCGTCGTTCTCGAGGCGGAACGAAATCTTCTTTAGCTCAAAGCGGATAGATGAGGCGGTAGAGGTTACCGTGGCTCCACGCATAAAGGCAGAGGTTATGAGACCCAGGAGAGCCAGGCAGGCGGTGCTTCGGAGAGCATTAGCTGAGTGGCGCATTTTTAGTCAAGTAGGCAGACAGGTTGAAAAAGAGACAGGGGTGGCGTGAGCCACCCCTGTCTGAGTGTACGTACGAGCTACGGTCTAGAAGTAGTACTTGACCGCGAACTCCAGGATACGGCTGCCGTTCTTGAAGGCGGGTGAGCCGGTAGTGCTCGTGTTGGTGTTAGTGGGCGAGAGGAAGGAGGTGGAAACGCCGGTAGCAGCATCAGTTCCTGTTCCGCTGAAGTTGAGCTGCTCATCGTTTCCGCCCAGTCCGAACTGCCGCAACGGGTGATTGAGGAAGTTTGTAGCTGCTACACGGAACTGCACCTTCTGGTTATCCGTGACCCGGAAGTTCTTGAACAGCGCGAGATCGCTGTTGAAGTAAGCCGGTCCGCGGAGGTAAGGCCATTCCAAAGCGCCCTGTTGGCCGAAGGCAGGAACACCAAAGCAGTTGGGATTGAAGTACTGGCCCGACTTGAGGTGAGCTCCCGGATTGCAGGTCAGCGTTGGAAGCAGGAGGTTGTAAGCGTTAGAACCGAACCAGGACTGCGGGTTCACCTGGGTCGATACCAAGCCGTTCGGTAGGTGAATGCTGTAATCCGGCAAGCCGGGGTGAGCCGAGGTGGGTACCGTCAAGCCACTTGGGTAAGCAGCATTCAGGTCGCCTGTATTGGCCTGGATGTTGGCCCCGCTCTGGTAGGTAGTGTACCCGGACAACTGCCAGCCGTTGATCGCACCTTTTAGAAGGAAGTTGCTGTGAATGGGCGAGGGCATGTTCCACACGTATGCTGCGTTGAAAATATTCGTGTGGTCGTAGGCCAACGGACCGTAGTTAGCCTTCAGGTTGAACGGATCGACCATGGTTCCGTTACCGGCCCCATTGTCTGTTTGTCCATCGCGAATGCCGAGCAGCTTGCTGAAGGTGTAGTTGGTGAGGAAGGTAATCGGACCCGACTGCTTCTGCCACGAAGCCTGTAGCGAATTGTAGTTCGCGTAGCTGCCGTGAGTGATCAGGTAGATGTCCTGATAAGCCTTCATTGGCCGATAGTCGTTCGCGTTGAAGTTACCGTATCCGCCCGGATTCTCGGCGCAGTAGATGGATCCGTTCGTGCCGCCGCAGCCAGGCCCGTTCGGCGAGGTAATCCGGCCGGTCACTGGGTCCGGAAGGAAGAGCGCACCAGGATAGACGTTGTTGATGTCGTCATATTTCCCGTTGCTCCCGTTGATCAGTTCGTTTGAGCTCTTGTTAGCCACGTAAGAGACTTCGAACACTGACCGCCAAGGGAGTGCCTGCGATACAGTCACGTTCCAGTCCATGGTGGAGGGAGTGCGATCATCACCCTCGACCATAGCGCTTATCCCGCCACCGTTCTGCTGGCTGCTGGAAGGCACCGTGAACAGACCCGTCTTATCGACATCTTCATACGACTTCAAGCCAGGCGTGCCGAAGCCAAATGATCCCTGTGGACCCCCGACTGCTCCGCCTACGTCGTTTTCCGATACCTGGTAGCGGAAGACCGCAACGCCGCCGCGGATCACAGTCTTGCCTGTGCCGAAGACGTCATAGGCCAGACCCACGCGAGGCTCAAGGTAGAAGAGAGGCGACTTCCAGCCCGACAGGGGAATAGAACTGTCAATCGCGTGCCATAAGAGACCCGTGTTTGCAGGAGCGTTGGTGCTGTTGACGTAGGTTCCCGGATTCCAGACCTGCAGACCCTGTGACGTGCCGTACCACTGGCCCATGTGGTCGAACCGCAACCCGTAGTTGATGGTCAACTGATTGCCGGCCTTCCAGGAGTCCTGCGCATAGATGGAATACTGGTGAAACTTGATGTCGTCCACCGGCACTGAGCTTTGCTGATTGTAGGACGCGCGTCCAAGCAGCCAGTCAGCCACTACGTTGTTGGTCCCGTACTGTTGATAGCCGACCGAGTAATTACCGTTGTCCGCTCCCGTGCTTGACTGGAGGTTTCCATTGGTGTCCCAGTAAACGCCCGCCTTCAAGGTGTGCGAACCGAGCACCTTAGAGAAGTTGTCATAGATTGCAGGATCGCTCTTGGTGGCGCCAAACGCTCCTCCATCGAAGTTGCCGTCAAAGGAGAGCTCTGAAAGCCAGGGGAACGTTCCGCCCCAGACACCAGTCGTGATGTTCGGGATCTGCTTGCTGGTGTGACCGAACAAGCCAGTCACATTGAAGCCAAGCTTGGCACGATCAACGCGAGCTTCGTTCACCAGAGTGCTTGGATTGATGTAGTGAGCAAGCGTGTAGACAAATTCATTCGTGGTCGTTGGATTGAACACGTGAGTGAAGTTTGTCATGACCTCCTGCGACACAGTGGCGGCGACGACGGAAGAGGGATAGGGGAGCGTCCAGTTTGGCGCCCACCAGACCGCCACCGGGTGCTGATCGTTTTCAATCTGCCTGGTGTAGGAGCCGGTAATCTTGGTATTGTCGCTAATTGCGTAGTCGAGCTTGCCAGTCGCCTCCCAACGATTTTGAGGGATTGCGCTTACATACTCGTAGTTGCTCCAGCCGTTAGTCGCAGAGGGGGTTATGTTTGGATCTGGATAAGCACCCTCAGCGAGCAAGCCGTGCAGGGCTGGGTCAATGTTCGCAGGATCTATGGAGGTAGCTGTTGAGCCTGCGGGTAACTGGCTGGTGTTTAGCGAGTTATAAGCGTAACCGTAGGAGTTCTTTACGCCCTGAGGTACGGTGCTGTTGTCGAAGTTACCCATCTTCTGAGCTGCAGTGGGAACGTTGTAGTTCACAGGGTTTGCAGCCGGGTGCTGGCTCATGTATTCGTAGCCGCCCCAGAAGAACAGCCTTTTTCGGCTCTTGTTGAAGCTCGTAAATGGAATCAAGACCGGCCCGCCGACGTTGAAGCCTGGGTAGTAGTAGTGCTCGTCCGGGTGCAGGCTGGCTGCAACCGCGGCAGCCGTCGAACTGTTTGACTTCAGATCGGACAGGTACTCGGTCTTGGCGTACGCATCCCAGGAGTTGAAGACACTGTTCTTCGCATATAGGTAGGCTTCGCCGTGGAACTGCGAACCGCCGCTCTTGCTGAATGCTTCGAAGATCACCGGGCCCTTGGCGTATTCTGCGCCGTAGCCGGACATCAGCACCTTAACCTCAGCGGTCATGTCCTGATTGATGTTAGCAATCTGGGTGCCGGCGTTGCCCGGGTCGGTCAGGTTTGCACCGTCGAGCATGTAAGCCATGGCGCCATTCGGCTGGGTACCGTTGGACGAATAGGAACCTACCGGCCCATTGTTAGTACCCGTGACCTTGGTGTTGAATCCTGACCCCTGGTTGAGCCCGTTAGTGAGCGCCATTCCAGGCATCACCTTCAGCAGTTCACCCGCATCGCGGCTTGCGATGGTAATGTCCTGAATCATCTCGGTATTCAGCGTAGTGCTGATCTCGGCGGTATCTACGGGAACGACTGCGTCGACTCCGGAGATGACCTCGATCTCAGACTTGGCGCCGCCAACCTTCAACCTGATGTTGGCAACCTGGCGGTTATCACCCTGGTTCATGACCAGGTCATGCTCCTGCCATGTCGTGAAGCCGGGCGCTGAAACGGTGATGGTGTAACTGGCTGGAGGAACAGCGCTGATCGCGAAGTAACCCGAAGAATCTGAGGTGGTGTTACGTGTGTCCCCGCTGTCCTGGTTCTTGAGGACGATCTTCGCATTCGGGATGACCGCGCCCGATACGTCTTCAGCAGTACCGCTCAGGGTTCCTGTTAACTGCTGGCTGAAGCAGAAGGGAGCCAGCGCCACGAAAAGGGCCAAGGCTGCTACTACTCCGAAGGACTTCATTTGAAAGACCCGGTATCTAGACATCGTTTGTTACGCCTCCAAATTAAACAGGCCTGAAACTCTTGTGACTTCTCGGCCTGTCATGGCCCCTCTCCATCAAATCGGGGATGGGTGCCTGCTACTTAAAGTTGAGTTTTGAGTGCAACCGAGACGGTTTTCGGTTCGACAGTGGTTGTATATGTCCGGACGGAGCACTGTCAAGAAAATCTCTCCATCCTTCGGACGAGGGGCCAAAGAGTTTGAAGTGGGATAGCGGGCGCACTAAACGCACAGTTAAGTGGACGCCGTTTGACCTCGAGAGGCCACCAGCTGGTTAATCGCTTTAATGCGGGGAATGGGCCGCGCCGGCATGCAGTACAGCGAGAGCCGCTTCCACGGCGAGCCGTAAAATGAAGAGAGCAGTAAGGCTGAACGGGGTACGCGTTTACTGCAGGCAAACTTCACAGGATGAAGTTTTATCTCCTCTTAGGCGCTCGGCCGGCAGACGCATGAAAGATGATTGGAAACATGGTCAGCAGCTTCAAAGGCTTGGGATGGCAGTCGTGGAGGACTTCCACGGTGGACGCCAGCACGTTTATCTTTGCTCTCTTGAGCCTGCCCGGCCTTATCTGCCTGCCCTCAGGCGCGCAGACCGCTCCCGACTTTAACCAGGTGTCGAGCGCGGCTGCCGCTGCCAGAGAGGCCGGCGACCTGATTCACGCTGTTGATCTGTATTCCGCGGCAGTTCGACTCAATCCTGGATGGGCAGACGGGTGGTGGTACCTTGGAACGCTTCTATACGGTAGAGGGGAATACCCCGAGGCGCGCGACGCGCTGACTCACTTCATCGAACTCACCCCTCATGCAGGTCCGGCTACGGCGCTCCGCGGGCTGTGTGAGTTCGAAGCAGGCGACTACCCTGCGGCCCTCAAGGATGTAAACGCCGGAATCGCCCAGGGAGCGGCGAATCAGCCCCGTAACGAGCACATCCTGAGGGCACACCAGGCACTGCTGCTCACCCGCAATGGTCAGTTCGCCGAGGCGCTTGGGGCCTACGCGTTCTTTGGCAGCTTTGGTCCGCCAGAGCCTGACATGGCTGTGGGAATGGGCCTTGCGGGGCTCCGCAAGCCGCTGCTCCCAAAAGAGGTGGCCTTGTCCGACCGGGACATGTACCTGGCTACCGGCAACGCCATGTTCCACTTCATGTCGGGGGACGCAGCAGGCGCGAAGCTGGCATTCAGCGCTCTGTTTGAGCGCTATCCTACCCTCGCCGGGCTGCACTACTTGTACGGGTACTACCTCTTTCCCACCGACCCCGACGCGGCGGAGGTCGAGTTCAGGCGGGAGCTGACGATCTTCCCGACCAGCTCGCAGGCGGAGGCGATCCTCTCCTGGATCGAAATCCTGCGCAACCAGCCCGGCGACGCCGTACCTTACGCCCGGAGGGCAGTAGCTGACGACCCTTCCCTTCCGCTCGCCCAACTGGTCCTCGGCAGGTCTATGGTTGAGACGGGAGACATAGCCGGCGGTCTGTCTCACCTCGAAAGAGCTCTTGCACTTGAGCCTGGCAATCTCGAGGTACACCTTGCGCTGGCCAGGGCCTATTCCGAATCCGGCCGCAAGGAAGACGCTTTCAGGGAGCGCATGCAGAGCCTGCAACTTACAAAGGATGAGCAGGTTGCGCAACCCTAATCTTCTGTTAATGCCGTTCCTCTTGCTGGCCGTCCTTGTCTTTGCGGCGGCGCATGGGCAGGCGCCGGGTCCCGGAACGCACTCGAGGCTACCAGGCGGCGCCAATCCTCAGCCGGAGGCCGCCAATCATCCGGATTGGCCCGGCACGGACGCGCATGCACCGAACGCGGAAGCTAAAGCTCCGGAATCTACCTGCGCCACCTGCCATTTGAGCCAGGCGAAGAGCCAGCCGCTTACACCAATGGGCCAGGCCATGGTATTGCCCGGAAATAATCCTGTCCTCCAGGCGCACCCGCTGCTCACGTTCAAACGCGGCGCCTACACCTACACGGTCACAGAGGCGGCGAACAAGATCACCTACAGCGTCAGCGACGGGACGAAGTCCATCGCGGTGCCGGTCCGTTGGAGCATGGGCGTCGGTGCGCAGACATGGGTCCTCGAGCGGGACGGCAAGCTCTATGAGAGCCTGGTTAGCTACTATCCGGCCATTACGGGGCTTGATGTCACCACCGGAGATGAAGTGATCAAGCCGAAGACGGTCGAGGAGGCGCTGGGGCGGCCGGTCAATCAGAATGAGGCGAAGTCGTGCTTCGGCTGCCACTCCAGCAACTCACTGGTCGACGGCAGGTTGAGCTTCGAAAGGGTGCAGCCAGGACTGAACTGCGAACACTGCCATGAGGGCGCGCTCGCCCATGCGGCAGACGCAGACCAGGGGTCATTCGAGTCCGTTCCGCCGCGGCTGAGGAGCCTCTCGTCGGAAGGTATGTCGCACTTTTGCGGACAGTGCCACCGTACCTGGGACATGGTGGTGAGGAGTCACTGGCACGGGCCGGCAAATGCTCGTTTTCAGCCCTATCGCCTGGCGAACAGCCGCTGCTTTGACGGGACAGACCCGCGTATCAGCTGTGTTGCCTGCCATGATCCGCACCAGGATGTGGTGCGAGGGACGGCGTTCTACGACTCGAAGTGCCTGGCGTGCCACGCGCCAGGATTGGCGGCCGTCCCCGGCAAGTCTCCGGAGCCGACCGGCACGACGGCCGCAACAACGGTCCCCCGGGTAGGGGTTCCTGGTCTGGGAGCCGTCGGGACTGCGCGGGAAGAGGCTCGGAGCTGCCCGGTCGCCAAATCCGACTGCGCCAGCTGCCACATGCCTAAGGTGACTTTGCCGAGCGGCGGGGGCCACCTCGTCTTCACAGACCACGATATCCGGATCGCGAGGGCTGGCGATCCTTACCCATTCTGAAGCCCCGTAGAGGATACATAGACGACCAGGAATCTTCGACGTCATTCAAATGGCGGCGACGGCCCAGGATTCCTTCTTGCGGGCGCTCCAACCGCTCGACTATGCTCTGAGTCCGGTCGGGAACGAGACGCGGGGAGAAACATAGAGCATGCAGGAGCACGACCAGGGAGGCAGCGCCTCCTCTAGCCGGCGCCCGGTGTCACGGGCGATCCTGGCAATTGCCTTGTGCGCGTCTACTGCACCGGCGCTCCACGGCGCCTGTGTCGGGCCGCTGCAGCTCCAGGCCCGGATACGCTCTCACCCGGGCGCTGATACTTACGTTGCGCTCGGCACTTGGTATGCCGGGCAGCACAACTTCGACTGTGCGAACCAGGCTTTCGCCGCCGGACTTAAGCTGGAACCCGCCTCCGGACGACTCGCCTACCTGCTTGGACTCAGCCTCTACTCGGGCGGCCACGCCGATCAGGCCCTACCTGTTCTGCAGAGGGCCGTCCAACTCGCTCCGGAGATGCTAGAAGCTCACCTTTTGCTGGCTTCAGATCTTGACGTACTTCAGCGGCAGAGAGACGCATTGACTGAATGGCAGGCCGCGGTGAAGATCGACCCTAAGTCTGAAGCTGCCCTGGACGGGTTGAGCAAGAGCCTGATCCGGCAGGGGGACTACGCCTCGGTGATCGCGAACCTGAAGCCTTTTCCCCATAATCAGGACCTGACTCTCGACCTGGCGCTCGCCTACGGCAAGATGGGGATGCTCGAGGGTGCAGCGTCAGTGCTCGAGCAGGCGCTCAAGTTCGCACCCGGCTCCCTGCGCCTGACCAAGGCGCTGGTTACGGTGATGGTGCAGCAGACGCGCACTCAGGATGCCTTGCGGCTCGCAGCGCGGTCTGCGCAGCTGCACCCTGCGGATCCGGGTGCGCAGGCCCTCTACGCGAGAGTGCTGATCCAGAACGGCGAATATGAGACCGCCCGGCCGATCGCGCGCAAGCTGCTCGCCGCTTCCCCGCACAGCTTCGATGCTCTGTATCTCAACGGGGTGCTGGAGCGGCAAGCCGGGGAGTATGGGGTCGCCCGATCTCACCTCGAAGAGGCGGTCGCGCTCAATCCGGGAGACTATAACGTCCACTACAACCTTGGAATGACATTGGTAAAGCTGCAGGAGCCAGCGGCTGCGCGCAAGCAGTTTGAACGGGTGCTCGCGCTGGGTGCGACCGATGCGGAGGTGCACTTCGATCTGGCATCGGTACTGCGCAGCCTGGGGGAGACGCAGCAGGCGGCGGAGCAGCTGAAGATCTACCAGGAGGCGCTGAAGGACAAGGCAAACCGGACCGAGGTTGCGGGGAAGGCTGCTGAGGCGGCACAGGAGCTAGCCAGCGGAGATGCACAGAGGGCTGCGTCACTCTATAAGGAGGCGGCGGCGGCCTCGCCAGACGACGCGCAACTTGGTTACAAGCTCGCCATGGCTCTCGATAAAGCTGGGGACCTGGCGGCTGAGCGCAGCGAACTCGAACGGGTGGTAAAGCTCGATCCGACGATGGCCGTTGCTCAGAACCAGCTCGGCTACCTTGAGTCGAGAAGTGGAGACACGGGCGCGGCAGAGGAACACTTTCGCGCAGCGCTTGCCGCGGCTCCCGGCTACACCCAGGCCTGGGTGAGCCTCGCGGCTACCCTCGGTATGGAGTCTCGCTTCGCCGAGGCCCAGCAGGCGCTGGCCAGCGCGTTACGCCTCGACCCTCAAAACGCACAGGCGCATGACCTTGCCAGGGCCTTGAATGCTGCCCAGGCCCACAAGTGAATTGTGCCGGCTGGCGCGGCCCTCGCTGGCGAGTAGTTCGAACCCTCCTTTGCTCCGCGCCATCAGAACCGCTTCCGCGCGATGGATGCAAGACCGCTGAGCGCACGCTGTGGAGCCGCCGCAGGCTGCTCCAGACCGCTCCGGCTCTGCTCGCGCCGGCGCTGATACCTGCCGGCCTGCTGACGGAGAGTCCGGAGCCTGGAGCGCCG
This sequence comes from Acidisarcina sp., assembly GCA_036401375.1. Classification (GTDB taxonomy): domain Bacteria; phylum Acidobacteriota; class Terriglobia; order Terriglobales; family Acidobacteriaceae; genus DASWUZ01. Next base: position 32,504 of record DASWVB010000008.1, read on the forward strand.
CGCGACCCCAAGGCTGGTAATGTCGGCGGCCATTCTGAGACCTCGAGCCTGCCCCCATTCTCCAGCTTTACCGACGTCGCCCAGAGCGCGGGGCTCACCGAGAGCATGATCTATGGCGATGACTCAGAGGCCACCTACATCATCGAGAACATGGGTGGGGGCTGCGCATTTCTTGACTATGACAACGATGGATGGATGGACATCTTTATCCTCGGCGGCAGGCGGCTCAAGGGCACTCCCTCGAACGCAAGCAATCGGCTCTACCGGAACAACCGGAATGGCACCTTTACCGATGTCACGGCGAAGGCTGGGCTTGTCGATTCGGGTTGGGCGACGGGCGTCTGTGTCGGCGACTATAACAACGACGGATGGGAAGACTTGTTCGTCACCTACTACGGGCAGAATCGGCTATATCGTAACAACAGCGATGGCACATTTACCGACGTCACAGCCAAGGCGGGGCTGCTGCATGAGAAGGAACGCTTCAGCACCGGATGCACCTTCATCGACTATAGCCGGGACGGGCGGCTCGACCTGTTTGTGTCGAACTACGTCGAGTTCGACATGGCGCACGCGCGCAAGCCCTCGCTGCTGATCCCTAACTGCAATTACGAGGGCGTTCCTGTCTATTGCGGACCCGTAGGGCTGCCTGCCCCCGCTCACTACCTATATCGTAACAATGGCGATGGCACATTTACGGATGTGTCGCGCGAGTCGGGAGTAGCGGCGATGCGTGGCTCGTACGGGCTCACCGCTGTAGCCCTCGACGTCGACGAGGATGGCTGGCAGGACATTTTTGTCGCCTGCGATTCAACTCCCAGCCTGCTGCTGATCAACAACCGCGATGGAACGTTCCGGGAGGAGGCGCTGTTTCGCGGCATCGCTATCAGCGGCGACGGGCAGGAGCTCGGCGGAATGGGCGTCGCGCTGGGCGACTACGACCTGGACGGCCACATTGACATCCTGCGCACCCACTTTCAGAACCAGGCCACCGGGCTCTATCGCAATGATGGTAAGGGCAGCTTTGAAGATGTGACTCGCAAGGCTGGCCTGGGAGCGGAGACGCGCTTCATCAGCTGGGGCGCAGCACTCTCCGATCTTGATAATGACGGCTATCCAGACATTTTGTGGGTGACGGGCACGGTCTATCCGGAGCTGGAGAAGGTGTATGCGAAGTACCCGTCGCGCAACCCCCGGGTAGTCTTCCGGAGCCGCAGGGACGGGACCTTCGTCGAAGTCGGAGACGCGGCCGGCCCGGGTATCTCGGCAAAGCATCTGAGCCGCGGCTGCGCGTTTGGCGACTTCGATAACGACGGCGACCTCGATGTGCTTATCATGAACTATAACGAGCCACCGTCGCTGTTACGAAATGATGTACCACCCGGAAACCACTGGCTGAAGGTGCGGCTCGAGGGGACGCACAGCAATCGCAGCGCGATCGGGGCGCGCGTTCTCGTGAGGTACGGGGGAAAGGTGCAGGCGCAGTGCGTCACCAGCCAGACCAGCTACCTTTCTTCGAACGATCCTCGGCTGCACTTTGGCCTGGGAGCGGTAACGAAAGCCAATATCGAGGTCCACTGGCCCATGGGAACTACAGAGACGTTCGCTGGCGTGAGTGCCGGGCAACTTGTCACCATCCGCGAGGGTGAGGGGATCGTGAAGGGACGGCCCTTTGCGCGATCGCCTACTTAGAGCCGCTTTTGTCCTGGGGGAACGATGGTTCACGCCGATTCGAGGATGATGTTGGCGTACTGGGTTGTGTCGCCGGTACGGATCAACCCGATGGCCTGGGGGACGCGTTTCTTGAAGTCGACGTGAGGCTCGAAGCCGAGCGGCACGCCGGCCAGCACACTTATCAGGTCTGACATGGCAAGCTGTGCGTTAGAACTCTGAAACTCCTCTGCCATGTACGCGCGACCGATATGGAAGTTGCCGCGAACCGCGCGCAGCACCTGCAGGACGGTGGGCACATCGTCGATGAGCGAGATATCGATGGTCTCGATGCCAGTCCAGAAGGGGAAGCCGCGATCGGAGATGACCAGCGTGTTGGTGTGACGCACCCGGCTGAGCAGCGAGTTGATTGCGGGGTTGAGTATGCCGGATTTGATCAAACCAGTTTGCCCCCGCTCTCGAAGGGCGCGAAGCCGGGACGGATGCGGGTCTCGCGGCGTGCTCCCAAGAATCCATACAGAGCAACGCAGATGTAGCCGAGCAATGGGACGGTGTAGCCCATCGCTGTACTTCGCGAAATATCGACGATGTGCCCCATCAGCGGGGTCAGCACCGCGCCGCCGACGATGGCCATGACGATCAGCGAGCCTCCGATCTTGGTGTTGGGGCCTAGACCCTTCAGTCCAAGCGCAAAGATGGTCGGGAACATCATCGACATGAAGAAGCTGGTAAGCAGGATCGACCAGAGCCCGATCCAGCCCGGAAAGACGATGCCGATCGTGACCAGGAGGATATTCGCCAGCGCATAGAGGCCCATGAGTTTGCCCGGTGCGACCAGCTTCATCAGTGCGGAGGCCGCGAACCTCCCAATGCAAAACGCGACGAGGGTTCCGATCAGCAGGTAGCCTGCTTTCTTCTCCGGCTCGTGGGTGTATTGCTGCACATACTGGATGAAGTAGCTCCACGTGCCGACCTGTGCGCCGACGTACATGAACTGGGCTGCAACGGCCAGGAGGAAGTGGCGGTACTGCAGGAGGTCGGCGAAGCGGCCGTGATCGCCGGCTGCGCCCTCCTCATCTCCGCGGATCGACGGGAACTTCGTCCGCGCAATCAGCAGCGCCCAGAGCAGCGCGATAGCGCCGAGCGCGAGGTAGGGCGTCACCACTCTCATGGTCTCGGCGTGCAGGTAGGCGGTATAGAGGTTGCGGGCCTTCATCGAGGCTACTTCCGGTGCACTGAGCTCGATTCCGGAGAAGATGAAGACTGTTCCGACCAGCACGCCGACAATCGAGCCGATGGGATTGAAGGCCTGGGAGAAGTTGAGGCGGCGCTCGGAGCTTGCAGCGGGTCCGGACTGCGCTATGAAGGGGTTGGAGGCGGTCTCGAGGAAGGCGAGGCCGCTGGCGATTACGAACAGCGCGACCAGGAAAAAAGAGTAGTGGCCAGCGTGGGCGGCGGGCCAGAAGAGGAAGGTTCCGCCGGCGAAGAGCAGCAGGCCCACGATGAAGCCGGCTTTGTAGCCTAGCCTTCGCATCAGCAGCGCGGCGGGGATGGCGAGGCAGAAGTAGCCGGTGTAGAACGCGGACTGCACCAGGCCCGCCTCGAGGCGGGTGAGCGTAAACGCCTTCCCAAACTGACGTATCAAGACGTCGTTGAGATTGTTGGGTACTCCCCAGAGGAAGAACAGCGCCGTCACCAGGAAGAATGGCGTGCGGTTGCCAGCGGGGAAGAGAGGCTGGCTTTCGGAGCTTATCGCCTGGACCGGGTCACTGCTGGGCAGCTGGACTGACATGGACCTTGATCCTCGAACAGATGCGCGAGCTGGCCGCGCCACTCCAGCAAGTTAGCAGGGCGCAGAGGCCCAGTCCAGCGGCTGCGCCCGAACGTAGATGTCGGGACTTGGAAGGCGACGACGCACGGGATGCCGGGCTACACGACGAAGCAGGCCTATCGCTCCGGGGCGGGAACATATCTGCAGCCAGCTACGTAGATATTTCACCAGAAGCCCACCACAATGGCACTGGCCTGGCTGGTAGACTCGAAGCCTGTCACCGCCCAAGCACCGTGAGTAACCGATGAACCTGATCGAAGCGTTAAAAATCTCGCTGCAGTCGCTGTGGGCGAACAAGCTGCGCTCGGTGCTTACCCTGCTTGGGGTGGTCATCGGCGTCGCCTCCGTCATCACGGTTGTGACCCTGGTGAACGGCGCGAAGCAGTTTGTAACAACCAAGATCAACACTTATGGCGCTGATGTGGTCACGGTCAGCAAGATGCCTGCCACCTTCATCACGATCGAGGAGTATCTCTCCTTCCAGAAGCGTAAGGACGTCTCCTTTGACGACTATCTCGCCATCCTGCAGAACTGCAAGTCGTGTCTCTCGGTCGGGGCCCTGCGCAATACCACCGGCAAGGTGGTGGTCGGTACTAAGTCAAGCACAGACACGGACGTTCGCGGCTGGACGTGGACCATGCCTCCGATCTCGAACCTGAACGTGGAACTGGGCCGCTCCTTTACCGAGTCAGAGGACCAGCACGGAGCGCACGTCGCCATTATCGGGTACGATGTCGTCGATAATCTGCTGCCCTCGGGCGATCCGCTCGGCAAGGAGATTCGCGTCGACGGTGAGCCCTACACGGTGATCGGGGTCGCCGAGCGCCAGGGCAAGACCTTCGGAGCAAGCCAGGACAACTGGGTGGCGATACCGCTGACCGGCTTCCTGCATACCTACGGCTCGAACAAGAGCCTGGTGATCTATGTGAATGCGGGCGGCGGCGGCGAGGTGATCGAGGGAGTGCAGGACGAGCTGCGCACCATCATGCGCTCCAGGCGCCATCTGCCCATGGGCGCACCGGACAGCTTCTCGATTGACACCAGCGCGACCTTTCAGAACCTGCTGAACCAGATCCTCAACAGCTTCGGCGCAGTGGTTGTCGCCATCGCAGGTGTCTCCCTGGTGGTCGGCGGAATCGTGATCATGAACATTATGCTGGTCTCCGTGACGGAGCGGACGCGGGAGATCGGTATCCGTAAGGCTCTAGGTGCGCGCCGCCACGATATCCTGATGCAGTTCCTGATCGAGTCGGCGACCATGTCCCTCTTTGGCGGCATGATCGGGGTGGCCGGCGGAATAGGCGTGGCAAAAGTGATCACTGTGCTGGCGAGCTTTCCGTCCGAGGTGCAGGCCTGGTCTGTCATAACAGGGCTGCTGGTCGCGGTCACGGTCGGCGTTTTCTTCGGAGTCTACCCGGCGCGCAAGGCCGCGGAGCTCGATCCTATCGTTGCCTTGCGAGCGGAGTTATAAAACATGCGGCTACGCGACTCGAAAGAAGCAGTGCGGATGGCCCTGGAGACCCTGCGCACCAACAAGCTGCGCTCCGGGTTGACAGTGCTCGGTATTTCGATCGGCATATCGACGGTAATCCTGATCTCGTCCGCCATCAACGGGCTCAACAGCAACATCAACGGCTTTATCGGCTCGCTCGGATCGAACAGTATCTGGGTCTTTCGTTTTGTGCCCTTTGGCAGGCGGCCAACCACTGCAGAGTTGAACCGCAAGCAGTTGACGTTTGAAGACGGTCTCGCGATGCGCAAGCTGCCCCATGTCGTGGCTGTCGACCCAGGCGTGCAGTACCGCAACTGGAACCTGAGTGGCATCGGCAACGTCTCGATCAAGGCCGGCAATCACAAGGTACTCAACACGATCCTTGGGGGCGATACCGCGCAGGTCAAGGACGTAGACAACATCCAGATGCTCGAAGGCCGTATGTGGACCGACGATGAGGAGAAGAACCGCGCCAACGTGGTCGTGCTCGGCCATGACTCGGCCGAGGACCTCTTTCCGGGCCAGTCGGCCATCGGGAAGGATGTCGACTGCGAGGGAGACATCTTCACCGTGATCGGGGTCTTTGACAAGCAGCCGCAGCCGTTTGGCGGCGGGCGAAATACAGAGGACAACTCGGCCTACTTTCCGCTCGAGACGCTGCACAAGATCCATCCCGAGGTCGTCGATTTCTGGATCACGGTGAAGTACGACGACGCGAAGAACAAGGCGCTGGTGCAGGAGGAGATTCGAGAGCTGTTGCGCGCGCGGCGCAAGGTGCGGGTGCAGCAGGACGACGACTTTGCCATCTTTGGTCCCGACTCGCTTACCCGGCTCTGGAACTCCGTGACCGGCGGGCTGTTCCTGTTTATGGTTGCGGTCTCCTCAGTGGGGCTGATGGTGGGCGGGGTGGGCGTGATGAACATCATGCTGGTCTCCGTGACGGAACGCACCCGGGAGATCGGTGTGCGCAAGGCGATTGGAGCGACCAAGGGAAATATCCTGATGCAGTTCACCCTGGAGGCGATCACACTCTGCGCCGTCGGTGGTCTGATCGGCATCGTGGCGGGCGCGCTCTTTACCCTCATCCTGCACTTTGCGGTGTCGTTCCTCAACGCTGCGCTCTCCTCTACCTGGGTCGCGGTTTCGTTCCTGGTCTCGTGCTTTATCGGGCTGGTGTTTGGCATCTACCCGGCGTGGAAGGCGGCCGGACTGAATCCCATTGAGGCTCTGCGCTACGAGTAGATCTTTGTCAACCATGTTTGAGAGTGCGCGCGATTGACACTTGATGCTGGCGGACCAGGGTAACTATGCGCTGTTGCTTGCCCAGTCAGACGACAGCATCGGGCCGGGAGCGTGGCGTTCCACGCAACCCGGCGCCGCCACAAAACGCCCGGCAGTCTAAACTGGGACTGCTCATGCTCGCTACTGTCGCCGAATCGATCACGACCTTCCTGGCTTTCACTGGTCTCGGGTACTACCTGCTGGCCCTCTGGAGCGCCCGGGCGTTTGCGCGGCACATGCGTGCCCCGCTGCCGGAGAGCCATCCGCCGGTGAGCATCCTCAAGCCGGTGAAGGGCCTTGACCCGGAGATGTACGCGAGCTTCGCCAGCCATTGCCGGCAGGACTACGCGGGCGAATATGAGATTCTTTTTGGCGTGAGCAGCCTGGATGACGAGGCGGTCGAGGCCATCGAACGGCTGCAGGGCGAGTTCCCGAAGATCAGCATCCGTCTGTTGTTGTGTCCGGCGATCCTGGGCGCGAACGGCAAAGTCAGCAACCTGGTTCAGATGCTGCCGCAGGCGCGCCACCCGCACGTAATCATCAACGACAGCGATATCAAGGTTCCGCCGCGCTACCTGAGCAGCATCATGGGCGAGTTTGAGGCGCCGCTGCGGGCTGGCGGACGGGTGGGCATGGTGACGGCGCCCTACCGTGGCCGCGCCCACAATACCATCGGCTCGCGGATGGAGGCCTTTGGCATCGCGACCGACTTCATCGCCGGGGTTCTGACGGCGCGCAACATCGAACGGGGCATCCACTTCGGGCTGGGTTCAACGCTGGCGCTGTCCCGGGAGGCTCTCAATGCGATTGGCGGCCTCGATCCGCTGGTCGACTACCTTGCCGATGACTATGAACTGGGCGTACGGGTTGCTCGCGCCGGATTTGAAGTTGCGCTCAGTGGAGAGGTCGTCGATACCTCGGTGCCTGCGTATACGTTCCCGCAGTTTCTCGCCCACCAGCTCCGCTGGGCGCGGAGCACGCGCGACTCGCGCAAGCTGGGCTACGCTGGGCTAGTCTTCACCTATGGCCTGCCCTGGGCGATCTTGAACGTGCTCTGCTCGGGCGTGACACTGGCCAGCGTTGCCCTGCTGAGCCTGACGCTGGCTGCCCGGGTGGCCCTGGCACTGGCCGTGGGGACGGGGATTTTGCGGGACCGCCAGGTGCTTCGCGACCTCTGGCTGCTGGTTCCGAGGGACATCGTGGCGCTGGGCGTCTGGATCTGGAGCTATGCGGGGAACACGGTGGCGTGGCGCGGCGAGCACTTCTCGCTGAAGGACGGCAAACTGCACCGGCTTGCCGCCTCTGATTATCTGCAGAGCTAGGTAAGGCGGCATACCTCCTTGTGACTCGTCCATGCTGACTAATTGGTGCAAACCAGACCTTTGACGCTGGTTCTCCATAGACAGAGGAACGTTGTCACCAGAGTCCAAGTAGTTGAAAGGGTATTTCCGGAGTCATACCGGTGAAACGACTGCTCCGCAGCCTGAACGATGCTTTCCGTGGGAGGGGCCGGGCTACCGGCCTGGCTATGGGCTGCGATGACTAGCGCCAGAGTAAGCGGTGAAAGTAGCCAACGCAGAAGCAAATCCCCTGCTCCGTATCTCATCGTCCTCCGCGAAGCATGTGGTTGAAAACGGTTCGGTTGAGTGGTTCCTAAGTTCCTGAATCATTGCGCCCTAGAACGAAGCGCCGCTGTTGTTGGCTTCGTTGCTTAGAATCTCCTTGCCTCCGCTGCGGGCTACTACGTAGCTCTGACCAGGTAGAGGAGGCAGATCGTCCACCGGCGTCCAGAGGAAGATGCGGGCGGGGCCGTTCCATAGCTTCGCGATCGAGGCGTTGTCTTCAAAGATGGCGGGCGCGTCGTCGAAGAAGGAGCCGTACCAGAGGTTGGAGCTGCGGCCGTTCAGTATATGCACCTGCCGCTGGAGGTAGAAGCCGAGCGTTGACCCGGCTTCGTACTCCCCGTGGATGACGACGAGGTCGCCAGGCGCAAGCTCCGGCCGGATGGCCTCGGCGAGGATCTGCGAGGAGAGCACCGGGGAGAACGTTACCAGCGCGAGGTGAGCGGCCACGAGGAAGGCTGCCATCATGCCTGCGAGGAAGCAGTTTGCCACGCGCGCCTGGCCGCGCAGACGATAGAGGTAGTTGCCCGCGGTGCCCAAGAGCAGCGCTGCTGCGGTCAGCATCAGTGGCAGGCGGAAGGCGCCCATGGCCTGCAGGTTGAGGTCGTGGAGGTGGCCTAACGAGAGCGCGTAGCTGCTCGCGTTCTGGCTGAGTGTTGAGGCGAGGTCGAAACCCGGGCCCGGGGCATGGGTGCGGAGCACGATGAAGGCGGCAACGCACGCGCCGAGCACACCCGAGACCAGCAGCGCAAGCGCAATGCGCCGCGTTAATCGCTGCTGAGGGAGGGTCTCCTCCTCCGCAAGCCAGCCGCCCGCGAGCAGGGCGAGCGGCGGCAGGGCGGGGAGGGCGTAATACTCCTGCCGCGTGGAAAAGCTGAAGAAGATGAGCACCGTCGCGGCCCAGATTGCCAGCAGCAGGGATCGTTGCTCAGGAGTGTCGAGGGTGAGCCTGCGGGCGGCCTTGGCTGCCGGAACCCGGGCAAGAGCCCTCCACAGGAAGCCCCACCAGGGCGCGATCCAGACCAGCATCAGCCCCCAGAAGAGCAGCAGAGGCACGGTATCGTAATCGCGGGGGATGCGGCGGTTCACATAGCGCAGCAGGTGTTCGTTGATGAAGTAGAACCAGAAGAAGCCGTGGACGTTCCCCTGGGAGATGTTCAGTCCGGAGGGATGGCCCTCGGCCTGGTTCGACATGGCCGCAGCGATGTGCCACGGTGCCGCGACCAGCAGAAAGACGAGCAGGCTGAGCCACGGATGCCAGCGAAGCAGGTGCCGCAGGTTACGGGTCAGCAGCAGGAAGACGACGACGATCAGGAGGGGGAAGACGACTCCAATGAGCCCCTTGGTGAGCACGTTCAGGGCGCAGACTACGGCGAAGCCGATGGCGCTCGAGCGGGAGGGCGACTCCTCGTCGAGCGATCGCCAGAAAAAGCCAAGGGCGAGGGTGGTCCAAAGGCACACCATAACGTCGGGGATGAGGATGCGGGTGAAGAGGAAGACTCCGCAGGAGGTGAGCAGGACCAGCGCGGCGTAGAAACCGGCGACGGGTGAGCCGAATAGCCTGCGCCCCAGAACGAAGACGGCAAGAAAGAGCGCGAGGGCGTAGAGGGCGAGCGGCAGCCGGGCAGACCAATCCGCCACCCCGAATGCGCGGAAGCTCGAAGCCATGCTCCAGTACATCAGGGGCGCTTTTTCGAGATAGCGGATGCCGTTGGCGTGAAGCGTGATCCAGTCGTGCCGGGTGAGGATTTCGCGGGCCACCTCGGCGTGTACCGAGTCGGCGTCGTCAAGCAGCGGCGGGCGCACCAGGGTGAAGGACCCATAAAGCAGCAGCCACAGGCCAAGCAGGGGCAGCAAAAACCTCATGCCCGTCGTGTTCGTCGGCGCTGTTATCTGCGTCTCTCCGTCAGGGGCAGATCGCCCGCAAGTCCCTGCCGATTATAGTTTGCGAGGCCGACTATAGTATTGGTCAGGAAGCGCGTTACTCCCGGCGGGGAGCCAGTCTGCGGTTGGTCTTCGGCTGGCGCGTGAGACCATCCACAATGGCATCTGAAACCATCATCCCGGCGGCGACCCTGAGTGCAGCAGCGACTCTGAGTGCCTCCGCAGTCGGCCCGGCGCTGATCTACGACGACTGGTATCCGGCCATGCGCAGTGCGCCGCTGCGGGGAACGACGCTCAAGACTGCCATGCTGCTTGGCATTCCGCTGGTGCTGGGGCGGCGGTCGGATGGAAAGCTCTTCGCCATGCGGGACAGCTGCCCGCATCGCGGCATTCCGCTCTCGTGCGGCTGGTTCGACGGCAAGGCGCTCACCTGCAAGTATCATGGATGGTCGTTTGAGCCGGTGACCGGGCAGTGCATCGAGATTCCATCGCTCACCAGCGCGGACACGCTTGACCCCGGAAAGATCTTTGCCGGCGCCCTGCCCTGCGAGGAGCGCGACGGCTACGCCTGGGTCTACATTCCACAGCCCGGCAGCGGACGGGTGCGCCCGGACGCCAAGCTGCCGCCCATACCTGAGACGGCCAAGTTTGGTGGACGCTTTCGCAGTGCCCACCTCACCGCAGACCTGCCCTGTAGCGTCGACCACGGCATCATCGGACTGATGGACCCGGCGCATGGCCCCTTTGTGCATCAGTCATGGTGGTGGCGGGGGAAGCACAGCATCCACGAGAAAGAGAAGCACTTCGAGCCCATCGAGCAGGGCTTCAGGATGTCGGCGCACGCGCCGTCGGGCAACAGCGCGCCCTACAAGCTGCTGGGCGTCTATGGCGAGCCGATTACAACGACCATCGATTTCGTGCTGCCGAATCGGCGTTATGAGAGCATCCGCTGCGGGGACAAGTGGTTTTCGAGCCTGACTACGGTCACTCCGACCGAACCGAATGCCTGCCGCATCGACGTTCATGCTGCGTGGAATGTGTTTTATAACGTGCCGTTAGTGACGTCCATCGCCCGGTTCTTCGGTGCGCGTTTTGTGCGGCAGGACCAGGAGACGATGGTTCAACAGGCGGAGGGACTGCGGCACAGTCCCACCCTCATGTTGATCGATGATGCGGACCGGCCGGCGAAGTGGTACTTCGCATTGAAGCAGGCCCGGATCGAGAGGGCTGCCAGCGGAGCGCCATTCCGTCATCCGATGGATGGGCCTGTTACGCTGCACTGGCGCAGCTAGGCAGTCTGGAGAGACCCTGATTTAGGCATGAACCCATCTCCCAAACCAAACCCGAGACATGGGGCACCCCGATGATCGTCGACCCATAGGTGCCGGCGTCCGCAGTTTCCCATTCAATACTGTTGCCGTTGGGGAGCTAGACGGCCGTAGTCTCCAGGGGGAGTGCCTTTGGGATGAAAGCGGGCTCTCCGGGAACAGCTTCTTCCTCGACGACGAGCTCTTCGACGACGATTCTCAGGTGCTGGCCCAGCTCATCGAACTTCGCCCACCAACCGGCTTTGCCGAGGCTGGCCGAATCTCGCA
>DASWVB010000009.1:0-142986 GCA_036401375.1 Acidisarcina sp.
GACGCTCCTTGTCTCCACAGTGAGGGGAGATAACCTGGCTACCCACCTCAAAACGGCCCGCAGCAAACCCCCCTTGGCCGTGCCTAATAGTGTATCTGCTTCCACAGGCGCGCTGGATTGCAGCTGATCCGATCCGCGCACCTCCGAGTGCGAACGGCTCATTGGCCCGCTGCGCGCGCGGCGCTAAAGCTAAAGTCAGCCGCAGCCGTCTGCTTCGACTGCACCGTCACCTGCGCCGTCTGCGTGCCGAGCTCCTCGTGAACAGCAGTCAAAGTATAAGTACCTGGCGGCAGCCCGCGTATCTCAAAGTGGCCGTTAGTATCTGAGACGGCATAGAACGGACTCGAAGCAATGTTGAGAAATGCCTGCATCCACGGATGATTGGCACAGTGCACCGCAAGCATCGTAGCGGGATGAGTGAAGACCTGCCGCGTGGTCCCGGCCTTCGGCGGCTGCGAGATGTTCACCTCGGGGTTGCCGTTGTCCGGAGTGGTGTGCACGTTGTGCATCGTAGGGTCGCTATTGGTGAACTCAACCGGCTGCCCGGCCATCACCCCGATCACGTGAGGAGTGTAACGGCAGCCCTTCTGGTCGAGATTGATTGCATTTGCGGGAGCGGCATAGACCTTGTTCCCGAGGCCGCCCGTAATCGAGACGAAGACATTTGCGAGCCTGCCGTTATGCACCACGTATTGCTCGCTCAGGTTGGTTCCGCCGGTAAGTCCGCAAGCCGGATCTTGGCCCATGTCAATCTCGACGCGCTGCGGCGGCGTTCCCGCAAAGTGGATCGTACCGCTCACCATGCCTGCCGTGCTCATGTCGATAGTCGCAGTCGGTGCTGCCGGTTCCGGCCCAGCGGCTGTGGGCGAGTTGCTCTTGCATCCCGTTACTCCGATCACTATCGCGCTGCCTAACACCAGCAGGGCCCTGTATCCTGTCATGCTTCTCCTCAGACGAGCTTCTGCATCGAGCAAGGCGCCGAGATGGCCAAATCCGATGCCCGCGCCTCTTGCATCTTCTCGATGCATTCAAACAGTACGGATTTCCGGCGCTAAGCCTTCGTCTCTCTATTCTAGTAATACCCGAAGCGGAAGGCATCCGCTCCGGCGTTGTTAATGCACTAGAGCAGCAGGCTCAACAGCACTGCGACCAGGGCTACCACAGCCAGCGCAAGGAACACATCTATGTGAAGACAATTCGTAGCCCTGACCTGTCTTCAGGCCCCAAAGGCTACCTCCATAGTGAATTACCTGCGCCCGGTGCTCGCGGAGCGAAGGCCGGTCTTCCGGCTTTGTGGGCGGAAAACTCTGCGCACTGTGCCCCAAAGAAATCCGGGTACGCCGCATTGCGTGCCGTTTATGGAAGTTGGAAAGATCTTAGGTCGGCCGCGGTGTTGGCCATCGGAAGCTCGCGCCTCGACAAAGCCTGACTTACAGTGACTCTGGACTCAAACAAGGGTCGCAGCCTTCAGCCCATCGCCTCGATGACAGCGTCACCGAAGGCCGCAGTACCGCTGGTGCCGCCCACATCGCGAGTCAGCGTCTTCTTGTCTATATAGACCTTTTCGATCGCCGCCTGGATCCTGTCCGCCGCCGCATTCTCATCGATGTGCCGCAGCATCAGCACAGCCGACTGCAGCAGCGCGGTCGGGTTCGCGATGTCTTTGCCGGCAATGTCCGGCGCCGAGCCGTGAACGGCCTCGAAGATCGCTGCTTCATGCCCCAGGTTCGCACCCGGCACCAGGCCGAGACCGCCAACCAGCCCCGCGCAAAGGTCGCTGATGATGTCGCCGTACAGGTTCTCCATCAGCAGGGTGTCGTACTGGTAAGGATTCATCACCAGCTGCATACACGTGTTGTCGATCAGATGCTCGCCGTAAAAGATCTCCGGGTAGCCCTTGGCGATCTCGCGCGAACACCGTAAAAACAAGCCATCCGACATCTTCATGATGTTCGCCTTGTGGATGGCGTGGATTTTCTTGCGCCCCTGCTTGCGCGCATAGTCAAACGCGAACTTCGAGACCCGCGTCGATGCCTTCTCGGTAATCACCTTGAGCGAAGTCACAACCCCCGGCACCACCTCCTGCTCGAGGCCCACATACTCGCCCTCCGTGTTCTCGCGGATGATGATCAGGTCAACGCCCGGAAACTTCGACTCGAGACCCGGAAGATTCTTGATAGGCCGGAAGTTGGCGAAGAGCTCAAAGTGCTTGCGCAGCGTCACATTGATGGACGTAAATCCACCCCCAATAGGCGTGGTCACGGGCCCTTTGAGCGCCAGCTTTGTCCGCTCGATAGCGCTGTAGAGCTCCTTGGGAATGTACTCGCCGTATTGCTTGAAAGCCTCTGCACCCGCGGCAAAGGGCTCCCATGCAAACTTCACGCCGGTGGCCTCCAGGATGCGTACGACCGCAGCCGTCACCTCGGGCCCGATGCCGTCTCCGGCGATCAACGTTACCGCATGGGTTACTGGATTGGGACCTTTAGTTGCAGAGTCTTCCGCGGAGCTTACCTGATGCATGACACCTTCTTTCACCGTCGAATGAAGTCTCTGCTACTACCGCTGTGGCATATTGCTTGCCGCTGGAACAACATCGGCCACCGGCACAGTTACGAGTGATCGCCGGCGCGCCGCTTCCGGCCTGCGCCGGCGTGCTCCTTATTATTCAAAAGCTGCTCCAGCTCTTCCTTGAACTCGCGAACATCTTTGAAATCCCGGTACACGCTGGCGAAGCGGATGTAAGCGACCGTATCGATGCTCTTGAGACGATCCATGATAAGCGTTCCTATATCGTTGGTCGTCCGCTCGCGCTCGGGCGCATCCATCAGAAATGACTCCGTCTCGTTGACAATCGACTCCAGCCGGCCCGCGGAGACGGGACGCTTCTCACAGGCGCGCAACAGTCCACTTAGAATTTTCTGCCGGTCAAAGCGCTCTCGGCGGCCATCTTTCTTGATGACCATGTAGGGGATCTCGTCGATGCGCTCGTAAGTCGTGAAACGCTTGTTGCATCCCTCGCACTCGCGCCGCCGCCGTATGGAATCCGCTTCCTTGCTCTCCCGTGAATCGACCACTCGGTCTTGTGCAAAGCCGCAATAGGGACACTTCATCTTGTACTGAAAGTCTAGCAGGGACGCCAAAGCCGGACTGAACGCTGTCCAGCCCGCTATTCAATACCGGCGCGTACCCGGCGCCTCACCGTCTCCGCCACCAGGCCGTAAACCGCATGGCTCAGCCACTGGCTCACGCGCTCCTGCATCGGCTGCCGGTCGGCTGGCGGGACGAGCTCTGCCTCGGGCATCAGGTTCTCCTGGGCAAGGCGGTTCAGGGCAAGTCCAAACGCCAACCCGTGCCAGGCAGCCGCGCGCGGACGCGCCTCGACTACCGCACCGTAAGCCGCGCCGGCGATTACCCCAAAGCTCCAGTGGATCGTCTGCATGGCGACCTTACGCCCGACCGGATCGAACCGGCGGCCCGCAGCCCTCTCGGCCAGCAGCACCTGCGGAGGAGTCTGGTCGATCCATGGCGGCACGACCTGTTCGCACATCACCTTGGCCGTGGTTCCCGCGATCCCGCCCGCAAGACCCGCCAGGGCTCCCTTTATCAGGGCCGTCGAACTGACCGGGACCGCTTGCACCACCTCTACCTTGTGGACGACCATCGTCGAATCCTCTTCAGGAAGTAGATGCGCGCGGAACAATCCAGGCCTGCTCAGACCTCTAAAGAACCACTCCGCCCTGAGCATGAGTGACGGGTGCAACCTGCGGATCGGGATCACCTGCTTCAGAAACTACCGCGCCCTCAGCCTCGCCGCTCTCGGCTGCGACCTTCTTCAGCGATACATGCTCGAAGCGCGCCCAGATCAGCCCGACAGGAATGATTGAGAGGAAGGACACGATGAGGATCATCGCACCGGCGCCAAGCGCCGGTTCTGGCGCAACTCCAAACACCGTCTGCATCGCGAGAGTGGTTGCTGCGATCGAGGTGAACCAGCCGATCACCGGAAGCTGAATGGCGGAAGCCCCAAGACTCGCAGCCATCAGCACCAGGCAGCGCGCAAACGTCATGCTCGCCAGCTGCGGCGAAGCCGTGAAGGCATGCACCGTCTCGAGGTAAGCACCGGTGATCAGCCCCCACATGACCAGCGAAATCGCCGCCGCAATCGCGAAGTCACCAAAGGACGACAGCGTATTCAGCCCGTCGCGAAACGCCCTGATCTTGCTTCCAACGCTCACTCCCAGCTTGGGCGAGAGCGATCCAAAGCCCCGCTCCGCGATGCTCGCGATGCGATTTCCGGAGAAGCGGACAAAAGCAGCAAAGATAGCCAGTGCGACGCTCGCCAGCAGCCCTCCGATTGCGGTCCGTCCCAGCAGTTCATGATGAGGAAGGGTGGTGCGCTCAGGTGAGAGCAGCAGCACCGTCGAGAAGATGAGCGCCATCGATCCAAGATCGAACATTCGCTCGACCGTATATACCGCAATCTGAGAACCGATGGGCAGGTTGACCCGCCGCGCGACCAGGTAAGGCCGCACCAGGTCGGCCAGCCTTCCAAAAAGGGCCACACCGGTGAACCCGATCACCTGCGACCCGAGCAGCGACAGCGGCGAAACTCGCTTCACGGGCCGAAGGAAGACCGCCCAGCGCGTGGCCCGCAATACATAAGCCGCATAGATGAGCGCCACTCCAATAGCGAACTTCCCCGCATTTGCCTGCCGGAGCTGCTGGCCGAAGACACTCCAGTTGAAGTGAATCTTGTGGCGAGCGAAGATGACCAGGGCCACGAGCGCCGCAGCCAGGATCAGCCAGATCAGCAGGCGGCTCTTCTTCTTAGGCGTGTCATTGCTGGTGAAGGCAGGTTGAGGGGGCGCACTGCTTATCAAGGTGGCGTCCGATCCTGGTACTGGATTCAACCGCTTTGAACGTTGAACTTTGAACTCTGACCTCTACAACTCTTCGCCCGGACTGCGGCTCGACGACCGCTATCCGGCGAGCAGAGTGAAACCGCCGCTCTTCCAGTTTACCGAATTCAGTCTTGCTCCGGGTCAGCGATCAGGAAACGGGGCGCTGAACGGGTCCGCGGACTCACTGCGTTCAGCGGCTGGCTATCGTCCCCGAGGCCTTCTCTGTCCCGAATGCGACCTTGCTCGCCACCCCGGTCGCGAGCCCCCCTACCAGCTTTCGAGCCGCCAGCGGCGCCGCCCTTCGGCTGTTGAAGTCGCGAATCACACGCGCCACATAAGCCCGCGTCTCGCGGTAGGGCGGCACGCCGCGCCAACGCTCCACCGCAGCCGGACCGGCATTGTAAGCAGCCAGCGCAAGCGCCAGGTTGTCTTTATATCTAACGAGCAGCATGTCGAGATATGCCGTCCCGCCACGGATGTTCTCCTCCGGCCTGAATCTCTCCTTCACTCCAACCTCGGCCGCAGTTCCCGGCATAAGCTGCATCAGCCCCTGCGCCCCGCTCCGGCTTACAGCCCGCACCCTGCCGCCGCTCTCTGCCCGCACCACGCTCGCCAGCAGGTCGACATCGATATTGCGCTGCGACCCGGCAGTCGCAAGCATCTGGTGCAGTTCGTCCGCCGAGAGCGAGCTCTGCGCCACGTCAACGGCCCTTTTCACAACCTTACCGCCGGTAGTCACGATATCCGGGTGCAATGTCGCCGCCAGGGGAGCATGCACAGGCTCGATGCTCGCGATCTCAGCCCCACTCAACTCGACAAAGCTCTCTCCCCCGGCAAAGAGATAGAGCCTTACCCGGTCTCCGACCCCCACCCGGTGGTCGCAGAGCACGTCAAATCCGTTCCTTAAAGTGACGAGTTCGGAGCCGTGGGCCGGCAGCGAACACAACGCAGCAGAAGTAATCAAAGCCAATATCCGACGCAACCGCCTGGAACTCACGTCACTCATCGAGTCATGCCCCTGCAGCTCCGATGGGCGCCGCATCCTCAACGCCCCGTCACGGGTGAGGTGGCGAGCACAGCAACCGGGTCCTTGATTGCGACATCATCGTCAGCGGCTGCAATGCGGCCCGTCAACTTGAGAGAGTGTTCAACCCTCTCCGCGGGCTCGGCGTCCGGCTGTTCGGTCGCTCCGTTTACGCCCGGTGACTTCTGCGGTGCCTGGCGCTGCTTCTGCTGGCGCTCGCGCGCTCTTTCAGCCTTGGCAACACCCAATAGCGCCCCGCAGACCGCATGCGCCACCCCGTCCTGATCGTTGCTCCGCGTCACCCGCCAGCCCTTGCTCTTGGCCATCACCAGCAGCTCGCGCGACGCGTTCCCCATCAGCACCGGCTGGCCGGCAAACTCCAGCATGGAAATATCGTTGTAATTGTCACCGATCGCCAGGATCTCCTCGCGGCGTATGCCCTTCCGCTTGGCTAGCCGCTCGAGCGCCGAGCCCTTGGAGACCCCCGGCGGCAATACGTCAAGGATAGCCAGGTCCCGCGCTGCATACTCCGTGCGGTGCGTCTCGATCTCCTTCGCAAACTCGCTCTCGGCGAGCAGCGCCTCGGCCAGGCGCATCTCCATGATCGAACCGCAGACCATGGCCTGTACCGGAGCTTCGCCATTGTCAAATGCGCTCTCGAGCGGACGCACCTCCTCGATAAAGGCGCGATTGGCAGTCACCCAGGGGGACAGCCGCTGATCGAGCGGCTGCAGCGACTCCAGCACCAGCTGTCCCGGCCCCTCGCGGTCAAAGGTGAAGACGGTGGTCTGTCCGAAGTGCCTCAGCCGCCCGCACAAGGCACGCGCCGTCTCCAGCGGCAGCAGCCAGCGATCGATCGGATGCCCTGCAAGCGTGCGCGTGACGGTACCGTTCGACGAGATCATCACCGTCTCTGGCCGCAGGCCGATCTGCGTCAACAGCGGAACCGCATAGGCCTGGCGGCGGCCGGTCGCGATCACAATCTGCAGTCCTGAGCCCTCGGCTCGCCGCAGAGCCTCGCACGTCCGAGACCCTATCCACGCACCCGAGGAAGGCATCAGGGTCCCATCGATATCCACCACGATCATGCGCACAGCAGGGCTGGGACCGGAAATCACCCATCCAGTGTAACCGCCTCTGCCCCGCTTACGACATAGCCAAAGGATTACGCGACGGGTGTGTATTTGGTTACATCACGCTTCATTGCCTGACAGGGCCAACTGTGCATCTCACCCAACTCGACAGCAATTTACACAAAGCGGTCAGGGTGGCAGGCATCGCCAACGCCCGACAACCTCAGGAGACACTACGTGGACAAGTACGCAATCTGGGCACAGCTGGAAGCAAAGCCTGGCAAGGAAGAGGAAGTCGAAGCATTCCTGATCTCAGCTCAACCGATGGCCGTCGAGGAGCCTGGAACAACCACCTGGTACGCGCTCAAGATCGGCCCCGGCAAGTACGGCATCTTCGATACATTTGCCGATGAGGAGTCGCGCCAAGTTCACATAAACGGCGAGATCGCCAAGGCCCTCTTCGCCAGAGCCTCGGAGCTCTTCTCCAAGCCTCCCGAGATCGACAGACCAACCATCCTTGCAGCCAAGATCGCAGCAAGCTAGACTGAGGCACCTCAGGGCTCAAGCGAAGATAAACAGATGAACGAGTTCCAGTGCACCCGCTGCCACACCATCGTGCACGCCGATGTAGCTCCCCCGAGCTGCCCCACCTGCGGCGGCGAACACTTTGTTCCGGTGGAGCGTGACCATCGAGGAGTTCAGATGCCGTCACGCTCCCCTGTGGGCGGCATCATCACTCCGCAGTAGGTAGGCTCACCTGTAACGGTGAGGGACAAGCAGTAGCCCCGCGCCGTACTCTCTGAGGCATGGAACGTGCGTGCGAGAAAGACCTCAGCCCGCATGTGAGCTTCCTTTATCATCGAGGGAATGAATAAGAGAATTGCGTGGATCGATGTTGCCCGCGGTATCGGCATCATCCTGGTCGTCTACGGGCACGTGGCCCGCGGGCTCTTGAACGCCGGCATCACCGGCCCGAAAAGCCCTCTCTCCAGTCTCGACTACACCATCTACAGCTTTCACATGCCGCTGTTCCTCTTCATGGCAGGCCTGAACGTGAGGCGATCGCTCAGCAAGGGAGCGGGCCGCTTCTTCAAGTCAAAGATCTTGACGATTGCCTATCCATATCTGCTCTGGTCGTTCATTCAAGGCTCGCTCGAGGTCGCTCTAGCCTCGCACCTCAATAATCCTGTGAGCCGCTACGACGTAATGAACATCCCCTGGCGGCCGATCAAGCAGTTCTGGTTCTTCTTTGACCTCTTCCTCTTTCACATGGTCGCGATCTTTACGGCCAACCGCCGCGCAATCTCCGCTCTGCTCTTCGTCCTTGCCTTCGCCTTCGGCTTCTTCATCGGCCCTCGCCACGTGTGGTACACCATCTATTTGTGGGCCTTCGTCTTCTACGAGGCTGGGATACTCCTCGATGTGCGAACCCTTGAAGTCGTTCAACACGTCAAGCCGCTCGCCCTGCCTGTATTAGGAGCGCTGTTTGCCGTCGCCGTGTACTACAGCGGTCCCCTCTGCGGCTATGACACCCAGTCGAAGTACGCCCTGCCCGCTTCCGTACTCGGAATCAGCTTCACCATAGCCCTCTGCAAGCTGATCGTGGACTGGAGCGCCTCCCTCACCCGCCTATTCACCGAGTTTGGCGTCGCTTCGACGACCATCTACATCCTGCACGTGCTCGCGGGTGCTGGAACCCGCGTCATCCTCAGGGGCATGGGAGTGCACAACGTCGCAGTACAGCTGAGTCTGGGCGTTCTGCTGGGGCTGGGCGTTCCCATGCTGATCTACTACGCAGCGGTGCGGCTGGGAATCATCGCTTATCTGGGCTTAGGGATCCAGCCACGGCCGGCCAACGATCCTGCCTCCAGGAAACCTCCAGGCACTCCTATGGACGGGGCCGGCCTCGCAAGCCCAGTCACTCGCGCCGGCTAGCGCCTCGAATTGCATCGCACGGCCGAGTCACAGCATATTCAAACCAGGAAAGGCTCAGCGGGGAGCAACTACAGCATGGTTGGGGCCCGCAGCCTTGGACATGTGCAGCGCCTCATCGGCACGCCGTAAGAGGTCCTCAGGGTAGGGGGAATCGGTCCGAGGATCGAATGCCGCCACACCCAGGCTTGAAGTGACTCTCAGCGGCGACTCTCCAACCACGCATGGCTTAAGGCCCATGGTGTCTAGAATGCTCACGATCCTCTGCGGCGCCGACTCTGGATTCCAGCCGGGCAGCACAATCAGGAAGTCTCCATCCCGGTAATGACCCACTGCATCGTAGGCGCGCATCACGCCCAGCAGTCGCTCCGCGGTCTGCTGCACCACCGCATCCACCCCGGATGCGCCATGCCGTTCGGAGATACCCTTCAGATCGTCAACCTCTGCAATCACAATGCCCAGGCAGGAGCTCTCGCGCACCGAGCGCAGCATCTCCCGTACCAGGATGTCCATGATGGCCGTACGGTTCCAGGCCATCGTCAGCCGGTCGCGCGACGGCAGCTTCCGCAGGGTGTTTAAGACAGACTTTTCCGCCTCAAGCTCGGCCGTGCGATCAGACAGCTTTTGCATCAGCGTCTTGTTCTGGCTGGCAAGTTTGCGCGAGCGAAAGAAAGACAGCACCCAGACCCCCGCGGCCACCAGCAGGCACTCCCCCATCACCCGGAGCCAGTCGGTCGGTTGCGGCGCGGCCGAGGCTACGCCAGCAGCCCAGCCCATGCCCCAGGCAGGCAGAAGCACGGCGCTCACAAGCCAGTAGCGCCGGGAGAGATGGCGGATCACACGCATAGATACCCCGCCTATCGGCTGATGCTGGATGGAACTTCAGCTTCGAACTGGAAAGCAATATACATACCCTGTCGCCAGGGCTTTCAAACCAATCCGCTGACTACGGCGCAATGCCCCGCCGGGTCTGCCGGGGCGACAAGCCCGCTCGTCGACGGAGGGCCGACCAGCTTGGTCTTGCCGGGAGCAAAGAACAGGTAAAAGATAATAGCGATAAAGAGTCCAACCAGACAAACGACCATCAGCACATACATCGGCATACGCTTTGTCGATGCGCCATCTTTCCTCAAAGTGGGCTCTCCTCGTCCTACAGGGCTTTACAGTACATGCATGGATCGAATGGAAGCGGGGAATTTTTGCTCAATTCATGCGGAAGCTTCCTGCCGCAACGATCGCGGCGCAGGGCCACCCTCTTCCTGAACCCATGTCAGGCTGCGAAGTTGTGCAAGAGCCCGCAAGTCCGCCTCTCCAGAAAAGGCAGGCATCCGTCAGTAGCCCTTCGCCACCAGGTACTCGAGCGTCAGCTCGAACGACGGGCGTTGCTGCTGCAGGGCGAGCTTCATGAGCACATCGGCCTCGATATTCACCTTGCGGCCCGGCTGCAGCGTATGAAGATTGGTCGACAGCCAGGTATGCGGGATAACGGCCACGCTCACCACGTCCCCCTCCGGCTCCCACCGCGCCACCGTCAGACTGATGCCCTCGATAGCGATCGAGCCCTTCTCGACGATGAAGCGCGTGACCTCGCGCGGCACCGCCACTCGCAGCCACCAGTCGGCGAGCTCAACCTCCGCGCTCTCGTCCACCTTGTTAAGAGATAGCAGCGTTCCGGTGCCGTCGACGTGCCCCTGCACCAGGTGACCGCCCAGCGGAGCGCCGGCCGGAGTTGGAAGTTCAAGGTTGACGCTCTCACCCGGCGCCAGCGCAGCCAGGGAGGTGCGCGCCACCGTCTCAGCGGCAAGGTCGGCGTGAAATAGAGGTGGATCGGCACTCGGCTGAATGTCGAGCGCGGTCAGGCACACCCCGCTCACCGATATGCTGTCCCCGGTCGTGAGCCGTGCCGCCAGCGACGGCGCCGCCACCCTGATCCGCCGCGAACCCGCCCGCTGCTCGACCGCGAGCACCGTCCCGACAGCCTCAATCAACCCGGTAAACATGCTCAAAGTCTATCGCAGCGTCCACTCACCCCCAGAAATCCCCACGGGACGCCTCGATGACAAGATCGCTGCCTGACTGCTGTCCCTCAAGGCGCTCAAAGCCAAAGTGCCGCGCCAGCCGGCCTCCATCTCCGAGGATTGAGTCGTCTACCCCGTACACTACCGGCACTCCAGACCTCCCAATCCTCTCCGGCGCGTGAAACAGGAGCAGGCGGTCAACAAGCCCCTCACCCAGCGCACTGGTATTCACGCGGGCGCCCGCCTCGATCATCACACTGGTCACCGCCAGCTCCCCGAGCCTCTGTAATACATCCTTGATTGGGACACGTCCTGCAGCTGTGGCGGACGACCCCGAGACCTCGCCCGGTCCAGGAGCCTGCAAGTCCCCCACACCTGCTGTCAGACGCTCACCGCTGACCTCTTCCACCCGTACGCCGCGTTCCTCAAGCGCGATCCTGTGATCAAGCTCCGCATGGGTGCAAAAGACGAGCACGTCTTCCTCAGCGCTCCTGACCAGCCTTGATTTCAGGCCGGCCTCGCCACCCAGCCGCAGTCGGGAGTCGAGTACCACCCGCAGCAGGCCTCGGCGCCGGGGCAACCCGGTGCGGTCCGTGAGCAGTGGGTCATCGTTCAGGACGGTATCGATTCCGCTCAGCAGGGCGTCGGAGGCGTGCCTCAGCTGCTGCACTGCCTCCCGCGATCCCGGGCCCGTGATCCAGAACGGAGTACCCGGCACCCGGCCCGCGGCATCTGGAGCGATGCGCCCATCTGCTGAGACCGCCGCCTTCAAGGTGACCAGCGGAATCCCGGTCCGAATGTACTTGGCAAAGGCATCGTTCAGCCGGCGAGCCCTTGCCTGGCCCACGGCCGTGGTGACACCGATCCCCGCGGCACGCAACCTGCTGAAACCCGCACCGCTGACCAGCGGATTAGGGTCGACAGTAGCCGCCACCACGCGTGATACTCCCGCACGGATCAGCGCATCGGAGCAGGGCCCGGTTCGTCCCTGATGGCTGCACGGCTCGAGGGTGACGTAGGCCGTTGCGCCGCGCGCCCGCTCACCGGCCGCCGCCAGGGCAACGATCTCGGCGTGGTCGCGCCTGCTGTACTCATGCCAACCCTCTCCGGCCACTGCTCCTTCACTGACGATCACGCAGCCCACCATGGGATTGGGCGACGACAGTCCCACCGAGCGGTCCGCGAGGCCAAGTGCTCTCTCCATCCATCGCTCGTCGTCGAAATCGGCGTCCAATTCGATTTTCAGCAGGACCTCCAGAAGCACCCCCCGCCGCAGACCGGCAGAGTACCTTCGCTAGCACTTTGAAGGGCGAAACTCGAAGCATCAAAGCAGCAGGAAGATCAGCCAGCCAGCAGCGACTCAACAAAGGCATCGCTCTCAAACGGCAGCAGGTCGTCGATCTTCTCACCCACTCCGACATAGCGCACCGGCAGCTTCAGCTCACTCGCGATCGCGATGGCAATGCCGCCCTTTGCGGTGCCGTCAAGCTTGCTGAGCACGATGCCCGTAACCCCGGCAGACTCGGTAAACAGACGCGCCTGCTGCAATCCGTTCTGTCCGGTCGTCGCATCCATCACCAGCAGCACCTCGTGGGGAGCGTCGGGGATGAGCCGCTGGGTCACGCGGCGCATCTTGTCCAGCTCCGCCATCAATCCACCCTTGGTATGGAGCCGCCCGGCAGTGTCAACAATCAGCACATCGATGCCGCGTGCTTTGGCCATACTGAGGGCGTCGTAGAGCACGCCGGAGGGGTCGCCACCCTGCTTCGTCTTCACAATCTCAACGCCGCTGCGCTGCCCCCAAACCTCCAGCTGCTCGATCGCGGCAGCCCGAAACGTATCGGCCGCGCAGAGCAGCACCGTCTTTCCCTGCGCTCGGAAATACGCCGCCAGCTTGCCTGCCGTGGTCGTCTTCCCGGTGCCGTTTACGCCTACCATGAGGATCACCCAGGGCGGCGTCCTCAACTTTGGCAGCGTGGTCTGCTGCTCATCGAGGATCGTCTTGAGCTGCTCCTTCAACAGGCCCTTCAACTCCGCACCATCTCGAATCTGCCGCCGCTTGGCGCGCTCCCGCAGGGCGTCAATCACCTCGGTGCTGGTGCTCACTCCCAGGTCAGACGCGATCAGGCTCATCTCCAGGTCTTCAAGCGAACTTTCATCGACCTCCCTGGTCGACGCGAGCACCGTCTGCACCTGCTCGTTCAGGGTCTCGCGGGTCCGCGTGACCGCCTGCTTCATGCGGTCGAAGATGCTCTTCTTTTCGGGTTCGTTCAGACTGCCGAACAGGGTTTGGATCATGCGGCCAGGTTCCTTCCCCAGACTATCTTTAAGGTTACCGGAGCGGCGCCTTCCCCGTTGGCAAGATCGCATTTGTCGAGCTGAGCCCGATCCTGCATGCCCGGATGAGATGATCCTTCGTGGGCATCGCTGAGCGACTGCGCCGCAATTCAGGGGATTGATGACCTTACAAGAGAAACTCCTCTACCACCAGATCCACCCCTGGAAGCTCGCTGCCGACATCGGTTGTGAGCCGGTCTCCTTGTATCTCCTCTGGCGGCACCAGCTCTCCTCCGGGCTCATCACCCACTTCGCTCCGCCCATCGCAGCTTCGCTCCTGTTAATTCGCTACGCTGACCTCGACCGGCAGAAAGCCTCGCCGCAGGGAGCATCCCTCTCGCGTCGCATGACCCGGCCGGTCGAGGCCATCCGGCTGGCTGCGGACATCCTCATGTCGCTTGCTGCCTGGTTCCATCGCCCTTCGCTCATCGCCGCTGGGCTGGCTGTTATTGCACTCGCCTGGTGCTACGTCCTGCAGCCTGAACACTGATCATCCCGACGTGCCACCGTGCCAAGGCCATCTATGGCGAGATCCCGCACACGTCTGGCTCTGCCATCGGGCGTCTGTCAGAAGACTTCACAGGTGGTTGGACAGCAGTCACTCGTCACGCCCGGGTCGGCCCATCAGCTCCTGGATTGCATCGAACGGCGCCCTGCCATGATGCAGGATAGCCTCCATCTGCTCGGTGATCGGCATCTCGACCCCGTGTCTGCGCGCCAGTCCCAGCGCAGCCGAGGTGGTCCTCACTCCCTCGGCGACCTTGCCGTGCAGCCCG
The DNA here is from genome assembly GCA_036401375.1 of Acidisarcina sp. GTDB lineage: Bacteria > Acidobacteriota > Terriglobia > Terriglobales > Acidobacteriaceae > DASWUZ01. Next base: position 14,062 of record DASWVB010000009.1, read on the forward strand.
TCCAGAATGTCTCCCAGCAGCCGGCCCTGGCCCAGAGCGATACCGACCGAGCGGTTGCGAGAGAGCGAGCCGGTACAGGTCAGCACCAGGTCGCCCAACCCGGAGAGACCGGCCATCGTCTCACGCCGCCCGCCGCAAGCCACCGCCAGCCTCGTGATCTCGGCGATGCCGCGCGTCATAAGCGCCGCCGCGCTGCTGTGACCGAGTTCCAGACCAGCCACTATGCCCGACGAGATAGCGATGACATTCTTGAGCGCGCCCCCGAACTCGACCCCGATAACGTCTTCATTCGTGTAGAGCCGTAGTGTAGAACTGCTGAACTCGCGTTGCATGCGGGCCGCCACCGCTGTGTCCTCAAACGCGATCGTCACCGCAGTCGGGGAGCCGGCCGCCACCTCCTGCGCGAACGACGGCCCGCTCAACACCCCGCAGAGCACGTCGCAACCAGGGCCTGCAAGCGTCTGCCGGATCACTTCAGACATCCGCAGGAACGTTCCATCCTCAATACCCTTGGTCGCGCTGACCAGCACCTGCCCGCCACCGGGTCGCAGGTATGGCGCAAGCTGCTGAAAAGTAGCGCGGATGTACTGGGATGGCACCGTACCCACGACGATTTCCGCGTTCGCGAGTGCGACGGCGGCGTCAGCCGTTACCACGATCTCCGGCGGTATCGGAAAACCGGGCAGGAAGGCGCTATTCTGCCCATCGCGAGCGATGGCTGAGCTGGCCTGCTCCGACCGCGCCCACAACGAGAGCTGGTGCCCGCCTCGCCTCGCTAGACTGAGCGCCAGGGCGGTTCCCCATGCACCCGCACCTATGACCGCGATCCTGCTCATGCGGAGGAGGCCGAACCCTCTGCCCGCTTCTTTCCAAAGCGGTACTCCGTTCCACTCCAGAGCCTCGTCAAGTTTGCACGGTGTTTGAGGATCACCAGCACCGAGATCGCGAATACTACCGCGATCAGCAGGGGCGTGTGCTCACGACGCGTCCACACGAGAGCGAGAAGGGGATAAGCCGCTGCGGCCGTTACAGAGGCTAGCGAGACGTAGCGCGAAAGCCCGAAGACCGCAACGAAGATCCCCAGCGCGATCAAAGCGCCATAAGGAGCAAGTGCCGCCAGTACGCCAAAGGCTGTCGCCACCCCCTTGCCTCCTTTGAATCCAAGCCAGATCGGAAACACATGCCCAAGGATCGCCCCGAGGGCCGCAACCGCCAGCGCATCTCCCTGGGGAATTGCCGCCACCGGTCCCAGGCGCAACAGGTAAAGCGCCAGCACCACCGCGAAGTAGCCCTTCAGCGCATCCAGGGCAAACGTCAGCAGCCCGAGCCCCTTCGCACCCGAGCGCAGCACGTTGGTTGCGCCGATGTTGCCGCTGCCGACGGAACGGATGTCTTCCTTGCGGACAAACCTGACCAGGATGTAGCCAAAGGGGATGGAGCCGAGCAGGTAAGCAACGAGGGCCACAAGTAGGTACGTCAGCATTGGCATCGCCTCGATAAGTTTACCCGAATCACCACGCGCCTACCCTGACTCGGCCGGCAGACTACATCAGGCGCCTGCGAACAAGATCGAGAGCCTGCTGGCTGGCGTAATGACGAATCCGTTCGCGGTCTCCGCTAAACCGGCGCTCCACCACCTCTGTGTCTTTCTCGTCCGCCACCGCGATATAGACCAGCCCGACCGGCTTCGCCTCGCTGCCGCCCGTCGGCCCCGCCACACCCGTGATCCCGACGCCGAGCGTTGACGAACAACGACGCTGAATCCCCTCTGCGAGCGCGCCCGCAACCTCTCGGCTCACCGCTCCAAACTGCTCGATCAGCGAAGGCTCCACTCCGGCAAATGTCGTCTTAAGAGTGTTGCTATAAACAATGGCGCCCCCCACAAACGACCGGGAGCTCCCGCTGATGCTGGTAAGCCGCTCGGCCAGCAGACCTCCCGTACAGCTCTCGGCTACTGCCAGCGTAGCGCCGCGCATCTCGAGATAAAACAGCACAATGCGCTCCAGCGACTCGCCCTGCGAGGAATAGATCAGCTCTCCCAGCTCGTCCTCAAGGCGACCCGCAAGCTGATCGACCCGAGCCTGCGCCTCCTCGAGCGAAGCCTTGGAACACAGCAGGCTGATCTGAATGTCTCCAACATGCGCCAGGATCGTGGTCTCGACATCCTTATATTGTCCGTAGATTGGAGCAATGCGTGCATCGGCCTGCGACTCGCCGATCATGGCTGCCTTCAGCGTGCGCTCCGCGATATGCCGCACCGGCAGCGCCTCGCGCAGCCTTGCAACGCAGACCTGATCGAACATTGGCTTGATCTCTGCCGGCGGGCCCGGCAGCAGGATCACCAGCTTGCGATGCCCGCCGAAGACAGTGTCGATCCACTGCCCCGGCGCCGAGCCGTTGGGGTTCTCGAGGATCGATGCACGGGCGATCACATCGGCCTGGCGCAGGTTGTTGTCCGTCAGGTGAATGCGTCGCGCCGCGAAACGCGCATACAGCTGGGCAACGAGATCAGGATCGCGCTTGAGGCCTGCTCCAAGCGCCTCCGCGACTGCTTCGCGCGTCAGGTCGTCGACCGTGGGACCCAGCCCGCCCATCGTGATCACAATATCCGTACGTGCAAGCGCGATCCGGACCGCATCGACCAGGTGCTGCTGACGGTCGCCGGTGATGGTCTTGAAGAGTACCTGCACGCCTAGCTGGTTCAGGCCGCGGGTGAGGTAGAGCGAGTTGGTGTCCTGGCGAAAGGGAGTCAGCAGCTCCGAGCCGATCGCGATGATCTCACAGTTCATGAATGCTCAATTCGGGCTGAAGAGCGCGCTGCGATAAACGTCGGAGTTACAAAGACCACGCAGTCGGCAAGCTGCTGCGCCCCGCGCTCTACCCAGCTGGATTAGCTCTTCAAGCCGCCGGCCAAAGCGCCCTCGAATCCAGCGATCCCGAGGTGCAGCCGGTAAACCGTGTCTGAGGTGGCGACCACCATATCGCCGCCAGGAGCAAAGGCGAGCCCGGCAATGCCTGACCCCGCTACTACCATCGCGATCTCACCCTCACCTGTGACCCGGAAGATCCCGCGCCTGCCACGGTAGGATGCAGCTACGTAGACGTTACCCGTGCGGTCTACAGCAAGCCCCTGCGGGCGCCCCAGCCCACGATAATAGACACGTGGGGCGCCGTGAGTATCGATCGCGTATACGCTGTCGTAGCTCGAAGTGGTCGGTCCGGTCACATACAGGGTTCCTCCCGGACCAAACGCCAGATGGTATGCCGCCACACTCGGTTCCAGGGTCGCAAAGACGAAGATCTGACGATCTGCGCCGATCTTGAAGATGGTACCGCTGCGATCTCCGACATAAAGATTCCCCCCGGCATCGAAGGCCAGACCGGTCGCCACGCCCATACCCTCCGAATAGAGTGACGCAGCGCCCGCCGGGGACACACGATGCACCGTTCCCTCCTGCCGCGAAGACACATAGAGATAGCCGGCCTGGTCAAACGCCAGCCCCGTCGCATTAATCAAACCGGTGAGAAATGACTGAGGCTCGCCCTGCCCATCGATCCGGAAGACGGAGACCGGACTGGTCTGACCCCGCGGCCCCGAGTAGGTGACAAAGATGTTTCCGCTCGCGTCCACTGCCGGGTTGCCGACAGCGTGCACCCCATCTGCAACCATCCGGGCCACCTGTACATCGATGACGTTGCTGCTGACCCCACGCTGCTGGATAGTCAGCTTGTCCCCGCCTGGAGCCATCTCTGCCGGGGTCTGGACGACAATCCGGTCAGGACGGCTGAGCAGAATGTGTGCGGCGGCCTCGCCGAGCAGTGCGGTCGGCCGCGCCAGTCCCATGGCTCCCAGGTGGGAGCCGAGCACCTCGATCTCCCCGCCAGGCAGAGCGGCCGACGGTCTCACCGACTCGATGCGCGGCGCAGGCGCCGGAGCAGCGTGCGACTTGGCGATCTTTACCATTCGATTGAAACCCCAGACCACGTCCGTTGAACGCTCCTGAATGTGAAACGGATTGGATCGGCGAAGATCGTTCCGGCCCTCACTCCGCTAAAGCCAGTGCCGCACAAATTGCAGCACTCCTAAAGCATACAAGCCTGCAGCCACATCATCGAGCATGATGCCCCACCCACCGTGCAGACTCTCAAGCTGGCGGGCAGGTGGAGGTTTGACGATATCGAAGACGCGAAAGAGCAGCAGCGCAACTACGGGATACTTCCAGTCGACCGGACATGCAATGAGCGCGATCCACTGTCCCACCACCTCGTCGATGACGACAAATTGAGGATCTTCCCTGCCAGCCTCAAGGGCCACGATGCTGCCCGCTGGGATGCCAACCGCGAACGCGGCCATCGCAGCCCCAGCCGTATACCAGGGCAACGTTGCGGCACTCATACCATGCAGATGAGCCAGGCCGCACCAGAGCAGCAGCGCAGCAACCGAGCCCCACGTCCCTGGTCCAGGCTTGATTCTTCCTGCGCCAAAGAAGGTCCCAGCGACCCACGCCCACCGCGTTCTGGCTGCGGCAGCCAAATCTTGCGCTGCAGCAACCCCTGACTCGGTCGTAGCTGGCGGCAGGATCGGCAAGCTTTCCTTCCTAGTAGGACTCGTCTTCACCCTTCGGCCGGGTATCCGCATCCAGCCCCTCCAGCACTTCAGGATCCAGTATGGGAGAGGAGATACGGTACACTCCGGTCGCCCATTTACCCAGATCGACCTGGCGGCAGTGGTCGCTGCAGAAGGGAAAATGCGCCTCGCTTGCCAGCACGATCTTCCTGCAAGTCGGGCAGCGAAGTATGTGTTTCGTCTTTGCCTCTGATCTATTCATGATCCGAAACTTGTGAATCGATGATTGCGTGTTACTTGGCTCACCTGGACGTGCGAATCGCACCTTTCGATCTCATCGCCTGCAGCGTACCAGTCGCCCCGCTCCGCCAGCCAAAGGTTATCGATCCACGATGCGTCCCACCACGTCATAGGGATGGGCATCGGTGATCTCGCAGCGGTAGAACCTGTTCGGCTCAAGCTGCTTATGAGCCCCGAAGTCGTTGATGTAGACCGTTCCGTCGATCTGCGGCGCATGGAACTGCGTGCGACCCTCCCACAGCAGAGGCGTCTCCTTGGACTCACCCTCGACCAGCAAGTCAAACGTGCGCCCGACCCACTGCTGCTTGGCGCGGAGGCTGATCGAGCTCTGCAGCCGCATCAGCCGCTTGCGGCGGCTCTCAATAGTGCGCGCCGGCACCTTCTCTGAGAGGCTGAAGGCGCCCGCGCCCTCTTCATCGGAGTAGCCAAAGACTCCCATCCAATCGAACCCTGCCGCCTCGACAAATCCACAAAGCTCCTGGAAGTCGGCCTCTGTCTCCCCCGGAAACCCGACTACAAAGGACGTGCGCAGAGCGAGGCCTGGTACAGTCGCGCGGGCCTTCTCGATCATCCGTAGAAATATTTCGGCACTGGCGCCCCGCTTCATCCGCTTCAGTACGTTTGCGGAGGCATGCTGCAGCGGCACGTCAAGGTACTTGCAGATGTTGTCGTGCCGCGCCATGGTCTCAAGCAGTGCGGTCGTGATCTTGTTCGGATAGGCATAGAGGAAGCGCAACCAGCGAACTCCCTCAACTTGAGCCAGCCGATCGAGCAGCTGCGCGAGTCCGTCCTTCATCGCGAAGTCTTCCCCATAGCACGTCGTGTCCTGACCGATGAGCGTGATCTCGCTGACGCCCTGCGCAACCAGATTTTCCGCCTCCGCGATGACCGACTCGAAGCGCCGCGAGCGGAACTTGCCGCGGATGTTCGGGATCACGCAAAACGTGCAGGGATGATCGCAACCCTCCGCAATCTTGATGTAGGCAGATGAACTCGGAGTGGAGCGCAGCCGCGGCGTGGTCTCGTTGTAGAGATAATGTGGAATTTCGGCGACCGCGCCTTCCCAGTCCCCGCGCGCAAAACGTCCCTGCGTCTCGCGAAGATCACCCTCCGCCCGAGCCGTAGTCTTCTTCGCAGCATAAGGCGGCCGCTCAGCAGAGATCATGTCGCGAGCAGCTGGACCCCCAATCGCGTGGCTACTTTGGTTCAAGCTCGGCGCAGCCACCACACTCATCTCGGTCAGGATGGTGAATGGCGAGGGCTGCTGGAGCCCTACAGCCTGCGGAGAAGGCTCGATGCCGGCCGCAGCCAGTATCTTCTCCAGCTCATCGGTGCCGACCACCGCATCGACCTCTGGAATGTTCTTCATGATCTCGGTGCGATAGCGCTCGACCAGGCAGCCGGCAACGATCAGCTTGCGTGCCCTGCCTCCGATCTTGTGCTGCGCCATCTCGAGAATGGTGTCGACAGATTCCTGCTTCGCCGACTCGATGAAGGCGCAGGTGTTGACCACCAGGATGTCCGCATCCTCGGGCCGCGACGTGATCTCTGCGCCCGCATGGTTCAGAACGCCCATCATCACTTCGCTGTCCACCAGGTTCTTAGGGCAGCCAAGGCTGACAAATCCAACCGTAATCTTCTGCCTGGCCGCGACTTTGGCAGGAGAGATTAGGACCGCCGCACTGAAGTCTGCCCGTGGAACTGGGGCATCACCCGTCGTTCCGCCGGCTTGCAGAGATCTGGTACACAGGCCACTGGGAGAGGCCTCAACAAGGGCCTCATCGAGCAAAGTTTGACTCACTTGACCATTCTATCGAACTTGCTGTCGAGGGGCTCCAGTCATGGGTCACCCAGTGGCAATTCGGGTATCCTCAAATGAGGAGGTTCTGATGCGCACTACCATTGACATCGCGGATGCTATCTATGAGCGCAGCCAGAAGGTCGCTCGGGAGAGCGGCATCTCCGTGGAGCAGCTTATAGCTCGAATGCTCGAGAGGGACCTCGCGTCGGAGTCTGCGCCCATCAAGAGCGGCAACCGAGTGAGCTTGCCGCTGGTCCAGTCGGGTCGGCCCGCTTCGCTCGACCTTTCCAGCTATAACTTCGACGAGCTGCTGGGTTGAATACCCGGCTTAATCTCGCGGCATGACTTACCTGCCAGACGTCAACGTCTGGATAGCACTTGCCTCCAACCGTCACGTCCACCATCAGGCGGCAAAGGCCTGGTTCGAAACATTAGCGGACGAACGGAGTGTGTTTTGCCGTATCACTGAGCTTGGCTTCCTTCGTCTGCTCACCAACATCCATGTCATGGGAGAGGACGTGCTCACGCCCGAGCGGGCTTAGACTGTCTACGACGCTTTGAGGAATGATCCTCGAATCTCCTTTTTACCAGAACAATCTGGGTTCGAAGAACATTGGCGGAAGCTGAGTGCGCCCATCGCGGGTGGAGCGAATATCTGGACTGACGCTTATCTGGCCGCCTTTGCTGTGCACATCGACGCCACTCTCGTCACCTTCGATCGGAGACTTCGCTCGGTCCGAAGTCTTCTGATCCTCACTCTCCCGGCCTAGCCCTTCCTTGTTGGGTATCCAAGCCTCAAGCTGCTGCTCCCTCAGCCGTCAATCCTTAACCCGGTGGGCCAGAGAGGGTCGGCTCCTCAGCAATCGTGAGCTTGCCATCCACTCCCCTGACGATCGTCGGCGCATAGGTCCCAAGCATCTGCCGCCGCCACCACACCCCGTTCACCCGCTTCTCAGACGCACTGCTGAACCAGTACTGCCACAGCACGGCGCGTACATACCGCGGCGGGGCCGCCGCAAACGGATTGCCGGCAAACAGCCCGAGCACGTCCCGGTCATTGCTAATCAACCGCTCCTCCGTACGCGGAACAATCAGGTTGTCCGTCCACGACCCCAGCGACGCGAACCACAGGTTCCAGTCAAGGCGCGGCTGGTACGGCGCATAGATGCCCGGGCGCGCGGTCAGCTCCTGCGGCTTGAACCGAAACGGATAGGCGACCCACGTCTTGCCATCCATCGAGCCCTGAAACTCGATCTCGTAGCGATGCGGCGTCATCACCGCAAAGAGCCCGTACTGGTTCGCGATGCGCAGCGGCTCGAGGGCGATCAACGGCTGGCTTGGCAGCGGAGCTTCGCGCCAAAGCATACGCACCAGCGGCACAGTCGTCGCATAAAACATCCAGCAGAAGAGCACCGACGTGGCAGCCACTCGCAGCGCATCCCACAAGCGGGGTGCGCTCCCATCCAGAGTCGCTGGCGCCAGTCCCGCACTGCCCGTAGCCGCGAGCGCTTCGGCATCCTCCTCCTTCAACTTCAGGGTCACAACACCCGGCGTCCATCGAGCCGGTACGAGACGGCGAAGATAAACATCGTCGAGCAGTAGAAAGGCAAGCACCAGCACGAGGTAGTTCAAGAATGCGTAGTTAGCTGTAAGAATCACCCCAGCCTGCCACAGGGTGACAATGAAAAAGCACGCGACGCGCCACCTCCCGGGCAGCAGCGCCATGAAGACAAGCCCCAGCTCCATCACCAGCGTCAGCACCGCAGTCGCGATGTGAAACCAGTGCGGCAGGTGCTGCAGGTACCAGCCGATCCACGTCGGCAGAGGCCCGTTCTGGTAGTACTCATACATCGCCGTGAAGTTGCGCCACGTGGGATCGCCGCTGATCAGCTTCACCACCCCCGACTCGAAGTAGATGCGGAACCACTCCCACAGCAGCAGCAGGTAGCTCGCCCGCGAGCCGAGGCTGCGCACGCCCCAGCCCGGCATCAGCCCCCGCGGCGCGAGGAAGAGCGAGAGAAAGCCGGCCTCGAGCAACATGCCATCGGACTGGTAGTTGGCGAAGTCCTGTCCCGCACCAACGAACGACAGGAAGCATACGAAGCAGACCAGCAGCATCATTCGCGGCCAGAGGTTGGCGAAGAGCAGCAGCGCCGCTCCGAGGCCTACCCAGCAGAGCGCCATCAGAGCGTGCGAGCTGGACGAGATCCAGAGCAGCGTCGGCGCATACCAGTAGCGCAGCGGCCCAAGACTCTGCGCCACGCGCAACAGGTAGTCCCCGGCCGGAAGAACGCCGTCAGGACCGATCAACCCTTTGATCTGAAAGACCAGCGCCAGAAACGCGGAGAAGTAGATGAGCCCCAGGGCACGCAGAAAGAGCCAGCGCCCGATCAGGTGGGTCGACAGTCCCCCACCCAGCGCAGGGTCACGGCTGAAATAGCGGTTGAAGATGTTGCGCGCGCTGACAGGCATGCGGCGAAGTCCGTCACTTCAACCACATGGGATGCGCCCTAGAGCCACTCTCATCAGCCAGCCCGGTGTCCTCTGGATCTTCCAAGTGCTCACGTCAGATTAGGGCCGGAGTCCGCGCCTCGCCACCACTGCTCCCCATTCCTCGGGGGCCACGTCGCGCGCATGCTGCGAAAACAGCCACTGATGACCATCCAGGTCCTCAACTCCATACTGCCGCTCCCCGTAGATCGTCTCGTTCAGGTCCTCGACAATGTTAGCTCCCTGCGCTCTGGCGCCCGCGAAGTGCGCATCGACATCAGGAACAAAGATGGTGAGTGACTGGGTCCCGTATCCTGACTCAGCCGGGCAGGACCGATGACCACAGCTCGCGAGCATGACAAAGGCGCCTCCCAGGAACATCTGCGCCCCTCCTGTCTTCGAGTCGCCATAGCGGTAGTTCTCCTGGAATCCTAAGACTCGCGTCAACCACTCCACCGCATCCGGCACGCTCCTGTAGAAGATGTGCGGCAGCATGGTCTCTGTCGGAACAGATCGATTGGTGACCATGGAACGAGATTGTAACGCGATCTCGCCAGCAGCGACGGCCTGCGATCACCCGCATTGCGGGCGGGATTTGGTTCACCCCCGCGAACTTTCCTGCTCCAGGTCTCGTAGTAGGGGTGCTGACGCGCCCGGCGCGCGGCCATTGCGCAGCTCGAGGATGAAGATGCAGCAGACACCGGCTCAGAGCGACTCGCAATTGACCGCAACCGCAACCGCCACCGCAGCCAGGCAGAAGGCGGCCGTCGTGCGGATCGCCCCAGCCTTCGCCCTCTTCTTCGTGGCGCCCCTGATCGCCGAGTTTCTCCTTGGAAACCTGCCCATCAAGCTGTTGCCGGCCCTGACTGTTCTGGCGCCGCTCTACGGCGGAGGCGCCCTGCTCATCCGCGAATCGGCCCGCCGCACCGGCCGTGGATGGCCCAGCATCTTCGTACTGGGCCTCGCCTACACCATCCTTGAGGAGGCGTTCACCACTCAAAGTCTCTTCAACCCCGATTACCTGCACCTCAGATTGCACCTGCTCACTGCTGGGTACATCCCCGCGCTCGGCATCGGCGCCTGGTGGACGCTCTTCATGTTCAACCTGCATACCGCCTGGAGCATCTCGACTCCAATTGCCCTCATCGAGGCGACAGTCCCAAACCGCGCCACTACCCCTTGGCTCGGCCGCACCGGCTTGATCGTCACGGCAGCTCTCTTCGCCGCCGGCGTCGTCTTTATCACCCTGTTCACCCTCAAGCAGGACCACTTCCTGGCCTCTCGCATGCAGTTCGCGAGCGCAGCGCTACTCTGCCTGCTGCTGGTGGCCGCGGCTTTCTTCCTTCCGCCTGTCGCTGTACAGAGGATCGGCCGCCGGGTTCCCTCGCCTTGGCTCGTCGGTGCACTTGCCCTCACCGCCGGCTCGGCCGTCCTGCTCATCCCCACGCGTTGGGGATGGGGCGCCGCAGCGGCCATGCTGGCCACCGACCTGGTAGTGATCGCAGCAGTGCTCTCCTGGTCTCGAAGCCTTGCATGGACCCTGCAGCACAAGCTCGCCCTCGCCGCCGGTGCTGCCCTGGCCTACGCGTGGCACGCCTTCATTGCGCACCCTGCGGTCGGCGGATCCGGCATGGCCGTCCGGGTCGGCAACGTGATCTTCGCCGTCGGCGCCATCGCGCTCATCTGGCTCGCCGCCCGCAGAACAGCGGCTGCGTCCAACGGCCTTTTACCATGACAGCCGGCTCGCGCGTGAGAGTGCAGGTGTTCGTTACCCGCATTCACAAGTTCGGGAGCGAGGCAATCAGACGGCAGGATTGTCTGCGTCTGGCACCCGCTACACCGTCTCTTCCCGGGTAGATTTGATGGAAGACCTGGCCACCTTCCTTCTTTGAAGCAGACAGCTGGCGCAGACCCTCGGTATAGTCGAATTCGCCATGCCTGGACACCTCAAACTCCGGCTCCTCCTCGCGCTTCTCGCCTCAACCGTGCTCGCAACCGGCACCGCGCAGACTCCTGAAAGGCTACCCTCACCCGCAGCAGCGCCGCCGCCCTCCCTTACCGCCGACTCGCTGCCCCAACCCGGCGTGCCCGAGGGTACGCTGTCGCCCAGGCTTTCGCTCAGCAGCCACATCTACGACGGCATGCAGACGGAGTACTGGATCTACGCACCGGCGCAGTATGACCCGAAAAAGCCGGCAGCACTGATGGTCTTCCAGGACGGCTCAGGCTACCTGGAGCGCAAAGGCGATCACCCGGCACTCAACGTCATCGACAATCTGACCGCGCAGGGCAGGATTCCGGTCATGATCGCCGTCTTCATTAACCCTGGAGACATCTCCGCGTCGCCCGGCACACCCACCTACCGCTTTGTTGACGGCTTCGCCAGGAAGTGGTCTCGCACCTTGAAAGACGCGATGCGTTCGACCGAGTACGACACCGTCTCGGACCGCTACGCACGCTTCCTTCGGGACGAGCTGCTACCCGAGGTTGCCAGGCACTACAACCTCCGCACCGACGCCTACTCGCACGCCATCACCGGCTTGTCCTCGGGCGGCATCTGCGCCTTCAATGCTGCGTGGCAGATGCCCGGCCAGTTCTCCCGGGTCATCTCCTGGATTGGCACCTTCACCTCGATCCAGTGGCGCGAAGATCCCTCCGTACCAGACGGAGGTCAGGACTACCCCGAGAAGGTGCTGCGCGAGCCCCACCGCAACCTGCGCGTCTGGCTGGAGGACGGCAACAACGATCAGGAGAACCCCCGGTACGGTTCGTGGCCCCTCGCCAACCTGCGCATGGCCAACGCCCTCAAGCTAAAGGGCTACGACTTCCGCTTCTCCTTTGGCACTGGGCCGCACAGCCCTGTTCACGGAGCCTCCGAGTTCCCCGAGGAGATGACCTGGCTGTGGCGCGACTATAACCCTGCTCAGACCGACCAGACCTACGCCCAGGATCCGGCGGAGGCGGCCAAGCCACCCTTCCGCGTCTCAATCACCAACCGGGAGCCCTGAAGCTGAACCAGCTTACTTTCGATCGATCACAGGGCGCCTTTACCATACCTCTTCGTGGGTCGCCTGCTCGCGACTGAACGGAAGGCGGGAAGCTGCCGATAGAGGGAGGTCGCAGTCCGGAGGCGAGGTCTTGCAAATCAGTGCGCTCATTGGTAGTTCACCGGCAGGCCCGATCTCGAGCACTGCCAGTCTCCTTGCTCAATTCCAGCAAGCCATCAAGGACCTGCAAAATACCCTCAAGACCGGCGACACCAACGGGGCAAAGGCGGCTCTTGCCCGACTTCAGGGGCTGACCCAGGGCGGCGGAAGCGACCAGCTCACCGCCGACTTGAACACCATAGGTCAGGCACTCGGGGCAGGCAATGTAACCGCAGCACAGGGCGCCTTTGCGGCCCTGCAAGGCGATCTCGCCGCGCCTGCACCTCAGCCCGCCGCATACTCCTCGTCGGGTCTCACCATAGAAGATGTGGTAACAATTCTGAGCGCGCTCCCGGGGGCCTCGGGCAGCTCCACCGCGAGCAGTTCCACCGACATTGGATCGAACCTGCTCTCCGCACTGAGCGCATCCTCCTCGGCTGCCAATCTGGCGGCCGCCAGCAAGTCAGGCGCGAACTCCCACGCCGCGGCGACCCCTGTCACTCCCACGCCTGCGCCGCAGCTCAATCTCTACGCCTGAGACGCCGGACGTCCGGCTCTGATTCAAGCATAGCGATCTGCTGCGCACCTATTCCGCCTCTGCCGGCGAAGCACGCCCTCAGTCCAGCCCAAGTCTCGACACGCCGAAAGTCCGCGCCGCTGATCCAACTCCCATGGTGACAGTAATCTTGCTGCATCCAGTGATTCACCTCAAGATGAGGTAGTCAAAGCCTGGCCGCCAAAGTAATTTCAATCAAAGTAATTTCAATCAAAGAAGAGCACACTCAGGACGCGGGGTTCCCGATGCAGGAGCGTAAAAAGAAGGATGGATCGGCGGAGGAGTCCAGGCTGGATCGCCTTGCGCTCTCGATCACAGAACGCGTGGGCACCATGTTCTTCTTCGTCATCGTCTTCGCCTGGACCACGAGCTGGCTGCTGTGGAATATGTTTGGCCCAAAGCAGCTGCGCTTCGATCCGTTCCCGGGCTTCGTGCTCTGGCTGTTCGTCTCGAACATGATCCAGCTCTTCCTGATGCCGCTGATCATGATTGGCCAGAACCTGCAGTCGAGGGAGGCCGACGATCGTGCTCAACGGGACTACGAGATCAACTGCAAGGCAGAGAGAGAGATCGAGCAGCTGCAGGCCAAACTCGATGCCATCATGAGGCACCTGCAGATCACACCGCTTCCCGAAAGCGGACAGGAGCCGGGAGGACTGAAGAAGTGAGTACAAGTGCCGATGTCAGCCATTGAGCTCTGGCAAAGGCGCCCCCATGCAGGTAAACGGGATTGACCCCATCAAGGCAACGGACGCGATCGGATCGAACGACCCCACGGGAGCAGGATCGACGGCCGTCAGCCACACCGGCTCGATCGAGCTGAATGCCGGCGCCGTTGGGAGCGAGATACGGCAGACCCTGGGCACCCTCGGGGCGGCGCTCCAAGCCGGCGACTTCGCGACAGCAAACAGCGCGTTCCTGACGCTTCAGAGCCTTACGACCGGCCAGACAGCGCTCCGCGCGCAGTCTGCGGCCTTGAGTGCCAACCTCGACTTGCTGGCGCAGGCACTTGCCGCCGGTGATCATGACGCTGCCGCTGCTGCCCTCGACTCCATTCAGAACGACCTCGCCAGTGCGCCGCCGAATGCGGTTGCAACCGGCACTCTCCCGGTCCTGATCGAAGACGTTGTGACCCTCGGCAGCAACGCCCCAGACCAGGTCAGCCAGGCTGGTACCTATGGCGGGATACAGATAGAGAACATCGGCGCGGCCATTGTCGCCAATCTCGCACCCGCCTACGCAGCAGCAGTTGCTACGGCAGTTGCAAGAGATAACATTCCTTCGTTCCGCAGCCGGCGAATGCCCGCTCTCCAGGTGGATGATGCTACCGGAGCCCAGTTCGCCGCTTCAAGCCGCCAGTCGACTGCCTACCCAGTCCCTGTGCCCATGCGCAGACGGCGAAGATTCAAGGTGCTCCCCGGCGAGCCTGAGGTCGAGGTCGAGCACTGGTTCTTCTGACCAGTCAGTGGGCCGGTAGTCGTGGCTCTCCTTGCTCTGTCTTATCTCGGCGTGAAATGAAGGCGAGCCAGACGTCAAAGACAACCTCGCTCTGGCCTTATCTCTATTACAGGGCCCAAGGCCTAAGCATCAGGGTACGTTCGCCGCAGAGAAACTTCTAGATACCGCTGCGTCCAAAGAGCTTAAGCCGGCCGGCTCACCCTCCAGGTCCGCATAATCCCCCTCAAAGGCAATCTCAGTTGGATCCCTGACGTCAGGCAAGGTCGCCAGCCCCGCCTCGTACTCAGAGTTCAACGTCTCGAAGGAAGCGATGCGCTGGGCCCCCCGCGCAAAGCCCCTCCGCATAAACCCCGGCTGGTCAACGGCCAGGTAGCAGACTCCGAAGGCGCCATAGATCAGAGGATGATAAAAGAGCAGCGGCAGAGCATACTTCTCATCGGTGATGGCGGCCTCGCAGATGCCCTTCGTCCGTCCGTCGTGCAGATGACCGGCCGGTGTACGCCGGGGGATGTAGTAGATACGCATTCCCAGTTCAGGATCGCGCCTCCCCAGCTTCCAGAAACGATTGGCTACCCCGTGGGGGGTGCTGATTCCAAAATCCGGGATCGGCCTCCGCCGGAACTTGCCCGGGAAGTAGAGCTCCAGCACCTGGCGGGCAAAGTCGGAGCAGTTGCTCGTCCAGACCGCATATTGGAAGCGGTCCCGCCCCTGCTGAATCGCCGCCAGAACCCGCGCGTCTTCCTCAGCCGTAGTGTGTATGCGCAGCACGTACGTGCCCCGATGGTCCAGCCTGGCAATATATTTGCGGCCGTAGCTTACAGGCAGCTCGGGATAGGTCTTGTGCAGAGTACCTGACCAAGCTGCATCGCTCTTTTCCCCGGCGATGCCTTCCAGGTAGATCTGAGCAGGAATGGCCGCCCACCCATGGGAGAGCCAGTAGGAAGTGCTGCTCAGGACGACTCCGCTGCCGCCCGTGCACGGGTTTACCCGGCCGCTGGCGTCCACGCACGCATCGCTCACCCAGATCGACAGGTGCCCGGAATCACTCCAGAATCCCTTGTATCCCGCCGGATCCTCGACCAGCAGCGCCACGTCGGCGCGGCAGACCGGGACAAAGCAGAGACCGGCGGCAACGGCAGAGAGCAGGAGGTACGGAAGTCTTCGCATCGGGTAGGTTGCGCGGGTATCAAGGCAACTTACGCCTGTCTAAAGGCAGATGCGAGCGCCCCGACGCAGAGTTGTGCCTCTTCCAGCGAACGGCTGAGTATCTGGTTGATTCTCACTGGGTTGGCAGTCGCACTGCAAACTCGACCCAGCCTAGGTGAGATAGTTCTTGATGAACGGGTCCTCGCTGTGGATCAGGTCGTGCGTCGATCCATCGAAGATCAGCTTGCCCTCATGCAGCACCAGGAAGCTGGTGCTGGGATCGACCTGGCCCTCCCCCAGCGGCTCCATCTTGTTCGCCTCGCGATCGAAGCGATGGGTGGCCAGCACGAAGGCATCCTGCAGCCGATGCGTCACCAGCAGAGAACTGGTGCGGTAGACGTCACGCTGCTTCACAATCAGCTCCACAATGGTGGTCGAGGTGATAGGGTCAAGGCCGCCCGTAGGGGAGTCGTAGAGCAGCAGGTCAGGGCGGCTCACGATAGCACGAGCAATCGCCACGCGGCGCCGCATGCCGCCTGAGATCTGCGAAGGCAGCTTATCCACCGCCTGTTCCAGTTCAACGAAGCGAAGCGCCTCGAGGACGCGCTCATCGATCTCCGTCTGCGGTACATGCTCCTCGATCAAACGATATGCGACGTTGTCTCTCACCGTCAGCGAGTCGAAGAGCGCGCCCTCCTGGAAGACCATCCCGATCCGCCTGCGCAGCGCGAAGAGGTCGTTTTCCGGCATGCTGCTGACCTGCTCGCCAAAGACGCATACGCTGCCCGCATCGGGCAGCATCAGTCCGTTCGCCAGCTTCAACAGCACGCTTTTGCCTACCCCCGCCGGCCCCAGCAACACCCGCGTCTCACCGGGCGCAATTCTGAAGGAGAGATCCTTGAGTACATCATTGCCATCGAAGCTGATCGACACATCGTGGAAGACCACCACCGGCGCCGTATCACTTGCCTTGGCAGAATCGGACGCGGCACGGGTATCAGCGAACTGGGCAGGCTGCGGAACAGGCGTAGAGCTGGCGACGTTCGCTGGGGCGTCCATGGTCAGCGCCCGAAGATGCCAATCATGAAGCGGCTGATGACGAAGTCGACCGCGATGATCAACACGGAAGAGACAACCACCGCCTGGGTCGTCGACCGGCCCACACCCTGGGTTCCGCCCTTGGTGTTCATGCCGTAGTAGCAGCCGATCGTCGCGATGATGAAGCCGAAGAAGACCGGCTTCACCAGCCCCTGCATCACGTCCGCATACTTGAGAGACTGGTACGCGGTGTGGAAGTACTGCGATCCATCCTGCCCCAGCATGAAGACGGAGACAGCGGCGCCTCCCATCGTTCCCACCGCATCGGACACGATCGTCAGGAAGAAGAGCATGAAGACGGTAGCCACGATACGAGGCGCTACCAGCTTCTTTACAGGATTGGTGCCGAGCGCGCGCATGGCATCGATCTGTTCGGTCACCATCATCGAGCCCAGTTCGCTGGCCATCCCGGACGCATTACGGCCTGAAACCATCAGGCTGGTGAGCACCGGCCCCAACTCCTTGATCATCGAAAGGCTGACCAGTTGCCCGGTGATCGCCGTCGCCCCGAACTGGGCCAGCGAAGAGGCTGACTGCAGTGCCAGGACGCCGCCAGTAAAGAACCCCGTTAACAGCACAATCGGGAGCGAGCCAACTCCTATCAGGTCCGCCTGGGTGAACATGTCGGGAAGATACCGCGGCTTCTGGAAGATCCCCGCTAATGCGCGGCCAGACAACAGCGCATAGTTCTGAACGGCCCCAACACTTCGCTTGGCAACACCTTCGATTGCATTCAGTGGCATAGGTTTGCGGTCTGTCTTCAGCCTTCAGGGACTCAAAGCGAGACTACCACAGCTAATTCACCCGGGTGCTCGCAGTCCAAGCCCTATGCGCACCTGCGGCCGGAACCGAAGATCTCGTCCAGGTCGCCGTCACCGTCCTCCCCATCCTCACTCACCGGCTCAAAGGTGAAGCGGTCCGGGCGCGTCCACCATCCGCCCTCACTCTGCACGACCTGGCCTTGCGCAAGCCCCCGCACCAGACCGGCCAAAGCCGTCGGTATCGGAGCACCTCGGCGCACCTTGAAGACACCCGGCTCGTAAACTCCCTCGTTCCGGGTTACGAGGGAGCACCAGTCATAAGATCCGAAGACTGCCCAGGCCGCCACGGCCCTGCAGTCGACTCCAACCTCCCTGGTCTCCCGTGCCTCATTCCATATCCCGGACAGCCACTTCACCTGCTCGGCAGGCGGCCCGCCCAGGTGTGCTTCGGTGATCGCCACAGGAATCCGGTACCGGCGCCAGGCCTCCGTCAAGATCGCTCCCGCGCCCGCAATGCCACCACGCCGCAGACGCACAGCCTCGATATCCACCAGTGGCTCACGTCCGGTGTCGCCTCCCGCCAGGAAACGCGGATAGCGGCTCGTACGATGATCCAGAAAGCGGTCGCTCGTTACGTAATAGTTCAGCCCGACGATGTCCGGCCTGCAGGGGTTTTCGGCGAACCAGAGTATCTCCGCCTCGGTCAGGCCATGTCTCCGCAGGAAGCCGAACAGCGGGTGCCGCTCATCCACCAGCCCGCACAGCAGATCGGTCCCCAGCCAGCGGCGGTGCTCTCGCTGCTCGCAGAGTTCGGCTAGCTCCGGAGTCGACCAGGTTTTGCCCCCATCCTCGGTATGCACAAAGAGCGCGTCGCTGCGCACCGTCCGCACCGCGCGCATCGACAGTACCGACCCACGTAGCTGGTTCACCAGTGCACGCACGTAGCTTCTGAAGTTGCGGTGGTGTGGATACCAGTGCGCGTAGAGCCCGCTGAAGCGGGCCGTGGTATGCGGCTCGTTCACCGGCGTATAGCTCTGGATCCAGGGATAGCGGCGAGCGAGGGCCAACGCATACCCCGCGAGCTTCTTCCCAAAGTCGGGATCGAGCAGGCTCGTATCGGGGGGACCACTGCCGTGGTGCACCAGCCCTGCAATCGGCTCCATGCCGAGATCCTGCATCTCCCCGAGCCTCTCGGCGAAGATCTCCAGAGTACCTGCAGCGCAGAAACGCTCCCAATGCAGCCCGTAGCGCAGCCTGGTCAACCCCAGCCCTCGCAACAACTCGAGGTCACCACTGCGCTGATAGTGACCGCAGCGCTCCATCTGATCGAAGTAGGTATCCGCCACCCGGTTCACGGTGCACTCGATACCACCCCAGAGTTCCAGGCCGTTGGCCTCATTCATCGTTGCCGCCTCAGGCCAAAGATCAGGCTATTCTTGGATGCCATACCGGAGTCCGTCGCGCCTGCCAGCCGAACCACTGAAAGGCGGTCGCCACCCGCGACCCTGATTGCACACCTCAGCCACTGGACGGGCCCGACTCCAAGGACCGCTCTTGTGGGATGCTGCTCGCCACCTTTTTAGGGAAGATGTCGGCTATGGAAGGAACCGTTGTGTCTCGCGGGAGGTTCAATGTTAAGGCTTGGAAAAATATGCAGGGTGGCCGGAGAATGCACAGCCTTGACACGCCCCTGCAGCAGCTTTGGTGTCCTGAAGTGGCACACTGAGGCTCGGAGGTAGTCGAGGCCGGCCGGAGGTGCCCGGACTAATCCTTTACCCGTTTCTTGATCTCAATATTCAGCCGCTTGATCTTCTGATTGAGCGTCGAGAGGGGCACCCTGAACTGCTCCGCCGCGTCCGTCTGGTTCCAGGCGCAGCGCTCGAGCTTGTCGACGATGATGCGCCGCTCGATGTCTTCGAGTATCTCAAAGAGCGACGCGTCTGGATTATGCTCGAGCAGACTCGCGGAGTACCCCCGCCCGGTCAGGTTTGACGGCAGCAGATCAGCCCCTATCACTGGCCCCGAAGAAAGCACCACCCCGCGCTCAACGACGTTCTCGAGCTCCCGGACGTTGCCCGGCCAGTCGTAGTCGATCATCATCCGCATTGCATCGGGCGCCAGCGTTCGCAGCGGCAGCTCATTCTCCTCACAGAAGTGTTTGAGGAAATGCGCCACCAGCAGCGGTACATCTTCCCGGCGGGTACGCAGCGGCGGCAGATCGATCGAGATCACGTTCAAGCGATAGAAGAGGTCCTCACGAAACTTTCCATCCTTGACCGCCTGCCGCAGGTCCACATTGGTGGCAGCGAGGATGCGGACATCCACCTGCAGCTCATGCACTCCCCCCAGATGCATGAAGCGCTTATCCTGCAGCACCCGCAGGATCTTGGCCTGGGTGTCCATCCCCATCGTGCCAATCTCATCGAGGAAGAGCGTGCCGCCGTTCGCGATTTCGAAGAGGCCCTTCTTCGCCGAGATAGCGGACGTAAAGGCGCCCTTCACATGGCCGAAGAGGGTCGACTCCAGCAGATCGGTCGGCATCGAGCCCGTATTCACAGGCACAAACGGCTTGTCGCGCCGCGGGGAGTTGGCGTGGAGCGCCTTTGCAATCAGCTCCTTACCGGTGCCGCTCTCGCCGAGAATCAACACGGTCGAGCGGCTCGGCGCCACCTGCGCCACCAGGTCGAAGATGCGCAGCATCGGTTCGCTCTTGCCTACGATCGATTCGAAGTTATAGCGCTTCTTGAGCGCACGCTTGAGCTGGACGTTCTCTTCCTCTGCTCGAAAGCGCGCAATGGCCACCCGGATGTCGGCCAGCAGCTTTTCGTTGTCCCACGGCTTCTGGACGAAGTTTTGCGCGCCCGCCCGCAGCGCATCGACCACGTTATCGACCGTGCCATACGCGGTAATCATGATCACCGGCAGATCGGGCTGACGATCACGGATGTGTCCCAGGATTTCGATGCCGTTCTGTCCGGGCAGGGCAAGGTCCAGCAGTACCAGGTCATAGGACTGCTCCTCGACCATCTTCAGCCCCGCCTCCCCATGAGGCGCCATCTCGACGTTGTAGCCTTCCAGCGTCAAAAGCGTCTCGAGCGATTCTCGGATGCCTGCCTCATCGTCAATGATCAAAATGCGATATGCGCTCTCGGAGTAGCGCACCGTCGACCCGGGATGGGCCGCCAGCGTGGCTTCATGCATTTACAGGTTTCCTCAACATGGGAAATTCAAGGTGGAAGGTAGTTCCGCTGCCGATCTCGCTCTCCACGTGAATCTTTCCCGCATGCTCCTGGATGATTCCATAGGTGACGGAGAGGCCGAGGCCGGTCCCGCGCCTCTCACCCTCGCGCGGAGCCGTCTTGGTCGTGAAAAAGGGATCGTAGATTCGCTGCACATGCTCCGGAGAAATACCCGAGCCAGTGTCGCTGATCGAGACTCCTACACAGCCATTCACCAGGGTAGATACGCGAAGAGTGCCCCCGGTGTTCATTGCATCTTTGGCGTTCAAAAAGAGGTTCAAGAAGACCTGCTGCAGCTTGCCCGGATTACCCAGGATGTTTGGCAGATCGCTTTCAAGCGAAACCTCGAGGCTCACCTGCGAGGTCTTCAACTGATGCTCCAGCAGCGTCAATGTGTCCTGAATAATCGCGTTCAGGTCTATGGCGCGGAACTCCGCCCCGCTGGTGCGCGAAAAGTTAAGCAGCCCGTTGACGATCTCGGAGGCGCGGAAGGTCTGCTGGGTGATCTTCTCGAGCAGAGGCGCGAGGCGGGCATCTCCCCGCACCTGCTTTGAGAGCATCTGCGCGTACGAGGAGATGACAGCCAGCGGCGTATTCACCTCGTGCGCCACACCCGCTGCCAGCAATCCTATCGAAGACAGCTTCTCCGACTGGGCCAACTGCGCCTCGAGGTCAATGCGGTCGGTGATGTCGTCGACCAGGATGATGCGGCCCACGGTCTCGAAGTGGCGTGACACCAGGGGCGCGATCGCGATGTTTGCCACACGCACCTCGCCGGCATTCGTCTCCAGGCGGAACTTGTAGAGGTTATGCACGCCGGGATCGTTGCGCACCCGGTGAAACTCCTCCAGGAAGTCCGGGGGGAAGACCCGCGACAGCGGCTCGCCGAGGGCCTCTGCGCGCGGCATCGCGTACATGACCTCCATCTGCGCGTTCCAGCTCTCAATGCGGCCGTCAAGGTCGACTGCGAGGATGCCGACGTTGATCGACTCGACGATGTTCTCGTTGAACTCCTTGAGCCGCTCATACTCGGTGATCTTCTGCGCCAGGCTCTCGTAGAGGCTCGCGTTCTGCAGTGCGATCCCGATGTAGCTGGCGAGCGACTCGAGCAGCTCCACATCTTCGCTCGATAGGAAGTCTCCACCGGTGGTCCGGCCAAGCCCGATCACCGCAATGGTGCGGCCCTGCAGACGGCAGGGCACGAAGTAATTCAGGTCAAGCAGCGAAACCGTACGCCGCTCGGCCTCCGGAAGGTGCATCGAGGCCTGTGCATTCTCGAGGAAGATATGCGAGCCGGCGCCCGGCTGGTCAAAGTCGAGAAATCCGAAATCAAGCCTCGCGTCGGCGTCAAACAGGGCGACCGGAAGTCCGTGTCCCGCCGCCAGCGAGTAACGGCCGCGCTCGTCGGCCAGCACCACTGCCACCCGCGCCACCAGCAGAGTCTGAGGCAGGCGATCCACGATGGCGTTCAGCAGGGCCCGCAAATCTGTCTGCGAGCTCAGGCCCCGGCCGAACTCGATCAGGGTCTGCCGATAGTCGTAGCGCTTCCGGTCGAAGAGCCGGTCAACCCGGTCCTGGATTGTACGCTTCAACGGATCGAAGAGCTGCGCCGTCACGATGATCGCTGCGATCAGCCCCCACGTCCCGAAGCTTCCCGGCAGGCGTGTATGCACCACCTCGCCCGCGACGCCGATCACACCGAAGTAAAGTCCCACCACCGCCGCCGTGGCCAGCGTATAAGTGACGCCCCTCTTGAAGATCAGGTCCACGTCCATCAGGCGGTAGCGCACGATCGCCCAGCTGAAGGTCAACGGAAGGAAGACAAGCGAGATACCGGCCAGGTTGGTCAGCATCGCCGGAACTGCCCAGTCCGACAGGAACGGGATGACGTAGAGCAGGGTGAACGGGGTGACCGCCAGCACTGTGCCCCGCGTCAGCCACTTCAACTGCTGGCGGCGCAGCGGAGCGACGGTATGCCGGTAACTCACGTTGAAGACTATGGCCGCCAGAACGTAGTAGAGCGCCAGGTATCCGAGCGCGATCTGGTCGAGGCGATGCTCCAGCCGTCCGGTCGCAGACCACAGCAGAAAAGCGGTGATCTGCAATCCAACCAGCGCCAGCCCGGGGGCATACACAAGCGGGATATAGACCGGCGGAGTCAGCCAGCGAGGACGGCGCATCAGGGCGGTTTCGCGCTCCTGACCTTCAGCTGTCTCCCGCTCGCCGGCGTCCCGCTCTCGAGGAAACGCTAACGCGAAGTGCAGGAAGAGCGCCGGCTGCAGCGCGTGGGCCACGATATTGCACCACAGGATGATCCAGTCAAACTCATCCAGCCGCGTTGTGTACTGGAAGCCATACAGAACGAAGGATGCCAGGCAAAACAGATAGAAGTGAGTCGACCGAGGGGCCGTCCAGCGCCGGAAGAGGACGTACAGTCCGATGCCCAGGTAGACCAGCGCTATCAACCGTTCGCCCTGGTGCTGGCTGTGGTCAGGGGCGTCGAGGATCACTGGGATGTCGACCCGCACACCCGACCGCAGGATGCTGTAAGTGGCGCTCCCGTAGACCTTGGTGCGGAACATCTCCCGTTCGAGCGAGGCCACGCGAGGCGTGGGCCGGTCGTTCACCGAGATCAGCAGGTCTCCCGTCCTGATCCCTGCCCGTTCCGCCGGGCTGTCAGCGGGAACGCGTTCTGCCTTCAACCCTCCTGGAGCTTCGTACCAGATCACGCCGTCGGTCGGCTGCTGATCCCGGCCTTCCTGAACGAAGTTCAGGGAGGCAAAGACCGCCGCCGTGAGCGTAAGCACAGCCAGCAGGACAACCGAAACCCGGGTTTGGAAGGGCGTTTGCATCGTCACTTACCGCCGCCGAAGACCATGTGAGTGCAACTTGTCTGCCATCCCGCCCGGGGTCTGCAGGTAACCCGTTACCTACGATTATATGCATGATTCCAAGTTAATTAGCTCAATCCCAGGTTGCACTTAGGTCACATTATGGATGAGGCGGCGCGATGGGTTCCTGAAAAGTATATTCATGTATGTAAAAGCATATGTCTCTTCTCAAGAAGTGAAAATGTCGCAAACCTCTTGCGCACTATCATGTTCAAGCTGCAGTAGTCTGTCGATCACGCCTCTCATCACTAGCCCCGGCCTTCTACAGAGCGTTCTATTCAAATCTCCACATACCAGCCATCTCGACGAAAGTACCCGCCCCCTACGAACCTGAGGGCTAATCTTGAACGGTGAGCCTCGCCCCCGGGAATCCGAGCGAATCAGCCGACGTGTTCGAGGAGCTCCGTGCCCGTGAACCCATCTTTCACCGACCCGAACTTGGAAGCACTCGGGCGGACTTCGAACGGATGACGGACGCCGGCTTCTTCGAGATCGGTGCATCAGGCCGCCGCTACTCCCGGGAGTACGTGCTCGATGAGCTAGAAAGGAGGCGTACCTCGCCCGTTGCAGAGGTGTGGGAGGTCAGTGGCTTCGAGAGTCACCCCCTCGCACCCGGCCTCTACCTCGTCACCTACACCCTGCTGCAGGATGAGGTACGCTGCACCCGCCGCGCAACCATCTGGCGCCGCACCCGGGAGGGATGGAAGATCATGTATCACCAGGGAACGCTTGTATCCTCATGAGATTTCCTGTCCATCATCTGACGCTCAACCGCTTCAGCTCCCGATCGTCAACTCTTAAGCTATTTACCCCAGGTTCTTCAGCAACAGATCACCTGGGTTGCCCTTCCTCCTTACGAAGAAGCTCGTTTGCCGCCCCTGCCGCGAGCCGGTACACTGATGAGTCTGTAGGGAAAGAAGCAGCCATGTTAGTAGTTATGAAATCGCAGGCCACCGCCGAACAGGTGCAGGCAGTCTGCGAACGGATCGAGCAACTGGGCTTCCGTCCGCACCCCATGCCCGGCGCCCAGCGTACCGCCATCGGCATCACCGGCAACCAGGGCCAGATCGATCACGGCAGCATCGACGAGATGGCCGGAGTCGCCGAGGTCATCCGCGTCTCCAAGCCCTATAAACTCGTCAGCCGCGACGTCAAGCCCGAGAACACCGTCATCAGCTTCCCCGGCACCAACGCCACCATCGGCGGCCGCGATCTCGCCGTCGTCGCCGGACCCTGCTCGATCGAGTCCCGCGAACAGGCCTTTGCCATCGCCGAGCTCGTCGCCGACGCCGGCGCGCAGTTCTTTCGCGGTGGAGCGTACAAGCCCCGCACCTCCCCTTACGTCTTCCAGGGCCTCGGCGAAGAGGCGCTCCGCATCATGGCCGACATTCGCGATAAGTTCGGCATGCGCATCGTCACCGAGGCCCTCGATCAGGAGAGTCTCGAACTCGTTGCCGTCTATGCGGACGTCATCCAGATCGGCGCGCGCAACATGCAGAACTTTTCCCTGCTCAAGGCCGCCGGCCGCACCCGCAGACCAGTCCTGCTCAAGCGGGGAATGTCGGCCACCCTCGACGAATTTCTGATGGCCGCCGAGTACATCATGAGCGAGGGCAACTACCAGGTCATCCTCTGCGAACGAGGCATCCGCACCTTCACCGACCACACCCGCAACACGCTCGACCTCAGTATCGTGCCCGCCGTGCAGCGGCTCAGCCACCTGCCCATCCTCGTCGACCCCAGCCACGGCACAGGCAAGCGGGACAAAGTGCTTCCGATGGCGCGCGCCGCGGTCGCATCCGGCTGCGACGGACTCATGATCGAGGTCCATCACCAGCCTGACAAGGCGCTATCCGATGGCGCGCAATCCATCTATCCCGGCCAGTTCATGACCCTCATGGATGAGACCTCGCAGATCGCCGCCGTGGTGCACCGCAATATCCCGCGTGGCATCCAGACGCTGGCCGGAGCGGCCATCTCTGCGGCGATCTAGCCCCACTCACTTCCTCAGCCTGCTGCTCTGTACCCTGGCGCTCGCAGGCTGCCGGCGGCAGCACTTCCCCCAGTACCCTGCGAACTACCGCGAATACGCCTATGTCACCAACGGCGGCAGCAACACCGTCACCGTTCTCGACGTCGTTAATCTGCGCCAGGAGCGCGTGATCCGCGTGGGCGCGAACCCCAGCGGCATAGGCGTCAATCCTAAACGCAACGAAGTCTACATCGTCAACTCCGCCTCGAACAGCGTCAGCGTCATCGACGCCCAGACCAACCGCGTGACCGCGACGATCGCCGTGCGCAGGGCTCCCTATTTTATTGACGTTGATACCGGCGGCGCCCGCGCCTACGTCGCCAACTCGGGCTCCAACAATGTCTCCATCATCGACCTCGGCAAACGCCGGGAGATCAAGGCAGTCGGCGTGGGCGAGGCGCCCGGCCTCGCCCGCATTGCACCCGATGGCAACACCCTCGTCGTCACCAACCGGGTCGGCGGCAGCGTCACCATCATCGATCCGCACACCTTTGCCATCCGCAGCGTCTTCAGCGGATGCCCCTCAGCGACCGCGGCCGTCGTCCTGCCCGACTCTTCAAAGGCCTTCGTGGCCTGTTCGGGCGGACATCAGGTCATGGCCCTGAGCCTCGCACGCAACTCGCCCACTGCGACGGCAATCGAGAGGCAGGACCACCTGCTCGACTTCCTCGACGTTGGTCAGACCCCCGTCGACCTCGCGCTCAAGCCCGACGGCGGAGAGATCTTCGTCTCCAACTTTGACAGCGACACCATCTCCGAGATCAGCACCAGTACCAACGAGGTCGGCGGAGCGTACGGCATCGGCGCGCATCCCTCGCGCGGCATCGTCAGCGCCGACAACGCCACGCTGTGGGTCAGCAACTTCAACGCCGACACCATAGGTGTCTACGGTATCGACGACGGCAAGCGCCTGACTTCGGTGCATGTAGGGGATGGCCCCGACGCGCTCGCCTTCTCGGCGGCAGGCCACCTCCTCTTCGCCGTCAACGCGCGCTCCGGCGGAGTCTCCGTCGTACGTACCGTGAGCTACTCCTCCAGGGGCATTCGTCAGATCGGAGCACTCTTCACCATGCTCCCCGCCGGCAGTCATCCCAACGCCATCGCCGTCAAAGCCTTCCGCCTGCCGTAGGCCGGGCGGCATCCGGCGGCACCTGCTGTTATCGAGTCACCTCCCAGGCTCAGAGGGTACGCGCCTGTCTGTTGCCACACGCAATCCACTTACACCAATGCGCGCCGTAGCATTCGCCTCCCTTGAGATCTCAAGGTCTCCCTTGTAACAGCTTCTATGGGCATTTCCCTGTTTATGCAGCTTGCCGATAGGCCCATTTACAGCAGCCTCGGCGCCAGCTCAACTCGCTGTCTTCAACAGATGGTGTAATCCCGCAAAGGCGGCGGTCCTCGCAAGCCCGAGGGTCCGGACTGACGCAATGCACCGTACACCTGGTGGATGCCGAAGCTTCACCTTGGCACATTGTGCCCTCAGGATATAGGCGCCGTCTCTTTCAAGGCTGCGGTGAGGTCTTCTGGGTGAAAGCCGAATGGGCCCGGCTTGCTCTTGTAGGCAATGCGGCCCCCGGGCTCGACCAGGTAGAGGCGGTCCGGCCAGCCGGTGTAGGCACTTTCAACCTGGTTGTTGAAACGATCGACGACTGCGGGAAACTTGATGCCGAGTCTGCGTACGCAGGAGTCAGCCACGGAAAGGCGCTCCTGCTCGTCACGCGGGCTTCGAAAGAGCACCTTGTCACGCACATTGCTCTGCATCTCCCAAACGTCAGTGGGATGCGCCTCGAGGATGTAGACGGCGTAAAAGTCTACCTTACCCTTGTATTGCTGCGACAACTTGTTCAGGGCGGGAACCTCCCGCCGAAAAGGGGGTCAAGTATAGCTTCCAAAGACCAGCACGACAGGCCGAGTCGCCCATAAAGAAGCCAGTTGCACTGGCAATTTCGTGTCTAATGTCTTGACCGTAAAATCGGGTGCGTTGTCGCCGGGTTTCAGAGAACCCTTCCGGGCGTCGGTCCACATGGTTTCAAAAGGGAAGAGGAAATAAGCCGGCATGGGCATCTTTGCCATGACGTGCCCGAAGACCTCGGGCGGCTGGTGCATCGCCCAGTCGATGTACGCTACGAAACCGGCCCACAGACAAAACAACATTGCAAAGCTGATAGTCAGCCATCGCTTGGTGCGCTGTTTCATCGACGGCAGCTTCACTTCGTCATTCCATCCATTTCGAGATAGCCCTGCGCCGGAACTCCAAAGGCATCTGCTACCCGATTAAAGAAGGCAAACATTGCCGTGATATAAACCGCCTCGGCAATTTGTGGTTCAGTCCAGCCGTGCTCACGCAATATCTCCACGTCTTCGGAGGTCGTACGATATGCGGCTTCAGTGACCTTGGTGACATATTCCAGCAGAACGCGCTCCGCATCCGACAAGCCTGCCTCTGCAAGGTTGCCTTGCGCCAGCGCCTGCACCGTCTTCTCTTCCGCTCCCTGGACACGCAGGAAGTATGCATGAGAATCCAGTCAATATGGGCAGCGATTCAGCCAGGATACCCAGCTCGCGATAGCTTCCTTGGTCTTGCGGGTCAGATGCCCCTCGGAGAAGTGAACAGTGTTGCTGAAACTCATCACTTCCCGCAGAAAGTCTGGGCGATGACTGAAGCACTTGAGAATTCCCGGCATATTCTGACGGCCCGAATGCGCGCGCCATTCGCCATACACAGCGGCTACCTCGCCGGTCGCGTCCGCGTCCTCGATCAGGCGAATCTTTGTTTCGGAATCGCCTTCAGCATTCATCTTCTTGTCCATATCAGAGCGTCGACAAACCACTGCCTCGTGACAGATCGTAGCACACCAGGAATTACATAAATCCTCGTAAGTTTTAAGTGAGAATACTCATCTGGAGCAGTATCCAAGACCGCTGCTAAAGCACCAGGCGCTTATCCCCTGTCTTGCGAGTAATCCTTTCCCGATCCAGATATTCGAGCAAGGGAATTGCATATTTTCTCGACAGGCCCGTCCTTTGTTTGAATGTGGCGATGTCGAACGAATGCCCGCGCATTTCAACGAGGCTAATTCGTAAATCATTCAGCGCGTCGCGGTGCACGAGCAGCGTCTCGCTTCCCATCCGGACGAGCACTTTCTCTCGGAGAAGCGCTGTCGTCAGCCTCCGCATATCGGTCTCTTTGATATCTAACCTGGCTGCTACCTCAGAGGTGAGTGGAGCAGCCAGTCCCGCGACCTTGTAGAGGGACGCGATGGTTGACAGTAGCGCCGTGTCTGCATCAGGAGCGATCGCGCCTGATCCTGACAGGAAGACAAGGTCGCCATGCAGCGCCACCTTCCCGCTTCGGACAAGCTGCACCAGCACATAATCGAACACTTCCGCGCCCAGTGCTGACTGACCTTTGAGCTCCGACCGGCTGAGGCTGCCAGACTTCTCCTGCTTCAACCTGGCGGTAAGAATCGCGCTGGCTTCCTCAGCGGCCTGCTGGGCCAGAAACAGATTGCCCGGCAGCAGAAGTAGCCGTTCACTGCTCGTCAACCCGGAAATCCTCAGCAAGCCATCGCGAGTCAATCCGGTTTCCGCCATCAAGCGAGTTGTAGGTAGCCCTTGTGTTCCCCGTCTCTCAATCCGTAAGTCAATCTGCTCCTTGGCGGAAGCAACTTGCAGCGAGCGAAGCCATGCTGCCACGTTTGCCTTACGCAGATTCTGAGATGGGTACGCATCGAGCACTCGACCGCCTCCTATTGTCGCTGGCGGAGAGGCCTGCCTGAGGACGAAATGGTCCCCGGGGATGAGCACCACGGGAGATTGAAGCGTGAGGCGCATCAAGGCTGTGGTAGCTGGATCGGCCGCCGCGTTATCGTAAATCGAGACACTAGCAAGGGTGCTTGACGTGAGTGCATGGAAGTAGACACGAGCGCGATGTTTGAGCGGCGCCGCTGAATCGAGCAGGGTCACCTCAGCGTCGATTACGCTCACCGCGGAGAGCGTATCCGCGGCCACCAGGGTCTGTCCTCGACTGACTTCAGAGACTTCCACATCGGCGAGATTCGCGGCCACTCGCGATCCGGCGATCACCTCTTCCTCAGCCTGTCCATTCGTCTGCATTC
Organism: Acidisarcina sp.; assembly: GCA_036401375.1. Lineage (GTDB taxonomy): Bacteria > Acidobacteriota > Terriglobia > Terriglobales > Acidobacteriaceae > DASWUZ01. Next base: position 43,665 of record DASWVB010000009.1, read on the forward strand.
CGCGCAGCCGCACAGGCCGCCCTCCGGGCTCAAGCACGAGAGATTGCCCGGCGAGAAGCGTGCCTGAGATCAGTGTTCCGGTTACGACAGTGCCAAAACCTTTCACCACGAAAGCTCTATCGATCGGCAGACGCGCCAGGTGATCGGGGTAAGTCAGGTTGAGGTCCACGGCCAAGGCGACGATGCCGCGACGAAGCTCTTCAATGCCTTCGCCCGTCTTCGCACTTACCGGCAGAATGGGCCTCCGTTCGTCGCTCAGAAAGGTGCCGCGTAGAAAGTGTTCAACCTCGAGACGGACCTCTTGAAGGCGAGTCGCACTGACCGCATCGATCTTGGTGATGACCGCAATGCCACGCGCGACGCTGAGTAGGTTGCAGATGGCCAGATGCTCCACTGTCTGCGGCTTGATTCCTTCCTGGGCCGAGATGACCAGCAAGACCGCGCCGACGCTTCCTGTTCCTGACAGCATGTTGCGGATGAATAAACCGTGGCCCGGGACGTCAACAAAACCGATTCGCACGCGAGTGCCGTCAGTCGCCGACGCATCGAGGAAAGCGAAGCCGAGATCGATGGTCATGCCTCGCCGCTTCTCCTCGGGCAGGCGGTCAGTGTCTGTTCCGGTGAGTGCACGGATGAGCGCAGTCTTGCCGTGATCGATATGCCCTGCAGTTCCGATAACTACGGACTTGATCGCCGGCCTCATTTGTTCAGGGCTCTCGTGAAATGAACGGGCACGGTATCAATGCCCGGTTCCGGGCGTAGTGACACCGGTCTCGACGTGCGGAATGACAAGGTCCGGCTTTCCAATTTGCGCGGCTTGTTGCAGCAGAGATATAAGCGTCGCGTCGAACTCCGGTTCCACGGTGCGCAGATCGAGCAATACCCGTTCTCCGCTGACGCGGCCGACGACGGGAGGATCAAGCCGCCTGAGAGCCGACAAAAGGTCCTGGGGCGCTAGCGTCGCATGGCCCAGGGACACCGCTGTGCTCTGTAGCCGCGCACTCGGCGCCGCTCCGCCGCCGATAAGGCTTGGCACCGGCACCGCTTCTGCGCAAAGGTCGGCGCAATTTACCCGGTTGGCCATCTCCTCGCAGCGTTTGAAGATTTCAACAGGCGCGGCGTTAATCATCCTGCTGACCGGGGTATCGCGGCCTGACCGGTGGTCCATCAGCGTGGCTTCAAGCGCTGCATAAGCTAGTTTGTCGACGCGATAAGTTCGATAGAGTGGATTCCTGCGAACCCGTTCAATAAGGGCGGCAGTGCCAATGAGAAGACCGCATTGCGGGCCGCCGAATAGCTTATCTCCACTGGCCGCGATCAGGCCCGGGCCAGCGCAAAAGCTTTCGAGCAACGTCGGTTCCGAGTATATGTCCAGAGGACGGAGCGACTGCATCAACCCGGTACCCTGGTCATCGAAAACAGGAATATTTCTTCGCTCTCCGAGAGATACGAGCTCTTCGAGCGTGGGCCTCTCGATGAAGCCTTCCATACTGAAATTGGATTGATGCACGCGCAGGATCAGCTTCGTCTCGGGGGTAATCGCACTCTCAAAGTCTGAAAGCCGGGTGCGATTCGTAGTGCCGACCTCGCGCATTACTGCACCTGACTTCGCGAGAATCTCCGGGATACGAAAACCTCCACCAATCTCTATCAATTCTCCGCGAGAGACAATAACTTCTCCGCCATCTGCGATGGAGTTAAGCGCCAGAAAGGTTGCGGCAGCGCAATTGTTTACGACCACTGCAGCCCAGGGAGCATTCGCGAAAGTGTTGTTGCTCACACTTTGGTTGGCGCCGCTCACATCTCTGAGCAGGCTAAGCAGAAGTCCCTCGGCATGAACATCGCGACGGTTGCGTTCGCCAGTCTCGAGGTCAAACTCAAGATTGCAGTAGCCGCTCGCCACCTCCACCACATGCGCCAGTGCTGACGCTCCCAGGGGCGCTCGACCAAGATTAGTGTGTAGCACGACTCCCGTGGCATTGATGACGCGCTGCAACGAGTAGCGCGAGCCACGCGCAATTTCGCATGCAACAGCGTCGCTGAGAGCCACAATGCGCGCGTTGAGAGTTGCATCTGTATGCCTTCCTGCGGCGATCTCCCGTTTCATCTCAAAAAGGACGAAACGCGCCGCGCGAATCACAAGCCCGCGCGGCTCCGCAGAAAGCAGCCCTTCAAAGCTTGACCCTCTCAGCAATTCATCGAGCGAGGGCAGGCTCCGGTAGAGACTACCCGCATCCGGCTGCACCGGCACAACTTCACTCGCTTTGTTCTCGCTGGTTTTCATCGGTGGACCATAGAATGCATGAACTGCGAGCTGCTAGCTCAGAACGATTGCAGCAGATCCGGAAGCACGCGCGTCAAGCACTGAGCCGATTCTCGCCGCCGCCACGCCCGCTTCGCGAAGTGACTGTAACAGTGCTGCGGAGTGATCACCCGCAACCGAGACCAGCAAGCCGCCCGCCGTCTGCGGATCGTAAAGCAAAGTGCGCAGGTCCTCTGCAATGCGCGCGCCAGCGGCATCCCCCACTACGCACTCGGCAAAGTCGCGGTTGGCGAGCAGACCGGCCGGGACCGCGCCCAAGTGAATAGCATCGAGCGCCCCCTCAAGGACCGGTATCTGGTCCACAAAGAATTCAGTAGTGACCCCGCTGCCGACTGCCATCTCCCGCCCATGACCTATCAGACCGAAGCCCGTGACATCGGTCATCGCATGAACGCCATCAGCCTCGTTGACGACCTGGGAAGCGACTCGGTTGAGCGTTGTCATTGATACAACCGCATTTGCGATCCATTCAGCACGGGCCTTGCCTTGTTTCAGGGCAGTAGTGATCACGCCGGTGCCAAGCGCTTTGGTCAGGATCAAGTCGTCACCGGCTTTTGCTCCGGCATTGGTCAAGACCCGCCCGGGGTCAATGAGACCTGTAACGGCATAGCCAAACTTTATCTCCGGGTCGCGCACACTGTGCCCGCCAACGATCACGCAGCCTGCCTCTGCGATCTTCGACATTCCCCCGCGCATGATCTGCTTCAACACGTCCAGGTCTCCGTCCGCGGGAAAGCACACGATTGAAAGCGCGGTCACAGGCCGCCCGCCCATGGCATAAACATCGCTGAGCGCATTGGTCGCGGCAATCTGACCGAAGACGAAGGCGTCATCGACCAGCGGAGTAAAAAAATCCACAGTCTGTACCAGCGCCAGCTCGGGAGCGATGCGGTAGATGCCCGCGTCGTCCGATGTCTCGAAGCCGACGAGCAAGTCAGGGTCCGTCTGCTTTGGCAGCGTCGCCAACAACTCCGCGAGAGACCCCGGGGCCAGTTTGCTCGCGCACCCCCCGGCCTTCACCTGCTGCGTCAACCTGACTGCGGTGCCGGTCCCCAAAGTCCTCTCCATCTTCGTTCTTCAGTTAGCATGATAAGGCTGATCGCAACATGTACCTCGGCGATCAGCCGATGCGGAAGCGCTTAGGCCCCGGTGGCCCTCCCGGTCTTCAAAACCGGTGGTCGTTCTTCACGGGCGACGGTGTGTTCGACTCACACGCGCTTCCGCCACTTTGTTCCCCGCGGCTACGCTCCTGACGAGCACTCCTCGAGACTCTTGTGTCTGATCAGTATTCTTATTTACGACAGGTATCAAAAAGTAAGACGCGTAGCAAATTGGAAGGCCCGAGGTCCTCCCGACCCGAAGAAACCGCCCGCGGTGCTGACGGGTGAGTAGAAGTTTGCCTGCACTGCTTGCGCCGGCTGGCCTTGTTGCGCTGGCTGGTAAGGCCCGATCGCGATATTGCGACCAGAGTAGTTTGAATTATCCGTTCCCCGGATATTTGTCTGATTGAGGAGGTTAAAGCCCTCACCAATTAGACTCAACGTCACACCTTCGCCCAGGTGGACATCCTTCTTCAGCCGCATATCAAGCGAGCTGAAAGGGCTGAAGAAGTTTATATTCGCGGGCACCTGCTGCAATGTTCCACCGGCGAGGCAGGGGAATGCAGCAGGGCAAGCGGGCAGCGAGTTCCAGCGACCAATTACGGCGTTCAACTGATTGCTGTTCTTTACATCGCGCCCGAGTGCGTTGCGCCGGACTAGTGGCAGCCGCGATCCGCTGGCCCCATTGATTGCAGTGCCTGGCAGAAATGTATTCGCCGGAACCCCCGAGCCAAACGTGTAAATCGGCGCGACAGAGAGGCTCCAGGGTAATTGCGCCTCACCGTAGACAGTAACCCGATGCCGTTCGTCGGTGACAGCGTAGCCTTTCTCACCCCGAGGATTGTTAATGCCCTCCACCAGGTCTACCTGTTCGTTTGAATTGCCGTTGGTCAGCTGATCGTCGTTGGAAAAGTCGAACGTCTTGGACAACGTGTAACTGATGTTGTATCGATATCCGACTGGCCCAAGCTTCCCCGGCGCGTGGGTGACACTCATAATTAAGCCGTCGTACCAAGACTTGGCTCGCGACTCAATCAACGTGACGTTATCAGAGATGCCGCTGAGCGGATCGGTGATCGTGCACGGAGCACTACCTCCCGGGCAACTGATGTCGGGCGAAGTGGACTTCGTGTTGCGGAGGAGATGTCCATCGAGCAGACGGCTGCCGAACACGTGCAGCCCGTCAGCCGAGACTATCCACTTGCTTCCGAGCTGCTGCTGCGCGCCCAGCGAAAACTGCTGAAAAAGCGGATGGTGCGAATCCGGACCCATAGCGAGAATACCGATTCCGCCGGTCTGATGTGGGCCGCTGAATGGTGACGCAAGCGTCGGGCTTCCCGCAGCGAACCCCGCTTGCGGCGCAAAGCACGCTCCTAGGCTCGGAGGGCCAGGTACGAACGGAGAAACGCAACTCGAGCCGGCATACTGAGTGACGGTGAGCGCACGGTCGTTCTGCACCAGCTCTTCCGCGCCCGACTCGAGAATGATGCGGTCATAATAAATGCCATACCCGCCGCGAAGCACCGATGACCCCTTGCCGGAAGGATCGTAAACGAAGCCGACACGCGGGCCAAAGTCGAGCTTGTCTGGACTCTTCTTGAGGTCGATGACATTCGCCATCCAGGTGCAAGGCTTATTGGGGACAGCAGTCAAATTCGGGCAGGGGTCATGCTCGCTCGAATTGCCAGTGAGGTTATTGTCGTACTCCCAGCGCAGGCCGAGGTTAAGAGTCAGTCGCGGCTCGACACGCCAGTCGTCCTGCACGAAAGCACCTGCGTAGCTGTCAAACACAGTCGGGATAGGCACAGGAACTACCGGCGCCGTGCTGTGAATCGCGACAGCAAGAGGAATGTCGAGATCGTCCACCTTGCCGTCCCCATTGAGATCGGCAAAGCCGAAATCCGATGTGAGGATTACCGTACCCGTGCCAAAAACATTGATTAATCCATGCGCCGTGTAATGCTGAAACTCGCCGCCCACCTTGAGGCTGTGCTTACCTACAGCCCACGCGTAAGTGTCTCGAAACTGATATCGATTGAGATAAGTCGCCTGCGGCAGATTGAAATTCTCACCATCGGCCAGATCGGGAAAGATTAATTCGTTCGTCACGTTAAGTCTTGGATTAGTGACAGGCACATTTTGACCGAACGGTGGAATGTCGTTATAGAAATCGTCGTAATGGAAGGAAAGATCGTTCACCTGAGTAGGAGACAACACGCTGGTCAGTCCCGTCAGGATGGAGTGGAAGCGATTCAGCGAGTTCTGCCTTTCGGCTGCGCTGAAGGCAGGCGTCGTCGACCCCGGGCTCGCCTCACCCGTATCGGTCGATCGGTTGAAAGAATACCGGACGATCAGCTTGTTGCGTTCTGTAAGTTGCTGGTCATAGCGCGTCGACCAGAGCGCGTCCCGCAGTGGCGCTGGGGCCGACGTATGCTGGATGGTCGCCGTCGCAAAATTGCGCGTGCCGGTTTGCAGTGCAGCGTTCTGGTCTCTGTATTCAAACGATGAAAACCACCATGCCTTGTCAGCAATCACGGGGCCGCCGAGCGACGCGCCAGCTTGTTCACGATCAAATGGGGGAGTAGGCAGACCGCGGTCAAGTGTCGCCGGCAGCGCCTGCAGATGACGGTTGCGCTCAAACAGGAAAACAGAGCCGTGAAACTGGTTTGACCCTGACTTGGTCACTACATTTACGATGCTGTTGCCTGATCGGCCCACCTCGGCCGTAAATCTGCCGGTCGCGATTTGAAACTCTTCAACTGAGTCTTCGGGGAAGTTGGCGAGAGTGCCTCCGACGACCTCGTCGTTGTTGTCTCCTCCATCAACTGTAATATTGCCGCCTCGACCAAAGCCGCCAGCTGAACTCACCTCAAGCGTGTTGGTCTTGGTCGGATCAAAAGTGGGCGCCGGACGGTTTCCGGGTACAAGATACGCGAGCTCAAGAAAGTTGCGGCCATTCAGCGGAATGCTCGCGATCGTATTCGCGGTAATCTGTCCCTGGATCATCGACTGCTCCAGATTTATGTTGCCGGAGTTGGCCTGCACGTTCACCGTGGTGCCGGCCGTTGGCAGCTGCAGCTTTGCGTCAATGGTAGTGGTGCGCCCAGCCTCAAGCGCGACCGCCCTGCTCTCGCTGATCGCAAACCCGTTCCCCTGAATAGTGATGTCATACACGCCGGGCGTCAGGTCGGTGAGCACGTAAGTCCCCGAGCCATTAGTTAGGGTATCCCGCGCGTCTCCCTGGGCAGTGTTCGTGGCGGTAACTCGAGCACCGAATACAACGGAGTCTCCCGGGTCCGTCACTACCCCAGTAAGGGTGCTGGTGGGAATCTGAGCATAGGCTGCTCTAACAAAAACGATAACAAAGATGGGAAAGATGATCCCATACCAACGCGAAAACCTGGACACTGGACGACCCCCGAAAATGCTGCAGAAAAGCGCGAGCCCTTACCCTCCCCGCAGGTCAGGTGTAGGGCGCTTAATGCGCAGTCTGACAGTAGACAACTCATGGGCCGGTGTCTTCCGTCCACGGGATGACAATCGTATCGATCCTTGGGACCAGTTAGGGCGCTGTGCGCGCCAGTGCTCCGATGCCTATGGCGCCATAAACGCTGTAACTACTCCATCCCTTGGTGGAGGCTATTCCTGCTGAACTCCATTACGATACCGCGGTGACGCAACCACGAAGACAGCTGGGACTGACCGCAGCCATAGCCGTTGTAACCGGAGAATCGATCGCGCTCGGAATCTTCCTCACTCCGGCTGCGATGGCAAAATCGCTGGGCTCTCCACTCTTGCTGGCCATGGTCTGGTGCGCAATGTCGCTCATGGCGATGGCGGGTGCGCTCTGCTATTCGGAACTCGCGTCTCGCTTTCCACAATCTGGCGGCGAATACGTCTACCTCCGGCAGGGCTATGGCGAGAGAGTCGCGTTCCTGTACGGGTGGATGAGTGCGGCCGTGATGGATCCCGGACTAGCAGCCGCGCTGGCCGTGGGCGCAACGGCATACGTACTGGCAATCGTAGCCGTGCCACACTTGCTGGCTGTGTTTATTCCTGCCGCGATTCTGCTCGGCCTCGCCGTGAATAACTACTTCGGAACCCGCATGAGTGGCCGCGTGATGACAACCGCCAACCTGATGAAGATATCTGTCCTCTTCGCTCTCGTTGCCTGGGCCTTCGGCGCGCGGCGAGGAAGCATGTCTAATCTGCTTCCCTTCGCCACTCGTCGAGACGGTTCTGAACCTCTCTTGCCGGCAGTCGCCGGGGCAGTGGTGAACGCCTTCTTCAGCTTCGGAGGCTGGTGGGAGGCCGGCAAGCTCGCTGGCGAGATCAAAGATCCAAGGAAAAATCTACCCCGGGCCTTTCTAGGCGGCGTGGCGTTGGTGACCGGTGTCTACGTCTTGATCAGCTTTGCGTTCCTTTACGTTGTGCCTCTGCAACAAATCGTCTCCAACAACGCCTTCGTCGCACAATTTGGCGCAGCTCTATTCGGTAAGGCCGGCGCACGCGTGCTCTCGGTCTCCGTGCTCATCTCCGTGCTCGGCGGCCTCATGGCGCTGACAATGGCGGCCCCGCGCGTCTACTATGCGATGGCTCAGGACGGCGCATTCTTTCCCGCCTTCGCTCGCCTCCATCCACGCTTCGGATCGCCGGTCAGCGGTATCCTGCTCCAGACCGGACTCGGCATCGCGCTCGTCGCCTTCGGCGCCTTCGACCGCATTCTCGCCTACATCATCTTCTCCGCGGTGATCTTCCTAGCCCTTTCGGCGGCCGGCCTCTTCCGCATGGCGCCACGAGTGAGCGAGTGGTGGTATCCGGCCGCTCCCATCGTTTTTATCTTCGGATGTATGGCGATAGCTCTTCTCATCCTGATGCACGATCCCATTCCAGCTTTGCTCGGAGTGGTCATAGTGGCGGCGGGCGGTCTGCTTCGTAACTTCATCCCGAGCGCCGCTAGATCGAGAGTCTAATACTCGGGATCTGTGCCGATCGATGTAAGGTATGAACCGATGGCGATTGGGAGGGCTCCAGCAGGCCGTAGCGTCTTAGGCCAAACTCGACTGCGGGATGTTCTTCGGAAGCACACAGAGGCATTACAGGGAGTCGGAGAAGCTGACAAATAGCGCTGGTGGTGTCCCCGTTGCCAGAATTTTCCCTTCGCAGAGGAGCAGCTATCTTTTTGCCGCCACGGGTAAAGTATCTGCGTATGTGCGATCGAAGCCACCTTGAATGACGGAGCTTGATGGCATGGCGGAAGTCAGCATCGATCCTCCTACAAACAGGAAGTCTCGATGTCTCGAGCAACGCGGGGACGCTGTACTCCATCACCTGGAAAGGGCACGTCAGTAGCGATGTTCCCAGGTCCACTCTCCGGATGCGCCTTCAGGTCGTCTTCCCGTCTCAGGTAAAAATATCTGACAGGCTACGGATCGCTTTGAAATACGACGTACGCGCTTTTGACAAAGCGAAAGCCCAAACTGGCTGGAATCATTCGTTCGTTCCAGCCAGTCGGATTCGAAGCGAGTAGGCTGTACATTGCGGTCAGGGAACGTCTTGTGGCGCTGCCGCAGGGCACTCTGCTGTGCAGGCCAGCAAATTACATCGTGATACCGCCGCCAGCCTTGATGTGCTGCCCGTTGACCCAATATGAATCGTCCGACGCGAGGAACGCGGCGATGCGACCAATATCTTCTGGCGTGCCGATGCGGCCGAGCGGAGTCTGCCTGATCGCCTCATTCAGGAAGTCGCCATCGAGGATACCTGCAGACTGCGTACCCTCGGTCTCGACCAGCCCAGGGTTAAGGCTGTTCACGCGGATCTTCCGCGGTCCCAGTTCCTTTGAAAGTGCGATCGTGATGGTGTCGACTGCTCCCTTGGTGGCAGAGTAGATCGACCCATATGCCGGCGCCATCGTCGCTACTACCGATCCGATATTGATTACGGACCCACCCTCTGGACCGATCAGACTCAGCGCTTCCTTGGTAGCCAACAGCAATCCGAGCACGTTGAGGTTGAACTGACGGTGAAACTCCTCCGGCGTTGTCTCCTCGAGAGCTCCAAACTTGTAGACGCCCGCATTGTTTACGAGAACATCGAGTTTGCCGAACTGCTTCTTCACTTCGGAGAAAGTGCGCGTGATGTCCTCAGGCTTCGAGAAGTCGCCCTGCACGGCCGTAGCCTTCCCGCCGGCGGCCGTAATCTCCGCTACTACTTTCTCCGCACCTTCTTTACTGGTGGCGTAGTTGACGACGACCGAAGCTCCCTCCGCCGCAAGATGCTTCGCTATGGAAGCGCCAATCCCCTTCGATGCTCCAGTGACCAGTGCGACTTTATTTTTTAAATTTGCCATGGTACTCATATCCTCCGCTGCAATGCAGCATGGTGCATACTCCAACATCCGTCGAATAGATGGAGGGAGCTACGGCAAGGATGCAGGATTGTTTTGGGCATGTGAGAGCTGACAGAGCAAATAAGTCACTCACACAGCTCTACTCATGCATCCCGGTTGATGGCGCTCATGCTCTCGAACAACCGCGCAGCTACAGCTGACGGGCCAGCACTAGCGTTATATCGTCAGGCTGCTCTTCTACCCCGATCCAGCTGCGCAACGCCTGCATGACCTGCTCCGAGATGCCGGCCAGCGAGAGATGCTGGTGCCGGCGCACGAGCTCAAGCAGACGCTCCTCGCCAAAGTCGCCAAATTCGTTTTCCGGCTCCGTAACGCCGTCGCTGTAGGCGACGAGTATGTCTCCGCTCTTCAAGATGACGGTCCCTTGCTCATAACTCATGCCTTCGAGCAGTCCTACTACCGTGCCCCCACAATCAAGCCTTGCCGTACTACCATCCGGCCTGAGCAGAATAGGTGGCAGCTGGCCGCCATTCGAGTAAGTCAACTTACTAGTCAATCCATCATAAAAGGCTAGAAATAAAGTAGCGTACTTCTCCGGCTGCGTACTTCGATAGAGGTGTCGATTAAGCAGCGCCAGCACCCTCGCCGGCGACTCGAAGAGCTCACCGCAATCGATCTCTTCCACATCCTCATGAGTCTTCGAGAGGGTCGTCGAATCACTCGCCTGCGTGCCGATTGTCACCAGTTCCTCACCGGCGAAACGGTACGCCCGCACCGCGGAATGGAGGGTCGCCATCAGCAGCGCCGCCGAGATGCCCTTGCCGCTGATATCTCCGAGCGCAATGCCGAGGCTCGTTGAGCCGAAGAGGAGAAAGTCATAGTAATCTCCGCTCACCGTGCGCGCCGGCCGGCACACACCATGCAGCTCGAGCATCGGCAGGCGTATGTCTCCCTGCGGAAACAGATTCGCCTGCACCTCCTGCGCAATGGCCAACTCGTTCTGCAGCCGCTCCTTCTCGCGCTGCTCCTCCAGCAGGCCCTCAAGCGACGCGGTCATCTCGTTGAAGGAAAGACTCAGCGCCGCCAGCTGGTCCTTGCGCGTAACCGCGATGCGATGGGCAAAGTTGCCGCTGTCAACCTGCTGTGTCGCCGTATACAGGTCGCGGATTGAGCGCGTGATCGTCTGGTTTAATCGCATGCCCATCAGAAAGGCCACCAGCTCCAGCAGGCCAAAGAGCAGCCCGATGACGATCAGCATCTCTTCGATCACCACCGCTATCTTGAGCGATGAGATTACCAGCCGCTGGTAGAGCAGCGACGGTCGCGACTCCACGTTAATGATGGCCGAGTGCTCCTGCCCGGTGCTCCACATCCGCGTTTGAAAGGGCGCGAAGAACTGTACTTTCCAGTCGAAGAAATGCTGCGGCGGCGGCAGCTTCCCGCCCCGGATGGTAATGTTGCGCCTGGCCAGCTCAGCGGGGTCCTGGTGATTGATGCGAACTCCGCTACCTCCAGCTGGTTCACCGCCAATCTGTATTTTGACTCCCTCTTTTTGCCCGCCATCCGCGCTTGCATCGTCCGGCCCGACCGGGCCTACCACCTGCGCATCATCGTCATCGAGCCCCACGTGTGGAAAGATAGCAACCGTTCCAAGTCCCTTCGCAATCTCGTCGAGATTGTCTCGACGCAGCGGCAGGCTGCTGACCACAACCACCGTGTGACCATCGATGGTGCGCGCATCCACGGCCCGGAGATAGAGCCAGTCACCCTCGAACACCATTCCGCGAAACCCGCTCTTGACCCAGCCTGGCGCCTGCAGCGCGGGAGCGCCCTTTGGACGAGCATCGTTCCGGCCATTCGCGCTGGGCATCGGCGTCGCGTCGGGCTGCGGATTCAAGATGGTCAGCGCCCTGCCGTCCGCGAAGGCTGCCACCTGCATCCCCGCGCGCTCACGCTCCACATCCGCATCGTCGAGCTCAGGCAGGTTCAGTCTGGTTAACGAAGGATCGGCCGCGACCGTGTGTGCAATATGTACCGCCAGCCCGCGGTTCTCCGCCGCGATGTGCGCGAGCTCCTTATCGATCTCGGCGACCGCCGCAAATGACGCAAACTCACCGGCAAAGACGTAAGCCGCGATGAGTCCCAGGGTCACCAGCAGCAGCACCGGGGCGAGGCCCATCAGCAGGTAGGTGACGACCAGCCGGTTGCGCACCTTCCACAGCGCGCGCGCCACCACCCAGCGCCAGAACAGCGGCACGCAGCAGACCAGCAACGCACTGAGGACAAAAAAGCTGATGACCCTGAAGAGGGTGCCCGCCCCCGTCGGCACAAGGCGCAGCGGGCCGAGTAGAAGGTAGACGATCAACAGCCAGAATGCCGTACGGTGCAGCCGGGTTCGCGGTGGCTCGCGCCGCACCCATCCGTAGACCCGCCGCTCAACCCGTCTCAGAAATCCCCTGCCGCTCATGCAAGCTGAGTGTAGCGCGCCCCGGCCCAAAACGTAAGAAACGTAAAGGTTATGAGGATCCGGAGCAGTCCCGTACCGCAAGCAAAGCTCCTGGTGTGCGAGCAATCCAGGAGAGCGGGTTACCCTTCATGCCGGCGCACTATGTGTTCCCGAGTGGGACTCACACGAAACATCCACATCGCTTCGCACCAACAACCCCATCGATTACGAGCCCATGGCGGCGACACAGGCCATCTAGTGCTCCCGCATCGCATAGGGCCCAAGAACTACACCATGAACATCCATCGAGACCCGCCCGTGCCCCGCGAATTGATGAGGGTAGAAGTCAATCGGAGTACCGGGGCAGAGGTATTGCCTTGGACCTTGCCCGGTCGTGGTGTTCGCCGTCACCACCGGGTCAAAGTGCAAAGGGGCAAGGTTTGTCCCCTCTTCTACCGTCCTCGTTGGCGAAGCCACAGGACCCACCCCGGCACTGGCAGGCTCTCGGGGAGCGTTCACCGAATCCAGCGGCAAAGCATCTCCAGGCGAACACGGCTTCGTCGAAGTTATCGCAGAGACATCGATCGCAGGAGGAAACCGCAGTGGAAATCTGCAGGCTGGCGGTTGGCCGTCTTCTTCGAGATTGCAGATTCCCCCGCCCGCACGGAAGTATGGATAGGCGGCCAGAACCGAGGTCGGCGCTCCTATCCGCTCAAGCTCACCGGCGAACTCGAGATGCAGATCGGCTGCCGTGTTGCTAATCCGCTCAAAGACCCAGGCCGGCATCCACAACTGATTGGTAGACGGCTCGTAGAAGGATAGCTGACTTCCCTGCTGCACAAATCCGGAGCTCCATCGAAACCCATCGGCCGTGGCGACCGACATCGACAGACCATCGCCGAGGAACTTCATTCCGGACAGCGCTGTGAGCGGCCCAACCGGAAGCGTGAGCACAACGTTTGCTCCGGAACGAACGACTCGTCCAGCACCAGGCTGCTGAAAGATCGGACTGGGACCGAGAGTCAACCGGCTCATCGTTGTCTCCGGCAGCAGCGGGTAACCTCGATAGACAAACGCCCTTGCCGAACCCAGCAGCTGGACTGCGGTAAGTGCAAACGGCAGGCCGATCAGCACCATCCGCGAGACCAGGGTCCTGCGCCTCGCATACTGCAGCAGCAGAACTGCCAGTGCGGCGCACACCGCTATTCCCACGCAGATTGGCTGCACATAGTACGGAACCATCTGCTGGGAGGCGAGCAGCGGAAACAAGAAAATCACGCAGAGCAGCGCCCCCACGATCCAGAGCACGACCTTTGCAAAACTGGAGCTTATAGCCGCGAGCACCAGGAACGGCAGGAAGAAGAGTGCCGCGATGTACAGGTTATTCAACAGCAGGTCTCGCTGCGCCGTCCTCAAATCAAATCCGGCGTGGTGCAGCAGGTAAGCCTGCACCAGCAGGAACGGCAGGAACAGGAAGACAACGACGAAGAGCAGCTTGGCCGCGAGCAGCTCGGGCCATCGATAGGGCCGTGTGATCCAGAACTGCTTGTCTCCTACCAGCGACTCGTCCTGCACCAGCCGCGTAATCATCACCAGCCACATCAACGGCAACAGTACGTAGCCTAGCGGACCCACCCACTCCTTTGCACTCGACAGTCCGATACTCAACGTCGTGTGTCCTGTCATCCACTGGCTGGGCTCAGCCCAGGCGAAGGCTACTATCACGCCCAGGGTGATCAGCAGCTCGAGGTAGAGGTGCCGTACGTCTTTGCGAACGATGTGTAATACGAGGCTCATACGCGGCTCCGGCTTGAGGTGAATGGCGCTACTCAGTCTTGGTGCGTGCGGCGAGTTGAGCGTCTGAACGACCACTCTTCGCGAGCGCCAGGAAGATCGCTCGCAGACTCATCGGCTGAAGCTCGACCGCAACCGATTCAGGAAAGCGCAGCCCCACCTGCTCGGCAACCGGCTCGGCGTTCGCATGCGCGTGGATAAACCGAAAGACGGAGGCACTCCGCTCCGGCATCAACCACGACGCGGGATAAGCCTCCGCCACCCCCAACTTGGGTCCGCGAAGTGCGGCAGACGGCACTTGCCTCGGACTAAACGCGCTGGCCGCGCCGGCCGCATCACCGGCAACATGCGTCGCGGTCTCGCTCGCACTCAAATTTAAAGCACCCGCCCCGAGCGTCACCGTGACCTCGCGAAAGCGCTCTGTCAACGCCGCGCTCTCCTCGGAGAAGATCAGCCTGCCGCGCTCCAGATAACCGATGTGCGTCGCCAGCGTCTCGATCTCCGCCAGGTCGTGCGAGGACACCAGGATAGTCGGCGGATCGTCGAGCGCCGCACGGTCGAGCAGCCCCTCCGTCAACTCATCGCGCACCAGGGGATCGAGTCCAGAGAATGGCTCGTCGAGGATGATCAGCGCCGGGTTGTAAGGCAGCACGCTCAGCAAGGCCGCCTTCATCCGCTGCCCGCGCGACAGATGCTTTAGCTTGCGGCCGGTCGGCACATCAAATTGCCGCAGGAACTGCTGCTCAACCGCCACATCCCACCGCGGATAGAACGGCCGCAGGTAGTCGAGCAGCTGGCGGATCGTCATCCACTCCGGCATCTCCTGGTTCTCGGAGACGTAGCCGATATCGGTAAACGCCTCGCCCGCGATCCTAGTTGAAGGCAACCCCAGCACCGTCGCACCACCCGACGTTGGCCTGAGTATGTTGAGCAGCAGCTTGATGAACGTCGTCTTCCCTGCCCCGTTCGGTCCTAGCAGCGCATAGATCGCGCCGCGTGGAATCTGAATCGTCAAGTCGCGCAGTGCGATCTCGCGGCCGAACTTCATCGACAGGTTCTCCGCGTGTACAGGAATGGCTAATCCAGCGGCGGTAGTCATCGAGTTCTGCGGCCTCCATCTTTCGTTGGGCGGGTTGAGGTTGGCGGGTCATCCGAACGACGCTCCCGCGATGCATCACGCGACAGGCGGTCCCAGTGCGTGACCACAGACTCGAGCAGGTCTTCTAGCTCAATGTTGAGGCCCTTCGCCTCGAGGGTCAGCGCTTCCACGCTGTGTCCGAGCAGCTCCGTGCGCTCTTTGCGGGTCGAGTCTGGAGGAGTGGCGACCACCGTCCCAATGCCAGGCCGCATCTCGAGCAGCCCCTCCGCGATCAGGTGCGCGACGATCTTGTGCGCAGTGTTGGGATTTATCTTTAACTCGCGGGAGAGCGAACGCACCGAAGGAAACGGATCACCCGGACGAAGCTGTCCCGCGATCATCGCCTTCCTGGCCGCATAGACCGTCTGCTCAAACAGCGAGCGGCCAGGCTCGTATTGGACGCGAAACGGGATCACAGCTGTACTAATACGCGTAGTACACCGGCGTCGTCAAGCGATTAGTGCGACCTTGTTACAGTTCTAGTCAGCGAAGTTACAGTTCTTGTCAGCGAAGGAATAGAAAAGCAAGTGTGGCCGGGCTTAAACAGCCATATCAGTTGGCCGAAGAAACCTCGCCCTCAACCTCGCCGGCGAGACGAAGGGTGGCCCGCGTGGCCGAAAAGTGAGCGCCCGCAAGCAGCATCAGGCCGGTCAGAAATCCCCAGATCATCAACCCCACCGCTATCGAGAAGGGGCCATACACCCCGCGAAAATCAAGCCACGGCAGCACCGCCTCGTAGAGCATCTTCGCCCCCGCCCACAACAGGCCCATGACGATGGCCGTCGGCAGCACCGCCCGTGCACGCAGCTTGCGATTCGGCAATATCCAATAGATCAGGAAGAACGCCGTAATTCCCAGCAGGACCGCAGAGATGCGGAAGAGCGAGTCTGCAAGAAAGTGATAGGCCAGATTGTTGACGTGCCCGAAGAAGATCATCGTTAAAAGTCTCGTCTGCGCAGCCGTCAACGCCACCGAAGCCATCGCTAAGGATCCAATCAGCATCGCGAGCCCCAGCGAGATCGCCTGGTTCATCAGGTAAGAGCGGTTCGTCACCACCCCCCACACCTGGTTCAGTGCCACCTCCAGGGGCAGAAACACTCCGGTAGAGGAGATCAACAGCGTCACGACCGCAGCGATCTGCACTCCGCTGCGACTGTGCGCCACGAACGCCATGTTGCGCACTACAAAATCCTGGTCCTTGGGCAGCGTCGGCAAAAAGAAGCGCAGCATGTCACCGATCGCATCTTCCATCGCCTTCGAGCGAAAAACGCGATGCGCCAGTGTGAACATCATCACGATAAAGGGAAACACCGAGAGAATTGCGTTCGCAGCCACGCTGAAGGCGTAAGTATGGATCTCTGTCTGAGACAGGTAGCGGACTAATGACGCGAACTGCGCACCTAAACCCTCTCGGCTCGGCAGTGTCGCGGGAGGTTTCGCCAGCGGCGGCACTCCCGCCCTGACATCGTCAGCCGGCTTGGGCGGAACGGGCGACATGGGCATTGGGGTCAGCGTCGATGCTACCAGACCCCGCTCTGTCCAATTGATCGAATGGCGGCAGCCGTCCATCGCCCACATCAGCGTCGCCCGCGCGCCTGATCCTTCCGGCAGACCAGGATGCCGCGTCGGCTAACACTGCGTCTTCCGAGTGGCGCCACTGCTCAAGTTGCGGAAGGAATCTCTTCAAACCGCTGTTCCCCATCGCAATCGCCACGTTGCGTCGCAGACCGTTAAAGCCGGCACGCTTCACCGGGGACCCATAGAAAATCCTCGCAAACTCCGCCTCATCCAGGTTCGCAAGCCACTCGAGCGGCGGATTTACCAGTTCTTCCCGCACCTGCATGTTTGCGTCGCTGCTGATGGGCGCGCGACGGTTCCATGGGCAGACATCCTGGCAAATGTCACACCCAAAGACCTGTCTTCCCATCAACTCCCGCAGCGGCTCCGGAATCTCACCGCGCTTCTCGATCGTCAGGTAGGAGATGCAAAGGCTCGCGTCCATCTTGTAAGGTTCCGTCAGGGCGCCGGTAGGGCACGCATCGATGCAGCGCGTGCAACTTCCACAGCGGTCGGGCAGCGGTGCGAACGCGCTCCCGGAACTGCGGCCCACAACCTGAAAAGCTTCAGCATCGCGGTTCTCAGCGTCGCTACCCTCGGCCGCATCGACCTCGAGCGACGTGACAATCACCCCGAGGAACAGCCACGATCCAAGCTGCTCATTGAGGATGCAGGTGTTCTTGCCCACCCACCCTATGGCTGCATACTTCGCATAGACGCGCTCGATGACCGGCCCTGTGTCAACGTAGCAGCGGGTCTGGAGCGGTCCATCTGTGAGAGGCCCGCCGGAGCCGGCAGCATCCCCCGCATAAGCGTGCAGGCCGGCCTCTACATGCTTCAACCGGCGCAACAAGACCTTGTGATAATCAGACGGCCGCAGCCTCTCGTCCTCACGCGCAACCGGGTCCCGCTGCCCGGTCCATGCATAGCGCGCGATCCATCCACGACCGGAACTGTCTGCAGCGGCGGCATCGCTCGCCTCGATCGCGTCGGTCGAGCCTGTCGCATGAGCCGCACCACTCGCATCGCCGGGGTCCTCCACAGCGACGGCATCAACCGAACGCGGCGCCGAACTGTTGTAGTTTGCTGCGCAGACGATCACCGAGCGGGCCCACGGTATCGCGATGCGCAGCGAAGAGCGCAGCAGCCTGCCCGCGTCGTCCTCGCGCTTGAGATAATTCATCTCGCCCGCGCGACCCTCCTTGACCCAGGGCTCGAAACCTCTCAGCTCCGCGTAGTCCGCAGCACTCCCCGGCTCCGGAACGCACGCCATCCCGCAGAGATCGAAGCCTGCAGCCCGACCCAGCGCAGATACATCATCGAAGATGGAACGAGAGACCGGCATCTCTCGTAGTAGTATCCAGCACGCGTGATCTGCCGCCGAGTAAGAAAATGGAGCGTTAGGATTCACCCGGTAATCTAAAGAACGACGGAAGTAGAAGGAGAATAAACGTGGCAGCCCAATCTATTCTGGAATGCATCACTGAGGCCGCGCCTGGAGCCCCCATGCTGGTTTGCCCATGCGATCTGAGCCGAGGGCAGGAAAACCAGTTCCTCAGCCTCGCGCTCCCGCTGATCGAGGACGAGGGCCTCGTCATCGACATGTCTCGTGTGAGTACAATCGACGCGGCGGGCATAGGTCTGCTCGTCTTTCTGAGGCAGTGCGCAGATCGTGCCGGCACGACCATGGCACTCGTGAACCCGTCGCTGCGCGTGCGCGAGATGCTGGCGCTGGTTCACTTGGACAACGTACTCCTGGCGAACTAGGACAGACTCCCACCTCAGTAGTTCATCCTGAATGCCGGCACGTGCGCGCTGGAGAAAACAGCGGCTGCAATCATCAGTCATCAATTCAGAGAAAAGCCCTGCCGCTGCGGCAGGGCTTTTCTAATCCTGGAACAGGTGAGTGAGCCTCAGGCGCCGGTACCCTTGAGCACAACGCCGGCCGTCATCACCAGCAGCTTCAGGTCGAGCCAGAAACTCCAGTTCTCGACATAAGCCGTATCGAGCGCAATATACCGCTCAAACGAAGGATCGGATCGCGCCTGCACCTGCCACAGCCCGGTCAGCCCGGGCGTGACTTCAAGACGGCGAAAGTGCTCGATCTCGTAGCGCTCAACCTCGCTTGCGATCGGCGGCCGCGGTCCAACCAGGCTCATCTCCCCGCGAAACACATTGAACAGCTGCGGCAGCTCGTCAAGGCTGTACTTCCGCAGCCATCGACCCACTGTCGTCACCCGCGGGTCGTCCTTCATCTTGAAGAGAATACCGCTGCGCTCGTTCTGGCTCGCCAGCGAAGCCTTCAGCTTGTCCGCATCCTGCACCATCGTCCGGAACTTGTAGCAGCGGAAGATGCAGCCTTTCTTCCCGACTCGCTCTGAGGCGTAGAAGATCGGCCCGGGGCTGTCGATGCGCACCGCAATGGCGATCGCCAACATAGCAGGGGCAGACAGCAGCAGGATCGTCGAAGCGGTCACCACATCGAAGATCCGCTTGAAGATCAGCGCGATTACCGGCGAATTCCGCCGATGCAGCGAGACAACCGGGAAGTCGCCCAGGTACTCGATCGGCGCATTCACAGTCACGAAGTCGTGGAACCCCGGAAGTACGTATACGTCAAGGTCCAGCTCGCGTGCCTCTTCAAGGATCTCGATGATCTGCTCGACACTGCACGGCTCCGCAACCACCACCTCATCGATGAAGTGCTGGCGGGCTATATCGCGCAACTGGGAGACGCTGCCCAGCGCCTCATGCTGCGGCACATGGGGCGGCGTCAGGCCCTTGGAGAGATAGACAAAGCCCTGGAACTTGTACCCCAGGTGCCGCTTTGCCACGATGTGCTTGCGCAGCGCATCGCTCACCCGGTTCGATCCGATGATGACCATGTTCCGGGTCTCGAGACCAAGCTCGTAGTTGCGGTAAGTCATCGAACGCCAGATTGCCCGCCGCAGGCACAGAATGCCGCAGGTGATGCAGACCAGGAAGATAACCACCGCTCGCGAGACCGTCTCTCCGTGGGTGACGTAAAGCGCTCCGCATAGCAGCAGGCCCGCCGCCAAGGTAGCCTGCACCGTCATCCGCTGTTCGTGCAGCGCACTGATCAGCTGCATCGGGCGATAGAGACCGTAGCTGCGGCTTACTACCAGCAGAGTGGCGATAAACCACGCCAGATACGCAGCTTCAGCGGTGTGGGAGATACCCGAGTAAGACGTTGTTGACGAGATCGCTAGATAATATAAAGACCGGTGCAGCCCAAATCGAAGTGAGACGATAAGTGCGAATAAGACCGCAACTCCATCTGCGAACATACTAAGCCAGGTGGAGATCGCGCGATGAGAACTGAATCGACGCATGGGGTACCGCACTGATGATTCACCCGTCGCTTTCACCGGAACAGCTTTACTGAATGATCGCGAAGTGGCCATATCCCTCCCCAACAAGGTCATTCGGGCTGAAGATCAGGTCCGGATCAGGCTGCCTTTGCACCGACCGGCCGGCGACATTCGCCCGCTTCAACCTTTTAACCACGTACCCAAGCAAAGCAATACCCAATGCACAGATCAGACTTTTTAGCTTTTGAAGTGTCCTGGCCCTCTTAGGGACCTCGGAAACAGACCGTGAACAGTAGAGCGCGATCCGGGTCGATCATGCCGCCTGTAGTCAGGACGGCAACGCGGCTCCTGTGGGCTCAGATGAAGCTAAGCTGCCGCTCTAAGCCATGCGCGGCAACGTCTCGGATCTGCAAGCAGGAATTTCTGTCTTGCATCCTCGACTTTCATCTTCTGCACCAGTGTTCCGCAGGGCCTTGTGCGACTAACTGTAGCATACGGCGGGGGTGCGACATAGTCTTTCTCGCCCCGCCCATTCGAGCTTTCCTCAGCCTTCATCCTCCATTCATCCTCGCCACTTCTCGTGCCGCGCGCAACTTGGCTGCACACCAGAACTCACTAGCCAAAATGCATCCGGAAAACCGGCGAGCCTATACAAGTCCCCTCTTAGATGCTGGTGGCGCCGCATGTAGAACAAGAGAAAGAACGCGCCGCAGCAAAAAAACGGCCCCTCGGGTGAGGGGCCAATCTGCCTTGGTTCTCTCGTTTTGGGGAGAGCTCTTTCGCGAACCTCTACATCTGACAAGCTGGAGGCTAGAAGCCTCTCTTCTCGCTTGCGGTTCGCTGAACTGTGGAGCAGAGTGCCCCGGGCGGGCCGAGCCTTCACTCTACTCTCTGCTTCTGCTATTAGCATGCAGAGTGCCAAAGTGAAAACTTTCGTCATACTTACTTGCAAGGTACTCAAACTAAAATGGTTACCGAGACCCTGCTTCGAGAGTGGCTGAAAGCCGATGTGTCCCGGAAAGGAACATCGTGCATTTCCTACCTCGAAACGGGAGTACATATTGCGTTACTGCGGTACTCTCAGAGCCCCGAGGCGGGCCTCTCAGCCACTTAACTGCCCTGAATACCAGTGACCCGTAGCTCCGGATATTGCTGGTTCCAGTCGTCGGCGAGATGGTCGAACACCAGACGGAAGTCGGCCGTCGACCCGGGTTTGATAGGAGCTGCCTCGACCGGCTCCGTATCGATGTAAGGCTCGCGCGTCCGGATCAGCATCGCCGGCATCATCTCCTTCTGCGCGATCTCGCCTAACGAGTTTCGGAACACCACCTCGATGGTCACGCCGGTCAGAGTCTTGTCGCCTTTGTTGGTAAGCTGCCCCTCGACGTAGGTTACCTTGCTCCCGGCAAAGTTGCTCGCCTCGCTCATCTTCACACCGCTAATTAGAAGCTTAGCCGCGTAAGGATCGAGCGCCGACACCTTGGTCTGGTCCACCTCAGGAGGAGCAGGCTTGGCCCGTCCGCCCAGCAAGGTCACCATGACAACGGCTGCGATCACCACGCAGGCAGCCACCATCCAGGGCAGCCAGCTTCTCTCCGCCTCTGCCTGCCCAGCGGAGGAGAGCGGGCCATCGCCCGGCTTCAAGTCCCCTGCTTTACTGGCTGGTTGCTCGCCGGCTGACATAGCGAGATTCTACATGGGCCGTTGGACTCGCTGCGGGCGAACCAGCCTGATTACCATCAGACTTAATTTTCTCAAGTTGAGCAGTCCGCAAGCCGAGAAACGGGGTGAGGATAGGACCAGACGACACCCTGGCGCGACGTCTCGCGCGCGTTAAACGCGTATGCCGACGCGCAGCAGCCCGCTCGCCTGCTGTGTCTCGAAATGGGTACGAATCAGGCGCACGAGGAGACGATGACCGAACCCAGAATCGATCACCCCACCTTCATCGAAGCTGAAGAGCCTCAGCACCTCGAGGTAAGCGCTGGCTGCCGCAAGGCTCCCGCTGCGACCGGCCATAGCGGTACACACGCCACTGAGAACCGCATCTACCAGGTGGCCATGCTCATTGCCGCCTTGCTGCTCCTGGCAACCGCAGTCTAGGGGTGCACGCGCAGGGTGCACGCGCATACCCGGCGTGGTCGCGCGGCCTTGTTCGTCAAAGACCGGCCCACAACTTGACGACCCTTCGCCCCACGGCACCGGCTCCCGAGATCGAACACTCAGCCGAAACGAGCACGCCCGACGCCTCGCCGGAAGTCCTCACCCCGCATCTCGACCACCACGCACATCTCCGCCAGCCTTGAACGCATGCGCTCCCCGATCCTGTCTCCCAGCGTCTCATCCCGCATCGCCCGACCCGCCACCGTGTCCCTGCCGCCGCCGGCCCCGGGGGCAGAATCGGGGTAGTTGGTGGTGATAATGGTCGTGCGCTTGTCGTTATACCGCGTGTTCAGGATGTGCGCGACCGTATCCCACACCCACTCCGTCGGCTTGGCCGCGCCGAGTTCGTCCAGCACCAGCACCTCCGCCTCGAAGACCGGCGCCAGCACCGCCAGCTCGGTTGTAAGTGCCTCCGCGTTGTAGGAGTGCTGCACCTCTTTCAGCAGCTCGCGGTAGTCGCAAAACAGCCCCCGAACGCCTTTGGTCGTAATCAGGTCCCGCAGCATGCCTACCGCGAGGTGCGTCTTGCCCACGCCGATGGCGCCGATCAGCAGCAGGCCCTTGCCCTCGGTCCCGACCGGGTATTCGCGCACAAAACTCTGTGCCGTCGCCCTCGCTACCGGCAGCACCGTATCAGTCACAAAATCGAGTTCAAAGTTCTCAAGCGTGCAGTGTTCATAGCGCTTGGGAATCTTCGCCCGCCGCAGCAGCAGCTCTGCCCGCTCCGCCTCACGGCAAATGCACTCGCGGGCGATCTGCTCCCCATCGGCGCCCGTCCTTACCTGCATCCCCAGCCCGTTACAGATCGCGCAACTCACCCATCAACCTCGCAGCCACACGGCCATTCCATTGGAAAGTACATCCACTCACGTTACCGTAAGCCTCTTTACGGTGTTACCCGGCCACCACCCTGACCTGAGGAAAACTGCACGAAGACGCAGCAACGCCCGCTCCAGCCCGGGAACGGGCGGAGCAGGTGTTGCTTTCTAATCGAGCTTCACGACCGGACGACGCGGACGGCGCGGAATCGGCAATGTCTTAAACCGATATGGAGTAGCGGTGTCAGCAAGACACATGTCGCTTGTCTTGTCAAGGAATAGTTGTTAACCTTATTTCGACAACGGGAGCTTGGAGGGTGCTGTTAAAACTATGCGATTCGATGCAGAAAAAGTGACGGAAGCTGCGGCATTGCTCCTAGACCTTCGTGGCGGACGAATGCATTACATCAAGCTGCTTAAGCTCCTTTACATCGCAGACCGCCAGGCTTTTGCTGAGTGGGGGATCCCTATCAGCCACGACAATTACGTCTCGATGGACAACGGGCCCGTTCTGAGCCAAACGTACAATCTGGTGAAGGAGGGCGGACGTTTCTGGTCACAACACATTTCAGCGCCCTTTGCCGATTCCGAAGTAGAGCTACTAGGTGCCCCCCCAAAGGGTAAAAAATTGTCGGTTGCTGAGGAAAACCTCCTTCGGCGAATATTTGATATGCACGGCCGTAAGAACCGCTGGGACATCGTTGACTATGTTCATAAATTTCCCGAATGGCGCGATCCTCATGGAAGCAGTTTACCCATAGGAGTCGGAGAAATCCTTCAAGCCCTGAAGGTGCCAGACGGCAAAGCGATTCTTGCGGAGTTGGAGCACGAGCGCAGAGTCGAAGATCGCCTTGAGGCGTTCTGCACTTAAATGAATTGCGGAAGCACGTTTCTTCTCTACGACGACGATTCCGGCGGTACCCCGCACCTTCATATAGTCATCACTGATGGCGACGAAAACGACTCTGTTGTACTTGTGAGCGTGACGACAGAGCGCGGACGGTCCGATACCATGACGCGCTTACGTGTGGGCGATCACCCCTTCATCAAGGCACCATCCGTCATCACATATGCCTAATCTAAGTTGATGGAGCGTGCGCAGATCCAGGCCATGGTTGAATGCGGTGATGCCAAAGTGAAGGAGGATGCGTCTCAAAGCCTTGTGCGGCGTGCGCACAACGGAATGCTGGAAACCGATCGGGCCCCCAGAGAGATAAAAGAGTTCTTCCTCCGCTGGTGGGAGCAGCACCAATCTTCAAATTCTGAGCCCACTACCTAGCCCAGGGA
Organism: Acidisarcina sp.; assembly: GCA_036401375.1. Classification (GTDB taxonomy): domain Bacteria; phylum Acidobacteriota; class Terriglobia; order Terriglobales; family Acidobacteriaceae; genus DASWUZ01. The sequence continues at coordinate 67,975 of DASWVB010000009.1, forward strand.
TTCATTGCAAAACGCTCCCGAACCCGATAAACTAGGAAGATTCGTAGAAAGGTCCTACCGATCATGCCTAAAGCAGGAATCCATCCAAGTTACGCAGAGATCAACGTGAAATGTGCCTGTGGCAGCGTCTTCCAGACCCGCTCCACCCACAAAGGCGATATCAGCGTTGAAATCTGCTCGCAGTGCCATCCCTATTTCACCGGCAAGCAGAAGCTCATCGACACCGCAGGCCGCGTCGAGCGCTTCCGCCGCAAGTACGCCGCCAGCGACGCCAGCAAGGCCGACGCGGCAAAGACTGAGGCAACAAAGAAGTAGTTGCCGGGACTCCGCGGGTAAGAAGGCCTCCGCAGAGCGGAGGCCTTTCCCGTCAGCACGAGACCTGGCGCCGAACGAGTTTGAACGCAGTACTGAAGAATGCAGATGCCCTATGTCTCGCTCTTGAGACATGGGTCCAGCAAAGCCACAGCAAACTTGATGAAAAAGAAGACCGTGAAGAAGACCTGGGACAATCCGGCCGAGCACATCATGCCCGAGCACACCCGCGTCCCGGCTTCCTTCACCATCGGCAGCGTACGGGTCGCGCCCGCCACCGTGCTCGCCCCCATGGCAGGAGTCACCGACACTGTCTTTCGGCGCTTCATCCGAAATGCCAGCGTCTTCTCGACGACTTCAGATATCCCGCTCGCGCGCCACGCCGAGGTGGACGCTCCCATCACCAACCAGCAGTCAGGCTGCGGCCTCATCATGACGGAGTTCACCTCCGCCGACGGCCTCGCCCGCACCCGCGAGACCAAACGCAAGCGCTACTTGACCTTCTACGAGGACGAACATCCGATCTCCGCGCAACTCTTCGGTTCAAACCCCGAGACGCTCGCGGAGGCGGCACGCATCGTCGAGGCCACCGGCTTCGACGTAGTTGACCTGAACCTCGGCTGCCCCTCCAAGCGCGTCACAGGGTGCAACGGCGGCAGCGGCCTGCTCCGCGATCTGCCGCTCGTCGCCGAGATCTTCGAGACCGTGCGCGCCGCCGTCTCCATCCCCTTCACCGTGAAATTCCGCCTCGGCTGGAGCGACAACGAGATCATCTGTGTCGAACTCGCGCGCCTCGCCCAGGAGTCCGGCCTCAACGCTGTCGCCCTCCACGCCCGCACCCGCGAGCAGGGATACACCGGCCAGGCGCGCTGGGATTACATCGCTGCTGTCAAGCAGGCCGTACACATTCCCGTTATCGGCAACGGCGACATCCGTACCCCTGAGGACGCCTGCGCCCTCGTCGCCCAGACTGGCTGCGATGCGGTGATGATCGGCCGCGCCGCACCCGCGAACCCGTGGATCTTCCGCCAGATCGCGCAGTACACCGCTCTCGGCCGCTGCGATCGGCCAACCGAAGAGGACCGCTACGGCATGATCCGCTCCTACTTCCAGATGATGATCGACGAGGCAGGCGCAGCAGACAAGACGGCCCAGCACCCCAGCGCCGAGCGGGAGAACGAGACCAGGCAGGGCGAGGGCAAGATGAAGCAGTTTGCCTCCTGGTTCACCCATGGGGTGGCGGGCGGCGCAGCCCTGCGCAAATCAATTTACGAATGCAGAACAGGATCCGAGATTCTGCAGGCGGTCGACCGCTTCTTCGAGGAGCGGCTTCAGAATCAAGCAGCTGACATTATCCCGGGTGAACTCGAGTTCGAAGCTCCTGAGCACCGGACGTTGCTGGAATCCTCCGCTGCTTGCGCCTGTTGAGCGGCTTGCTCCGTCTATAGCCGAACCGCAAGAGCACGGCATCATCGCGCAGATTCCGCCGTGATCAGCGGCGCATCGACTTCCAGTGCACAACTCCCGGCCCCCTCAACCTGCCTGATCCCTGCCGTCCATCGGCGCCGCTCAAGGCACCTCTGCAGCACCACGTCCAATTCCCTCACGCGGATCGGCTTTGACAGGTATCCGTCCATACCCATCTCCATGCAGCGCTCTGCGTCGCCCTTCATCGCGTGCGCGGTCAGCGCGATTACAGGCTGGTGACGTCCCGTTCCCTGCTCCCGCAGGCGCAGCGCAGCAGTTGCCTCAAAGCCGCCCATGACCGGCATCTGCAGGTCCATCAGTACCAGGTCAAAGCTCTCGACCGAAAGCGCACTGAGCGCCTGCTTACCATCGCCGGCTACGACCACGGTGTGACCGCGCTTCTCGAGCAGTCCAGAGGCCAGGCGCTGGTTGACGAGGTTATCCTCTGCGAGCAACACGTGCAGCGAATCCCCCGGCAGCCTCTTCTCTGCTGAAGACCCTCGGTCTGACGAGCTGGCAGCACCGGAGAGGCCGCCGCTCAGGCCAGCAGAGCCGGCAAAGGACCGCTCTTCGAAAGGAAGTGCGCCAAGGGCAGATGAGGAGATCACTGGAACCGGCGCCTTGTGCCCGGTACCCAGCGCGCAGCCGATCGCGTCGCGCAACTCGGATTGCCGTACCGGCTTGAGCAGGTAGGCACATATTCCGAGCTCCTGGCAGCGAACTGCATCCTCCCGGTATCCGCCTGAGGTGAGCATCACAATCGGCATCCTCGACAGCTCCGGGGTGGCGCGCAGGCGGGCTGCAAGGTCAAATCCGTCGTGAAACGGCATGTGGAGATCGGTGAGCACGAGAGTATATGGATCCTCGCCGTCGAGCCCTGCCCTGAGCTCAGAGATTGCCTCGATTGCGCCGGCGACCGAGGTATTGCGCACTCCCCAGCGGTCTAGAATGCCGTCCAGAATGCGCCGGTTCGTGGCGTTGTCGTCGACCGTCAGCACGCGCGCGTCGAGGGGAAGCGGGATCATCGCCGAGGAACCACTTGCTGAGATGGGCACCGTACCGCGTGCGACCTCTGCCCTCTTCACCGGTACGGTGAAGTGGAAATCGCTTCCCTTGTGCACCTCGCTCTCGAGCCAGATGCGCCCGCCCATCATCTCTACCAGCCGGGCGGCGATCGTCAGTCCAAGTCCGATGCCGCCAAACTGCCGGGTAGTCGAGAGGTCCGCCTGGGTAAAGGGTTCCAGGATCAGCCGCTGCTTCTCCATCGGTATCCCGATGCCGGTATCCGACACTGTAAATTGCAGCACCAGGCCGCTCTCATCCTCCGATTGCACCCGCACCCGCAGAGCGACCTCACCCTCGAGGGTGAACTTCATCGCATTGCCCAGCAGATTCTTCAGTGCCTGGCGGATGCGCGTCTGGTCCGCGCGCACCAGCTCCGGCAGCCCGGGCTCCATATCGCACAGCAACTCGAGCTGCCTCTCATTCCCACGCAGCGAAACGGTCCTGAGCGTCGTCTCCATGCACTCCTGCAGGTTAAAGTCGCACAGCTCGATCTCCATCTCGCCGGCCTCGATCTTCGAGAAGTCGAGGATGTCGTTGATCAGGTCGAGCATCGCATCGGCCGAGAACTTTACCGTCTGCAGATACTCCCGCTGCTCGAGGGTGAGATCGGTGTCGAGCGCCAGCTCCGTCATGCCCATCACGCCATTCATCGGGGTGCGCATCTCGTGGCTCATGTTGGCCAGGAACTCCCCCTTCGCGCGCCGGGCCTCACCGGCCATGGCGCGAACTTCTTTCAGCTCCTGCTCGACCCGCGTCTGCCCGGTGATGTCCCTGCCGATACCGAGGATGCCGGCTATCTCCCCATCCGCATTGCGGTAGAGGAGCTTCGAGGTAAGCACCGAGGCCGGCTTGCCCTCCGAGTCGATCGAGCTCTCCAGGTATTCGAACCACGGCTGCCCGGTCTCGAGGATCTGGCGCTCGCCCTCGAAGTAGCGGCTGGCAAGCTCATGAGGAAAAAAGTCGAAGTCGTTCCGTCCCAGCAGCTCCTCGGCCGACTCCGCCCGCAGGTGCTTTACAAAGACAGGGTTGACCATCACGAACCTGCTCGACTTGTCCTTGATGTAGAGGTAGTAGGGAACCTGTTCGATCAGAGCGCGCAGCATGCAAAGCTCTTCTGCGGTGGCCTCCCCGATCACGGCATCTTCCCGCCGCCTGATCTCCAGGCCCTTCAGAAGCAGCCATATGGGAACCAGAGAGAGCAGCAGGGCCGCTGCCATCGATGTGAAGTGGGTGGAATCGGGCGTCTCTGCAGCATCGAGCAGCCGCATACCGAGATATCCGGCTGCATCGACTGCGGCCAGCCCGAGCAGCAAAAGCACCGGATGCCTCGCCGCCACATCGGCCAGACGAGCCGGGGCGGTGCGCTCCTTTGCAACCCGGGACGGCGGACCGGTCATACGGCGCCACCCCAGCTTCCCGACCTGCAACGAACGGTACGGGAGAGATAGCGTCGCTCCCCGCCCCTCAGACTACCCGTACACCGCTCCGGCTGCTGCAAGTCCGCCGCGTCGAGGATAGCCATAGACAGAGTTGCCCTTGGCAGCTGTATCGGCAGGTGAGGAGAATCCCTTGAACTGAGGCCCCGGCGGGGTACCTCACGCGCTGAATCCAGGCGCAGAACCCAGGCGCTGAACCCAAGCCGCTATGGCCGCTATCCCGCATCCGCCTGGGCTCCGAAAGCGCACAGGACGCAGCAAAGATGCGGCCGTCCCCGCCAGTCCCGCTCGAGGCATGTCTCGAACAGCAGGTTGACTTTCTAAGGAGCGAGCCGCACCATCTCCACCGGCCGATCCTCTAACGTGCCCGGCTGCGTGAGTACCGCGGAGGCCATCGCCATCGCCAGCACCAGCCATAGATGGCCGAATACATGCGAGAAGCCGCCCATCGTATCGATCATCATCACCATGGTCAGCGAGAGCAGCCAGACCATCTGGGTCAGCGCCACCCCGTCCCGCCTTCCCTTCACCCCCTCAAGCAGGCGCGAGGCGATCCAGAAGAGGAACGCGAGGAAGCTCGCAAGTCCCAGAACCCCCACATTCGCCAGCAGCTTCACCACCGTGTCATGGGAGCCGACGCTGCCCCACCCGATCCCCAGCAGGGGATACTGCAGGAAGTAGGACCACGCGTTCTGAACGGTCATCAGCCGTTCGAGGGCCGAGTAGCTCGACGACTTCGAGAACAGCGAAAAGTCCATCACCGACCGAAACAGCGGCACCGTCGCATACAAGCCGAGAAAGCAGGCCGGAATGCCCAGTCCCAGCCAGATCACGGCCTTCAACGTGGCCCTGCCGTCCAGTATCTTCATCCTGACGGCGAGCCCAAGCGACAATACGCAGAACGAAGCCAGCCCCAGGTACGCGGTCGAGGAAGTTGACAGCAGAAGAGCCAGAGCGAAGAGCACAAAGCACACCCGGTCCGCTCGCCGCGAAATCACATACCCGCAGTTCAGCATGGCCGGAACCGTCAGCGGAATGATGGTCAGCAGAACCTCAGAAAACAGGCTGGGCTCAACCGCTACAGAAGACATTCGTAGCACACTTACATCCGGCAGCACGGAGTTGAATCCCATAGCGCTCGGCGTGAGGCTGTTGTTAAAGATGGCCGCCGGGTAAGTTACTCCAACCACAGCGCATGCCAGCTGAAAGAAACCCCACAGCGTAACGAAGGCGCCCGCGAGCAGGTAGATGCGCGCCGTGCCTCGCAGCTTCTCCGGAGTGTCGTTCTCCTGCGCAATCGAAAACGCCAGCAGCGATCCCAGCGCCACATATACCCAGCCGGTGATGTTCTTGGTTGAGAAATACAGCGGGGACGTGGATGGATCGAAGAGATAGGGCGAAGCAATCTGCAGGCTGCCGTTGATATAGGCCGGCATGATCAGCGACAGCGACACGATCAACACAAAGAGCGAGAGCAGAGACAGCGGCGCCAGCAGGTCGCGGCGCACATTCAGATCGCCCGTGGCCAGCCTCGAGACCGCCTCCCTCAGCAGCCACAGGCTGCCGAAGAACATCCAGACCTGTACACCGGACGCGTTGTCTCCCGACCCTACGTTGAAGACAGCCGTGGCAGAAAAGACGGTCGAAGCGATGAGGAAGCGGTACAGCCACTTCCTCGAGAAGAGCAGCAGACATACCCCAAGCGGAAGGAGAACAAAGGCGTGAGGTGTCATGGTTCACATTACCTGCTGCATCAAGGGCGCTCGACGCTTCGGCTGAGCGGCTGCTTCGGCAATCATACCGCAGCTTCCCCCTGGGGCTTCTTCTGCTATGCCCGCATCATTCTGCACGACTGCTAGTCGCTGCTGCGCTTGCGAAAGACCACCCGGCGGCGCTCCCGCCAGTGCTCATCGAGGGCAATCAGCGTCCACTCTACCTCTGGCGAAAAATAGCGCAGCACCTCCTGGTTTGACGGATGGATCCGCAGAGATGGGGCGACGAAGTGCAGCACCGGAGGGGTGTCCCGCAGCGCCACTCCGCCAAAGTATCCGTGCCGCGCAAACGCTCCCGCACCCTCCCGCTGCAGCTGTCGAACGCGCAGCCAGTAGTCCAGCCCCTGCAGCGGCAGATGAAGGTCCTCATCCGCCTTCAACTCAAGCACCACCAGCCTGCCCGAGCGATCGACCGTAAGCAGGTCGAGCATCCCACGGTCCCCGGCCGCGAACGCCGGCACCTGCTGATAGACCCAATCCATGCGGATCCCTGGTTCGATCTCGAGCAGTTCCGCTCGCAGAACTGACTCGAGCCACCGCTCCGGCTGCAGGCGGTAGAGAGGATTGCTCCGGCTGCCGCCAGCTTTTCGCCCCTCGAAAAGCCGTCCGGCTAGAGCCTTGAAAAGCGCCTCATTCTCCTCGGTCAGAGGAGTCTCGTTCGCGCCCGCGCCAAAGGTGATCTCGTCGGTCCGGGTAAAGGAGCCCTTGCCAACCACACTGACCACCCGCGCGAACTCCAACCCGTGCAGCAGGAAACCAGTTTCGGTCCCGCTGCGCGGACGCACCTCCACCCTCTCACGATCCGGCTCAGAGAGCAGCGAGAGAACGCGCTCGACCGAGGCTCGTGAGCGCTCGAGCGTGCTCTTCGGGTCAAAGGCATGCACCAGGTGTACATGCAGATTGCCGTGGTCCTGCAGATCGAGCGCGGTCAGGTCCTCGCTGCGCTCATCCATCTCCCACAACTCCCAGCGGGCCATCGCTGGATTCATCCAGGCCATGCGACTGCGCGTGACCTCGCCCATGCCGGCCGGCACCACGACCCTGAGCCCCTCGTAGTGCCGCCGCACCGAGCCATGCTCCCTGCAGTGCGACAGCCAAAGGATTCCAAGAGTCAGCACCCCGTCAATGGTCGGCTGCGACTCTCCCTCCGCCACTCCGATCAGAGCCCAGGCCTTGGTTCCACGCACCAGCGTCGCCCGCGCATAGGCGGGGCCGAAGCTGTGCTCGAGGTCCATCGCATTGCCCATGCCCTCGACGGTAAGATCGGGGAAGCCGCGCACCAGCGCTCGCTCTAGCACATGCAGGTAGCGGCTGCGCGCAGCCGTGCGGGTGGCCGGCGTGCGCTGATCCCGGTCGGGAACCAGCTGCAGCAGCTGCGGCTTCGCCTGCCCAAAGCGCTTCGCATGCAGTCGAAGCGTACTCTTCCGCGCATCCACAGCGGTAATCGTGCGGACCAGGTTGCGCTCCTCCGACCACATGTGCAGCACGCACCGGCCATACTCGGCCGAGAGCGCGTAGTGAGAGGTGCGCATGTCAAACAGCACACGACCATCCTCAATCACCGCGGCAAAAGGGTGCTCAGCCAGAAAGCGCTCAAGCGACTCAGCCAGCTCCGCCGCCGAAGGTGTAGGCGCTTCAATCACCCGCCCATGATCGCAGGTTTCCAGCGGCGCCTGCCTGGTGCAGAGATAGCCTGCGCTCAACTAATGCTTAACTAGCCGGCCGGCCAGCTACCAGCCCATGCGCTTGCGCAGCTCCGTGACATGCGCGACGTGATGCCGGCCATGCCACTCATAGAGCAGCATCGCCTGGGCCAACGTGAACCGGCCCGTCTCCGGATGGATGAACCCGCGCAGCCAATCGGACGGACTCATGGGCGCCATCACTGCGGCCCAGCGGCGATGCAGCGACTCGAGCAGCGCAACTGAAACCTCGGGCGGCAGCCGCGAATCGGCGAGTTCGGCCCACAGCTCCTGAGGATAGGGCCGAACCGTCGGCCAGTCCTCCGTTACAGCCAGTTTGAAGCGAACAAACATATTGATGTGGCTGTCAGCCACGTGATGGACAAGCTGCCGGACCGTCCAGCCTCCATCGCGATAAGGGGTATCCAGTTGCCAGTCGTCCAGGCCCGCAAGTGCGGTGCGTAGATTCGCCGGCATCGCGGCAATCGAGGCCACCCCCGCGGCTATCTCTGCGGCAGAGACCTCTGCGGGCCGCGAAAACGTACCAACGGGAAACCTGGCATCCACTTCGGGAGTGACAAAAGAATTCATACGCAGCACCTTAACACACGTTCAAGTCCCGAGAGGGTCAGGAAGCAGGACTAAGCTGCACGACCGCAGACGAGCCACTTTTGCTGGCCGGGTGACTCCGCCAGCGGTGGTTACGAGCAGCGCCAGGCAGCTGCCCTTTGACTGCTGATGGCCGCCCGGACGCGAAACCCGGCATCGCGCGCTGAGGCGCATGCCGGGACGGTTGCAGCCTCACGTGCCTGCAACCGCCCGGCTGCAAGGCAGCTCTAGACTAGATGCCCGCAGGACTACGACTTGTGATGGTGGTGGTGATGATGGTGGTGGTGATGGGAGTGATTGTTCGGGTCAGCAAACGCTGATGCCGAAAAGAGCAGCGCAAGGGACAGGACCGCAAGCTTCTTCATGGCCAGATCATACCAACAGGCAGCCCGGAATTCAGCCTTCCCACCACCGCAAAACGTGAACGGCGAATCAAAGCTGTCATTGGCCAGCATGGCGCGTTTACCTCCAGCCGCCAAAGGCTTAGAATCAAAGTAGAAGAATTACCGCGCTGGCCCGCGCGGTCTTTTCCCCTGCCCACACACCAGCACCCACCAGGAGCTCATGACCTCAACGCCTATCATGCACGACGTCAGCCAGCCCGGAAGCCAGAAGCGTTACTTCTATCAGAAGTTTGGCCTCACGGACCGCCTGCTCGAGCGCTGCCTTGGCGAGGCTCTCTCGGCAGGCGGCGACTACGCCGACCTCTACTTCGAGTCCGTCGCCTCCACCTCGCTCGGCGTCGATGAGTCACTGGTAAAGTCCGCCAGCCAGGGCGTCAGCGCCGGATGCGGCATCCGCGTTGTCTCGGGCGAGCGCACCGGCTACGCCTACACCGACGACCTCTCCGCCGACCGCCTGCTGCACGCCGCGCGCACCGCGGGCCTCATCGCAAGCGGCCCGGCAAAGCAGCCCGTCGCCGGATTCAAAGAGACCAAAGCCTCGAACCTCTACCCCATCCCCGCCGCCGATATCGACACCGACCTCGCCGCCAAGCTGGATCTCGTCATGCGCGTCGATCGCGCCGCCCGCGCCTACGACAGCCGCATCGTACAGGTCCGCGCCAGCTACAGCGATGAACTGCGGCACATCCTCATCGCCGCATCGGATAGCACCTACGCCAGCGACACCCAGCCCCTCGCCCGTCTGAACGCCTTCGTCATCGCCAAGGACGGCACCAGGAGCGCACGCGGCAGCTCGGGCGGCGGTGGACGCGTAGAACTCGACTTTTTTCAGACTGAGAAGACCCCGGAACACTTCGCCCGCGAGGCCGCACGCCAGGCCATCCTGCAGCTCAATGCGGTCGCCGCTCCGGCGGGCGACATGGAGGTGGTACTCGGCCCCGGCTGGCCCGGCGTCCTCCTGCACGAGGCGGTCGGCCACGGTCTCGAGGCCGACTTCAACCGCAAAAAGACATCCGCCTTCGCCGGCCTCATCGGCCAGCGGGTCGCGTCCTCCAAGGTCACAGTGGTCGATAACGGGACCATGCCCAACCGGCGCGGCTCGCTCAACGTCGACGACGAAGGATCGCCCACCCAGGAGACGGTGCTCATCGAAAACGGCATCCTCAAGGGCTATCTCAGCGACAAGCTCTCTGCACGCCTGATGGGCATGGCCGACACCGGCAACGGACGCCGCGAGAGCTATCAGCACATCCCCATGCCGCGTATGACCAACACCTACATGCTCAACGGCGAGGATGCGCCCGAAGACATCATCCGCAGCGTCAAGCGCGGCCTCTACGCCGTCAACTTCGGCGGTGGATCGGTCGACATCACCAGCGGCAAATTCGTCTTCTCCGCATCCGAGGCCTACCTCATCGAAGATGGCCGTATCACCGCTCCGGTTCGCGACGCGACCCTGATCGGCAACGGGCCCGAGGCTTTGAAATACGTCTCAATGGTCGGCAACGACCTCGCACTCGATGAAGGCATAGGCACCTGCGGCAAAGACGGTCAGAGCGTTCCGGTCGGGGTGGGCATGCCTACCGTCAAGCTCGACCGCATGACCGTGGGCGGCACGGGAAGCTGAGAAGCAACAAACGGAACTGCATTGGGCCCCCGAAAGCACCTCAAGATGGACGTAGTGACTGAACCTGAGCACAAGGCCGCGATCGAGCCCCAGAGAGCCACGGGCCACTAAAACGAACGGAAAGGCTCCATGCAAAACGTAGAGGTCAAGCATTTCTATACCGACGGCGATGGCAACCGTGTTTATGGCTGGGAGGTCGTCACCATCAACGACGCCCTCAAGATGGCTGAGCCGGTCGCCCGCTGCCTCGAGTGTCAGGGAGCGATCCGCCTGGTGCGCGGCACTGGCGGCGAGGTCGACCACGCCGAGCATCGCAAGCGCAACACCGGCTGCTCGCTCGGCGACCGCTTCGAGGGCACCAAGAACTTCGCCGAGAAGCGCATCGAGTAGCGTGCGGCGCGCGACATGAGGAAATGCATACGCCGCTGTCTGACCTTCGAGAAGGCGCTTCCTTCTCCAGCGTCTATTCCAAGGGAACCGCAGCTGCTGCGAACTTATTTCGCAGCCAGAACGCCACTCGTTGAATCTTGCCCACGCGAAGCTGGCCAGGACCGGAGCCCCGCAGCCAAAACATGCGCCCGTCTTGCAGGCGTACTTGCACTTCTATTTCCATACACTGCCCAATTGAGGTAACGCTAGTAACCGGCGCTGCTTCAAGAAATTGAATACTCCCCGGCTTGAGTTCCGTCCCCCACAGCGAGTGATCGAAGGCAGCCACAGGTCGCTTGTTCTTCAGATAGGCGATGTTTGCCAATGCGTAGGTTTGTGATCGGGAGCGATTACGTATGTCGAAACTTGGCCGCACGTTTTGAAGGCTGTCTCCTGACCGATCAAATCGCCATGAGTAACCAATGGTTATATCCGTTGCCGTCAAGAACCATTGAATGATCACGTACAGGAACACGAGCAAGAAACCAGCGAAAATGTTGCCGAGAAATCCCGCCGCGACTTCCAGCCAGAACGCCATGGACTCAAATCATCGCATTGTTTCCTCCGCCCCTCACAATGGCGAGGGCTTCAATGCTATAAAGAGGCACGCGAGGTAGTCCAGAATATGAAGACCCCACAGGCGTTAATGTTGATGGGATTTCTGGCGGTTGCCGCCTCAGCAACTGCGCAGAAATCTGACAAGTTTGCCGTATTCGTGACGGGGTTAGACGACGCAGCGCCGGTCTCACAGTCTTTGATCAAGAAGTTGAACGCCTCACAGCCATTCGAGGCGGTGGCTGCAAAAGACCCGAGCAAAGTAGCTGTGTTGATCTCGTGCATGCCCCGTAGCAAACCAGCCGACCCCTTCGGATGCATGTACGTTGCACAGTTCAACGGGCCAACATTCAAGACATTTTTGGGTGGTGGGCTCTTCTTTGCCATGAGTGCTGACGAGATAGCAAGCAATTTCCTGGGGTCGATAGCCAAAGACATCGTGGAGAGATTCGACAGCACAAGCAGGGACAATTTGAGGGAAGCGTTAGAAGCTTGCCTACTGATTACAGATTCGAAGTGCAACGTGCCTGACCCGTTACAGAAAGAATTCGACGCAAAGCAACTCACTCTTGGCCAATACCTACTCAAGAAAAATCCGTAGAGACAAACGCCAGAAACTCGATCGCGCAAGTCCCGAAGCAAAGGAGCGCCTCAATGGCTATATCAAAGGTGTACCTCACCGCAGTTGCTCTTCTAACAGTCGGCCTTGCGTGCGTGGCTAACGCGCAAACTGAGAAGGATTTTCCAGCTGACCACGAAGTCGTTCTCGTGCTCACACAGACTGAGCGGGCTATACAACAGTATAAGCCGCTGATAGACCAAGAAGAGATTCAGATAGGCAAAGGCGGTGCAGATGCTGCCGCCACGGACCGGCAGCTTGTAAGTTCATTGGAAAAGGCGGTAAAAACATTAAAGGTTGAGCCCCAAGGATTCAATGGGCCACTGGGTTTTGCCTTCTTCGAATGGTTAGATGACGCGTCCCGAAACGCTGCGCTCTGCGCAAGTTCCGGATCGTCGCATGTTGCGGCCCAACTGATCGCTGGAGATACAAGCAAGGCCAGTTCTCTTCTTCATCTGGCTCAGAGTTGCAACGATGTATCCACGTTGATTTACACAGTGAGCGAGAACGCGGGTTCCTTGTACCAACAATACGTTGAAGCTGAACAGCAATTAGCGGCTCATGGTGCTCAGGTGGCAGCGACCTGTGCGGATATTCTGAAGAAGAAAGGCACGGCACCCAAGCGGTAGATATGGGACCGACCGCTCAGGTCAAAGCGACCCCCTGAGCCAAGTAACCAACTATAATCTTTTGATGTCGCCTGTAGAAACTGCCGCACAATCGTTTTCAGCGCCCGCCCTCTCCCCTGACCTGAAGCAGCTCGCCGCTGACATCGTGGCAAAGGCCGCCCGCGCTGGCGCTACCGACGCAGAAGTCGTCATCCGCGAGGGCGATGAATTCTCAACCCTCGTCCGCCTCGGCCAGGTCGAGACTCTCAAGGAATCCGGCTCCCGCGGCATCGGCCTGCGCGTCTTCCTCGGTCAGCGCACCGCCAGTACCTCCTCGAGCGACTTCACACCCGAGGGCATCGAACACCTCGTCAACGGCGCCATCAGCCTGGCCCGCGTGACCTCTGAAGATCCCTTCGCAGGCCTGCCCGAGCACGGAGCCTTTGGCCAGCTCACCGGCGACCTCGACCTCTACTATGAAGACGTCTACTCCCTGCCCGGGGAGCAGCGCATCGACTATGCCCGCCGCGCCGAGGCAGCCGCGCTCAGCGTAGATACCCGCATTCAGAACAGCGATGGAGGCAGCTTCGACGCCGCCACCGGCCGCAAAGTGCTCGCCAATTCGCGCGGCTTCGTAGGGGAGTCGCAGCGCTCCTACTGCTCCATCTCGGCGGTGCCGATCGCCCACTCCGAGACCGGCGAGATGCAGCGCGACTACTGGTACCACGCCGCTCGCACCCTCGGTAGACTCGAATCCCCCGAGTCCATCGGCATCGAAGCAGCCCGCCGCACGCTGCGTCGCCTCAACGCTCGCCGCGTCGCGACCCAGAGGGTGCCGGTTGTCTTTGCACCCGAGATTGCCCGCGGCCTCATCGGCAATATCTTTGAAGCAGCCAACGGAGACGCCATCTATCGCGGCGCGTCCTTTTTCACCGGCCTGCTCGGCGAACAGGTGGCCGCCGAAAGCGTCACTGTCATTGACGACGGTACCATCGTGGGCGGCTTTGGTACGGCGGCCTTCGATGGGGAGGGACTGCCGACGCGACGTACCGTCATCGTAGAGCGCGGCATCCTCAAGAATTACCTGCTCAACACCTACACCGCCCGCAAGATGAACATGCAATCGACCGGCAATGCCTCGCGCGGACTCGCCGGCAACCCCGGCATCGGGGCCGGCAATCTCTTCCTCGAACAAGGCAGCCTCACCCCCGGGCAGATCCTCGCCGATATCCCAAGCGGCCTCTACGTAACGGAGCTGATGGGGCCCGGCATCAACATGGTCACCGGCGACTACTCCCGTGGAGCCTCCGGCATCTGGATCGAGAACGGCGAACTCACCTACCCGGTCCAGGAGATCACCATCGCCGGCAACCTCAAAGACATGTTTCGCAACATCAGCGCCATCGGCAGCGACCTCGAGTTCCGCGGCTCTGTCGCCTCTCCGACGATCCGCATCGACGGCATGACCATCGCGGGCAGCTGACCCGCAGCGGGCCAAGCCGAAGCCCGAGCATGCCCTGCGCTGAACGATGGTCCAGCAACAAGGGAGCCGAAGCTCTAGACTATCGGCGGCTGGTGAAAGACGGGAGTTAAACTCCTACCAGGGGGACCGGGATGGCGACTAAAACGCTCTTGCCTATCGAGGTTTACAACAGAACCTCCTACGCGCCCGATCGCGAGTTCATCGACGGAGAGCTGAGAGAGCGGAACGTGGGCACATTCGAGCACGCCAGGATTCAACTTCTACTAGGAACGCTTTTTCAAGTACACTCCCGCGAATGGAACATACAACCGGTTACAGAATGCCGCATGCGGGTCAACGAGCAGCGGACGCGCATCCCGGACCTTGCAGTCCTCTCGCGCGGACCTCATCCGTCCGTACTGACCGACCCTCCACTGATCGTTGTCGAAGTCCTCTCCCCCGACGACACCTACGGAGATATGCGCGAGAGAGCGCTCGACTACAGCAGGATGGGCATAGCGCACATCTGGCTGGTCGATCCGCTGACCAGGACAGGCCAGGTGTTCCACGAAAACCGCTGGAACGACGTGACCGAGTTCGCGGTACCCTCGACCTCTGTCCGCATCACGTTGGCCAGCCTCTTCGCGGAGTTTGACGAGTACTAGCAGCAGTCCCAGGCCACTCGAGACCTGACTGCCCTCGAGAGGCAGTCCAGGCTCAGCGAATGAACCAGCTGACCACCAGCGCGATCGAAGCAGAGAAGATCGTTCCCGTAGTAATCCACCCCAGCACATTGATCGCGCGCCCGTTCACCTTGTCGCCCATGATCTTCCTGCGATTTGTCATGAACATGATGAGCAGCATCAGCGGCGGAGTGGAAAACCCCTGGATGATCCCGGCAAAGACCAGAGCCTTCATAGGATTGAAGCCGAGGAAGTTGATCGACATTGCCGCCAGCGTGAACACCGTGATCGCGAGGTAGAAGTTCTTGGCCTCGGCCGGTTTGCGATAGAGCCCGTGGCGCCAGCCCAGGCTTTGCGCCACGTCATAGGCGGCGCCGGTGGTCATCACCGGCACAGCGAGGAAGCCTACTCCCACGATGCCGACCGCGAAGAGCGCGCCCGCGACCTTGCCCGCCAGGGGACGCAGTGCCATGGCTGCATCGGCCGCGCTCGCAATATCGTGCCGCCCGGCGCGAAACAGCGTCGCCGCCGTCGCCAGGATGATGAAGTACATCACCACATTCGAGAACAGCATGCCGAAGATCACGTCGATCAGCGACTGCTTCAAGTCAGCATGGGTCGCGCCCCGCCGGTGCCGAACCCTTTTGCGACCCGCCGCGATCTTCTCCTCCACCTCCTCATTCGACTGCCATGTGTAGAGGTAGGCAGAGAGTGAAGTGCCGATGATCGCTACCAGCAGCGACAGGAACGACTTGTCGAAGCGCACCTGCGGCACAAAGGTGCCCCGAAGCACGCCGCCAACCTCGGGATGCGACATCAACGCCGAGATCACGTAAGCGATCAGGGACATCGCAAGCACCCGCAGCACATTGCGGATGAACGTATAAGATCCCCAGATTTGCAGCACCAGTACAGTCGCCGTCACCAGCAGAACGATCAGCTTGGTCGAGACTGGAATGAGAATCCCGAGCGCCGCCGCCATGGCCCCAATATCAGCGCCCGCTTCGATAACATTTCCAACAACTACCCCTGCCAGCACCGTGTAGAGGAACCAGCGCGAGTAGTGCTCGCGGATCACGGCGAACAGACCCATGCCGGTCACCTGTCCCAGCTTGCCCGACAGGTAGACGACCGCGACCATCATGGGTAGGGTGACCGGGGCAGTCCACAGGCACATGTAGCCGAACTGCGCACCGGCCTGTGCATAGGTGCCGATGGCGCAGCAATCGTCGTCCGCCGCGCCGGTGATCAGGCCCAGGCCTGCCGAGCGCAGAACGCTGTGCTGTTTTTTTTCCGGCTGCTGCCCGGCAAGCGGTCCCGGCGGCTCGCTCAACGCCCTCGGCGGAGCGTTCGACGCCGGCATCGGCCGGTGTTCCGGAAGACTCTGGTCAGCTCGCACTCGGTGCTTCGATGCGTGCAGCTTACCTCCAGTTGGGTCAAACTGCCTCGCTGCAGAGGCCCACACCGATCCCGCGAGCGCAGAGCTACGCTGCTTCCATCCTCAAAATCGAAGCAACAACAAACTGTGACGTGCCGCGGCGAACCGCTCGTCTCCGTGCAGCGTTCCCTTTCGCCTCGAGCCGCCGCCCGGGCTGCTTGAGCCACTCTCTAGGCGAACTGGCCCGAAACGCCCTCAACCTGAGACCATAATGTGAAATGCGGATTGCCGACCACCATCAGCGGATGAGCAGAAGTTGATGCTGGCGCACTCCGTCCCATTCAACCCCCGCGAACCGGCCGAAGCCCTCAGCGAGCTGCCTCTAAAGCCGGGAGTCTTCGCGCTCTTCGCGGCCGACCCGCACGCGGAGCCGTACCTCAGCCGCACCACCAACCTCCGTCGTCGCATCAGCCGCTTCCTCGATGCCCGCCCCGCCGCTCCAGGCGTCAACTCCCGCCGTCTGCAACTCGCTGAGAGGGTAGTGCGGATCGAATACACCGCCGCCGGCTCTGACCTCGAATCGACTCTGGTCCTCTACTCCGCGTCCCTGCAGGCCTTTGGAGAGCGCGCCCGCAAGCGCCTCCGCCTCGCGCCGCCCGCCTTCATCCGCTTTGCTGCTCACAATCCCTATCCGCGAGCCTACGTCACCAACAAGCTCGCGAAGGGGGCAGCCGACCATCTTTACGGGCCGTTTCCCTCGCGCCTCGCTGCCGAACGCTACCTCGACGAAGCGCTGAATCTCTTCCTGCTCCGCCGCTGCACCTTTGAACTGCATCCCGATCCGGCGTTTCCCGGCTGCGTCTACTCCGAGATGAAGATGTGCCTCGCGCCCTGCTTCAAGGGCTGCACGGACGAGCGCTACGCAGAAGAGGCGGCCCGCGTCCAGGCCTTCCTCGCGACCCGGGGCAGCAGCCTGCTCGATGCGCTGGCCGTGGAGCGCGCCGCCGCCTCCGATGCCATGGAGTTCGAAAAGGCCGCCGCAGTCCACGCCCGCGTCCAAAAGGTGCAGGCCGTGGCTGCGCTTGCCGCTGAAGTCGTCCGCCCCCTGGCACATTTACGCGCCACCCTCGTCATGCCAGCGGCTGAGCCCTTCCACGTCGCCCTGTTCTCGCTCCAGTCAGGCCTGATCTCCGGGCCTGCCCTCTACTCAGTAGCAGGAATGCGCCACCCCAACGAGCAATCCGGCTCAAGCTCGCTCTACGCCCACCCATTCGCCCTCGAGCCAGTGCCGTTGATAGAAGCGGTGCCCCTCTCCGAGGCCGTGCGTGTCCAGGAAGGCCTCTCCAGCTTGAACGGCATATCCAGCTCGGAAGGCCTGCCCGGTTCGGAAGTACAGCCGACTCGAGACCAGCCCGCAGGCGACGGGTGGGTCATGGCGGAGCGCCGGCCCGTCTCCGAAGCGGCGTCCACAAAGCGGGCCTCGTCAGCACGCCGCGGCATCCTGGAAGCGCGCCTCGACGAAGCCTTCGCTACCCTCGCAGCACCCAGACCGCCGGACAGCCAGCAAACCACCGCCGACCACCTCTGCATGTTCAAGCGCTGGTACTACCGCCCCGCAGCCCAGCGCACCGGCGAGATCATCTTCCACGACCAGGCCGCAGTCCCACCCACAAAGGCGATCCTCCGCAGCATCTCCAGAGTCTTCCGCGGCGCCTCCGCGCCAATACAGGGCGCAGTGGTACCTCTCATCAGTTGAGAAACGGGTTCACGATCATCAAGTCCCCAAATCTCTGCCCGTTCTGCAAGTCCTCGGTGAACAGAGTCTCGCAACGCGCTTGCATGGCTGCGCAAACGATGAGCGAGTCATACCAGGACAGTCGGTACTCTGCCCGCAGGTGCAGGGCCTCCATAACTAGAGCACTGGAAGAATGGACGGCTACTAGAGGAATGAAGATTTCGTTAAGAAAGCGCTCCGCTTCAGCCATGGCTATCGGGGGATTGAAGCGCCTTAAGGCAACATTGAAGAACTCCTGCACGACCTGATAGCTCACGAATCCCATCTGCGATGTGAGCGCCGCGCCGATCAACTCTTCGCATTTGGCAGCCTTGAGCGGCGCGCTTGTGTCGAAGGCATATACGAAGATGTTGGTATCTAGGAAAAACCTACCGCTCATTCAGCTCGTCCCGGGTGAAGTGCCCGCCCGAGTCAATGTGACGGAGGTCATTCATAAGCGCTTTGTATCGTTCAGCTCGCCCGACTGTCGAAGTGAATTGCTGAAGCCACTCTCGGAATGCGGCATTGAGCGTTGTGTTCTGGGTCTTCGCGACAAAACGGGCTCGCTCGATCAATTCTTCCTCAGCGCTGAGGGTAATGTTCTTCATGTCTCAAGTGTACACTTCGGCCGTGTGCACTGGCTTGTTTTGAAGCTGATAATGCCCTTCAAATCCATCACTGAATATCTTTGTATTCGTAACTCCTCGTGAGAGTTTCAGCCTCCCTGTAAGAGCGCTTCGCTGTTGCAACTATCCTCGAAACCGCAGAGGCCACCCCTCACCGCGCCATCCGCCCTGCCAAATGCCGCCCGTTTCAAGCCGATCCTGGCACAAATGATGCGAAGAACGCATCATCGGAACGTAGCCATCGAGTGAGCTTAATCTCCCGAAACTGGTACACTTGCCCTACAGCGGGCACCCCGAAAACTTGGTAGAACTACTCCCCTCCATCCTCTCCGCCGACTTTGCCCACCTCGCCGATGACGTCCTCGCAGCCGAGCAGGGCGGCGGCACCGCCATCCACGTCGACGTGATGGACGGTCACTTCGTCCCCAACCTTACTCTCGGACCGCCGCTGGTCAAGTCCTTACGCGCGGTCACCAGCCTCCCCCTCGATTGCCACATGATGGTCGAAGATCCGGACGGATTCATAGCCGCCTTCGCCGATGCGGGGATCAACTGGATGAGCGTCCATTACGAGGCCTGCCGGCACCTGCACCGCACCCTGGAAGAGATCCGCAACCACGGCATGGAGCCGGCCGTGGTCATCAACCCCGCCACCCGCGTCGACCTGCTCATCGACATCCTGCCGATGGTGCACCACGTACTGGTCATGAGCGTCAACCCCGGCTTTGGCGGCCAGACATTCATCCCCTTCACCTTGGACAAGATTCGCCGCCTGAAGGAACTTCGCCAGGAACTGGGCCTCGGTTATAGGATTGAGGTGGACGGCGGCGTCGCTCACGATACCATCGCCCAGGTCGTCGAAGCTGGAGCGGACCTGCTGGTCGCCGGCAACGCCGTCTTCGGGCATGGGGACGTCGCCCGGCACGCTCGAGAGCTGCTGATGGCCGCACGTATGGCTGCCGGCGAGTTGCCCCCGACCGGAAGCAGCTAGACCCGCTCCCACGCCGCGGGTGCAAGAACGCTGAGGGAGATCGCCGGCAGACGGTCCCCTGCAAGCAGCCAGCAAGTCCTCTGTCCCGTAGTCGCGCTCCATCGAGGTGTTATGAATCGGTTTGCAAGACAAATCTCGGCCGCCTGCCTCTTCACGGCCCTGGCTCTCCCCACTGCTCCTGCGTTTGCCCGCAAGGTCAAGAACCAGCACGAGAAGAAGATCAAGCAGAATCCCCTCGCCGACGTCAATTCCAAGCAGCCCGACAAGGAGCTCTTTGACAAGGCGATGAAGGCGCTTAGCAAGGGGCGCTACGATGTCACCCGGCTCGACCTGCAGGTGCTGCTCAATACCTATCCTGACTCTGAATACCTGATGCGCGCCAAGCTCGCCGTCGCCGACAGCTGGTTCAAAGAGGGCGGCTCAGCTGCCTACACCCAGGCGGAGTCGGAGTACCACGACTTCATCACCTTCTTCCCCAACTCCCCAGAGGCTGCCGAGGCCCAGATGCGGGTCGCGGATATCTACTACATGCAGATGGAGAAGCCCGACCGCGATTACACCAACGTCCAGCGTGCCGAGCAGGAATACCGGGTCATGATCCAGACATACCCGGACTCGACGCTCCTCCCCCGTGCCAAGCAGCGGCTGCGCGACGTGCAGGAGGTTCTGGCCCAACGCGAGTATGAGATCGGCCAGTTCTATGCGACCCAGGCCCTGGTCAGCGGCAACTTTGCAGCCGGCATTGCCCGCCTCCAGACCGTCGCCGACACCTATCCACTCTTCAGCCATAGCGACCTGACCCTGATCGCGCTCGGCGACTCCTACGCCGAACAGGCCAGGCTCGCACAGGGTCTCAAGATTTCACCGGCAGCCCGCGAGCGCCTCTCCGCGATCTACGAAGACCGTGCCGCCGAGGCGTACAGCCGCGTAGTCACCCGCTACCCCATGGCGCCCCACGTCGAGGATGCGAAGGACCGCCTCATCGCCCTGAACCGGCCCGTCCCCGAGCCCACGCCGCAGGCCCTCGCCGAAAACGAAGCAGAGGAGCAGAGCCGCACCCCGGTCAAGCTCAAGGACCGGGCCATCATGCTCGTCAAGAAGGGGCCATCCCCCGTCACGGTATCTCGCGTCGGGGAGCCGTCACTGACTGATCCGGCGCCCGTGCTCGCGCCCCAGATCAACGCCGCCACGCTGGCAAGCTTCACCGCTGCAACTACCGGGCGCCCCGCACCGCCGACCAACGTCGCCACCGCACCAGCAGCAGAGAGCGGTACCACGACCGGGGGTGGCGAGACCGGAACCATGCAGGCGGTTCCGGACAGCACAGAGACTTCCAGTCCCGGAACGACCGGCATCGGCGTCCAGGTCATCACTCCATCTCAAAACAGCAATCCGGCACCCGAGACGGCCATTCCCGCTTCGACGGGCGGCGCAGGCGTGAGCAGTCAACCCGCTGCAAATGTACCCGGAACGATGCCCCGGCCTGGCGATGTATCCACGGGTGCGGCTGCTGAACCGGCCCAGCCCGCCGTCGCACCTCCGGCAGCCCTTGCGGTCGAGCCGAACGGTGGATTGAAGGCAGTAGGTCCGGCAGACAATACTCCTCTGCCGGCCGTCGAGAGGGCGAGTGAAGCGCCTGCGCAGATCAATGAAGCGCACGGCGGCGGACCCGCCCAGGTAACTACCGGCACCCCCTCCGCGAACGTAAAGAAGAAAAAGACCCCCAAGCCCGCCTTCAACAGCAGCGACGAATCATCGAGCAAGCACAAGAAGAAGAAAGGTCTCAGCAAGCTGAACCCCCTCTAGCCGCTCAACAGCTCATCCTCTACACCCCCGCAGTATTGAGCGCGTCACCGGATTGCGCGCTCTGCCGTTGCAGACCAAAGCTGCCCGATTCTTAAAGGCACTCGTGAGCCGCGCCTCCTTGCAGCAACGTCAGCAGCCAGCTCGCAGCACTCGTCAGCGGCCCAAACGCCGGCGAGGACGTCCGCAAGCCAAACCCGGCAACACCGCTATAATTCTCCTTCCGTCCTAAGCCCGAAGGAGTCATGCATGAAACGAAGACTGCTGCTCTCCGCACTGCTTCTCCCTTTGCTCGCCGGTCCATCCAGAGCAGCCGACACCCAGCAGAAGAGCTTCAAGACCGTCGTCTACATCCCCGTTGGCGTTGTGCTGCACATGAAGGACCACGCGTGGCTCGAGAGCAGCTGGGCGCAGATCTCATCACAAGTCCACGTAGACAAGGTCTACATCGAGACCTACCGCAGCCGGGTCGTCGCCGACGACCAGCTCATTGAGGACGTGAAGAAGTTCTTCGCCGACCATAATGTCGAGGTCGCCGGAGGCATCTGCTACTCCGACAGCGATAACGGGCAGTTCGCCTCCTTCACCTACACCAAAGCGGCCGACCGCGCCTATGTGAAACACGTGACCGAGCTCACCGCCAGGCACTTCGACGAGGTCATCCTCGACGACTTCTTCTTCGCCAACAGCAAGGCGCCATCTGACATCGCGGCCAAGGGCGCGCAGAGCTGGACCGGCTTCCGCCTCAAGACCATGGACGAGGTCTCACGCAACCTCGTCGTCGGCGCCATGAAGGCTGTCAATCCCAGGATCAAGGTCGTCATCAAGTTTCCGAACTGGTATGAACACTTTCAGGGCAACGGCTACGACCTGGAACAGGAGCCGAAGATCTTCGACGGCATCTACGCCGGCACTGAGACGCGCGACCCAGTCGACACCGACCAGAACCTGCAGCAGTACGAGAGCTACGAGATCGTGCGCTACTTCGAAAACATCGATCCCGGCAGGCTCGGCGGCGGATGGGTCGACACCTACAGCCTCAACTACATTGATCGCTACTCGGAGCAGCTATGGCTCACCGTCTTTTCAAAAGCTCGGGAGATGACCCTCTTCAACTACAGCAACCTGCTCGACGTGCCCGAGCCGGGGCTGCGTCCCTGGGCTGCGGCCTCCACTGCAAAAGTGCAGTGGGACAAGATCGCCGCGCGAGGCAAGGGTAGTCCGACCTTCGCCTCCGTCGCTGGCGATGCGCTCGACCAGGTCAAGCCCTTCATCGACAGGCTCGGCAAGCCGGTAGGCATCGCGAGCTATCGCCCCTACAACGCGCTCGGCGAAGATTTCCTGCACAACTTCCTTGGCATGATCGGAATCCCCATCGAGCTCTATCCCACCTTTCCCAAGGAAGCGGACGTGGTCCTGCTCACCGAGGGTGCGAAGTTCGATCCGAAGATCGTCCCCGAGATCAAGGCAAAGCTCACCGCCGGAGGGACCGTCGTCATCACCTCGGGCCTCCTGCAGGCGCTCGAGGGCAAGGGCATCGAAGACCTCGTCGAGCTGCGTTACAGCCCGCTCGCGGTTCCGCTCACCGCCTTCATCGGCGCCTTTGGACCGGGCTCAGGAACCGGCCTCGGCAAACTCGAGAAGCCCATTCTCTTCCCCCAAATACGCTTCCTCACCAACGACGCATGGCCGGTCGTGCGCGGCCTCTCCGACGACAACGCCTTCCCTGTCCTGCTGATGGACAAGTACTCCACCGGAACGCTCTACGTGCTCACCGTGCCTGACAACTTCACCGACCTCTACCGCCTGCCCGCACCCACGCTGAACGCCCTGCGCAGCTACATCATGGGCAGCTTCCCGGTGCGCATCAATGCCCCTGCGCAGGTCAGCCTCTTCACCTACGACAACGGCAGCCTCATCGTGGAGTCGTTCCGCGACGAGCCGTCGGAGATCACTATCCTGACCAGCGGCAGCTCCGCTCATCTCGAAAATCTGCAGACCGGCGAGTCTCTGGCCGGCACTCCCGCCGAGCTCAGAGGCAGCCGCCGCTCGGCCACCGCTCCAAGAAGCGCCGCGCAGACAGCCTTCAAGCTAACGCTGCCGGCGCACAGCTACGTCGCCCTCCAGCAGAGACCCTAGACAGCGGCGCCGCGTTCACGTCGCGACCAAAGCCCAAGCCGCCTAGAATGTTAGAGAGCGCAACGCCTCAGGCGACGAATGGTCGACTGAGCCCCCTAAGCACCGCGCAACGAAAGAGGCAGATTGAAAACGCAAGTTTCTAAACAGAACATCCCGAGCGTCGCCACAGACTTGCTCGCCGTATTCGCCGTCGACGGCGCTCCGGTAAAGACTCCCAAACTCCCCACCCAGAAAGAGCCTGAAGCGATCCCCCAGATCCTCCTCCTGAGCTCCGACGCTGCCGTTCAGCGCGCAGCGGAGGCAGTCCTTGCCAGCGGCGAGTTCAAAGCAAGTGCAAATGAAACACTGCTCCTTCACTCGCCTTTGGGACTTGCAGCGAAACGCCTGCTGATCGTTGGCCTCGGCAAGTCGGCCAAGGCTACGATCCACGACCTGCGCAGGGCTGGGGGCACCGCAGTCCGATTTGCCAAACCGAGGGGCATAAAGAACGTTGCCTTCGTCGTCCCCACCGCGGTCGAGGGCTGGATGGCCCTGCCGCCCGGCCCCTGCGTTCAGGCCGTCGTAGAGGGCGCATTGCTCGGCGACTTCGACTCCGACACCTACCGCTCCGACCGCAAAGACCAGAGCGTTCAGTCCGTAACATTGCTTGCCACCGAGTCCGACCTCACCATCGCGGAGCAGGCACTCCGCGACGGCGCCATCATCGCCGATGCGCAGAACTTTGCCCGCAGCCTGGTGCTCGAACCCGGCAACGTCGTCACTCCTGCGGTCCTGGGCGAGCGTGCTAAAGCAATGGCCGAAGAGGTTGGCCTGCGGTGCGAGGTTTATGGCGCCGACAAGCTGCATGAGCTGAAGATGGGCGCATTCTGGGCCGTCGCGCAGGGCTCCGAGCAGCCGCCTGCGCTGATCGTCCTCACCTACACGCCAGACATGTCTGTAAAGGACGGTCCAGTCCTCGGCCTGGTCGGCAAGGGCATCACCTTCGATACCGGCGGCATATCGATCAAGCCTGCCGACGGCATGGAGAAGATGAAGTACGACATGGGCGGTGGAGCGGCGATGCTCGGCGCGATGCGGGCCATCGCCGGCCTCAAGCCTGCCGTGCGGGTGATCTGCGTCGTCTGCGCCGCAGAAAACATGCCCTCCGGCAAAGCCTATCGACCCGGTGACATTGTCACCGCTAAATCCGGCAAGACCATTGAGGTAATGAATACAGATGCCGAGGGTCGCATGGTGCTCGCCGACGGCCTCAACTATGCCCGCGAACTCGGTGCGACTCACCTCATCGACGCCGCCACTCTCACTGGCGCCGTGGGAGTGGCCCTCGGCGCTGTCAACGCCGGCGCCTTTTCTAACGACGATGCGACCTACGAACATTTCACCCGCGGCCTCGCTGTCTCGGGCGAACGGTTCTGGCGTCTCCCCCTCGACGACGACTACCGCGAACAGATCAAGTCCAGCATCGCCGACATCATGAACACCGGTGGCAGCCGACTCGGAGGCGCCATCACCGCCGCCAAGTTCCTCCAGGAGTTTGCCGAGGAGACGCCGTGGATCCACCTCGACATCGCTGCCGTGACCTGGATCGACGACGCCAAACCGTGGCTGGCGAAAGGCCCGACCGGAACCTCCGTCCGCAGCATCGTCGAGTGGGTCCGCACCTACTCAGCGAGCTAGCGTTCGCGTCTCGGCCAAACAAACTCCCGCTCAACGGGATAGCTCACCACATGAAAATGCCCCATAACTCGTTCTGAGCATGGGGCGCTTTCACTTGAATCTCAATCGGCTTGTTGGAGCCCGCGACGAAACCTAGCTCGCCTTCTTCAGCTTGCTCTCGCCCGCAAACTCCTTCACGATCTGCTTGTTGAACGCGGGAAGATCGTCCGGCTTCCGGCTCGTGATCAGGCCCCCATCGGAGACGACCTCCTCATCCACCCAGTTCGCGCCCGCGTTCTTCAGATCCGTCTTGAGCGACGGCCAGGACGTCATCTTCCTGCCCTGCACACCACCCGCCTCGATCAGAGTCCAGGGTCCATGGCAGATCGCCGCAATCACCTTGCCCGCGTCGACAAACTGCTTCACAAACGCGACCGCCTCAGCGTTGACCCGCAGGTAGTCGGGGTTCTGCACGCCGCCCGGCAGCAGCAGGTTGTCAAACTCCGCCGCCGTAACCTCGTCAAGCGTCTTGTCGACCTTGATCTTGTCGCCCTTCTCGTCGTGGTTCATGCCCTGTATCTTGCCTGACTTGATCGACACCACGACCGTCTCGGCACCAGCCTTTTCGAGCGCCTTCCGAGGCTCGGTAAGCTCCACCTGCTCAAACCCATCCGTTGCCAGGATCGCAATCTTCTTGCCCTTCAGACTGCCCTTCAGACTTGCCATGGAATAAAACCTCCCGCACCGATTGCCAGCGCGCAGCAGAGCCCGGCGTCCGGCCCTTCCGCACAAGGCTGATTCTTCGTAATAGGAGGTTACGAGACCAGATAGCGTTGCCAGCTTGAGGGCCAGCCTGCAGACCTCGTTGTGTTTCTCGCAACCATCAGAGAACCAGAGCGCCCAGCAGCATTCCTGGCAAGCCAGCCGCGACAATGCGAACCACATACCCGCTCCGGTATGGGCTGAGGCTCAGGACAATGTGATCTGAAGAGTAGTCACGCTCGCAGCAGGAAAGGTATGGATCAGGCTGCTACCCGAAGGCTGCCCCATCGTCGCTGGCGACGGCCGCACCGCATCCCGATGAGCAAAGTCGTTGTGGTCATGAACGTCATGACTCACCAGCACCGTGCCCTTCGCTGACCCAATCGTCGCACCGCGGACCGCGATCTCCGTAGTCATCGGCCGGTCCAGGTGCGGGTTCACCACGGAGAGTGTCATCTCCTTGCCCTTGACCGACGCGGAACCGCTCAGCCCGGCCAGAGTTCTGAGCGGATCGAGCGAACCGCGTCGGCTGTTACCGCCAACCGGGATCGGCCCTGAGGCCAGAGGATTGTCGATCGCCTGAGCGGTGAAGTCGGCGCGCACCGCCGTCCCGCCACGATGCGGCAGATACATCATGAAGACATGAAACGTCGGTGTGACCGTGAACTGATCTTCGCGCGCCAGCATCAGCGAGTGAAGGCAGTTGATCGACTGCGCCACATTTGCCATCGCCACCTTGTCCGCATGCCGATGGAAGATGTCGAGCGTTATTCCCGACAGCAGCGCATCGCGCATGGTCGACTGCTGCGAGAGGTTATAGTTCGGCCCGAGCCTCGTGCCGGCCCCATACCACGCGCCCCACTCATCGACGACCAGCTTGACCTTGTTCTGCCCGCCATACTCCTCGATCGCTCCGTAGTGGTCCGTCACCACCCTCTCCATGATCGAGCCGCGCGTCAGCAGGTCGTAGTAAGCGCCGCTGTCAAACTCGAGCGCGTCACCGTCGGCAAACTGCTTCGGGCTTCCAGAGGTGTAGTAGTGAATTGACAGCCCCCAGATGTGCCGTCTCTCCGGGTTTGCAGCCAGGGCCGTGAAGAGCCGCCGCGTCCAGTCCACATCATCGCCATTGGCGCCGACGGCGACCAGCTTTAACTGCTGCCCGTAGCCCGGCAGCCACGTGGCGTAGCGGCGGAACTGCCCCGCGTACTCCTCCGGCGTCTGATTGCCCCCGCACCCCCAGGTCTCATTTCCGACCCCCCAGTACTCAACGTTGAACGGCTCGCGATCGCCATTCGCAGCCCGCTCCGCGGCAAGGGTGTCCGGCGCATCGGGTGCCGACGAATTGGAAGGCAGGTTCCCAGCCGGCGCATTGCAATACTCCACCAGCTGGTAGAAATCGCGCGCCGGCAGCGAGCGAATATCGCTCGCCAGGTAAGGCCGGCAGCCGATCGCGCGGCACGTCTCCATAAACTCGTGCAGGCCATACTGGTTCGACTCCTGCTGGCCCCAGAATGCAGCGCGGTTTGGCCGCTTCGCCGCCGGCCCGATGCCATCGCGCCAGTCGTAGCTGTCGGCAAAACAGCCGCCCGGCCAGCGCAGCACCGGCGCCTGCACCGCCTTCATCGCGTTGATGAAGTCGAGACGAACCCCGTTCTGATTGGGTATCTTCGACTTCTCCCCTACCCAGACCCCGTCGTAGACCACCCCGCCAAGCTGCTCGATAAAATGGGAGTAGATCTCCGGCTCGATCGTGGCGATCGTCTCCGCTGGCATGACGTCGATATGCGCGTCGACCGCGGTCGATGCAGCCTGCGCGAGCGCAGAGCGCGAGACGGTGAGAGCAGAGGCGGCCAGGGCGGAGTTCTGTAGAAAGCGGCGACGGGTTACCGTTGAGGGTGTCATAATCTCGTCCACCATACCGGGCAAAGTCGTCGCAGGCAAGACCCTCGTCCCACTACCGCGACCTCGTCACCCGTCCAGGACGCGTACGCACTCCATAAGCCAGTTGGTCGCCGTATGAAGGCTTATCGACTTCAGCGTCACCTTGAGAGCGCAGCTTTAAAACCCACAAAGCTGGCGCAGCGAAGAGAACCTCGTTCGGCTGCGACTGAGGTCAGTCCATCTTTGGCGAAGGAGGCAGCGGCTGCAACTCGATGCCCGGCCCCTCCCAGAACAAAACCGGCTCACCCACAGCAGCACCCGGCGGACCCTCCGCATTCTCGATCCCCGGTATGCGCTCCACGCGAAGCCGATGCGGGCCCGCCCTCAGGGTCGCGCTCACTCGTACCGGCTGAACAGCATCGCCGGTTGACCCGCAGACCTGCGGACGCGCGACCGGAGTCTCGTGCGGCGGAAGATCATCGACAGCCAGGCTGCCTCGTTCGCTGGTAAGCAGCGTGAACGTGTAACCGCCATCCACAGGAACGTCGATCTCAAGCTCAGAGCGGCTCGCGAGCGCATCAGGGCTGCCACCCGGTGACTCCTCCCTCTTTGCAGCCGGGATCGACCGTTCCCTGTTCGACGAAGCAGGCTGCTGCAGCACGACAGACCGGCTGCTCCAGGCCTGCTCACCGCCCGCCCCGATCACATGCAGCAGGACCCGAAAACGGCCGGAGCCATCGAGCAGCGTCCCCTCTGCGTCTAGGAACGTGTGACGTACCTCCCGTCCCTCCGCCCGCTGTCCGTCGCCGAAGAGCCACTCGTAACGCGGCTCGCTCCGGTCGACCTCCGCCGCACCACCCGGGACCGCAGCAGCAAAGGTCACCGCCTCGCCGGCCCTCAGAAGACCAGGGGTATACGTGAAGTGAGCATCGACAGCCGGAGGCGCGACCGTCACCACTCCGTCCGTACCCTCGTTCACCGGCGTGCCGGCCAGCCGAACCCCCGCCACATCGCCCGTGATCACGGAGGGCGCCATCGCAGGCCCATCCAGCGCCCACACATCCTCAAGAGTGACGTCGCGCACCGACGCATTCGGCTGCCGAATCTGGTAGAGCGAGTACCAGTCCTCCAGGCGAATGTCGCGAAGAAGATAGTCGCTGTGCGTGCCGTGCCCGCCCGGGTCTGACCAGAGCTCAAATAAGGCGAACGGCACCTTGCAGCCGCCAAATCCACCGTGAATCACATCTACATCGGTCATTCGAAAGTGCGCGCCGTTGAACGTCTTCTCCGGCCAGCCTACCCGCACAATATTCGAAATACTGGTCGAGACGATCGAATCCTCGATGACTATATTTGTCACGTCGTGGCCCGGCACCCGCATCAACGCAAGGTCGTAGCCACCCCAGTTGCCATCGATCGCAAACACGTCATCGGACGCGCGGAAGAAGCTGTTCCGCACCGTCGTGTCCCCGCCACCCAGCCAGTCCATCCCATCCTGGTTCGCGTTGTTAGGGTTCCCCGCGATCGCCTTCACGTTATAGAAGCCGATATGCCGCGAGTCGCGCATCTGTATCTGCCAGCTGCGACTGCGTGTGACACAGGTGATGCCGTCGATCTCGACATTCCGCGCCTGGTCCATCACGATGACGTGCCAGTTCGGCTTCTGCATCCAGCCTTCGTCGCTCTTCGGATCCTGCGGGCCGTCATAGATGATCGTGCCTCTACCAAGCACGCGCACATCGTGCACCTGCCAGACATTCAGCGAGCCGAAGATCACCGCCCCGCCAGCCAGGTAGATCGTCTCTCCGGAGTGCGCATCGATGTTCTCTCGATGCACGCCCGCCCCGTAGTAGCGAACCCCCGCAGTCCCCGCCGTGATCCGCGACCGGTCCGGCGCATTGGAGAAGAGAAAGAGGATCTGCGCGTCGGCGAAGTGATCTCCAGGCCGCGTCACCGTCAGCTTCGCACTTGCGGGCATGCGAAAGCTGATGGTCGCGCCGCGGCGCTCCGGTCGAACCCCGAACCGCATCGGCTGCACCTCGACGCCGTCGTCCCAGAAATGAGCGTCCGAAGCCGTGACCCGCACCATGACGGCCGCAGCAGCGTCAAAGTTGAGCACGTAGTAGCCCGTCGCCGCGTGCATGACCTCGCTGCTCTGTCCATCCACCGAGACGTGAAAGAAGTTGGATCGCACCTCGTCGGGAATGGGATACAAAGTGACCCGGCGATTCCCTGCGCGCTCCCCGGCTGCATCAGACGACACGGCAGATGCGTGAGCCGAGGCAGCGACGCACATCAGCAGCACGCCGATCCAACAAGACGCCATGAGCGAAAACAATAGAGCGGAACGCCACCATCCCGCGAAGGCTCGCGAAGACCGGCTACGCATAGGCAGCGGCAATCAGGAAAGCAAGCGGCAGGGCATGCAGCAGGATCGTCCACATCAGTGACCGCGCCACTCCATGAGATCGCATCGTCAGCGCCATGAATAAGCCATACAGGGGAAACTGCACGTACATTACGATCTGAGTCAGGCTGCTCGTCCACTGCTCTGAGAGTCCGAACAGATGCAGTCTCAGCAGCGCAATCCACGGATAGAGCGTCTGCAGCGCGCCAGGCCCCTCCAGCGCGAGCACTGCTGCGCTGCGCCTGGCCAGAGGAGTGACCAGCACCCCCGCCAGCACCGGCCACCACAACCACCAGCTTCGGCCGCTCTTCTTTCGCCTGTTTGGAATCGGCCTCTGATAAGCAGCCGGTCGCCGCGTGTGTGGGCGTGCATTCATCAATCCGAGCATAGCAGCCCGCCCACAGCTACTGTCCGCCTCTCGCGACGCCGAATCTTTAACGCTGCCGCTGTCTCTCCAGGTCGATTCTCGAGACGCGGCCGCGACAGCTACGGCCTCGGAGTTGAAGTAGAGGCAGAAGCCCCATCAAGTCCGAGCGCAGCAGCAGACCTGCGCATCGCATCGATGCAGAACTCGATGTGCGCATCGAGTTCGACACCCAGCTCAAGGGCCCCCTGCACGATGTCTTCACGATGCACGCCCTTCGCGAAAGCCTTGTCCTTCATCTTCTTGCGCACGCCCGCGAGCTCAACGTCATGGATCGAGCGGGTCGGCTTCACCAGCGCGCACGCGGTCAGAAAGCCGGACAGCTCGTCGCACGCGAAGAGCGCCTTCGCCAGATGGGTGGTGCGCGGCACACCGGAGTAGCTCGCATGACCCAGGATCGCCGTTCGTACCTGCTCCGGCCAGCCCTGTTCCGCCAGTATGCGCACGCCGACAAACGGATGATCTTCAAGCGAAGGAAATCTCTCATAGTCGAAGTCGTGCAGCAGCGCCGTGATTGAATAGGTCTCGATCAGCGCCGCCGCCTCCTGCTCCGGCAGCGGGCCCGCGGCCACTTCTCCGTAAGCGCGCACGCAGGACTCAACGCCGAGTGCGTGCTTCAACAGGCTCCCCGACTGGGTGTATTCGTTGAGCAGCGACCATGCCCGCGCGCGCGAAAATTCCAACTCACTCCTGGGGACTAGCACTTCTGCCTCCTGATCTTTTCGGGAATCTTCGGTTTTCTTACGGATATTCCTGGGTTGACACTCCTTTTCCACTTGACAACCCGGATACCCGCCCGTCACTCTAACTATGCAAGAATTGGTCAGGCCATACAATGCTGGCCGGTTCCACGGCACGCCCGCTCTGGCGCTCCGTAACAGTTATGGCTACTAATCTGGCAATCGTAGAGGCACGTGAGGTGCTTCGTTGCGACCACTGCAGTCTGGTGCAATTCCGCACCGCCAACTCTCTCTGCAGACGCTGTCATAAAGCCATCGAAATCGAGTTACCCGAGCCTCAGCCGGGCTCCCAGTCCCCAAAACTGGTACCGGCAGGTGAACCGGGAGCGGCGCCCGACGAAGGACTCCAGGTCGCCCGCACCGTTCGCGACATGCGCCGCAGTCGAAACCTCAGCCAGCGGCAGCTCGCCGGCCGCATGCAGGTCCCCCGCACTTACATCTCCAAGATCGAGAACGGCAAGGCCATGCCGACGCTCTCCTCGCTGCAGCGCCTCGCCGTCGCCCTCGAGATCAACATCTGCGACCTGCTGCAGGATGGTCCCAGCCGCCGCCAGATCGAGGCCGCCGCAGTGCTCGCCGATCCATTCCTCGCCGAGATCGCTCCCTACATAGCGCAGATGGATTCGCTCCAGCGCCAGCTCTTCCTCAACCAAGTAAGAGACGCCGCCGGAGGACGCCGCCGCACCGCCTAGCCCTGGCCGCCGGAGTAGTACCGCGCACTCGCTAAAGATGCGGCTGCTTGCGCCAGACTCGTCAGCCCGAGTTTCTGTTGCCACGGGCCACAGAAATCCCAGCAACAGCAGTGACCTTTCGCCCATGCGACGCATCGGCTCAGCACCCTCGTCCATCACGGAGTGCGCCCAGTCTCGAGCCCTCAATCGAAGAGAGGCTTCAGCGACGTTCAGGCGCAAATAGTGTGCTCTGGACCAGGCAGCTCCCTGATCCGATAGTCTGCAGTCCTCGTCTCCCAGGGCCAGCGCCGATCATTGCCCCGCATGCACCCATGTGCTACGGTCGAAGACGGGAAGGGGCGTCCTGCTTGCTATCCTCCAGCGTGCCATCTTCGGGGCGTCTGCTAGAGCTCTCGGCCGACGAACTGACCATCTACCGGCGGCTCGATCCCACCCGCCTGCCCCGCCACGTAGCCATGATCATGGACGGCAACGGACGCTGGGCCGGCAAGCGCAGCCTCAAGCGCTTCCTCGGTCACCAGCAGGGAGCCGAGTCGGTGCAGTACG
Organism: Acidisarcina sp.; assembly: GCA_036401375.1. Lineage (GTDB taxonomy): Bacteria > Acidobacteriota > Terriglobia > Terriglobales > Acidobacteriaceae > DASWUZ01. The sequence continues at coordinate 100,524 of DASWVB010000009.1, forward strand.
TCGTCGAGACCGCATCCCGCATCGACCTGCCATGGCTGACGCTCTACGCCTTTTCGCTCGAAAACAGCCTCCGCCGCCCCAAGACGGAGGTCAACTTCCTCATGCGCCTGCTGCGCTCCTACCTCAGCAACAACGTCGGGCGGATGAATGACAACAACGTCCGCATCCAGTACATCGGCCGCACCCACGAGCTGCCGAGCGAGGTGCGTGACAAGATGCAGTGGGCCTCTGAGGCGACGGCTCGCAACACCGGCACCGTGCTCACCCTGGCGCTCAACTACGGCTCGCGGACAGAGATCGTCGACGCGTTCCGCGAACTCTGCGCTGAGGTCCAGCGAGAACATCGCAGCTCCGACTCGATCACCGAAGAAGACATTCGCCGCCACCTCTATACCGCGCACATGCCCGACCCTGACCTCGTCATCCGCACCTCGGGCGAGATGCGTATCTCGAACTACCTGCTCTGGCAGATCGCCTACTCCGAGATCTACGTCACTGACCGGCTCTGGCCCGACTTCCGCGGCATTCACATGCTCGAGGCCATCGAGGATTATCAGCGCCGCGACCGCCGCTTCGGAGGTCTCAGTGACAGCGCCGAGAGCGTTGCCAGCGAACCCTCCGTGCTCGTCCCCTGAAGCAGCTTCATGGTGCGATTGCCTCTATCGCGGCACAAGGGTAGACCAGGTTCAAACATCTATGAGCCTACCAAGCACCATCTTTCTGGTCGCTGGGGTGCCCCATGTCTCGTTTCTGAGACATGGGTTTGTGCCGGGTGCCCCATACCTCAGACATGGGTTTCTGTCGGGTGCCCCATTCATGCGCAGCCTCATCGCGCATGAGTGGGAGTTCAACCGGACAGCGCTTCTCTAAGGAAAGCCGGGTGCCCCATGTCTCGTATCTGAGACATGGGTTTGTGCACTGGCCGGGGTGCCCCATTCAAGCGCAGCCTCATCGCGCATGAGTGGGAGTTCAGGCGTCCGCGCCTCTCTAAGTGAAACGCGACCACCGACGCCCAGCAGAACGGCCACAACGCTGCCAGAGGAAGAACGCAACCGGCCAAAGCAGCTGTTAGCGCCACATCATCCGCGCCACCGGCCGGCATTGTGAAGACGCCGCGCACGCCCCGGCCACCCACGGCGTGTATTCTGGTCTACGACCATGCTCATCCGATCGACCTGCGCGGACGCACCAGCCCGATGAAGCGGGTCCTCACTGCACTGGTCCTCATCCCCCTGGTCCTGCTGCTCATCTTCAAAGGCGCGTTCTGGATGAACACCCTCGCCGCAGCCCTGGTCGCCGAGCTGGCTGCATGGGAGTACCTGGGCCTCGCCACCGCCACCGGAGCAAAGACGCCCCGCATCCTCGTCCTCGGCGCCATCGCGGTGCTCTTCTTCGTAGCCTTCCGCAACCCTGACCTGACGGGCCCCGTGATCGGCGGCCTTTCGCTGCTCATCCTCGTCGTCTGCACCTTCAGTTCGCCGCTCGAGCGCGTGCTGCCCGACACCGCCTACTCAGTCTTCGGGTTGATCTACATCGGTCTCTCAATGTCGACCGTCCCCCTGCTCAGCGCGCAGGAGAATGGGCCGTCGCTGCTCGTCTTCCTCCTCTTCGTCGTATGGTCCGGCGATGTAGCGGCGCTTTACATAGGCCGCGCCTTCGGACGCCGCAAGCTCGCTCCCCGCATCAGCCCTAATAAGACATGGGAGGGCAGCATCGCCTCCATCGTCGGCAGCCTGCTCGTCACAATCCTGCTCCTCTATCTCGCTGGAGTGTTAGCAGGCCGCAACCTCGCCCTGCTCAGCTACCCTGGCCCGGCGCGCCGATGGCTCCTGCTGGCAGTGCTGCTCAACATCGCCGCCCAGGCCGGCGACCTGGTCGAGTCCGCCCTCAAGCGAGGAGCCGGGGTCAAGGATTCCGGCACCCTCCTGCCCGGCCACGGTGGCGTTCTCGACCGCATAGACGCCCTGCTGCTGGCCGCTCCAGTGCTGTGGTACGCTCAGTTAGCGCAGCAGTACTTCTAGCTGTCGCGGCACTCAAGTCGTTTGAATACAGAGACTTAACCATTTGAAGCAGATTGCAATTCTCGGCTCGACAGGCTCCATCGGGGCAAGCACCCTGAGCATCGTCGCGAGCTATCCGGAGCGCTTCACCGTGGCCGCGCTCGCCGCCGGGCGCAACCTCGAGGCAGCCTTTGAACAGGCCTGCCGCTGGCGGCCCCGGGTCATCTCGCTCGCGACCGCTGAGCTGGCCGATGAGCTCTCCCGGCGACTGCGAGCAGCCGGGGTCAGTGGGATCGAGATCGTCTGGGGCACAGAGGGCACGATCACGGTAGCAACTCTTGCTGAGGTCGACTTCGTAGTCTCGGCTATCGTCGGAGTCGCCGGACTGCCCGCCACCTATGCGGCCGTCGCAGCCGGGAAGACCGTCGGCCTCGCCAACAAGGAGGCGATGGTAGCCGCAGGCGAAATCCTCATCCGCGAGGCGCGCCTTCAAGGGGTGGCGCTGCTGCCCATCGACTCCGAACACAATGCCATCCATCAATGCATGCGCGCCGGCGCCAAGACCGAAGTCCGCCGCATCTGGCTTACTGCATCGGGTGGCCCATTTCGCACTCTGCCGCTTCCCGACTTCGAACACATCACGGTTGAGCAGGCCCTCAAGCATCCGACCTGGGTCATGGGCCGCCGCATCACCATCGACTCCGCGACCATGCTCAACAAGGGCCTCGAGATCATCGAGGCCTGCCGCCTGTTCGACCTGCCGCCGGCTGCGGTGCGCGTCACCGTCCATCCCCAGTCGACCGTGCATTCGCTGGTTGAATACATCGACGGCAGCATCCTCGCGCAGATCTCCGTGACCGATATGCGCCTGCCTATCCTCTATGCCATCAGCTACCCCGAGCGTGTCGCCTCCGAGCTGACCTTTGACATCGAGGCCCTCGGGCAGCTCAACTTCACCCCGCCGGACCTGGCCCGCTTCCCCTGCCTGCGCCTCGCCTGCGAGGCTGCCGAACAGGGCGGCGCGCACTGCATCGCCCTCAACGCCGCGGACGAAGTCGTGGTCGAGGCCTTTCTAGCCGGCGAAATACCCTTCCTGGGCATCCCGCGTACAATCGAAGCTGTGTTGCATGCAACAGCCCGGCGTCAGCCGTCTACCATTGCTGAGGTATTGGAGCTGGATCGGGAGTCGAGGGAGCTCGCTCGCCGGCTGCTGGCGGCAAAGGGCCGCTCTACAATACTCTGTTGAGCGCTTGCACAGTAAAGTTGCTGCAATCCATGCGCCGGCCAGGCTCGCCCGCGTGGCTCACTGCGGCATTCCGTGCGCGTCAAACTCAGGGATAAAGAATGCATTCTGCGATCATCGCCGCGCTCTCCTTCTTCGTTGTGCTCGGCATCATGGTGCTGGTTCATGAATTTGGCCACTTCGCCGTAGCCAAGTTCTTCGGTGTCCGCGTCGAGGTCTTCTCGATCGGAATGGGTAAGCGGCTCTTCGGCTTCAAGCGCGGAGACACCGACTATCGCCTCAGCCTGCTGCCCCTCGGCGGCTACGTCAAGATGGCCGGGGAGATGGGCGGCGACGGCACCATGGACGTCTCAACCGGCGACTCCGCCATGCAGGAGGTCGTCACCGGCGAGCGTCCTCACCACAACACCGCCGCAGAAGAGCCGGCCAGCGTCAGGCGAGAGGTCGATCCGGGCGACCTGAATGCCAAGCCGCGCTGGCAGCGGGTGCTCATTGGCTTCGCCGGCCCCGTCTCAAACCTCATCCTCGCCTTCGTGCTCATGGCCGGGCTCTTCATGATGCACAGCGAGGTCCCTGACTACGTCCGCCAGCCCGTAGTCCTCGATCCGGTGCCCTCCGGCTCACCTGCCGGACACGCCGGGCTCGAAGCAGGCGACAGGATCACCAGCTTTGACGGGGAGCGCCAGCCCAGCTACGAACAGGTTGGAATGCGCGTCGGTATCGGGGTCAATTCGACGGTACCCATCTCCATAGACCGCAACGGACGGACCATCGACACCGGCATCGCAGTCCCTGCTACCAACAAGCCTGAGGACCTCACTCCGGAGGCGCTAGGCATCTTTACCCGGGTGCAGACGACCCCGATCGGGGTGATGGAAGTGGAGCCCGGCATGCCCGCCGAGGCAGCAGGGCTCAAACCCGGCGACCTGATCGAGTCGATGGATGGCAACCAGTTCCACTACGTCCGCTCGCTGCTGGCCTTCCTCCAACAGAGTGACGGCAAGCCGGTTCACCTGGTCGTCAGGCGCTCGGGTCAGAGTCTCAACATGACCGTGCAGCCTACCCTCGTCCCCGCACCCGAGGAGCCGAGCGGCAAGCAGTACCGGCTCGGCTTCCGCCCGACCGAGCCGCCCTACCATGTCGAACAGCTCTCGCTGCCGGCCGCCGCGCACCTCTCGTTCACCACCAACATGCACAACGGCGGCGCGATCGTCACTGTGCTGCGGCGGCTCTTCACCCGGTCCAACACCGTACGCCAGCTTAGCGGCCCCATTGGCATGGCACGGGTGACCGGGGAGGCATTTTCGACCCCGGGCTGGCAGCCCACCATCGATCTGATGGCCCTGATCAGCCTCAACCTCGGCATCTTTAACCTGCTCCCCTTCCCCGTGCTTGATGGCGGCATGATCATGCTGCTGGTCATCGAAGGCCTCATACGCCGGGACATCAACCAGCAGTTCAAGGAGCGCATCTACCAGGTCGCTTTCGTGGTGCTGATCCTCTTCTTCGCCTTCGTGATGTTCAACGACTTCTCCCGGCTGCCCCTCTTCAGCCACCTCAAGCCTTAGGCACTTCGCACCACAGCTTTGGGAGGCGAAGCCCAAGTACACTGGAGCCATGCCGTTCGTCTCCCGCGTCACCCTCCGAGTTCGCTATGCGGAGACCGATCAGATGGGAGTCGTCTACCACGCCAACTACTTCATCTGGTTTGAAATTGGCCGCGTCGAGCTGCTCCGCGAACTCGGCTTCAGCTACAAACAGATGGAGGAGGAAGATTGCCATCTCCCGGTCGTCGAAGCTGGTTGCCGCTATCGCGCTCCCGCTCTCTACGACCAGAGCCTAGTTGTAGAGACACGCATTGTGCTCCTGCGCAGTTCACTGGTGAAGTTCGCCTACCGCCTCACACGTCTCGACCACCCCGGAGCGAACCACCTGCTTGCTGAGGCGGAGACGACTCACCTGCTGGTCAACCGCGCGATGAAGAAGCGGCGGCTCCCTGCCAGGTATGAAGAAGCTCTCCGCGAAGCGGTTACCGAAACTCCCAGGACCCTGACTCGATCAGATCGCGCCGCTGTGGCATCCTAATGCAGGACTCGTTGGAGGAAGTAAAGAATGTCAGAGATAGCCTGCTCGCTGCGGACCAAGAACGGGTTAGCCGCAAAAATCTCCAGGGCTGCCCTTGTGACCGCCATCCTGCTCACCGCTGGCGCTGGCTGCGAGACAGGCACAACTCACAAGACCAACCTCGGGCTCGACCTGTCGGACGTCACCACCACGCCGCCGCCAGCCGCGCATGCGGACCCAACCAACCCGCCTGCTGGCAAGGAGCCTGCGACCCAGCCGCCTGTACCCGGCTCCCCCACGGCAAGCAACGCCGACGGTACGCAGCCGCCCGACGACGCTCAGGCTCGCAACAGCTCAGTCAACCAGCACCCCGAAGCGCCCTCCGGCAAATACAAGCCCTGAACCGGTGCTTACGTATGCAGGGCTGCGCAGGCGCAGAACTCCTGGCACGCATCTCTAGGCCATCTCCAGTGGACCCTGAGCCTGACCGGTTGCGCGTCTCTCCGCCGCAATGCGACCCTGACACATGCTCACCCGGCACGAAACCTTGAAGGGACGAGGACGCCTCGTCTCCCGCCGCACCCTCAGCGAAGTGGAAGTAGCCTATCGCTTCGACATCACATACCGCACCTTAGAGGTTGCGGGCAGGCACGCTGCAGAGAGCAAATTTGAGGTGCGCGGGTCCGTCAAGGCAGTCGAAGGCGAGACCCTCTCGAACGAGCACTACGATCTGCACACCGCTCAGGCCATCTACCACGTCTGGCGCGACCAGGAGCGCTGGCACATCGAGGCGTAAAGCTCGCGTCACAGCTGGGCTGCAGAGTGGGAGGCACCGGCAAAGGAGAGAACTGACCCCTACCGCTCCCGAGCCACCACAAAGTCGGGCACCCAGAGCAAAGCGCGCTTGAAGTCGGACTCCGCAAGCCCGGCAAGGGAAAGTCGCGCCGTCTCCGCGCAGACAAACGCCGCCGCCATCGCATATTCGATCGAGCGATTGCGTCGAAGCACCTCGAGGATCTGGCCATGCCCAACCCGCGCAAATCCGCGATCCTCGAGCACCGTCAAAATCGCCTCACGGTCCTTCGCGGAGCCGCTTTCGAGTGAGTGGATCACCGCCAGGGTGGCCTTGCCCTCCCGCAGATCGCTCGCCACCGGCTTGCCCAGCACCACCTCTGAGGCAGTCAGATCGAGCACGTCGTCCACGATCTGGAATGCCATGCCCAGGGTGCGCCCGTATTCGCCAAGCTGCTGCTCGAGCAGCGGAGTGGCCCCGGCAAGCACCGACCCCAGCCGCATCGAAGCCTCGAACAGGCACGCCGTCTTGCGGTAGATCAGGTCGTTATACTCCGCCTCGCCGATCGCTCTGCCTAGGGTCTCGATCTGCAGCAACTCGCCCTCAACCATCTGCTGGGTAAGGTTGATCAGCAGGTCGAGTATGCGGAAGTTCCGCTCCTCGAGGGCCACCCGGAAGGCCTGCATGTAAAGCCAGTCCCCCGCGAGCACGCACTTTGAATTACCCCACGTGGTGTTGGCAGACGGGCGGCCGCGTCGTATATCCGCCCCATCGATAATGTCATCGTGCACCAGCGTAGCGGTGTGTATCATCTCGATCACTGCGCCGAGATGCACCATGCCTTCGCCGTCATAGCCCTGCGCCTTGGCAGCGAGCAGCAGCAGCGAAGGCCGGATGCGTTTGCCTCCACCCTCCCGCAGGTACTCCGCAATCTCCGTGATGGCGCCGACGCTCGACACCGACTCGACGCCCAGCTCCCGCTCGATAGCACGCAGGTCGTCGCGAAGCAGGTCAAAGACCTCTTTCGCCGTCGCTATCGCCAGTGTGCTCAACCAGTCTCTCCCAGCGTGCCCGTCTCCCGAGCCACGGCCTGCCTCACGCGCTCTGCAAACCGGCCGCGTCAGTTGGAACGGTAGTTCGTGAACTGCACATCCACGCCGAGATCGCGATTCTTCAGCAGCGCAATGGCCTCCTGTAGAGTATCGCGGTCTTTGCTGCTCACCCGCACCGAGTCGCCCTGAATCGATGCATTGGCCTTCATCTTCGATTCCTTAAGGATCTTGACCATCTCCTTCGCCTTCTCGATCGGTATGCCCTGGGTCAAGGTAATCTTCTGCCGCACACTGGAGTTGGACGCGGGCTCGAGCTTGCCAAAGGTAAGCGCCTTGAGCGAGATACCGCGCTTGACCAGCTTTTGCTGCAATATTTCAATCACCGCCTTGAGCTTGTACTCATCCGCCGACGCGAGTTGAATGGTGTCCTCGCCCTCCAGCTTGATGTCCGACTTCGAGTCCTTCAGATCGAAGCGCGCACGGATCTCCTTCAACGCCTGATCGATCGCGTTCTTCGCCTCCTGTATGTCTACCTTGCTCACAATATCGAACGAGTTTTCGCCTGCCATCTTCCCCTCTTCGTGGTGTGCCGCCTACTGACGGTCTGCATTCCTTTACCTGGTCCCTTGCATTTGACCTGCAACTACTCCTGGGGGACCAGCAATGCCTCTGCCTGTCGCACTCCACTAGACTATCCGAGCCGGTGCTTTGTTCCCAGTGCGGTTGTCTATCCGGTTCAGCCTGCCAAAGTAGTGGATGCCGGATTGTAATTCGACAGCCTGAAGAACCGGGTGAAGTTTTCTGTAGTCCGGGTGCCGATCTCTTCCGCATCGACCGCTCGAACCTCTGCAAGTTTAGCCGCCACCTCGCGCACCCAGGCCGGCTCGTTGCGCTTGCCCCGGTTCGGCACCGGAGCGAGGAACGGAGCGTCCGTCTCGACCAGTATGCGGTCGAGCGGCACCCGGGCGGCTACATCGCGAATGCTCTGCGACTTCGGATACGTGATGTTGCCCGCGAAAGAGATCAGAAATCCGCATTCGAGCGCGCGCCGCGCATGCTCCCACTCCCCGGTGAAGCAGTGCAGTATCCCGCCGAGCCCCGTCTTCCCCCAGCGCTGCTCTATCAGCGTTAGCGTGTAGTCCCAGGCGTCTGTCGAGCCCTCTGACGGCCGGCAATGAATGATGATCGGCCGCTTGCGCACCGCGGCAATCTCCATCTGCCGCTGAAACGCCGCACGCTGCACCTCCCGCGGTGAGTGGTCGTAGTAGTAGTCGAGACCGATCTCGCCCGCCGCGATTACCTCGGGTTCCTGCAGCAGGCCGTCCAGCTTGTCGTATGCGGCCTCGTCGGCCAGTCGCGCCTCATGGGGATGAATGCCCGCACTCGCCACAATCCGCGGAAAACCGGCGCGCCCCGCGTACTCGCGGCAGAGATCGAGGGCGCAGTGCATCGTCTCCGGCCCATCGCCGATGCCAATCGAGAGGATGGTGCGTACGCCCGCATCCCACGCGCGCATTAGCAGCGCATCGCGGTCCTCGTCGTAGCGTTCGCTGTCGAGATGAGCGTGCGAATCAATCAGCAGTGTGCTCTCCGTCCGGAGCGGCGGGGTATAAAGCCTGTTGTAAAATTCCGCCGTCTTGATGCACAGTGATTAAGCCGGGTTCCCCACTCATCGCAACACTATCGCGATGAGTGGATTATGCCGGGTGCCCCATTCATCGCCGGGTGCCCCATTCATCGCGGCACTATCGCGATGAGTGGGTTATGCGAAGCATCCGCTCTTCAAAAACCTACGGCTACTTCAGTCGTGCGCCGATCTCGATGTCCTCGAGGAAGCCCGCCAACACCGGCCTGCCATGCTCTCCGAGCGAAGCAGCTACGATCATCCCGTTCGACTCAAGCCCACGCAGCCCGGGTGCCCCATTCATCGCAACACTATCGCGATGAGTGGGTTATGCGAAGCATCCGCTCTTCGAAAACTTACGGCTACTTCAGTCGTGCGCCTATTTCGATGTCCTCAAGGAAGCCCGCCAACACCGGCTTGCCATGCTCTCCCAGCGAAGCAGCTACGATCATCCCGTTCGACTCAAGCCCGCGCAGCTTGCGCGGAGCAAGATTAGCCACGATCACGACCTTGCGACCCAGCAGCGACTCCGGCGTGTAAGCTTCCGCAATCCCGGCAAGGATCTGGCGCCTCTCGTAGCCAAGGTCGACCTCCAGGCGCAGCAGTTTATCTGCCTTCGGAATGCGCTCAGCGACGACGATCTTCGCCACCCGCAATTCAACCTTGGCGAAGTCATCGATCGTGATCTGCGGCGGCGCAGCGGCGGCGGCGGCCGCAGCGCTGGCTACCGTCGCCGGCGCTGTACTCGCCGCCTGCGCCGCATCCATGCCCGCAGGCGGCACAAGCGGCTGAGCCCCTGCGTCGGGAGCGTCAACCGCACGTGCTGCCACAGGAGCAGTCAACCCAACGGGAGCGGCTGATGTCGCCGCAGCGATCGAGCTCCCAACTGCCGGCGAAGGATCGCCTTGATCCGCGCCGATCGACTGCGATGCAGCTGCACCCTTGCGCACACCTAACACCGCATCCTCAAAGGCCACCAGGGCTGCGCTCTCGCTGGTCGACTCCGCAATCGCGACCGCGATGCCGTCGAGCACAGACCCGAGCTTCGAGCTGTGGGCGTGAGGAGCCTCGGTGTGAACATGCCCCTCCGGTCTACCGGCTGACGAAGCAGTGCCTGGCGTGTTGTTCTGATCTTCAATGTCCTGCATACGTTGGATCGCGTCCTTTTCTGCGCGAGGAAATACCGTTGAAAGTTCGCCGAGCCTGGTACCCGGCGGCAGCCATCCCCAGTGAACATTGGTCAGATCGGCGCCATGAATATCCCCCAGCCCCAGCTGCCTCCAGATGTTCGCCGCAGCCCCCGGCAGCACGGGGTAGACCAGAGCCGTGATCACCCGCAGCGACTCTGCACACGTGTAGAGGATCTCCCCCAGCTGCGCGCGGCTGGCAGCGTCTTCCTCGCTGCCAAGCTTTGCTCCGAGCTTCCAGGGAGCGCGTGCCGTGATGTAGCCATCCACCGTGGCCACAAACCCCCACAAAGCCTCGAGAGCACGCGAAAAATCGAGCGCCTCAAACCGCTTCCCGAACGCCGCGATCGCCGCCTCAGCGGCCACTACCACCGGGGCACCCGGGCCCACGCCGGTCACGCTACCGCCCGGCACAACGCCGCCGAAATACTTCGAGATCATCGCCAGCGTCCGGCTGACGAGGTTGCCGTAGCCATTCGCCAGGTCAGAGTTGTAACGCTGCACCAGCGCGTCGAACGAAAAACTGCCATCCTGCCCGAAGACGATCTCCCGCAGCAGGAAGTAGCGCAGCGCATCGGCCCCCAGCACCTCGATCACCGTCTCCGCGCGGACGATGTTTCCCCGCGACTTCGACATCTTGCTCTCTTCAAACAGCAGCCAGCCATTCGCCGCAACGCACTTCGGCAGCGGCAGCCCGGCGGCCATCAAAAACGCCGGCCAGTAGATGCAGTGAAAACGGCTGATCTCCTTGCCGATCAGGTGCAGATCGGCCGGCCAGTACCTTTGGAACTTAGCCTCGTCCTTCGCGTCATCGCTGCCATAGCCGATCGCGGTGATGTAGTTCGCCAGGGCATCGAGCCAGACATAGATGACGTGCTTCTCGTCGCCCGGAACAGGAATGCCCCAATCGAAGCTCGTGCGCGAAATCGACAGGTCCTTCAGCCCGGACCGCACCACCGACAGCACCTCATTGCGCGTGCCCTCAGGCCGGATAAATCCGGGGTTGTCGTCATAATGCTGCAGCAGCCTGTCCCCAAACTCCGACAGCTTGAAAAAGTAGTTCTCCTCCGACACCGTCTCCGTGATGCGCCCGCAGTCGGGGCACGGCGCACCCGGCAGTGCATCCACATAGAGCTCATCAAACACGCAATACTGCCCCGTATAGGCGCCCTTGTAGATAAAACCGCGCTCCTGGAGCACCGTGAAGAGCCGCTGCACGCCCCGCTTGTGCCGCTCGTCCGTGGTCCGTATGAAGTCGTCATAGCTCAGCTCCATACGGTCCCACAGCTCGCGAAACTGCGCCGAAACCTGGTCCGCAAACACCTTCGGAGACACGCCCGCCGCCCGCGCCGAGCGCTCGATCTTCTGCCCGTGCTCATCGGTGCCGGTGAGGAACCAGGTATCGAATCCCAGGGCCCGCTTGCGCCGCGCAATCGCATCGCACACGATTGTGGAGTAGGCGTGGCCCACGTGTGCGCGCGCATTCACGTAGTAGATGGGAGTGGTCAGATAGTAGCGTTCAGGCATGGGGGCTTCTGGTTGCGGCCCCATTGCGTCGAGGGGAAACGCGCGTGCGGCTGTGATCATTCAATCTTAGGGCTGCGATCAGAGCAGCGTCAACGCAAGCAGCCGGGCACGGTAGCCGAGGGTCTGGATCAAGCGCAGCTATACTCACACCGGCAGCCTGTTGAGGAGTCTCAAATAATGTCTCGTGCCCGGTTGACGCGTTTGTTTCTCTGGCTCTCCGTAATTGGGTGGGGCATCGGACTGGGTGCGGCGATATATGACTTGCTGGTTCTGGGCACCGCCTGGGGCGCGGACCCGCCAGGCTCGCTCTCGCTCCTGCCCTACGGCGCCCGCTTCCCGATCGATCCCGGCAATTTCTTCCAGCCGCTGAGTGCGGTGATGGTGGTAGCGGTGCTCGGGGCCCTCATCAGCGGGTCGAAGACCAGTCGCAACTACCGCGTCTGGTTGTGGGCCCCGGTGATAGCCTTCGCGATCATCTGGGTCTTTACTCCCACAGTCTTCTGGCCGATGATCGATCGACTCTGGGAGATTTCGCGCGGGCGGAGCGTCGTCACCAAAGCGGCAGCTATCGCGCTGGTGCGGCGATGGTTCGTATTTGACACGATGCGGATTGTCGCCATTGCCCTCGGGTTTCTGGCGTCGATCCGGGCGATCAGTGTGCCCTATCCCGGCGAGGTAGCTGGGAAAGGTCGATAAAGTTCAATGTCTGCTCTCACCGCTTGAACAACGGGATCGGTTGCCGGCTGCTGAGTCGTCACGTGGGCAATTCCGCCCATAAAGAAAAGCCTGTCTGGTAAAATCATCAGTAGAATCAGGTGTTTCCGCGTAGGGATTGAAGGGCGCGGGCTCCCGCCCCGGTGACAGACTTGTATCTGAAGCAGCAACGCATTCTGCTCCAACGACTACGCGCCGTTCTCCTCGAAAACTATCAGATCGAGCTGCCCAACCTCGTCACTGAGCAGCCGCCGGATCTTCGCTTCGGTGAATTTGCGATGCCGGTCGCCTTCGAACTGGCTAAGCGTCTCAAAAAGCCTCCGCGCAAGATCGCTGAAGAACTGGTCGCGGCGCTCGGCGTGGTCGAGGGCTTCGCCTCCTTTGAAGTGGCAGGAGCGGGCTACATCAATGCCCGCCTCGACCGCGGCCCAGCCGCCTCCGCCGTGCTCAAGGGCGACGACGGTCCGGCCGCACCAGCGGCGTCTGCACTCCCGGGCGCCGCATCGGCACCCAGGCAGATTCATTCGCTGGTCGAGCACACCAGCATCAACCCGAACAAGGCAGCGCACGTCGGCCACCTGCGCAACGCCATCCTCGGCGACACCTTCGTGCGCCTGCTCAAAGCCGCCGGGCAGCGGGTTGATGTGCAGAACTACATCGACAACACCGGCGTCCAGGTCGCCGACGTTGTAGTCGGCCTCGTGGACCTGCTCGGCCTCTCGCTGCCCGGCGTCGAGGCCCTGGTCGCCGATCTCAAAGCCCGCGGCGAACGCATAGACTTCTACTGCTGGGACCTCTACGCCCGCGTCTCGCAGTGGTACTCAGCCGGCACCGAGGAAGAAAACCGCGAGCGCAAGTCCCTGCGACTTCGCACCCTCCACCAGCTGGAAGAGGGCAACAACGACACCGCCGCCATCGCTGAGCTGATCTCGACCGCCGTGCTGCGCCGCCACCTTGAGACCATGCTGCGCCTCGACATTGAATACGACTTCCTCCCGCGCGAGAGCGAGATCCTCCGCCTGCGCTTCTGGGACCTCGCCTTCGAACAGATGAAGGCGCGCGGCGTCCTCTACTTCGAGACAGAGGGCAAAAATAAAGGCTGCTGGGTCATGACACGCGCGAACACGGGCAGCACTCCCGAATCGTCGGGCGTCGTCGAGGCCTCGGTGGCCGCCGGCGCTCAAGAGGCAGCCGCCGTCACCGACGGCGTAGTCTCTACCTCCGAACTCGCAGTGCCCGATGAAGACGCCAAGGTCATTGTCCGCTCGAACGGCACCGTAACCTACGTCGGTAAAGACATCGCCTACCACCTCTGGAAGTTCGGCCTGCTCGGCCGCGACTTCGGCTACCAGCCGTTCTTCTCGTACCCGGATCGCACCTGCTGGATCTCGGCCGAGGCCGGCGAGCAGGATCACCCGCACTTCGGCGGAGCGTCGGCCATCTACAACGTCATCGACAGCCGCCAGGCCGACCCTCAGAGCAATGTCATCGAGGCCCTCCGCGGCCTCGGGTACGTCGAGGAAGCAGCGCGCTACACCCACTTCTCCTACGAGATGGTCGCGCTCACTCCGCGCTGCGCCCTCGACCTCGGCTACCAGGTCTCGGACGAGGATCGCGCCCGCCCATACATCGAGGTCTCAGGCCGCAAGGGCTTCGGAGTCAAGGCCGACGACCTGCTCGACAAGCTCATCGAGGCCACGCAAGCCGAGGTCGACAGCCGCCACCCCGAGCTCCCCCAGGCCGAACGCGCTGCCACTGCGACCGAGATTGCCATCGGAGCGCTGCGCTACTTCATGTTGAAGTTCACACGGAACTCGGTCATCGCCTTCGACTTCAAAGACGCCCTAAGCTTCGAGGGCGAGACCGGCCCCTACGTGCAGTACGCGGTCGTCCGCGCGCGCAACATCTTCCGCAAGGCCGCCACAACGCCCGCCGAGGTCCTCGCCGCAGCAATGTCTACCGGCTTCGCTGCGGTCCTGCCCGCCTTCCTGACGGACGAGGACGGCATCTGGCCGCTGTGGCTGCGCGCATCGAAGCTCAGCCTGCTGCTCGAGCAGTGCATCGCAACCGCCGAGCCCGCCTACCTCGCAAAGCACGCCTTCCAGCTGGCGCAGGAGTTCAACAACTTCTACCACCGCCACCACATCCTCACCGAGGCCGATCCGGATCGGAAGACGTTCCTGCTCGCCACCGCCGCCGTCGTCGAACGCGAGCTCGTAAGATCTCTAGGCTGGCTGGGGATCACCGCTCCCCAGGTCATGTAGCCGTCCCGGATAACCTCGCAGCGAGAGCAGTGAAAATACCCTGATCTGCAGGCTGGCAACCTCGAGCACCAACGAGCAACGCCGCCGCCGGAGCCGCATCGAATGACGACCGTCCTGGTAGCTACCTCCGCAGGCTGTCACGTCTTTAGCGAGGGCCCCGGCCACAGCCCCAGGGCCGGCCACAGCCCCAAGGCCTGGCGCGGCCCAGAAGCTTCCCGCAGCCCGGAAGCTCGCCGCAGCCCGGAAGCTCGCCGCAATCTCGAGATGGAAGGCCGTCCGATCGCCGCGCTCGCTCCGGCAGGCAGCGGCTCCTGTGTTGCCGTGCTCGACGAGCAGCATATCTGGCGGCGCGAATCCGGCGGCACATGGTCCCACGTAGCCGACGCGGGCATCGCGCTCCAGTCAATCGCCGCCGCAGACGACATCTTGTACGGCGGCGGAGCGAACGAGCCCGCACTCATCCGCATCCTGCCCTCGGGCACAGCAGAGCGGGTCGCAAGCTTAGATGAGGTCGCAGGGCGTGCCGAGTGGTTCGCGGGCGGCCCTCCACTCGGCGTCCGCTCCCTCGCCGTCACCCCGGACAACTCCACCCTGCTCGCGGCGGTCCACGTCGGCGGCATCCCACGCTCCGGCGACAGCGGCCGGAGCTGGACCCCCACTGTGCCAGTATTCTTCGACGTCCACGAGGTGCGCATCCATCCATCGCTGCCAAATGTGGCCGCCGCAGCCGCAGCCGTCGGCCTCTGCGTCAGTGAAGATGGAGGTCGAAGCTGGAGTGTGCACTCCGATGGCCCCAAACACCCCTACTCCTTGGCCATCGCGATGCTTGACGACGAGGTGCTCTTCAGCGTCTCGGACGGCCCATTCGCATCCCGCTCCCAGCTATGGCGCTGGCGCCTCGCCCAAGGGGCGCCACTTGAACAGGTGCGCGACGGGCTGCCCGAGTGGCTCGACGGCAAAGTCGACACAGCAGGACTCGCAGCCGCTGACGGCCAGGCAGCCCTGGTCGACGGAAGCGGTACGCTCTGGCTTTCAAGCACCGGTGCGACAGGCTGGAAGCCGATCGCCCGAGACCTTGGCTACGCATCCGGCCTGGTGATCGTCTAGCCGTGATCCGCCCTGTCCCCCGGACGGGCAGTCCAGCCCAGGGTCACACTCAAGGCCCGTCAGCTCCGGCCGGCGCCGAATCAGAGGCAGGAATGAACCGGCATGGCGAACTCAGGGCAGGGGCTCGCCGTCTCCGCTCAGCTCCGAGAGGGCCCTGATGTCATACTGCCTCACGCTCTCCGGCAGGGGAGCATAGGGCATCGTGCCCGCTACCGGCTGGCCGTCGGTGATGATGTAGCGCACGAACTGCTTCAGTGCGGTTCGCTTTGCCTTCCCCGGACCATCCTTCGGCACGATCAGAAAGGTAAGACCCGCAATCGGATAGGCGTCAGCCGCCGACCCGGGAGGGTTGACGATCGACGTCCTTGGATCGCGCGCGAGTTGAGCCGTCCAGGCGTTGATGTCCGCCGTCGTGCTCGCCGTACTGGGAAGCACATATTTGTCGGCCAGGTTACGGATCGCCGCTACCGGCAGCTTGTTCTGCTCCGCGTAAGTCAGCTCGACGTATCCGATTGCGCCCGGTGAATTGCGGATTTGCCCGGTCACGCCCTCGCTCCCCTTGCCACCCACACCGGTCGGCCAGCTCACCGAGGTTCCCTTGCCCACCTTCGACTGCCACTCACCGCTCACTGCCGCCAGATAGCTCGTGAAGATCGAAGTAGTTCCACTGCCCTCGGCCCGATGCGCCACCACCAGGGCTACATTCGGAAGCGAGACCCCGGGGTTGTCGCGCTTCACCGCCTGGTCCTGCCAGTTCGTCACCTTGCCAAGGTAGATCGCCGCCAGCGTCTCTCCGGAGAGCTGCAGCGGCTGCTTCAGGTCAGGCAGATTGTAAGTGATGCAGACCGGACCGGCACTCTCCGGTATCTGGATTACGGGAGGCATGGCCGCCAGCTGCTGATCAGATAGCGCCGCATCCGAGGCGCCGAAGTCGACCGTCTTCGTCTTCACCTGCTCAATGCCGCCGCCGCTGCCGATCGACTGGTAGTTAATCTGGGTACCGGGGTGCGCCTGGTCGAAGTTCTCGACCCACCGGGCCATCACCGGGTAGACAAAGGTGCTGCCCGCACCTGTAATCTGCACACTCGACGATTGGCTGCCCGTACCTGCAGATTTACAGCCATCTAAGAAGACCATCGCAACCACCAGCCCGGCGACCAGACCCGTGACTGCCCCAGACACGGACCTCGAAGCGAACCCAGACACTGCCCTCGCCAACGTCTTCCCTGCTAACCCCTTCGCCGACAGCCGCTTCTCCGCCTCGCCGCAGATACTCATGTTCCTCATCTGAAACTCCCCGACACTACAGGCCTGAATCCCGCAGTTTGAACTTGACTCTAGATTATCTTCCAGGCCGGCGGCTCCGCCCAACCGCAGGTTCACCGTAAAAACGCCATACGGCGCCTCAGCAGCAACAAATTGGAGCCTCGAGCATCCCCGGTACGTCAATTCAGTAGAAGTTAGACGTTTCCCCTCGCACCCGAAGCGAGTAGTGTTGGTTCGTCAACAAACCCCACCAGGAGGGGACCCAGACATGGCAGACAGTACGAACGGCGCCGGAAACGGAAGCAATGCAGGCAGCAGCGACACAGCCAAAGGCGAAGCGAAGTGCCCATACCAGCTGACCACTACCGCCGGTCGCCCGGTCCCCGAGAATCAGAACTCCCTGACCGCCGGCCCGCGCGGCCCGGTCGTCGCACAGGACTTCCAGCTTTTTGAGAAGATGGCCCACTTCAATCGCGAACGCATCCCCGAGCGCGTCGTCCACGCCAAGGGCTCAGGCGCTCACGGCCACTTCGTCGTTACGCAGGACATCAGCCGCTATACGTCCGCTAGACTCTTCAGCCAGATCGGGAAGGTGACCGAGACCTTCGCGCGTTTCTCTACAGTAGGCGGTGAAAAAGGCTCGGCCGACACCGAACGCGATCCCCGCGGCTTCTCCGTCAAGTTCTACACGGAGGAGGGCAACTGGGACATGACCGGCAACAACACCCCGGTCTTCTTCATCCGCGATCCATTGAAGTTCGGCGACTTCATCCACACCCAGAAGCGCGACCCGCAGACCAACCTCAAGTCGGCCACCATGATGTGGGACTTCTGGTCGCTCTCCCCGGAGAGCCTCCACCAGGTCACCATCCTGCTCGGCGACCGCGGCATTCCCGACGGCTATCGCCACATGGATGGCTTCTCGAGCCACACCTTCTCTCTGGTCAACTCCAGCGGCGAGGTTACCTACGTCAAGTGGCACTTTAAAACAAAACAGGGCATCAAGAACCTGCCCGTACCCCTGGCCACCGTGATCAAGGGTGAAGACCCCGACTACGCCCAGCGCGATCTCTTCTACGCCATCGCCAAGGGTGAGGCCCCGAAGTGGCGCGTCTGCATCCAGGCCATGACTCCGGAGCAGGCCGCAAACCTGCCCTACAACCCCTTCGATCTGACCAAGATCTGGTCGCAAAAGCTCTTCCCGCTCATTGAAGTCGGGGAGCTGACCCTCGATCGCAACCCGGAGAACTACTTCGCCGAGGTGGAACAGGCTGCCTTTTCGCCAGTCAACATCGTTCCCGGCATGGGCTACTCGCCCGACAAGATGCTCCAGGCGCGGCTCATCTCTTACCCCGATGCCCATCGCTACCGGATCGGGGTCAACTATGAATCGCTGCCCATCAACCGGCCCAGGGCAGCCGAGGCGCACACCTACCATCGCGATGGGTCGATGCGCTTCGACGGCAACGGCGGCTCGACGCCCAACTATGAACCGAACAGCTTTGGCGGCCCCAGGCAGGACGCCAGGCCGGATCCGAGATACCGTGAGGCGCCCGTACCGCTCAGCGGCGAACCGGTCGATCGCTACGACCATCGTGCCGGAAACGATGACTTCACCCAGCCCGGAAATCTCTTTCGTCTCATCGGCCGCGAGAGCCAGACCCGCCTGATCGCAAACATCGTCGGCAGCATGACCGGCATCCCCGAACACATCCAGAAGCTCCAGGTCAGCCACTTCTACAAGGCCGATCCTGCCTATGGACTAGGCGTAGCAGCCGGATTGGGCATCGAGGTCCCCGAAGCACTCGCCATGTCCGCCGGAGACTAGCTGCGAAAAGCTTTGCAGGCCTGATCCTTTTCAGACCCGCACATCGCTCGAAGCGGGCACAACCCTGCCGGGATTGGAATGCGAATTCCCATTCCCGGCTCCCTTCTCCCCTTTCGGAAGCACGCCGACAGGCGCGGTGTCAGACCGGCACGCCGAGGCTTGCCTCTGGCGGTGCTTTCTCGTACTCTCAGGCCATGGAACCCCAGTCGAAGTAGCAGGGGCGCAGCGCGCTTTCGCTCGCAGACCTGACGCCATGCAGCGCGTTCGGCCGCCTTACAGTTGCGACAGCCCGGTGCCGGAGTAAAGAACAGCAGTCTCTCCGACGCGAGCCTCTAGATCGCAAAAGAGCGCGCGGAGCATTCGATACGTCTATCAGAGATGCGCACACGCCAGGCGATCGCCGCCGCATCGAGACCCCCGAACAGAGTCGGAACCATCAGAGACAGCGCCGCAACTCAGCAGTCCGGGCCTGCAGACAACCAGGGCTGAAGCCAGACCAGTTCCGGCCCGGGTAGAAGGCATACATAGCTAAGACGACCAGGTAGCAGCCAAGACAGGAGAGCCGGACCGAGAATGGCGGAGTTCGTAATCAAGCTGGCCGACGACCGTGGCCACGTACAGGAGCAGGTGCAGCAGGCTGCCTCTGCCGAAGAGCTGCGCGGACGCTTCGCCCAGGCCGGCTACTACGTCTACTCCGTCAAACCGCGAGGCTTTACCGGGAAGCGCAAGCAGGCCAAGCTCGAGACCTTTATCATCTTCAACCAGCAGTTCCTTACCCTGGTCCGCGCCGGCCTGCCCATCCTCGGCTCGCTTGAAATGCTGGCTACCAGCCAGCGCAACCCGGCCTTCGCTGCCCAGCTCCACGATGTTGCCGCCCGTGTGCGCACCGGGGAGTCCATCTCCGCCGCCTTCGATGCGCAGGGCGGCTTTCCCGTCATCTATGTCACCACCCTCCTCGCCGGGGAGCGCTCCGGCAACCTCGAAGAGGTCCTCGGCCGCTACCTCGCCTTCCAGCGCGTCTCCCTCACCTTCCGCAAGAAGCTGCAGGCCTCGCTCATCTACCCCGCGCTGCTGATGAGCATGGTCTGCGTGCTGTTCGTCTTCCTCATCACCTTCGTAGTGCCGCAGTTTGCCAAGCTCTACGAATCGGTAGGCAGCCAGCTCCCCTCGATCACCCTTGCCCTGATCGCAGTCGGCAACGGAGCACAGAAGTACTTTTTCTACGTCGTTCCTGTGGTTGCCGCTGTACTCTTCGCGATCTACCGCTGGAGCCGCACGCCGGACGGCTCCGCCCGCATCGACGCCATCCGCATCCGCATGCCCGTCTTCGGTACTATCTGGCTCAAATACCAGGTCGCTCTCTTCGCCCGCACTCTCTCGACCCTGTTGCAGGGTGGACTGCCCCTGGTCTCATCCCTCGAAACCGCGGCACGATCCATTTCGAGCAAAAGCATCGGTAGCGCCGTCTCTTCTGCTGTAGGCCGGGTCCGCGAGGGAAAGAGCCTCTCCGCCAGCCTGGAACAGACCAAAGTCTTCCCCGATCTGTCGACGGAGATGATCGAGGTCGGCGAAAATACCGGGGCTCTTCCACAGATGCTCAACTCGGTCGCCGAGTTCTTTGAGGAGGACGTGCAGACCGCCCTCACCGCGGCCCTCGCCTTGATCGAACCGGCGATCCTGGTGGTAATGGGCATCGTTGTGGTCGTTATACTCATCGCGCTCTACCTGCCGATCTTCTCCCTGGGGCAGGCAAGCACTCTGCAACGCTAGCCAGGGCCGGCGGAACGGGCTGATCCACAGACATCACGCACTTCGAGTCAACCTAAGCACTTAGGAATCAGAGGAAAGCATGGCGCAGGCACCAGTAATCCTTCCCGAGCTCGACGAAAAGGCGAACGCCCTCGCGCTCGCCCACCGCTACCGCTGCGAGTTCATCGACCTGACCACCTTCCGCATCCAGACGGACGTGATTCGCAGCGTCCCCGTCGACATCATGTTCCGCTACAACTTCCTGCCGCTCGAGCAGCTCGGAGACCGGCTCGTCATCGCCGTCGCCGACCCGAGCCAGCTCATGATGCTCGACGAGATCTCCGGCCTGCTCGGCCAGCGCATCGTCACCCGCGTCGCCACCCTCTCCCAGATCACCGACCTGCTCAAAAAGACGGAGCAGTCGCAGCGCGTCCTCGACGAGGCCACCGAGGGGCTCACCTTCGACGTGATCTCGATGAACGACGACAACCCCGACGAGAACATCTCGATCGAGAAGCTGACCTCTGAGGAGGACATCAGCCCCATCATCCGGCTGGTCGACACCACCATCTTCACCGCCCTCGAACGCCGCGCCTCCGACATCCACATCGAGACCTACGACGACTCGCTCCATGTGAAATACCGCATCGACGGCGTCCTCCAGGCGGCCATGGCGCCCATTGCGCGCGAGCATCACTCGACGATCCTCTCCCGCATCAAGGTGATGAGCGAACTCGATATCGCCGAGCGCCGCGTCCCCCAGGACGGCCGCTTCCGGGTCCGCTACAAGGGCCGCCTGATCGACTTCCGCGTCTCCATCATGCCTACCGTGCATGGCGAAAACGCCGTCCTCCGCGTGCTCGACAAGGAGTCGATGAGCGAGAAGTTTCGCCAGCTTACCCTCGAAGTCGTCGGCTTCGGAGACGAAGACCTGCGCCGCTTCCGCCGCTACATTCGCGAGCCCTACGGCATGGTGCTCGTCACCGGCCCCACCGGCTCCGGCAAGACCACCACCCTCTACGCCGCGCTCAACGAGATCAAGAGCGACGAAGACAAGATCATCACCATCGAAGATCCCGTCGAATACCAGATACGCGGCATTACCCAGATTCCCGTCAACGAGAAGAAAGGCCTCACCTTCGCACGCGGCCTGCGCTCGATCCTCCGCCACGACCCGGACAAGATCCTGGTCGGCGAGATCCGCGACAGCGAGACCGCCCAGATCGCCATCCAGTCCGCCCTCACCGGCCACCTCGTCTTCACCACCGTCCATGCCAATAACGTGGTCGACGTGCTCGGCCGCTTCCTCAACATGGGCGTCGAGGCCTACAACTTCGTCTCTGCACTGAACTGCATCCTCGCCCAGCGTCTCGTGCGCACCGTCTGCGAACACTGCGTCCGCACCGTGAAGTATCCCGACGACCTGCTCGTGGTCAGCGGCCTGAACCTTGACGAGTGGCGCGAGTTCCCCTTCCGCGAGGGGGTTGGCTGCATCGAGTGCAGCGGCACCGGCTACCGCGGCCGGACGGCGATCCACGAACTGCTCGACCTGACCGACCCCATCCGTGAAATGATCCTCGAAAAGCGTCCCAGCTCCGAGATACGCCGGCTCGCCCAGCAGGAGGGTATGCAGTTCCTCCGCGAATCGGCCCTCGACCGGGTGCGCCGCGGGCTCACGACCCTCAAGGAGATCAACAAGGTAACCTTCATCGAGGCCTCGCGATGACTCCCATCCACTCCCTGCCGGCTCCGCGGCTGTCTCCGCTCCTGGTTCCGCTGTCGGCTCCGCTCCTGGTTCCGCTCCTGGGTGCGCTCCTGGGTGCCCCATGTCTCGCCCCCGAAACATGGGTTCCAGCACCAGGCAGAGAAGCGGGTGCCCCATATCTAGCCCTCGAGACATGGCTTCCAGCACCAGGCAGAGAAGCGGGTGCCCCATTCATGCGCAGCTCCACCGCGCATGAGTGGGAACTAAACCCCGCCACCAACCCGGAGCCCCGATGCTGAACCGCTTTCGCCTCTTCCCCTCGACCTCCGCCATCACCGTGCGGCCGCGCCTGGCCTGCGAGATCACGGTACAGGGCGTGATCGCCGCCCGCCAGGAGAGCGATCTCGATTCGGCCGCAATCACCGCCTTCACCTCTCTGCGCCCCGGCGCGCTCATGCCCGGCCTCGCCGCCCCCAACATGCCCGACCGCGCGCCCATCGTCTCCGCCATGCGCCAGGCGCTTGAGGAGGTTGCCGGCAGAGGACGTCAGCTCTCGCTCATCATCCCCGACCTCGCCGCCCGCGTGCTGCTGCTCGACTTTGACACCCTGCCGGAGAGAGCAGCCGACGCACTGCCCATCCTCCGCTTCCGCCTGCGAAAGCTGCTCCCCTTCGAGGTCGACGACGCCGCGATCAGCTACCAGATCCTTCATCAGGACAGCCAGCAGGTGCGCACCGTGGTCGCCGTCACTCCCCGCCCCGTCCTGAACGAATATGAGACCGCCGTACGCGAGGCAGGATACCTGCCCGGAGCGGTGCTGCCGAGCACCCTCGCCTGCCTCGCCGTGGTGCCTGCCTCCGACAACGCCCTGGTCGTAAGCTGCAGCAGCGCCTCCGTCACCAGCGCCATCACCCGCGGCAACGAGCTGCTGCTCTACCGCACCCTTGACCTGCCGAGAGCCGAGCAGGAGCGCGCCCTTGAACTGCAACAGGTGGTCACCGTCGCCATGGCCTACTTTGAAGACAGCATGGCCGCTCCGCCTGACGCGCTGCTCTACGTTGGGCCGGGTGGCGCATCGGAGCTGAGCCGCATCCTCAACGATGACTCCGTCAATGGAGCGTCCAGCCACGGCAACTCCACTTATGGGCACTCCTATGCCTCCGCCGCGAACGATGACGAGCCTCCCAGCTACAGGCAGGCAGCCGGCGACCCGGTGGAACTTGACAGCCTGAATTCCGGCAGTCTCGACCCGGGCAGCCTCGACCCGGGCAGCCTCGACCGAGGCAGATACGACCCAGGCAGATACGACGCAGGCGAATATGAAGCGGGCAGCCCTGTCACCGGCGGCGTTCTCGACGGTCCCTCGGGCGTAACCAGGACCACGATCCAGGTGCGCGACCTCGTCCCGATCGCGTCCACCGGAGCGGCCACCTCCATGCCGCCCGGCTTGCTCGCTGGAGTGGTGGGAGCGCTCGCCAACTAAGTGACCCATCTAAACTCATCGCTCGCACCCTCACCCTCGCCCGGCGCAACGATCCGGACGGGCCTCGCGCCGCCCGCCCTTGAAGACGCACTCGGCTCGCTTACCGTCCTCCACCTGGGCCACCGCCTCCGCCCGCAGCCGGGCGGCACACCTGGCTGCAAATCCGGGGCGGCACATCTGGCGGCGGCACATCCGGCAGCCTCACAGCCGGCAGCCTCACATCTCGCACCAGCACCACAACGTAGAATCGAAGCAGCCCTCCATGCGCATAGCACTTAACCTCGCCTCCCAGCCGTTCATTGAACTGCGGCCGCTCTATGCGCGCCTGCGGCTCTGGATGATGCTGCTGGCCATCCTCGCCATCCCCCTCGGGCTGCTGCTGCAGATGGAGCAGCGCCGCGCCGCCGATGCCGACGCCCAGATGGAGGCACTGCAGAGCAAAATCCAGAGCCTGCGCAACCAGCAGGCGAGCTTCCAGACCCTGATGCGCCAGCCAGCCAACGCAGCCGTGCTCTCGCAATCTGAATTTCTTAACCAGCTGTTTGCCCGCAAATCCTTCTCCTGGACAGCGGTCATGATGGACCTGGAAGACGTTTTGCCGGCCGGCGTGCAGGTGCAGAACATCGACCCGATCGTCCGCCCCGGCGGTCACGTCACCATCCGCCTGCGTGTGGCTGGCCCGCGCGAACGCGCCGTCGACCTGGTCCGCAACCTCGAGCGCTCACGCCGCTTCCTCCAGCCGAGGCTCGCGTCGGAGTCGGCCGAGACGGCCACCAACAACTCCGGCGCAGGAAACCTTCAAGGCGGCTTCCAGGGCGGATTCCAGCCTGGTCAGTTCGGCGGCCAGCCCGGTGCCGTGCAGCCGGTCAGCGCCGCCAGCTCCGTGAACTTCGACATCCTCGCCGACTACAACCCCCTGCCCAACCTCCCGCAGACGGAGGCGGACAGCTCCCTTCCGCCCGCGCAAGCCGTATCCCTCCGTCACAGACGCCAATCCACGTCTCGGGCTGCAGCGATGCCCGGCAGATCTCGCTCGCACGCCCGCCAAAGCGCGCCACCGCAAGGGGGTGTCCAGTGAAGAGCATCTTCAGCGGAAAGACTCTCTCGATGCTCAACCTGCACATTGCGGGCCTGGCGGTGCTGCTTATCCTGGACTGCTTTCTCGGCGTGCGCCTGCTGATCGCCTGGCACGCGGCGGGGGCAGACCGCGAAGAGCAGATCGCCCAGGCGCAGATCAGCGCCGCGCAGCTGCAGGCGCAGACCCAGCGGCTCAGCGGCCTGCCTGCCCGCGTCGATCGCGCGCGCAACGGCGCAGCGGAGTTCTACAGCGAGCGCATGCCCGCCAACTACTCCTCGATCGCCGGCAACCTTGGCGAACTCTACGCCCGCGACGGCGTTCGCCTCACCCGCGCCAGCTACACCCAGACTCCCGCCATCCTCGACCTGGCCGAGATTCGGATCGACGCCAACGTCAGCGGCGAATACACCAACGTCATGCGCTTCATCAACGCCGTCGAACGTGACAAGACCTTCTTCGTCGTCGACGCGCTCACCCTCACCGGGCAGCAGGGGGGATTGGTCAATCTGCGCCTCAGGCTCACTACCTATCTGCACAGCTCCGACGCCAACGGCATACCCGAGGCCGAGGTGTCCCGCCCTGACATGGAAGGGGTGCGCTGATGGCCCTCAAGACCGGTGCTGAAAACAAGAGACAGGTAGCCATTGCCGCCGCCCTGGGGCTCCTCGTGCTGGTACTGGTCGTCTGGAACATCATCCCGATGCTGCGCGGTTCCAGCAGCACGCCTCAGACCCAGAACGCGCCCGATGCGCCCGCGCAGCCTCCAGCCCGGGTCGTGAACACCTCGGGCAACACCTCAGCAGGTTCCACCGGAGCCGCCACCAAAGTCGCGCATTCAGGCGCCAACCTCGACCCGACTCTCCACTTTGAGCTCATGCAGCAGGCCGAGAGCCTTGAATATACCGGGACCGGCCGCAACATCTTCTCCCCGGCCTCCGCGCCCCTGCCCATCATCCCTAAAGTAACCCGCCCCGTAAGGCCACTGCCCGAGATCGCCAGCGGTCCGCCGCCACCCCCGCCCCCACCTGCTATTGACCTGAAGTTCTTCGGCTACTCCGCGCAGAACAGCGGCCGGCGCGCCTTCCTGCTGCATGGGGACGACGTCTTCATCGCGTCCGAGGGAGATGTGGTCGACCATCGCTACCGCGTGGTCAAGATTTCGCCTTTTTCCGTGCAGATGGAAGACCTGCCCTACCATGACACCCAGACCATCAGTCTAACGGCCAACTAGCCACCGATGCGTACCTTGCTCCAGCCCGCGCCCCGCCCCGGCCAGTACCGGACGCCGCTGCTCGCCCACATGCCGTGTCACATGCCGTGTCAACTCGCCCCCCGGAGCAGCCGCAGGCGCCGCCCGGGGGAGTCGGGATTCGTCATGATCAGCGTCCTCTTTCTGGTAGCGCTGATCATGCTCTCGCTCACCATCGCCGCCCCGCGGGTCGCCGACGACATCCGCCGCGACCGCGAAAACGAGCTCTACCATCGCGGCTTGCAGTACCAGCGCGCCATCCGGCTCTACTACCGCAAGTTTGGAAGTTACCCGACCTCGCTCGATCAGCTGGAGAAGACCAACGAGATCCGCTTCCTGCGCAAGCGCTACAAAGATCCCATGACCGGCAAGGATGAGTGGCACATCATCCACTATGGAGAGGCGAAACTGCCGCCGATGGGCCTCTTCGGCCAGCCCCTCACTGCTGGTGTTCCGGCCGCGGCCCTGGGATCGAGCCCCGGCACTAGTAGCACGAACGGCTTCCTGAGCAGCGGCGCAAGCTCGGGCGGGGGACAGGCCGGCTCGGGGCAGGGCAGCATAGGCCAGGGCAGCATAGGGCAGGGCGGCATAGGACAGGGCGCCGCCTCAGGTGCGCCCGTCGATGGCAGCACGACCTCCGGCAGCACGACCGCCTCCACTGCTCCCGGCGGAGACTCCGGCTCCTCCTCGAGCGGCCAGGGTGGAGTGGGCCTGATCGTAGGCGTCTCCAGCACCAGCACCAAGGAATCCATCCGGGAATACCTCCAGCAGAAGCACTACAACGAGTGGGAATTCGTCTACAACCCGATTGAGGATCGTCCCGCCGGCGCCAGAGGCGGCGCACCCATCCCGTCCAGTGGGGTCCCCAGCGGAGGGCCTGGTGGGCAGCTTGGCCCGGGAGGGAACCAGGGTGGGTCCGGAGGCGGCCCGGGCAGCGGCGGCGGCTTTGGAGGCCCAGGCAGCACAGGCGGCTCCGGTTCAAACCCAGGCAACGGGTCTCCACCGTCGAACTAACACCCGTGGCTTAACCAGCGTAAAAAAACTTCTCTCTACCTTCTTGCACATTTACTGTGCGCCATATAGTATGTGCTGCATGGTGTTCGATGCATAGTACGGTCACGACAGAGCCTGCCTTCGAAAATCTACGCATGGAGCTCCGGAGAGGCTGCCTCGTGCTCGCCGCTCTGAGCCAGCTGCGCGTCGAGCACTATGGCTACACTCTGCGCAAGGCCCTCGCAGACCAGGGCATGAGTATCGATGAAGGAACCCTGTACCCGCTCCTGCGACGCCTTGAGAGCCAGGGCCTGCTGCTCAGCGAATGGCGCGAAGAAGACAAACGCCGTAAACGCTTCTACCGCCTCTCACCCGAAGGCAAGCAGATGCTCACCTCTCTGCTCGGAGAGTGGCAGATCATCAACGAATCACTCGCGAACATCCTGCAGGAGGCCCACTCATGAACTTTCCGCCTCAAAATACTTCCCACTCGACGTCACCAGGCCCCGCTCCGCGATCCTGCGACGACCTGATGGAGCGCTACTTGCACGCCATCGGTCGCCACCTGCCCAAGTCGCGCCGCGAGGACATCCTCGCCGAGTTATCCGCCAACCTGCTGGCGGAGATCGAGGACCGCGAATCAGACCTGGGACGAAGCCTGACCGCGGCCGAGCAGAGTGATATCCTCAAGGCCCACGGACGGCCCTTCCTGGTGGCCGCACGCTACTCTCCACAGCAGTACCTCATCGGGCCGAACGCCTTCCCCTACTACTGGCTTGTTCTGCGCATCTCGCTCACCCTCTCTGCCTTCGTCTACCTGCTCGGCAGCTCGATCGGCCTAGCTGTAACAGGGGCGACTTTCGCCGCATACATCGGAGTCATGGCGCGGCTTCCTTTCAACCTGCTGGTGACCGCCGGCTGGGTGACGCTCACCTTTGTCGTGCTGGAGTTTTGGGCCACCCGCTACCCGTCGAAGTCCGCAGTGCATTCGCAATGGAAGCCCGAGTCCCTGCCTCGCATCGACCCCGCCAGGCGCACGCCAGCGAGGGTCACAGCCGAACTTCTGATTCACTTCGGCGGCATCCTCTACCTTGCCGCCATTCCTCGTTATCCGTCTCTGCTGCTCGGCCCGGGCGCAGGATACTTCACCGCAGGTCCGCTGCGCGCGACTGCGCAACTGCACGCCTTCTACTGGCCCATGATGGCGCTGCTTTGCGTTCCGGTATTGCTGAAGGTAGCCAGCCTCGGCCGCACCCTCACCCCGGGCTGGCGCTTGGCGCTGAGAGCGGTAAAAGGCGCTGTTGGACTGCTGCTGCTCGTCCTGCTGCTGCGTATTCACGACTACTTCACCGTCGTCGGCTCGCTCCCCGATCAGACCAACTACCGCCAGGCCGCCGCCATCTTTAACAACATCATCACCCTCTCACTCCGCATCGCTGTTGCCGTCTGTGTGCTGTCTCTGGTGTGGGAGATTGGCAGCTACATCCTCAAAGGCCGATCGGCCGGCAGCTATCCTCTAGCCCCGCGTGCGCAAGGCTAGAGGTCAGGCCTCATGATTGTCATACCGAATGGGAGAGTGAAGCGGGCAGCCGAGAGCGGCCATGGGGCCGACAAGAGCACAGCAGCACCCAGCCGGAAAGGGAGACTAGTCCAGGGCGAGGCTGAGAGCGTGCCGCACATCCGCGCCGCGCACCCAGAAGATGACATCCGTAGCAATGTTCGTAGCGTGGTCTGCAATGCGCTCGAGGTTGCGCGATACCAGGATCGCGCTCAGCGCCTGCGAACTCAGCTCCGGCCGCTGCTGGATTACCTTGATCAGCTCCGAATAAGCGACCCGGTTCATGCGGTCGATCTCGTCGTCCATCTCAATGACGGAGTCGGCCACCTGCGCATCCGCCTCGAGCAGCGACTGGATGGCCGTGCGGATCATCCTCGCTGCAAACTCCCCCATACCAGCGATATCGACCGGGAGGTCGACCATCTCGGTATCGAGCAGGTCCTGCGTCCTCACTGCGATGCTCATTGACTGGTCGCCAATGCGTTCGAGATCGCCGTTGATCTTGATCACCGCCAGGATGAAGCGCAGATCGATCGCCATCGGCTGTTCCTTGGCCAGCAGCTCATAAGCCATCTCGTCTACCTCGCGCTGGGCAAGGTTGATGGCCGTCTCGTTTTCGCGAACATACTGACACAGGGCCGCGTCGCGCTGCATGTAAGCGTCGACGGTCGAGAGCAGGGCCTGCTGGGCCAGCGCGGCCATCGCCAGCAGCTTGTCTTTGAGCGCCGCGAGTTGCTGCTGAAAATGAATGCGTGGCAAGCGTGGCCCTCCCTCTGCATTGTGCTACATATCGTGTAACAGGACGGCTAATATTTTCGCGCCAACTGCCGATCCGTTCTGACACGGTAACTGTCCCGCAAATGCATCGTTATAGGATGTTTCATCCGGCTCCGGTATCAAGAGATTGCGCGCTTCGCCGAACGCCTGGTTCAGCACATCCACAGAGCAGCTCTCGAGCATCTCAGCACTGAGGAAAAGACACGCCTCAGGAACAAGGCATCGACCACAGAGACCGCGTCTTCTCCTGCACCAGCAGACGGGTCTTCACCGTCAAAGCCGTGAAGCCGGCGACAGCACAGATCAACTCAGGAGTTCAGCCTCGATATGAACCGCATCGCATTGGTTGCAGGAATACTGTCGGGAGCCACCGCGTGGCTCATCCTTCGCCAGCAGAACAACCAGCCGCTGCTTCCCTTCCTGGGGGCCTCACGTAGACCCATCCCGGTAGCCGAGGCCGCAGCCAAGCTGCAGCAGGCATGGGCTGACTACCGCACCACCGCGTAGCGGCGGCTCGGCGCACGCAAAGCGGCGTTCCGTGTCTAGTCCAGCGTCTGCAAAAATGACTTGATCCATGCCTCGTCTACGACCGAGTCGTCGACAACCAGGGTCGCCTCCCCGGCACGGCGCAGGTCGCGGTCTGCCTGATGCAGCCGTAATCTCGGTGTTACGGGCCCCAGGTGGAACAGAAAATCCTCCCAGCCGCAGGCGTTCGCCTCCGGAGAGACGACCTGCCCCTCTTGACTCACCACAGAGACCAGAAGTGGCTCAGAGTTACTCATCTTGCCCAGGGCCCCGGCACGCCGCTTGATCAGCATCTTCCCCATACATCATCACCAGTCATCTTCCGTCCAGGGCGCCACGGTTCTTGCCCCAACGAGGACAAGTCTAGCCCGCTTTCTCTTGCTCCTTCCTTGTTGAGCCCACCGAATGGGCATTTCGTATCCCTGGATGAGTAGCGACCGGAGCTTCTGCTCTCCTTAGAGGCAAAAAAGAACCCGAGCTCCGGAGAGCTCGGGAAGGGGGCCAGTGGAGGTTTCCCATGTCCGACACTAAGCCTCGCTGGTCTCCGCGTCTTGAGCCCTATGATCGAACTTCGTCTCCGCCTGAGGATGGAGCCGAGATGAGAAGGGCACGCACAAATAGACGCACCTGCGCCAAAGATCAAACCGCAAGGTCAACGCCGCGCGACTCCCTTCCGAACAACGTGACCAGCGCCAGGTATAAGGCGATCACCAGCACACTCACCGCCAGCACAGGTCCAAAGCTCCCCACGCGCTCAGCCGCCCAGGACTGCACGACGATGTTCCGGGAGGTGATAAGGCTGCCAAGCTGATAGGCGAGCCCCGGGAAGGTAGCCCGCACCGCGGGCGGCGAAAGTTCGCTGAGATATGCGGGCACAACGCCCCACGCACCCTGCACCATGAACTGCATCAGGAATGCGCCCCCCGTGATCCAGTAGATCGATGTCGACGATGCAAACAGCGGGATTACCGGCAGGCTCAACAGCGCCGCCGCAATGATGGTGCGCTTGCGCCCGAACCTCTCCGACAGGCTGCCGAAGAAGACCCCACCGAGCAGGGCTCCCACGTTATAGATGACCGCGATGGTCCCGGTGAGTCGCGGTGAGATGTGGTGATCGTGCTGCAGAAAAGTCGGATAGAGGTCCTGGGTGCCGTGCGAAAACGAGTTGAAGCCCGTCATCAGCAGGACGAGGAAGAGGAACGTCATCCCGTGAGCGCGGATGCCGTCGATCGACGAGCTCACGCGCGCGCGGGTCGACCTTCGCGGCTCCGCTATATGTGCCCGCCGCCGCTCCAGCCACACTGGCGACTCCTCCACCTTGAAGGCCACATAGAACACCAGCAGCGCAGGAGCAGCGCCGGCCACGAAGAGCCCTCTCCAGCCTGCCGTGTGGCCGTGCCAGGCCATAACAGCGAAGACGGGGTATAGCGCCGCGTAGACTGCGGCGGCGAGCAGGTATCCGACTGCATAGCCCTCCTGCAGCAGTCCGGAAAAAAGTCCTCGTCCCTCGACCGGCAGGGTCTCGAACGCGAGCGCCGAGCCCACTCCCCACACTCCTCCCATGGCAATTCCAAACAAGGCGCGAAGTACGAGCAGGGACTGCAGTGATGGCGCGA
The DNA here is from genome assembly GCA_036401375.1 of Acidisarcina sp. Classification (GTDB taxonomy): domain Bacteria; phylum Acidobacteriota; class Terriglobia; order Terriglobales; family Acidobacteriaceae; genus DASWUZ01. Next base: position 131,926 of record DASWVB010000009.1, read on the forward strand.
ACGCGCAGCACAACTCGAGCACCGAGTAGGCTGCGATGTTCAGCATCAACGCGGGTTTGCGCCCGAACCGGTCGGCGATCGCCCCGAAGAGCACCGCCCCCACCGGCCGAAAGGCCAGGGTGAGGAAGATAGCCCGGGCGACAGACGAGACTGCAGTATGGAACTCCGCTGCGATCGAGGAGACGCAGAGGACGAGAAGGAAGAAGTCAAAGGAGTCTAGAGACCAGCCGAGAAAGGACGCCCAGAAAGCATGGCGCTGGCCGGGACGAAGCCTTTGAAAGTGTTCGACCATCACCATAGCGCGGTAGGATGCCGGGTCAGCTTAGCAGATCGAGCGAGATGGTGGTGGCTTTGCAACCTCGGTGACCCCGCGCTGAGGAAGAGGAGATATACTCGTCGTCACAACACCTTTCCAGACCAGGCCGCAAACCGGCGACGATATGCAGCCTAAGCTGGACTCTGAGCTCGGAAGCGCCCACGCTAAGCCAGCGTCAGCAGATCGAAACGACCAGGACTGAAGCGCCGCCCGGCTTCGCACCCGCTGCTCAAGTGAAGTTCAGAGCGGAGTGCGAAACAGGATAGCGCCACCGAGACCTATGAAGAAACCTGTCCAGGACGTCAAGCAGCGCCGCCCCTTCGATAGCCACCAGGCGGAGGCCATATCGAGCATCGAGCGGACCGCAAACCAGATGCGTCTCGGCCTTCAGAAGCTTCTCAGGGAGCACGGACTGACCGCGTCCCAGTACAACGCGCTCCGCATCCTGCGCGGGGCTGAGCCGCTGGGGCTCTCCTGCTCCGACCTTGGCAGACAAATGGTCAGCCACGACCCCGATGTCACCCGACTCCTGTCGCGCCTCAGCCGCATGCGGCTTGTGGAGCAGCGCCGCGATGTCCGCGACCGGCGGGTGGTCCTCGCCCGCATCACCAGCGCCGGACTCCTTTGCTTGCGGGCCCTCGACCCCATCGTCAAGCGCGGCGCACACAAGTCCCTGGGACACATGGATCACGCGAAGCTGGCGCTGCTCGTCGAGCTGCTCGAGGAGGCACGCGGGGGCCGAGCAGCATCCCGCGCACACATCGCAGAGGCCCCTGCCTCGACGAATCCTGAACCAGCTTGATTCCAATCAATGCCAGGGCAACCCTGGGCTCTCGAGCTAGGACCCTTCGCCCTTGCCGAAGCGATAATCATCGATCAACGCCGCGACATGCGCGCCTTCAGAATCGCTTGAGCAGCGCGTCACCCGGCCTACACATTGCACCACGACATCCTCCTTGGCGCCGATCGATGCCGCCGGCATCCGCAGGAATAGTTCGACCGACGTATCGACTTCCAGGGCCTTGTCAGCCAGGAAGAGCACGCCGCTGGCGGAGACGTTCTCCGTCTGCGCCTCGTACTCGCCGGCCGGGGTCACTACCTGTATAGGGAGATTGACGGGAAACCTGACAGCGGTTCGAGGATCCTCGTCTGCTTTGGTTGTCGCTTCCATCCGTGATTCTTCAAGGGAATCATCGAAATGGCCTTCTTTCTGATCTGGAGATAATTTTTTCATCTTGGGGAACGGCTCCGCAGACAGCCCCGGGGAAGTGAGCTGGCTCCGGTAAGCATAGCGCGAAAGCTGCAGTACGCAGAATTACTGAAGTTTGCCAGGAGCCATGTATTTCACCCCACGGAAGCTCCCTTAATTCTCCCCGATGCATCCCCGTCTAGCGTTCCTGGTCCTCCTGCGGCGAAAAGGACGCCGAGGCTCCAACCCACTCCTGTTCCCGGTTATGGTCGACCCCCATCATCATGCCTCGTCCCAGGCGTATCAGGGTGATCACAGGCTCAAGCTGACCCTCGTCCGGCCAGACGTACATCACTCGGATCTCGGCCTGGGTCAGCCCCCACGGCGTTTCGATGACCGGCTCGAACCGTACCCGCTGTTGCAGCAGGTAATCGCGACGCAGAGAGGGCGGAATGGACTCGAGCTCGGCCGCGGTGGGCCCGAACCGGATACCCTGCCCCGCAAAAGAGAAGAGCGGCTTCAGGATCAGGGCCTCCGGCTCCTGCGGCAGCCGGCCCCTATCCTCCAGCCACTTGTCCAGAAACACCGCCGGGGGCACCGCCCAGTGATCGAGGTAGGGTATCGAGAATTTGCTGATCTGGAAGTACCAGTTCGGGTGCCCGGCCCACTCCACGTCCAGCTCTTCGCCGTACTCGAACGGCAGCGCCACCTGCTTTCGAATCAGCTCATCGACGATCGTCCGGTTATAGATGCGGTGGATGGGAACCAGGCTCGAGCCGCGCGCGTAGAAGAGCCTGGCCGGTTTGCCTGCAGATCGTACGGGGATGACATCGCGAACGTCGAGGATGCGGATCCCCAGCCTGGCTGAGGTAAGCAGGAAGTCAGGCAGGGTCTTCTGAGCGTATGGATCGATCTCCATCAGGACCACGTTTTCAGGGTCGTGCCCGCGAAGTATGACCCGCGACAGCAACTCCCAGAAGCTGCTCTCCGTGTGACCGCCCAGCAGCGGGTCCAGGGTGGGCTCCAAGCCATAACCGCGCCTGTAGGCGTGGCTCAGAGCCAGCTGAAACGCGAAGACCGACGGAAACGCCTGCAGCTCGACCAGACGGGGAGTGAGCTCCCCGCTCGGCTCTCGAACCAGCCCGAAGTCGACAGTCATGAAGTGAGGATGCGGACTCTCGCCGCTAGCCCGATACGCCGCCGGGATCGAGTCCCCTGCCTGCCTGAGGTATTCGCGGTCAGAGACCAGCCGTTCCGTCAGCTCGCGGCCGATAACCGCCATGCTTTTCAGCAGCGGAGCGGGAAAGAAGCAGGGCGTCTCTGCGACCCGGAAGCTTACCGGAGCGCCGCAGTCAGACTGGAGCGCTGCGAGCATGCTCTGGTAGGTGGCGGGGCGGAATTCCCGGTTGAACTTGGAGCGCAGGTAGGGTACCAACGTAACCTCGCGAAGACTGGGGTTAACCGCCCGAATGGCCCTTCCACTTGCCGGAAAGCGATGGAAAGAGTGTCATCTATTAATCTGAGTTCCATCGGAAGTCAAGCCGGAGTGTCCAATAATCGCACGAGAGTTGTAGGCGACCAACGATTTTGGGATTACTCTGGTGTCAGCCGCGCCGAACGTTGAGTAACAAACTTTACGGGAATATCGTCGCATTCTGCTTTGGGCAGTTTGATTGTCTCTCCGCGACCCCGTCTTGAACACCTTACCAAGAGCGCGCACCGATTTTCACGACAGCTAAAATGCGGACTTTCCTGGAGGCTAGCTACGTCTGGCCCCCAATGCAGGTTCACCGCTGCCGCAAAAGGCGGCACTTCAAAATCCAGTACGAGGACATTACAAAATGAAGCTCATCCATTCCCTAGCTCTCAGTTCGTTACTCGCCGCCAGCATTCTTCCCGCCTATGCCCGCGAAGTTGCGCCCGCCACCTATGCGTCCACGAAGCCGCTCTCTAACGCCAAGGCTACAGTAGCCAGCGAGGGTATGCCTACGCCCGACATGCCGACCAAGCCGCAGCCCCAGCCTCAGCCTAAACCCAAGTTCACGCAGTCCACGATAGCCAGCGAAGCCCTGCCGACTCCCGACATGCCCACCAAGCCCCAGCCGACACCTCCTAAAGGCTAAGAGACCGACGACATCATTGAGCATAAGATGGAAGGTGCTAGCTTGACATTTCCTCAAGCCCACAAAGTTTACGATTTCGAAGCCCAGTCACATGGCTCAACATCACGATGACGCTAACCAACATCGACAACGTGTTGTTCTTCGCTGGAGCAGCAGGACACATCATCCTGCTGCTCGTCATGTTAAAGAGAAAGCTGTACCGCGACTTTCCCATTTTTCTCGCCTATCTACTCTTCTCGTTGCTCGCGGATCCTACCGTTTTGCTCTGCACCTATCTGTTGCATGTACCTAGCGCCACCTTCGTTAGCAGCCCGGTTTACTTGCGCGTCTACTACGCGTTCGCTTTCCCGGAATACCTGCTCGGACTCGCAGTCCTCTTTGAAATCGCAAGAAATGTGCTCGTGCGAGAAAAACGGCGCCTGCCCCCAGGCAGCTTTCTGCTCCTCGCAGCGTTGGTAATCGCTGCAGGGCTGGTGACCTTCTTCATGGTCGGGCATGGGGACTCGAGCAGCCTGCTCACAAGCGCCGGAAGCGTACTTACCCGGATCGGGCTGATCAATGCTGTCCTGCGCATCGCCTCCTTCGTCGCGATCGCGCTCTTTGCCGAGTTTCTTGGCGTCGGATGGAAGAACCACGTGCTTCAGCTCGCGACCGGACTGGCCTTTTATGGGGCAGTCGATCTGATCGTTCGCCTCGCTCACAGCCACATCACAGGGGGCGCGAGTGTATTGGCCTACCACACCCAGTTTAGGTTGCTTGACGAACTGCGAGTCGTCGCTTACTTGAGTACACTGATCTTTTGGTGCTGGTCTTTCTCGCGCCAGGAGGCTCCGCGCAGAGAATTTAGTCCACAAATGGCTGCGTTTATGGTATCAATAGCGGCAGTAGCTAAAAAAGACCGCTCCCAATTCGGGCGGTAACTTCAGAAAATTTTCCCGGGCTCATACATGATCTTTCCGATGTTCCAGGTTTTGATCACCGCTCTGATGCTGGTTTACGCCGGATACTGGCGCAAACGTCAGGTATCTCGACGCAACGCAACTTGGGACGAGATCGTCGCCAAACTGCGCCCCAACGACTGGGGCTTTGAAGACGTCGCCACGCGCTACCTCTACAACGAAGGCATCAACGCTACCCCCCAGGACATATGGAGCCGCATCGAAGGGCCGAAGGGTCTTTGGGCGATGTATAAGAACGCGCCGGTCCTCGTACAGCTTGCCGACTACGCCACCTCGCACGGTCACGGCGTAAGCGAAGAGATGCTGGAAGGGCTCCGCAGCGATGCGTTCCAGATCAGGATCAGCGTCCTCATGGCGCTGGCGCAATACGTTGTAGTGCGCTCCGAGGTCGCCGCAGGGGTCAACGCCCATCGCGCCACCGCCTCCTACAGCGCTCTGATCGCCCGCACCACAAACCTGTTTCAGGAGCACTCAGCGCTCCTCTTCCCCGACTTCCTCGAAGCCATGTAGCTGCCCACGCTGGATACCGCCCCGATATCCAGCTCTAACGTCGCAAATGTTCCCTCACTCATCCGCCGGCTCGCGCGTACATCCCCCCTTTATTTCTCCAGACCCGAAATACCAGATACCCGATGACCCCACAGGTCCCGCTTGGCATTCAGCAAGCCCCCTTTTGACTCGTCCACCAGCTGGATCCCCCGACCTGCCGTACCGCCCCAAGCTATTGGAAGAGCACGAGAAGCTCCATCACCTCCGGCATCATCGCGTGCACATCGACCTTGGAGCCTGCCATCTCGGAGTCGTAGGCGGCAGCAAGGCGGCTGAAGATCGAGTCCTCCGGCAGCCCCCACGACCGCAGCGTGCGCAGCATGGCTGGAACCGTGAGCGGCACCAGGATCTGACCCGACTCTGAACTTCTCACCACAATTTCAAGCTGCACCTGCCGCCAGAGATTGCGCAGCAGATCGAGCGAGCTCAGGCTGGCCGCACCCTCGGCCGCCTTGCTGAAGGCAGCGCGCCGCACCGTGATCTCCTCGAGCAACTGAGCGGCAGCGAAGCGGGTCCAGCTCGGCGCGGCAGCCGTATGCTGCGACACTCCGTCGACCACAAACTCCGCCTTGCCCAGCAGGCTGTACATCTCCGGGTTGGCAACCGCGCAGAGCGTGTGGTGCCAGAACTCCGCGCTGCTCAGGATCTCAAGCTGATACGCCCCGTACGGCAGCTGCAGGAACAACGCGACCCTCTGCGGCAGCTGCCGCGCAGTCGCATGCATGGCGCAGAGCGCCTTGATCTGCCTTACCGTTGGGATCTGTGCAGGATCGACCTCGATCAGGAACGGAAGATCGTCGGGATAGAAGAAAGACAAGCTCGGTACCATCGATGCGGACCGGTACCCCTGCCACTCCCGCTTCAAATATGTAACCAGCTCGGTTACATATATCCTCGAAGAATCTGCAACCATCATCTCGCCCGGCACAGCATCGATCAGCACCTCTCCGGGCACAGTCTGAAACGTCGCTGCCTCGCCGAGATGCTTGTGGATGCGCTCCATCAGCCGCATAAGGTAGGCGAAGCTCTCCTCATGCACGTCGCCGTCGGGCCCGCCATCCGCACCCTCAAAGCGCAGGTGGCGGCGCTCGGCGCTGCGCTCAAGGCGCGTGAGGAAGCTGCGATCCTCTTCGCTTCCGGTCTCCTCGAGCACCTGCGCAATCACTTCTTTGCGCGAGGCGCTCACCGCCTTGCCGCGCAATGCCAGGTCCATCTTCTGGATGCCCACTACGGTTTTGTAACTGATGCTGTTACGAAAGAGCGCATCGCTGGCAGTGACTCCGGAGCCAAAGGCGCTGTCGACGAACTGCTCCCACCAGAGTCGTATCTCGGAGTAGTAGCCGCCCGCTATCTTTTCTTCGCTAAGCGGAGGCAGCAACGCAAAGAGGTCCTCGCCATAGAGCCTCTTCCAGCGGCTGCGGCCGAGGTTCAGACGGAACTGGAAAAAATAGTCCGTCTCGTACATCGTCACCAGTGAGCTGAGAGTATGCGCGTTGCCGCCGAGCTGCGCATCGTAGAGAGGCGAAAGCGCACTCAGCCGCCGCATGGCATAGGCCACCTTCATCTGCTCTTCGTCCGTCCAGTCGCCGTTGACGATCATGTCGATGTCGCTGATCCCCGGCCGGATCTCGTCCGACGAAAGCCCGCCGGTAACGTAGATCGAGTGCACTCCGGGAAAGCGGCGCAGTACACGCAGTGCGTACCACAGGTGCAGCCTGTAGATCGCCTTGTACAGGTAGCTCAGGGGCGGAACGGAGGTCGCAACCACGAAGCGGCGAACGGCGAGACGAATGCGCGCCCGCAGGGGGTTCGACCGCATGATGGCGTACCGCGAGGCGTCCATCTGGTCGAGAAGAGTCTGTTCGCGAATGTCTGGCATCGTTACCTGTCTGCCCGGGGCGTCGGGTCGTTGATTGCGGGAGGTGGCGATTCTGGTGGACAGAGGACAAGCGCGCAGGCGAGCCCGAGGAAACCGCGCAGCGGTAGCGTTTCAGATCAGAGGCGCCTTGCCTGCTGCAATGAGGTGGAACCAGCGCTCTGCTCGAGAAACGCGATCAGCGTCGACGCGTTGCGCCGGTGGTCGCGGCCGAGGATCAGCTTGTGGGTGGATGCCCTCCGGCACAGCGTCCAGCAGTTTCTCAGGCGGGAAGAAGCCACGGAGAGCTTGGCCAGCACGGTTCCAGGGCTGCGATTGAACATGAACTCCATGCCCTGAAATAATCCCAGTCCAATGACGCAGTTTGGGATCAGCTGCCGCAGGGCAGCGTAGCGGGAGGCGGGCACGATACGGCAATGCTCCGCCAGGCTCCTCCGCCCCAGGAAGACGAAGGCCGGCGGCGCAGATTCGACGATCCTGTCGGCGAAATATTCGTGCCGCAGCAGCAGCTTCGGCCCAAACTCCATGCGCTGGATGCAGCGCAGATCGGCGGGAGGGATGTTGCCTTCGCTGCCCGGCAATAGACCGATCCTTAGAGGGAAGCACCAGAGTCGACCCTCCCGGTCGATCAGCGGCGAGTCGTCGGAGAGGATTTTCACCAAGGGATTCTCGAGCAGGTGAGTTCCCAGGGTGCTCTTTCCGCCGCCCATCGGTAGTAGAACGAGGGCTGCCTTGCCCGCCACGCTGAAGCCAAGCGCGTGCACCCGGTGGAAGCCTCGTTTGTCCAGCAACTCCCCAAGCTGAGACAGCAGGAACAGGTACGCAGCCTCGTACAGCAGATCGCGATCGGTACTGAAGATCCGGATCGCCTTGCTCTGGTCGTCGAAGATGGCGAGTGCACGGCCGGAGTAGTCGATGTACGTCGTTGACCCGTGGTGGAACGAGATGTTCCGCGGCGTATAAACGGTCGCCTCCTCCGGTGGGACAGAGTCATACGGTGGTGTCTTGAGGAGCAGGGACACTTTCAGGTTAGGCAGGTCGGCAGCCGTGATCCCAGCTTCGAAATGTGCGAAGTCATCTCGCAGATTAGCCAGCACCGGCTCGTCGTCAGACTGCACCTCGACGGCGATACCAAAGACGTTCAACTTCAGAAGCAGCTGCTGCAGGGTCTCCATCGGGACTACACCGGCTCCTGAACGAGCCCGCCGGTCGCCAGCTGGCTTGAATCTGCGCGCACGCCGGGTCGCCGTCTCGCCGCGCAGATGGCGCCCATGAAAAAGCAGACGGTCCAGAGCAGCGCCCAGAGGTCGACGTGGCCAGCGGCCTTCAGCAGCACTACCAGGACAGTGGGGTGGAGCGGCCGCGCCGTGCCCCGGTTCATGCCAAAGACGACCAGCCCCACGCCGGTTGCCCCGAGCACCCTGGCCGCACGCCGCGCCCCGGCCCGCGCCTGATCCACCAGAAATGGCAGCATTGGAATCAAAAAGATGAGCCGGTAGTCATAGCTGGTGCTCACCAGGAACGTCCCCGCAAAGATGCCGGTGCAGAGCACAAACCCGTAGGTCCATCGGCTGCTGGCGAGCAGCGCAGTGCGGGCGCGGAGGACTGCCCCCAGGACGACTCCGCTGCCTGCGATGGTGGCGAGGACGAACGCCCAGAGCAGGCGAAACGGCAGCTTATGAGCCGCAAAGCCTGCCTTCAGGGCAGGAGACGCCTTCTCCATGGCCACATCGATCTCCTTCAAGCCGTACCCGTGGGGAATGCTGTTCTCCTGGTGCGTAAAGTCGCCATGTTGAGCCAGAATACCAGCAGCGGCAAGGGGCAGCGCCAGCAGGAGCAGCCGGGTTCTGCGCCCAGCCGCGGCCTCACCGAGCAGCGCGAAAAAGGGATAGACCTTCAGGATCGAGGCCGCAATCAGGATCCAGGTGCTGCCACGGGATTCAATGCTGATCGCCACGAGCACCAGGCAGAAGATCAGGATGTCGGTGTTTCCGCGTTCAACCGCCATGGCCGCGGCACTGGAGCAGGCCGCCAGGCCGATGAAGACAGAGGTCCAGGGCTGCTGCTGCCTCCACACCAGCCATGAGACGGCAGAGAGGTAGAGGATGGCGACCAGCGCCCCGGCTTCGATGATCCTCTGCGGGGTTATCTTCGCAGCCGCAAAGAGGTAGAGCCAGACGCGTGGGTAGATAAAGCGGCGCTGGCTCATGTCGTAGGGGTTGGTGACGTAGGGGTTCAGGCCATGTCGGATCGACTCAACCGCTGCCGACACCTGGCTCAGGTCGGCGAAGGGTCGCGCCATGACCGGAACGGTGAAGACTCGGTCCCAGATCTGCCGGTCGCCTCTCCACTCAAGCGCAAACATGGTTGCGAAGAGGGCCCAGATCGCGGTAATGACGATAACCCGCACCCAGACAGCCCGTCCGCCCCGCACGTCACTCTGCATCCTTCGCCCCGGAAGTTCTCGTCGCTGAGCTCCCCCGCCTCTCGTCCGATCGCAGCGCCATGCAGGGGTGAGCGCCGCGGTTCTCTCAGCGGGCGTCCATCGCGCTCACCCGGCGTCGCAGCGCTCTTATCGGATGCGATTTCAACGCCCAGCAGCCCAGTCCGACTAGAAACGATACTCCATTGTAGAAGTAAAACAGCAGATGGAGACCGGCGGCTCCAGCCGTGAAGCGCAGCCCGCGACGCCTGTACAGGAACGAGTAAAAGCCTCGATTGATCGCCAGGACCGCCGATAGCAGCACGGCCGCGCCCGCCAGCATCTCGAGCCGGCGGCCGTCCGGCGCGCGAGGTGTGCCTGCCAGCAGCAGTACGCCCCCGAAGACGCCCGCAACACTCAGACGCTGAGTGAGACCCAGGTTCAGGTCGGCGGGCATGAACCTCTGCCGCAGGATCAGCTGGGTCCACGGTACTCCCCGGTCGCGCACATCGCAGACCAGCATCGACCGCAGGGTCCAGCGCTTGAGGTGCTTGACCTCGAGTGCGGGATCCATCACGATCCTCGCCCCTCCTCGATGCAGGCGGTAGCCAAGTTCGAGGTCCTCGATAGAGGCGCGCCGGTAGCTCTCGTCGAAGCCTCCAGCCTGCCTGAAGAGCTCCGCCCTGATCACCCCACAGCCGCTCCAGAAGGTGGAAGCGTCATGCCGCGCATTCCGGTGAATATAACAATGCAGCAGGTTTCGATACGCCGGGATCAGTCCCGGAGCGGCAGGCTGATCGTCGTAGGCTCCGATCAATCCGTCGAGGCCGGGGTCGGCTGCAAAGGCGGCGGCGATCCGCTCGAGGCCCCCGGCGGCCAGGCAGGTGTCCGCGTCCAGGAAGAGCAGCAGCTCCCCCGTCGCTGCCCTCGCGCCGACGTTGCGGGCATGCGCCGGGCCGGCGTTCCGAGGCAGACTCAGCAGCTTGACGGGAAACTCGGCGCAGATAGCGGCGGTCCCGTCTGTCGACCCGTCATCGACGACGACCACCTCGGCTAAGCTCTGCTGGCTGCAGATCGCCTCAAGGACAGGCCGCAGAGTGGTCTGGGCGTTGTAAGCCGGGATGATGATGGAGATGGTGGGCAAATAGCTTCCTCCCCTGACTATATGGCAGGGCAGAGCTGGATGGGCGGCTGGAGCATGGCAGCCCGGCGGCTGCGGACGCCTATGTAGAGGCGTGCAGCCCCGAGCTGGAGATCAGGCCCGAGCTGGCGAGCTGGCCTGAGCTAGCGAGCTGGCCAGGGCTGGCCTGCCGTCTCGCGAGGCAGCCTCGAGCTGCAACCCTGACCATGGCAGACCTCGCAGGCAGACGGGGCGTGGCGGGTGGTCTGAAGACCTTTTTGCGTGCGCAGCTTTGTAGGGGCTGAAGCGGCCGCTTCGCCTTCCCTTTGGCAGGTAGGCAGGCGGCCAGGACGGCTGCTCCAACGCCGCGCTCGCCTTGAAGTTACCGCCCCTGACGGTTATAAGTAGAGGAGGCACATCTTCATCCAGCCGACGCCTCACCTTGAAAAAAGCACTCATAACCGGCGTAACCGGACAGGACGGCGCCTACCTCGCAGCACTTCTGCT
>DASWVB010000010.1:0-54536 GCA_036401375.1 Acidisarcina sp.
GGAGATGCGCACCCAGTTCGAGCGGGCCGGGGTGTGGGACCTGATGCGCAAGCGGATCGCGGCGGCCAGCTACACCGGGGCGGGCGATCCGCTGCGCATCGACTGCGGCTACCGGCCGAACGGCGTGATCCGGATGTTCCACGCCGTCTCCCTCGAGGGCGATCTTGAGACCGCCAAGGTCCTCGCCTTCAGCATGGAGGCGATGCGGGCCGGGGTCAGACGCGTCGAGGGCGCGACGCTCGAGTTGACGGCGGTGGTCGAGCCGCTGGCCGAGGTCCGCGGCGGGCAGGAGGAGGGCGACCGGACGGCGCAGTACCGCTTCGCGGTCGAGACCATGGAGTCGCAGACGATCCGCGTGCTCACCACCAGCGACCTGGGCCGGGTGGCCGAGGCGGCGCGCATCGACCTTCTGCGTCTTTACGTCGTGTATGGAGGTCACGCCTGCAGGGGGCTCTCAACAAGTCCTTGAGATTCCCTCAGCGGCTGAAGCCGCGCCGATGTCGGCAGGGCTACGGCACGGCTAAAGCCGTGCCCCTTCCAGGACTGGTGGCTTCAAAGACGGCAGCTTCAAGACGGCAGCTTTGAAGACGGCAACTTCAAAGACGACAGCTTTAAAGACAGCAACTTTGACTGCTGCTAGGGTGGAGATTCGCTGAGATCGTAGTCGGAAACCTGCCTCCGCAAGGCCGAGCTCCAAAGCCTTAAGACGGCAGCTTTGGAGACTGCTGCCAGGTGGAGATTCTCTGTTGTTGTTGAAACTCGGCCTCTGCAAGGCCGAGTTCGAAGCTTCAAGACAGCCACTTTGAAGACTGCGGCTTGGACGGAGATTCGCTGCGGTTGTGGTCGGAACCCTGCCTTTGTGAGGCCGAATTCCAAGCCTTCAAGACCGCCGCCAGGTGGAGGTTCGCTGTTGTTGTCTGAACCCTGCCTCTGCAAGGCCGAGTTTCGAAGCTTCAAGACGGCTGCTTTGAAGACTGCGGCTTAGGCGGAGATTCGCTGCCGTTGTGGTCGGAAACCTGCCTCTGCGAGGCCGAGTTCCAGTATTCGGGTGGAGCGTTATCACTCCGCGCTTGCACGGCCGTCTACCGGCGGCCTGACGCCCCATCTAACGGCGTAAATCGCGCGGTGCATATCGCTCGGCCACGTTGACCTGCCAGGCCGGGGAATCAGCCTTCAACGTCAGCAGTTAACGCTTGCGGGACGCCAATCGCGACTTCGCCGCTCGCGTTCACATCAGCCATGTGCCCTTGCATCAACCGGCTGCGCTTCGTTAGCCGTCTGCGCGAGCGGCTAGCGCTCACCCTGGCACTGGCGCTTGCGTCGGGTGATTAGCGCTGTGGGTAAGCACTCAGCGCCTGCGCGGGCGGGCTCGGTGGTACCTGAGCAATCGACGCTGCACCCGGGGAGCAGCCCTCCCTATAGCCCAGCTTCTTCTGGAGACCGGGAGCAGCAAGAGGCTCTGCCCAGGCTGTGAATGCCTGAAGACCTGAGGATGTGGGCCGGGGGCATTTCCGGCGCGATGACTATCTGCCCTGCATCGCTCCCCAATTCCTTATTCGCGAGGCCAGCCTCTGTCGGACCGTCAAGCTGCCAAGCTGCCAAGCTGTCGACCTGTCAAGCTGCCACGCTGTAAAAGGACGAACTGCAGCCCTGGCTTCGGGCGCGGAACTGTCGAACTGTCAGACTGTCGAATTGCGACCGCCTCCGGACGCGGCATTGATGATGCCTAAAGCGCAAGAGGATGGCACTTGTCAACAGGCGTTTCCGCTCCCGGCACCATTGCCGAGCGCCACAGGGCGCGGCAGCAGGGGCGTCGCAACCTCCGGGACGATGACCCGGACCACGCTGGCGGCTCCGGCAGAGTGTGCCTCGAGCCGGCGGCGGAGCTCCGCCGCAAGCTCGGCAATCTGCTGCACCCGGGAGGAAAGCTGCGGGGACGAGAGCTGCGGGGACGAGGCAGCCTCAGCCAGCGCCAGCTGCGACTGCAGCAGGATACCGGCTACGGTAGTCCGCAACTCGCCCTCAAGCGCAGCCGAGGCGGCGCGCATCGCCAGCCGCTGCTCGTGCTCGCGACGGGCCAGCGCAGAGCGAACGTCGCGCGCCAGCCGGGAGACGCTCGAGATCGCAAAGTTTGCTTCAAGCACCACCGCCATGCCGCCGTGCCGGCGCATCAGGTCGCTTCCCACGGGGTCTGACTCCGCCATCGCATCGTCGACGATCATCGCGCTGTAGGTCTGCGTGCGAAGCGCGGCGACCGCCTCCCGCCTGGTACCAACAACAGTGACGGTGAAGCCGATTTGGACGCCGAGGGCAGCCCCGTAGCCGGCCGCGCCCGCGATCGAGGTGATCATCAGCAGCTTGCCATCGGTCAAGGGGCGCCGGGGCAGCTGAGGCGGCTCGGCCGGGGTTACAGATTCGTTCAGATTCATAGGTCTCCTCGGAGCACTTGCTGGTTGCGTACTAAGAGCCGGCGTTCATGAGGCTGCGTACTGGAGGCGCTGACAGATGAGCGTCCGCGCTGCGGGCCTTCACGGATTGTTCAGCATCTTGTCGCTGATGCCGTATTCCTTGAGCTTGCGGTAGAGGGTCGTCTTGCCGATGCCGAGCAGCCGCGCCGCCGTCAGCTTGTCGCCGTGCAGCTGGCGGATGGTCCCGAGGATGGCCTGCTTCTCCATCTCGGCCAGAGGCGTCACCCCGGGCGCCAGCTGTCCCTCGACCGGCTCGCCGGGGGCGGTGGTGCGGCGGGTCTGCAGGCGGAAGTCCTGCAGCTGGGTCGGCAGATCGCCAATCTCAAGCAGCGGGGTCGAGGCCACCGCGCAGGCCCGCTCGATCGAGTTCTCGAGCTCCCGCACGTTTCCCGGCCACTCGTACGCCATCATCGTCTTGAGGGCATCGTCGCTCAGCCGGTAGGCGAGGTTATTCTCCCGGCTCATGCGCTGGACGAAGTGCGCCGCCAGCAACGGGATGTCCTCGCGCCGGTCGCGCAGCGATGGGATGCGCAGGTTGACGACGCTCAGCCGGTAGTAGAGGTCCTTGCGGAAGCGCCCGCCCTCGACCATCGCGGCAAGATCGCGGTTGGTCGCGGCCAGGATGCGCACGTTGATCGCCACCCGGTGGGTCGCGCCGACCGGGCGGATCTCCTTCTCCTGCAGGGCGCGCAGCAGCTTGGCCTGCAGGTCGAGGGGCAGCTCGCCGATCTCGTCGAGGAAGACGGTCCCACCCTCGGCGGAGGTCAGCAGACCGTCTTTCGAGCGGTTTGCCCCGGTGAAGGCACCCTTGACGTAGCCGAAGAGCTCGCTTTCGATCAGGGTCGGCACCAGCGAACCGCAATCGACCGGCACAAAGGGTTTGCTGGCGCAGGGGCCGTTCGCGTGGATGGCGCGGGCGACCAGCTCCTTGCCGGTTCCCGTCTCGCCCAGTATCAGCACCGGGTGAGTGCTCTGCGCCACCTTGCCGAGGATGCGGTAGAGCTTGTCCATCTCAGGGCTGCGGCCGATGATGTTGCCGAGACCCTCCGGCGTTCGCAGCCGCTCGCGCAGCCTGCGGCTGGCGACGTCGACCGTTCGGCGCTCGGCGGCCCGCTCGAGCACGGCGGCCAGCTCTTCGACCGCGAAGGGTTTGGTGAGATAGTCGGTGGCGCCGTTGCGCATGGCCTCGACAGCGGCGGTGACCGAGCTCGAGGCGGTCATCACGATGATCGCGGTCTCCGGGTGCATGGTCTTGACCTCCTCCAGCAGCTCGAGACCGGCGCTCGAGTGGCCCTTCAGATCGAGCAGCAGGATGTCGACACTGTTACCCCGCAGGAGGGCCTTGGCGGAGACCAGGCTGTCGAGGGGCTGCGGCAGGTAGCCGAGCGTCCCCGCGATCTCGCAGCAGGCCGAGCGTACCGCCGCGTCCTCGTCAACCACAAGGATGTGCATGCGCGCTGCCCGGTCGGTCGTGGGTAGAAGGCTGGCCATGGTCTTAGGCGCTGGTGCTGTCGGCGACGTCGAGGGAGTAATTAGCATTGTACTCGGCTTCCTTCCTGGTGATGTGGGGCCCCGTGATCTGTGGCTCGGTGATCTGAGGCCCGGTGATCTGGGGCCTGGTGACTTGGGTCCCGGTGATCTGGGGCCTGGTGACTTGGGTCCCGGTGTTCTGGGTCCCGGTGATCTGGAGCCCGATGTTCTGGGGTCTGTTGATGTGCGACCTGATCGCTGCGCCGGCTGGACGGTCCTTGGGCCATGGTTCCCCCCGTGGTTGCAGAGCCCCTGTCGAGGCTTGTGTCGGACTCCCGGCCGGTCGCCGGGAGCTCGAGTTCGTAGCCGATGCGGTAGGGGAGGCCATTCACGACCCGAAGCTCCCCACCAGCTGCCTGGGCAAGCGCCCTGACTGCGTTGAGACTGCCAGATTCAGAACTCTCCGACCGGGAGCTTACATTCTGGGAAATGGCCGACCGGGAGCTCGCCGACTGGGAACTCGCGGGCCTGGGACTGGTGGACCGGGGACTGGTAGACCGGGGACTGGTAGACCGGGGACTGGTGGACCTGGAAATCGTCTTCCGGGACTCAACGCCACCCGCCTTTGAGTTGACGGAGGCGGAGCCTCCAGTTGCGTGGCCGGCTTGCGCCCCGTGCGATGATTCGATGTCGCGCCGTCCGGCCCGGCCGAAGACGCAGATGAGAACCGTCTCCTCGACCCCCGCGCCACCCGTTTTCGCCGGGAGGAGGCCGGATCCTCCGCCGCGCTGCACCGAGATGCGGATGTGCCCCCCACCTCCCACGGTCCGCGCCGCCTCTGCTACCAGCGTCTCGATCATCCCGCCGAGATCGGCTGCACCCAACGCCAGACAGCCGGAGCCGGCGAGGCATTCAATCTCGAGGCTGAAGGCAGGCACGCCGCTGGCCTGGAGGGTGTACTCGTCTTCGAAGCGCGTGGCGAACGTATCGTTGAGACTGGCAGCGCCCAGGCTCTCCTGCACGAAGCTATCTGGCACCGAACTGTCTGGCGCGAAGCTGCCTGGCCCGCATCTGGTTGCGGACTCTCCCAACGCATCGATACGCCCGGCACTCTCTCGACCGCTGAGCTCCGGAGCGGACGACCTGGACGACCGGGACGACCAGGTCGACCAGGACAACAGCGAACCTCGAGCGCTGGTCGGATCAGGCTGGCCGGTGGAGCTCGGCTGCATTGCGTTGCTGCTGTTGTTCCGGGTAGCTGTCAAGTTTCCCTCATCGCGCTGGAGAAGCAGGCGGGCCTAATTTTCCCGTTCCGGCTTGCGGATGCACTCCTCTGTTGCAGGTCTGGGGCCAAACCGCTCCGAATCGGCAACTTCCTCAATACAGGGGACTTATCGATGCCTCCGTGGCGCGGTCCTGCTCCGGGCTGTCCCATATCAGAACGCTTCGTAGGGTGCTTCCTATCGTAAGTATCAGACTCCAAAGGGCGAATCCGGAAATTCCCGTTCTGGTGCATGAGGAACCGTCTCCCAGTTCGGAACTGCGATCCTTGGAGCACTCCCACTGCCCTCCCTCGGAGCCGCATCCCTCTTCCAGCTTCAATTGAGCACGCGTACCTGTGCCCGGCACCTGACACCCGCACCCGCCCCATCGCGCTCCCCTACAATAGGGCGATGACCGCCGACACTCCTCCCTCTGCCGCGTCCCGCCCCGGCCCGCGCTCCGTCTTTCGCGCGGAGGGCCGCGCCGCCGATGCATCCCGGCCTCTGCTGCTCACACCCGACTACATCAGCATGCCCGAGGGCTCGGTGCTCATCGAGACTGGACACACCCGCGTGCTCTGCAACGCGACCGTCGAGCTGGGGGTCCCCGGCTGGATGCGGAACAGCGGCCGCGGCTGGGTGACGGCGGAGTATGGAATGCTGCCCCGCGCGACCCTGACCCGCTCGCCGCGGGAGGCCGAGCGCGGCAAGATCGGCGGGCGCACCCACGAGATCCAGCGGCTCATCGGGCGTTCGCTGCGCGCAGTGGTTGACACGAAGGCGCTCGGGGAACGCACCATAGTGCTCGACTGCGACGTGCTGCAGGCTGACGGAGGCACCCGCACCGCGGCCATCACCGGCGCCTGCGCGGCGCTTGCGCTGGCCCTGAACCGGCTGGTCGCCGCTGGAACCCTGCCCCGCTCCCCGCTGAGGCAGCTGGTAGCCGCCACCAGCGTCGGCATCGTCGAAGGCACGGTCCTGCTCGATCTCGCCTACGAGGAGGATTCCCAGGCCGCAGTCGACATGAACGTGGTCATGACCGAAGACGGGGCCCTGGTCGAGGTGCAGGCGACCGCGGAGAAGAGCGCCTTTTCCCGCGCCGAGATGGACAAGATGCTGGACTACGCCGAGGCGGGTATCCGCCAGATGCTGACGGCTCAGCGGGCGATGCTTGCCCGGTAGATTTCCTGCTTGGAGGACGCGACTGCTGCCTTATACTGTTGCCAGACCTACCTGTACAGGAGAAATTCGTGTCGAAGCTGACTAGTGGTAAGCTTGCGGGCCTCAGGGCCGTATCGGACGAGCGCGGGGTCATCGCCGCCGCGGCCATGGACCAGCGCGGCTCGCTCAAGACCTCCCTCGCCAAGGAAAAAGGGGTCGCCGAGATGCCTGACTCCGCCCTCATCGAGTTCAAGGAGCTCGTCACGGACGTGCTCACCAAGCATGCCTCGGCGATCCTGCTCGACCCGGAGTTTGGGCTCCCTGCCTCGAAGCTCCGCCACGGCAAGGGCCTGCTGCTGGCCTATGAGAAGACCGGCTACGATGCCGCCACTCCCGGTCGCCTGCCCGACCTGCTCGATGTCTGGTCGGTCGCCCGCCTCAAAGACGCGGGTGCGGACGCCATCAAGATCCTGCTCTACTACACCCCCTACGAGAAGTCGCACGTCAACGACCTTAAGCAGGCCTGGATCGAGCGTATCGCCGCCGAGTGCACCGCCTTTGACATCCCTTTCTTCCTCGAACTGATCGGTTACGACGTGCACGGCGAGGGCGAGAAGGGAGTTGGCTACGCGAAGAGGAAGCCCGAGATCGTCTCCGGCTCGATGTCCGAGTTTGGCAAGAAGAGGTACGGAGTCGACGTGCTCAAGGTTGAGGTGCCCGTGCAGATGGAGTTCGTCTCCGGCACCAAGGCCTTCAAAGGCGAGGCCGCCTATACCCGCGCCGAGGCCCTGGATCACTTCCGCATGGCAGCCTCGGTCACTCACCTGCCCTTCATCTATCTGTCGGCGGGAGTGAGCAATCCGGTCTTCATCGAGACTCTCGAGCTCGCCTGCGAGAGCGGGACGACGTTCAACGGGGTGCTCTGCGGCCGCGCCACCTGGAAGGACGGCATCGCCATCTACGCCAAGCAGGGAGCGCAGGCGTTCCGCGACTGGCTCGAGTCGACCGGCGTGGAAAACATCGAGAACGTCAACAAGGCGCTCAGGAGCGCCCACTCCTGGTTCGACAAGGTGGGCGTTACAGCGGGAGCGCTGGTCTAGCCAGCACTTAGCGCGACCATGGAACGAAGGCCCCCGCCGCCGCAAGCCGGCAGTGGGCTTTCAGACCGTCGAAGAGAGGCGCGAAGATTGAGCCTGCGGCTTTTATGCTGCGCCCCGCTAGCGGGTCTGAAGGACTCGGCCCTGGGTATGCGGCTGGGGCCGGAGCGGCAGAGTACCCACCCCGGCGAAGCGTGATCCGAGTGGCCCAGTCGTACCCTTTTGGAGATGAGAGTCAATCGATGCTTCGCCCCACCGCGGGAGCTATGATGCGGAGCTGTTTCATCAGCTCCTCAAACTGTGCCGGGAAGAGCGATTGCGCTCCGTCGGACACGGCCTTGTCGGGGTTGGGATGAACCTCCATCAGCAGGCCGTCGGCCCCGGCTGCTACTGAAGCCCGGGCCATCGGCGCCACCAGGTCGCGGCGTCCCGTGCCGTGCGACGGGTCGCCCAGCACCGGCAGATGCGACAGCTTCTTCAGCACCGGGATCGCGGAGATGTCCATCGTGTTGCGGGTGTAGGTCTCAAAGGTGCGAATGCCGCGCTCGCAGAGCATGACCTCGTAGTTGCCGCCGGAGAGGATGTACTCCGCCGAGAGCAGGAACTCTTCAATCGAGGCAGCTATGCCGCGTTTGAGCAGAACCGGCTTGCGGGCGAGCCCCAGTTCGCGCAGCAGGTTGAAGTTCTGCATGTTGCGAGCGCCGACCTGGAAGACGTCAACGTAGGGCAGCATCAGTTCGATCTGCGAAATCTCCATGACCTCGCTGATGATGAGCAGGCCGGTCGAGTCGCCGACCTCGCGCAGCAGCTCGAGGCCTTCAAGGCCCATGCCCTGAAAGGAGTAGGGCGAGCTGCGCGGCTTGAACGCGCCCCCGCGGAGGAACTTGGCCCCCGCGCCCTTGACGGCCTCGGCGCTCGCGAAGATCTGCTCCCGCGACTCGACCGAGCATGGCCCGGCCATGACGACGACCTCTTCGCCGCCGATGATGACTCCGTTAGGGAACGTGATCACCGTGCCGTCGGGTGCGAATCCGCGCCCCGCAAGCTTGTAGGGCGACGAGATCCGATGCGCGTCGGCTACCCCGTCGAGCACGGCAAAGTCTTTAACGTCGAAGTGGGCGGGCGTGCCGACCCCGGCGAGGATCGTCTGCACGGCGCCGGTGGTGCGGTGAACGTTGAACCCAAGGTCCACCAGGCGCTCGATCACGCCCTGTATCTGTTCCTCGGTTGCTGCTTCCTGCATGGCGACGATCATGGTCCCTTTTTCTGATGAAACGTGGTCTGTTGCCTAATGGCTTCCTATGCTCTGCCTTCACACTGAAGACATTCTCTGCTAGCAAGTGAACACAAGCTCTGGCTCATGTCTAAAAGCCTTTTAAAATACGGCATCGTCCGGTCCCGGCACACACTAATGGGGAAATCTCTGCTGCTGGTTGCACACAGCCTTTGCTTCCTGGTTGCACAACGTCTGCTTCCAGCTTGAAAACAGCCTCCGCTTCCAGTTTGCACACAGCCTCTGCTTCCAGCTTGCACAGAGCCTCTGCTTCACGGTCGCCAAGGCCTTTTTTTTGAAAGGGCACGGCTTCAGCCGTGCCATAGACAGCCGGAACGGAGTGCGGCTTTAGCCGCTGCGGGGGACACTTTGCCTCAGTGGCTAAAGCCGGATGCCTCTAGCTCATCTGAGGCACGGCTGAAGCCGTGCCCCTTCAAGAAACCTCCCTGTCCGGCCGTCTCCAACAGAAGCGAGTTCCTCTCGGTGCGAGGCCCACGGTTGAGGGACTCTACTGCTGGTTGAAGCACAACCTCTGATCGCCGATTGCACACAGCCTCTACTTCCAGCTTGCAGACAACCTCTGCTTCCAGCTTGCACACAACCTCTGCTTCCAGCTTGCACACAACCTCTGCTTCCAGCTTGCACATAACCTCTGCTTCCAGCTTGCACACAGCCTCTGAATCCAGCTTGCAGACAACCTCTGCTTCCAGCTTGCAGACAACCTCTGCTTCCAGCTTGCACATAACCTCTGCTTCCAGCTTGCATACAGCCTCTGAATCCAGATTGCACAGAGCCTCTGCTTCCAGCTTGCATACAGCCTCTGAATCCAGCTTGAACACAGTCCTTACTTCATGGTGACAAACCTTCTTGAAGGGGCACGGCTTCAGCCGTGCCATAGGCAGCGGAGACGGAGGGCGGCTTCAGCCGCTGAGGGAGGGGCTTTGCCTCAGTGGCTGAAGCCGGATGCCTTTTGCTCATCTGAGGCACGGCTGAAGCCGTGGCCTCTTCAAGAGACCTCCCTGTTCCGGCCGTCTCCAAAAGAAGCGAGCTCGTCGCGCTGCAAGGCCCGCATGACGTCGATGATGCGTTCGTAGATGTGGGTGAGCTCGATGTCGGGCAGCGGTCCGGGGTTGGAGGCGCGGACATTCTCATAGATCACCCGCTCCCGGTTCGGCTCATAGACCGGCAGCGAGGTAGCGCGCTTAAGCTGACCGATCTTCTGGGCACAGCGCGCCCGTTCGCTGATCAGCTTCACCAGCTCACGATCAAGCACATCGATGCGCCGCCGCAGTTCCTCTATCTCCATCGTCTTTCCCTGTGCAATTTTCGTAAGAGGATGATTCTAGCTGACCGAGCTAATCGTCCAGCCAACCGGCTAAGCTAATCGCATGATACCCAGAATCGTAGCAAGGCTCATCGTGGCGATCACGTTCGGAGGCCTGTTGGGTTGGTCCATCGAGCGGGACTATGCAAAATGGCATCGCCTTGGGCGTGAAGCGATGCTTTCACATCAGGCATGGCGCTTCGATCAATGCATGGCAGCGCCCAAACCTGCATTGTGGATAATTGGGTGGGCGATGGTTGCCATTATGGCCTGAGCTTGCCATGAGGTTCTGGCCTATCTCCTTGCGAAGTCGCTTTCAGCAATCCTGAGCTCTACTCAAAGAGGATGAAGGGCGCTACAGGGCCACCGCGGGCACCGTGCGGAGGCTATGGATGAATTGGGCCACCGCGTCAGGAGCCTCGGCGGGCGTGGATCTTTCGATGAGGGCCACCAGGGCACTGCCGACAACGGCGGCGTCGGCAAACTCTGCGAGCGCTGCGACGTGTTCGGCGGTCGAGACACCGAAGCCTACAGCGATCGGCAGTCTGGTGAACTGGCGGAGGCGGCGGACCAGCTGTTCCGCGTCGGAGGCCAGTGCCGTCTGCGCCCCGGTGATGCCCATTCGCGAGATGGCGTAAACAAAGCCCTCTGAGACGGCGGCGATGGCCTTGAGGCGGGCGTCGGTGCTCGTAGGAGCGGCGAGGAAGATCGGCGCCAGATGATAACGATGCAACAGCTCGAGGTACTCTGACGCTTCCTCAACGATCATGTCGGTTACGAGGACGCCGTCGACTCCTGCATGCTGGGCGGTCTGGCAGAAGCGTTCGAGGCCAAAGCGGAGCACGGGGTTGAAGTAGGAGAAGATGACGAGGCCCGCTGCCGGGCGTTCGCGGCGGAGATCGGCGGCGAGGGCGAGGACGTCGGCGAGGGTAGTACCGGCGAGCACGGCGCGTTCGCTGGCGCGCTGGATGACGGGGCCGTCTGCCAGCGGATCGCTGAAGGGAACTCCCAATTCGATCACGTCCGCGCCCGCGTCAACAGCGGCGATGGCGATCGCTCGAGTGGTGGCGAGGTCAGGGTCGCCGGCGGTCAGGTAGGCAACCAGGCCTGGTTTATGGGCGAATCGAATCGGCATGCTTTCGTCAGTGTATCTCTGACGGCGCCCCGCTCGATGAGTTCGTTCTGGAGAGATAACTTCCAGCCAGCACCCGTCTCCTTCGCAGACGCCGTTAAAAAGCAGCTCCGTACCGCAGACCGCCGGCTGCCGGCCTCCGACAAAGAACTGCCGGGCAGCGGGGCAGGAGCAAGCTGCGCTGCTACCGCTTAGAATCATCCTGGGAATATTTTTCGGAGGAGAAACAATGGATCAGGGTTCGGCTTCACCGAACGGGGCGCGGCGCAATGAAGATATAGCGCTCGATCTGCTCAAGTTTGTCTCAATGGCTGCGGGTATCTCGCGTACCAGCGGTCCGTCGACTGGGTTTGTAGCGAGCACGGCGCCCAAGCCCGAAGATCACGTTGTGCAGCTGCTGGAGCTCTATTCGCGCTGCCTGGGCGTAGTGCAAGGCAAAGGATAACGCCAGCTAGGGTGCCCATTTCCAACCCCACACAGCGCGGGTCCGTGCAAGTCGCACTGGCAGGCGCGGGAGTCTTCGGGCGCAACCACCTTCGCGTCTATCAAGAGCTGGTTGACTCTGGGTATCCGGTGGTGCTCTCGGCCATCGTCGAGAGCGATGCTGTGGCCCGGTTAAAGTTGCGCGATGAGTCAGGCGTCGCCGTCTTTGACTGCCTCGACGCCTGCCTGGCTGCGAAGGATCGCGGTGAGTTGCAGATCGATGCAGCGTCGGTCTGCGTACCTACTTCAGCCCACTTTGAGGTCGCCTCCGCGCTGCTTGACCGGGGAATTGACGTGCTGATCGAGAAGCCGATTGCTACCAGCCTGGCGGAGGCGGACGGGCTCGTCGAGCTGGCGGGCCGTCGCGGCTGCGTTTTGCAGGTCGGCCACCTCGAGCGCTTCAATCCCGCCGTGATCGCTATTCAGCCACATCTCAATCGTCCGATGTTCTTTGAGGCGCACCGGCTCAGCGTCTTCACTCCACGGTCGCTCGACGTGGATGTGGTGCTCGACCTGATGATTCACGACCTGGATATCGTGCTCAGCATCGATCGCTCGCCCATCCGCGATGTGCGCGCTGTGGGGCTGCCGATACTGTCGAGCAAGGTCGACATCGCCAACGTGCGCATCGAGTTCGAGTCGGGATGCGTGGCCAACTTCACCGCGAGCCGGGTGAGCACGGAGAGGGTGCGCAAGCTGCGCTTCTTTCAGCCGCACCAGTACGTCTCAATCGATTACGCACGCAAAGACCTGCTGGTGATCGACGTCTCTGCTGCGGCGGGCGATCACTCAGGCGCCGCACCAGGCCTCTTGTTCTCGAAGCCGGCGGTGGGCGATGGCGAGCCGCTTCGCCTTGAGATAGAGTCCTTCCTGAGCTGCGTACGCGACCGCTCCACTCCGCTGGTAACGGGGGCGGATGGGCGACTGGCCCTGGCGGTCGCGCTGCAGATTCACGGGGCCATGAGCGCACACTCCAAACGCGCCGGGCTCGAGGGGTTTCATCTGTAACGGGCAGTACGGATCGAATCACGGGAGCAAGATCTGGTGGATAGATCAGGCCCGGAGGCCTAGTCAGTCGAGCTTCTGCACGACGATACCCTCAGGGAGCTTGAGCTCGAACTGGTCGTCCCTGAGCGGCTCGTTCACAGTGACCTTGGAGACGGTCAGCACAATCTGGTAGTCCTCCAGCGGACGCTTGATGGTCACTATGGCGGGAAATTGCGTCGCGCCGAATGTCTGGTATCTACCGTAGATGGTCTGGGTCTCGACATTGCCGTCCTTGTCGAAGATGTCCTGCTCGAAGGGCAACAGGTCGGTCCGGCTGAAGTGTATGGTGCGCACCGGGATTAGTTCGTTGCCACTCTCTTTGCGGCGCACGATGCTCAGATCGTAGTCGGGGTCTTCGAGCAGCTGCTTCGACTTCGGATCGGGCATCGTCCGCATGCTCGTCGTAAGGTAGACAAGATCGTCGGGGCCGATGCTCCTGATCAGCATGGAGTCGATGAATACGTTCGGGCGCAGGTTTTCGAAGGTGTTGGTGGACTTCTTCGTGACCTTGTTGGTGCCTTCGATCGCCTTGTTCTTAGGTGGGATGAGCAGCTTGAATGTCTCACCATCGCTGGCCAGATCAAAGGCCTTAGTCCGCAGCACGGGCAGCAGGCCTAGAACCCGCAGCATGGCCGGCTTCCGCAGCAGGATAAAGCCGTGAAACGAGGTGTAGTCCTTGACCTGCCCCTCGCGCTGACCGCCGACCGAGGCCTGGAACTCGACGGTGGCGGTGAGCGACTGCACCGCGTCGTACTTTGTATTGACCTGCTGCTCCAGCTGCTCTGCATTCGCGTTCATGACAAGAGGGGGCATCCTGAGGCCCTGGAGCTTGCGCGTATGCGGCCCAAACGGCACGCAGCCGGTCAACGCCGGCAGCAGCAGCGCCATGACGCTGATCCATCTACGTCGCATGGATCGTGCACTCAGGAGTGCCAGTATTGTCTGGTTCATCTCGGGTCTTGATCTCCGGACGGCCGGGCGCCTGTCGAAGCAGGGAGCCGGACGCCCGCAACGGAGTGTCTATAGACCTGGACGTTGCGGGAGTGCTCCTCGAGCGTTGTGGCAAACCTTGAGTGTCCCGAGGGATCGGCCGTGGCCGCTACGAAGTAGAGGTAATTCGTCTGCGCCGGAGCGATCGCAGCCCTCAGCGAAGCCAGGCCTGGATTGCAGATTGGCCCCGGCGGCAGGCCTGCATGTTTGTACGTGTTGTAAGGCGATTCAGACGCCAGGTCCGACTGGTAGATCGTCCCCCGGTAGCGCCCGTCGAGCAGGGCTGCATAGATGACCGAAGGGTCGGTCATCAGAGGTATGCCGCGCTTGAGGCGGTTCAGGAACACGCTGGCCACCATCGCGCGCTCGGCAGGGATAGGGGTCTCCCGCTCCACCAGCGAGGCCAGGGTTACAGTTCTGCGCACTCCGGCGGAAGGAAGCCCAGACTCAGCCGCTGCAAGACGGAAGCGCCTGACCATTGCAGCCGCTACCTGTTCCGGCTTGATGGAAGGGGCGAAGTGGTACGTGTCCGGAAAGAGGTATCCCTCGAGGGTCGACGCTCCCGGATCGAGGTCTCTCACCAGAGCGGTCTGGCTTCCTGCGGCCTTGAGAAATGCCGCCTGGGTGACCAGGTGTGCGACCTGCAGACGCTGCGCAATGTCAAAGATGTTTGCGCCCTCGGGAATGGTGACGCTGAGGGTGTAGACGTCTCCGCGCACCAGCCGGCCGTATACCTGTGAGAGGCGTGCCGGGTGGTCGAATCGATATTCCCCTGCCTTGAGCGTACCGCCTCGGACCAGCCTCATGACCTCGAAGGCATAGCGGCTGCGGATCAAATGCTGTCCCTTGAGCAGGACAGCAATCTGCCGGGTTGACGTTCCCGCAGGTATCTCGACCAGGGTCTGTGTACGAGGACCCGCCGGCGCCAGCCACACATATACTCCCGCGGCGGCCGCACAAAGTACTAGAAGAGCCAGGAGACGTCGCAAGTAGTGAGACCTGGTTGAATTGGATTCGGCACCCGTATGGCAGGATGCGGTTCATTCGCAGCCCTCGGGCGCATACGATAATGCGTACTGCACAGGAGAGTTTATCCTTGTCTGCTCTCCCTATCCTATCGTGTGTGCCAGCTCGTGACGCAGTGTCTGGCTGGGAACGTGTCTGAAGCGAAGCGTCTAAGATTCAAGGGTGAGCGATCAAGGGGAAGGGTGAGCGGATCAGGGGCGCGAGATCAGGGACCGGACTCAGGGCTGCGCGACAGAAGGGCGGGAGGATGAAACTTTGAACGACCCCAGAGATAGTGCCCGCCGTAGCAGCGATCCTGACTTGGGCCCTAAGAGCGCCGATGATCAGGATTCCGCTCAGGCGGGCACCCCTGCGGTCCCCCGCCTGCTGGGTCTCGATGTAGGAGACCGCCGCATCGGGGTCGCCGTCTCCGACGCCATGGGTATGACGGCACAACCGGTGCTCACCCTGGTCCGGACAAGCCGGCGCCGGGACCTGAGGTCGCTCGAGAGGGTCATCCGCAAGCATCATTGCGTGGCTGTGGTGGTCGGCAATCCCCTATATATGTCCGGGGACCTTAGCCCGCAGGCGGTCAAGGCGCAGGCCTTCGCCAGGATGGTTGGGGAGGAGACGGGATTGCCCGTCCACCTTTGGGATGAGAGACTTACAACGACCGAGGCGCATCGGCACCTGCACGCCGCGGGACGCCCGGGCAGCGGACATAAGCAGGTCATCGATCAGGTCGCGGCGGTGCTGATCCTGCAGGGATACCTGGATCGTCAGGCGAACCAGCACGGCACCACGCAGCAGATGCCCCGCGATGGGGACGCCTGAAGCGAACCGGCCCGGCCTTCGCCGTTGCGGCCGCCCCGGTGAGGCTCCTACTCAGGCTACGCCCTTCGACTCACCCGGTTATGCTTCGCCGATCCGGCTTCCCCGGCTGTCGCGTCCTCGACGGAATTTAGGCTTCCCCAATGATGTCCGGGAATTTAAGTCCTGCCCGCTCGAGTGCCTCCAGCAGGGCGTCGTCCGTTCCCGGCTCGCTCGCGCCGGTGGCCTGAACGATCTCGTTGACCAGCAGATAGCGCGCCTTCTCCAGCATCTTCTGTTCGCGAAGCCCCAGGGGCTTCTTCTGGTTGAGTACCAGCAGGCTCTTCAAGACCTCAGCCACTTCCATCAGGGAGCCGGCCTTCATCTTGTCGCAGTGCTCGCGGTATCGTTCCTTCCAGTCGGCGTTGCTGTCGCAGAGCCCTTCACCGAGAAAGCATAGGATCCTGGCGACCTCTCCCTGGGTGACTACGCTGCGCAGACCTACATGCAGCGCATTCCCACAAGGCACCGTGACTTTGAGGCTGCTGGATTTAATGGTGAGTTGGTAGAAGCGCTCGACCATGAATCCGTTCGAACGCGTAGAGATTTGATCGACGATGCCTATCCCGTGATTCGGATAGACCACTTTGTCCCCAACCTGAAAATTCATCGAGCTTCTCATATGTGGTGTTCTCGGAAAATGCCAGTAGGTAATTGAACATCAGGTACGGGGAAGCTAACCGAACCAGAGCATAGCCCGCTGGTAACAGGACAGTCAAGGATGGTTACGGGGTGTCCCGCTTCAGTTCACTGAAGCCATCGCAGTACGGATTAGCGGCCTGTGGGAGAGGCCGTATAATCAGCTTCTGGCGAGGGGCACCGTGTCGGCCGCGATCTCCGGCAGCTAGAGCCCGCCACGGAAGAGGCCCAGGGGCCGACGCAGCCCCCAGTGCCTGGATGTGGATAGCTCCATGGGCCCGGCGGCAGCCCGGCACGATAGTATGAACGGTAGCGGGAGACGAGCCGGCAAGAGATAGTCCGGCACGCCCTGCAGGGATGCAGGGGCCCAAACAGAAGCGCAAAGCGCAACGGAAGTCGACATGCCTGAACACATCAAGAAGAAGCTCCAGGAACAGATCGTCCAGCTCGAACACGAGCTCACCCACGAACTGCCTGCCGAGATCAAGAAGGCGGCCTCGCTCGGGGACCTGAGCGAAAACGCCGAATATCACATGGCGAAACAGCGCCAGGTCTTCGTAAACGCGCGCCTCGGCCAGCTTAAGAAGCGGATGGGCGAGCTCGCGCTGGTGAACCTGTCGAACATACCGCATGACCGCGCCGCCTTTGG
Source organism: Acidisarcina sp. (assembly GCA_036401375.1). Lineage (GTDB taxonomy): Bacteria > Acidobacteriota > Terriglobia > Terriglobales > Acidobacteriaceae > DASWUZ01. The sequence goes on from DASWVB010000010.1 coordinate 16,871, forward strand.
ATCGACGGTGGTGGTCTACGACGTCTCCAAGGACGAAAAGATCGAGTACAAGCTCGTGACGAGCGAGGAGTCGGACGTAAGCCAGGGCCTGATCTCAACCACCTCTCCGATTGGCCGCGGCCTGGTGGGCAAGCAGGTGGGAGACGTCGCGACCATCGTCACTCCGAACGGCAAACGCGACCTCGAGGTGCTCAAGCTTACGACCATCCACGACGAAGCGGCCCTGATGGGTGGCAGCCTCGAAGACGCGGCCGCCGACACGGCGAATGGCTCCCATCCGGCGAATGGCGTCACAGCGACCAGCCAAGGTGCGCCGATTGGTAATCAGGCCTCGTCCATCTCCGAAGGCGACCGGGATATGGCAAGCCGGAAGGCGCAAGAGAAGGTCACCGGCGCATGAGCGGGCCGGCGCCGGGGAGCCCTCCCCGGCCACCTTTAACTCAGCCCGGGAACGCCGAGCGCAGCCGGACTCGCACCCCATCAGGCGCCGCTGCCACCCTGCCGCAGCCCCCCTCCCGCACCCGGCCACGCACCTGGACCAGCGGCTTCGGGCGGGCCTGCGGGGTGCTGCTCGACGCCATCGTCAACGGCCTCGCCCTCACTCGCATCTCCCCCAACTACCTTACCTTCCTCGGGCTGATCATCAACACGGTTGCCGCTTTCTTCTTCGGCTTCGCCAACCAGCGTAATTTTGTGAGGATGTTCCTCTACGCCGGGCTGGTGATCATCGGGGCGGGCATCTTCGACATGGTCGACGGAAGGGTGGCGCGGCTCACCGACCAGGTCACCATCTTTGGAGCCTTCTTCGATTCCGTGATCGACCGCTATTCGGATGTGGTGATCTTCTTTGGCCTGCTGGTCTACTACGCCCGCGCCGAGCGCCTCTTTTACGTGGGTCTGGTCGCCTTTGTCATGACTGCATCGCTGATGGTCAGCTATACCCGCGCGCGGGCGGAGGCTCTGATCGGCTCCTGCAAGGTGGGCTTTATGGAGCGGCCGGAGCGGATCGTCCTGGTCATCCTCGGAGCGCTCTTCAACCGCTGGAGAGTGATGGCTCCGGCGCTTTGGGTTCTCGCCCTGTTCTCGACCCTCACCGTAATCCACCGCATCAGCTACACCTACCAGAGGACCAACAAGCCGCTACCGGCAGCGCGCTGAGGCAACGCCATGAATCCTGCTGCGGAACACCTGGTCGGATAGAAGCGGGACGAGGTGGTTGGCAAGTTCAGCCGGCTCATCTCCACGACCCCCGAGGATATCTGCGCGGGGAGACGGTTTCGTCGGCACGAGCGTAAAAGCGCCATCTCAGCAGGCCACGATCCCGTATTGTGCTTAGCGCTCGGGACCGGGCTTGTAGCAAGAGACGCGCCACCGAAGCGCGAGCGGTGGCGTTCGTTCAAGAGCCGCCAGATAATCACGCGTTTTCTTCCGTACTGGCCGGATGGTGCCTGGAAAAATCAGCGCACTGGTACCTTCGTGGAAAGCTGCTCTCCCCACCATTTGCTTCGCGACGCTGAGCTGCGCTACAGCGGAAAGCAAGCGGAATGAACTGCGGCGGGAAAGGAACGGAAGGCAAACCTGAACCACTAGAGGGAGTGGTAGGCACGAGGAGACTCGAACTCCTGACCTCTACCGTGTCAAGGTAGCGCTCTAACCAACTGAGCTACGCGCCTGCGGGTGCAGACCTGCCACCTGATCATACAAGATTCCCACCCCATGATGCGATCTCTGGACGGCGATTGCACTGGAGCACGGACGATAGCATCCTCCTGTTCATTGGTTTAACATCACAGGTTGGCGCGGGTGTCGGATCTGGGCTCGGCTGCGGTCAGCCTGTCGAGCCTTGGTCGTGGGCAGCGTCGGAGGGCAGGAGGCAAGCCGCCGCCCCATCTTCATGCACATTGCGGTAAAGGGCCTTGCACGAAATGACGGCTGCAGCTTTTCGGGAGTGAGATAGAAGACGCCCCTTGATGAAAGAACTCCGCGCCGCCCCGAACCAACTGACGCTGCTGCGGCTTTGCGTGGTCCCCTTTCTGGTGATCGCGGTCCTCGATGGAAACTATCGCACGGGCTTCGCGCTTTTCCTCTTTGCCGGGCTGACAGACGGCCTCGACGGGCTGCTGGCAAGATTGCTGCACCAGCGGACGGTACTCGGACAGTACCTCGACCCGGTCGCCGACAAGCTGCTGCTCAGCACCCTGTTTCTGGTGTTGAATCACCTGGGGCTGATCTCACGACGGGTGACCGTACTGGTCTTCGGCCGTGATTTAGGAATCCTGGTGGTCGCCGCTATTCTCTACGCGAGTACGGGGATGCGCGATTTCCGACCCAGCATCTTCGGCAAGGCAAACACTCTCGCGCAGATCATCGCGCTCACCACGGTACTGCTGAGCCAGTTTTACCGAGCTGGCCTGGTGCTTGCGGTTCGCAACATATCGCTCGATGCCACGATAACGCTGACCGTGCTTTCAGGCTTTCAATATGCATGGCGAGTAACGCGAAGGCTCGCTGTACCCATTGCGATCCGGCCATAGCGGCTCGACTCGCGAGAGGATGCCCGAGCAACAACCTGCAGGGCGGGACACTGCCGGCTGAGGCGCCGGTTGGTCAGAGCTCTTCGCTGCCGACGTCGGGACTGGATGGGTCAGCTTCAATGGCCATGTCGCGCAACTCCTCGGAGTCGAAGACCTCGCCGCACTCCAGGCACTCCATGTAGTCTGCGTCCTCCTCGCGAGCGACGACGCGCACCTTCGGGTGTTCGCATTTCGGTTTCATCTTGGCCTTCTCACCGGGGGCATGAATTGGGAGATTGTATCCAACCGCGGCCGATAGTCCAACCCATGGACGGGTTAATTCTTCCGATTTTTGACGAATGAGCGAGGAGAGGAGCCAGCCTGCAGGTTTCAGGCGCGAGGCACTATCTATGGTGAGCCCCGGTTGGACGCCCTGCGGGGCTCGAGTGTCAGTTCAGGAACGCATGCATAGGACATGGCCAGAGCAGGTGCAGAGCACGGGAGGACCGCTTGTAAATAGGACACAAACGGTCGTATACTCTGTTGAGATGGCGCGTGGCTCGCGGCAGTTTGGACCAGCAGTGCGGGATCAAAGCGGGCCCTGGACGTGTACAGGACCAGACGTTTTACTGGGAAACCTATGCTGAGGCTGACTAAAAAGGCGGACTACGGCTTAATGGCGCTCAAGTTCCTTGCCGAGCATGAGCAATCCCCGTCACTCAGCGCCAAAGACATTGCCGAGGCGTATCACATTCCTCCCCAGCTGCTGGCGAAAATCCTGCAGCGCCTGACGAAGTTTGGATTGTTGAAGTCGCATGCGGGCATGAATGGCGGCTACGTGCTCTCGAGGAGCGCGCGGGAGATCACGGCGTTCGAGGTGATACTCGCCATAGACGGCCCCTTCTTCATCACGTCCTGCGATACAGGCACCAGATCGTGCGACCTGGCCAATCACTGCACCATCAAAGAACCCCTGCGCCGGGTAACGGAGAGCATCTCGGACGTGCTCAAGGCGATTCGCATCTCGGACCTGGTCGAGCAGGACAGGGTAGCAGTGGAAGGCCGGGCGGGTGCGAGTTTAAAGGGTGCCCAGCACCCACTGGTAAACATCGCAGCTCGCAACTAGGTCCCGCAGACTTGCCCCCGCAGACTTGGCGGCCGGCGCGTAAGCAAACGAAATCGGAAATCGCAGGGAGAAGAAACAGATGAGTGTAGCAGAGATTGATTCCATACCAGTGCCGGCGGGCGTCAAGCTGCCGATTTACATGGATAACCACGCCACCAGCCCCATGGACCCAAGGGTGCTCGAGGCCATGCTGCCTTACTTCGGCAGCAAGTTTGGCAATGCAGCGAGCCGCAACCACTCCTTCGGATGGGAGGCTGAGCAGGCCGTCGAGACCGCGCGGGGGCAGATTGCGAGGCTGATTGGCGCCACCTCCAAGGAGATCATCTTCACCTCGGGGGCTACGGAGAGCAACAACCTTGCCCTCAAGGGGATCGCGGAGATGTATCGCGAGCGCGGCAACCACATCATCACCCAGGTCACTGAACACAAGGCCATCCTCGATACCTGCAAACGGCTGGAGAAGTACGGCTACCGCGTAACTTATCTGCCGGTCAAAGCAGACGGTCTGATCGACCTTGAAGACCTGAAGCGCGCGATCGACGACAAGACCATCCTGGTCAGCATCATGTTTGCGAACAACGAAATCGGCACCATTCAGCCGATCGCTGAGATAGGCAAGATCTGTCACGAGCGCAGCGTGATCTTCCACACTGACGCGGTGCAGGCCGTGGGCAAGGTGCCGGTTGACGTGATCGCGATGAATATCGACGTGCTGTCGCTCACTGCGCACAAAGTCTACGGGCCGAAGGGTGTCGGTGCGCTGTACGTTCGCCGCCGTAACCCGCGTGTGCAGATTGCGGCGCAGATCGATGGCGGAGGCCACGAGCGCGGCATGCGTTCAGGCACCCTCAACGTTCCCGGTATCGTTGGCCTTGGCAAGGCGTGCGAGATCGCCGGCGCGGAGATGGCAGCCGAGGGCGTGCGACAGGCCGCACTTCGTGACAAGCTCAAGGCCAAGTTTGAAAGCTCGCTCGATTACATCCACGTCAACGGCTCCTGGGAGCACCGCCTGCCGGGCAACCTCAACATGAGCTTCGTGCATGTGGAGGGTGAGTCGCTGTTGATGGGCATCAACGATATCGCGGTTTCGAGCGGATCGGCCTGCACCTCGGCGACTCTTGAGCCATCCTATGTCTTGAAGGCGCTCGGACTCGGCGATGATGTGGCGCATAGCTCGATCCGCTTTGGCCTTGGCCGCTTTAACACCGAGGCGGAGGTCGATTACGTCGCCGACAAGCTGATCGATGTCGTGCAGAAGCTGCGCGAGCTCTCGCCGCTCTACGAGATGGCAAAAGAGGGCATCGATCTATCGAAGATCGAGTGGGCTGCGCACTAAGAGGAGAGCGAGCCTGCTGCCAGCGGCTATCAAGATGGCGAGCGTCTGGCGGCATGGGACGCATTCAGTTCGAGCAATTCAGGTTTAGGGGTCCGGGAGGACAATCAAAATGGCATACAGCGACAAGGTAATCGACCACTACAACAATCCCCGCAACGTCGGTCAGATGGACAAGAGCAGCAGCGAAGTCGGTACCGGCCTCGTCGGCGCGCCCGAATGCGGAGACGTGATGCGCCTGCAGATCAGAGTCAACCCTGAGACGCAGGTCATCGAAGAGGCGAAGTTCAAGACCTTTGGCTGCGGGTCGGCCATCGCCTCCTCTTCACTCGCGACCGAGTGGGTCAAGGGCAAGACGGTTGAAGAAGCGATGCAGATCAAGAACACCGACATCGTCAAGGAGCTGGCGCTTCCCCCGGTCAAGATTCACTGCTCAGTTCTCGCCGAAGACGCGATCCGCGCAGCGATCGGCGACTGGAAGAAGAAGAACGGCGTTGCTGAAGGTGTAACTGAAGCACACGCGGTCGCAGTCAACTAAGAACCTGCCGCGAGGGTCTGCGCCTTACTGCTGCTCGTGAGGCTCGTGAGCGGGCAGGGTTATGAATGGGCAGGTTGGGAACTGGCAGGCTTGCCAATTGCCAAGGTCAGTGAAGTGGCAAGGTTGTGAAGGGGCACGGTCCTGAAGGGGCACGGCTTGAGCCGTGCCGCAACGACCCTCGAGTCAGCGGGCTTTAGCCCGGAGGAAAGGCATAGCAGGGCCATAGCAAGGATGATGATGATAGCCGCAGAGACAATTCACAATGCCGAAAACCTGCCGCCGGCGCAGAAGGGCGTGCAGGTTACCGACCGCGCGCTCAAGCGCATCCGCGTGGCGATGGCGAAGGAAGGCATCTCCCCCGCCGAGGGCGGCCTGCGTCTCGGCATCCAGGGTGGCGGCTGCTCGGGCCTCTCCTACAACATTCGCTTCGACACCCAGCCGCGCGAACGCGACCGCGTCTACCAGTTCGACGACGTCCGCGTCTTCGTCGACCCCAAATCGTTTATCTACCTGCACGGCATGATCCTCGATTATGAAGAGACGCTGATGCGGCAGGGCTTCAACTTTATCAACCCCAACTCGACCAAATCCTGCGGCTGTGGTTCTTCCTTCTCGTCCTGACTCCACTCCCGTCATGGCGAGTCGAGAGCAGAAGCGTGGAGAGATAGCAGCGCGGGGAGCTTCAATCCATGCGGAGAGCAGAGCAAAATTCCGCCATTACGGCCTGCTGGTCGTGCGCCGCACCGCTGGCAGGTGCACGGCTGGTCTGCGAGGCTTGCGGAAAAATCCAGCCACCCTCGGTGGCGGCTACGTACTTTCAAGTCTTCGGTCTGCCTGAAAAGCTGCATATCGATCTGCCCGCGCTTGAGAGCTCGTTTCACAGGCTAAGCCGCAAGCTGCATCCCGACATCAACGCGCGTGCGAGCAGTGAAGAGCAGCAGTGGAGCCTCGTTAACACCTCCCTGCTGAACGACGCCTATCGCACGTTGAAGATGCCGCTGTCCCGAACGGAATATGTTCTCCAGCTCGAGGGAGTCGAGCTAGGCGACGGGTCGGGAGCAAGTGACAGCAAGGCAAAGCAGGCGCGTACACCGCCCGATCTGCTGGAAGAAGTTTTTGAGCTCAATATGCAGCTTGAAGAGATGCGGATGAATCGCAATGTAGGGGAAGAAGATCTTACCCTTAGAGAAGATCTTCGCAAGGCAAAGGAGAACTTCGAGGCGCAGCTTGCAGCGGCAGATCATAGCCTAGAGGAGCTATGGACGCGCTGGGACGCGTCACTCGAAGCTGATGACCAGGCCGGGAAGACCGAAGCAAAAGAGAGATTGACTACGTTGCTCGATCGTCGTCGCTACGTCCAGAACCTTGTCCGCGATGTGAATGAGGCGATCGACGAATAAAGAGTAAGTGAGAGCCCGGGGCAAGACCGGCGAGTCGAGCCCGCGGAGTCAGATTCAAAGCTAACTGGCTAAGTCGCAGAAGAAAAATAAGCTCGTTCAGGAAGTCATGGCAGAAGAACGTACTGTAGGCATTGACCTAGGCACGACGAATTCGCTAGTCGCGTATATGCAGGGCGAGCAGCCGGTGGTCATCCCCGGCGAAGATGGCTTGAACCTTGTGCCGTCCGTGGTCGCCATTGCAGAGAGCACAGCCGGACGGCGCGAAGCTGTCGTGGTCGGAAACGGTGCACGCAAGTACCTCGAAACCTCTCCTGAACGCGTGATCTACTCGGCCAAGCGGCTGATGGGTCGCGGCGTTGAAGACGTTCGAGAAGAGCTGGCGCTGTTCCCCTTCCATCTGGCAAGAGACATTCAACCCGGCGAGGTTCTTCGAATCCGCCTGGGCGATAGCGAATACACGCCGCCGGAGATCTCGGCGTATGTATTGCGGCAGTTGAAGCGCAATGCCGAACGCTACTTCGGCGCACCAGTCACGAAGGCGGTCGTCACCGTTCCTGCCTACTTCAACGATGCCCAGCGTCAGGCTACGAAGGACGCGGGACGCATGGCGGGCCTTGAAATACTTCGTCTCGTCAATGAGCCGACCGCGGCCGCGCTCGCTTACGGTCTCGACCGGCAGCGTGACGGCCTGATCGCTGTCTATGACCTGGGCGGAGGCACCTTCGACGTCTCGATCCTCAAGTTGAAGGAGGGCATCTTCGAAGTCATCGCCACTAACGGCGACACGCATCTGGGCGGCGATGATATCGATAATCTGCTCATTGCAGTTGCGCTGGGTGACATACTAGGCGAAGAGAAGCTCGATCTGCGCACCAACCCCGCGTCTGTGCAGGCAGTCCGCAAGGCGGTCATCGAGGCCAAGATCGCGCTCTCCTCCAGCAGCGAAGCAGCAATAAATGTCGAGCTACCCGGAGGCCTCAAGTATCAACGAACCCTCGCCCGCGAACAGTTCGAGCAGTTAATCGCTCCTACAATCGACCGTACGGTAGGCCCGTGTAGACACGCGATGGAGGACGCAGGCATTACACCTGAGCAGATAGATGAAGTCGTGCTCGTTGGCGGTTCAACGCGCATCCCCGCCGTGCAGCGGCTCGTCGACGAGGCCTTTCAGCTCACTGCCCGAGGCAAAAAGCCACACACCGAACTTAACCCTGACGAAGTAGTCGCGCTCGGCGCGGCTGTACAGGCGCACATTCTGAGCGGCGGCTCGGCGGCTACCGAGGACATGCTGTTGCTGGACGTCACTCCCCTGTCGCTCGGCATCGAGGCACTCGGTGGAGTGGTCGCGAAGATCATCCAGCGCAACTCCACTATCCCTGCCTCCGCAACCGAGCACTTCACAACCGGAGTGGACGGGCAGACCAACGTCGCGATCCACGTCGTACAGGGCGAGCGGGAACTGGCAAAGGATTGCCGCTCCCTCGCCCGCTTCGACCTGAAGGGTATCCCGCCGATGAGTGCTGGACTGCCTCGTATCGAGGTGAAGTTCCTCATCGACGCGAATGGCATCCTGCACGTCTCAGCCCGCGAGCAGCGCAGCGGGCGCGCGGCCGAGGTCGAGGTCAAGCCGACTTACGGGCTCACCGATGAACAGGTCGAGTCAATGATTCTGGAGTCGTTCGACTTTGCCGAGCAGGATATTTATCAACGGCAGCTGATCGAGGCCCGCACCGAGGCAGATACTATCCTAGCCGCTGTCGACAAGGCTCCTCGCAGCCCAGCCTGGCTGCAGCTCACTGCCGAGGAGCGTAGCGAAGTCTCAAAGTTGGCAACGGAGTTGCGGGCACTGAGAGAGGGCGAAGACCTTACCGCGATCCGCAACGGTACAGAGGCCCTCGACCGCGCCACGCGACGCTTCGCCGAGCTCATGATGGATGATGCCGTGATGGCAGAGATCGGCGGACACACCATGCAATCCGCTGCTGAAAAGCTCTCCAGCAACGGCCTGGGCGAGGCGCCCACCGCGCCGCATCCCTTTGCGCCGGCTGAGATCAAATAGATTCAAGACTGCAGCGCCATCATGCAGAAGATAAGTAGAGACCGAGAGAGAAAATGTCAAGCGAAGTGCAACAGCCCGTCGATCTGAGCAAGCCGCCCGCAGAGGGCGTGGTCCGCGTTACCTTCGAGCCGGAGGGCAAGACCGTTGAGTTCAAGTACGGTACCCTGCCGTACGACCATCATGGATTGCCGATGTCCTTCCTCGATGTGGCCGAAAACTTTAACATCTTTCTGGACCACGCCTGCGGCGGATCCTGCGCATGCACCACCTGTCATATCTGGGTAAAGTCAGGTGATGAGGGCATCAGCGAAGCCGATGACGACGAGATCGATCGCCTCGATATGGCAGCAGACCAGCAATTAAATTCCCGCCTCGGCTGCCAGGCCGTCATTACCGGGCCCGGCACGTACGTGGTCGAGATTCCGAAATGGAATCGCAATTACGTCTCTGAAGGCAAGCCTCTGAGCCTGACCGAAACCAAGTAACTATTGACTCACTAGATAAGTAACAGCAACGGGAGCTTACTCTGATGGCGCGTGAAATCATGTGGACCGATGCCGAGGAGATCGGCATCCAGTTGCAGGAAAAGTATCCTGATCTTGATCCACTCACGGTCCGCTTCACCGACCTGTTGAGGATGGTGACAGAGCTACCTGACTTTGCGGACGATCCGGCCAAGTCAAACGAGAGTAAGCTCGAGGCCATCCAGATGGCCTGGCATGAGGAGTACGAGGACCTCCATTAGCCGCGGCCCTCAGCGCCACTCTCCTTCGCGGTGCTCGCTCCAGCCAAATGCCCCGCGGAACAGGTGAAACTCCGGTGCAGATTTCTCTTTGAAATAAACGGTGACCACATCGAAGCGCGCCTCGCAGTAATCAACAGGGAAGTACCTCATATAGTGCCGCGCTATTCGCCTGAGATTGCGGCGTTTGTCCCTATCGACCGCGGTCTCAGCCTCAGCGACGGCGTGGCTTGAGCGCGCCTTTACCTCGATAAAGCAGAGGGTCGAGCCCTCCCAGGCGATCAGATCCACGTCCCCCGGGTGCCTGTACGAGCGCCATCGCCGCGCGACCACTACGTAGCCCAGACGCCGCAAGTGAAAGGCTGCCGCCTCTTCTCCCCGCTCGCCGAGTTGAAGATGAGGAGCACTCAAGCGGCTGCGCCCGAGCTTCGCAGCCAGACTGTCACAGCCTCGCAGAAAGAGCTCAAGGATCAAGCCGCTTCTAGGCGAGATGTAAGCTTCATCTCGGGGGCCGCGCGTCTGCGGTTCTGTCACGTCGGAGCGGGCCAGAGGCATGCACCATTTTGCGCCTCCGGCACCACTTGCGCCAGCCGGGGCGGGCTCCTGCCTTCGCGCTGCTAGAATCGCTTAGGATTAACGGTTTCTGCCACTCCCACTTCGATCTGCCGTACGCATGACCATCCGACTTTTCAATACACTCTCAAGCAGGATAGAGCCTCTGGCCCCGATCGACGGCGCTACCTACCGCATGTACGCGTGCGGTCCGACCGTCTACGACTACGGGCATATCGGAAACTTCCGAACCTTCCTGCAGATCGATGTGCTGCGCCGCTTTCTGAGGCAGCAGGGCATCCCCGTTCGACACGTGATGAACATCACCGACGTCGACGACAAGATCATTCGCAACGCGGCGCTTGCCGGCCTCCCTATCGGCGAGTACACGCCTCGTTTTGAAGGCGCATTCTTTGAGGATCTCGACTCGCTGAACGTAGAGCGTCCGGAGGTAATCGCGCACGCCACCGAGAGCATTGCAGATATGGTGGCGCTGATCGAGCGGCTGGCCGCAGAGGACATCGCTTACAAGGTTGAGGACGGCTCCTGGTACTTCCGCATAGCGCGATTTCCCGAGTACGGCAAACTCTCAAAAAAGGACTTCAGCGGCATCAGTGACGGTGCGCGCATCGATCTGGACGAATACGAGAAGGATTCTGCACGCGACTTCGCACTGTGGAAGGCGGCCAAGCCTGGCGAGCACCATTGGCAGACGACCCTTGGCGCGGGCCGTCCAGGGTGGCATATCGAGTGCTCTGCGATGGCCATGAAACATCTCGGCGAGTCGTTCGACCTGCACGCCGGCGGCGAAGACCTTATGTTTCCTCATCATGAGAACGAGATCGCACAATCGGAATCAGCTACGCATAAAGCCTTCGCGAAGCACTGGTTCCACGTGCGTTTTCTGCTCGTCGAGGGACGCAAGATGTCCAAGAGCGAAGGCAACTTCTATACCCTTCGCGATCTGCTGCTCAAGGGCTACAAGGCGTCGGCTATCCGCTTCCTGCTGATCTCTGTGCCGTACTGCCACCAGCTCAACTTCACCTTTGACGGACTCATCGAATCGACGGGCGCGGTCGAGAGACTGCGTACCTTCCATCAGCGACTGCAAACCTCGCCTACGGTCAGAGACATGAACGAGGCGCTTGCAGCCGAGAGCCGCCGCTCCGGAGAAAACTTCCAGGCGGCCCTCGAGAACGACCTCAACACGGCTGAAGCGCGCGCTGCAATCTTCGAGCTCGTGCGCGCGGCGAACGCAGCGATGGATGCAGGAAAGCTGGGCGTGCAGAATGTGCCGCTCATCCTGGAAGTGCTTGCCAGGTTTGATGATATCTATGCCGTTCTCCAGGATCGCGATGCGGAGATAACGCGCGCTGCTGTCGATTGGGCGACTGGTGCAGGTCGCCTCGCCGAGGCCGCGCCCGAGGTGCTGGCGCAGCTCTCCCTCAGTGATTCTCAGATCGAGGCCCTGGTCGAGGAGCGCACAAGCGCGAAGCGCAGCCGCAACTTTGCGCGGGCAGATGCGATTCGGAAAGAGCTGGCAGACAAGGGCATACTGCTGGAGGATTCGAAAGAGGGCGTGCGCTGGAAGCGCAAGTAACGGCGAGAGCTAAGGCATGCCAAATTGAGGAACGAAGACCTGCAGTGCGCCGCCGACTAGTAGCTTTAATGATGAATCAGTAGCCTCAGCCCTCTCACGCCAATTTAGATGTTTTGATCAGCCTCCTGCGATAGCTCCAACGATCAGGACAGGCTCCGCCCCTTCTGCAACTGCCTGCGGTAGCAGAGCGTCCGGCGATTGGTGAGAGAGGTCCTCCCGGCACGCGAATATCCTCAGAAACGGCCGCCTCTGCCGGGTTACGTGATCGCGAATGGTGCCCCGCAACATCGGGTACCTCTCCTCAAGCGCATCGAGCACGGTGCGCTGCGTGACGGGGTCAGCTACCTCGAGCTCCACCTCTCGGCCCACCCGCGCCATGGTGCGCAGATGGGCCGGCAACTCGACCCGGATCATGGCAGGGTCTGCACCTCAACGGAGAGAACGGCGGGCAGGTCGCGAACGATGGGCGCCCAGCTGTCTCCGCTGTCTGTTGAGGCGTAGACCTGGCCACCGGTGGTGCCGAAGTAGACGCCGCAGGAGTCCATCGCGTCGACCGCCATCGCATCGCGCAGGACGTTCACGTAGCAGTCGGTCTGCGGCAGCCCTGTGGTCAGCGGCTCCCATTCGTTGCCGCCGGTACGACTGCGATAGACGCGGAGCTTGCCCTCGGGCGGATAGTGCTCCGAATCGCTCTTGATGGGTACCACGTAAATCGTCTCAGGCTCGTGGGCATGCACATCTATGACGAAGCCGAAGTCGGTCGGCAGGTTGCCGCTCACCTCGTACCAGTGTTCGCCGGCGTCGTCGCTGCGCATCACGTCCCAATGCTTTTGCATGAAGAGAACGCCGGGATGCGCGGGATGCATCGCAATATGGTGAACGCAATGACCGACCTCTGCCTCGGGGTCAGGGATGTGAGGCGACCTCAAGCCGCGATTGATGGGTTGCCAGGTGGCGCCTGCGTCATCGGTGCGAAACGCGCCCGCGGCGGAGATGGCGATGAACATCCGAGCGGCATTAGCCCGGTCGAAGATAATGGTGTGAAGGCACATGCCCCCCGCACCCGGAGCCCAGTGCGGTCCCGAGCCGTGCCCCCGCAGCCCGGAGAGCTCCTGCCAGTTGTTGCCTCCGTCGTTGGAGCGGAAGAGCGCTGCATCTTCTGCGCCCGCGTAGAGGGTGTCGGGCTCGGTGAGGGAGGGTTCAAGGTGCCATACGCGTTTGAACTCCCACGGATGCGGGGTGCCGTCATACCACTGGTGAGTTCCCGGTATGCCGTCGTAGGCAAACTTGTTGCCGGCCTGCTCCCAGGTCTCGCCTCCGTCGTTGGAACGCTGGATGATCTGGCCAAACCAGCCACTGGATTGCGATAGATAGAGGCGGTTGGGTTCCGCCGGCGATCCCTTCACGTGGTAGATTTCCCAGCCGCCGAAGTGCGGGCCATCTACCTTCCAGTGCTTGCGCTTGCCGTCGGCCGTGAGCACGAATGCACCTTTCCGTGTGCCGACCAGTAGCCTGACCTTGCTCATCTTTCAGCTCCTGTAAATCGCTGCAGCGTCGCTCGCAACGAAAGTCTATCAAGCCACAGGTCTATTTTTATAGAGCAGATTTATTAATGCGGTCTAAGTCTCGAAAACTAAATCCTTTCTGCTCACGCGAACCCTGGAGGTTTTTCCCCAGCTACGGCGAAGGCCCGCTCCAGTGCCAGTCCGGCCCGACCGAGCGTGCCCTCATCGAAAAGGCGGCCGATTAGGGTGACTCCGTAAGGCACCCGTCTCGGCGGGTTGAACTTCGGCGGCGGGTTGTGTGGATCAGGAGCCCAGTCGCTGCGCGCTTCACTTACCTGGACAAAGCCGGCGCGCAGAGTGAGTGAGGGATGCCCCGTGAAGTTGGTAATAGTCAGCATCTCGTCGCGCAACGAAGGTACTAGAAGTAAGTCGACCTGGGAAAACACCCTTACCATTTCCATAGCTACCTTGCGGCGCAGACGATCAGCCTGTACATAGTCCACCGCGGAGAGAAATCTAGCCTGGCGGAAGCTATTCGGCCACGCATCAGCGGTCTGCATCTTCAGCTGATCTACTCCGCCACTCAGGGTTAGTTCTTCGAAGGCGGCGGCTGCCTCCGCCGAGAGGATAAGATCGAGCGAGTCATAGGGCCAGTCGGGTATCGACACCTCGACCGGAACCATCCCCAGCTTCTCGACCATCTGCAACGCTGCTCGATCGACGTCAGTCGCGTCGTGCATCCATTGCTTGAAGTAGCCGACGCGGAGTCCGGTGACTGGGTCGTTGGCGTCGTAGTCCAGGTGACTGGGGACGCTGCCTGAGTCTCCGGCATCTGGGCCTGAGATCGCGTTGAGCACGAGCAGGGTGTCTTCAACGCTGCGGGCCATGGGCCCCAGTTTGTCAAGCGACCAGCAGAGCGTCATCGCGCCGGTGCGAGGTACGCGGCCAAAGGTCGGACGCAGACCGGTGATGCCGCAACGCATGCTGGGGCTGACGATGCTGCCGCTGGTCTCGCTGCCGATGGCGAAGGCGACCAGCCCTGCAGCCGTCGCCGAGCCCGGCCCCGCGCTCGAGCCTGAGGACCCTTCTTCGAGCAGCCAGGGGTTCATCGTCTGACCCCCAAACCAGATATCATTCATCGCAAGCGCGCCCATGCTCAGCTTCGCAACCAGCACGGCGCCCGCATCGCGCAGGCGCTGCACTACCGTAGCATCGACGGAGGGTATGCGATTGCGATACGGCTCCGCTCCATAGGTGGTGGGTATTCCAGCGGTGTCGAGCAGATCTTTGCCGCCCCAGGGGATTCCGTGCAGCGGGCCTTTGTAGTTACCTGCTGCTATGTCTGCATCCGCCTGCTTTGCCTGACTTACAGCTAAGTCGGTGGTAATTGTGATCGCACAGCGGAGCTGCGAGTTATAGCGGTCCAACCGCCGAAGATATATTAAAGTAAGTCGCTCGGAGGATAGCTCCTTCGCTTCTATCCAGCTTGATAAGTGGGTAAGTGGAGCAAAGGCGATATCCGCATCGTTGGCCGGTAGAGGTATTGCGCCGAGTGAACTGCGCAGAAAGCGATCTTGCGCGGAAGCAAGAGCCATGCCGGTGGCGGTACCACCTGTAAGGGTAGGATTCCAATGTGAGGCAGGTGCAAGGGTAGCTTCGAGCGCCACCTTCCTCGGACCGGTACGGCGCTCGTAGATGGCGGCCACCCCGGTCCTCCAGTTACTCGCAGCCAGGGTCCGCTGCGGCCCGGTGAGTTCCACGCGCACCAGTTTTTCGGCCTCTGCGAAGGTGGCCGCTGAGACCTCCGGACCGACGGCGGGTGAGTTGCCCGTAACCGGCGGCGTTCCCGCAGGAGGACCCGCCGGTTCATCAACCTGCTTGTGACACCCTGCCGCCACCGCTGCGAGCGCCGTGAGCGAGCTCTGCGCCAGGAATTTTCTTCGTGAACCGTCCATTGATATCTCCCTTGTGATCTGTCGTCGTCATCTGTCGTCGTGATCTGGCGTCGTGGTTCACTTCTCAGTCATCGCTCCTGGTCATTACTCCTCGGGGCATTCTAGTTCACGCCCTGCCACGGCGGGACTCAGGCGACTGGAGACGGCTGTATGCGCGCGATCTGGAGCAGTTACTCGGCCAAGACCTTATGAGCCGAGGGTGGCTCACCGGGAGGCGGAGGAACCCATAGAATAGTCAGCGGATGGCAAAGCTTCGGGTAGGAATTTTGTTTGGTGGACGGAGCGGCGAGCACGAGGTCTCTCTGCTCTCGGCTGCTTCGGTGCTCAATGCAATCGATCATGAGAAGTTCGAAGTGATTCCCCTCGGGATTACCAAGGAGGGCCGGTGGGTAACGGCAACCGATGCCCAGAGGCTGCTGGAGGGCGAGGGCGCGCGGCTGGCGAGCTCGAGCTTTGATGGCATACTGCGGGCAGGCGACTCCGCGGCGACCTCTGCGGCTGCTTTGTTGACCGGCGGCGCAGATGTCGCACTGCCGCATGTTCCGACAGCGAAAGAGCCGCCTGCAGCCTCGCGAGCGGCCGGTAGGCACGGCCGCACCTCGGGCGCGGATATATCCGGCTCAGGTCATGCCGGCGCAGGTCAAGCTGGCGCAGGTCAAGCTGGCGCAGGTCAAGCCGGAGGACTTAACCTGCAAGCCGGCGCGGAGATGTCGAGTAACGGCAAGATGCTCGGCGTAGACGTGCTCTTCCCGGTGCTGCACGGGACCTTCGGCGAGGACGGAACGATTCAGGGGCTGTTTGAGTTGGCAGAGATCGCCTACGTCGGGTCGGGTGTGCTCGGCTCCGCGGCCGGAATGGACAAGGACGTCATGAAGCGGCTCTTTGCCTCGAGCAAGCTGCCGCTGGTGAAGCATGTGACGTTGCTGCGCGCAGACTGGCAGCTGCACCCCAGGAAGACGATCAGCCTGCTCGAGAGGCAGCTTCGCTACCCCTTGTTTGTGAAGCCCGCGAACCTCGGCTCGTCCGTAGGGATCAGCAAGGCGCACGATCGCAGCGAGCTTGGGCCGGCACTCGAACTTGCCGCTCGATACGACCGGAAGATCGTAGTCGAGCAGGGTGTCGGCGGCAGCCGCGGAAAGGCTCGGGAGCTCGAGGTGGCGGTCCTCGGCAACGACCGGCCAGAGGCTTCGGTCGTGGGCGAGATCGTTCCGGCGAAGGAGTTCTACGACTATGAGGCCAAGTATCAGACCGAAGGATCGGAGCTGATCATTCCTGCCAGGCTGAGCCGAGCTCAGACTCGCGAGGTGCAGAGGATGGCGATCGCCGCCTTCCAGGCCTGCGACTGCGCAGGGCTCGCCCGCGTCGACTTCCTCATGGACCCCGGGCGACGCGGCAAGGAGGGTCGTATCTATGTGAACGAGGTGAATACCATGCCGGGCTTCACCTCGATCAGCATGTACCCGAAGCTGTGGGCCGCCTCTGGAGTCAGCTATCAAGACCTGATCACGCGTCTGATCGAACTCGCGCTCGAACGTCGCGCTGAGCGCGACCAGAACAGCTACAGTATCTAGGAGCGGAGTTCGCATCCAGGAGCCCCGTTCTGGCGCAGGAGAAAAGTACTGGAACGGACCTACATCATCACGCGCGGTGTCTAAGCTGTTGGGCTGTGACGCTGCACCCCGGCAGCTCACATTAGATGTCGCAAAAGGATTGCCTCAATGACGTTGCTCGACGCTCCCGCCTATGACATCCGGCGGGCAAACCTCTTCCGTAACTTTGCCATCGGCGCCCTGGTGCTGGCGGTGGTCCTCGGCGCCCTGGGCTGGTGGTTCCGCGACTGGCCCGAGCAGCACCGGGTCGAGCGCTTCATGCGCACGGTCGAATCCGGAGACCTGGCCGGGGCTTACGGAATGTGGTACTCCGACCCGGACTGGAAGCAGCATCCGCAGAAGTACTCCGCCTATGACTTCGGCAAGTTTCAGGAGGATTGGGGATCTGGCAGCAATTACGGGACGATTCGCAGCCACCAGATCTTGATGGTCAAGAGCTTTGGCAACGGAGTCATCGTGGGGCTGACGATCAACGGCGGGAAGACCCCTATCTTCCTCCGCGTCAATCCCAAGACCAAGGAGATTGGATTTTCGCCGGACGAGCTTTATGTCGGGCCGTGAGCTGATTGAAGCGGCGGACGAAATGCTGAATATCAGCCAGCTCGTTCGTGCTCCCCTGCTGGGTTCAGCACCTCCAGAGTCTTCTCGAGGCTGGCGCCGTCTTCTACGTTCAGAGCTGATTGGTTGGGGTCGATCTGGCGGAGCAGCCCTGAGAGCACCTTCCCCGGCCCCACTTCAATGAAGTGGGTTGCGCCTCGATCGATCAGCAGCTGCATCGACTCGACCCAACGCACTGCGCCCGTAACCTGACGCACCAGCGCATTTCGCAAACCCGCCGCATCCTCGACAAACTGCGCATCGACGTTGACGGCAACCGGGATAGAGGGCTCGGCGAACGAGACGGACTGGAGCAGAGCGGCAAGGTGGTCCTGCGCCGGCTGCATCAGCGCACAGTGGAAGGGCGCACTCACCTTGAGCATCACCACCCGCCTGGCGCCCGCCTGTTTGAGGATTGCAGCGGCGCGTTCGACCGCAACCAGGGTCCCTGAGATCGCGATCTGAGTGGGCGAGTTGATGTTAGCCGCAGAGACTACCTCACCGCTCTCGGCAGCGGCGGTCGCGCAACCTGCAATCACCTCTTCAGCGCCCAATCCGAGCACCGCGGCCATCGCGCCGACACCCTCCGGTACCGCGTCCTGCATGTAACGTCCCCGGCTGCGCACGGTGCGCACTCCGTCGGCGAAGGCGAGAGAGCTGGCAGCGACATTCGCGGCATACTCGCCCAGGGAGTGACCGGCGACCATCTCGGGCCTCACTCCGTGCTCGGCCAAGACTCGCAGTGCTGCGACGGAGACGGTGAAGATGGCCGGCTGCTGAAACTCAGTTCGCCGCAGCTGCTCTTCAGGACCCTCGAAGCAGAGCGCAGAGATCGAGAACCCGAGGGCCTTATCGGCCTCTTGAAATGTCTGGCGGGCGGTGGGGAATCGGTCGTAGAGGTCGCGGCCCATGCCGATAGACTGCGAGTTCTGGCCCGGAAAGAGAAAGGCTGTTTTTGATGGGATCATGGTCGAGTGTGGCTTGAGAACGGCGAGCCGGCAGGGTACCAGGGGAACGAGAACGCCCGCAACTGGCCCAATATAGCTCAACTTCGAGTTACTAAAGAAACCTATACTTTCTTCATGAGACGCAGCCCAATCGCAATGGTGAACGCGCTGCTGGTGGGATGTGCGATCGCCGGTCTCGCCACCTTGCTGGAAAACCACTTTGAGGCGGGATCTATGCCCGGTCTCATCTCTGCCTTCGTACTCCTTCCCGGTAGGACACTCGCCCTGCCGTTTGCCGCGGCAGGGCCGGAGTTCCTGCTGCGCTCCGGCCTGATCACTGCATTCCTTTATAGCGGGCTGGCCTATATTCTTCTGCCCCGGCCGGCGCTTCGACCTGATCCGAGCTTTCGGGTGGCCAGCTCTGTTCGCGGCCGCGGGTTCTCAGCGCGCGAGATTACTGGATCGGCAGCCCCGTCCCGGACACGTGCGAGGGGCCGGCTGGAAGTCGTCCGAACTCGCGCTCAAGGCAGTCATTGATTCCTGCCTGGGCAAACTCCGCCACAATACGGATGGCGTTGAAGATGGCCCGCTCGTTCGAAGACCCATGTCCGACGATGCAGACGCCGCGGACGCCGAGCAGCGGCGCCCCACCGTATTCGGAGTAATCCAGCCTCTTTTTGAAGTCTTTTAGAGCTTTGCGCGAGAGCAGAGCACCAGCCTGGGCGGTGACCGTCTGGGTGAGCGACTCGCGGAGCAGGTCGCTCACCAGCCGGCCCAATCCCTCTGAGGTCTTCAGGGCGACGTTACCCACGAAGCCATCGCACACGATCACGTCCGCCCGCCCGTTGTAGATGTCCCGACCCTCCACGTTGCCAATGAAGTTGATCGGCAGCTGCTTCAGCAGCGGGAACGCCTCGCGGGTGAGCTCATTACCCTTGCTCTCTTCCTCGCCAATCGAGAGCAGGCCGACGCGGGGGCTGCGAATCTTGAGAACGCTGCGGGCGTAGAGCTCGCCCATGACCGCGAACTGCTCTAGGTTCTGCGGCTTGCAGTCTACGTTGGCTCCGACGTCGAGCAGCACGCAGGGTGAGCCGGAGGCTGTCGGCAGCACCTGCGCGAGGGCCGGGCGGTCAACATTAGGCAGCGCCCCGAGCACCATCTTCGCTGTGGCCATTGCAGCGCCGGTGTTGCCAGCCGTAAGGAAGCCGGCCGCACGCCGCTCGCGTACCAGCTTGAGGCCCACCCGCATGGAGCTGTCGCGCTTGGAGCGAACTGCCGTCGCCGCCTTTTCGTCCATTCCGATGTGTTCGGTGGCGTTGACTATCTCGATTGGCAGGCGTTCGCCTTCCAGGTATTCGCCCAACAGGTAGCGCAGTCGCGCCTCCGGACCAACGAGGTGGACGCGTACCGGAAAGGAGCGGCAGGCGAGGATCGCTCCTCGTATCTCCGGCTCAGGAGCCTTGTCCGAACCCATTGCGTCCAGAGCGATGTCCGTCAGCATCGGAGGGTTCGAGATTAGCTTGCTTCCTTGACTTCCAGGACTTCCTGGCCCTTGTAGGTGCCGCACTTCATGCAGACGCGGTGGGGCAGCTTGCGTTCGTGACAGTTAGGGCACTCCGAGGTGACAATGGGGGTGAGCGCATCGTGGGAGCGCCGTTTGGCGGTGCGGGCCTTGGAGTGGCGCCGCTTTGGATTAGGCATTACAAGTCCTTTCAAGACCCTGACTGATCACATCGCAAAAACGATGACGGGCCGTTTCCAATTTTCGTCGAAACTCAGGGTTTTATCCGGCTGCGCAACTCCGACAGGGCAGCCCAGCGCGGATCGGGCGGACTGTCATCACAGGTGCAGGCTTCGGCATTCAAATCCTGGCCGCACTGCGGGCAAAGTCCTTTGCAGTCTTCGCGGCAGAGGGTACGAGGCGGCAGGGCCAGCAGCACCTGTTCGCGCAGCACGTCCTCAAGGGCAAGACCGCCCTCCTGATAATAACCGATTTCCGTCTCAGAGGTGGTGATCGAGTGCTCGGATGCGTCGCCGTCGGCGCGAAAGGGTCTATAAAGCAGGTCGAAGTGGCCGCCCAGCGCTTGTTCAACCGGCTCGACGCAGCGAGCGCATTCGAGCTCAAAGCGTGCGCCGTACTCCGCTCTTACGCGTATGTCAGGCACCTGCTCCCCGGGACCGCGATGCTCGATGATCAGATCGGCGGTTCCGGTAACCGAGAGGGCATCAAGCTGTTTCACTTCGAGGCCGTAGTCGATGGTTCCCGGCTTGAGTTTCAGGTCGAATTGGAGGGGTTCGCGTTCTAAGTCCGCGACGGTGATAAGCATGGCAAACCCGGGGGGGGCTGCAGTCGAATGGGAGAGATTACCCCGTCCGCTCTGCTGCTTCCCAGCCTTCAGAATATCATTCGCCGCGGCGCGGGCAGACGCGGGCCTTGGACGCCCAACATCGGCAACAGGGATATGGACCTACGGAGCATGTATTAACACGAGTAAACAAGGTCTTGTATTTCTGCTGGCTCATCATCCAGGAAGCCAATCCGGCCGTACTCTTCGTAGCACGAATCTACAATCAATAACACTGCTGGTACCGCCAAAGAACTGGCACCCCAGCCGATCTGCCGGAGACTGAATCGATGGTGCCCGCCTTACGTTTTCACTTTCCCCTAGCGCGTCTACGTACAGGCCGATTATCGCTCCGTTCTGATGAATCTCAGAAACCTGCGAACTCGGGTGCCGTATCTCTGCGAGCTGCATTACGCCGTTCCATGACGGCTGCACTCGCGCTGATGCTGATTCCGGCATGCGTCCAGGCGGCAGATGGTGCAGCCCGGCTGACGGGCAACCTTTCAGATACCGATGGCAAGCTGGTCCCCGGCGCGACCATCACCCTGGAGCGCCGCGCGGACAACTCCCGCCGACAGACCAAAACCAATGAGGCTGGCGCGTACTCCTTCAACGCCGTTGACCCGGGGGAGTACCGCCTCACCGCCGAATCGAAGGGCTTCGCAGTGCGGGAACAGACCGTGTTGATCGCGCCCGGCGAGGCAAAGACTGCCAACCTCCAATTCTCAGATATCGCCTCTCAGAACCAGTCCGTCACCGTGACTGCGAGTGTCTCAGACAGCGGAGTCTTCGTGCCTGACCCCGCCCAGCGAGTCATGATCCGGGACGAGACACTCGACGCGAACCCGGGACGCCCGGGGATGCCTATCTCGATCCCGGGTATGCCGGTAGAGTCGCCAGCAGGAGGGGTGAAGCCGCCGCAGCACTTCGTGCCCGGAGTGGCCGGTGACCATGGTGAACCGATCGCAATGTTCTTCCAGGTCGGCGGCTTCCTCTTCCAGAACAATCTACCCGCAAACGCTCACGGAAACGGCTACGCGGACCCCAACGTCATTATCCCGATCGCCATCGAGAGCGTCGAAACCGATGGTGGAGCCTTCAACGTCCGCGAGGGCAACAACTCCGAGAACGCGGCCATCACCTTTGGCCTGCGCGACAGGGTAGAGCCCATGTTAAGGCTGACCGGGGACTACCGCGACCTGAACCTGGTAGGCGCGTGGAGTCCTGCAGACCCGACCAATAAGATGTGGCTTGGAGCGGAGCTCTCCTACGGCAACGGCTTCCTCAAGCGCCTCGAACACCGCAAGCAGTACAAGGGCAATGTCTCGAAGATCTTTGACTTCGGCCAGAACCAGCTCACCGTCTACGGCATTGGCTACTATGGCTTCGCCTACCAGCCCGGGCTCATCCCTATCCACGTCCGGGTGCCGGACGACACCATTGATCCGCGTCAGAAAGAAGAGACCTCGAACGGCGCTCTCATCTTTAACGACGTATGGCATGTGACGGACCATCGCCAGCTGCAATTTTCGGGTTTCTACCGCTACTACACCCTCGATGTGCGCCCCAACTTCGCCTTCATTCCAACGGGTGCAACCTGCGGCACAGCCAGAATCGAGCTGGACTGCGGCACTGGGCTGATCCGGCAGAGCGAACACCGCAACGCCAGTGGCGAAGACGTGCTCTATGCGGAGAACTACAGCAGCAAGCTCTCTCTGCTCGCAGGAGCGGACTTGCGCCGCGAGGCTCCCAGCGCCCTCGATCTCGACCGCGCAGACGATGCGGGCAGATTCTTCCCCGTCACTGCTAATAATCTGGTCATCAACTTTTATAGTCCTTTTGTAGCCGCCGATGGCACGCTGATGAGCTTTCTGCACTACAACCTCGGCTACCGGCGCGACCAGGTCACTGTCGATAACCAGGACATCTACCGCTCCACTGATTCCTTCTCGCGCACCGCTGGAGTCAACTCGCCAAAGGGCACTCTGACGCTGTTCCCGCCAGAGACGATCCACTACCTGCCTACAGTCGCCTACAGCTACGGGCAGTCTTTCCATGTCAACGATCCGCGCATTGGCACGACGGCCGTGGAGGGCACCACGATCGTGAGCAAGGCGCGGTCCAACCAGCTGGTCATCAGCAAGTACGTAGCCAGGACGGATTTTCGCATCACCCTCGAGCATGTGACCACCTCGCAGTCCCTGGGGCGCATCTCGAACGACACCGGTCTGCAGGAGGATGAGGGGCCCGGCATCATCAAGTCGGTCGCCTTCACCGCCCGCCACAATTTCAATCATGGCTTTGTGCAGGCACTCTACGCCCGTGCCGACGCCCGGGACCGCGTCACGGGCCAGCCGACTCCGGAGGCTCCGCGCCTGATCTGGGACGTGCTCGGAACAGTCGACAAGCTGCCGGGGCACTTAGTAGCGCGCGGCGAGTATGAACAGGTCGGCAGAAAGCCGCTGGGCGATGGATTTGTTGCTGTACCGGTGAGGGAGTTCCGCGGCGCGGTCGTCAGGCCCTTCGAGAGCAAGGGCATCGACCTCGGCCTGAACTTCTTCATCGCGAGCGGCTACGGCGGTCAGACGCTCGAGAGCCTGTCGCTTTCATCGGAGAATACGGCGCCCTTCGAACGCATCACCGGATTTCCACTGAGATCATATGTAACCGCATCGGTTACATATCGCTTCCGCCGCCACTAGAGCGTCAGGGCGTTGTGTGGGGATGACTTGCCTGAGGGATGAGATTGGCACCGGAATTCGTGAGCACCAGCTTTCCGAGCTGCACGCCGCGCAACGCAATGATGCTGTCGGCGATCGCCTGGATCGCCCGGCTGTTGCCTTTCATGATGATGACCTCGAGGCAGTAATCGTGGTCAAGATGAACGTGAGTAGCCGCCAGCACCATGGCTCCCGCATGGTGCTGCGCGTCGGTCAACTTTTCTGGGAGGTTGGGAACGTGATGGTCGTAGACCAGGGTAAGCGTTCCAACGACCGGCGCATCGGAGTCGACAGCCTCTGACAGAAGCGCCTCGCGAATCAGATCGCGTACCGCCTCTGAGCGGTTTCTATATCCCCTGCGTGCGATCAGCCGGTCAAACTCCGCCAGCAGGTCCTGTTCAAGAGAGATACCGGTTCTGCTCAGCTCCGCCATCGTCGCCTTCCTCAACGATCATTCTATTGGCGTGCTTGAATCGTAAGTGAGCGCGGTCGATGGAGAGCGCCACGGACACTGATCGGCGCTCATCTCCTCCAATGCTGTTTGAACTGAGGTCCTCGCTTCGACAGGCATACGCATCCGCAGTAGAGGTGATCAGGAGTTTTCACCAGATAATCACCAGAGCTTAAAATCCTCATCTTCTCTCCCACGCTAGTCTTGGCCCGACCTTGCAGAGGCTGTTTGGCCTGACTGCAAGGGCATGACACAGGCCCAAGGAGAGAAACAAATGAATCGGAAGTCCAGAGACGAACGCCGTCGGCCGTTTTTGAAATGCAGCGCCGGCATACTGATCGCATCGCAGGTACTAGCGGGAGCGCCACTGCCCGCCTTCGCCGATAGCGGAGACGCCAAGACCCGCACGCCCATCAAGCATGTCATCGTGATCCTCGGAGAGAACCGCACCTTCGATCACGTCTTCGCTACCTACAAGCCGGTAGCTGGTCAGACTGTCGACAACCTGCTCTCGAAGGGCATCATCAACGAAGACGGCACGCCCGGGCCGAAGTACTATCTTGCTCACCAGAATTTTGCCAGCGACACCAGCGCGGAGGGCTACCAGGTCAGCCCGGCGTTCCAGAACCTCTATCCAACTTTGCCCGCTCCTCTCGCGGGCGGCCCAACGACTCCCTACGTGCCCAGCATTGCGATTGCAAAGGCGGTAGAGAATGGCCTGCCGAACAACCAGTATTACAACTACCTGACCACCGGCGGCACAGGCCTCACCAGCGGCACTCCCGACACGCGCATTCCCAACGTGAACTATCTGCCTCCTGGTCCGTTTCAGATTACCCCCGGCATCCCCTACGACGCCTATGCTGCGAGCCCGGTGCATCGCTTCTACCAGATGTGGCAGGAGATGGATTGCAATATCAACTACGCCACACCCGCCGATCCGGCAGGCTGCAAGAAGGATCTGTTCCCCTACGTGGAGACCACCATCGGCGCTGGATCAAACGGCCTGGCGCAGCCTCACAATTTCAGCGATGTGACCACCCGCGAAGGCTCGACCGCCATGGGCTTCTATAACGTTCTGCAAGGCGACGCGCCATACCTCAAGATGCTGGTCGACCGCTACTCCTCCAGCGACAACTACCATCAGGCGTTCAACGGCGGCACAGGCGCCAACCACGTCGCCATCGGTACCGGCGATGCCATCTACTTCAGCGATGCCAATGGCAATGCCGCTACCCCGCCGCACAATCAGCTGGTCGCTGCCGGCACTCCGAACGCCGGCATCGTCGATGAGATCGAGAACCCCGACCCGCAGCCGAACACCAATAACTACTACACGCAGGATGGCTACGGCGGAGGCTCCTATGGCTCAGCTTCCTTCGGCGGCGGCTCCTACAGCAACTGCTCAGATTCCGATGAGCCCGGCGTTCACTCGGTGCTGACCTACCTCAGCACCCTGCCCTATGAGGTGGATCCAAAGTGCGCTCCGGACCACTACTACCTGCTGAACAATTACAACCCAGGCTACTTCGGCGATGGTTCCAATGCCTACACCGATACGAACAAGAACAACACCGTCTTCACCATTCCACCATCAAAGCTGCGTAACATAGGCGACGCACTGATCGAGAAGAACATCTCCTTCGCTTACTTCGGCGACCAGTACAACCTCAACAAGACGGACCCCTACTACCTCAACCCCGCGGATGTGTACTGCAATATCTGCAATTTCCTGCAGTACTCCACCTCTATCATGACGGACCCTGCCAAGCGCGCCGCTCATCTCAAGGACACGACCGATTTGTATGCGGATCTGAAGGCCGGTACCCTGCCTGCGGTCTCGTATGTGAAGCCTAGCGGTCTGGTGGATGGCCACCCTGCTTCATCCAAGCTGGACCTGTTTGAAGGCTTTGTGAAGAAGATCGTCGACGGCGTGCAGAACAGTCCACAGCTGGTCGGCAACACGGCCATCTTCATCACCTTCGACGAGGGCGGGGGCTACTACGACTCCGGATACGTGCAGCCCCTCGACTTCTTCGGCGACGGCACGCGGGTACCGATGATCGTGGTTGGGCCGAACGTGAAGCACGGCCACATCTCGCACGTTTATAACGACCACGTCTCAATTCTAAAGTTCATCGAGCGCAACTGGTCCCTCAAGCCGCTCACCGACCGCAGCCGCGACAACCTGCCAGATCCAGTGGCCGATCCCATCAACCCCTACGTGCCCACCAACAGCCCAGCAATCGGAGACTTGTTCGACCTGTTCGACTTTGAGGGCTAGTTCAAGCCCGTCTGACTTGATTGAGCAGAGCCGGCAATCTTTGCCGGCTCTGCCCTTCCATCTTCCAATACCAATCGTTACCCCACGCGCACGTCGCGTAACGATTGCCAGTCTCCGCTGGTGAAGAGGCGGATTCCGGCCACTCCAGCAGCCCCTGTCTCCACGCATTGGCTGGCGTTCTCTGCGGTGATTCCGCCGAGCGCTAGGACGGGTACTGCTCCGGCGGCCCGGCAAGCGGCGGCCAGAGCTTTCAACCCAACACCGGGCAGAGTCGTACCTGGCCCGAGCAGCTTTCCGAAGACGGGTGCAAATAGGATCAGGTCCACTCCGAGATCGCACGCGCGGACAACCTCATCAAGATAGTGGCAGCTCACGCTGATGAGGGGGCTGGTTGTGCCAGCCTCGCGTTGGGCAAACGTATGCCGGGCGTGGTTGATAGCTGGGGCGGAGAAGCCACCAGGCAGATGTACACCGTCGGCCCCAGCCTCGTTGGCGATTAAAGCGGGTCCATTGACGAGGATCTTCGTCTTGTTGCAGGTGGCGGTTGCCGGCGACTCCGAAGGGTGCACAGCTGCCACGAACCGGCCGACCAGGACCCGCAACGCGCTCGGCTCAAGCTGCTTCTCACGGACCTGGATGTAATCCACGCCCCCGGCTGCCCAGCCGCCGGCAAGCTCGATCAGCCCGGGTCTGCGTTCTGCTGGTTGCCTGGGCCCAGCGTTGGGGTCGAGCTCCGGAAGCGCCAACCCGTCCGTGATCGCGCAAAGCTTCATGAGCCGAGTCTCTGGTGGAAGCTGCACAGGCCGGGCAACTCCGCCGCGAGCACCATGTGCTTGTCAGCGATGCAACGCCGGTGTTTGTGATGCACCGAAAAGCGGCAGAGGCGATCCTGTAGGCAGCGCGCTGCTGCTGGCTTATGGTAGCTTCTAGGCTGATTCCGTGTCTCATTTCGGGGCAAACGGCCGACAGGTTGGCTCATACACGGTCACTCGCCGAGGCGTGCAGCCGATAAAGAAGTCAGGATCGTTGTCGCACAGGGGCCCACTCTACCGTTTATGGATACTTTCGACCTTCTAGTCATCGGCTCGGGCCCCTCGGGTCAACGCGCGGCCGTCGCTGCCGTGAAACGTGGCAAAAAGGTGGCAGTCGTTGAGATGCGCGGAGTGGTTGGGGGAGTCTGCATCAACACCGGCACCATCCCCAGCAAGACGATGCGCGAGGCGGTGCTGCACCTCTCCGGCTACAACTACCGCTCCATCTACGGCATGAACTACCGGGTCAAGGAAAAGATCACGATGGCGGATCTCGCCTTCCGCATCCAGCACGTGATCAAGACGGAGGTCGATGTCACCGAGGCGCAACTCTCGCGCAACGGGGTCGAGGTGCTCAGCGGAACGGCCAGCTTCGAAGACTCGACTCACGTCAAGGTCACCGGAGTGAGAGGCTCGAACACCTACGAGGCTGCAAATATCATCATCGCAGTCGGCACCAAGCCCGCGACCTCGCCGCGCGTGCCGACCAACGGGCGCAACATCATCAACAGCGATCAGATCCTCGAGATGACCGACCTGCCGAAGAACCTGATCGTGGTCGGTGGCGGCGTGATCGGCGTCGAGTATACGTGCATGTTTTCAGCCCTGGGCATCCGCGTGACGCTGATCGAGAAGCGTCCCCGTCTGCTCGAGTTCGCCGATCAGGAGATCGTCGAGGCGCTCAGCTACCATCTGCGCGACACCCGGGTCACGATGCGGCTTGGAGAAGAGGTAGAGAGCGTGGAGGAGCTGACCGCCGGCTCGGTGGTCGCCAACCTCGAGAGCAAGAAGCGGATCAACGCCGACGCCCTGCTCTATGCCGTCGGACGCCAGGGCAATGTCGACGAACTGAACCTCGCCGCAGCGGGTATCGAGGCCGACTCCCGCGGGCGCATCCCGGTCGACAAGGACTTCCGCACCAGGCAGCAGAGCATCTTCGCGGTCGGCGATGTGATCGGCTTTCCCAGCCTCGCCTCGGTCTCGATGGAACAGGGGCGCATTGCCGTAGCGCGCGCGTTCAACGACGACAGTCTGCACACCAACCCGAGCCTCTACCCCTACGGCATCTACACCATCCCCGAGATCTCCTTCATCGGCAAGACCGAGGAGCAGCTCACGGAGGAAGACGTGCCTTACGAGGTGGGCGTCGCCTATTACCGTGAGATCGCCCGGGGACAGATTCGCGGCGACACGACGGGGCGCCTCAAACTCATCTTCAATCGCGAGACCAAGGCAATCCTTGGCATACACATCATCGGTGAGGGAGCCGCTGAGCTGGTCCACATCGGCCAGGCAGTCATGACTCTCGGCGGTACTGTGGACTACTTCGTAGACACTGTGTTCAACTACCCCACGCTGGCGGAATGTTACAAGGCCGCCGCTTTCAACGGGCTGAATCGCCTGGCGCGAATCTCCTGAAAGATCGCACCGGCAGAGGCACCACCCCGGCAAATTCCGGGGCAGAGTAGCAGAGAGGCGATATGGCGAGAACCATCGGAGTGGTGATGGCCGAGCGCGTAGTCGCCGGTCTTCTCCAGGACCACCAAGTGGTAGGCAAGGTTCGCGAATACCCTGCGGACATCGACGAGACCCACGGCCTCATTGAGCTGCCGGCGGACGCCCTGTGCCAGATTATCTGCGAGCAGGTGCTCGCTCTCGGCGGGGAGGGGATCGAGGCGGTTGGGATCGCGCTGCCCGGCATCGTTCGCAACGGAGTCATCGAGGATTCGCCGAACCTGCCCCAGCTCAAGGGCGCAAAGATCTGCGAGCAGATCGCGCATGCGTTGCGCGACAAGGGCCAGCCGCTCGCGGTCGCTGTCTTCAATGATGCCGACGCGGTCGCAGCCGGGCTGGCGGCGACCCACGGGCAGCTCGATCGCCTGATACGGGTCTGGACCATTGGCAACGGCATCGGCTTCGGACGTTACCCCTACGCGGAGGGCCCGTGGGAGGGAGGTCACACCACCATCACCCTCGATCCGAAGGAGAACTACTGCGCCTGCGGGGGACGCGGCCACATGGAGGGTATCATGGGGCACCGCGCCATGCGTCTGCGCTTCCTCGACATGGAGCCGGATGAGGTCTTTGCCAGCGCCAAGACGGGAGACAAGCGCTGCTGTGAATTCGTGACCCTGTGGCATCGCGCACTGGCCGCCGCGACGGCGACCCAGATCCATCTTGAAGGGCCTGGCAAGTTCTACTTCACCGGGCGCGATATCGCCCGGCTCGATCTGACTCTGCTCAAGGAGCATATCTGGGAGATGGTCAAGATGAGCCCGCTGCAGAACTACTCCCTCGAGGTGCTGCCCGAGGACGCCACGATCGCGATGATAGGCGCCGGCGCAGCCGCCGAACAGGCTGCCAAGTGCTGACCCGCAACGCTTCTACATCTAGTACTGACACCAGAGCCGACAGCAGACGCTCATGCCGCTGCTGGCAGCCATCTCGTGCATAGACATAAGCCGCGCTTAGCCGATCTCTATCGGTAGGATCGCTGATAGGTGCGGGTGATGCGGTCATGCCAGCTCAGGCGGTCCTCGTCAAAGAGAACCCAGGCGCATCCAAGACCCAGGGGACAGAGCGACAGCAGCATGCTGGCGACCCGAATGCGCAGCTGCCGGCGGCTCGGGTTCTCGTCGTCAAAGGTGCACAGCGCGATCTTGGCGTAGCGCATCCCCGGAGTACTCTCGGCATACCGAAAGAAGAGCAGCTGGTAGACGAGTGCAACCGCAAGGAACGCGAGTGCCCCGGCAATGAGCGCCGGCTTGCCCGATGGCAGGTGTGCAGCGCAGGCGGCGAACGACAGAACGAATAGTAGAAAGGCGGCGGCGACCAGGGCGAAGTCCACTATGGCTGCCATGGCACGATCTTCAAGGCTGGCGGTCTGCAGCGGAACCTGCAGGGTGCTGATTTGGCTGGAGGGCGCCGCATGCACCTCTCGCGCGGATTGCCGGGCGCCGGCCGGAGGGGCATGTTCCGGCTCCTCCACCTCGTAGGCCGGATGAACACCAAGCCGGATGGAAGACCACTCCGCGCGGGATTGCTCAAGGCTTGCAGTAGTCGAGATCGACTCCGGCGCTACTTCAAAGATGCGCAGCTGCGACTGCTCCGTACCAGCGAAGGCCTCGTCGCGCAGAGGCCCCTCAGCCAGGCGAGGCCGGGCGCGCCGGGTTGCGAAGAGCTCCCGCGGAAACTCGATAAGGTTGGCGTGAATAGGCTGCGCGGGCGTCGTCTCGTAGACAGCCACAGCTCCTGACTCCTCCTCGGCAAGCGTGATGCGAAGCTCACTGTTCGCCGCAGCAGGTGCTGCAGACTGCGCGGGGAAAGTCACACCCGCGGTATTGTCAGGTAATGAAGCCATGGACGCCGTAGTAGACACGGTGTCCTGCCAGGCCTCACGCCTCATCTCGCTCCTTGTCTCACTCCCTGTCTCACGCCTGCGATCCCTCCTGGTGGCTCTCGAGGTCTCAGACGGCTGCTCGTTCCGATCGCGGGTGTCTCGTCGACCTGCGCCCTCCTGTTGAGCGCCGTCATCGCCCCGGCCAGCACCTGACAGTTCAGAGCTGCGCGCCAACTCGACCTTGGATTGCTCCTTGGCAGTACCTGAGGGGAGGGTCTTCTCGAGAGAAGGGGTGTCAGGCCGAATGTCGAGTCCGGTGAGGATTGCCTGGGCCGCGGCATGTGCCTGGCTGGCGGCCCGGGCCGCAGCAGCCGCAGCATCGGCCGCGTTCTGCGCCTCCGCTGCCAGCATCTCGCTGTAGGTAGGGGCCTTCGCATAACGGGCAGCTACCTTGGCCGCGATGCTGGACTTTGAGGGCTCACCAGCGGCTGCATGGTCCAATCCGGGGAGCGTCGGATGCTCCTCGCCCCTGCGTGGGCGCCGCGTACGGTGTGCAGCGAGCCGGTCATTCACTTCCTGCTTCCAGGCAGCGCCTGTCTCGATGTTCGGTAGGGCTGCGCCCGGCGCTGTACTCAAAACTTGGCCCTCATTCGATCTCTGCTACTGTCGCCGGTGGCGTCTAGGTTCGAAGACTCCGCAACCAGAGCTACCCGGGAGACGTCTCTTACTCAGGCTTCTCGTGCTTCTAAACGCTTTGCCGTGGTGCGGCGCCGGTCCCATGATCCCTTGCCTGCCGGCTGCTGCAGGAGGGACACACCTTTCGAGGCTGTTGCTTTGCTATGCTGGAGCAGTTCCGACGCCCGATGAGACTTCGCTTCCCCTTATGTATCACGGTGCTACTGGCATGTCATCCGCTGCTTTGGCCGCAGGCGTTGACCAATCAGTTTCCCCCGGCAGCAATGGGTGCGGCGCAGCGCGGCGCCAAGTCGGAAGGCGCGCAAAATCGGGCGCGCGCCGCGATGTCTTCGCCCCCTGCAAAGCCACAGGATCGGCCTGAAGACGTAGTCGTCAACGAGTCGGAGCCGGTACTCCCGGGAGCCGGCGGCGGTGCGTCACAGCCAGCTCAAGGCCCTGCAAGGCTGAGCGTGGATGGAGTTCCGATTGCGGAGCCGGAGCAGCCCGAACCTGTCGGGGTGCCTGTACACATCGCGGCGGATCGCGAGACAAAGAGAGGCGACCTCTACACCCTCGACGGTCACGTCGAAATAGACTACCAGGGTTACGTCGTGCGAGCTGATACAGCTCTCTACAACACAGCCACCGATGCGATCGAGGCTGAGGGCCATCTGCAGCTCGAGGGCGGACGCGACCAGGAAGAGGTCAGCGCCGAGCATGGAACGATCAACCTGCGTGAGCAGACTGCACACTTTTACAACGTCGTCGGCTCCATACGCCTCGCGCGTCCGGTTCCTATTACCCCGGCGATGACGGGGCTTGCCTCCTCCGCGCCCGCAGCCGCCGAGGCGCCACCCAACCCCTTGATCTTCACTGGACGTGAGGTCTTGAAGGACGGCCCGGACAGGTACCGTGTCATTGACGGCTCAGTCACCTCGTGCCAGCTGCCCAGGCCGGACTGGCGTCTGGCGGCATCGCGAATCCTGCTTGACGAATCCGGGCCCGATGGAGGACGCGCCACCGCGCGCAACACTCGCTTCACCCTGCTGGGGGTGCCTGTCTTCTTCCTGCCCTATGCCACCCATCCGATCGACACGCGGGAGCGGCAATCCGGCTTTCTAATTCCCACCTTCGGAGTGTCTTCGAGCAAGGGGACGATCTTTGGCGAGGAGTACTTCTGGGCCATCAACCGCAGCATGGATCTTACCCTCGGCTCGGAATACTACTCGGCGCGCGGTTTCGCGCCGAGGGGCGAGTTTCGCCTGCGCGGACGCGACCTCGACTTCCTCACCATCCACTTCCATAGCCTGCTTGATCGCCGGACGGGCGAGGCGAGCAGCGCCACTGGAAGGGGGAACCAGGGCGGCACCGACCTGCTGGTGGACGGAAGACGTGACTTCAGCTCCGCAACACGCGGCGTGCTCGATCTCGAATACCTGAGCTCCTACGTCTACCGGCAGGCTTTTGAAGAGAACTTCTCCATCGCCATCAGCTCTGAGGTCAAGTCGCAGGCCTTTGTCACCCACCAGGCAGATGGAATTTCCGAGAGTCTCAGCTTCGAACGCTATCAAAGCTTCGAGAACAACACTCCGTTAACGGAAATCCGCATCCTGCATACCCCGACCCTCAGCGCGGAGGCGGTCGATCACCAGATCCCAGACACTCCCCTGGTGTGGAGGTTTTCGGTCTCACTCGGCGGACTCTCCCGCTCCGAGCCGGGCCTGCAGCGTGTCGGCGAGGTAAGGCGCATTGACCTTTACCCCCATCTTGAGCTGCCGCTTTCTTTCCGCGGGTGGAACTTTCGTCCCGAGTTCGCTGTACGGGAGACAGCCTATTCGCGCTCGCAGCTGCCGGGCGTAGGCCTTCCCGTGGTTCGCGACGCTTCGCTAAATCGAGGAGACGTCGAGGCGGGCTTCGAGCTTCATCCCCCCATCATCGAACGCGACTTCTCGCCGCCGTGGCTGCTTCATCTGCTCGGCGGCGGCCTGCGTCATTCCATCGAAGAGGATGTGCGCTATCGATACGTAACCGGCGTCGATCACTTCACCTCGGTGCTCCGCTTTGACGATACCGATATTGTCAGCAACACCAATGAAGTGGAGTACTCGCTGACCCAGCGACTCTTTCTGCGCCAGCTCAAGGAGCATCAGTGCGGAGAGAAGGAGGCTCCGCGGGAGGATGGCAACTGCGGCGGAGGAACAGTCGACTGGCTGTCGTGGAGTGTGGCGCAGAAGTATTTCTTCGATCCTCAGTTTGGCGGAGCCGTCGTGACCGGTACCCGCAACGTACTCGATACTACTCTGGACCTGACCGGCGTCGCATTTCTGACCCAGCCCCGCTTTACCTCGCCGGTGATCTCGCGGGTGCGCCTGAGGACCACCTCGGCGACCGATCTGGAGTGGGACCTGGACTACGATCCAAAGCTCGGCCGCATCACGTCAAGCGACCTCTTCGCCGCGTACCATCACGACGGCTACGCCTTCGCTCTGAGCCATGCCAAGCTTGACGCGCCGGAGCCTTCGCCCACCTCTCCGCAAAACCTCGCCAGCGCTGTCAGCAACTACAACCAGCTCCGAGTGCTCTTTAGCTATGGCGCGAGCGGGAAGCGCGGCTTCAGCGCAGGAGCCAATGGCGGATACGATTTCACTCTCAGCGCGCTGCAGTTCGGAGGAGTGCAATCGGCCTACAACTGGAACTGCTGCGGGCTGAGCCTCGAATATCGGCGCTATAACCTCGGCTCGGTCCGCAACGAGAATCAGTATCTCTACAGCTTTTCGCTGGCCGGCATTGGCACCGCCGGCAACCTGCGGCGAGCGGTGCGAATCTTCTAGCTTCTTATCGCCCCGGTCCGCTGGCTCAACTCGCCCCAGGGCGCTCAACAGCGTTCAGCGGAGCTAAAGTCGGTTTCGTCCGAACCTTACCTGCCCCGCCCCCACAATGAGATAATGAGCTGTTTGCGATGAGGTGATGGGATTGCTCCGTACTCGAATGCTCTTCTGCTGCGTGGCTCTGCTGATCGCCGCAGCCTGCAAAGCGCAGAATAGCCCTGACAATCCGAAGATCGATCGCCGTATTGAGCTGCTGGTCCGCTCCCGGTTTCAGGTTCCGCCCGACTACTCCATCTCCCTCGGCGTACGCTCCAGGAGCGAGCTCGCCGGTTACGATTCTGTCCCCATCACCTTCAGTCCGGCGGATCCTAAAGGCAAGCCGACGAGCGTTGAGTTCCTTGTGTCCAAAGACGGAAACACTCTCGCGCGGCTGGAGAAGTTTGACCTTACAAAGGATCCCGGGGACTCGATCAGCACAGCCTATCGGCCGATGCGCGGCACAGAGACGGCAAAGGTAACCATCGTCAACTTCGACGATCTGGAATGCCCCTACTGCGCGCGCATGCACCAGGAACTCTTTCCCGCTACACTCGAGCGCTACAAGGGCCTGGTCAAGGTGGTTTATAAGGATTACCCGCTTGTCGAGATTCACCCCTGGGCTCTCCACGCCGCCGTCGACACTAACTGCCTGGCTGAACAGAGTCCCGCCGCGTACTGGTCCTATGTCGACTACGTTCACAGTCATGGGCAGGACATCAGCGGGCCCGACCGCGACGTGTCCAAGGCGACGGCGACCCTCGACCAGCTCGCTCGCGACGAGGGCGTTCGCGACAAACTCAATAATTTGAAGCTTGATGCCTGCCTCAGCAAGCAGGATGCTGAGGCGTCTGTTCGCAGCTCAATGAAGGAGGCCACCGCCCTCGGCATCGACGGCACGCCCACCCTGTTCGTGAACGGCGAGCGTCTTTCCGGAGCAGTCCCGACCGAAGCCCTCTGGCAGGCGATCGATCGCGCGCTGCTAGCAGCCGGAGTTCAGCCGCCGGGTCAACCCTCAGCACCGCCGGTGGGAGTCGGTAAGGCACCCTCCACGGCACCAGGGGGTAACGCCCCCGGCAGCAGTCAATAAGCACAAGTTAGCCAGGTCCGGCAGAGCGCGGCTCCCGGTGCTTGAACAGAAGTCTTTTCGGTATTCTGGTAGGTCAGGGTCAGTAACTCGGCCCTGACGCGTGCGCGCGGGCACCAGGCTCATGCGACCGCAACGTGTAAGGAGAGTGCAATTGCAATTGGAACGGCATGCCGCTTTCAGCAATCTCTACCACCAAGTCAGGCCGGGTCTCAACCACGAGGCCGCCGGGAGGGGCGAAACTCCGGCAAACCGCCGGCTCTCATCCAGACCTCTCGCCGCAGTATTAACCCTGCTTGTGGTGGGTGCGCTGCCGCTTGCCTGTAAACGGGCCCACAGCCCCGACGTTGTCGCCACGGTGAACGGCAAGGCAGTGCAGCGTAACGAGCTGGAAAAATACTACGTCGCCCAACTCGGCGAGTCGAAGCAGCAGCCCTCGAAGGAGCAGGCCGACACCATGCGCTTGACGGTGCTGCGCACCCTCATCGAGGAAGAGATCGTACTGCAGCGCGCTGCCAAGCTCAACCTGGTCGCGAGCGATCAGGAGGTCGAAGATAAGGTCAACGAGATCAAGGCGCGCTACACGGCTGAGCAGTTCGATCGCAGCCTCAAGGAGCAGAACCTCACCCTCGACGAACTCAGGCGCAACTTTCGCCGCTCCCTCACCGAGGACAAGCTCTTCAACAAGGAGATCAACTCCAAGATCACGGTGACCGACGGGGACATCGCCGCTTACTACAACACACACAAGGCAGACTTCAACCTGATCGAGCCGGAGTATCACCTGGCCCAGATCGCGGTCAGTCCTACGCCCTCGCAGCAGCCTGTGAACCTGCAGAACGACAAGGCCACTAATGACGCCCAGGCGCGCAAGAAGATAGAGACGCTGCGCAACCGCCTGGAGACGGGCGAAGACTTCGGCGCCCTGGCAGCAAACTTCTCAGAAGATCCGGCGACCGCCTCAAACGGCGGGGATCTCGGCATGCTCAAGGAATCGCAGCTGCGCAATCAGCCGCAGGCCTTCGCCAGCATAAGCAAGCTGAAGCCAGGCGAGATCACCGAGATCATGCCCGTGCCGGATGCGCCGGGATCGAAGCGGGTCGCCCTCTACGTCGTCTTCAAGCTGCTGGACCGGCAGGCCGCAGGGCAGCGCCAGTTGAACGATCCGCGGGTGCAGCAGTTCATCCGCTCCCAGCTGCGCGACGGGCGGTCGCAGCTGCTCAAGAACGCCTATATCGAAATGCTGCGCGACCAGGCGCACGTAGAAAACTACTTCGCCGAAGAGATCTTCAAAAACAGCGCGCAGTAGCGCCAGCGCCCGTGACTAGGCAGATCCGGTCGAGTCGCCCTTGCTGCGCTCAGAGACTGCTTTAGAAAGCGACGGCCCCCAACAGCTACGAACCTTCAGGAAGTGCAGCAATGATCTGCTTCGGGATACTAGGTTTCGGTCACCACGGCGTGAAGCGGCTCGCGCCCGGGTTTTCGTTCGCCCATGATTCGGCGCTGACTGGTATATGGAGGCGCGACGAGGTCAAAGCGCGCGCGAACGCCAGACAGTTCGACATCCCGCACGTCTTTCCTACAGCCGAAGCACTCTGCGCCTCCGCTGAAATCGATGCCGTCTTTGTAGCATCGCCCGACTCGCATCACCTCGCCGATGTGCTGCTCGCGCTCGCGCACGGCAAGCCGGTGCTCTGCGAAAAGCCCCTGGCGATGAACACCGGTGAGGTCGAACAGATGCTGGCCGCTGCGCATAAGGCTGGTGTGGCCTTCGGGGTCGCACAAAACATGCGCTTCCACGGCAGCCTGCAGCTGATGCGTAAATGGCTAGCGGAAGGTCGCATTGGAAGGCCGCTGCTGGCTCATTCGCAATTCTGCTACGCAGCGGAAAGCAGTCCGCGGCAATGGATCTACGACCCCGCTCTGGCTCTCGGAGGTCCCATAGGGGATGTTGGTGTGCATTGCATGGACGCGCTGCGGTTCATCCTCGCCAGCGAGGTGACGTCTGTGAACACCCTGGCCATCAAGGATGCCCAATCAGGCGCGGTAGAGAGCTCCGCCGTGGTCTCTGCGGAGTTTGTGAGCGGGACTCTCGGCGTTATCAGCGTGACCACACGGGGGGCCTATCGTTCGCTGATCGAGATCACCGGGGACGCTGGCGTCCTAAGCTGCGAAGATGCTCTTACCGTCGATCATCCGGTTGAAGTGCGCTTGATCCAGGGCGGCAGGGTGATTGCCTCGGAGCAGGTGTCAAATGAAGACAGCTACGGACGCATGGTCGACAGCTTTTCGGCTGCGATCGAGGGTAAGGCTCCATTCCTGTCCCCTGGTGAAGACGGCCTCAGAAACCAGCTCATCCTCGACGCTGCCTATAAGAGCTGGAGGACGGGTG
>DASWVB010000011.1:0-24535 GCA_036401375.1 Acidisarcina sp.
CACCGGGATAGGCCTGGCCGTCGCGGACGCCGCAGAGGGCAGCCCGCAAAGCCCCGCAACCAGGGCAATTGCATATAGAAGTCTTCTCATAGTTAACCGGGGCGCAGGTCACTTGCAGCGCCCGTCAACTATAGCGAACCCGGACCACACCCTGCTGCTGCAGCAACCAGCTCCGTCTTGGCTCAGCAAGCTCAGCGGGCGCGAGTCTTGGCCTGCTTATCCCTCAGGCTTGCCGCCAAGGTGATCAGTTCGGCAAATACACTTGACTCGAAGAGGCTCTTCGCCCCGGTTTGCCTTCTCAGCGCCGGCACCCGGCTTTGCAGGTCGCGATAGCCATCTGCCATTTGGGAGACATCCGGCCGGTCACCGCTCCGCACGAAGGCGTTCCGCAGCTCTCGCATCACGCCCTCGGCCGTGCCGTCGTGAATATTGAAGTCCGCTCCATTGAGGTCGCTGATCGACTTCTGCGCGCGATTGGTCACCGTCTCAAACACGAACCAGGTATGACGGGCAGGGTGCGTCGTCGCCCAGCTCAGGGCCAATCCAAGCTCAAAGGGCATGTTAAAACGAGGTGTAGCAGGAGGAGTGCGGTTAAGCTGGACCCGAGAAAGGTCGTGGATCGAGTACCTGCACTTCCGAATCAGTTCGATGATCCGGTCCAGTCGCGCCGTGCCGCCCGGGATGGCGAGTGTCGCCTGGGGAGTGAGACCAAGCTGCACCAGTCCCGAGATGTACGCCAGATACAGAGGCCCAAAGCGTGTGTCGTACGGGATGTTCAGGAATACGGAGTCGCGCTCAACGCGCTGCGGCCTTGGCACGCTTTCCCGCTTTTCGGCTATCTGTCTTTGACGAAGACTTAGTCACCATTCCACCAGCCTTCTCCCGACCTTCACCTGACATCTCATCGCCCCGCACGTGACGATCAGGGGCTGCATGGCGGAATGCGCGCAAGCTAAATCCCTTGTGATCCACCAGCTCGAAGATCAGCTTCTGCCGTTCGCTGCTCAGCCCAAGCCGCGTCGCTATTTCCTTCGCTGACGGAATTGGAGTGTTCAGCTTCACAGACTTCATGACGCGATTATAACTCAGATTCTCAGCAGACGGTGCTCACTTAGCAAGTGAGTTCGCCCGACAGCAAGCACTCGCGCATCCGCAGCTACTTCTCAGGTGGGCAACTCCGAACGCAGCAACTCCGACCGCTTAATCCCGACCAGAAGGCCTCGTCTAGCTGCGCCGGCGCCCGCCCCCCAGCAGCTGCAGTAAAGCCAGGAAGATATTGATCCCGTCCAGATAAATCGAAAGCGACAGCGCGACCGCTGACTGTCCATCCCCACCCGCACGGATGCGCGCAAAATCAGCCACGGTCAACATGGTGAAGATGCCAAGCGTAAGCCAGGAGTAGGTACTCGGGCTCAGGAAGTGGAAGAACATGCTCGCGATCCCGAGCACGATCAGCACCAGCAGCCCCGCAAAGGCAATGCCCGCGATGCGGCGGTAGTTGATCTGGAAGAGGTAAGCGACGCAGGCCATGATCGCCATCCCCGCCCCTGTTGTGATCGCCGCCTCCAGCACCAGGCCGCTGCCAAAGCTCTGAATGTAGCGATGGATCAGCGGGCCGATCTCCCACCCCATGAAGTAGGTGAGCGCGAGAAAGAGGCTCAGAGCGAGCACCGGGCTGGTCCGGCGCGCAAAACGGATCGCGAAGATCAGGGCGAAGACAGCGATGATGCCGGGCAGCGTGCTCCACGCCGGCGCGGTATAGACGCCGGCAGCCGTGACCAGGAACCCGAAGGAAGTGATAGCAAGGACCTTCGACAGCAGCGAGGCGGTCTCTTCACGAGGAGCATCGATGGTCGCAGGAAAGGCGCTCAGTTGGTTGTTCAGCATTGACGTACTCCTGTTGGCTCTCTGACGATTGCGCCATCCATAGGACGCAGGTTTGCCGGGTTGGTGAGAGCCGATCCGGCTGCTTATTAGATTCGCACAAGCGTCGTTTCGGCGCTTCCACCCTGCAACAAATGGTAATGAGCGCCGGCAGCAGTCTCCGTTAATAGACAGGCGCCATCCCTGGGACCCATGTTGGGATCGAGGGTTGGGTTCGAGGGTTGCGTTCGAGGGTAGCGTTCGAAGTACGCGCGCTGAGCCGTCCTGCCCTGCCCTGTCCAGACCACCGGAAAGCGCAGACGCACCCTCGACCGGGTTAGAATGGGTGCGCTTTGCTACCTGGCGTCTCGCTCCCCGCGGAGCGTGGCTGGCAGGCAGCGATCATCTCGAACCTTCACCACCCGAGGACCCATCGAACATGCCATCCGTCGTCAGGCTGACCCGCCGCAGTAATCGTTTCCTCCTCGCACTCACCGCCGCAACGCTGTTCGCGACCGGCTGCAAGATGTCAGAAAAGACCCCCGAAGCCGCGAAGACCGACGCAGCACCCGCTCCCGCGCAGACCTCCCAGATCAATGGCGAAGATGTAGTCAAGCTCCAGCGCAAGGCCACCGATGCTGCCAAGCCGGAGTTTCTCTCCGCCACCGTGATCCCCGGCCGCGGGATGGACCTGATGCAGATCACCGCCAACATACCCGGCAAGGGCGAGATCCCCATCCTCTTCGCGCCCTCCATCGAGGACGCCGCCGGCAAGCTCAACGGAGTACTCCCGGACGACCTGAACGGGAACGCCAGCTTCAAGTTCGGCGGAGTGTTCCTGGTTCCCTACCCCAACCGCATCCGCGGCAAGCTCTCCGCCGACGGCAAGACCATCACCACCAGCTGGAACGGCAAGCCGCTCACCCTACCCGCCAACTGGCACGGGAAAAACGCCGGAGCCGAGCCTCATGCCATGCACGGCATGATCATGGCCACCAAGGCAGACGTGGTGAACACTACCACCGGTCCGGACGGCCAGACGGTCACAGGCATCATTCACGCCGGCAACTTCGGCGGATACTGGCCGTCGAACACCGACCTCACCATCACCGTCGCGCTCACCGGTGGAGCGGTCGACGCCACCATCACGGCCAAAAACGTCGGCACCGAGCCTGAGCCGATGGCCATCGGCTGGCACCCCTACTTCGCCATCCCCAGCGGCGACCGCACCCAGGCGCGTCTGCACGTGCCGGGCGACAAGCTGGCGCTGGTCAATAACTACGATGACGTCTTCCCCACCGGCCAGATCGTTCCCGTGAAGACCTACGAGGGCGGCAAGTACGACTACACCGCGCCGGGCGGCAAGCCGCTCGGCAACAGCTTTCTCGACGACAACTTCTCTCACCTGCAGCGCACCGATGGCAAGGTCGTCGTCGACTTGGCGGACCCCGCGGCCAACTATGGAGTGCATATCGAGGGTCTCTCGCCCGAGATCAAGACCGTTCAGGTCTACGCCCCGATCGACGGCCACCAGCAGTTCACCGCCATTGAAGAGCAGTACAACTTCGGCGATCCCTTCAACAAAAAGCTCTGGAAGGGCATGGACACCGGGATGGTAACCCTCGCCCCGGGCAAATCCACAACCTGGCACGTCCGCCTTGAGCTCTTTACTCCTGGCAAGTGAGTATTGGGTAGCCTCCGGCGCTGGCAATCAGCGCCGGAGGTATACCGAGCCAGTCGAAGCCTGAAGGCGCATCCCGCTCAGTACTTCATGTTGTCCAGCGACTGGATCAATCCGGGACCGTCCGGCTTCCAACCCAGGGTCTCGCGGGTCCACTCGCTCGATGCCGGCATGTCCATCGCCACAAAATGCCCAATGGCGCCGAAGTGTTCGGCAGCCTGCTCCGCAGCCAACGAAGCGACCGGCACCTTGAGCCCTCTACCGACCGACTCCGCGATCGCCCGCAACGACACGCCTTCTTCGGCGACCGCGTGGTACGTAGCAACCCCCGGCCCCGTCTTCTCGACCGCGAGCCGATACAGGTGCGCCACATCCTTGAGCGGCCCCGCGGCCCAGCGGGCTGCGCCATCGCCGGCATACGCTGAGACACCTTTCTCGCGTGCGATCTCAATGAGCCACGTGACCAGGCCCTGCCTGCGCGTATCGTGCACCTGCGGCAGCCGCACAATCGCGACATGCACTCCTCGGGCGGCCACCGCCCTCGCCGCATGCTCCGGGCGGCGCGGCATCAGTGGTGAATCGACGGCCGGATCCGTCTCCTTGCGCACCTGCCCCGGAGCGCCGGCGGTGATCCCGATCCCTGAGGTCACGACCAGCAGCTTTCCTGGCTCCAACACCGACCCCAGTGCCTCGATCGCCTTGATCTCGTCCTGTGCGTTCTGCGCAAAGTTAGACCAGTCGTGGTTGAACGCCAGGTTCACCACGGCATCCATTCCCGTCGCGCCCCGCCGCAGGCAATCCAGATCGGTGAGGTCGCCATGAAGCACCTCAGCGCCCGCCTCCTTCAACTGCTCCGCACCCGTCACGCTCCGCGTAAGCCCCCGCACCTGGTGCCCAGCCTCCATCAGCTCCCTTACTAATTCCGTCCCGATAAAGCCCGTAGATCCCGTCACGAATACACGCATCGTATTTCCTCCCTTTGTTTACTGAATTACCGTCGCCACAAATCGCCAGAGCTAATTACGCGTGGAAGCCCAGTCCCTGTTTCCTGATCCCTGATCTCTACTCCTGACCCCTGCCTTCCATTGACATTCGCGCCTGGGTTTCGATAAAACGGAGACACCCTCCGATTAATCAAGAGATAACCGGAGCCAGCCTCCGGTTGCAGAATTTTCTACTGTGACAGCGATGACAAAGAAGAGCCCGCCGCCTCGCAAACTCCGCGCCGACGCCCAGCGCAATCGCGAACTCATCCTGGCAGCAGCCAAGGACGTCTTCGCCCGCGATAGCGCCGCCGCCAGCCTGGACGACATCGCCCGCCAGGCCGGCGTCGGTCCCGGCACGCTCTACCGCCACTTCCCTACGCGGGAGGCCCTCATCGAAGCCGTCTACCGCAGCGAAGTCGAGAAGCTGGCCGCCGCCGCCGGGCGCTTTGCCGCCACCATGCCGCCCCTCGAGGCCTTGCGCCGCTGGATGCTGCTCTTCATCGATCACGTCTCACAGAAGAAGCTCATCCTCCCCGCCATGGACACGCTTCCCGGCGGCGCAACCCGTCTCATCGAGGGCTCGCGCAACCTGGTCCAGGACGCGTTCCTTGGGTGCGTCCGGCGCGCCATCGCGAGCGGGGACCTGCGCCCCGATACAGACCCTGGAGACTTCGTGCGCGCGCTGGTCGGCGTCTTCCACACCACGGCTACACCCGGCTGGGAGCAAAGCGCCCGCCGCATCGCAGACATCCTCATCGCCGGCTCGCGTCCGGTAACCGGCAGCAGGCAACGGACTAGCTCGACAAAGCGCGCGCGCAAAGATTGACGCGGCAGCGGTAGACAGAGCGCTGCTCGATCCGACGCCACGCCCCGCGGGAACGGGCAAGTGACAGATATTTCCGTCAGCCGGTTGTCTGGACCCGCGTCTTCGCAGCCGTTCGTTTGACCACCCCATC
Organism: Acidisarcina sp.; assembly: GCA_036401375.1. Lineage (GTDB taxonomy): Bacteria > Acidobacteriota > Terriglobia > Terriglobales > Acidobacteriaceae > DASWUZ01. The sequence continues at coordinate 5,487 of DASWVB010000011.1, forward strand.
ACGCGGCCTTACCATGAGGAATAGAACGTCCAGCTCCGCACCGTAGCAGGCCAGCGCAATCGCACCCTGGCGGCGGCTCTCGGACTCCCTGGGCGAGCGCATCTGAAAGGCATACGTTGAGCTCAACCGAAGTCATCAAACCACACGCCGAAGCGACCCCAGCCCGCGACTCCGACTCTTCGTCAAACGAGCTGCACCAGCAGCACGCCCCATCCCCGGAAGACAACACCGGCGACCACTCCGCAGACCACGACGGCCACAACGACGAGGGCCACGACCACGAAGATCACAACCACGGCGGCCACAACCACTCAGATCACGAAGGCCACACCCCGGCGCTGAACCCCGAATGCACCCGGGAAGTCGAGATCAACCTTCCCGCCGACGTCGTCTCGAAGCAGTTTCGCAAGGTCGTCAAGCGCTACCAGAAGCTCGCCCGCATTCCCGGCTTCCGCGCCGGCAAGGTCCCCGAGTCGCTCATCCGCACCCGCTTCGCCGACTCCATCCGTCAGGACGTGATCGAGGCCGTGCTCCCCGGCGAGTTCAAGGCCGAGATCGAGAAGCAGGGCCTCAAGCCGCTCTCGCAGCCGCAGGTCACCGACATCCAGCTCGCCGACGGAGAACCGCTGCACTTCAAGGCTGCCTTCGAGGTGCTCCCCGAGTTCTCCGTCGAGGGGTATGAGGACATTGACATCCCGCGGCCCGACACCACCCTCACGGACGCCGAGTACCAGGCCGAGCTGGCGCGCGTCGTCGACTCCCGCTCCACCATGGAGACGGTCAACGAAGAGCGTGGACTCGAGAGCGGAGACTGGGCACAAATCTCCTTCAAGGGCGAGTTTGTGGATGCTGCGGCCGCCCCGGAGGTGGAAGACGATGCGGCTGCCGCCGAGCCGATCACGGGCGAAGATGTGCACATCCAGATCGGCGGGCCCGACACCCTGGAGTCGTTCAACACCGCGCTCACCGGCGCGAGGCCCGGCCAGGAGCTGAAGTTCGAGGTCGCCTACCCACCCGCCTTCGGCGAACGCAAGCTGGCGGGCAAGACCATCGCCTACGACGTCGAGGTGAGGGCCATCAAGCGCAAGGCCGCCCCTGAGCTTAACGACGACTTTGCCCGCGAACTGGGCGAATACCAGACCCTCGATGAGTTCACGACTCAACTTCGCCAACACCTGGAAGAAGACAAGCGCCGCCGCCTGGAGTCGATGGCGCGCGACCAGATGATGGAGGCGCTCATCGCCCGCTTTCACTTCCCCGTCCCGGAGTACCTGGTCCAGCAGCAGGTGGATGCGCGCCTGGATCGCGGCCTGCGCGCCCTCGCCGCCCAGGGCATGCGCTCTGAAGACATGAGGAAGCTCGATTTTGACCGCCTGCGGCACGCGCAGCACGACTCTGCCTCGGCCGAGGTCAAGGGACTGCTGATCCTCGATCGGATTGCCGATGCTCAAGGTATCGAGGTCTCGGAGGAAGAAGTCGAACAAAACCTGCAACTTATCTCCGCACAGAGCCGGGAACCCCTGGAAACACTGCGCGCCCGTTTGACGGAGGATGGCAGCATCAATAGAATCCGGGAACAATTGAGAAGAGAAAAGACAGGCGCTGAACTGTACCGGAAACTGTCGTCCTAAGCTCTTCCTGGTTACCTCCGCTGCCACATTCCCAGGCATCGCGAAAGTCAGTCTGCTCTGCTTTCGCATCCATCCAAGCACTTGACTGAAGAGCAACCGATAGCCCGCACAGGGCAGTGTAAAGGACAGCAATGGCACTCGTTCCAATGGTGGTTGAGCAGACGAGCCGAGGCGAACGCGCCTACGATATCTACTCCCGTCTGCTGCGCGATAACATCATCTTTCTCGGCACCCCGATCGACGACCAGATCGCAAACCTGATCATCGCCCAGATGCTCTTCCTCTCCGGCGAAGATCCGGACAAGGACCTGCAGCTCTACATCAACTCACCGGGAGGCTCGATCACGGCCGGCCTTGCCATCTACGACACCATGCAGTTCATCAAGAACGACGTCGTCACCTACTGCATCGGTCAAGCGGCCAGCATGGGCGCCTTCCTGCTCATGTCGGGCACCGCGGGCAAGCGCTTCGCCCTGCCGAACTCACGCATCCTCATCCATCAGCCATCGATGGGCGGGCTCTCCGGGCAGGCTACGGATATCGACATCCACGCCCGCGAAATCCTGCGCATCCGCGAGATCACCAACACGCTCATGTCCAGGCACACCGGTCAGTCGCTGGAGCGTATCGAACGCGACGTCGAACGCGATTTCATCATGAACGCCCCGCAAGCCAAGGAATACGGCATCATTGATGAGATCATTACCCGGCCGCGCACCTGAGCCCTCAGGCGGCCGCTGAAAAGGAGTACCCAGTATGAAGACGCGCACCGGAACAGACGAGGCACTGCGATGCTCGTTCTGCCATAAGTCACAGGACGCCGTCGCCAAGCTGATCTCCTCACCGAGCGACTACCCTCGGGCCTACATCTGCGACGAGTGCGTGGCCGTGTGCAACTCCATCCTCGAGGACGACCGGGCGGAGGCGCAGCCGGGCGCAGCCCCGGCGCACCTGCCCAAACCGCAGGAGGTCAAGGCCTTTCTCGACGAGTACGTGATCGGGCAGGACCAGACCAAGAAGAAGCTAGCGGTCGCGGTTTACAACCACTACAAGCGCATCCAGATGAACCGCACCCGCGGGAATGATGTCGAGTTGTCGAAGTCGAACATCCTGCTTGTCGGGCCGACCGGCAGCGGGAAAACGCTGCTTGCCCACACCCTGGCCAAGATGCTTGATGTGCCCTTCGCCATCGTGGATGCGACCACGCTTACTGAGGCCGGCTATGTGGGTGAGGACGTCGAAAACATCATCCTCAAGCTACTGCAGGCAGCCGACGGCGACGTTGCGCGCGCGCAGACCGGCATCATCTACATCGACGAGATCGACAAGATAGGCCGCAAGGACGAGAACCCCTCCATCACCCGCGATGTCTCCGGCGAGGGCGTGCAGCAGGCGCTGCTCAAGATCCTCGAGGGCACGGTAGCGAACGTCCCTCCCCAGGGCGGGCGCAAACATCCCCACCAGGAATTCACCCCCGTTGACACCACCAACATTCTCTTCATCTGCGGCGGAGCCTTCGTAGGCCTCGAGCGGGTCATCGGCCGCCGCGTCGGCAAGAAGGCCCTGGGTTTCAAGGCCCTTACTGAGAAAGAGTCGACCGACGCCGCGGCCGGCGTCATTGTCAAGAGCCAGCGCGATACCGAGCTGCTGCGCCAGGCCGAGCCCCAGGACCTGATCAAATTCGGCCTGATCCCCGAATTCGTCGGCCGCCTGCCCGTCCTCGGTCTCCTGGACGAGCTTGATGAAGAGGCCCTCGTGGCCATTCTCACGCGGCCCCGCAACGCCATCATGAAGCAGTACCAGCGCCTCTTCGAATACGAGAGCGTAGAGCTGAAGTTCACCGAGGAGGCCACCCGCGCCGTCGCCGTCGAGGCCCTCAACCGCAAGGTCGGCGCCCGCGGACTGCGTATGATCCTTGAAGAGCTCATGCTTGACCTCATGTACCACCTCCCTGGCAATAAAAAGATCAAGGAGTTGGAGATTACCGCCGAAATGGTGAAGAACCGCGACCTCTCCGTCACCCTGCTCGAAAAGGCCGGCTAGCACCAGGCCCGTCGCGCAGCCAGCCGGCCGGGAACGCTTTAAGATTGGCCCTCACCATGGGTGGGGCCCGTCTTTTATCACACCAATCCGGACCAGGAATCTACTTGAGCTGGCGGTCATCCAATGAAGCAGAACAAGAGGGAGAACTTTGTGACACAACCCAAGGAACCGCGCGACAGAAACGATGTGCGCAAGCTTCCGATGATGCCCATCCGGGACATGGTCATCTTTCCGCACATGGTGACGCCCTTCGTTGTGGGCCGCGAATCGAGCGTTCGCGCCCTTGAAGAGGCGCTGACCGGCGACCGCAAGATCTTCCTCGCCACCCAGCACGACGCCTCGATCGACGAGCCGCGGCCCGAGGACATCTACACCACCGGCACCATCGGCAACATCGTCCAGAGCGTCAAGATGGCCGACGGCAACATCAAGGTGCTCGTCGAGGGCCTGGAGCGCGCCCGCGCCGTCGAGATCAATGACGCGGACGGCTTCTTCGTCGCCACCATCAAGTCCGGCAAAAACACCCTGGAGGCAAGCCCCCAGATCGATCAGCTCGTGCACCGCGTCACCTCTCTCTTCGAGCAGTACGTGAAGCTGCAGCAGTCGCTCAACTACGAGACCATGATCGCGGCCGTGCGCATGGACGAGCCCGCCAAGCTCTCCGACACCATCGCCGCCAACCTGCAGCTCGAGATCGGCGAGAAGCAGGAGCTGCTCGACATCTTCGACCCGGCGGACCGCCTCGCGCGCGTCGCGGAGGTGCTCGACGTCGAGATAGAGAAGCTGAACATGGACCGCAGCATCCAGTCCCGCGTAAAGCGCCAGATGGAGCGCGCCCAGAAGGAGTACTACCTCAACGAAAAGATCAAGGCGATCCAGAAGGAGCTCGGCCGCGGCGAAAAGAGCGAGTTCGACGAGCTCAAGAAGAAGATCGAGACCTCGGGCATGCCCAAGGACGTCTTCGAAAAGGCCGTGCAGGAGCTCAAGAAGCTGGAAGCCATGCCGCCCATGTCGGCCGAGTCGACGGTCTCGCGCAACTACCTCGACTGGCTGCTCGCCGTGCCATGGAAGAAGAAATCCAAGGAAACCCGCAACATCGACTTCGCCGAAAAGGTACTGAACAGCGACCACTACGGCCTGGAAAAGATCAAGGAGCGCATCCTTGAATTTCTCGCCGTACGCCAGCTCGTAAAAAATCCCAAGGGGTCGATCCTCTGCTTCGTCGGACCTCCGGGCGTCGGAAAGACCTCGCTCGGCATGTCGATCGCCAAGGCCACGGGACGCAAGTTCGTCCGCATGTCTCTCGGCGGAGTGCGCGATGAGGCGGAGATTCGGGGTCACCGCCGCACCTACATCGGTGCGCTGCCCGGCCAGATCATCCAGTCGATGAAAAAGGCCGGCACCAAGAACCCCGTCTTCATGCTCGACGAAGTGGACAAGCTTGCATCGGACTTCCGCGGCGACCCTGCGTCGGCGCTGCTCGAGGTACTCGATCCTGAGCAGAACGCCAGCTTCCAGGACCACTACCTCGACGTCGAATACGATCTGTCGCAGGTGCTCTTCGTCGCGACCGCCAACGTACTCCACACGATTCCAGGGCCGCTGCAGGACCGCATGGAGATCCTCCGCCTGCACGGCTACACCGAGCTCGAGAAGGTCGAGATCGCGAAGCAGTACCTCGTCAAAAAGCAGCGCGAAGCGACCGGCCTTACCGACAAGAACATCGTCTTCGCCGACGACGCCATCACCGACATCATCCGCGGCTACACCCGCGAGGCCGGCGTCCGCAACCTTGAGCGCGAGATTGGGAACGTCTGCCGCAAGGTCGTCCGCCGCGTCGTCCGCAACGGCATCAAGCATAAAGAGACGATCACCGCGGCAAACCTGCCGGACTTCCTCGGGGTGTCAAAGTTCCGCGACTCGCTGGCCAATGAAGAGAGCGAGATTGGCCTCGTCACGGGCCTCGCCTGGACCGAGGTCGGCGGCAGCATCTTGTCCACCGAGGTGCAGGTGCTCGACGGCAAGGGCAAGCTTACCCTCACCGGCCAGCTCGGCGACGTCATGCAGGAGTCGGCGCAGGCCGCGCTCTCCTACGTGCGCAGCCGCGCCCAGCACCTCGGCCTGCCGCGCGATTTTTACCGCAATGTTGACATCCACGTCCACGTTCCCGAGGGCGCCATCCCCAAGGACGGCCCGTCTGCCGGCATCACCCTGGCCACTGCGCTTACCAGCGCGCTTACGAAGATTCCGGTGCGCCGCGACATTGCCATGACCGGGGAGATCACCCTGCGCGGCAAGGTGCTGCCGATCGGCGGCCTCAAAGAGAAGCTGCTTGCCGCTCACCGCGCCGGCATCTTTGAGGCCATCCTGCCCCGCGACAACCAGAAGGACCTCGCCGACCTGCCGGAGACCCTCAAGAGCGTCATGAAGCTCCACTTCGTAGAGCAGATGGACGAGGTTCTGAAGCTGGCCCTCACTCTGCCGCTTCCCGAGCTCAAAGAGGAGACGCCCGAGGTTCTGGCCGCTGTCCCGCTGCCCCCACCAGCCCCGGCGCCCCGCCCCCACCAGTAAACTCAGCCCGGTAGCCCAACGCGGCGGCGAAGCGAATCCATCTCACCGCCAGGAGCAGATCGCAGGCGCCTCATGTCTCGCAGTTGAGACATGGGGCGCCAGAGGCATGGGGCGCCAGGGGTCCCAACCCGCACTGCGCCGCCAGCATCTCGACTGCCGTCGGCCGCACGTCCACGATCTACAGTTCACCGCAGAGATGAGCGGACCAGCTCAACCACCCTGCCCAACTCGCGCAACTCACCCGTAGTCAACGAGTCGACATCCGGCAGCACGATATCGACATCAAGGCCATACCCATCGACCGACCGATCGTCCCCATAGAGGTCGCTGACTCCCGTCGAAATCCGGTACCTCAGCCCGGTGAGTGGAAGCACCGAATACCCGGGCTGTATGAACCTGCCCATTCCAAAGGTGTTCGTCCCGGCAACCAAGGTTTCTGGAAGCGACGCCAGCCGCGCGGTGATCAATTCACAGTCCGACGCGCAACTCGAATTCACCAGGGCGACGATACGCAGCGCCCCTCCGGCGGGGGCGAACCTGCGTTGTCCGTAAGTCCATTGTGCTTTCCTCGTCTGCATCGCGCGAGGGCACCCCGCAGGATAAGGCCTCGCCATCCCATCGAGCAGCGACTGCAGAGCCTCGGTCGATGCATGCCCGGGTCCCTGCAGCGCGTTCCATCGCAGCGGCCCGGCAAGGCACGAGGCGTTCACCTGCATGCCGAGATCATGCTCCGGCCTCATGCGCGCTTCATCCACCCAGCCCTCGAGCGCTCCCAATCCGTACCCCTCGTCTCCGCCGCCATTGTTGCGAAGATCGACGATCAAAACGCGATCTGACGGCTGCCGCCGCGCCCAGCTCTCTCTCGAGACTCCCTCGTAGTTCGACGACGCAAAGGTGGGCAGGCGTGCGTAGACGACTCCGCCTCCCAGCCGTTCGACGCGGGCAAGATCTGCCTGGCTGTGCACCGCGCGCGTGGTCATCCGGCTCCAAAGCTCTCCGATCGCAAGCCTCAGCCAGGAGCGCGTCAAGCCGGTGCGCTTCGACAGCGCCCGAAGACCGATCGATCGATCCCCGCAGCGCACCGCCTCCGGGCTGCCGAAGGAAGCCGGCATCGAAACATAGCGCGCTTCGCCAAGGCTGCCAGCCCCCGTCCTCCATACCCTGGCGGCGCGAACCTGCTGGGCTGCGTCGTTCTCTGAGATCGCAAACGTCCGGCCACCGGCGCGAATCTGTGTGCAGGGCGAGCGCGGTATCTCGTCCAGAGTAGCCGTCTGCGACCCGTCCTCAGTCGAACGCCGCAGCAGCGGTATCCGGGTGTGGTTGTCGCGCTGAAAGGCGATCAGCTTGTCGACCGGGGCGAAGGCCTCATCGAGCGAAAGCCTGTCGCGTCCGCGAACAGCAAGCTGCCTGCGCCAGTCCGCGAACCACCCGCTCCAGTCCCACCCGCGCGCTGCCGCCGTGTCCCACCCTCCGTATGCGCGCTGCATCACGGCTTCGAGTACGTCCAGGTCAGACAGCAGCTGGTCTGCGCGGACGTCCTTCGAGCCAAGCAGTTTCTTGATCCCCGGTTCAGGTGCCTGCCCGGGTATCAACAGCGAGTGCGAGGTCCACGGTGGTTGAAATGGATGCTCACTTAGAAAACTCCCGTCCGCAAGAGTAAGGCCGAGAGTCTTCAGGCGCGCATCTTCGGCCTGAATCTCTGCTGCTGTAAGATTCACCGGCACCCTTGCCGGACGATGGGCAACAAACTCCAGCAGCGCGAAGAAGCAGACCGCACACACCAGCGCAAGTGTCGCAATGCCGAGCGCCAGCGTCTGCAGCCATCGACGCGCACCCGCCGCCGGCTGCGGCGCACCAGCAACTCTCCCTGACATCCTCATCGAAGCAAATGCTAACCGACCAGCCTCCCAGCAGGAAGCCTGACGAACACATGCAGGCTTTGAAGCTGGCTTGCTGACTTGTTGAACGACGATCTTAAGTAGCGGGCTGGGACAGAGAGCCGGGCGCAGCCAGGTCCGGCGCAGGCAGGCTGTAGCTGCGGCCAGCCTGCTTCGCGTTCACGCAACCATCGCGCGAAGTTGTTGACCGACTCATCGGGCGGCCACGGCGGTTCCTTGACGGTGGTTGTTTCGCAACCAATAATGAAAATTGGGCTTGAGGCGCATGACTCACGTGAGGTGCGTCTCCGGACTAGACGCCGTGTCTCAAGTGCGAGACATTGCGTCTCCGGACTAGACGCCCATGTCTCAAATGCGAGACATGGGGCACCCTTCAATCCTGCCGTCAATTTTATTTAACCGAAATAGCCAGGAGCATCGCCGCAGATGGCAACGACCGCCAGCCCTACTTCGCCGGCATCAACATCGGCAACCGGACGAGGTGTTCAACCGCTCCGGGCCGGTGAGGGCAACTCATTTCTCTTGCGCCGGCTGCACTCGCTGAGCGGAATCGTGCCTATCGGCGCATTCCTGATCGAGCATCTGATCTCGAACTTCGAGGCGCTCAAGGGACCGGCCGCCTATGCGCAGCAGGTGAAGTTCCTCAACAGCCTGCCCTTTGTGCGGGTGCTGGAGTGGACGTTCATCTTTCTGCCGATCCTCTACCACGCCTGCTACGGCGTCTATATATGGATACGCGGCAAGAGCAATGTCGTCTATTACCCGTGGGCCGGGAACTGGATGTACCTCTCGCAGCGCTGGACGGGGCTGATTGCGTTCACGTATATCGCGCAGCATGTGTGGCGGCAGCGCTTTGCCGGAGTCAGCCTGCCGGAGCATCCGGGCGCGGCGTTTCACAAGGTGCAGATGGAGTTGATGCACCCATGGATGCTCGCCGTATATGTGATTGCGATGATCGCGACGTGCTGGCACTTCGCTTACGGGGTGTGGCTCTTTGCGGCGAAGTGGGGCATCACTCCGGGCGATAAGGCACGGCGCCGGTTTGGATTTGCCTGCGCGGCCATGGGCATCGTGCTGGCCGGCGTGGGCCTGGCGAGCATGTACGCCTTTGTCGGGCCATGGTATCGGAATGCGCCCGCCGATCTTACCCCCGCCCAGATCACCGAGGGCGCGGTAGCACCGCCGCCGGCGAGTGGCACACCTCCCCTGTCGAAGTAGGCGCCGTACCGCAGTTGAAAGCACGCCGGCCGGTGTCGCCGCGTGAGAGGAACACCGAAGAATGGCAGCATCTCCGAAGATTATCGTTGTGGGCGGCGGGCTTGCGGGCCTCGCCTCCGTCATCAAGATCGCCGAGTACGGCGGGCAGGTCGATCTTTTTTCCATTGTGCCGGTGAAGCGCTCCCACTCCGTCTGTGCGCAGGGCGGCATCAACGCTGCCAAGAACCTGAAGGGTGAGGGCGATACGACCTGGCACCACTTCGACGACACGATCTATGGTGGGGACTTTCTCGCCAACCAGACGCCGGTGAAGGGGATGTGCGAGGCGGGTCCGGCGATCATCGATCTGCTCGACCGCATGGGCGTACCGTTCAATCGCACGCCGGAGGGGCTTCTGGACTTTCGCCGCTTTGGCGGAACGCTCTTTCACCGGACGGCGTTCGCGGGCGCGACGACGGGCCAGCAGCTGCTCTATGCGCTCGATGAGCAGGTGCGCCGCTACGAGGCTGAGGAAAAGGTCAAGAAGTACGAGGGCTGGGAGTTCCTCTCAGCCGTGCTCGACAATAACCGGGTTTGCCGCGGCATCTGCGCGATGAACCTGCGCACGATGGAGGTCCGCACCTTTCCCGCCGATGCGATCATCATCGCGACCGGGGGCAACGGCGCGATCTTCGGCAAGAGCACGAACTCCGTTGTCTGCACCGGTTCGGCGCAGTCGGCGCTCTATCAGCAGGGCGCCTACTATGCGAATGGCGAGTTCATCCAGGTGCATCCGACCTGCATTCCGGGAGAGGACAAGCTGCGCCTGATGTCGGAGTCGGCGCGAGGCGAGGGTGGACGCGTGTGGGTGCCGCGCAAGCCCGGCGACAGCAGAGACTGGAAGAGCATTCCGGCCGAGGAGCGCTATTACTTTCTCGAGGAGTGGTACCCGAAGTACGGCAACCTGGTGCCGCGCGACGTGGCGACGCGGGCGATCCACAAGGTGGTTTACGAACTCGGACTCGGCATCGATGGTCAGCCGATGGTCTACCTCGATTTGACGCATATCGACAAGGCCACGCTCAATCGCAAGCTCGAGGGCATTCTCGAGATTTATGAAAAGTTTGTCGGAGACGATCCTCGCGAAGTGCCGATGAAGATCTTTCCCGGGATGCACTACACGATGGGCGGGCTGTGGGTCGACTTCAACCAGATGACGAATATCCCGGGTATCTTCGCCGCGGGTGAGGCGGAGTACAACTACCACGGCGCAAATCGCCTTGGCGCCAATTCCCTGCTGTCCTGCATCTATGGCGGCTTCATGGCGGGCCCGAAGGCGACGGAGTATGCGAAGAGCTTGCCGGCGGCGGCCTCTGACGGCGGCCACACTGCGGAGAAGAAGCGGCAGGAGGATTTGAACGCGCAGCTGATCCACTCCGAGGGTGGTGAGAACCCGTTCAAGCTGTGGCGCGAACTCGGCGATACGATGACGCGGAATGCTACGGTGATCCGCTATAACAAGAACCTTAAAGAGGCAGACGAGAAGATCGTCGAGCTGCTGGAGCGCTATCGTAAGATCAACCTGAGCGATAAGAGTTCGTGGGCAAATACGAGCTTCGCCTTTACCCGGCAGCTCTACAACATGCTGCAGGTTGGACGGGTGATCGTGCAGGGCGCGGGGCTGCGCGACGAGTCGCGGGGTGCGCACTATAAGCCCGACTTCCCGGAGCGCAACGACGAGATGTTCCTCAAGACTACCAAGGCCTATTTTGCGCCGGATGCGGATGAACCCCGGTTTGAATTTGAGGCTGTGGATACGCAGTTCATCAAGCCGCGCCCGCGCCGTTACGATGCGGCCAAGTAACCGCCGCGCATCTGCCGACTAAGATGGATAAGCTTCAGCATATCTACGATAAACACGCCGGAGACTTCGGCCTGTTCGAAAATAAAAACCTGGAGCAGTTGCATAAGCTGAAGGAGGCGATAGATGCTCATCTGGTCGACCCGGAAACAGTACTTGTGCGAGGTCAATATCGCGGAAGCGATGCGGGCCTATACTTTAACCTGAGAACTGAGATTGTCGTGGTCTTAGACGATAACAACAACGTGATGGCCGGCTTTAGAGCCAGTGAGACGCAAGCTGGATACATCCTTGCAAGAGGGAGGCTCAACTGATGAGCGTCGCTGAAAGCATTACCACCTTGACATTGGGAAGAGCGGAAGCTCTCGTTCTCTTTGAGATGCTGGCCGACTACCGCGATCAGCCGTGCGTCGAGGCGCAAACGCCAGCGGAAAAACTCGCACTGGTGAAGCTTCATGGGGCGTTGGAAACAGCGCTGGTAGAGCCGTTTATGCCCGATTACCGTCTGCTTGTCGAGGAGGCGCGTCTCGAGCTCGCGACCCAGGCGGGAGCAGTCTAGCCCCACGCACACGACGCGTCGGGATACACGAAGGTTATGTCAACGTTGGAGTGAGATACAGAATGTCCCAGAGCACCGTCCCCCAGAGCACGAGCCCCCAGAGCACCACCACGACTCGAACCATCAAAATTGAAATCAAGCGGCAGGCAAGCCCCGACTCCCCCGCCCACTGGGATAGATTCGAGCTGCCGTTTCGTACCGGCATGAACGTCATCTCCGCCATGATGGAGATCGCCGCGAACCCGGTCACCGTCGACGGCAAGACCATCACGCCGATCACCTACGATTCGAACTGCCTGGAAGAAATCTGCGGCTCGTGCTCGATGCTGATCAACGGCAAGGCGCGCATGGCGTGCTCGGCGCTGGTCGACAAGCTCGAGCAGCCGATCAGACTTGAGCCGCTGTCGAAGTTCCCTCTCGTGCGAGACCTGTCGGTCGACCGCAGTGTGCTCTTCGAGAATCTGAAGCGGGTGAAGGCCTGGGTTCCGATCGATGGCACCTATGACCTGGGGCCGGGCGAGCGCATCACTCCCCAGGTGCAGGAGGAGGCTTACCCGCTGTCGAACTGCATCTCGTGCACGATCTGCATGGAGGTGTGCCCGCAGTTCAACGAGTCGACCGGCTTTGTCGGTGCGGCTACGATTGCGCAGGTGAAGCTCTTTAATGCGCACCCCACAGGCAAGGTCTTGAAGGACGATCGTCTGCACGCGCTGATGGGGGACGGCGGCATCCAGGAGTGCGGCTATGCGCAGAACTGCGTGCAGGCCTGCCCCAAGCAGCTGCCGTTGACGCGCGCCATCTCTGACGTGGGGCGCGATGTGATGCTGCTGGCGGTGAAGGACCTCTTCGCGCAGTAGGCACTAGCGCAATCGCATGATTCCTACGGTGTTGGTAGACAACACTAGCTGCAAAAGAGGCAGAGTCTATGTGTTGCTCCGACGGACTTTGGACTAAGCGCCGGCGAAACTTGATTCACGAGCGATGTGAGTACAGATTCAGACCAATGCGAACGCGCAATGTAGAATTCTCATCATGTCCGATGGAGTAACATTTGACGTTGGCAGGGCCTATCCATACATCGAACAGCGCGTACTCCAGATTATTGGGAAGGATGCCGCGAGTACGGAAGAGCGAGACTGGCTCAAGTCCCTCCACGAAACAGCCGTCAATCAAACGTCGCGCGTTCAGTGCGTTGGGATGGCTAATCCTGTGCCGTTCGAGTCCATTTATCAGCCCACGCACCTTTTCAGGAAGGGCGTCCGCCGAACTTCGACGAACTTTGAACATGTAAGCCGAACACAGCGATCGCTACTTGCCGCTCAGTTCGAAACGTTCCAACCGATCGGCCTCATCGAGCTTTTGGCTCTTGGGGAGGACGGAATCATCTTCGCCGGACCTGGATGGGGCAAGACCACCTTTATGTCAAGCGTCTTTCGCACCATCGTGCGGAGCGAGGACAGTTGGCCAGTCCTGATCTCTTTGAGGAGACCGGATGCGGTCAGCGATCTAGTGAGGCTCGTTTCCATCGCGCAGAGAGTGAAGAGTAAGTCGAAAAGAAGGAAGATGGTGCTGCTGATAGACGGCTATGATGAAATAACACACCCTGAGCGAAAAGCTGCATCAGAAGCGCTATCAAAATATCAAGCTGCGGGTCTCGGGTATTTTTTTCTAACCTGCCGTGAATACTATCCGGTCTATCAACTTTCCGCTCCAGAGATTAGGCTGGGCGGTTTCAAACTTCAAGATCAATACAGCTTCGTCACAGCATTTCTGAAGGCATTTGATTCTCCTCTAAACCCGATCGAAGTCGTTAATTATCTTCGCGAATATGGCTTCTCGGATCTGCTTTCCCATCCGCTGATGTTGACATTAGCCTGCATAGTGCAAACGAGCACCCAAAATGCGAACCCGCGCAGCGCACTAAAGCTCCTATCGCGTGCCTTGACAGTTCTCAGCTACCGCTGGGACGAGCAGAAAGGCATTAAGCGAGAGGAAGCCGTTACGATTGACGGCGAAGATCGTCTACAAATACTCCGCAAGATAGCACATGGTGCCAAGTCCCCATACGTTCAAGATCTCAGGGCGATCACAACAACACACCAAGAACTGCTTAGGTTGGCTCACGATAAGGCAGACCCGCGTCGGGTGCTGGAAGAGACCGCTCAATTCTATGGAATCTTTGTCCCGAACGACACTGGATGGGAATTCGTACACCGGACGCTTCAAGACTTCCTGTCGGCGCAACACTCAGTAAAAACTGGAGAATTTGCACGAACGACTAGATACGAATGGAACGCAAGAACCTCATATTGCGCATGTCTGATGGACGATTGTACTAATGTGCTAATTGCGGCACTACGCTCGGAGAGCGGTCTATCGACGGTTGCAGAAATACTTGATAATACTTCAACATACGACCCGATGCAAATATCTAGGGCCATCATCGAATACTTTAGTAAACATCGTCGAACCGTTGTATACGCAAATGATAGTCACGGCGTGTCAGGGGAACTTACGAGCGATTTCTTGCGGTTAGCTAATACTCGGACCTTGAACCAAATTATTGAGGACTGCTCCTCAATGCGAACGCCCGAAAAAGACGTCCTTGTGGGTTATGCGGTCCTCGAGCTACAGCAAAGAAGGCTCGCTTGCGATCACGTCGCGTTTAAAGCGGCGCTCAGCAACTACGGAACGAAACGCTTTACCTTCGCCCTCGTAGGTCAGGGTCAGGTCTCTTTGGAGTCTGTCTCCCCCTGAGAGATGTGAATACTTTAAGCCGTTCTCGCGACGTCATGATCCAAGCTTTAAATTGGCTTCATCGAGGACGGCGTTCGCCTTCTAGCTGCTGCCGAAAGTGTATTCCAGCCTTTGACGAAGACAATGGCTCGGGATATCCTTCATCCCTGGGAGTAGTGTCTTCTCTTAGGGCCGAGGTGCTCCCGCGGAGATGAGCGATGGTCGATAACACGGTAAGTGCGATTCCTGACGGATATCACAGTATTACGCCGTACCTGATTGTCGATGGGGCGGTCGCTGCTATCGAGTATTACAAGGCCGTGTTTGGAGCGACGGAGGTGCTGCGGATGCCGGAAGCCGGCGGCCGGATCATGCATGCCGAAATCCAGATCGGGACGTCACGGCTGATGCTGGCCGATGAGCACCCCAAGATGGGTGCATACGCGCCGGCGCATTTCAACGGTACGCCCTTGCACCTCATGCTCTATGTCGAGGATGTGGACGGCGTGTTTGCGAAGGCGGTCGCAGAGGGTGCGAAGGTTGAACGGCCACTGGCGGACCAGTTCTACGGCGACCGGACCGGCGGCATCATCGATCCCTTCGGCCACCACTGGTACCTTGCCACTCACATCAGAGATGTGTCGATGGAAGAGATGCAGGCGGCCGGCGTGCAGGGCTAACGACTGGGGCGCTGGCCTGACTTTTGCTTGCTAAGGATACGAATGGCCCATCGACGCAAGGTCGTGTTTGCGGTCGGCACTCTTATCGTCCTCTCGGGCCTCGCTCTCTTCACGATGTATCAGGCTGCATTCGACATCTGGATGACGGCTTATCCATTTGTGGAACCACGCGAGTGGCGAGTTAGACTGTACCTTCACCTCGCTACCCTCATCATCCTTGTCACCTGCTGTAGCGCAGTAGCTGTCAGACTAACTCGGAGGAACGAGCCTCCCCCTTACAACGCCCATACGACACCTGCCGAACCGGTACTAAGCCCTCTGTGCGGCGCGAATGCGCTCATCGAGCGGAAAGCGACCAAGCTGATTCAAAGCGAGATCTTCGGCTCCCGCGGCATGCGGGTTCAACAGACAGTTGTAAGCAAAAGGCACCAGTACAGTAGGAACCAGCAGCGCAAGGCTTCGCCGACTCCTGAGCCACTCATCGCCTAAACTCCGAGTCAGTCCGACATTCTCCGGCCATCCCGCCCGAAGCTCACCGGAGGCCAGCGTCTCCACAAGGCTGTCGGGAACATTCACAGACAGCAGGTTAAAGCTGATTGGAAAGTCGACTCCCGGATCAGCCTGCGCCATCATTTCCAGCACACTCAGGGCCGGGTGATCGGCGAGATAGACCATCCGCTTCCCGATTGCACGGGTGTGCCATCGCGCAGGTGCGAGTTCCGCGCCCTTCCCGGTCAGATCTGGATGGTTGCTGATGCGGTAAAGGATCAAACCACCATACCTTCATCAAGTTGATAGAGCATTTCGGTCACCAGCTCGCCGCCGACTCCGCTGCGCAGGAGTTGCAGCGGCCGACGGTCCTGCAATCGCCGGCTCGTGTGACGGAGCCACTTAAGCGCCCTGTCATGATCGCCAAAGACATGGTCAGCTAGCGCCAAAACCTTCGCGATCCGAATGGCCCGGTCAGTCTCTTCCATCGTCAGCGGCTGTTTCTTTTGTATCCGGTGTTTCAGGGTCCTTGCCGGCAGCACAAGCTCGTGGA
The DNA here is from genome assembly GCA_036401375.1 of Acidisarcina sp. Classification (GTDB taxonomy): domain Bacteria; phylum Acidobacteriota; class Terriglobia; order Terriglobales; family Acidobacteriaceae; genus DASWUZ01. Next base: position 21,705 of record DASWVB010000011.1, read on the forward strand.
CCTCGGTGAAGGTCAGCCCCCAATTCCGCAAAGACTCGACAGATGAAGCGGGAAGTCCGCGCTCCACAATGCCCGCAGCCTCAATGCCTGACAGATGTCTGCCGGGAATGACCTGCGAGAGGTGGACACCGCCGTCCGAGTGCGAAGCGGGGTTGGTGCGCGGGCTGGCGAGAGCGGAGGTTTTAGCGGCTTTGGCCCTCTTTCTAGGGGTGAGCCGCGGGTTCATTGAAGTAGCCATTTACCTACCTCTAAATACATTATGCCACAACTGATAGTGGCATTTGCCACCATTTATCATCAGGCCAGAGCAGGCTTAGGGACACGCTCCAGCAGGCGGCGCCAGTTCTTCTGGTTGCGGCGAAAGCTCTTCTTGAGATCTTCGAGGATGCGCTCGAAGTCGGTGTGTTCGCGCAGGCGGTTCCACGCCGGGTTTTTTGAGAACCAGGGATAGTTTTCGTTGCCGAGATAGATGGCGCGACGCAGCCAGTGCAGCGCCTCGCTCTCGTCGCCCTCAACGGCGAAGTAGGTTGCAAGCCGGTATGCCATCTCGCTGTCGACCTCTGCGGCGGCGAGCGAACCCTCTTCGATGAGCGAGGCTGCCCGCTCGCGATCCCCCACCTGCACATAGCACATCGCGAGCGTTGGAAAGGCGATGCGCATCGTCTCGTCGTCGCGGATGACACCCTCGAGGATCGAGATGGCGTGGCGCATGTCACCCTGGCGCATGCGCTGGTAGGCGACGGAGGTGCGCAGCAGCGGATGCTTGGGCTCGAGCGCCAGCCCCTTCTGCAGCTCTTCGTCGGCGAGCTCAAGCTGATTCTGATACTGGTAGACGCGGGCGCGGTGGTTGTAGATCACGGGAGCATTGGAGGGGTTGAGCTTCAGGGCCTGGTTGAACTGGTCGAGCGCCTCCTCGTAGAGGCCGTCGACGCGCAGCGTGATGCCGGCAATCTGGTGGACGTTCCAGTCGTTCGCAGCGGTGAGCAGCAGGTGCTCGATGCCGTGCCGAGCGCTCTCTTTTTCACCGCGCGAGAGCAGCATGTAGACGCGGTAGAGGTTAGCCTCCTCTGAGCCGGGATCGAGGTCGAGTGCAGTGTCAAAGGCGCGCCGTGCGGCCATCACGTGCATGTGGCCGCCGAAGCCGTGACGCACATACTGCAGGTGGGTGATGCCGAGCCCGCTCCATGCCGCGGAAAAAGTTGCATCTCTCGCGACCACGCTTTCGAAGAGCTCGCGGGCCTTGTCGAGGTCGGTGTGCGAGCCGGTCCTCTGCTGGAAGGACGAGAGCATCGCGCGTGCCTGCAGGTAATCCTCGGAGAGATCTTCGGGCAGAGGGGCGCTGCGCACCGGGGAGCGATCGGCCGCCGGCTGCAGCTGCCCCACACCCTGGAGGGATGCGAAGACTTCGTTACAAATCTCGGTCTGCACCGCGATCAGGTCGAAGGACGGCACGCTGATCGCGCCACCCGCCTTCACGCTCTGACCGGGTACATCGAGCAGCTGCCAGTTGAGGTCAAAGCCCTTTTCCGAGCGCAGGAAATTGCCGGTGAGGACCCATTGCACGAGCAGCTTCTGCCCGACGGCGAGCGGGTCCATCTGCGCGACGGGGATACTCATGAGGGCGCTGGACGGCCGCACGACGAGTGAAGACATGCGGGCCAGCCGCGCGGCGATGGCGTCGGCCAGTGCGAATCCGTAGAGCGGGGCAACGTCGGCAGCGCCGAAGTTCTGGAAGGGCAGCACGAGGATCGTGTTCTGTTTTGACTGCGTCTCGGCTGACTCGCGGAAGCGCTCGGCCAGCATGGAGAGCAGGCCGGTGGTGCGCTTCTCCGTCTCGGCGGTGGAGACCGGCAGGTTGGCGGCGGCGTCGCCGGGGATGATGCCGGTCTCGATGCGCAGCACCTTCATGATGGTCTTGAGGGCCTCGCGCACATCGGCTGCGGAGGCATAGCGCTCTGCCGGATTTTTCTGCAGGCAGCAGAAGATCACGCTGGTCAGTTCGGGAGGAATCTCAGCCAGCGGCATGGGGTCGATGAACTGGATGGCGCGGATGATCTGAAATTCGTCGGCATCGGGGCGTGCGAAGGGATGACGTCCGCTGACGAGCTCATAGAGGATGACGCCGAGCGCCCATACATCGCTCTGCACGCTGCTCTGTCCGGTGACGAACTGCTCCGGCGCCATGTAGGCGATGGTGCCGCCGCGTGCGGTGTAGGTCTGACGGGCGGGGCCCTCGTCACGAGGGGAAGCGCCGGTAGGGTCGAACGCCGCCTCCTCCGCATTGAGGCGGCGCGCCAAACCGAAGTCGAGGATCTTGACGAGCCCGCCGTCGGTGAGCATGACGTTGGCCGGCTTGAGGTCGCGATGAAAGATGCTGAGCTGATGAGCGGCGCTGAGACCGTCGGCGATCTGAATGCCGACCGAGAGCACGAGCTGGAGGCTGGCCGGTCCCGCTCCAATGACCTTGTCGAGCGACTGTCCGGGCACATACTGCATGACGATGAAGGCTTCGTCGCCCTCTTCGCCTACCTCGTAGATCGCGCAGACGTTGGGGTGTTCGATGGCGGAGGCGAGGCGCGCCTCGCGGAGCACGGTGGTGCGCATCTGCTCGAGGGTGAGCGTTCCGCGCTTCAGTATCTTGAGCACGACCGGGCGCATGAGCAGGGTGTCGTTCGAGAGGAAGACGACTCCGCTGCCGCCGGCGCCGAGCTTCCGGATCAGCTCATACTGTTGAACGATACGGCGTGGTTTCATCCTGACCCTAGTCTATCGGGTCAGGATGAAGGGGTTATGAGCAGAAGAGGCAGTCAAGTTACCATTCGGCGACGTCG